>CAWFVL010000003.1:0-925491 GCA_963819195.1 uncultured Gammaproteobacteria bacterium
GCCCTCGGCATCCCCCGTGGCGGTGCGCTCGCCGAGCTTCAGCACGAAGCGGTAAGCCTTGCGGCCCGCGAGCAGCTCACCGGCCAGCCGCGTGGCTTCCCCCAGGCAGATGGGCAGCATGCCGCTGGCCAGCGGATCGAGGCTGCCGCAGTGCCCGGCCTTGATGCCGTCGCCCAGCCGCCGCACCCGCTGCAGGGCCGCATTCGAGGACAGTCCTACCGGTTTGTCGAGCAGCAGCAGGCCCGCCGGCGGGCGCGTCACGACTCGTCGTCGTCGGCCGGTTCGCGGGCGCGATCGGAACTGACGGCGCGGTCGATCAGCTGCGTCAGGTGCGCGGCCTGTTCGATGTTGGTGTCGACCTCGAATTCCAGCCGCGGCGCATGCCGCAGCTTCAGCTCGCGCCCGACCTCCCCGCGCAGAAAACCCGAGGCGCTGCGCAGTCCCGCCAGTACCTCATCGGCCGGATGGCCGCCTGCAAAGGGCAGGAAATGCACGCGTGCCACCGAGCGATCGGCGGACAGATCGACCGCCGTGATCGTGACGTTGCCAACCCGCGGATCCTTGACGCCCCGCCGCAGCAGCGCCGCCAGCGAGCGCTGCATCTGCGCTGCGATGCGCGCGCCGCGGGCGTTGCTCACTGGATCGTGCGCGAAACTTCCACGCGCGAGAAGCACTCGATCTGATCGTTGACGCGCACGTCCTGGTAGTTCTTGACGCCGATGCCGCACTCGGTGCCGGCGCGGACTTCATTGACGTCATCCTTGAAGCGCCGCAGCGATTCCAGTGCGCCCTCGAAGATCACGACGTTCTCGCGCAGCACCCGGATCGGGTTATTGCGCTTGACCGCACCTTCGGTCACCAGGCAGCCCGCCACCACGCCGAACTTGCTGGAACGGAACACTTCGCGCACCTGCGCCACGCCGAGGATCTGCTCTTTGATCTCGGGCGCCAGCAGGCCGCTCATCTTCTGCTTCACGTCATCGATGGCTTCGTAAATGATGCTGTAGTAGCGCACTTCGACGCCGAATTCCTTCATGGTCTCGCGCGCGGCCGCATCGGCGCGCACGTTGAAACCGATCACGAAGGCTTTCGAGGCAGCCGCCAGCTGGATGTCCGAGGCGGTGATGCCGCCCACGCCGCTGGCGATCACGCGCACCTGCACCTCGTCGGTCGAGAGCTTGTTGAGCGCATCGCTCAGGGCCTCGGCACTGCCCTGCACGTCGGTCTTGATCAGCACCGCGATGATGCCGGCCTTGACCTCGCCCATCTGCGAGAACACATCCTCGGCACGCGTCGCCGCGCGGGCGAGCTTCACATCGCGGAATTTGCCCTGCCGGTAGAGCGCAACCTCGCGGGCCTTGCGTTCGTTCTCCACCGCCAGCAGTTCATCGCCCGCGTTGGGGGCACCGGAGAGTCCCAGCACCACCACCGGCATCGACGGCAATGCCTCGGAAATCGGCTGGCCGTTCTCATCGAACATCGCGCGCACGCGCCCGAACTCCGAGCCGGCGAGAATGGCATCCCCGGCGCGCAGCGTGCCGCGTTTGACCAGCGCGGTCACGACCGCACCCCGGCCCTTCTCCATGCTGGCCTCGATCACCACGCCCGAGGCGAGACCGCCGCGCGGTGCCTTCAGTTCGAGTACTTCGGCCTGCAGCAGGATGGCCTCGAGCAGCGCATCGATGCCCTGGCCGGTACGCGCCGACACCTGCACGAATATGTCCTGGCCGCCCCATTCCTCCGGATTCACACCCTGCTTGGCGAGCTCGGTGCGCACGCGATCCGGATCGGCGTCGGATTTGTCGATCTTGTTGACCGCGACCACGATCGGCACATTGGCCGCGCGCGCGTGCTGGATCGCCTCGATGGTCTGCGGCATGACGCCGTCGTCCGCCGCCACCACCAGCACCACCACGTCGGTGGCGCGGGCGCCGCGGGCGCGCATGGCGGTGAAGGCCGCATGGCCCGGAGTATCGAGAAAGGTGATCGATCCGCGCGGGGTCTCGACGTGATAGGCGCCGATGTGCTGCGTGATGCCACCGGCCTCGCCGGCCGCGACCTTGGCGGTGCGGATGTAATCGAGCAGCGAGGTCTTGCCGTGGTCGACGTGACCCATGACGGTCACCACCGGCGGGCGCACCTCGGACAGTTCGGCACCATCGACACCCTGCAAGCCTTCTTCGATCTGGTTTTCCTTCAGCAGCTTGGCGCTATGGCCCAGCTCCTCCACCACCAGCACCGCGGTATCCCGCTCGATGGGCTGATTGATGGTCGCCATGACGCCAAGATTCATCAGGACCTTGATGACCTCCGTGGCCTTGATCGCCATGCGCTGCGCCAGCTCGGCCACAGTGATGGTCTCGCCGAGCGCGACCTCGCGCTTGACCGGTGCCGTGGGCATCTCGAAGCCATGCTTGGCCTCGGAACTGGAAGTGGTCGGCCGCGCCTTGAGGCGTTTCTTTTTCTTGTGCCGCGCGCTGACATCGCCGGCGATGTGCAGCTCGACACGACCGTAGCGCGTGCGCTTGTCATCCTGCTCTTCGCGGGCGGCGGGTGCCGGGTGCACGGCATGCGCGCCGTGCGGCGGGTGGGCGTGTGCGGGCGCCGGGTGCGCGTCACGGGCATCGCGCGCCGGCTCGGCGGCACGGCGGGTGCGCTCGCGCTCGGCCTCTTCCGCAGCGCGCTGCTCGGCGACGCGCCGCGCCTCCTCCTGCGCCTTCTTGCGCGCCTGCTCCTCTTCGACGCGACGGCGATTCTCGGTCTCGAGCCGCTCGCGTTCGCGCCGCTCGGCCTCCGCCTTCTCACTCTGTGCGCGCTGGGCCTCCTCGGCCTCGCGCTTCTGCGCGTCGATCTGCTCCTGCTGGGCACGCGCCTGCCCTTCGAGCACATCGCGCTTGATGTAAGTGCGCTTCTGCCGCACCTCGACATTGACCGTGCGCGCGCGGCCCTGGTTGCTGGCGAGCTTGAGCTCGCTTTGGGTCTTGCGCCGCAGCGTGATGCGGCTCGGGGCGGAACCCTCGCTGCCATGGCCGTGGCTGCGACGCAGGTGCGTGAGCAGCTCGAGCTTGGCCTCCTCGCTGATCATGTCTTCCGGGCTCGACACCGTGATGCCAGCCTGGTCGAGCTGTGCAATCAGGCGGTCCACCGAGACCTTCAGGACATCCGCGAATTGAGCGATCGTTACATCAGCCATGTGTGTACTTACCTTAGCGCCGTGCGCCGTACTTGCCTCGCCGCTGGCACCTCAGTGCTGCGCCTCGAACCAATGCGCGCGCGCCTTCATGATGAGGGCGCCGGCTTCTTCGGACGACAGTCCGTCGATGTCCGATATATCGTCGATCGCCTGCTCGGCGAGTTCATCGCGAGTGCGCACGCCGCGCCGCGCGAGCGCCAGGGCGAGATCCGGCCGCATGCCATCGAGGGTCAGCAGATCGTCCGCCGGCATCGACGCATCGAGCGATTCCTCGCTCACGATCGCCTGCGTCAGCAGCACGTCGCGCGCGCGATTGCGCAGTTCCTTGACGATGTCCTCGTCGAACTCCTCGATGCCCGCCAGCTCGGCCTGCGGCACATAGGCCACTTCCTCGACCGTGGAGAAGCCTTCCTGCACCAGGATGCTGGCGACGTTCTCATCGACGTCGAGCTGCTTCATGAAGGTTTCCACCAGGGCCCGGGCCTCGGTCTCGCTCTTGGCCTCGGCATCCGACTCGGTCATGACATTGAGTTCCCAGCCCGTGAGCTGGCTGGCCAGGCGGATGTTCTGACCGCCGCGGCCGATGGCCTGCGACAGCTTCTCCTCCGCCACGGCGATATCCATGCTGTGCGAATCCTCATCCACCACGATCGACTGCACTTCGGCAGGTGACATGGCATTGATGACGAACTGCGCGGGGTTCTCGTCGTAGGGAATAATGTCGACGCGCTCGCCGGCGATCTCGTTGGACACTGCCTGCACGCGCGAACCGCGCATGCCCACGCAGGCACCGACCGGATCGATGCGCGGATCCTGGCTGCGCACCGCAATCTTGGCGCGCACGCCCGAATCGCGCGCCGCGCCGAGTATCTGGATCAGGCCCTGGCCCACCTCGGGCACCTCGAGCTTGAACAGCTCGATCAGGAACTCCGGCGCCGTACGCGTCAGGAACAGCTGCGGCCCGCGCAGTTCGGCGCGCACTTCGCGCAGGTAAGCCTTGACGCGATCCTGCGGCTTGAGCTGTTCGCGCGGAATCATATCGGTACGCGGCACGAACCCTTCGGCGTTGCTGCCGAGGTCGACATAGATGCCATTGCGGTCGATGCGCTTGACCACGCCATTGACCAGCGTATTGACGCGATCCTTGTAGGCATCGACCACCTGCGCGCGCTCGGCCTCGCGCACCTTCTGCACGATGACCTGCTTGGCCTGCTGCGCGGCGATACGGCCGAAGGCCACCGATTCCATCGGCTCCTCGACGAAGCCGCCCGGCTCCGCATCGGCGGAGAGATCACGCGCATCGTCCATGCGCAGCTCGGCCGAAGGATTCTCGAGATCCTTGGAGTCGTCCGCGAACACCTTCCAGCGACGGAAGGTCTCATAGTCCCCGGTCTTGCGATTGATGGCGACGCGCACGTCCCAATCCTCGCCGTGCTTCTTGCGGGTAGCCGACGCCAGCGCTGCCTCCAGCGCTTCAAAGATGATCTCCTTATCGACGCCCTTCTCGTTAGAGACGGCATCGACGACCATCAGAATCTCTTTATTCATGTTCACCAAGCTCCTGTGGGTCCCGTCAGGACCACTGCGGCGCTAGCCGCGCACGCTCTATCTCACTGAATCTCACCGGTACGATGGCGCCATCCACGCTCAAATCAATGCCGTCCGGGCCGACGGTCTCGAGCCGGCCAGTGTAGCGCCGCCTCCCGTCCCGAGCGATCTTCAACTCCACCCACACACGTTCTCCGACGAAGCGCTGAAAATGCGCCGCCGTCCGCAGCACGCGATCCAGCCCCGGCGAGGACACCTCCAGCGTGTACGCCTTCGGTACCGGATCCTCGACATCGAACAGCGCCGCCAACTCATGGCTCACGCGTTCGCAATCGTCGACTCCCACTCCCTGCGGCTGATCGATAAACACCCGCACCAGGGCGTGCGCGCGTCCTGGCGCGTACTCCAGGTCGACAAGTTCATAGCCGAGACCCTCGAGCAACGGCTCGCTGAGCGTCATCAGCTTCTCGCGTACCAGCGCCGTCATATCAGTGCCCGACCGTCCGGATCCGTGACGCAAAAAATAAAAGCCCCATGTGGGGCTTCATAATCAAGCACTTGGCCGCAGTTCCTGCGGCTTTACGGAACGCGGACCAGGCCCGCGCCGTCCACCGGCGGCGTGATTCTAGTGCCGAAGGTCCAGCAAATTCAACCGTTGGCGCGATTCACGGCAGCACGCCGCAGCGCGGTGGTCAGCGCGTCGATGTCGCCGGTCTTCAAAACCACCTCATCGGCGCCCGATTGCAGGCAACGCCCCTCGAGCTCATCGCTGCTGTATCCGGTGTGTACCACGATCACGGCGCGCGGTGAGCGCTTCCGCAGCGTCGCGATCAGCGGCAGGCTGGAGCCGTCATCGAGCGACAGGTCCAGCACGAAACCGTTGGGAGAATGCGCTTCGAGCGCTGCCAGGACCGCGGCCCCCGAAGCCGCAACCGCGACACAGTGGATGCCCGGCTCGGCATCGAACAGCATCGTCAGCGTCGTCGCCAGGTCAGCGTTGTTCTCGCCGATCACCAGGCGCAATGTCGGATGCGGAGCCGGTTGCCCCCCCGCTCCCACTGAATCAGGCATATACGCGCAAGCCGAGCCCGCCTCCATCCCTTCCCAATTCCACGGATAATGGCGTGGCCGCCGCGTGCTGTAAACGAATTGGCAACGATGACGCTAAATCGGCAATCGAATCCTGGTGCGCCCCGCCGCCTCCGGCTGGCGCTGGTCGCAGCGTTGGCCGCGGGGCTGGCCGCGGGAATCAGCGGTTGCGCGCAGGTCCCCACCATGCCCGAACCGGCCGCGACCGGCTCGGCTGCCCCGATCGCGGTCACCGGGCCGCGCGGCCCGCTCTCGCAGCGCCAGACCAACGCACTCATCAAACGCCTGGCCGCCCAGGCCCCGGACGCCGGGGCGCTGGAGCGCCACCTCTCGGTGGAGCAGCTGGTGGCGGGCGCGCCGCTGTCCAGCGGCAATCAGGTAACCATCCTGCGCGACGGCCCGGACACTTTTGCGGCGCTGTTTGCAGCGATACACGCCGCCAGGCAATACCTTTACCTGGAGTACTACATCTTCGAGGAGGTGCAGCACAACGGCGAGCAGCTCAGCGACCTGCTGCTGGCCCGCGCGCGCGACGGCGTACACATCGTGATCATTTACGACAGCCTGGGCTCGCTCTCGACACCGGGGGCATTCTTCGATCGGCTGACCCAGGCCGGCATTCCGGTGCAACCCTTCAACCCACTCAATCCGCTGACCAGGCATTTTGCCGTCAACGATCGCGACCATCGTAAGCTGCTGCTGGCCGATGGGCGCGTGGCGATCATCGGCGGCGTGAACCTGAGCGCCGATTATGAAAGTGGATCGCTCGGCGGCACCGGCGATCACGGGGAAGCGGGCAAGGCCGTCCCGGCTCATGAACCCTGGCACGACACCGACCTTGAAATTGCCGGACCCGCGGTCGGCGACCTGAAGCGACTGTTCGAGCAGCACTGGCAGCAGCAGGGCGGAGATCCCGCGGCGCTGGTCGCAGACGTCAAAAGCGACAGCGCGGCGGCGCAGGGCGATCAGGTGGTGCGCATCATCGGCAGCCAGGCGGGCCAGCGCCTCTCGCCGCGCTACTACGCGACCCTGCTATCGGCGATCCGCAGTACCGAATCGCGCATCGATGTCACCGCCGCCTACTTCGCTCCCACTCACCAGGAAAGCCGCGCGCTGCTGCGGGCCGCGCGGCGCGGCGTGCACGTGCGCCTGCTGTTGCCCTCGCACAGCGACTCATCCCCGGCGCTGGCCGTGCAGCGCTCGCATTACAGCGCGCTGCTGCGCGCGGGCTGCCAGATCTATGAGCGCCAGGACGGGATCCTGCACTCCAAGACCGTGGTGGCGGACGGGGTCTGGTCGATCGTCGGGTCTTCGAATTTCGATCATCGCAGCGTGCTGTTCAACGATGAGATCGACGCGGTGGTGATCGGCAACCGCACCGGCGATGAGCTTGAGAGTTACTTCGAAGAGGGCGTGTCACACGCAAAGCGCATCGACGCCCAGAGCTGGAACCAGCGCCCGTTCTCGCAGCGGGTACGCGAGCGTTTCTGGCGGCTGTGGGAAAACCTACTTTGATCCGGGTGCCAGGGGTGGCGCGAATACCTGCATCTGCAGGCTGAAGGGCCCGACGTCCTCGTGCGGCACACAGGTCAGCTGGAGCTGCTGATCGCGGGTCGCGAACAGCGGCAGCACCTTGTCGCGAAACTGCTCCATGAGCTCGCAGTCGCCATCCTCGAGAGTAAAGGGGCGATGCGGCGCCAACTGCACCGCGCGCCAGACCCCCGCCACGGTGGCGGCCGGGGTGGTGTCTGCCGTGCCAGTGCCGGCGTCGGCCGGCTGCAGCGTGGCGAACTTCATCGTGGCGCGCGGAAATCGGCTCGGCGTGCCAAAGCCGCGATCACAACCGAAGGCGCTGACCTTCGCGTCCGCCCGCGCGCCCAGCTGGCGCAGCAGCACTTCGAGCTTCGACTGCAGGCCGTCACAGGAGTAGTGCGAGGTAAAGCCCATGTAGGCCAGTTCGACCTGATGCTCCTGCCAGACCCCAGGCTCGGGCTCGGGTCCGGCCCATGCCGTGCCGGCCAGTGACCCCGCCAGGGCCGCGGCTGCCATCACGCTTCGAATCGACATGGCCCGCACTCCTTATCGTCTCAGTGGCTCATGACTCCTAACGGCTGCCCTCGCGCCACGGTTGACCCCGAGCACTCAGGCCGCCTGCGAACTCGCGACGCGCTGCAACGCCGACGCCAGGTCCGCGCGCAGATCCTCGAATGCCTCGATGCCCACCGAGAGGCGCAGCAGTCCATCCGTTAGTCCCGCCGCACGGCGCGCGGTTTCATTCATGGCCGCATGTGTCATCGAAGCCGGATGCGCGATCAGGCTCTCGACGCCGCCGAGGGACTCGGCCAGCGAGAAGCAATGCAGCCCGTCGACGAAGGCCTTGACCGCCGGAATGCCGCCCGCCAGCTCGAAGGTGACAATGGCGCCGAAGCCGGATTGCTGGCGCCGCGCCAGTTCGTGCCCCGGGTGCGTGGGCAACCCCGGGTAGTACACGCGCTCGACCTGCGGCTGCTGCACCAGCCAGTCCGCCAGCAGCTGGGCATTGCGGCCGTGCACGTCAAGCCGCGCATGCAGCGTGCGCAGGCCGCGCAGCGTCATGTAGCTGTCGAAGGGCGAGCCGGTCAGCCCCAGGCAGTTGGCCCACCAGCACAGCGACTGATGCAGTTCGGGTCGCGCGGCAATCACCGCGCCGCCGACGATATCGCTGTGGCCGTTGATGTACTTGGTGGTCGAATGAACCACCACATCGGCGCCGAGGCGGATCGGCTGCTGCCAGGCCGGCGACAGGAAGGTATTGTCGACCACCACCAGCGCGCCGGCAGCATGGCCAAGCCGCGCCATGGCGGCGATATCCGTCAGCCGCAGCAACGGGTTGCTGGGGGTTTCGATCCAGAGCATTGCCGCCGGCCTGGCCAGCGCGGCGCTGACCGCACCGGCATTGCCAAAATCGACAAATTCGACTTCGATGTCGCCGCGCCGATGCAGCGCATCGAACAATCGGTAGCTGCCGCCATAGCAATCGTGCGGCGCCAGTACGCGCGAGCGCGCCGGCAGTACCTGCAGGCACAGCGTAACGGCGCCCATGCCCGAAGCGGTGATCACTGCGCCCGCGCCGCCTTCCAGGTCGGCCAGCGCATTGCCGAGCAGATCGCGCGTGGGGTTACCGGAACGTGAATAGTCGTAGGCACGCTTGTCGCCGTAGCCGCGGAAGGCATAGGTCGCGCTCAGGTGGATCGGCGGCACCACCGCACCGGTCCTGTCATCGCACTCCAGGCCGGCGCGCACCGCGCGCGTGATCGGATCGTCGAACTCGCTCACTCAGGCTCTCCATACAGACATTCGAACAGGGATCTCAGCTGCGCCGCCTCTTTGAGGAAGGCGTCATGACCGAAGAGGGAAGACATCTCGTGCAGGCGGGCGTGCGGCAGGCGGCCGGCCAGTGCCTGCATATCGCCCAGCGGCACCAGCTGATCCTCGCGCACCGCCACCAGCGTCACCGGCACCGTGATGCGACTCGCGTCCACCGCGTGCAGGTCGATCGACTCCGACAGGCACAGGAACGATTCGGGCAAATACCGCGCCGCATAGTCGCGCCCCCGCGCCATGAGGTATTGCTCCACCGGGAATACGAAACGCCCGTCATTCTCTGTCGGCGCGAATGCGAAGCGGGCAGCGAATTCCTGCGGGCTGCGATAGGTCGCCATCGCGAGTGCCCGGGCCAGCTGCAAGCCTTCGGCCGGATTGCCGGTCGAAAGCGCGAACCGCACGATGCGCCGCTGCACGCTGCGCCAGGCGGTCGCCATCGGGTGCGTGCGATCCGACGCACTCAGCACCAGCAGCTGCTGCGCGCTCTGCGGGTAGCGCTCGGCAAACGCCAGCGCGACCATGCCACCGTAGGACGCGCCGACAATGGCGTGCAGGCGTTCCAGGCCCAAATGCCGCATCAGGCCGCGCAGCGCCTCGGCCTGGTCGTAGCTGGAAAGGCTTGGAAACGCACCGCCACCAGCCGGCCCGGTCGATTCGCCGCTGGCGCCGAGGTAATCGATCCCGAGTATGCGCAGCCGCGTACTGTCGAGCGCGCGGCCGGGGCCCACCGCCTCGGACCACCAGCCCTCGCCTGCCGACTGGGTATCGAACACGCGCCGATGCGCCGAGATGCCACCGAGGGCCGCGACCACGGGCGCATCAGCGGCACCGGCCAGCCGCCAACCGATCCGGACCTGCGGCAGGCTGCCGCCGTGATGCAGCGGAAATGGACCCGGCCAACTCCACACGCCCTGTTCGACGGACGCTGACGCGGCCGCGCTCGTGCTATGGGCGTCGGTGGAAATCCTGGTAACGACGTTCAAACCGTACTCCGCAGTGCCTGTTGCGCATCATCTCGGCACTCCTGCGGACCGGCGTCATGACAGCTAAGTCAGGACGAACCCTCATCTATCGGCCCAGCCCCGAAGGGTCGGTTACCGCAGGAGTTGGCACCATTTCGGAATTCCGACGGTTGCCCCGGCGTCTAAGGGCCTTTCCCTCAGCCGGTCTCGATGAGTGCCGAAAGTTTAGCCCGCGGACGGTGCACTTGCAACGCGTGCTCGAATGCACTAGTGTGCTAATACACTATTACATTCGATCAAGCTGCGGGGCTAACCCCATGAAATCCCATCGGCTCCTGTCCGCGCGGCAGGAAGCGCTCGCCGAGCGCAACCTGTTCGCGGCCATCGCATCCTTGCGCAGCGTGGAGGAGTGCCGCGCTTTCCTGCGCGATCTGTGCACCCCGGCTGAACTTCAGGCCATGGCGGATCGCTGGGCTGTGGTTGAATGCCTGCGCCGCGGGATGCCCTACCGGGAAATTCATCGCCAGACCGCGGTCAGTATCACCACCATTGGCCGCGTGGCGCGCTACCTGGCGGCAGGCAACGGCGGCTATGCCCTCGCCGCACAGCGCCTGGACGGAGCACCGCATGGATAGACCTGTCGACCCACCCGCGCGCATCAAGCTCGCGATACAAAAATCCGGGCGCCTGACCGAGCCGTCGGTCGAAATGCTGACGCGCTGCGGGCTGAAGCTCTCGCGCGGCAAGGACCAGCTGATGGGATTTGGCGAGAACATGCCGCTCGATGTGCTGTTCGTGCGCGACGATGACATCCCGGATCTGGTGCAGGAGGATGTCTGCGACCTGGGGCTGGTCGGCCTGAACGTGATCGAGGAGAAGCGGCTGGAACTGGCCGCGCGCGGCACGCCTGCCCGGTTTCAGTCGCTGCGTACGCTCGACTTCGGGCGCTGTCGCCTCAGCCTCGCGGTGCCCATCGAATATGACTACGGCGGCATCGGCTCGCTGCAGGGCAAGCGCATCGCCACCACCTATCCGTTTCTGCTGGGCCGTTTTCTCGAGCAGCATGGCATCGCGGCCGACATCGTCACGCTCTCCGGCGCGGTCGAAATCGCCCCGAGACTGGGCCGCGCGGACCTGGTGTGCGACCTGGTCTCCACGGGCTCGACGCTGCAGGCCAATCACCTGCGCGAAGTGGAAACCGTGCTCGAGAGTCACGCGGTACTGATCCGCACCCCGATCGCGCTCGCGCCGGAGAAGAACGAATGGGTCGAGCGGCTGCTGCTGCGGATCGAGGGCGTCGAGCAGGTGCGGGAAAGCAAGTACATCATGCTGCATGCGCCGCGATCTGCCCTGCCCGCCATCCGCAAGCTGCTGCCCGGCAGCGAATCCCCGACCATCATCCCGCTCGAGGGCTCGCCCGACCGCGTCGCCGTGCACGCGGTGTGTCGCGAAACCGTGTTCTGGGAAACACTTGAGAGCCTTAAAAAAGCCGGCGCCAGCGCACTGCTGGTGTTGCCGGTCGAGAAGATGCTGGCCTGAGGATATTGCATGCAGATTCTCGACTGGCAGTCCCTGAGCTTGCAGCAACGCGCGAACGCGCTGGCACGCCCCGCGGCCGGGCTCGCGGCGCAGACGCTGGCCGAGGCCCGCGCCATCATCGATGACGTACGCACAGGCGGCGACGCTGCGCTGCTGCGTTATGCGCGCGAGTTCGATGGCGTCGAGTTGAGCAGCCTGGAGGTGTCGAGCGCGGAATTTGCCGCGGCCCGCGTCGCGCTGGCGGCAGCCGACATCGCCGCGCTGGAGCGCGCCATCGCCAACATCGATACTTTCCATCGCGCCACGCAACCCAGCGCGGTTGCGATCGAGGTACAGCCCGGCGTTCGGTGCGAGCGGCTGATCCGCCCGATCGGCGCGGTCGGACTGTATGTGCCGGCCGGTTCCGCCCCACTGCCCTCCACGGTTCTCATGCTGGCCATCCCGGCGCGCATTGCCGGCTGCAGCCGCCGCGTGCTGTGCACACCGCCGCAGCGCGATGGCGCCGCCAACGCCGCGGTGCTGGTAGCCGCCGAACTGTGCGGTATCGGGCAGGTGTACAAAGTCGGTGGCGCGCAGGCGATCGCCGCGCTCGCCTACGGGACGGCCAGCGTGCCGAAGGTCGACAAGATCTTCGGCCCCGGCAACGCCTGGGTGACGGCCGCTAAACAATTGGTCGCGGCTGATCCGGCCGGCGCCGCACTCGACATGCCGGCAGGCCCTTCCGAGGTGCTGGTCATTGCCGATGACAGCGCGCGCGCCGATTTCGTCGCGTCAGACCTGCTGGCACAGGCCGAACACGATCCACGCTCACAGGCCATCCTGGTGACCACCTCGCGCGCGCTGGCGCAACAGGTGGCCACGGAGGTGGCGGCGCAACTGCCCGCGCGCAGCCGCGGCTCGATCCTCGAACAGTCCATTGCAGCCTCGCGCATCCTGATCGTGCCGGACCTTGGGATGGCCATCAGCATCAGTGAGGCCTATGCGCCCGAGCACCTCATCATCCAGACGCGTGCGCCGCGCACACTGCTCGAGCAGGTTCATAACGCGGGCTCGGTGTTCCTGGGCGACTGGTCGCCCGAACCGATGGGCGATTACTGCTCCGGCACCAATCACGTGCTGCCCACCTACGGTCATGCGCGCAGCTACAGCGGACTCTCAGTCACGGATTTCACACGGCGCATGACCGTGCAGGAACTCTCGGCCGACGGACTGCGCGCACTCGGCCCCACGGCGGCCACGCTGGCGCGGCTCGAAGGGCTGGATGCGCATGCGGCCGCGGTGGATCTGCGCCTCGAAGCGCTGCGGCGCGAGGCTGCCGCATGAGCTGGCTGACCGAGTTGGCGCGACCGGAGATCCAGACTCTCAAGGCCTACGAACACGCGGTCTGGGAACCGGGCCTGGTGCGACTGCACGCTAACGAGTTGCCCTGGCGACAGCCGAGTGATCGCTCGCAGGCAGGCCTTAACCGCTATCCCGAACCGCACCCGCATGAACTGACCGCCGCGCTGGCGCGCTTCTACGGTGTGCCACCGCAATGCCTGCTGGCCAGCCGCGGCAGCGATGAGGCCATCGATCTGCTGGTGCGCAGCTACTGCCGCGCGGGCCAGGATGCGATTCTCATCTGCCCTCCTACCTTCGGCATGTATGGGGTGGCCGCACGCGTGCAGGGCGCGGAAGTGCTCACCGCGCCCCTTCAGCGCGAGTCGGGCTACCAGTGCGACTTTGCCGCGCTGCGCGCGCAGTGCACGGATAAGGTCAAACTGGTGTTCCTGTGTTCCCCGAACAATCCGACCGGCAACCGGTTCGACGCCGAGGCGATCGCGGCCCTGGCGCGCGACCTTGAAGGCCGCGCTCTGCTCGTCGTCGATGAGGCCTATGTGGAATTCGCCGAAGCGCCCTCGCTGGTGAACCGGCTCGAGGAGCTGCCGGGACTGGTGCTGCTGCGCACGCTGTCAAAGGCCTACGCGCTGGCCGGTGCACGCTGCGGCGCCATGATCGCGCATCCTGATGTCGTGGCGCTGCTGCGCCGCGTGATCCAGCCCTACGCGCTGACGCAACTCACAATCGAGGCGGTGTTCGCAGCGCTCGAAACGCAGGCGGTCGCGGATGCGCATGCGCACCGCGCCACCATCAAGACCGAGCGGGCTCGCATGGCCGATGCGCTCAAGTCGCACAAATGCGTGCGTCGCGTCTGGCCGAGCGAGGCGAATTTCCTGCTGGTGGAATTCGACGATGCCGGCGCGGCGCTGGAGCGCGCCCACGGCGTCGGTGTACTGGTGCGCGACCTGCGCGCCGCGCTCAATCCCGCGCAGGCACTGCGCATCAGCATCGGCAGCCCCGAACAGAATCAGCAGCTGCTGGCGAGTCTTCCATGAACACTAATCCGGAACCCATCCTGTTCGTCGATCGCGACGGCACGCTGATCGAGGAAGTCAGTGACGAGCAGGTCGATCGCCTCGACAAAGTCCGCCTGATGCCCGACGTGTTCGCGGCACTGCAGACACTGCAGGGGGCTGGCTACAAGCTGGTGATGGTCACGAATCAGGACGGCATCGGCAGCGAGCGCTTTCCGCGAGCGCACTTCGAACTGGTGCACGAATTCGTGCTGCATCTGTTCAACTCGCAGGGCATCACCTTCGATGCGGTCTTCATCTGCCCCCACTTCGCGCACGAGGGCTGCGCCTGCCGCAAGCCCGGAACGGGCCTGGTGGAGGAATACCTGCGCCAGCACGGCATGGATGCCGACCGCAGTGCCATGATCGGCGACCGCGACACCGACCTGGCATTCGCGCGCGCACTGGGCATCCGTGGCCTGCGCGTCGGAGGGACTGCCCCCGAGCACAGCTGGCCCGCGATCGTGCGCACGCTGCTCCAGCGTTCGGCGACCGTGGAACGCAGCACGCGCGAGACCACCATCAGGGCGCGGGTCGAACTCGACAGCGACACCCCCAGCCGCATCGCGACCGGTATCGGCTTCTTCGATCACATGCTCGAGCAGCTGGCCAAACACGGCGGCTTCTCGCTCGATTTGAACTGCAGCGGCGATCTGCATATTGACGAGCACCATACAGTGGAGGACTGCGCGCTCAGCATCGGCGAGGCGCTGCGCCGCGCGCTCGGTGACAAGCGCGGCATTGGCCGCTACGGCTTCCTGCTTGCCATGGACGAGAGCGAGGCCCAGGTGGCCATCGATCTGTCCGGCCGCGCCTATTTCACCTTCGAGGGACACTTCGGCCGCCAGCAGGTCGGCGCGCTGCCGAGTGAACTGGTACCGCACTTCTTCCGCTCGCTCAGCGACAGCCTGGGCGCGGCGCTGCACCTGACGGTACGCGGCGAGAATACGCACCACATGATCGAAGCCTGCTTCAAGGGCGTGGGTCGTGCGCTGCGCCCGGCACTGCGGCGCGAAGGCCGGGATCTGCCGAGCACCAAAGGGATGCTGTGAGCTCGAGCGCCGACGTCGCCATCATCGACAGCGGCGGCGCGAATCTCGCCTCGCTGCGGTTCGCACTCGACCGCCTCGGCGCACGCTCGGTGGTCACTGATGATGCGCAGATCATCGCCGATGCGCCGCGCGTCATGTTGCCCGGCGTCGGCGCGGCTGCCGATGCGATGCGGCGGCTGCGCGATCACGGGCTCGCAGAATTGATTCCGCAGCTGCAGGCGCCGCTGCTCGGCATCTGCTTGGGGATGCAGCTGCTGTACGAACACTCGGCCGAGGGCGACACGCCCTGTCTCGGCGTACTCGCAGGCAGTATTGCGCGCCTGACGCCCACACCGGGCTTACCGGTACCGCACATGGGCTGGAACACACTCGCGATACGGCGCGAGGATCCGCTGCTCGCGAACCTCACCGAACGCGATCGGCTCTACTTCGTGCACAGCTTCGCCGGCCCGGTGAGCCGCGATACGCTGGCCTCGGTCGACTACGGCCGCGAACTGCCCGCCGTCGTGCGCCGCGGGAATTTTCTCGGCGTACAGTTTCATCCCGAACGTTCCTCCACCGCCGGCGCACGCGTGCTGCGCAATTTCCTCTCGCTGCCATGCTCCTGATCCCCGCCATCGACCTGCGCGGCGGCGCCTGCGTGCGGCTCTATCAGGGCGACTTCGGCGCCGAAACGCGCTACGCGACCGATCCACTGCGCCTGCAGAGCCGCTATCGCGCGCTCGGCGCCAGCTGGCTGCACATCGTCGACCTGGATGGCGCGCGCGATGGCGCGCTCGGCAATCGCGCATTGATCGCGCAGCTTGCCGCGCAGCGTGCGCTGCATCTGCAGGTCGGGGGCGGCGTACGTGATGCCGCTGTCATCTATGAACTGCTCACTGGCGGCATCGACCGGGTCGTCATCGGCAGCGCCGCGGTGGAGCGGCCGTCGGAAGTCGCCGGCTGGTTGGAGCGTTACGGCCCCGAGCGACTCTGCCTGGCTTTCGATGTGCGCCTCGATGCCAGCGGGGTGCCGCGATTGCAGACCCGTGGCTGGCGCGAGGCCACGGCGCAGTCGCTCTGGGATGCGATCGAACCGTTCGCACCGGCCGGGCTGAAGCATGTGCTCTGTACCGACATCGCACGCGATGGCGCGCTGACCGGCCCGAATGTCGCGCTCTACGCCGAGGCGCAGCGTCGCTTTCCCCACATCCAGTGGCAAGCCTCGGGCGGCATCGCGCACGGCGAGGATCTGGTCGCGCTGGCGGCCACCGGTGTCGCTGCCGCCATCAGCGGCAAGGCGCTGCTCGAGGAACGCATTTCAATCGAGGAGCTGCGGCTATTCTTGCCAAACGCATAATCCCCTGCCTCGATGTGCGCGACGGCCAGGTAGTCAAGGGCGTGCGTTTTCGCGATCATCGCATTGTCGGCGACATCCTGGAGCTGGCGATGCGCTATCGCGATGAAGGCGCCGATGAGCTGGTGTTCTACGACATCACGGCGAGCCCGCAGGGCCGCTCGGTCGATCGCGAATGGGTGGCGCGGGTCGCCCGCGTGCTGGATATCCCATTCTGCGTGGCCGGCGGCATCCGCTCGGTCGAGGACGCCGAGCTGGTGTTGAACGCGGGCGCCGAGAAAATCTCGGTGAACTCCCCTGCCCTATCCGATCCGCCGCTGATCGATCGACTGAGCGCGCGCTTTGGCTCGCAGTGCGTAGTCGTCGGCATCGACAGCCAGAGCACGGCCGAGGGCTATCACGTGTACCAGTTCACCGGAGATCCGAATCGCAGCGTCGATTCTCGGCGCGATACGCTCAGCTGGGTCCGCGAGGTGCAAGAGCGCGGCGCCGGCGAGATCGTGCTCAACTGCATGGACTCCGACGGCACTCGCGATGGCTACGACATCGCGCAGCTGCGCAGCGTGCGCGCCATCTGCGATGTGCCGCTGGTCGCCTCGGGGGGCGCCGGCACGCCGGCGCACTTTCAACTCGCCTTCGAGGAAGCGCACGTCGATGCGGCACTGGCCGCCAGCGTCTTCCACAGCGGCACGATCGAGATCGGCGATCTCAAACGCGCATTGCGCCGTCGCGGCCTGGAGGTGCGACTGTGAACGAGAACGACCTGCAGCGCATCGACTGGGACAAGGGCGCGGGCCTCGTGCCCGCTATAGTGCAGGACGCGCGCGATGGCCGCGTGCTCATGCTCGCCTATATGAACCGCGAAGCGCTGCAGCGCACGCAGCAGACGCGGCGAGTCACCTTCTACAGCCGCTCGCGTGCATGTCTGTGGGAGAAAGGCGAGACCTCGGGCCACGGCCTGGAACTGCGCGCCATTCGCCTGGACTGCGACGGCGACACGCTGCTGATCAGCGCGCTGCCGGAAGGACCGGTATGTCACACGGGCAGCGCCACCTGCTTCGGCGATGACACGCCAGCGAATGAGGCACCAGCGAATGAGGCACCAGCGGCGGTGCCGGCACCGCCGCCCACCGAGGGCACGCCCGCCAATCTGGATTTCCTGATGCAGCTCGAGCAGCTGATCGCGCGACGCATCGCCGAGAATCCCGAGGGCAGCTACACCGCGCGACTGTATCGCAGCGGCGTGCGGCGCGTGGCGCAGAAAGTCGGCGAGGAAGGGCTCGAGGTGGCGCTGGCCGGTTGCGTCGAGGGTGATGATGCACTGCTGGGCGAGTCAGCCGACCTGCTCTATCACCTGCTGGTGCTGCTGCGCGCGCGCTCGCTCAATTTCGAACAGGTGGTCGGGCTGTTGCGCTCACGTCACGAGAGCACGATCTCCACCGCAGGCTCGCGCAGGTTGTAGCGCGAACTCATGGCGCGCCCGTAGGCGCCGACGTTGGCGATCAGCATCACATCGCCCTCCTGCGTGGGCGGCAGCAGCCGGTCGTGTCCCAGAAAATCGCCGCTCTCGCAGATCGGGCCCACGATGTTGGCGATTTCGCTGACCGGTTCGTCCAGGCGCGTGAGATTGACGATTTCGTGCCAGGCGCCGTAGAGCGCGGGGCGAATCAGCGAATTCATACCGGTGGCAATGCCGACGTAGCGGATCTCATCCTTGGATTTCGTCTGCGTCACGCGCGCGATCAGCACACCCGATTCGGCCACAAGGTAGCGGCCCGGCTCGATCCAGAGCGCGACCGCGGGACGATTCTCGCGCGCCGCCAGCAGCACGGTGTCGAGGCGCTTCAGATCAAGCGGAGGCTGATCATGCCCGTCCGGCACGCCCAGACCGCCGCCGACATCGATCACGCGCACCTGCGGAAACTGCTTCGACAGATCGAGCAGGCAGCCGGCCACCTCCGACCAGTTGTCGGCATTGAAAATGCCGCTGCCCGAATGCGCGTGCAGACCCACGACGCTGACACCATGGCGCTCGACCAGCTGCGCCAGTTCCGCGGCTTCAGCCAGCGGCACGCCGAATTTTGATTGCGCACCGGCCGTTCGCACATGGTGGTGATGGCCTCGGCCGGTACCGGTATCGATGCGAATGAACACGCTGCGGCCGCGAAACAGCTCGCCCCAGTGGCGCAGCACGAAGAGGTTGTCGATCGTCAGCGTGACGCCGGCTTCCAGCGCCCAGCGATACTCCTCGCGCCCGGCGAAATTGGGCGTAAATAGAATCCGGCCCAGATCCAGTCCCGGCACGGCGGAGCGCAGATGTTCGATTTCTCCGCGCGAGACGCATTCGAACGCGAGGCCTTCGGCCGCCAGCAGTCGCAGGATCTGCGCGTTGGGGTTGGCCTTCATCGAGTAAAGCACCCGCTCGACGGCAGACAGACCCTGCAGCGCACGCGCACGTGCCGACACCACCGCCGGATCGTAGACGTAGGCGCAATCGTGCTGTTTGGCCAGCGCCAGCAGTTCCGCACGCCGCGAACGCCACCACACCGGCGTCTCGGCCGCGGGTTTGTCGGGCCTCGCGAACAGTTGTTCCCAGGTTGGGCCGAGGATGGCGCCGGCGCGTACCGGGCGGATCAGGCGCTCATGCAGTTCATTCACCAGCCGATCGCCCTGCGCTTCGTCGACCACGAAGCTGAAATTCAGATCATTGGCGGCCTGGCTGAGCAGATAGACCCGCTGCTCGGCGAACAGCTCGAAGGCTTCGCCGAGCTGGTGCAGGATGCCGCGGATATTGCGGCCGACGAGACTCACCGAGGCGCAGGGCCCGAGCACCTGCACGCGACACAATTCCGAGAGTTCCTGCACCAGTGCATCGACCAGCTTTTGATCCAGCGAGTTGGCGGCCGGATCCAGCGACACCGTGACGTTGGTCTCGGAGGTGGAAACGAGGTCCACCGACAGGCCATGACGTTTGAACACCTGGAAGGCGTCGGCCAGAAAGCCGACTTCGTGCCACATCCCCGGGCTCTCAAGCGATACCAGCGTGATGCCCTTCTTGATGCACACCGCCTTCACCTGCGCGACGCCATCGCCGCCATCGGCGCTGACATGCGTGCCCTCGAGCGTGGGGCTTTGCGTGGCATAGATCGCGATCGGGATGCGTTGCGACTTGGCCGGCAGGATGCAGCGCGGATGCAGCACCTTGGCGCCGCTCGAGGCAATCTCCTGCGCTTCATCGTAATGCAGGGAGCGAAGCAGGCGCGCCTGCGGCGTCGAGCGCGGGTTGGCACTGAAGAGACCGGGCACGTCGGTCCAGATCTCCAGCCGCTCGGCGAGCAGCTTGGCGGCAAAATAGGCGGCCGAGGTATCCGAGCCGCCGCGCCCGAGCAGCACGGTGTCGCCGGCGGCATCGCTGGCGATGAACCCCTGCGTCACGACTACTCCGGTCAACGCATCGAGCCGCGCTCGCAACGCTTCATCGGGCGAGTAATCGCAGGTGGCGGAGAGAAAATTCGCGCGCGCGCTGGCGCCGCTGCGCTCATCGGCCTTCAGCCCAAGGCGTGCGTCCCACCACTGCGCCTCGATGCCGGAAGCGCCGAGATACTGTGCGCCCAGCTCGGTGGCCATCAGCTCGCCGGTGGACATTACGCGCGCGCGCGTGCGGTCGCTGACCTCGCCCATGAGCGCGACGCCGGCCGCGATGTGCCGCAGCTCCGAAAAATAACGCTCCAGCGCGGCGCTGACGCCGATGCCCAGTTCAGCGGCCAGCGCGATGTGGCGCTGCTCGATGGCCTTGAGAGTGGATTCGTGGGTACCGGCCAGCGCCGACACCAGCAATGTTTCGAGCCGGTCGGTGATGCCGCTGACCGCGGAGTGCACCAGCAGCAACCGTGTGCCAGCGCTCAGCCGCGCGCGCACCACAGAGGCGACGTTGCGCCAGTTGGCAAGGCTAGAAACGCTGGTGCCGCCAAACTTCAGCACGACCCAGGCGGTGCGGTCGCGGGGGGCCATAGACTATCCGTGCGTCGGGGCTAGTGCCGAGGCTGATCGTGCGCCGAGGTCAAAGCTCTTCGTCGTCGAAGATGTCGCGTAGATCTTTTTCCAGCTTGCGGTCCGCAAGGACCTCCTCAAGCCGACTCCACGCCGCCTTGCCGCGCTTACCCTGTGCGCGTACACGTTTATCGACACGGGCCAGCAAACCGTCGTAATCGGTGCTGTCCTCGGTCTCTACGGTGAATTCTTCGTCCAAATCAAACGTCTCGTTGTCGCGTTCAGACATCGTATTTCGCAGAATAAATGTCGTCTAATCAGTGAGTTACGCGGGCATCGCCCGCCGACCGGCAGCGAACTATAGCTGATTTGCGCCGCGGTTCAACCCGCCTGACTCCTTAATAGGGCTATTTGTCGATATTGCCAGCCGCGACAGCGCTGTTCCCTGCCGACTGTGAGCCGGCTCCGGGCGCTACCGCTGGGCCCCCTGTGGCGGTGGGCGTCGGCGTTGCCGCCGGCCCGCCGGGCGGTCCGCTGACGGCGACCGGGTCGGGCCGAGGGGGCGCATTCGATGCATTGGGCGCATCGGGCGCCGAAAGATCGGCCTCGAGCCCCACGGTGGCCAGTACCCCATCGGCCTTCTGCAGGACTTCGCGTGCGTAGTCCCAATGAATCGCAACCGTGCTGTCGCCCACCGCCGCCTGCAGCAGCTGAGAAAACTGGTCGACATTCGGTTCGAAGCTCTGTCCCTCGGCATCGACCGGCGGATGCGCCTCGAGTAGCAGTTCGCCATCCACCCAGGCTACTTTGACGGGCTCGTTGATCAGCCGCACCGGCGTGCCCACTGGGATCATGGGAAACAGTGCCGCCACATCGTCCGGATACATGCGAATGCAGCCGTGGGTAACAGCCAGGCCCACGGCAATCGGGTTGTTGGTGCCATGGATCAGATAGGTGCCGTTGCCCGCGGCCAGGCGCATCGCAAACGCACCGAGCGGATTGTCCGGGCCCGGGGGCACGAAGGGCGGCAGCGGATCGCCCGCGGCCGCGTGCTCTTTGCGCACCGACTCGGGCGGATACCAGATCGGGTTCTTGATCTTGGCGATGACATGCGTCAGCCCGATGGGCGTGTGCCAGTCCATCTTGCCGATGCTGACCGGATACGTGATGACCTGCACGGGCTTACCGCGCACGGGCTTGGGGTAGTAGTAGAGCCGGTGCTCGGGCAGGTTGACCACGATGCCTTCGCGAGGACCGGGCGGCAGAATGTGCCGGTCAGGGATCGTGATCAGCTTGCCGGCACCCGGAATCCACGGGTCCACGCCCGGATTGACGCGGATGAGTTCCTCCGAGCCGAGGCTGTAGGTACGCGCCATGTCGTACAGCGTGTCCTCGTAGACGGTCGTGGCCGATTTGTCGCCGCCGACCACCGAGTCGGTGGGACTGGACAGCGCGTAGGTAGTGGCAATGGTCCGAGTCGGCATCGTCGCGACCGCGAGGGCGAGAACGATCCCCGTCATGCGCGCGACGGTCCGCATCGCCGTCAATTGACCATAATGCGGCATGGGCGAATGAAGTGAAGCCAATACAGGCACTTAGAGTAACACGTGAGAGTATCGCGTGCTGACTTCGGCAGCCGAATCGTCACTCCGGCGTCAGAAGTGACGGCTCCGCAAGGCGGGCCGCCTGCAGCAAGCTCAGAGTGGCTACCCGCGCGGGACGTCTCAGTACCCAACGCATTGCGCGACCCGGCGTCGATGCACGATACCAGTCGCTGCGCGACGCCCAGGCATGCGAGGCAACGTAAGCGGCCATTTCCCTGCGCGTCTGCGCCGAAGGCCAGGTTCGATTGGTGATGAAGCGCAGACTGTCCGGGGCGGAGCGACACCACTCAAAACCGGCGAAAAAAGTCATGCGCAACCTCGACAGGGACACGTCCGATAATGTGTGTCGGTCAGCTGTGTATCGCAACATCGCAGGACAGGTGCTGGCCGCCCGCTGCATGACCCAGCGTGGAATCGTTCCGCCGTGATAGCGCTCGACCATCATCAGGGGCGCATACAGCCACCAGCACGGCGTGCGGCGGTTCTCGAGCACGCACCCCCAATCGCCATCCGACAGGCGCGGCGAAAGCTGCGCGATATCTTGCAATTGAATGAACCTCAGGGCATGCGCCCGCATATTGCCTGCCGCATGCAGCAGCAGGTGGAGCATCAGCGCGGATAGCGAAGCGTAGTAATGCAGGCCGGGCTCGTCCGCGGATGAGGTCAGCGCGACGGTGATGTCGATCTCCCGCACCGGCAGGCGCTCGGCGATGCGGGTGTGCAATTCAACCTTCACCGGATTGTCGCGATGCTCACCGAGCGGATTGAAAGTAGCGGTCTGCTGCGGAGCGAAGGTGCGCTCGCGGCGCGAGTCATAGAGAACCCGGTACCCGAGCTGTTGCATCAGTTGCGATGCGCGCTGCAGGTCTGAAGGGCGAATCAGCAGATCGATGTCCGCCATCGGCCGCATTCCGGGTGTATAGATCTGCAGTTCGTGCAGCGCGGCCCCCTTGAGCGCCTGGACGACCAGTCCCGCGCGCCTGGCTCGCTGGTCGATTTGCTGCAGCAGCGCGATTAGTCGCAAGTGACGGGCAGCCGTATGATCACGCTGCGCCTGGAGGAACGGTTGCCATCCCAGCGGGGCTGAATGCCAGGGCCGGAAGCTGAGCAACGGCGCGATGCCATGCATCACTGCCACGGCCGAAGCCAGCCACCATTCCGCGTGCGCGCCAGGCGCACCGCAGTTCTGGCCAGCGCACTCGTGCGCCAGCCATTCGGTGGTGTCTCGCAGAGCGCGTTGCAGTGTGCGCAGCGGCGGGAGTTCGCGGGGACAGCGAGACGGGTGGGCAGGGTCCAACGGCATACCCTGAGTGCTGGCGATATAGCGGCTTGGTTGTGACATACGATACCATACAAATGTATGGCATCTCTGTCCGAATCACCTCAGCGACTCAGCGCCCGCCAGCAACAGCTGCTGCAACGGATCGCGCAGTTCATCGCGCAGCACGACCGGCCTCCCACGCGCGCCGATCTGGCGCGCGCGATGGGACTGCGTAACCGGCAGGGCATCGATCAGCATCTGCGCGCGCTCGAGCGCAAGGGTTACCTGGAGCTCGAACCCGCCATCGCGCGCGGCCTGCGCCTCGTAGACAGCGCGGCATTGCGCGACGCCTTGCACGACATCTCACACCACACCTCACACGACACATCCCGTGAAGTCGCGCGCGGCGCGCTACTGCCGCTCTATGGGCGCGTCGCCGCCGGCGTGCCGACCTTTGCGCCGGGCAATATCGAAGAGGAAATTTCGATCGATCAGTCGCTGTTTCGCCCGCGCGCCGATTTTCTGCTGCGCGTGCATGGGCAGAGCATGCGCGATGCCGGCATCGCCGACCGCGACATTCTGGCCGTGCACCGCGCGGCCGAGGCCGCCAATGGCCAAATCGTCGTGGCACGGTTGAATGAAGAGGCGACCGTGAAAATTTATCGCCGCAAAGGCTTCCGATTGCGGCTCGAGCCCGCCAACCCTGAGTTCACACCCATCGAAATCGATCTACGCCGCGAGCCCTGGCGGATCGAGGGCATCGTGGTCGGCGTGCTGCGCACCGAGCTGCTGCGGCAACCACCAGGGACGTGAGCATGGGCGCTGACAGCTTGACGCTCGAACAGCTCTCGCGCCTGTGCCACGACGGCGAGTGGCGCCGCGGCCTGCATGAACCCGCACCCTCCGGATTCGCTGAACTCGATGCGAGCCTGCCCGGTGGCGGCTGGCCGGTGGGAGCGATCTGCGAGCTGCTGCTGGAGACGATGGGAATAGGAGAGCTGGGCCTGTTGGTACCGGCGCTTGTCCGGCTGGCACAGGCCGGGCGCTACATCGCCTGGATTGCGCCGCCCCACCTGCCTTATGCACCCGCGCTGGCGCAAGCGGGTATCGCACTCAAACGCGTGCTGGTAGTGCAGACGCGGGGCGCGCAGGAATCGCTGTGGGCAACCGAGCAGACCCTGCGCTGCCCGGCCTTCGGCGCAGTCCTGAGCTGGCCGATCGGGATCGCCGATAAGAATGTCCGTCGGCTGCAGCTCGCCGCCGAGGCCGGCGGCACCCTCGGGATTCTTTATCGCCCAGCCGAAGCGGCGCGCGAGCACTCGCCAGCGGCGTTGCGTCTGCGCCTTGCGCCCACGAGCGCAGGACTCACCGTCGACATCCACAAATGTCGCGGCGGCCGGGCCGGCGCGCGATTGCAGCTGCGCACCCATGCGGTGACTGTCGACGGGAAATCGCACAGCGGTTTCGTCCCTTAGCCATATCCGTCTCCGTCTCCGTCGTCATATTCATCTAGGTATCCGTATCCGTGTTCGCAGAGAATGCGGCACCGACCCGGCGGCACGAATCTGAGTTGATGACTGTGGACGATCCACTTCATCACTTTCTCGGTGGCCTCGAGCCGCGCGTCACCCGCGCCATCGAAATTGCGCTCATTGGTCTCCTCCGCCGCCGCGGCAAGGTAAGCCACCAGCGCGCGCCCTACTCCCGTCAGCTTCAGTATCAGCGCCCGGCGATCGGAGACGGACTTGGTGCGACTGATTAACCCCTTGATTTCAAGCCTCATCGCCAGCCTCGAGAGGTAGCCGCGGCTCAGGCCCAGCCGCAACGCCAGCAGGCTCGGCATCACGCCATTCTCGTGCTCGAGTAGCTTCCGCAGAACCACCGATTCGGCGGCTGTCACCCCCAACTCCAGCGTCCGGCGGCGAAGCGCACGGAAGATGCGGTCGCCTACGTAGTGCAACCAATAGGCCAGGTGTGACTCGACGGGGCTGATCTGTTCCGGCCGGCGCTGCATGGGAGTTCCTGCGTTTTTTGGTGCCATGGCAATCATTTCAGCAACAGGACGCTTCATTGCACAGGCAGCCAACCTTGGGTGTTTCTCCAGTAATTCGCGCCGTAACCGTCAAGGGCCGGCGCGCGGGGACACGGGTAGTGCACGGCCTGTCGCCCGAGCCGCACTCCGTCCAACCGAACTTGCCATGCCTTGAGGGTAACTGTATATCCGTACAGTGACCCATGATACCCACCTATGGCTGTGCATCCGGCTGCCGCGGCTCGCGCGTGAGGCGCTCGCCGACGAGCGCTGTGCGCTCGAGAGGCTGGCGGCGTGGGCGTATCAGTGGAGCAGCCTCATCAGCTATGCGCCTTCCGGGGAGGTCTCTTCCGGGGGACTCTCTTCCGAACCGCTGCTGTGGCTCGAGCTCGGCGCCAGCTGCGCGCTGTTCCAGGGCCACTTGGCGCTGCTTGCAGCCATCGAGCGCGAACTCACGCAGCTTGAGCTAAGCCATGTCTGCGCGCTGGCCCCCTCGCCCACGGGCGCTGCGCTGCTGACGCGCGCTGCTGCGCGCGAGCACGCTCTTACCCAGGCGCAACTGCGGGCACAGCTGGATAAGTTGCCGCTGCAGCTACTGGAGCTGCCGGAAAAAACGCTGGCCGCACTCGCGGCCTCGGGGCTGCGTCGCATCGGCGAAGTGCTGGCACTCCCCGCGGCTGCGATTGCGCGGCGCTTCGAGCCCGCAACCCTGCTCTATCTGCGGCGACTGTGCGCCGAGGTTGCCGATCCGCGACCGGCCTGGCGCCTGCCCGAAACCTACCAGGCGCGCTGCGAGTTCGGCGTCGAGGTACGCACCAGCACCGCGCTGCTGTTTCCGCTGCAGCGGCTGCTGCTGGAGTTCCAGGGCTACCTGCGCGCGCGTGATTGCTCGGTGCAGCGCTTCACGCTCGAGTTCGAGCATTACCGGCAGCCGGTGACCCGCGTGACGATCGGTTTATCCGCCGCGGGCCGTGATGCGGCCCAGTTCCTGACACTGGTACGCGAGCGCCTGCACTCGCTGGTGTTGCCGGCACCGGTGAGCGCACTACGGGTGACGGCAGATGAATTCACCGTGCCTGCCATCGCGCAGACCGATCTTTTCGGCAACGACGCCCAGCCACTGCAGCAGCTGCAGCGGTTGCTCGATCGGCTGCGCGCGCGGCTCGGCGATGACAGCATCCAGGCGCTGGCGCTCGAAGCCGATCATCGACCGGAATGCGGCTGGCGCTTCATCGCGCCCGAGAAGCTGATCGCAGGCAGCACGGGCGGTACCGATGCCAATCCCGGCTCGCCGCCGCGGCCCTGCTGGCTGCTGCGCGAACCGATCCGGATCGAAGCACCCGGCTCGCTGCTGCAGGGACCCGAGCGCATCGAGAGCGGCTGGTGGGAGGGCGCGGATGTGAGCCGCGACTACTATCTGGCACGCACCCACGAAGGCGCGCAGGTCTGGGTGTTTCGCGATCGTCGCCGGGACGCCTGGTATCTGCAGGGGCTGTGGGCATGAGCGAAGTTCCGCCGGGTGATTACGCGGAGCTGCACGCCATCAGCAACTTCAGCTTCCTGCGCGGCGCTTCGCATCCGGCCGAGCTGATCCAGTGCGCGCATGCGCTCGGCTATCGCGCGCTGGCGCTGACCGATGAATGCTCGCTCGCCGGCGTGGTGCGCGCGCACGAAGCCGCGCAGGCATTGACCCGCGGCGATGGCAGCGCGGGTGCGGATACCAGGTTCAAGCTCATCATCGGCGCCGAATTCATGACTGTCTGCGGCATGAAGCTGGTGCTGCTGGCGCCCTCGCAGGCAGCATACGGCCAGATCTGCCAGCTCATCACGCTGGGCCGCCGCCGCTCGAAAAAGGGCGAGTACCGGGTGCTGCGATCGGATTTCGAGAGCGGCCTAACCGACTGCCTGGCGCTGTGGGTGCCCGCGCCGCAGGAGGCGGCAGCGAAGACGGGCGAAGTGCAGCCAGGCGAAGCTCGGGCGGTGTGGCTGCGCGATTGCTTCGGCGATCGCGGCTGGCTGGCCGTGGAGCTGCATCGCGGGCCCGATGATCGCGCGCAGCTCGCACATTGGTGCGCACTCGCCGGGCGCTGCGGCGTGCCCGCGGTGGCCGCCGGCGATGTGCACATGCATGTACGCGCACGGCGCGCGCTGCAGGATGTGCTGACGGCCGTGCGTCACGGTTGCACCATCGATACGGCTGGCTGGCGCCTGCATGCGAATGGCGAGCGGCATCTGCGCCCGCTGGCCACGCTGCGCGCGCTCTATCCACGCGCGCTGCTGGATCAGAGCGTCGCGATCGCCGAGCGCTGCGCGTTCTCGCTCTCGCAGCTTCATTACGAGTATCCCGCCGAGCTCGTGCCCGCGGGGCGCACCGCCAGCGAGCATCTGCGCTCGCTCACCGAGACGGGCCTGCAGCGACGCTGGCCGCACGGCGTGCCGAAATCAGTGCGCGAACTCATCGAGCGCGAGCTCGCACTGATCGGCGAGCTGCGCTACGAGCACTTCTTCCTGACGGTGTACGACGTGGTCGATTACGCGCGTCTCAACGGCATTCTCTGCCAGGGCCGCGGTTCGGCCGCCAACTCCGCGGTCTGCTATGCACTCGGCATCACCGAAATCGATCCGGCGCGCACGCAGCTGCTGTTCGAGCGCTTCATCAGCCGCGAACGCAATGAGCCACCGGATATCGATGTCGACTTCGAACATGAACGGCGGGAAGAGGTCATCCAGTACATCTACGATAAGTATGGGCGCGAACGTGCCGCGCTTGCCGCCACCGTGATCTGCTATCGCACGCGCAGCGCGATCCGCGATGTGGCGCGCGCGCTCGGCATCGGCGATGAGGACATCGACCGGCTGACGCGGATGCAGATGTGGTGGGAGTCGCCGGCACAGCTGCACACAGCGCTTGAGCGCTGCGGGCTCAAGATCGAGCCGGCACGGCTGGCCTTGCTGGCGCAACTGGTGCGTGAGCTGATCGGCTTCCCGCGCCATCTCTCGCAGCACGTCGGCGGCTTCGTGATCTCGGGCGAGCCTTTGAGCACACTGGTGCCGATCGAGAATGCGGCCATGGCCGATCGCACCGTGATCCAGTGGGACAAGGACGATCTGGAATCCCTGGGGCTGCTGAAAGTCGATGTGCTGGCACTCGGCATGCTCACGGCGCTGCGCCGCTGTTTCGATCTGATCGAGGGCTTTCGCGGCAAGCGCATCGCGATGCAGGACATCCCACCGAAGGACACGGCCACCTTCGACATGATCTGCCGCGCCGAAACCGTGGGGGTTTTCCAGATCGAATCGCGGGCGCAGATGAGCATGCTGCCGCGCCTGCGGCCGCGCAGCTTCTATGACCTGGTCATCGAGGTGGCGATCGTGCGGCCGGGTCCCATCCAGGGCGACATGGTGCATCCCTACCTGCAGCGGCGCGAGGACCCAAAAAATGTCAGCTATCCGAGCGAGGCACTCAAGGGGGTGTTGCAGCGAACGCTGGGCGTGCCAATTTTCCAGGAGCAGGTCATGCAGATCGCGATCGTCGCCGCAGGCTTCACACCGGGCGAAGCCGACGGGTTGCGCCGGGCCATGGCAGCCTGGAAACGCCGCGGCGGACTGACGCCCTATCGCGAACGGCTGCTCAGCGGCATGGCCAGGAACGGCTACCGGAGCGAGTTTGCCGAACAGATCTACAAACAGATCCTGGGCTTCGGCGAGTACGGTTTTCCCGAATCGCACGCGGCTTCCTTCGCATTGCTGACCTACATTTCCTGCTGGCTCAAGTGCCACGAGCCCGCGGCCTTCGCCGCGGCGCTCATCAACAGCCAGCCTATGGGTTTCTACGCGCCGGCCCAGATCACGCAGGAGCTGCGCCGCACCGGTGCCACGGTACTGCCGGTCGATGTGACGGTGAGCGAGTGGCACTGCACGCTCGAGCGCTGTGCCGGCGGCACGGATCCGGCGCTGCGCTTAGGCCTCTGCCTGGTGCGCGGCTTGGCAGAAGCCGATGGCCAACGCATCGTGGAGAAGCGTCGCGCTGGACCCTTCGGCAGCATCGATGAGCTCGCGGCCCGTGCGCAGCTACCGCGCCGCTCGGTGCAGTCGCTGGCAGCCGCCGGCGCGCTGCGGCCCCTGAGTGCACATCGGCACGAGGCCCACTGGTGCGCGCTCGGCGTGGAAAAACTTCCGGGGCTGATCGAGGGGCTATCGGCGCGCGAAGCACCGGCATCGCTGCCGAGGCCCACCGAAGGGGAGGACATCCTGGCCGACTATCAAAATCTCGGATTGACCACCGGCCGCCATCCGCTCGCGCTGCTGCGGCCGCGGCTGGCGCGACGGGGGTTTCGCAGCAGCAGCGAGCTGCAACGGCTGCCTGACGGCATCAACGTGCGCGTCGGCGGATTGATCACGCACATGCAGCAGCCCTCGACGGCCTCGGGCGTGGTGTTCGCCTCGCTCGAGGATGAAACCGGGCTCGTCAATGTGATTCTCTGGCCGAAGGTGTTTGCCGCCCAACGGCGCTGTGCGCTCGAATCGAGCCTGCTGGTGGTCGACGGATCGCTGCAGCGGCGCGATCGGGTCGCGCACGTGGTCGCGCGACGACTGTACGATGCCTCGGCGTGGCTTGGCGGCTTCGCGCGCGAGTCGCGGGACTTTCGCTGACGGCTGGGCTGACTACTGGCCCAGCGCGGTGCGCAGTGCGGTCAGCTCCTCGGCGGACTCGGCCATCAGCGCCTCGCATGCCTCCGGCGTGAGCTCCAGCCGCGCGGCCGCCTTGAGCGGGCCGATGCGGGCAACGAGCAGCTCGGGCAACTGCTTGCAAGGGGCCAGCGTCAACGCCACTTCCAGCACATCGGCCAGCACGGCGCCCGGACCGCGTGTCTGGCGCGAATCATCGGTGTGGGACTGCACGGCGTTGACTATGTCCTCCGCCATGCCCCAGTTCTCGAGCAGCACCTTGGCAATCGAGCCGTGCCAGTCATTGACGATATGCTGATACATCTCCTGATCGGCAAACAGCGCCGGGTGGCGCACCGAGCGCGTCAGGATGTAAAGCTTGCCGACCCCATGGACCAGCCCGGTGAGCATGGCGGTATCGGAATTGATCTTGCCGACGCGGCGGGAGACCACGAAACACAACGATGCCACCAGCACGCTCTGCTGCCAGAGCGCATCGAGGTAACGCTGCAGACTCTTGTATTGGCCGGCCGAGCGCAACTGCGCCATCACGAAGCTGACGGTGGCGGCGCGCAGTGCATCGAACCCGAGCCGCGTGACGGCGGTGCGCAACTCCGTGATCTGCTTGCCGCCGGGATTGAGCGCCGCGGAATTGGCCATGCTCAGCACGCGCGTGGCCAGCACCGGCTCGGCGCCCATCACGCGCACGACCCGCTCGCTGCTGCAGTTCTCCTCCGAGAGCACCTTCTGAACCTGGGAGGCGACCTCCGGATAGCTGGGCAGCTCGATCTTGCTGGCGCTCAGTTCCGCCGACAGGTCGCGCACGAATTCGAACGCCGCTGTGCTCGCATCGCGTTGCGTCGGGGTCTTCGACTCGGCACTGGCTTGATTGTCCGTAACGGCCATTTGCGTCCTCATGCGCCAGGATCGGCAAGTTGTATCTTAACCTGAACGTCTTTCATGATGTTCAGAACAGCTCGATGTCGTTGCCTACCGGCTCGCAATCCAGCGACTGCAGATAGGTCCGCTCGCGCTCGAATAGGGTGTTGTTGCGAACGGCATTGAGTTTCTTGACGCGCAGTCTGCCGGTGGCCGGAGCGTAATGGACCTTGCGCGGATAGATATCCCCGAGATCCTCGCCCAGCACGCTGAAGCCCTCGTCGGCCACGTACTTGCGAACGAATTCGATGTTGCGGGCACCGATATCCATGGCAATGCCATCGAGCACCCTGCCGCCGCCGACCAGCTTCACCTCCAGGCTGTCACGCCGACTGCCGAGCTTCAAAATGTCGTTGATAAGCCGCTCCATTGCGACGTTGCCATAGCGCGTGGCGGCACTGACCGCACTGCCCCAGCTGCTGTTGCCACGGGAAGCGTCGCGCGGCAGCATGAAGTGATTCATGCCGCCGATACCGGTGCGCCGATCACGCACGCACGCCGACACGCAGGAGCCGAGCACGGTACTGATCTGCTCGCCCGTGGTGGTGACGTAGTATTCGCCGGGCAATAGCTTGGCCGCATAGCACAGATGCTCGCGATCCCAGAAACGGCCGACGTGCTCGAACTGCGGCAGAGCCGGCGGCAGCGCATCCGCGCCGTCGTCGGGCCCGACCCGGATAATGGTTGTCGAATCTCGCTTATCAGCACTCACGCGGTTCCTTGCCGTCAAAGCACACGCGCCATGGTGGCGAGCAGCTGGTCCGGATTGAATGGCTTGACGATCCAGCCGGTTGCGCCCGCGCGCTTGCCTTCCAGCTTCTTCTCCTGGCTCGACTCCGTGGTCAGCAGCAGCAGCGGTGTCAGGCGATAGTGCGGCAGGCTGCGCAGTTCATGCACCAGCGTGATGCCGTCCATGCGCGGCATGTTCACATCGCTGATGACCAGGTCGCACGGATTTTCCCGTGCGTAGTCCAGTGCCTCCTGCCCGTCGACCGCCTCCACCACCTCGTAGCCGGCGGAGGTGAGTGTCGCGCGCACCATCTCGCGCATCGAGGCCGAGTCGTCCACCGTCATTATCAATCGTGCCATGATGCTGCTCCGTTGATCCCGCTACCGGGCTGCGCTCGACTTGGCGTTCCAGGGCCGATCCGACGCGCGCCGCTCGATGACCTCGGCCGCACTGATGCTGCTGCCGCTGCTGGCGCCGTCATTCACGCGATAACCCGAGATCATCTCGTTCAGCGCCTGCGCCTGCTCGACGATGGCCTGGCTGGCCGCGGCGGCCTGCTCCACCAGCGCAGCGTTCTGCTGCGTCGACTGGTCCATCTGCATGACCGCCTTGTTGACCTGTTCGATGCCGGTGGACTGCTCGCGACTGGCGGAGGCAATCTCGGCGACGATATCGGTGACTTTCTTGACCGCGGTCTGAATCTCCTCGAGGGTCTTGCCCGACTCATCGACCAGGCGCGTGCCTTCCTCCACGCGCGCGACGCTATCGCGAATGAGCGCCTTGATTTCCTTGGCCGCGGTCGCACTGCGTCCTGCCAGGTTGCGCACCTCGGTGGCAACGACGGCGAAGCCGCGGCCCTGCTCGCCGGCGCGCGCGGCCTCGACCGCGGCGTTCAGCGCCAGCAGATTGGTCTGGAAGGCAATCTCGTCGATGACGCCGATGATATCGGCGATCTTTTTCGAGGCCGCATTGATGCCGGCCATCGAGGCGACTGCGGCACCTACTACGGTGCCACCCTTCTCTGCCTGCTTGCGGGCCGCGATGGCCAGCTGATTCGCCTGCCCGGCATTGTCGGCCGTCTCGCGAACCGTGGAAGTCATCTCCTCCATCGAGGAGGCGGTCTCCTCGAGACTGGAGGCCTGGTGCTCGGTGCGCTGCGAGAGGTTGAGATTCCCCTTGGAGATCTCCTCGGCACCGGTCTTCACCTCGGCCGCCGAGGCCTTGATCTGCTGCACCAGGGTCATCATGTTGCCGATCAGCACATTGATCCCCGAGGCGAGCTTGCCGAAGGCGCCGGACTTGCCGACGCTGTCGACCCGGGCGCTCAGATCGCGCTGCCGGGCGCACTCGACCACCACGTTGACGTCATCGACCACGCCGCCGATGGTGTCGAACAGCGCGTTGACGCCGCGGCTCAGTGCCTCGACGTGTCCGCTCTTGCCCTCGAGGGAGATTCGTTGCGACAGATCTCCGCCCAGCGCTGCCTTCACGGCCGACTGGGTCTGCTCGACAGTGGCCTGCAGCTGCCGTGACATCAGCACCTGCGCGGTGACGTTGGTGGCGTAGCTGATGACGGCCACCGGCTTGCCGGCGGCATCCAGCATGGGCGCGTAGTAGCCCTGCAGCCAGACCTCCTTGCCGGTCTTGCTGATGCACAGATACTCACCCGCCTGGTGGTCACCGCGAGCCAGCTTGGCCCACAGATCCTGGTATTCCGCGCTCGCACGATAAGCCGCGCTCACCAGCATCGAATGATGCTTGCCCTTCACATCCTCGAGCTGGTACTCGAGCTGCTTCAGGAAGTTGGCATTCGCGAAGCGGATCGTGCCATCGAGCTCGAACTCGATCATAGAGCGCACCCGGCGAATGGCGTCGATCTCGCTCTGGAACAGGGCATTGCGCTTGCGCTCGCCTTCCAGTGCCGCGCGCAGATCCTGGAGCTCGCGCGCATCCTTTGTGACCTTGCTGTTCGAGCCTGCACGGCCCGATTTGCTGCGTGTCGCTTTCATGATTCCCTGCCCTGATTAAATTTCATCCAATTGCTCCCATGCGGGTTCCCGAACCGGCCGTGTCGCCGGTCGCGGCTGCCAGGCGCAACAGCGCCTCAGCCATGCGGTCGAGAGAGACTACTTCGCGCGCACCGCCGTGCCTGACCGCGGCACCCGGCATGCCCCAGACCACGCTGCTCGCTTCATCCTGCGCGACGGTGGCCGCGCCGGCATCGAGCATCTCCTTCAATCCGCGTGCGCCGTCATCGCCCATGCCCGTGAGGATGGCCCCCACCGCATTCGGTCCGACCTTTTGCGCCACGGAACGAAACAGCACATCGACGCTCGGCCGGTGCCGGTTGACGGGCGGACCCGCACTCAGCCGGCACAGGTAACGCGCGCCATCGCGGTCCACCATCAGGTGCCGATCGCCCGGTGCTATGTAGACGTGCCCGGGCACGATCAGCTGCCCATCCTTCGGCTCGCAGACCGACATGGCCGAGAGCGTGTCCATGCGATGCGTGAAGGCACCGCTGAAGGCGGCCGGAATATGCTGTGCGATGACCACCGCCGGGCTGTCCGCCGGCAGGGCCTGCAGCACCACGCGGATGGCTTCGGTGCCGCCGGTGGAGGCGCCGATGGCAATGATGCGTGCGGTGGTGCGGAAGTTGCGCTGCCCGGCCGACGACGGCAGTACCGCATCGGCGGACAGCTTCGGCGTCAGCAGCAGCGGCGGCGCCTCGGATCGCGCGCGCACCCGGGCGTGGGCCGCGGCCCGCACCTTGCCGCAGATTTCATCGGAGAAATCGCGCAACGTGCCGGCCAGATCAGCCTTGGGCTTCGAGACGAAATCGATCGCGCCCAGCTCCAGCGCGCGCAGCGTTGTCTGCGCCCCCTGCTCGGTCAGCGATGACACCATGATGACGGGCATCGGCCGCAGGCGCATCAGATTGGACAGGAAGGTCAACCCATCCATGCGCGGCATTTCCACGTCCAGCGTCAGCACATCCGGATTGAGCGCCTTGATGCGCTCGCGGGCGATCAGCGGATCGTTGGCCGCCCCGACTACCTCGATATCGGGGCTGTCGTTGAGGATCTCTGTCAGCATCTGCCGCACCAGCGAGGAATCGTCGACGATCAGCACGCGGATTTTCCTGCTCATGCCGGCACCCCGGTCCGCCGATAAATGGTGCGGCCGACCAGTTCGTACTGATCGCTGAGGCGGTAGAGATTCTCGGAGTGCCCGAGGAACAGGATGGCGCCGGGCCGCTGGATCTCTGCCATGCGCTGGAACAACCTGCGCTTGGTCTCGACGTCGAAATAGATGACCACGTTGCGGCAGAAGATGACATCGAACGGGCCGCGCATCGGCCAATCGTGCATGAGATTGAGCTGCTTGAAGGTGATCAGCTGCCGCAGCGCGGGCGACACTTTGACGGAGCCCTGGTGCGAACCGGTGCCTTCGCGGAAGAACTCCTGCACCCGCCATGGCGCCATCTGCGTCAGCCGCTCGGCTGGATACACTCCGGCCTGCGCCGTGGCGAGCACGTTGGAATCCAGATCGGTTGCCAGAATCTTGGCGTCGACGCCGTTGAAAAGATCCTGCTTCTCGCGCATCACCATGGCAATGCTGTACGGCTCTTCGCCGGTGGAGCAGGCGCTCGACCAGATGCGCAGCCGCCCTGACGCGCGCGCCGCCGGCGCGATGGCCGGCAGCAGTTGCTGCGACAGGTAGTCGAAGTGATGCGACTCGCGGAAGAACGAAGTCAGATTGGTCGTGATGGCGTTGGTGAATTCCTGCAGCTCGATGGGATCGCCGCGCTCGAGCAGCTGCAGATACTCGGCGAAGCTCGACAGCCGCAGCGCGCGCAGCCGCCGTACCAGTCGCCCATAGACCATCTGCCGCTTGGCGTCGCTCAGGGCAATGCCGCTGTGCTCGCGCACTAGCTCGCAGATGCGGATGAACTCGGCATCGGACAGCACGATTTCACCCGTGACTCCGCCGCCCAATTCCAGGTTTGCCGCCTGCGCCTGTGCCATATCGCTTGCCGATGCCTCAGCCGTTCAGCGACCGCGGCGCGTCGGTCTCGACGCAGGCTGCAACCAGGGAATCGATGTCGAGCAACATCACCATCTTGCCGTCGACGGTGGCAATGCCGCGCACACAACTGCCATCGGCGATGCTGCCAAGTTCCGGCACCGGCTGGATGGCATCGGCTACGACGCTGTAGACCTCCGACACCGCGTCGACCACGATGCCGATGGTCTTCTCGCCGCGCGAACTGCGCACACGCACGACGATGACCACGGTCGATGCATCGAAGTTGCGCTTCGGCAGTTTCAGGCGCGTGCGCAAATCTATCACCGGCACGATCATGCCTCGCAGGTTCATCACGCCCAGAACATAGGCGGGAGCATAGGGAACGCGCGTGACGTGATCCCAGCCCTTGATCTCCTGCACGCGCAGGATCTCGACACCGTATTCCTCGCCGCCGCAGACGAATGTCAGGTATTGCGCGCCGGCCGCGGCTGCGCTCGAGGATGAAGACTCAACTGTGCTTATCGACTGTGTCATGCATCGCTCCTCAGAATTCCTGCCATTCCTGATCGGTGGCCACTGCCTGATTGACGGCCTTGGGAACCGGCACTGCGGCAACGGCAACCTGCGTTGGCGGTGGCGTCGGCTTTGGCGTCGGCGTTGGCGTTGGCCGGGCCGCCCGGGCTAACGCGCGGGCCGGTTCGGGACGGGGCTTGGGGGCCGGCCGCCTGGTCTCAGGCACCCGGTATTTGGCAATCAGCGCACCGAGTGAATTCGCGTTCTCGACGATCGCGCGACTGGCTGCCGTAGCCTGCTGCACCAGCGTTGCGTCCTCTTGCGTGGCCGCGTCCATATCGAGCACGGCCCGATTGACCTGCTCGATACCCGCCGACTGCTCACGGCTGGCCGAGGCGATTTCCGCCACGATGTCGGTAACTTTCTTGACCGCGCCGACGATCTCCGCCAGCGTCCTGCCCGACTCGTCGACCAGCTTGCTGCCCTCCTCGACCTTGGCCACGCTGTCCTGGATCAGCGCCTTGATCTCTTTGGCTGCCGTGGCACTGCGCCCGGCGAGGTTGCGCACCTCGGTGGCCACCACGGCAAAGCCTCGGCCCTGCTCGCCGGCACGCGCCGCTTCGACCGCGGCGTTGAGCGCCAGCAAATTGGTCTGAAAGGCAATCTCGTCGATGACCCCGATGATGTCGGCGATCTTCTTCGAGGCGCCGTTGATGGCGCTCATGGCCGCAACGGCCGAGCCGACCACGGAGCCGCCCTTTTCCGCCTGCTGCCGCGCGGCCATGGCCAACTGATTGGCCTGGCCGGCATTTTCCGCGGTCTGCTTGACCGTGGCCGTCATCTGTTCCATCGAGGAGGCGGTCTGCTCGAGGCTCGCGGCCGTTTTCTCGGTGCGTTCCGACAGATTCATGTTGCCGGCGGAGATCTCCGCCGCGCCTTCCTGCACCGCCGAAGCCGCGGCCTTCATCTGGCCCACCACCTGCATCAGGTTGTCCAGCAGTCCATTGAGTCCTGCGCTAAAGCGGCCCTGAAAATGCTGTTGGTCGGGTGATGCCATGCGCACCTGCAGATCGCCCGCTCGCGCGGCGCCCACGACGGCCGCCACTTCCTCTTCGAACTCGACTTCCCGCGTTCGCTCAGTCCATTCGATAACCGACCCCAGGCGCTGCCCATCCGCATCCGCGACCGTTGCCGCTGTGATGGCAAAACTCAGGCCGCCAAGATTGAGCGCTGTCATGCCCGCATCGATCGCGCCGGCATCCACCCGCAGAGTATCGAGAGGGGCACCAATGAGCGCCTCGGGATCGAAGCTTGCGATTTCGCGCCGCAGTGAAGCCGCGTGGTCGCGGAACATCTCACGCAACGAACGATTCAGAAACAGGATGCGGTGTTCGGCATCGACCAGCATGACATTGGCCGAAAGCCGCTCGAGTGCGGCATCGACCCGCGCGCGGGCAGCACTCTGCCGCTCGGCGCGCGCAGCGCGCGCGCGCTGCTCATCGAGCTCGCGCGAACAATCGGCCAATTGCGCACGCACGGCCGCCAGCTCGGCGTCCTGGCCGCGTTTGGTCGCTTTCACGCCAGCGTTTCGTGCCATGTCATCTTCCCTTGGATGCGAGTCAGTGCAGCGAGCCCACGGCCAGCCGCGCTGCGTCGAGCAGGATCAGAGTCTTGCCGTCGGCCTGCGCCAGACCGTGTACGACATCGGTCGAGGCGGCGCTGCCGAGCTCCGGAAGCCGGCGAAAGGTCGCGGAGTCGATGTCATAAACTTCCGAAACCGCATCCACTACGAGCCCGACGGTGCGTTCCTGGCCGTCGTTGGGAACGCGGATCACGATCACGACGGTCGATGGGCCGAATGTTCCCGGCGCGAGCTCGAACCGCCGCCGCAGGTCGATGACCGGCACGGCAACGCCGCGCAGATCCATGACCCCAAGTACCCACGGAGGCGCATGCGGAATTGCCGTGACGGCCGTCCAGCCGCGGATCTCCTGCACCGTGAGGATGCCGACCCCATACTCCTCGTCGGCCAGCTTGAAGGTCAGGAACTGCTGCGAGCCGTCGCTGGGCGGGTTCACGCGGCCTCCCTGGAGGACGTGCCCCGCGCTGGCTGATCCAGGTAGCGCACGATGACGCCCGGGATATCGAGAATCAGTGCCACGTGGCCGTCGCCGAGCATGGTCGCGCCCGCGAGCGCGGTGATCGCACGGAAGTTGGTCTCCAGGCTCTTGATCACCACCTGTTGCTGCGACATCAGCTCATCGACGAACAGCCCCACGCGCTTGCCATCGGCCTCGACGATCATCAGCAGGCCATTCACCAGATCGGTGTTATCGGCCTGGCTGCCGAACAATTCGTAAAGCCGCACGATCGGGATGTACTCATCACGCAGCCGGAAAAGCTCTGCCTTGCCGGCCAGCGAGCTGATCTGGTCGCGCTTGATCTGGATCGTCTCGACGATCGAGACAATGGGCACGATGTAGATTTCCTTACCCACGCGCGCGAGCTGGCCGTCGAGTATCGCCAGCGTCAGCGGCAGCCGGATGCGGACCGTGCTGCCCTTACCCGGTGTGGAGTGCAGCTGCACGTGGCCGCCGATTTCGTTGATATTCCGCCGCACCACGTCCATGCCTACGCCGCGCCCGGAGACATCGCTGAGTACTTCGGCCGTAGAGAATCCCGGGGCGAAGATCAGGTTGTTGATCTTGTCTTCCGACAGTTCCTCATCGGCGCCGACCAGGCCGCGCTCGCGCGCCTTGGCCAGTATGCGATCGCGGTTCAGGCCCGCACCGTCATCCGACACTTCGACGATGACATTGCCGCCCTTGTGATAGGCGTGAAGGGAGATGGTGCCGGTCTCATCCTTGCCGGCCGCGCGCCGCTTGTCGGGCGTCTCGATGCCGTGATCGACCGCGTTGCGCACCAGGTGCACCAGCGGGTCGCCGATCTTCTCGAGCACGGTTTTGTCGAGCTCGGTCTGATCGCCGCTCATCTTCAGTTCGAGTTTTTTGCCGAGCCGCTGTCCGAGGTCGCGGATCATGCGCGGGAAACGATTGAAGATAGACGCGATCGGCAGCATGCGCACGCGCATGACGTTTTCCTGCAGCTCGCGCATGTGACGCTCGAACTGCACCAGGGCGTTGCGCAGATCGTTCGCCGGCCGGCCTTCGAGCGATGCGGCGAGTTGACTGCACACCGACTGGGTGATCACCAGCTCGCCCACCGAATTCAGCAGCTCATCGATCTTCTCGATGCTGACGCGGATCGATCCGCCCTCACCCGATGACCCGCGCGCCGCTTCCGGTGCGCCAGTTGGCGGGCTGGCCGCGGCAGGGGGTGCGGGTGTGGGTGTGGGTGCGGGTGTGGGCGCTGCGACTGCGGCAGCGGCAGGTGCCGAGGCGGGGGCTACCGTCGCAGGCTCGGCCGACAGCGGCTCGATCGAGAGCGTGCACTCGCCGATGGCCCAGTCGAAAACCTGTTCGATCGTGGCCCGATTGGCTTCGGTGCGCAGCTCCATCTGCCAGGAGAGCACACAGACTTCCGGATCCAGTTCGGCCAACGACGGCACTTTGCTGGCATCGACGCGCGTCACCAGCGTGCCGAGACCGGCCAGCTCGCGGATCATGCGCAGCGGATCGTTGCCGTGCTCCATCATCTGCGGGCCGGGTGCCAGATGGATGTGCCAGCCGCTGACCGCAACCCCGCCCAGCGCGGCGGTCGTTGTCGTTGTCACCGCCGCCGGTTCGGTCTGGGCGGCGGCGGCCGCCGCCGCGTTGGCCGGGCTTTTGACGATCGCCTGGAGTTCCGCGTGCAGTGCGGCAGCCAGGGCGGCGTCGGCGGGCTGCTTGCGCTGAGTGGCGGCCAGCATCTCTCGCAGCACATCGACCGAACGCAACAGCACATCGACGGTGCCCGACTGCACCTGGCGCTGGCCGCTGCGCAGCTGGTCGAGCAGCGTCTCGAGCGTGTGGGTAAACGCCGCGACGTCGGCGAAACCGAAGGTGGCGCTGCCGCCCTTGATGGAGTGCGCCACGCGAAAAATGGTGTTGATCAGCTCCGCGTCGGCCTCGCCGGCACTGAGCTTGAGCAATGCCGCTTCCATCGAGCCGAGTGCCTCGAAGCTCTCCTCGAAGAATGTCTCGTGAAATTGTGCGAGGTCCAGCGTCATGGAGCCATGGCCGCGCCGGGACTTTCCAGCAGGGCGCCGACGCTGAGCAGCTCGATCGCCTGCTCAAGTGTCGGCGAGCGTCCGATCCAGGTGTACTCCAGGCCGCCTTCAAGGCAGTCGAGTGCGAAAGCGATGATCAGCTGCATGCCGGCCGCATCTACCCGGCTGACCGCACTGCCGTCGATTTCATAAGGTCCCGGACGCGCAAGCTGCTCGATCATATGAGCCTTGATGGCCGCGCCCTCGTGAATGGTGCAGCTTCCGCCCAGCACGACGCGTCCGCGCGGCTGGGAAGCCTTGTCTCCGGCGATCGTCTGGGCGTCCTCTGACATGCTGCGACTCCGTTCCATCAAGCTGTTACGGCTATCCGGGCGGAATACTTGAAGGGACCTGGATCACATTCCGGTTTCCGGAGACTTTTTGTGACCCCGCTAACAACCGCAGCAGCCGCATCTGGCGCACGCAGTCCTCAAGCAACAGACTCAGCAGGCCGATAGCGTCCTAACGAAATGCGCCGTTGCAGCGCAGCGACCAGGTGGAGGCCAGAGTGAGCGCACAATCCGGGATGAGCATTCTTGTGGTCGATGACTTCTCGACCATGCGGCGCATCATCAAGGGTCTGCTCAACGACCTGGGCTTTTCTAACATAACGGAAGCCGACGACGGCCTGACGGCATTGCCGTTGCTCAAGGCCGGCAATTTTGACCTGCTGATCACGGACTGGAACATGCCGGGCATGCAGGGCGTGGAACTGTTGCGGCAGGTACGCGCCGATGAGCGCCTGAAGAAGCTGCCGGTGCTGATGCTGACGGCAGAGGCCAAGCGCGAGCAGATCGTCGAAGCCGCGCAGGCCGGGGTCAGCGGCTACGTCATCAAGCCCTTCACAGCGGCCACTCTCAAGGAGAAGATCGAGAAGATCTTCGGCATAAAGCCCTCCGCCGCAGCCTGATCGCGACATCATGGATACGACATCGCGCCATGCGGCCGACTACCGGCCATGGGTAGAGGCGATGCACGCCGCATTGGCGGCCGACGACGAGCCGGCGTTCTCGGCCGCGATGCGCGGCTTCAATGCGCTGCAGGATTCCTCGGTCATGACCAGCGTCCGCAAGGTGCGCGGCGACCTGCAGGCCGCGCTCGAGCGCTTTCGCGCCGAATCGCGCCTGGCGGAGATGGCCGAGCGCCAGGTGCCCGACGCGCGGCAGCGGCTCGCGCATGTGCTGAAACTCACCGACGATGCCGCCCATCACACGATAGATCTGGTGGATCAATCCTGCCCGCTGGTGGATGCCGTGATGCAGGAGGCGCAACGATTGCAGGGACTGCCCGGCGTGAGCGCCGATGTCGGCCGCTTTCTGCAACAGACCCAGACCCATATGAAAACCGTGCGTGCGCGGCTGACCGATGTACTGCTGGCGCAGGGCTACCAGGACTTGAGCGGCCAGATCATCCGCAATGTCATGCAGCTGGTCGATGAGCTGGAAGCGGCGCTGGGCGACCTGGTGCGCATCGATCGGTTTGAATTCGACGGCAATCCTGAACCCGCCGCCAGCGGCGCCTACGGTCCGGTAGTGCCCGGCATCGCGCACGGTGAAACCGTGGGCGGCCAGGCGGACATCGACGCCATGCTCTCGGGACTCGGCGTCTAGGGCGTCTAGACGGCGTTTAGAAAAGTTCCAGCTCCCCAGGCGCCGAAGCTTCGCGCAGGCTCTGCAGCGCCTTGAGCATCTGCTCGGCGCGCAACCCGCGCATCATGAAATCGAACAGCACGCGTTCCTCGACCATGCTGTAGCGCGCACGCACCTGATCGAGAATGTCATTCCAATCCACGCCGGCGGCGACACCCAGGTCGGCGGTCGCATCGGCGGGTATCGCCAGGCCTGAGCGCACGTGGGTGAGGCGCTGGACCAGCTTGTCGTAGAACTGCAGGGCCTTGACCGCGGCGGCCACCGAGGCGCGCACCGAGACCACCAGCTCCGCATTCGAGTCGAACTGCTGCATATCGCTCGCGATGGCGGCGAGGCTCTGCGCGATCTTGTCGACCTGGGCGTCGCTTTCGCGTACCGCCGCGTCGAGCTGCGCCACACCCAGATTGAGGAACTGGTGCAGTCCACGCGCCACATTCTGCTCAGCGGATGAATTCATATTTAGCCGCCTTGAGCCTGGGTCGGCATCTTCGCCGAGCCGCTCAGCACGCGATCGAGGGTCGCGAGCAACTGATCGGGATGAAAGGGCTTGACCATCCAGCCGGTGGCACCGGCCTGTTTGCCCTGTTGCTTGCTCTGCTGGCTTGATTCGGTGGTCAGCAGCAGCAAGGGTGTCAGGCGATAGTCCGGCAGCGCTCGAAGATGGGCTACCAGGGTGATGCCATTCATGCGCGGCATGTTGACGTCGGCCAGCACCAGGTCCACAGAGTGGCCACGGGCATATTCCAGGGCTTCGTCGCCATCAGCAGCTTCCACCACTTCGTAGCCTGCCCCGCGCAGGGTCACACTGACCATGTTCCGCATCGATGGTGAGTCGTCGACGGCCAGAATTCTCTTGGACACAGTCCGCTCCGTTGATCCCTGGGTTAACCGGCTTTCATTGGAGATATCGGCTACCCCGCCTCGGGACTTTACCGCCGCCGTCGGGCATTCCGCGCAGTGAGCAGCGCGTCACAGAATTGGGTGCTGCTAGTTGCCGTCGCTGATCAGGGTGCCGCCATCGACGATGAGATTCTGGCCCGTGATGAAGGCCCCTGCGCGCGCCGCCAGCATCACGGCCACCCCGGCGATCTCGGCAGGCTCACCGACCCGGCGCAGTGGGGTCAGCGCCAACCGGCGCGCCAGCACCGTTTCATTGTCGGTCAGGGGACGCGCGAACTCGGTGGCGATGACACCGGGAGAGATGGCATTGACCCGCACATTGGCGGGCCCCCACTCCACCGCAAGATTGCGCGCCAGCTGTGCCACACCGGCCTTCGACAGGCCGTAAAGACCGATGCCCTTATTGCCGCGCACGCTCGAAAGGCTGGAGGTCAGGATGACGACGCCATCGCGCCGTTGCGCCATGCCCGGAATGACGAGGCTGGTCAACCATAGAACACTGCGCAAATTCACCGTCATGGTCAGGTCCCAGTCCGCATCGGTGGCGCTGGCGATGGGACCGGCGTGCGGCGCGACCCCGGCGTTGCACACCAGCGTATCGATGCGGCCGCGTTGCGAGAGTGTCTGGCGCACGAGCGCATCGAGCTGCGGCCGCTGGCCCACATCGCAGGCGATGCCGATCACATCCAATCCCTGGCGACGCAGATCCCCGGATACCTCCGCGCAGGCATCGGGCTCATTGCTCGAGATCACAACCTGGGCGCCTGCACACGCCATCTCGGTGGCTATGCTTAATCCAATGCCGCGAGTCGCGCCGGTGACCAGCGCCACCTTGCCCCCGAGGTCGAACAGCGAGGATGCCATCAGGCCGGCGCTGTCACGGCGTCGCCCGAAGATGCGGCCACGCGGCGCGCAGGTACAGTGCCATCGAAAACAGCGTCAGCACCGCGGCCACGATGGTGAGCCACTGACCCAGCGCATAGATGGGAAGCCCCAGCAGATCGTGCCGGTACAGCAGCATGGTCAGTCCGGTCATCTGCAGGATGGTTTTGTACTTGCCGATGCGCGACACCGCGACGGCCGTGCGCTGCCCAATGCCCGCCATCCATTCGCGCAGCGCCGAGATCGCGATCTCCCGGCCGATGATGACCACCGCGGTCAGCACCATGACCGGGCGCGAATCCTGGCTGACGATCAGCACCAGCGCCACGGCCACCATGAGCTTGTCGGCCACCGGGTCGAGGAAGGCACCGAGCCGCGTAATCTGGCCCAGCCGCCGAGCGAGGTAGCCATCGAGGGAGTCCGTGATGGCGGCGGCCGCGAACAGCAGGCCCGCAACCGGATCGGCCCAGCTCGCGGGCGTGCGATCGCCGAGAAAGAACAGCAGCACGACCAGCGGAATCGCCAGAATGCGCAGCCACGTGAGTATGTTCGGCAGGTTCCAGATCATCACGCCCCCGGGTGCAGATGATCATAGATCGAACGCGCCATCGCCGCGCCCACGCCGGCAACTTTTTCCAGGTCCACGACCGCGGCCCGCATGACGCCCTGCAGCCCGCCGAAGTGGGTCAGGATCGCGCGCCGGCGCGCAGGCCCCAGCCCCGGCACGGTTTCCAGAATCGATTCGCGGTAGCGCCGCGCGCGGCGCCGGCGATGGCCGGTGATCGCAAAACGGTGCGCTTCATCGCGCACCCGCTGGATAAAATGCAGCGCCGCGCTGTCGGCCTCGAGGATCACGGGGATCGGGTCGCCCGGCAAATGCAGCCGCTCCTGCCCGGGGCGCCGGTCCGCGCCCTTGGATACTCCCACCACGGACAGGCCGTCAGCGCCTGCCTCGGCCAGCGCCGAGACCGCGGCATCGACCTGTCCAGGGCCGCCATCGATCAGCAGCAGGTCCGGGCGCGCCCGCTCGCCGGCCGCAATGCGGGCGCCGTGGCGCCGCAGCGCCTGGTGCATGGCGCCGTAATCGTCCCCGGCCGTGACTCCTTCTATGTTGTAGCGCCGGTAGTCGCGCTTGTGAGCACCGTCCGGTCCGAAGACCACGCAGGAGGCGACGGTCCCCTCGCCGGCCGTGTGACTGACATCGAAGCACTCCACGCGTTCGGGCGGTGCAGGCAGCTTGAGCACGCGTTCGAGAATCACCCGTCCCTCGGCCGCGAGCTCGGCCTGCGCGCGGCGCATGCGCAGCGCGTTGTGCGCATTCTCCTGCGCGAGTTCGATCCACTTGACCCCGCGTCCGCGCTGCGGCACGCGCAGTTGCGGCACGCGGCCCAGGGACTTGCCCAGCGCCTCCATCAGCGCGTCGCGGTCGGGCAGCGTCAGGTTGATCAGCACCTCGGGCGGCGGTGGCTCGCGGCTGTAATAGAGCATCAGGAATCCGGCCAGGGTTTCGCCCGGCTCCGACAGCGCACTGGCCGGGAAGTAGCTGGCGGTGCCGAGATTCTGGCCATCGCGCACCGGCAACACGCAGATCGCGTATTGCCCGGGTTCCCCGGCAATGACGACCACATCGGTATCGGTGGGGCGCTGCGTGTGGGCAATCTGCTGCGCACGGATTTCCTGCAGTTCGCGCAATTGGTCGCGCAGCCGCGCCGCATCCTCGAACTGCAATGATTCTGCCGCGGCTTCCATGCGTCGCTGCAGTTCGGCGATCACTTCGAGATTACGGCCTTCGAGCACACCGATGGCCCCCTCGACGTCACGCCCATAGCTGGTTGCGTCTATCAGGCCCACGCACGGCGCCGAGCAGCGGCCGATCTGGTACTGCAGGCAGGGCCGGCTGCGATTGGCGAAAAAGGAATCGCGGCAGTTGCGGATGCGAAAGACTTTCTGCAGGTGCTGCAGCACTTCCTTGACCGCCGAGGCACTGGGAAAGGGACCGTACTGGCGGCTGCCCGGCTGGCGCGGTCCGCGATAGAACACCAGCCGCGGGAAATCATGCCCCGCCGGACAGAGAATGTACGGAAAGGATTTGTCGTCGCGCAGCACGATGTTGTAGCGCGGACGATGCGCCTTGATGAGATTGCTCTCGAGCAGCAGCGCCTCGGCTTCCGTGTCGACCACGGTCACCTCGATCCGCGCCACGCGCGCCACCAGCGCCGCTACCTTGGGCGAAAGCTGTTTGCTGGAAAAATAGCTGCCGACGCGATCGCGCAGCCGCGCGGCCTTGCCCACATAGATGAGTTCATCCCCGCTGGCGTACATGCGGTACACCCCGGGACGCTGCGGCAGGGTCGCCACGAAGTCTTTGGCGTCGAATTCCCTGTTCAGTGCGCGCGGCGCCTCATGGCTTGCGATTGCCGCGCTCGGCGATCAGCATCGCCAGCTCCAGCGCCTGCTCGTAGTTGAGCCTGGGATCGACCTGCGAACGATAGGCTCGCTGCAGATCCGCATCGGTCAGTCCGCGTGCGCCGCCGGTGCACTCGGTGACATCCTCGCCCGTGAGCTCGATGTGCGCGCCCCCGAGATAGGATCCCTGGTCGGCGTGAATGCGAAACGCCAGGTCGAGCTCCTTGAGGATGTTCTCGAAGCGACGCGTCTTGAAACCACCGGTGCTGGTCTCGGTATTGCCGTGCATGGGATCACAGCACCACAGCACCGTGTGGCCGGTGCGCTTGACCGCCGCGATCGCCGCGGGCAGCGATTTCTCGATGTCCTTGGCGCCGAAGCGATGGATCAGCGTCAGCCGCCCGGGCTGGTTCTGCGGATTGAGCGTGGTCACCAGTTCCTGCAGCCACTGCTCGCTCATCGCGGCGCCGATCTTGATGCCGATCGGATTGGAGATGCCGCGGAAATACTCGACGTGCGCGCCCTCGAGCGCCGCGGTGCGCATGCCGATCCACGGCATGTGCGTGGAGAGGTTGTACCAGCGGTTCTGGCGCGCGATGTAGCGCGTCTGCGCCTGCTCGTAGAGCAGATGCAATCCTTCGTGACTGGCGAAGAAATCCACGCGCGTGGCTTCGTGCACACGCTTGCCGCTCAGCGACTCGAAGAAATCCAGCGCATCGCCGATCGAGCGGGCGGTGCGCTCGTAGGCCTCGCGCAGCTGCGCATGCCGCACGAAACCCAGATCCCAATATTCGGGGTGATGCAGGTCGGCAAAACCGCCATCGACCAGCGCGCGCACAAAATTCAGCGTCAGCGCGGCGCGCTCATAGCCGCGCAGCAGCAGCTGCGGGTCCGCGCGCCGGGCCTCGGGCGTGAACTCGGGCCGGTTCACCAGATCGCCGCGATAGGCCGGCAGCGTCACGCCCTCACGCGTCTCCATGTCGGCCGAACGCGGCTTGGCGTACTGGCCGGCCATGCGGCCGACGCGGATAACCGGCTTCTTCATGCCCGACAGCAGCACCAGGCTCATCTGCAGCAGCACCTTCAGCTGCTTGGCAATACGGTCCGACTCACATTCGACGAAGCTCTCGGCGCAATCGCCGCCCTGCAGCAAGAACCCCTCGCCGCGCTGGACCGCCGCCAGCCGCTCCCGCAGGTTTTCGACTTCCCACGAGACCACGATCGGCGGCAAGCGCGCCAGTTCCGACACCACCTTGGCCAAAGCCTCGGGGTCCTCGTAGACGGGCTGCTGCGCGGCCTTGCGCGACTGCCAGCTCGCCGGATGCCATGAATTGCTGTCGGTAGAACGCATGCTCCAATGCTAACATGCGCGTCTTTTTCGGGGGCATCGCATGCGTAAGGTGCTGGTTCTGGGGGCCGGCAAGATCGGCGCGCTGATTTCCGGCCTGCTGGCCGAATCCGCGGACTACGAGGTACATCTCGCCGACGTCGATGGGGCTGCGGCGGCGGGTGTAGCACGCGCGCACGGCCTGGCCAACGTTCATTCCGTTCAACTCGATGCCACGGACGCCAAGGCGCTCCAGGCACGACTGCGCTCCGACCCGGTCGACGCGGTGGTTTCGAGCCTGCCCTATCACTGCAATCCAAAGGTGGGTGCGGCGGCGCGTGAGGCCGGCGCGCACTACTTCGACCTGACGGAAGATGTCGAAGTCACGCGCCAGATCACGGCGCTCTCGCGCGGGGCCTCGCAGGCATTCGTGCCGCAGTGCGGGCTCGCCCCCGGGTTCATCAGCATCGCCGGCGGCGAGCTGATCCGTCACTTCGACACGCTGCGCAGCGTGCGGCTGCGCGTCGGCGCGCTGCCGCAGCATCCGCACAACGTACTCAAATATTCCCTGACCTGGTCGACCGAAGGCCTCATCAACGAGTACGGCAATCCCTGCGAGGCGATGGCCGATGGCCGCCTGGTCGAGATACGGCCGCTCGAGGGCCTGGAGGAAATCGAGATCGACGGCACCCTGTACGAAGCATTCAACACCTCCGGCGGACTGGGCTCGCTGGCGCAAACCTGCGGTGCGCACTGCGAGAGCATGGATTACAAGACCATTCGCTATCCGGGCCACTGCGCACAGATGCGTCTGTTGATGAACGATCTGAAGCTCAACCAGGACCGCGCCACACTTAAGCGCATCCTGGAAAACGCGGTGCCGCAGACACTGCAGGATGTGGTGATCGTGTATGCCGCGGTGACCGGCCAGCAGAACGGCGAGCTGCGCGAAGAAAACTACGTCAGCAAGATTTACCCGCAGATGATTGCCGGTCGTCTCTGGTCGGCCATCCAGGTAACCACGGCCTCCGGCATTTGCGCGGTACTGGATCTGGTCCTCAATAACCCGGAGCAACATCACGGACTGGTGACTCAGGAATCCTTCCGCCTGCCCGACATTCTCGGGAACCGCTTCGGCAGGCACCTTGCCTCGGGCGGCAGCAAAGACATCTCCGGCGATGTGGTGCTCAGCGGCGCACCCGGCCGGCAACGGACGCTCCGCACATGAATCACACCGCGATCACGCACCAGACCCCGGCGTCCTTGCTGGCGCATTTCGACATCCGGATGGTGCCGGCAGGCGCCGACACACTCGAGACTTTCAATCCCGCTGACGGCAGCCTGCTCGCGCGCGTGACAGTCAGCAGCGCCGCTGACTATGAAACCGCCATGGTCCGGGCACTGCAGGCGGCGCGAGACTGGGCGGCGGTACCGGCGCCCGTGCGCGGCCAGATCGTGCGCCACATTGCCGAGGAACTGCGCGCGCACAAGCAGGAACTGGCGATGATCATCGCGCTGGAGAACGGCAAGATCCTGCCCGAGGCGCTCGGCGAAGTGCAGGAGATGATCGATATCGCCGATTTCGCGGTCGGCCAATCCCGCATGCTCTACGGCCGCACCATGCATTCGGAACGCCCGCAGCACCGCATGTACGAGCAATGGCACCCGCTCGGGGTGGTCGGCATCATCACTGCCTTCAATTTCCCGGTGGCCGTCTGGTCCTGGAATGCACTGCTGGCGGCGATCTGCGGCAATGCCTGCATCTGGAAGCCCTCGGCGAAGACACCGCTGTGCGCGCTGGCGGTGCAGCAGTTGTGCAGGCAGGTGCTGGAACGCCATGGTGCGCCGCCGATTTTTCAACTGCTGCTCGACCAGGGCAGCGAGCACGGCCAGCACCTGGCGGCCGACAGCCGCGTGGCGCTGCTGTCCTTCACCGGTTCGACGGCTGTCGGGCGCGGCATCGCGCAGACCGTGGCCGCGCGACTGGGCAAATCGCTGCTCGAACTGGGCGGCAACAACGCCATCATCGTCGATGAGACCGCGGATCTTGATATGGCGGCGCGTGCCATCGTGTTCGGCGCGCTCGGCACCGCGGGTCAGCGCTGCACCACGACCCGGCGCGTGATCGTGCATCGCTCGCGTCTTGCGGAGCTGGAGCAAAAACTCGTGCCTGCCTATCGACAGGCGCGCATCGGCGATCCACTCGACCCCAAGACGCTGGTGGGCCCGCTGATCGACCGCCAGGCGGTGCAGGCCTTCGAGCGTGCCATTGCGGCCGCGCGGGCCGCGGGCGGCAGGCTGCTGGTGGGCGGTACAGTGCTCGCGCGGCCTGGCAACTTCGTCGAGCCGGCGATCATCGTCGCGCGCAACGACTGGGACATCGTGCAGCACGAAACCTTTGCGCCGATTCTCTATTTGATTCCGGCCGAGTCCCTCGATGAGGCCATCGCCATCCAGAATCAGTCGGCCTATGGACTGTCCTCGGCGCTGTTCACGCAGCGGCTCAGCCATGCCGAGCGGTACCTGAGCCATGGCGGCAGCGACTGCGGCATCGCCAACATCAACATCGGCACATCCGGCGCCGAAATCGGCGGGGCGTTCGGCGGCGAGAAGGACACCGGTGGCGGACGGGAAGCCGGCTCGGATGCATGGCAGGCCTACATGCGCCGGCAGACCAACACCACTAACTGGAGCAGCGCGCTACCGCTTGCCCAGGGCATCGAATTCGAGTCAACGGCCGGGTAGCTGCAGCTCGACGCGCGCGCCGCCGAGTGTGGGCGAGCTGTCGATGAGGAACTGCCCGCCGTAAAGGGCCACGGTCTCGCGCACCATGGCGAGGCCGAGCCCGTGACCCGGAACCTGCTCATCCGCGCGCACCCCGCGCTCGATCACGCGCACGCGATCGGCCGGCCCGATACCAGCGCCGTCATCTTCGACCACGATCGACAGCCGCCGCGACAACTCACGCGACGGATCCAGCCGGGCGCTGACCGCGACGCGCGTGCGACACCACTTGCAGGCGTTGTCGAGCAGATTACCCAATAGTTCCAGGATATCGCCGGTGTCACCGATGAAGCCGAGCGCTGCGCCGATGTCCACATCGATGCGCAGATCCTTGCGCGCGTGCACCTTAAGCAGCGTCAGGCGTAGATCCGCCGCCAGCGGCAGCAGCGGCACGCTGGCCTGACCGAGCGTGGTGCCGCCGCTGGCGGCCGCGCGCTTGAGCTGGTGGTCGACGATCTTCGCCATGCGATCGATCTCGACCTGGACGGAACTGCCGTCGGGATTGGCGCGCATGACGGCCAGCGGCGTCTTGAGACTGTGTGCCAGGTTGCCGAGCGTATCGCGATAGCGCGCAATGCGATTGCGCTCGGATTCGAGCAATGCGTTCAGTCCCCTGGTGACGCCGGCCAGCTCACGCGGGTAGTCGCTGCCCAGTGCCTGCACCTGCCCTGCTTCGACCCCGGCGATTTCCTGCTCCAGCCGCCGCACGGGCGCGAGCGCGCGTCGCATCATCCATGCCATGGTCGCGAGCAGCACCAGCACCAGTCCGCCGAACCAGCCGGCCATCTGCTGCCGGAAACGCGAGAGCTGGCGCCGCTGCGGCTCGGTGGTATCGGCGGCCGTAAACACCAGGTCCTTGGATGTTCCCGGGGCGTAGTCCCACTGCAGGCCGCGGCTCAGCGCGGCCACGCGCGTGCCGTCCCGGGCCACGAGATAGCGGAAATCCGTGCCGCCCACAGCGAGTCGCGTGCCGAGCGTGAGATCAGTGCCGGCCAGCGAGGCCGAACTCCAGATCACCTTGCCGTTCTGCTCGCGCACCGTCGCGTACAGTCCCGAGCCCGGCACCTCCATGCGCATCTCCGGATCGAGCATCACGACCTCGAGCTGGCCCTCTTTGTTCAAGTCCACGGACGTGACCAGTCCGACCACCTGTTCCGCCAGCAGCTCGCGCAGCGCGGTGTCCTGCAGTTGACGGAAAACACTGTCGAGCACTGCGATGGTGAGCGCGAAGAACAGCACCAGCGGCACCGCCACCGCGAACAGCAGGCGCCGGCTGACCGACGGTGGCGCGCGCTGCATCAGCGCGCTGGGGCGGGAACGCGCGCTGCGGCGCCACTGCGCGGCAGCCCCAGGCGATAACCTCGGCCACGCAGCGTTTCAATTGGCTTGAGCGTCTCGTCCGGATCGAGCTTGCGGCGCAGTCGGCCGATGAGCACCTCGACCACGTTGCTGTCGCGATCGAAATCCTGCGCATACAACCGTTCCGTGAGTTCGCTCTTCGACAGCACCTCACCCGCGCGCAGCATCAGGTGCTCGAGAATGCGGTACTCGAAACTCGTCAGGTCCACCGGCAGGCCCCGCACGCTCACCGTCTGCGCCTGTGAGTCGAGTTCGATCGGGCCGCACACCAGCCGCGGAGTGGACCAGCCCGCCGAGCGGCGCAGCAGCGCGGACAGCCGCGCCTGCACCTCGGCGAAGTGAAACGGCTTGGCGACGTAGTCGTCGGCGCCCGCACCCAAACCCTCGACCTTGTCCTGCCAGCTGTCGCGAGCGGTCAGCATCAGGATGCCAAAACTCTTGCCGCGCGCTCGCAGCTGGCGGATCAGTTCGAGCCCGGGGATCTTGGGTAAGCCCAGATCAATGATGGCCACGTCGATGGGATATTCGGTGCCGGCGAACAGTCCCTCTTCACCATCCGCGGCCGTATCGACCGTATGCCCGGTCGCCGTCAGATCGGCCTTGAGCGCTGCGCGCAGCGCAGCCTCATCTTCGACTACCAGCACCCGCATAGCGTACTCGGTGAATTATCAGGGGACTTCCGCGCCGCTGTGCGCATCGATGCGCACGATCCACACCTTGCCGGCATCGGACAGCAATTTGAAAACATAGAGATGGCGGCCGCGCTCATCGGTGTCGGAGGCGCGCACTACCCGTGCGCCATAGCGCTTCTGCACCATCTCGGTGGCCTGCACGCGCGTGAGTTCGGGCTCAGCGCGGACGTTCTCCTGGGCATCGGCCAGCGCCGCGGCAGCCGGCAGCAGCGCCAGCAACAATGCGCAGGCTATCAATCTTCGTGCCGCTACCATTACTCGTTCGCCCCTGCGCGCATAGGCCTCATATAAACAGCCGCGATCTTAAGCCGCAAGCGATGAACCCGTGCTGAACTGCCGATTGATGGACAATTAACTCTTGCGGTTCAGTGACTTGGCAACCGACCAGAGCTGCTCCCACTGCTCCGGCGCGAGCGTCTCGAGCCGCAGCTGCGCGCGCTGCGCAGCGGCTTCCATGCACTCGAATCGCCGCTCGAATTTAAGCGATGCCGCGCGCAGTGCCTGTTCGGCATCCAGATCGAGGTGACGCGACCAGTTGGAAATCGTGAAGAGCAGGTCACCCAGTTCCTCGGCGATCTGATCCTTGCGGCCCTCGTCGACCGCGCGATCCAGTTCCGCGAGTTCCTCATCGATCTTGGCTCGCACGCCGGCGGCCGTCTCCCAATCGAAACCGACCCGTCCCGCACGCTTGCCGAGCTTGGCCGCGCGCGTGAGCGCGGGCAGTGCCGCGGGCACATCGGCCAGTACGCCGCTGGCGCCGCGGGCCGCGCGTTCGCTGGCCTTCTGCGCTTCCCAGGACTCACGCAGTGTCGCCGCGTCCCCACCAGCGATGCCGAAGACATGCGGGTGGCGACGCACCAGCTTCTCGCGGATGCCTTGCGCCACGTCGGCAAAAGCAAATTGTCCGCGCTCCTCGGCCATGCGCGCGTGGAATACCACCTGGAACAACAGATCCCCAAGCTCATCGCACAGGCGGTGCAGGTCCGCGCGCGCGATCGCATCGGCTACTTCATAGGCCTCTTCGATCGTGTAGGGGGCGATGGTCTCAAAGGTCTGCTCGCGATCCCACGGGCAGCCACTCTCGGGATCGCGCAGCGTGCGCATGAGCGTTAACAATGCTTCCAGCTGCTCGGCGGCGCGGCTCATGCGTCATCCCCGGCCAGCAGTTCGCGCAGGTTCGCAAGAATGCCCGCGGTCGCGCCCCAGATGTTGCGCTCGCCATAGGGCAGCTCCCAGATCTCGAAGGCCAGGCCGCGCGTGCGGCCCGGTCGCGAGCGGTAGTTGCCGGCGTTCAGCGCGAAGGCGAGCGGCAGTTCGAATACTTCGGCCACTTCGGTGCTGTCGGGGGTCACCGTGAATCCGGGTTTCAGCAGCGCCACCACCGGGGTGATGCGGTAGCCGCTGCGGATGATCTGGTCGGACAGAAACCCGAGCAGCTCGAGGCGCGTGTGATCGATGCCGATCTCCTCACGGGTCTCGCGCACCGCGGCAGCCGCAAGGTCGCTGTCGGTGGGTTCCAGGCGGCCGCCCGGGAAGCTGATCTGCCCGGCGTGCGAACGCAGGTGGCTGGCGCGCAGGGTCAACAGCAGAGACGGCTCCTCGGGATGCAGCACGATAGGCACCAGCACCGCGGCCACCGTGATGATCTCGGGCAGGCTCTCAAGGCCCGAGGCCCGCTGCGTGCCTACGCGGCAGTGCGCGAGGTCGTGATCGGGCGCTGCGCGCAGGCGGCTGCGCAGTCGCGCCTGCCAGTCCGGCGGCAGCGCCGGCGGCACCGTCAGCTAACCCCCGCCCCCGCCGCCACCCGCCTTGATGCCCCCGCGGGTAAGTTCGGCGGGATCGAGCAGCGCGTCCAGCTGCTCGCGCGGCAACGAGGTCTCCCGCGCCGCGACTTCGCGGATCGGTTTGCCCTCGGCGTAGGCCTTCTTGGCGATCGCGGCCCCCTTCTCATAGCCGATCACCGGATTGAGCGCAGTCACGAGAATCGGATTGCGATCGAGCGCTTCGGCAAGCCGCGCGCGATTGACTTCGAAGCCCGCGATGGCGCGATCGGCCAGCAGGCGCGAGATATTGGCGAGCAGGCGAATACTCTCGAGCAGGTTGTAGGCAATCACCGGCAGCATGACGTTGAGCTGGAAATTGCCCGACAGGCCGCCGAGGGTGATCGTGGCATCGTGTCCGATGACCTGGGCGGCGACCATGGCAGCCGCCTCGGGGATCACGGGGTTGACCTTCCCCGGCATGATGCTGCTGCCCGGCTGCAGCGCCGGCAGCGCAATCTCGCCCAGGCCGGCGAGCGGGCCGCTGTTCATCCAGCGCAAATCATTGGCGATCTTGGTGATGCTGACCGCCACGACCTTGAGCTGGCCCGACAGCTCGACGGCCACATCCTGGGTCGAGAGCGACTCGAAGTGATTGCGGCTGGGTTCGAAATGCAGATCGCACAGTGCCGATAGTTCGCGGCAGAACACCGCCGCAAAATCAGGGTGGGCGTTGATGCCCGTGCCGACGGCGGTACCGCCCTGCGCCAGCCGCAGCAGTCGCGGCTCCACCCCGCGCAGGCGCGCCACGCCGTATTCGATCTGGGCGCGCCAGCCCGATAGTTCCTGTCCAAAGGTGACGGGCATGGCGTCCATGAGGTGCGTGCGGCCGGTCTTGACGACGCCGGCGAGCTCCTGCTCGCGCTTGCCGATCACCGCGGCCAGGTGCTGCAGTGCTGGCAGCAACTGCTCATGCAGCATCAGCGCCGCACTGACGTGAATCGCCGTGGGGATCACATCGTTGCTGCTCTGGCCCATGTTCACGTGATCGTTCGCATGCACTTCGAGGCCCGAACGCGCCGCCAGATGCGCGATCACCTCGTTGGCGTTCATGTTGGTGCTGGTGGCCGAGCCGGTCTGGAACACATCGATCGGAAAATGCGCGTCGTGCTGGCCGTCAGCCACCTGCTGGGCAGCCGCCTCGATGGCGCCGGCGACCGCGCCGGGCAGCAACCCAAGCTGCGCGTTGGCCGCCGCGGCGGCGCGCTTGATCAGCGCCACGGCGCGAATGAAGCCACGCGGCAGCTTCAGGCCGCTGACCGGGAAATTGTCGACCGCGCGCTGCGTCTGCGCGCCCCAAAGCGCCTCGGCCGGCACTTTGAGTTCGCCCATGCTGTCGCGTTCGATGCGGAATGATGGCGGGCTCATGCGTTCACCCAATGCGTTATCATGTTTAGTCTAGCACTTCGATTGCACGCCGCGATTGCATGGAAGACTCCGCTCAATCCTCGGCCCTGGCCGCGCTCTCCCCGGTCGACGGCCGCTATGCCGCCACGGTGGCGCCGCTGCGGGCATACTTTTCCGAAGCGGCGCTGATCCGGGAGCGAATCCGGGTCGAGGCCTTGTGGTTTCTGCAGCTCGGCGTTGCCATGACAGGCTCGACCGGCACGCTGCCCGAGGCGGTACGCGCGCGCGCCGCCGCACTCGCCGATGAACCCGATGCCGAGGCGCCCTTGCAGGTGAAGAGCATCGAGCGCCGTATCAACCATGATGTCAAAGCGGTCGAATACTTCCTGCGCGATTCGCTCAAGGCCGCCGGCGCGGCGCCCGCCGCGCTCGAACTGGTGCACTTCGGTTGCACGTCGGAGGACATCAACAACCTGAGCTACGCCCGCCTGCTGCGCGCGGCGCGCGGTACGGTGCTGTTGCCGGAACTGCAAAAACTCGACGGCGTGCTGCGCGCGCTGGCGCAGACTCACGCCGAGCTGCCGATGCTGGCGCGCACTCACGGCCAGACTGCCAGCCCGACGACGTTCGGCAAGGAAATGGCCAATGTCGGCGCGCGGCTGGCGCGCGCGATGAAACGCCTCGAGGCGGTCGGCATTCTCGGCAAATGGAATGGCGCCGTCGGCAATTACAATGCGCACGCGAGCGCGCGACCGCAACTGGACTGGCTGGAAATCAGTCGCCGGTTCGTGGAGTCGCAGCAGCTGCTGTGGAATCCCTATACCACGCAGATCGAGCCGCATGACTGGATCGCCGAATACTGCGATGCCTGCGCCGCCATCAATGTCATCCTCATCGATCTGTGCCGCGATATCTGGGGCTACATCAGCTTAGGGTACCTGCGCCAGCGGCCCAGCGAGGGCGAGGTCGGCTCATCGACCATGCCGCACAAGATCAATCCCATCGACTTCGAGAATGCCGAGGGTAATTTCGGATTCGCCAACGCCATGCTGCGTTTCTTTGCCGACAAGTTGCCGATTTCGCGCTGGCAGCGCGATCTGACCGACTCCACAGTGTTGCGCAACCTCGGGGTCGCGCTGGGGCACTCCTTCATCGGCTGGCGCGCACTGCAACGCGGACTCGACAAGCTGTCGCCCGATCCGGCTCGCATGTCGCAGGACCTGGAGGGCGCCTACGAAGTGCTGGGCGAGGCCATCCAGAGCGCACTGCGCGCCGCGGGAATCCCCGACGGCTACGAGCTGCTGAAATCATTTACGCGCGGACAGCGCATCGATGCGGCCGCACTGGCGCAGTTCGTGGCCAGCCTGCCGCTACCGCAAGCCGAGCGACAGCGGCTGGCTGCCCTGCAGCCGTCGCATTATGTTGGATTGGCCGCGCAATTGGCGCGCCGCTTCGCCGCCGACGAGCAGATCCGTTAGCCCGCTCACAGAGGGTGCGCCGCAAAGCGTGACTCGGTTGGCGCAGCGCCCCCGCCCGCTCTCTCTACCATCGTCCTGCGAGCAGATCTCGCGACGCGGGCGATGGCGTGACGAAATCCAGGGAAAACCGCAGTACCGCTTCGGCAGGCCTTTCGAGCTTTGGGCTCGAAGATGGTCCGCTGGTCGAGGCTGTGCTCACGCAGCGCCCGGCGACGCCCGAGACGCTGCATGTCATCAGCAGTCTGGATGAGGTGCGCACGGCCACCGAAACGGTTGCGGCCAGCGGCCAGCGCCTGATCTCCATCATGACGCCCGATCTCGAGCCCGATATATACGACCAGGCTGCCTTCCTCGAAATCATCAAGCGCTTCGTGCTCGGGCGCAGCTTCGCCAAGGTGCGCGTGCTGTTGCGCGACCAGGCGCGCATGGGCAATGGTGCCAACCGCTTCGTCGCCATGGCGCACCGGCTGACGAGCTACCTTGAAATTCGCATCCGCGCCGCGCAGTACCGCGAGCTCACGGCCGCCTATTGCATCGCCGATGATCGCGCCATCGTTTATCGGCTGCGGGCCGATCGCTCCGAGGGCATCGCCGGCTTCAATAATCCGCCGATCGCGCGTCAGTACCTGCAGGAATTCGATGCCATCTGGCAGGCAAGCGCCACCGAAGAGCGCGAGATCCGCGTCGCCCGACGCTGAGCCGGGCAGCCTTCAGCCCCGCACGCAACCCGGCGCGCGGTATCCTTCGTCATGGTCTGGAAACCCGATGTCACGGTAGCCGCGGTCATCGAGCGCGAAGGGCGGTTCTTGACCGTCCGCGAACGCATCCGCGGCCGCATGGTGTTCAACCAGCCCGCGGGCCACCTCGAGGAGGGTGAGTCGCTGCTCGCAGCCGTGGTGCGGGAAACGCTGGAGGAGACCGCCTGGGTATTCACGCCCGAGGCGCTGCTGGGGATCTATCAGCATCGCAGCGCCCGCGGCCACTCCACGCTGCGGATTGCCTTCTGCGGCACGGTGCGCGACTTCGACACCACCCGGCCGCTGGATCCGCCGATCGTCGCCACCCATTGGCTCACGCGCGAAGAACTTGCCGCGCGCGGCACCGCGCTGCGCACGCCGTTGGTGCTGCGCTGTATCGATGATTACCTGCGCGGGGTGCGCCTGCCGCTCGAGGCGCTCGCTTCGCTACAATAGCGCGATGCCTGCCTCCCCCTCCACGCGCGTGATCGTCGGACTGTCCGGCGGGGTCGATTCGGCCGTCGCGGCGCTGCTGCTGCGCGATGCCGGCTACGAGGTGCACGGCCTCTACATGAGCAACTGGGACGCCGAGGATGCCTATTGCACCAGTGCGCAGGACTACCAGGACGCGCGCGCGGTCGCCAACGATCTGGGCATCGTTCTCCACCGCGTCAGCTTTGCCGAAGAATACCGGCAGCAGGTGTTCGACTCCATGCTGGCCGAGTACCGCGCCGGCCGTACCCCCAATCCCGACGTGCTGTGCAATCGCCACATCAAGTTCGGGCTGTGCCTGCGTTACGCGGCGCGGCTGGGCGGCACGCGGTTCGCCACCGGCCATTACGCGCGCCTCATCGACACCCCCGAAGGGCCAGCCCTGTGCCAGGCACGCGATGAGCTCAAGGACCAGACCTACTTTCTGCACTCGGTCGAGTACCCGACGCTGCGACAGGTGCTGTTTCCGCTCGGCGATCTCACCAAGGGCGAGGTGCGCGAACGGGCCCGGCGCGCCGGGCTTGCGGTGCATGACAAACCCGACAGCACCGGCATCTGCTTCATTGGCGAACAGCCCTTTGCCCAGTTCCTGGGGCGGTTCATCGAGCCGCGGCCCGGCCCGATCGAAACGCTCGAGGGGCAGGTGTTGGGAGAGCACCGCGGACTGCATTTCTACACGCTCGGCCAGCGCGCCGGGCTCGCCATTGGCGGCGCTCGCGGTCGCGCGCAGGAGCCCTGGTACGTGGCCCTCAAGGACCAGCCGCGCAATGCGCTGATCGTGGTGCAGCGGGGCGATCAGCACCGGCTGGAAGCGGTCGAACTGGATACCGCACCGCTCAATTGGCTGGGTGCGGAGCATGCCGGCGCCTTCGAGGCGCAGATCCGGCTGCGCCATCGCCAGCCGTTGCAGCCCGCGCGCGTATCCCTGCGGCCCGATGGTGGCGCGCGCATCGAGTTTGAGCAGCCGCAGCGCGCCGCGACGCCGGGCCAGTTCGCCGTCCTCTACCAGCAGGGCCGCTGCCTGGGCGGCGGCGCCATCGAGCGTGTGCTCCTCGCCGGCCAAGCCCGATATAATCCCGCCGCTTGAAAGCGCGCGCGACGTGCGCGCCGCAGCGGGAGCCCCCATGACGGATAGTTTCAACACGCGCAGCACGCTCAAGTCCGGCGCGCAGTCCTACGATATTCGCAGTCTGGCGGCGCTCGGCGCGCAGAAAGTCGCAAGGCTGCCCTACTCGCTCAAGATCCTGCTCGAAAACCTGCTGCGCTTCGAGGATGGCGTCAACGTCACGCGCGCCGACATCGAGGCGCTGCTCAACTGGGATCCGACCGCCAGACCTTCGCACGAGATTTCCTTCACGCCCGCGCGTGTGATCATGCAGGACTTCACCGGCGTACCGGCGGTGGTCGACCTGGCAGCGATGCGCGAGGCGATGATCCGCCTCGGCGGCAATCCCGATGACATCAATCCGCTGGCGCCGGCCGAGCTGGTCATCGACCACTCGGTGCAGGTCGACAGCTACGGGACGACACATTCCCTGGCCGACAACAATCGCATCGAATTCGAACGCAACGGCGAGCGCTATGCCTTCCTGCGCTGGGGACAGACCGCGTTCCGCAATTTCAAAGTCGTGCCGCCCAACACCGGCATCGTCCACCAGGTGAATCTCGAGTACCTGGGCCGCGTGGTGTTCGAAAAAGAAACCGCCGGCCGCCGCGAGGCTTACCCCGACACGCTCGTGGGCACCGACTCGCACACCACCATGATCAACGGCCTTGGCGTGCTCGGCTGGGGCGTGGGCGGCATCGAGGCCGAAGCGGCGATGCTCGGTCAGCCCGTCACGATGCTGATCCCGCAGGTCATTGGCTTCCGGCTGGTCGGCAGCCTCAAGCCAGGCGCCACGGCCACCGACCTGGTGCTGACCGTGACCGAGATGCTGCGCAAGAAAGGCGTCGTCGACAAGTTCGTCGAATTCTATGGCGATGGCCTGGCGAACCTGCCGCTGGCGGACCGCGCCACCATCGGCAATATGTCGCCGGAATTCGGCAGCACCTGCGCCATCTTCCCCATCGATGAGGAGACACTGCGGTATCTGAAGCTCTCGGGCCGACCGGCCGCGCAGATTCAGCTGGTGGAGGACTACGCGCGCGCGCAGGGGCTTTGGCGGCTCGATGGCGCCGCGCCGGCGCAGTACACCGACGTCATCGAACTGGATCTCGGCACGGTCGAGCCTAGTCTTGCCGGTCCAAGCCGACCGCAGGATCGCGTGCCGCTTCGCATCGCCAAAAGCGTCTATGAGAAGCATCACGCCCGCATGGCCGAGGAGCGCACGCGCAAGAATCCGGCCGCCACGGGGCGCGCGATGGCGACCGTCGACGGCCAGAGCTTCGAGGTGCGCGATGGCGCGGTACTGATCGCCGCCATCACCAGCTGCACCAACACTTCCAATCCCTATGTGCTCATGGCCGCGGGCCTGCTGGCGCGCAATGCGCACAAGCTCGGGCTGCGCGCCAAGCCCTGGGTCAAGACCAGTCTTGCGCCCGGCTCGCGCGTGGTCACCGATTATCTGCAGCAGGCCTCGCTGCTGGATGAACTCGCCAGCATCGGCTTCAACCTGGTGGGCTATGGCTGCACCACCTGCATCGGCAATTCAGGACCGCTCTTGCCTGCGATCTCCGCGGCCGTCAAGGCCGCCGATCTGATCGGCTGCTCGGTGCTCTCGGGGAATCGCAACTTCGATGGCCGCGTGCATCCCGAGATCAAGATGAATTTCCTGGCCTCCCCACCGCTCGTGGTCGCCTACGCACTGGCCGGCACCCTCGATGTGGATCTGAACAATGAGCCGCTCGGCACTTCGAGCGCGGGCAAGAGCATCTATCTGTCCGACATCTGGCCGCCGCCGGCCGAAGTGGCCGACACGGTCCAGCGCCATATCAGTTCCGAGATGTTCCGGCGCAGCTACGCCGGGGTGTTCACCGGCGATGAGCGCTGGCAGGCCATCGCGGTGCCGGCCGGCAAGATCTACGCCTGGGATAACAAGTCGACTTACGTCAAGAACCCGCCCTACTTCGACGGCATCACCATGCAGCCGGCCGCGGTGGCGGCGATACGTGACGCACGAGTGCTGGCCCTGCTGGGTGACTCCGTCACCACCGATCACATCTCCCCGGCCGGCAATATTGCCAAGAGCAGCCCGGCCGCGCGCTACCTGCTCGAGCAGCAGGTGCAGCCGGCGGACTTCAATCAATATGGCGCGCGCCGCGGCAACCACGAGGTCATGATGCGCGGCACCTTCGCCAATATCCGGCTGCGCAACCTGCTGCTGCCGGGCACCGAGGGCGGCGTGACTTCATACCTGCCCACCGGCGAGCAGATGAGCATTTACGATGCCGCCATGCGCTACAAGAGCGATCGCACACCGCTCATCATCATCGCGGGCAAGGAGTACGGCACCGGTTCATCGCGCGACTGGGCCGCCAAGGGCACGATGCTGCTGGGCGTGCGCGCGGTCATTGCCGAGAGCTTCGAGCGCATTCATCGCTCCAATCTGATTGGCATGGGCGTGCTGCCGCTGCAATTCAGCGAAGGCAGCAGTGCCGCATCGCTGGGACTGACCGGCCAGGAGCGCTACGAGATCGCGGGCTTCGACGGGGCCGATGCCCGCACCGCCCGCGTGCTTGCCACGCCTGCGACCGGTGAGCCGATCCGCTTCGAAGTACGCGTGCGGATCGACACGCCCAAGGAGCGCGAATACTTCCGTCACGGCGGCATCCTGCACTACGTCTTGCGCCAGTTGGCGAGCCAAAGTCGTGCCGCCTGAGGACACGGCCGGCTTAGGCCTGGCCGTGTTCGACCTCGACGGCACCATCACGCGGCACGACACGCTCATGCCTTTCGTGCTCGACTGCCTGTGGCGCAAACCCTGGCGACTGCCGCGCCTGTTGCTGCTGCCGCTGCTGGCAGGCGGTTACCTGCTGCATCGCGACCGCGGTCGTTTCAAGGGTGCGCTGATCCGCGCCACGATCGGCGGGCTGCCTCGCGCCTGGCTGGAAGCGCGTGCCGCGGGGTTCGTGCCGCGGCTGCTGCGGCACGGCCTGTTCGCCGAAGCGCTGCGCGCCATCGGCAAGCATCGCGCGCGCGGGGATCGCCTGCTGCTGATGTCGGCCAGCATCGATCTGTACGTGCCGCTGATCGGCGCGGCACTGGGCTTCGGGCAGACGATCTGCACGCAAGTCCGCTGGAATCCGGATGGCACGCTCGATGGCCGTCTCGCCAGCGCCAACTGTCACGGCGAGGAGAAGCGGCGCTGCCTGCAGGCAGTGATCGCGCGTGAGTCGCCGCAGCGGCTTTACGCCTACGGCAACAGCGGCTCCGATCTGCCCCACATGCGGCTCGCGAGCCGGGCGTACCTGGTCAACGGCCCCAACCGGCTGATTGGATCGAGCCTCAGCATCGAGGCACTGCACTGGACGCAGCACGGCGCGGCCTAGGCGCCGCGGCGCGAGTTACATCGAGGTCCGCACTTCCCACAATTCTGGAAACAACCGCAGGCGCAGTGCCTTCGCCAGGTAGCTGACACCCGCCGTGCCGCCGGTCCCGGGCTTGTAGCCGATGATACGTTCGACGGTCTTCATATGCTGGAAGCGCCAGAGCTGGAAGCGGTGATCCAGATCCACCAGCCGCTCGGCAAGCTCGTACAGATCCCAGTCCTTGGCGGCGTTGTGATAGACCGCCAGCCACGCGGCTGTCACCTGCTTGGAGGGCACGTAGGGCTGGGTGAAATCGCGCGACAGTGCCGCCGCCGGAACCCCGTAGCCGCGCTGCGACAGCAGTCGCAGCACTTCGTCATAAAGGCTCGGCGCCGACAGCGCGCGCTGCAGCGTCTGGTAGTCGGCCTCGTCGCGCCGATGCGCCTCGAGCATTTCGGGATGCTTGTTGCCGAGCGTGAATTCGAGCACGCGGTATTGCAGTGACTGAAAGCCCGAGGAGCGTCCGAGGATATTGCGGAACGAGGAGTAGTCCGATGGCGTCATGGTGGAAAGCACATCCCATACCGCCAGCAGCTGGCCCTGCACGCGCCCGACGCGCTCGAGCATCTTGAAGGAAGGGGCGAGCTGATCGCGGCGCACGCACTCGATGACACCGTGCAGCTCGTGCAACATCAGCCGGATCCACAACTCCGACACCTGATGCACGATGATGAACAGCATCTCATCGTGCTCGCCCGATAGCGGCTTCTGCGCATCGAGCAGCCGGTCGAGCCCCAGGTATTGGCTGTACGAGAGCGAACTGCCCAGGTCCCAGTGCACGCCCTCATCGGACAGATCGACCTGCGTCGACGGGTCGGGCGGCTCCGGGGCCGCCCCGCTCATCTGAACATCCAGGAGGGCACGCGGCGCCAGCCCTGCAGCAGTTCGCGATCGAGCGCCTTCCAGTGCGGCTCCTGCCGCGCGACATCGGCCCAGAAGCGCACCGAGTGATTCATGTGCCGCAGGTGCGCGAGCTCATGCACCATCAGGTAGCGCAGCACTTCCGGGGTCTGGAACAGCAGGCAGACGTTGAGGCTGATGGTGCCGGCTCGCGAGCAGCTGCCCCAGCGCGTGCGCTGACAGCGCACCTGCAGCCGACCCGGCTCGACACCCATCTCTGCCGCGAGCGCGCGCAGCGGCGCCTCGAACTGCCGTTGTGCATGCTGAGCGAGCCACTGGCGCAGCGCGCTGCGCAATTGATCGACATCGTCCAGGTGCCCCCGCAGCAGCAACTGGTCCGCGCCCATCTCACGCACCCGCACGCGCCCCGTGCCCGCATTGCTGACGCAGCGCCAGTGTTCGCCGAGGGCCGAGAGATTCAGCGCTGCGGGCGGCATGGGCCAGTCCGAGGCCGGCGCCGATCGGCGCCGCTGGCGCTCGATCCATTCCCGGTGTTCGCTGACGAAGGCGCTCACGCGCTGTGGGGAGGTACGCGGCGGCACGATGATCTCGACTGCGCCGTGACGGAACACACGGACGCTCAGGCGGCGTGCGCGTGCACTCTGTCGCACCGACCAGCTATGCTCGCTGCGCTCGGCGTCCCATAACGATAGTTGCTGCTCTTTCTGCTCCGCGTCGGTCAATGGTGTGCGCTGAATTTTCCGGCGATCGTGCCCGACCGCATCATATCAGGCATCGCATGCATTGGATCGACATCGGCGCCAACCTGGCGCATGACAGCTTCAAGCTTGACCGCGACGCGGTGATCGAACGCGCGCGGGCCGCGGGTGTCGTGCAGATGATCGTCACGGGGGCCGACCTCGCCAGCAGCCACGCCGCCCTGCAGCTGGCGCGGCGATACCCACGCATACTGTTCGCGACCGCCGGCGTGCACCCGCATCACGCCGCGCAGCTGCGGCGCGAGAACCTGGCGGAACTGCGCGAGCTGTTGCAGCAACCGGAAGTGGTCGCTGTCGGCGAATGCGGCCTTGACTACTACCGCGATCTGTCCCCGCGCGACGCGCAGCGCCGCGCCTTCGAGTGGCAGCTGCAATTGGCTGCCGACTGCGGCAAGCCGCTGTTCCTGCACCAGCGCGATGCGCACGCGGATTTCCTGGGCGCGCTGCGCCAGCATGATGCAACCTCGCTGCACGGCGTCGCACACTGCTTCACGGGAGCGGCGGCGGAACTCGCCGACTACCTTGAGCTCGGGTTGTCGATCGGAATCACGGGCTGGTTCTGCGATGAGCGGCGGGGCGCGCACCTGGCGGCGCTGGTCGGCAGCATTCCGCAGGATCGGCTGCTGCTGGAAACCGATGCGCCGTACCTGCTGCCGCGCGACCTGCATCCGGCGCCTTCCTCGCGGCGCAACGAACCCCGCTACCTGCCGCATATCGGTGCCGCGGTCGCCCGCGCTCGCGGCGAAACCGCCGCTGCCTGCGCCGCCCACACCACCGCACATGCGCGGTCGCTGTTCGGGCTCCCGCAGCCTGTCACGTCAGCGTAAGAATCCGAATCTAACCTCAGTCGGACCTTGAGGCAGCAGCACCGCAGAGTTCGGCCGTGGATAACGGCATTGGTCGCACCGTCCTTAAGCCTGGCTGCGAGCGTCGCTGCCGCTGCACTGCCCGCCGAACCCTGTCCGCGGCCCGCACCGGGCAGCACGGTGCCCGAGCCTGCGGACCTGCGCAGCCGCAACGGCACACTCAAACTGGACCTGGCGGTTCGCAACCACCGGGAGCCGGATGGCAGTGTGCGCTACTGCTATGTGCTGGGCGACGGCACGCAGTCACCGACGCTGCGTCTGCATCCCGGCGATCTGCTGATCCTGAAGCTCAGGAACGAACTGTCCACCGACGCCCCGGGGTCGATGCAGACCCGCGCATCGGGCGATCCATGCCGCAGCGGCGCCATGACACCAGTCTCGACCAATCTTCACTTTCATGGCCTGACCGTGCCACCGCTGTGCCATCAGGATGAAGTGCTGCAAACCTCAATTCAGCCCACCGACGCGCCCTTTGAATACCGCTTCCGAATTCCCTTCGACGAGCCGCCGGGTCTGTACTGGTATCACCCGCACATTCACGGATTCAGCAAGCTCCAGGTCATTGGCGGTGCCTCGGGCGCATTGGTCGTCGAGGGCATCGAACAGGTCAATCCGGAGCTGGCGGGATTGCCCGAGCGGATATTCGTGATTCGGGATCAGGATCTGCTCAACCCCGATGCTCCACCCTCAACATCCGAGCCCGTGGTGCCGCGGGCACTGATCGATCGTGACGGTGATTCAGCCAACAACGGCACCGGCTTTGGCCAGCCTGCCAAGGATCTGTCGATCAATTTTGTGCCGGTGCCCTATCCCGACTATCCACCCGCCACCATTTTCCTGCGTCCCTCGGAACGCCAGCTGTGGCGGATACTGAATGCCTCCGCGATCACCTATCTGAACCTGGCGCTGATCAGCGCTCGCACGCCGCAACCGCTTGGCATCGTCGCCATCGATGGCGTACCGCTCGCTGCCAACGGCAGCCCGGCGCCTGGCATCGAATGGCGCGATCACATTGGCTTGCCTCCGGGTGGCCGCGTGGAATTCATCGTCACCGCACCCTCGCCGGGTGCGCCGGCCCTGTTCGTGACCCGCACAGTCGATACCGGCCTCGGCGGAGAGAATGACCCGAACCGGCCGCTCGCCTCGGTGATCGCGGCCAGCGACGCACCCGAACCGCGCGCAGCGTTGCCATCGTCGCCGCAGCCGCAGCGGCAGCGGCAAGCGCAAACGCAGCGGCGGCCCCAGGCCGCGCTGCCCTGGCTCGGCAGTGTCCAGCCAGCGCGTGTCCGGCGGCTGTATTTCTCGGAGAAACTCGAGGATCCGTCCAACCCCAACAGCGCGACCACTTTCTATCTCACCGTCGATGGCCAGACGCCGGCACCGTTCAATCCCGCAGCCACCGAGCCGAACATCATCGCCAGGCAAGGGGATGTCGAGGACTGGATCATCGAGAACCGTTCCACCGAACTGCACGCCTTTCACATTCACCAGATTCATTTCCTGCTGCTGGACATGTCAGGCACGCCGGTCAATGAGCCGTTCCTGCGCGATACGGTCAACGTGCCGTATTTCAGCGACCGCATGCTCAAATATCCGAGCGTGCGACTGCGGATGGACTTTCGCGATCCGAACACGGTCGGCACCTTCGTCTATCACTGCCATCTGCTGGAGCATGAGGATGGCGGGATGATGGGATTGATCCGCGTCGAACCGAACAGCGCCGCTCCAAAACGTCACGCAGCAATCACGCCGATGTAACAACGGCCCCGTACAACTGCCCGGCGCGATCAGGCGCAAATCAAGTCAGGGAGAACGTTGTATGAAAAGCAATCCATTGGGGGCGGCCACGCTTAAAGCCGTGCGCGTCGCCTTGAGCACGGTGGCCATGCTGCAGCTCACGGCAGGTGCGACGGTGGCGAACGCCTGGCAAAACTCGGCCGGAGCCCAGACCCGCACGCCGATCAAGCATCTCATCGTCATCATCGGTGAGAACCGCAGCTTCGATCACGTGTTTGCGACCTACGTGCCGCCCTCGGGCCAGCAGGTATGGAACCTGCTTAGCGAGGGCATCGTCCAGAGCGATGGCAGCCCGGGACCGAATTTCCACAAGGCCGAACAGCACGCGGCCACCGATCTGTCCACCGATGCCTTTCTGCTCAGCCCGGCGAAGACCACGTTCCCGAACAACGTGCTGCCTGCACCGCTGGTCGGAGGACCGAAGGATTCCTACATCGCCGGCGACAGCCAGACGCTGGCCGAGCAGTCCGAGAACGGCCTGCCCTCGGACTACTATCACTACCTGGTCTCCGGCGGCACCGGCTTGACGTCCAAGACACCCGACACACGCATCACCAACGTCAACGCTCTGCCCCCGGGCCCATTTCAGCTGACCAACGGCGATAGCTTCGTCTACGATTCCTACGCCGCCAGCCCCGTGCACCGTTTCTACCAGATGTGGCAGCAGCTGGACTGCAGCCTCGAACATGCCACGCGCGAGCGCCCCTCGGGTTGCGACTCCAAGCTGTTCTCCTGGGTCGAGGTCACCGTCGGCGCGGGCGCGAACGGCGTCGCGCAGCCTGCGAACTTCAGCACCGAGTACTCGACCACGGCGCTGACCACGGGTGAGGGCTCCACCTCGCTCGGCTTCTACAATGTGCAGAAAGGCGATGTGCCCTACTTCAACAGCCTGGCCCAGCAATACGCCATGAGCGACAACTTCCACCAATCGGTCAACGGCGGCACGGGCGCCAATCACATCATGCTCGGCCATGGCGACGCCATCTGGTTCAGCGACGGTGCGGGCAACCCGCTGACACCGCCGCATAACGTGAAGGTGGCCGCCGGCACCGCCAATGCCGGGGTGGTGGACGAAGTGGAGAATCCCAACGCCGCGAAGGGTACCAATAACTGGTACACCGAGGATGGCTACGGCGCAGGCTCGTTCGGATCCCCCTCATCAGGCGGCGGCTCCTACAGCAACTGCGCCGACCCGACGCAGCCGGGAGTCGCAGGCATCGTGCAGTACCTGCAGAACCAGCCGCGCCCCATCGATCCGCACTGCGAGGTCGGTCACTACTATCTGCTCAACAATTACAACCCGGGATACTTCGGCAACGGCAATAACGCCTACACGGACACCAACGCTAACAACACCGTGTTTACGATTCCGCCCTCCTCGGTGCGCAGCATCGGCGACAGCCTGCTGGAGAAGAACATCTCCTGGAAGTACTACGGCGATCAGTGGAATAACTACGTGCCCGATCCCTACCAGCTGAACTATGGCGCGGTCGGCGCGGCATCGGATGAGTACTGCAACATCTGCAACCCGTTTCAGTACGACACCTCGATCATGAGCAATGCCGCCATCCGCACCGCGCATATCCAGGACACTGCCAATCTCTACTCCGACATTGCCAATGGCACGCTGCCGGCGGTCTCCTTCGTCAAACCCAGCGGGCTGGTGGATGGCCATCCGTCCTCCTCGAAGCTGGATCTGTTCGAGGGCTTCTCGAAGAAAATCGTGGACGCGGTGAAAGCGAACCCGGAGCTGTGGAAGGACACCGCCATCATGATCACCTTCGATGAAGGCGGCGGTTACTACGACTCAGGCTACGTGCAGCCGCTGGATTTCTTTGGCGACGGCACCCGCATCCCCCTGATCGTGGTATCGCCGTACACGCGAGCCGGCCATATCTCGCATGAATACTCGGATCACGTCTCGATCCTGAAGTTCATCGAACGCAACTGGAATCTCAAGCCGGTCACGCAGCGCAGCCGCGACAACTATCCCAACCCGGTCGCCGAACGCGGTAATCCGTACGTGCCGATCAATACGCCGGCCATCGCCGACCTGTTCGATTTGTTCGACTTCGGCGGCCATCAGCACGGCTATTGAGCAGGACAAGATCAGCTGGAGACGACGCTCTCCATACTCAAAGGGCGGCTTCGGCCGCCCTTTTTTTAGATGGCCGCTTTGGGCGTCGCGAGCTGACTGGGCGCCACGGCCTTGCGGATCGCCGTCCAGGCAGGCATCCAGCGCTCCAGCAGCGTGCGCATGGTCTCGCGATCTGAAACCGGGAACTCCGAAGGCAGCGAGTCGAGCATCACCGTGTAGCGAGGCAGTCCCTTGGGAAAGCGCCCACGCCCCGTGAACACGATGCGTCCGTCGACGGGCAGACCTTGCGCCAGCGCGCGCACGGCGGCTATGCGATCGTAGAGACCCGTCTGCGGGTTGTCGAAGGTGAAGCGCTGCTCCCGGTGCATGACCGTCCAGGCGCGCATCTGATCGCCGCCGAAGATGTTGCCGGCAATGTCGCGCAGGTCGATCACGATGATGCCGCGCGCGGTCAGCAGCAGGAAGTCCACGTGCAACGCGGCGCCCTGACCATCCGGGACCAGCACATCGCGCATGTGATCAAAACCGCAGCTGGTGACCGCAAAGGTGCGCACGATGCGCATGCGGCGGCGCTGGTCCCAGCGCCAAAGGTAGTATGCGCCAGCCAGCACACCGACCGTACAGGCGACCGCCGCAGCGACTTCCAGATTGACCGCAGTGAACGGGTTGGGCAAAGGCTCGGTCGATTCAATCGGTTCCATTTACAGTGCGCGCCTCAGTGCCTCGATGTCCGGTTCGATCTCGGTCGCACTCGACGGGCGATCGAACAGTCGCGACAGATTTTCCGGCATTGGCACGCTTTCGCCAATCAGCGGCGCCACGGTTTCGCGAAATTTTGCCGGATGGGCGGTTGCCACCAGCAGCCAGCGGCTGGCCGCGCGCCGGGACGCATCCAGCCGCGCATGCGCCTCGGCGGCCACGGCCGTGTGGGGACACCAGATTCGGCCGTAACGGGCGAAATCGGTGCGAATGCGGGCCCGGGTCGCCTCATCATCGACCCAGACCGCATCGAGCGCGGCCCGCAGCGCCGGCAGGCTCGGATAGAGCGCCGTCAGGCGCTCCAGGTTGCTCGGATCGCCCACGTCCATCGCGTTGGAGATGGTCGCAATGCTGGCGCGTGGGCGCAGCACACCCTCGCGCAGGTAATCGGGCACCGTGCGATTGATATTGTGCGCCAGCAGTATCTCGCCGATGGGCGCGCCCATCTGCCGCGCCCAGACGCAGGCGGTGGCGTTGCCGAGGTTGCCGCTGGGGACCACGAACGACACCGGCTCGCCGTGCTCGCGCTGCGCCCGCAGGCTGGCCGCCCAGTAGTAGCAGGTCTGCGGCAGCAGCCGCCCGAGATTGATGCTGTTGGCCGAGGTCAATTCGAAGCGCGCGCGCAGCGCCTGATCCGCAAACGCCTGCTTGACCATGCGCTGGCAGTCATCGAATCGCCCGCGCACCGCAAAGCTGCGCACATTGCCGCCCCAGCAGGTCAGCTGCTGTTCCTGCGTGGGCGAGACCAGGCCTTTGGGGTAGAGCACCGACACCTGGACACCCGGCCTGCCGTGAAAGGCCGCGGCGACGGCGCCGCCGGTATCGCCGGAGGTCGCCACCAGCACATGCAGCGGCCGGTCCGACTGCGGTGCCAGCCGCGACAGGGCTGCGGCCAGGAACCTCGCACCAAAATCCTTGAACGCCGCGGTGGGGCCATGGAACAGCTCCAGCACCCCCAGCCGCCTGGCATCGTCGAGCCAGAATTGCGGCGCCGGAAAATTGAATGCCTCGCTGCAGATATCGGCCAGCGCCCGCTGCAGAGCATCGCCCGATGCAAAAGGTTGCAGCACCGCCTCTGCCAGCGGTGCCAGCACGGCGGTGTTGGCGGGCACTTCAAGGTCCGCGACCGCGAACGACGGCCATTCGATCGGCACGAACAGGCCCCCATCGGCCGCCAGACCCTGGGCCAGCGCCTGGCTGAGGCCAGTCCGGGATTGCGGATGACGCGTGGTCGCGAATTGCATCAGCCGATCACGCGCGCGCCCTTGGGTGCGATGTCCGTGATCCAGTGATCGGCCTTGAGATCGTGAACCTGGAACTCCCGCACCATGGCCTCGCAAACCGCCGCTGCCTGACTCTCCAGGCACCAGGCGAATACCGTGGGCCCGGCACCGGAGATCGAGCAGCCCAACGCCCCTGCCGACAGCGCCGCCCGGCGTACCTCGGCGAAGCCCGGAATCAGTGCCGCGCGCTGCGGTTCGATGACCACGTCCTCGAAGGACTCGCGCACCATGTCCAGATCATTGGTGTAGCAGCCGGAAATGAATCCGGCCAGATTCGCCGTCTGCCAGACGAAGTCGGCCATCTTCACGGACTTGCTCAGGATCGCGCGGGCTTCGCGCGTCGAGAGCAGCATGTGGGGATGGACGATGACGGCGCGAATCGCCGGCGGCACCGGGATCTGCTTGACCCGCGGGTGGTCGATGCCGACGGTGAGTACGAGGCCGCCGTAGAGCGAGGGGGCAATATTGTCGACGTGCATCGAGCCGCTGGCCACCGCCTCGCCGTGCATCGCGAAGCGCAGCAGCTCGAGCGGCGGGCGCGGAGCGGGCAGCAGCGCATTGGCGGCCACCACCGCGGCCACGGCCGAAGCCGCCGAACCGCCAAGCCCGCTGCTCAAGGGTATGCCCTTGTCCAGCTCGAGCTCAAAACCAAAGCTTAAGTCCAGGGCTTCCCGCATGGCCATCAGCGCGCGACCGGCGGTGTTCTGCGCCGCCTCGCGCGGCAGATCCGGCACCACGCCGCGAATCGCCATCACCTGGACCCCCGGCTTCGCCACGCGGCGGACCGTGGCGCGATCGCCGATCGCATCCACCGAGAAGCCGAGGATGTCGAAGCCGATGGCGACATTGCCAACCGAAGCCGGGGCGAACGCGCAGGCAGTGGCCCCGGTCGATGTCACAGCCGCGCCCCGAGATAGGTTGCCAGTCGCAGCAGGTCGGCGAATACGCCGCCGGCGGTCACCGCCGGTCCCGCCCCCGGTCCCTGCACGATGAGCGGGTTGTCGCAGTAGCGCGCCGTCGCGAACCGCACCACATTGTCGGTCAGCGCGATGTTGGCAAAGGCATGGCGCGCATCGAGCTCGGTAAGGCCCACGGTGGCGCGACCATCGGAGGAGACTGCGCCGACATAGCGCAGCACATGGCCGCGCGCTTTCGCCTGCTCGTAGCGCTGGCGCATGGGTTCGTCGTAGCGCGACAGACCGGCCAGGAATTCCGAGGGACTGCCGGCGGCCAGATCTGAAGGCACCAGGCTGGACACCGCCACATCGCTCATTTCGAGCTTCAGGCCCATCTCGCGTCCGAGAATAATGAGCTTGCGCGCCACGTCCGTGCCCGACAGATCATCGCGCGGATCCGGCTCGGTATAGCCGCGCTGCTTGGCCTCGCGCACGATCGCGGAGAACGGCGTGCTGCCGTCGTAGACGTTGAAGAGATACGCCAGCGTGCCGGAGAAGATGCCCTCGATGCGCGTGATCTCATCGCCGGTTTCGCGCAGGTCGCGCAGCGTCTGGATCACGGGCAGGCCGGCGCCGACGGTGGTCTCGTAGAGATAATGTGCGCCGCTCTCGCGCCGTGCCGCCTTGAGACTTTCGTAGTAGGCGAGCTCGCCGCTGTTGGCACGCTTGTTCGGTGTGACGACATGAATGCCCGCCGCCAGCCAGTCGCGATAGTGCCTGGCGATATCGTTGTCGGCGCTGCAGTCGATCAGCACCGTGTGTGGCAGATAGTCGACGCGCACGTGCTCGATGAAGCGCGCAAGATCAGCCGGCTGCGAGCCGCTCTGCAACTGCTCGCGCCAGTTCTCGAGCGACACGCCCTGATCGGACAGGCACATCTCTTTAGAGCGCAGTATGCCGCGCACGCGCAGGTCGATCCGAAATTCGCGCGCCAGCCGTTCGCGCTGCCCCATGAGCTGATCCAGCAGCACGCTGCCCACCGTACCGGGGCCGATGACGCCGATCGACAGCGTATGCGGCGAGAGGTAGAAACTCGCGTGCGCGGCGCGCAGCGCGCGCGTGGCCTGCGAGCCATCCACGACCACCGAAATATTGCGCTCCGAGGCGCCCTGCGCGATGGCACGCACATTGATGTGCGCGTTGCCCAGCGCGCTGAAGACCTTGCCGGAGACTCCGGGCATGCCGGCCATGCCGTCGCCCACCACCGCCAGGATGGCTAGATCCGGGGTGACATCCACGTTCTGGATCTGTCCCTCGGCCAGCTCGCGGCCGAACGCCGCATCGAGCACGCGCTTGGCGCGCCCCGCCTGCGCCTGCGGAATGGCGCAGCAGATCGAATGCTCGGAACTGCCCTGCGAAATGAGGATGACCGAGATGCCCTCCTCGCGCAGCGCCCCGAACAGCCGGTGCGCGGTACCCGGCACGCCGATCATGCCGGCGCCCTCGAGATTCACCAGCGCCACGTTCTCGATGCTGGTGATGCCCTTGACCGGCAGGCTCGAACGCGGCGCCGCGCAGATCAGCGTGCCCGGCTTCTGCGGCGCAAAGGTGTTGCGGATCCAGATGGGGATGTCGCGGCCCACGGCCGGCGCCATGGTCTGTGGATGGATGACTTTGGCGCCGAAGTACGCCAGCTCCATCGCTTCGTTGTAGGAGAGCGAATCGATGACCTGGGCGTCGGGCACGCGGCGGGGGTCGGCCGACAGCACACCATCGACGTCGGTCCAGATATGGATCTGCGCGGCATCGAGCAGTGCGCCGAAGATCGAGGCCGAGAAGTCGCTGCCGTTGCGTCCGAGCGTGGTCTGCACGCCGCGCGGGTCGGTGGCGATGAAGCCGGTGATGACCAGGGTCTGCTGTGCCGGTTGTGCCGGTCCCGCGGCATCCGCGCCGATCAGCCCGATGAGCTGTGCGCGCGATTGCTGCCACTGGACCGCCGGCCCCAGCGGACCCCACTCGACCGTCACGCAGCGGCGCGCATCGATCCATTGCACGCCGGAGCGCACGGCACGCTGCTGCAGGTAGCGGTAGAACAGCCGCGTCGACCAGATCTCGCCAAAGCCAGCGGTCAGATCGGACACGCTCTGCGCGGCCGATCGCATCACGCTCGTGGTTTGCAGGACGCCGGCAAGGTCGGTGCTGTCCTGGTCGAACTCGGCCAGGTATTCGGCAGCGGCAGCCGCATCGAGCAGCGTGGCGGCGATTCCGGCATGACGCGCTCGCAGGGCCGCCAGGCGTGCACGCCAGCTCTCATCGCGGCGCTCGGCCAGCGCCACCAGTTGCAGCAGCTCATCCGTCACGCCCTTGCAGGCGGATAAAACCACGGCGATGCGCGCCGGCGCGCTGAATGGCGGTGACTCGATGATGCGCGCCACGCGCTCGAAGCACTGCGCGTCGGCGACGCTGGAGCCGCCAAACTTGTGCACCACCCATGCGTCAGTTGCGCTCATTGGATCTACTGCGGACACAAAACCTCGGCACTTTACTGACCGCTTGGGCTTCTCGCAAGCAAGCGCCATGGAGGGCTGGCAAATCGCGCTTACTATAGTCATCTTTGCCAGTACGCATGGTCGCCGGCTCTACAGGTCTCGATATCGAAGCACTCCGGCTGCTGCGCGCCGGCAAGCTCGAAGACGCCCGAGTGCTGGCGGCACAGGCCGTCGCGAGCGCGAACCGCTGCATGCCGGCACACGGGCTGCTGGCGACGATCCTGCTGCGTCTCGGACGCGCGGACGAAGCCGAACGCACCGTACTCGAGGCGCTGGGCAGAGCCCCGGGCGTCGCGGATGCCTACGACGCACTGGCGTTCGTCTCGATGCAACTCGGCCGCCATGAACGCGCCAATGAGCTGTATCGGCGCACCGTCGAGCTGGCGCCGGGCGATCCCCGCTTCTGGTACAACCTAGCCGCCAGTGAACGCGCGTTCGGCCGGCTTGAGGAGGCCGAGACGGACTGCGACCGGGCCATTGCGCTCGATGCGGCGCAGTATCCAAGCTACCTGCTGCGCTCCGAGCTGCGCGTGCAGACCGCGGCGGCCAACCATATCGACGAGCTGCAACGACAGCTGTCGCTGCGACCGGACGATGATCGGGCGCAGATGTTCCTCGGCTACGCTCTGGCCAAGGAACTCGACGACGTCGGGCGCTACGATCAGGCCTTCCATTGGTTTGCCCAGGCCGCAGCGATCCGCCGCCGTCACCTTGACTACGACGTTGCGACCGACGAGCGCAAGCTGCAGCGAATCGCCGAGGCGTTTCCGGCGCACGAGGCGCCGGGGAAGGTCGCCGAGGGCGAGTCCGCGCGCTACATCTTCATCGTTGGATTGCCGCGCTCGGGGACCACGCTGCTCGAGCGCATCCTGTCCGGACTGCCAGGGGTGACATCCAATGGCGAGACCGAAAACTTCTCGCGCGCGCTGCTGTCGGTAGCGCCATCGACCGGCGCCGATGTGTTCGCGCGCGCCGCGGCCGCGGACCCGGCTGCGGTCGGCGCGCATTACGCGCGCCTCGCCGGGGGTACCGGCGATGCGCACGTGATCGAGAAGATGCCGCTCAACTACCTTTACCTGGGCGCGATTCGGCGTGCGCTGCCGAACGCCAGGCTGCTGCTCGTCCGGCGCGCGCCGCTCGACAGCTGCTTTGCGATGTACCGGACGCTGTTCGGTGAGGCGTACCCGTTCAGCTACGACTTCCAGGATCTCGCCCGCTACTGCGCCGCCTACCAGCGGCTCATCGACCATTGGCTCGGATCATTCGGCGACAGCCTCTACCAGGTCGTGTACGAAGATCTGGTGCGTGCGCCAGCCAAGGTAGGCGCGGCAATCGCGGCCCACTGCGGCGTACCATGGAATGCGCAGGCGATCGACATCGAGAAGAATGCGGCCGTCTCGCTGACCGCGAGCGCGGCGCAGGTGCGCAGGCCGATTTACGGCAGCTCCTCGGGCCGCTGGCGCCGCTACCAGCGCCATCTGGCACCACTGGTTGCAGCACTGCGCCAATACGGGATCTGCGTCCCGGATGATGCCTAGCGTGGGCGGCGCCTCAGCGCACGCCCCCCATGAGCCGCCGCATGAGCGGCGTCAGCAGCGCCATGACCACAGCGCACGCCAGCGACCACCAGCAGATCTTCATGAACAGGTGCGGCAGCGACGTCAGGTTTGTGGCGTCGTACTGCCCCGAAAGCTGACCGGCGAGGTTGTTGCCCAGCGCGATCGCAAGAAACCATAGACCCATCACCTGGCCAACAAAGCGGGGCGGCGCCAGTTTCGTCATCGACGAGAGTCCGACCGGGGACAGGCACAGATCGCCGCATTCCTGCAGGAAGTAGGTGAACAGCAGCCATGTGGGAGCCACCAGACCCCCGCCGAGCACACGCAGGCTGGCGACGTACATGACCACGTAGGCGAGACCCAGCAGGCCCAGCCCGGCGGCGAACTTCGCCGCCGGCGTCGGGTTCTTGCCGCGGCGTCCCAGCGCGATCCAAAGGGCCGCGAAAACGGGCGCGAACAGCAAAGTGATCAGGGCAGTCGTGCCCTGCAGGACGCCTGCCGGCATGACCCAGCCGAACACGTGACGGTCGGTATAGCGGTCGGCAAACAGGTTCAGCGAGGCCCCGCCCTGTTCGAATCCCGCATAGAAGGCGGCGTAGGCTGCAAACAGGGCTGCCATCACGTACACGCGCCGGCGTTCAGCCGAACTGAGGCCTGCGAACGCGATCAGGTAAGCAAAGTAGCTGGCCGCAACCACGACGATAATCCACGATGCGGCCGTTGCCATCTGGATCGGATGCAGCGCCAGGTGGCCCGTGAACGACAGCAACGCGATCAGCGCGACGATGCCGATGAACACGATGACGGGAAGCCAGGAGCCGCGCCCCCGATCCACGACCGCGCGGCCACACGGACCGAGCCACTTGCGGGTCGCCAAAAACTGAGCGAGCCCCAGCAGCATCCCCAGGACCGGCAGTGCGAATCCCCAACGCCAGCCGAATTGCGCGGCACAGTACGAGACCAGCAAGGCGCCGAGCAGAGCACCGACACTGATGCCGAAATAGAAGATTGAGAATCCGGCATCCCGCCGGGCCCCTCCTTCCGGATAGAGCTCCGCTACCAATACGCTGATATTGGGCTTGAGCAGGCCCACTCCCAGCACGATCACGAGCAGGCCGAGAAAAAAACACGGGCCGCTGCCGACGACCAGCAGCGCATTGCCCACCGTGATCAGCACCGCGCCGGCGATGATCGCGCGCTGTGCGCCCAGCAGGCGGTCCGCGATCCATCCTCCCAACAGGGCGAACACGTAGGTCGCCGCGATATAAAGCCCGTAGATGGCGCTGGCGGTGCGATCATCGAGGCCGAAGCCGCCGTCGCGAACGGTGGCGACCAGATACAGAATGAGGATGGCGCGCATCCCGTAGTACGAGAAGCGTTCCCACATTTCGGTCAGGAACAGCGCTGCAAGGCCCCGCGGCTGGCCGAGAAACCCCATCACATCAGATCGCGCGCGAACGTTTCATCCCATTGCCGGATGGCGACTGTTTCGCCATTGTGGCGCGCGGTCACGGTACCTGTGAGGTAGAAGTGCCCCAGATCGCTGCGCATCTCGGCGCGCGTATCGATGACCGTGCGCCAGCCCTCACGCCCCATGGCAAACGATTGAGTCAGGACATAGTGCGCGGACAGCGGGTCGTCATCCCGGATCGTAAGCTCGCGCTTGAGACCGTGGGAGACCTCCACGTCGATGGCATCCAGGCGCAGTACACCCTCGCCGAAGACTCCACCGATCGCATCGGTGACGTAGCTCGTCTCGCCGCTGACGTGGTCCTGCACGGTGTAACGGCGCACCACGCCCGGATCGAGCTGCGTGATCGCAGTCCGCGGGCCGTGCGCCGGCGGTGGCAGGGCTACGTGCGGGGCGTTTCCGCCCTGGCGAACCGGCAGCTCGAGCGCGCTGCCGCTGGTGCCAATGCTCAGCGTTGCCGCATAGGGCGCCGGCCAGACGATCGGCCAGTAGGCGCTCGCAATCGAGAGCCGGATGCGGTGGCCCATTGGGAAGCGGTGGCCGCAGGCATTCAACACCACGGTAACGTCGTACGACCGCCCGGGCTCCAGCACCTTCGGATGCTCGTGACTGTCGCGATGCGTGAGGTTGAGAACCTGGTAGCTGACGCGCGTGACACGCCCGTCCGGCGCCACATCGCCCAGGCGCACCGCCAGTTGCGCGACCGGTGCGTCCGCAGCGATGCAAAGCCTGAGCCGCGGCGCGCCGAGCACCGGGGTCTCATGCTCGAGCACCGTGGTGTCGAACACCAGCGCGCCGCCGTCATCGAGTCGCTGATCGGTCGGATGCTCACCGGGACAGCCGGCGCACATCCATTCCCCGGCCGCCTTGCCGTGACTCTGCGGCGAGCGGATCGTGAAGGTGTCGCTCGCGTCCGACCGTTCCCCCAGGCTGCGGTCCGGGCGAAGATGCAGCTGCACCGGCTTGATGCCGGGCGAGGGATAGACGGATTCACCCACCCAGCTCCCGGGCGCGAAGCTGCGCACGCCGCTCGGCGGTACGGAGTCTTCCAGATACGCGCGCAGCATGGGCTCGTTCATGATGCCGGTGTCGCGCCCCTTCAGCCAATGGTCCCACCAACGCACGGCTTCCTGCAGGTACCCGATCGCGGGGCCAGGGATGCCATCGTGTGGATACAGATGTCCCCACGGGCCGATGATCCCGAGCCTCGGCACCTTGAGTCCTTCGAGCAGCCGCGGGACCGCGTTGGTATAGCTGTCTGCCCAGCCGCCGATGGCGAGCACCGGACATTCGATGGCGGCAAAATCCTCGCAGATGGAGCCATGCTTCCAGTAGTCGTCATAGCGTTGATGCGCCAGCCACAGCGCCGGAAAGAATGGCAGCGCCTGGAGGCGCTCGAGCCAGCGCTCGCGCCACACGGGTCCCACGATCTGCGGATCAAGCGGGCGACTCTGGTAGGCGAGCATGATGCTGCCCCACCACAGGTTGTCGTTGAGCAGGCACCCGCCCATGTAGTGGATGTCGTCGGTGTAGCGATTGTCGGTCGAGAAGGCGGTGATGATCGCCTTGAGCGCCGGCGGTCGCCGGGCGGCGATCTGCAGGGCATTGAAGCCGCCCCACGACTTCCCCTGGATGCCGACCGCCCCATTGCACCAGGGCTGGCGTGCGATCCAGGCGATCACCTCCAGCGCATCGTCCTGCTCGAGCTGCAGGTATTCGTCGGCCAGCTGGCCGTCGGATTCGCCGGAGCCGCGCATGTCGACGCGAACGGCTGCGTAACCGTGTGCCGCGAAATACCCGTGCATCGGATCGTCACGCGCGCGTGTGCCGTCGCGCTTGCGGTAGGGAATGTACTCGAGCACCGCCGGGACGGGCTCCTGCAAGGCGACATCGGGCAGCCACAGGCGTGCGCCGAGCCGGCAGCCGTCGCTGAGCGTAATCCAGACGTGTTCCTGAATGTGGACCGGCATTGGCACAGCTGCCGCAGTATGGCTAGCGATTCGGGCGGTAGACCAGGTCGCCGTACTGCACCCACTTGCCGCTGCCGAAGGGCGCGACAAATTGCAGGATGCGCACGCTGCCGTCCGGACGGCTCTCGTAGGCCAGTTTGACGTCACGCTTGCGTGAGGGAATCGCGGTGACGAATACGATCGAGCCGGCCGGTCCGGGCGCCGCACGAAACAGAATCGCTCCCCATTGATTGTCAGCCCACATCTGCACCCATTGCTCACCGTCGAAGCGGCTGATGCTCATGCCGGCGAGCCGGTGCCCGATGCCAGGACGCCGATACATATCGCTGAGGAACGTCATGTTCTGCTGAACGATGCAGCCTTCGGAGTGCTTCTCGATGTGATCGACGGCGACGAGCTCGTTGGTGGTGCCGTCAAACACCTGCCAGTCGCCCAACCAGAAGTCGAGCCGATGATGCTCGGGGGTATCGCAGGTCGCCGGCGCCGCCGACTGTTCCAAAGGCGCGCGGGCTTGCGCCTGCGCGACACCCCACTGGCCCAGCGTGGCTGCCGACGCGGCCAGCAACATGACGGCCGAAGCTGCGGCGTGGCTTTTCATTGCCTGGCCCTCAGAATGTATAGCCGAATCGCACCCCGATCTCGCGTGGCGGATCTACCACGTAGTCGTTGGTCAGCTTGTCGAGCTCATTGACCTGCGTCGGCGACACCAGGATGCTCTGATGGTCAAACAGGTTGGTGACGTAAAGACTCGCGCGCCAGGGCTTGTGAGTCAGCGCCACCGACAGGTTCACGATGTCGTAGATCGATGAATGCTGCACCGTCGTCACGCCCAGTGTCGGGGTCAGCTGCAATGGCACGGTGCTCCGGTACACGCCATTCAGGTTGAAATCCAGGTCATAGCCCGGCAACACACTTCGATTGTAAATCAGTGCCGCGCTGGCGCTGGTCTTGGGGCTGCCCGGCATCTGCTCGCCGGAGGTGCCCTTGATGAGCCCTGGGACGATGGTGCCGGTTTGGGAGCCGTCGTTTGCCGGCAGCGAGAAGTCGCTGGTCAGGTGCGCGTCGGCATAGGCAAACCCGATCGAATAGGCGAGCCGCGGCAGAAACAATGGCCCGCTGGATTCGAACTCGAAACCTTTCGACTCGGCCGTCTTTGCGTTGTAAACAGCCAGGTTGCCGGACGGCAGGCTCGATGAGATCTGCGGGTGATCCCATTTGATGTCGAACACAGCGACCGTGTAGGAGAACGCATTGCTCAGGCGCCCCTTGAAACCCGCTTCGTAGTTGTTGGTCGTGTCCGGCTGATAGGTCGACAACAGCGGACTTTCCCTGAATGGGCCCGCCAGCGGCACCGAATTGGCACCGCCGCGCCGGAAACCCTGGGACCACAGCGCGTACACGAACTGGTCCGCGGCATACTCATAGGACGGATTGACCTTGCCGACCGTCTTCGATGCCGGGGATTCATGGGGCGTTGCCGGCAGATGGGTCGGGAACGGGTAATCATCGTACGACTGTGAATCGGTGAACTGCTGGTCGAAGTGCCGTACGCCGAAAGTAATCTGACCTTTCTGGATGACATGCCACGTCAGCTCGCCGAACACGGACTTGTCCGTGAACTTCTGGGTATCGACCTGCTGGAAAGTCACATCCCCCGGCGCGGTATTGATGTAGAAGCCGCCGCCGCCGGTGCAGTCGGCGGCCGTGCACCCCTGCTCCGCCTGATACTCGGGTGTTCCGGGTACCGCGATGGTCCAGGAACCCGTTCGCGTCTGGTTCTCGTAGTACGCGCCGACGACGTAGTCGAACAGATTGAACAATCTTGTCTTGGACACCAGCCGGATTTCCTGGGCGAAGGTGTGCTCGGTATCGGCGAACAGCTGGTCATAGACGAAGCGCGGATTGGTGGGAACGCCGGCGTAGTACGGCACATAGCCACCGTCGGCAAGTCCGGCCAGGCTGTACGTGTTGTCCTGCAGCGTCGAGCCGGAAGTGTTGTGATAGGAGCTCGTAGCAGACAGGGTCGCGAAGCCCGCGTCATAGCTTAAGTCAAGGCTGGCGACATTGGTGTGGCGTGACCAGGGCTGATCAATCTGCGAGAACTCGCGGAAGTAGCCGCCCGCGGGCAGCGTGGTCGCTGGATCGATCGGCGAAACCCCACCAGCAAAGTCCCGATTTACCTGCGGGCCACCATCGCCGTCGGCATAGGAATGCAGCACGGCCAGCTCCGCGGTGAAGGCATCGATCGGCTTCCACAGGATGCTGGGACGCATCGTGATGGTGCGTTGGTAGTTCCAGTTGGGCTGATCCTGGTAGATCGCGGGACTGGTCAGCGGAGCGGCCGGATCCGCCGGCAACGGGACGCCCGACAACCCATTGTTGCTGCGTTTGAATAGCCCATAGGTGTCGACAAAGCCGGGCTGGTAGTCGTACTTCACAGGCACGCGGATGGCGAGCGTGTCGCCAATCGGCACGTTCACGAGCGCCCGGGCCGAGTAAGCGGTACTGCTGGAATGGTCGACGCGACCCCCGCTGGCTTCGATCATGCCGGAGAATTCATTCAGCACTGGCGCGTTCGGAATGATACGCAGGGCACCGCCGAGCGCGCCCGCGCCGTAGAGCGTGCCCTGAGGTCCGCGCAGGACCTCGATCTGCTTCACATCGTCCAGCTGGTAATAGCCCTCGACCGGCGAGTTGTCGATATAGACACCGACCGGCGATTGCTCAAAGGTGCGGAACCCGCGGGTGGGTTCGCCGGTGGCATTGATGCCGCGAATAATGGGAACCGTCGCTGCCGCGTCGCGTCCGCCGTAGTCGTACATGCTCAGGCCCGGGACTGAAGTCGCGAGCGATGCCGTGTCCGTCACGCCGGCGGCAGCCAGCTGCTCACCGCTGACCACTGACATGCTGTAAGGCACCGATTCCAGTGACTCGGCGCGGCGGCTCGCCGTCACCGTCACTTCCTCAAGGCTCGCCACCGGCGCATCCGAGGCCTGCTGCGCGTGGCTTGCCTGGGCGACCCCGTACAGAGCCGCGCACACAGCTGCCCTGACGGTCGCCGAAGGCGGATGGTGCCGCCGGGAGGTTCGCGCCCCAGGCGCGTGGGCCGAGACAGCGTGACGCATCATTTTGGTTCTCCCTGTAGCGACGATGTGATTGGTCGACAGTGGCGGCGCATAGGATCGGACTCGAGCCCATGCGCGGCAGCGTGTTTGGAACGCGGACCACGAGGCACGTTGCGATCCATGTGTGCAAGTCTCAATAGGCGTGAGCGGCTCCCTCACCGCGGGCCATGGCCTGCTTTGCGTCGATCTCAGCAGCGACTGTACATCATCGTCGATGGTCTGGACAGCCCTGTACACGAACCCTAAGCTGCGCACCAAAGGGGGCGATATCCGTTCTGCCGATGACAGACGACCCACTACTCCAACCGTTTCGGCTCAGGCACCTGCTGCTGCGCAATCGCATCATCTGCACCGCGCATGAGCCGGCCTACCCGGTTGATGGCATGCCGAAGAGTCGCTATCGCGCCTACCACGTCGCACGAGCGAAGGCCGGCGTTGCACTGACGATGACCGCTGGTTCGGCGTCCGTCGCGCGTGATAGTCCGGCGGTCTTCAACAATCTGCTCGCCTACAAGGACGAGATCGTGCCGTGGTTGCGGGAGCTGACGGACGCCTGCCACGAACATGGTGCAGCCGTCATGATTCAGCTCACCCATTTGGGGCGGCGGACGCGATGGGACACGGCCGACTGGCTGCCGGTGGTCTCGGCATCCCACCGGCGGGAGGCGGCGCACCGCGCATTCCCGAAGCAGCTGGAGGACTGGGACATCGAGCGCATCGTCAGGGACTATGCCGATGCCGCCGAGCGCGTCCGCGCGGCCGGCATGGACGGCCTGGAGCTGGAGGCATATGGACATTTGATGGACCAGTTCTGGTCACCGATGACCAACACCCTCGATGCACCGTATGGGGGCAGCCTCGATAACCGTCTTCGCTTTACCTTCGAGGTACTGGCTGCCATTCGCAAGCGCATCGGCCCCGAGTTCATCGTTGGCGTGCGCTACACCGGCGATGAACTGATGGAAGGCGGGTTGACAAAGCTGGACGGTCTTGCCATTTCCCAGCGCCTGAAGGACAGCGGCATGGTCGACTTTCTCAACGTCGTCCGTGGACACATAGACACCGATGCCGGGCTGACAGACCTCATTCCAATTCAGGGCATGCCGAGCGCCATGCACCTGGACTTTGCCGGAGAGATCCGCGCCGCCACGCGTTTTCCGACTTTCCATGCAGCGCGAATCAACGATGTCGCAACTGCCCGCCATGCCATCGCCGCAGGCAAGCTCGACATGGTCGGCATGACGCGCGCGCATATCGCCGATCCCGACATCGTGCGCAAGATCATGGAAGGGCGGGAGGAGGATATCCGGCCGTGTGTCGGCGCCAACTACTGCCTGGATCGCATCTACCAGGGCGGCGAGGCCTACTGCATCCACAATCCCGCCACCGGACGCGAACTGTCGATGCCGCACGAGATCCCGCCGGCCAGGGCTGCGCGGAAAATCGTGGTGGTCGGTGCGGGACCCGCGGGCCTCGAGGCCGCACGGGTGGCGGCCGAACGCGGTCACGAGGTGACGGTATTCGAAGCGGCCGGCAAGCCCGGGGGGCAGGTGCGGCTGACAGCCCAGAGCCGGCGCCGCCGGGAAATGATCGGCATCATCGACTGGCGCGTCGCGCAGTGCGAGAAGCGCAAAGTTCGATTCCGGTTCGACACCTATGCGGACTCCGCGGACGTTATGGCGGAGGATCCGGATGTCGTCATCATCGCGACCGGCGGCCTGCCGCACACGGATGTGCTGCGTGCCGGCAACGAACTTGTCACTAACACCTGGGACATCATTGCGGGAAGCGCGAAGCCTGGTGACAACGTCCTGCTCTTCGACGATGCCGGCGACCATGCCGCATTACAGGCTGCCGAAGTGATCGCCTCGAGCGGGGCACGCCTCGAGATCATGACCCCCGACCGCAGCTTCGCCCCGGAGGTCATGGCGATGAACCTGGTACCCTATATGCGAAGCCTGCAGGGTCGTGACGTGACCTTCACAGTCACTTTCCGGCTGCACGAAGTTCGCCGCGATGGCACCCGGTTGCTCGCGATCGTCGGCAGCGACTATGGCGAGATGCGAAAGGAACGGTCGATCGACCAGGTCATCGTCAACCACGGCACGATCCCGCTGGATGAGCTTTACTTTGAACTCAAGCCGCACTCCCGCAACCTCGGCGCCGTCGACTACGACCAGCTGCTGGCCGGTACGCCGCAGGACATGGCGATGAATCCGGCGGGTGCGTTCCAGCTGTTCCGGATCGGCGATGCGGTGGCGGCACGCAATACGCACGCCGCCATTTACGACGCCCTGCGGCTGGTCAAGGACCTCTAGCAAGCCATGGAATCCATCAAGGGCGGCGACCCGGGGCCGCGCGGCTCGGCAGAAGGCTGGCTAACCTCGGCGTACGAGATGCTGATCGAGGCCGGGATCGATGCCGTTCGCATCCTGCCGCTTGCCAAGAAAGTGCGACTGTCGCGCACCAGCTTCTACTGGTTCTTCAAGGACCGAGGCGCATTGCTCGCGGCCCTGCTCGAGCGATGGCGCACGAAGAACAGCGACAACCTCATCCGGCAATGTGGTCTCTACGCCGAGAGCATCACGGAGGCGATCCTCAACGTGTTCGACTGCTGGCTCGATCCGGCGCTGTTCGACTCGCGTCTCGAATTCGCAATCCGCAGCTGGGCGCAGCAGTCTGCGAAAGTCGCAGCGCAGATCCGCTCGGCTGATGCCGCGCGAATCAAAGCCCTGACGGATATGTTCATTCGCTTCGACTTCGAGCCGCTGGCGGCCGACGTGCGGGCGAGAACGATTTACCTGGTGCAAATCGGCTACATCTCGATGAAAACCCAGGAGGATCTTGCGACGCGCATGCGGCGCATACCGAAATACGTCGAGATCTTCACCGGCGTCGAGGCCCTGCCGCGCGAGCTGCATCGCTTCCACGCGCGTCACGGCTCCTTGCGCCCTCGAAAGCCGCGGAAGGGCTGAGCGCGGCCGATTATCCACCCCGTATTCGAGGAACGATCAATGGCCCTTGAAGACAAGATGCGTGCCCTGTTCGCCGAACGTCGCGACGGACATTCGCTGCCCCAGCCGCTCTATATCGACCCTGCCATGCATACCTTCGACATGCAGGCGATATTTCAGCGGCACTGGATTCAGGCCGGGCTGGAATCCGAGATTCCCGAACCGGGTGACTACCTCACACTGACGATCGGCGATTCCTCGATCGTCATACTGCGCAATCAGGAAGGCGGCATCGCCGGATTCTTCAATACCTGCCGTCATCGCGGCGCGCAGATCTGTCGTGAACGGCGCGGCCACACCCCGCGGCTGGTGTGTCCGTATCACCAATGGACCTATGACTTGCGCGGCAAGCTGCTCCACGTCTCACGGATGGAAGAGGGCTTCGATGTCGGCGCCTATCGGTTGCGTCCGGCACCGATCGAAACCGTCGCGGGTCTGATCTACGTGTGCATGAGTGATGAGCCACCGGATTTTTCCCCGTTCCGCGCGGCCCTGGAACCGATGCTCGAGCCGCACGATCTGCGCAACGCCAGGGTGGCGCACACGATCACGCTGTTCGAGCGCGCCGACTGGAAACTCGTCATGGAGAACGGCCGCGAGTGCTATCACTGTCGCGCCGGGCACCCACAGCTGATGCGCACCTACAGCGATTTCACGGCACCCGATGTTGCGGGCCGGACGCAGGCGTGGCTGGAGGCGTTCGATGGCCGCTGCGAGGCGCGGGGTCTGCTGCCCGGCTCCATCATCGGGCCCTGGTATGAGATCGGCCGCTACCCGCTGGTCGAGGGCGCCGTCTCCTACACCATGGATGGCAAAGCCGCGGTCGCCAAGCTCCTCGGGAGGGTCGGCGACGGGGATGTCGGGGATATGTGGTGGGCCGTCCAGCCCAACGCCTTCAACCATGTGGTCGGCGATTACGGGTTTTTCTTCCAGGCGCTTCCCCTCGGTCCCGGAGAAACGGCAGTCACGGGAACCTGGGTCGTGCGCAAGGATGCCATCGAGGGCGTCGACTACGATCTCGCGCGGCTGATTGAAGTCTGGAGCGCCACCAACGACCAGGATCGCGCATTGGTCGAGAACAATCAGCGCGGCGTGAACTCGCTTGCCTACGTGCCCGGTCCGTACTCGGGGACCAGCGAGCAACTGGTGTCACGATTCACCGACTGGTATTGCGCAGCCGCCGAGGCCTACCTGGCGCGATGCGGCCCGAGTTAGGCGACGCTGGCCGAGCCGCATTCGCGCCTCGTACAATGCCACCTCCCATCTTCGAGGCTGGCTTGCTGACACGTTGGACCTCGCGCCGGTCTCTCGCCGCCCTGGCGCTGCTGGCGGTGATCGCCTGCGCGCTGTGCGTGTCGACCTACCGGATCTTCGGCAACTTCTGGGATGAGCCGGAGCACATCGCGGCCGGGCTGGTGCTGATCGACCGCGGCGAATATCGCTACGACGTGCAGCATCCGCCGCTGGCGCGGCTGGCCGCCGCCATCGGCCCGTATCTGGCTGGCGCGCATTTCTCGCACGATCCGGACCCCATCGGCGATGTGGCCGGGCAGGACCTGCTCTACCACTCCAGCGCCAGCTACGAAACGCTGCTGACACTGGCACGCCTGGGGATGCTGCCCTTTCTGCTGGTGCTGCTCGGGGCTACCTTCGCCTGGACGCGGCACTGGTATGGCGATCCGGCGGCGCTGCTGGCGCTCGTCTTCCTGGTGAGCTGCCCGGTGATACTCGGGCACGCATCGCTGGTGGCGCTCGATGTGCCCGTGACCGCACTGATCATGGCGAGTCTGTACCTGCTGCTGCGCTGGTTCGAAAAGCCCAGCCTCGGCCGCGGCACCGCGCTGGGCGTGGCCTGCGGGCTCGCGGTCGCCACCAAGATGTCCGCCATCCCCTTCATCGGCGTGGCAGCGGTCACTCTCGGACTGCTGCGGCTGGCATTCCTGCGCCGCAGGCCCGCGACCCCACCGCTGCGATCGCAGTGGGCACCGCGCCTGGTCAGTCTGGGTCCCGGTCTGCTGCTGGGGCTCTGCCTGCTCATCGGCGTTTACGGCGACCGGCTGGTCTATCTGACCACGCCGGAGCTTGCCCCCAGTCGCGCGCTGAATTTCTACTTCGGTACCCAAGGCGCGCTGCACGACCTCGCCTACCGCATCGCGGCCCGGGTGCCGCTGCCCTTCGGCTTCGCCATGCTGCCCGAAAACATCATGGGCGTTGAGTGGCACAACGCGCACGGTCATCCCTCGTATCTGCTCGGGCAGATCGCCTGGAACGGCTGGTGGTATTTCTACCTGGTGGCGCTGGCCGTGAAGACTACGCTGCCGCTGCTGCTGCTCGGCCTGACGGGCTTATGCGTGCTGACGGTGCGCGGCGTGCGCGAGGGCAATCTGTACCGCATGGCCCCGGCCGCCTGCTTCGCGGCCATCCTGGTATTCAGCTGCCTCTACAGCCACATCAACATCGGCGTCAGGCACGTGCTGATCGCCTATCCGCTGCTCGCCATGGGCGCCGGCGTCGCGCTCGAAACATTGTGGCAGCGCTGGCACCGGCCGCTGGTGCGTGCCGGGCTGCTGGGATTGCTGCTCTGGCAGGTCGCGACTCTGGCCTATGCCTACCCGGACTACCTGGCCTACTTCAACGCACTGGCCGGCCCGCATCCCGAGCGGATTCTCGTAGATTCGGACCTTGACTGGGGCGGCCAGGACCTGCGGCGCCTCGAGCGCGTGCTGGCCGCGCGGCAGGTGACTGAACTCACGATCGGCTACCGCGGCACGGCCGATCTGTCGCTTGAGCATCTGCCGCCCTACCAGCTTCTCAAGCCGCACCAGATCGCGCACGGCTGGGTCGCCATTACGATGCTGACGCTGCAGGAGAATCCGGCAGGCTACGACTGGCTGCGCCAATACCAGCCGGTGCAGCGTGTCGGCCAGTCGTTCGAGCTCTATTTCATTCCCTGATAACGCAGACCGTAGCCGAGCGGAAACATCACTCCCGCCGCCTTCGCCTCCGCGGCAGGCCAGCCGAAAGACAGGCTGCCGCTGAAATCATATCGCGCTGCGCCGGCGGCATCGCCGATCACTATATCGGCAATGCCGGCGCCTTCAGTCCCCGGGAGCCAGGCCGCCACGAAGGCGTCCGATCCGTCGATCTCGGGCTGGACCTGCAGCGGACGACCGCTCAGGAATACTGACACAATCGGGATGCCTGCCCCGCGCAGGCGGGCGAGCAGATCCAGCGCCGCATCGGCGCCGCCCTGGTATTCGAGCGTTGCACGATCACCCAGGCTCTCCGCGTAGGGCGATTCGCCATAGACGACGATGGCCACATCCGGCCGCCGCGAGTAGCGGCCATCGGCGCTGAGTTCCGCCACGCCGCCGCCAGCCTCGACCGCCGCGGCGATGCCGGCATAGATCGAGTCCGCGCGCGGAAAATCGGCGTTGTGATTCGAAGCCCCCTGCCAGGAGAGGGTCCAGCCGCCGCATTGCTGGCCGATATCGTCCGCGCCAGCGCCGGCAATCAGCACATGCGCGGAGGCGCGTATCGGCAGTACCGCGCCTTCATTCTTCAGCAGTACCAGCGACTCGCGCACCGCGCGCCGCGCCAGCGCGCGGTGTTCAGGATCACCTAACCGATCCAGCGGTGGATCGGCGGCGGCCGCGTGCGCGCCCGCTCCCTCAAACAGCGCCAGCCTGAACTTGACGCGCAGTACGCGCCGCACGGCATCGTCGAGGCGCGACATCGCAATGTCGCCGGCACGCACCTGAAGCAGCGTGTGCTGGAACAACCCCTGCCAGCTGTCCGGCGCCATGAACATGTCCAGTCCTGCGTTCATCGCCGCTGGACAGCTGTCACTGCTGCAGCCATCCACCTGGTTGTGACCGTTCCAGTCGCCGATCACCAGGCCCTCGAACCCGAGCCGGCCCTTGAGTACACCGGTCAGCAGGCTGCGGTTGGCGTGAAGCTTCACGCCCTGCCAGCTCGAGTAGGAGGCCATGACCGTCATGACCCCGGCATCGATGGCGCCGATATAGCCCTGCACATGGGTGCGAATGAGATCCGCCTCGCTGACCAGCGCATCGCCCTGATCGCGCCCGCCATCGGTGGCGCCATCACCCAGGAAGTGCTTGGCTGTGGCCGCCACATGCACGCCGGACTCCTGCTGCAGTCCGCGCACCATCTGGCTCGCATAGTCACGCACCAGCGCGGGATCCTCCGACCAGCTCTCATAGCTCCGGCCCCAGCGCAGATCCTGCGCAATGGCGAGCGTCGGGGTCAGGACCCAGTTGAAGCCCACAGCCGCCGCCTCCTGCGCCGTGGCGGCGCCGATATGACGGATCAGCTCCGGATCGTGGGCAGCGCCCAGCCCGATCTGTTGCGGGAACACCGTGGCGCCGCGCACGTGCGCGATGCCGTGCGCGGCATCGATGGCCATCAGCAGCGGAATCGGCGCATGGCGGGTGCGACGCTCGAGCGCCGTGCGTCGAAACGCGCGCGTCATCGCAAGCCAGGCTGCCGGCGGCGCGCGCACGCCACCGCTCGGGGCCGGATCGCCGCCGACCATGATCGAGCCCAGGGGATAGCGTCGCAGGTCGGCAGGCTTGATGCTGTCGACGTCGGCCTGGATGACCTGGCCGACTTTTTCCTCAAGGCTCATGCGCGCCATGAGGGCGCTGATGCGCCGCTCGGATGCCGGATCGATGAGGCCGGTGCTGTGCGCGTACGGCCACAGCGCCGGATGGGCAGTGCCCGCCGCAGTAGCGGCCCCTTCAATTGGAGGCGCCGCGCATATTTGCGCCGCGAGAGCCTGCAGCAGGCAGCAGGCGAGGAGCCCGTGCGCGGCGCGCGCGCGCCGACCAGGGTCCGCGGGCCTCACGTCGAGAGACCGGCGTGATCCTCGCTCTGCGTGGTGAGCTGCACCGGCACGGCCCTGGAGTGCCAGATCTCCACGCAATATTCACGGATGGTGCGATCGGAGGAAAACTTACCGGAGCGGGCGGTGTTGAGAATCGACATGCGAGTCCAGCGCTCGGTGTCGCCAAAGGCCGCATCGACGCGCTGCTGGCACTCCGCATAGGCGCGGTAGTCGGCCAGCACCATGTAGGGATCGTGATTGAGCAGATTGTTGATGAGGTCGCGGAACATATCGGTGTTGCCGCGCGAGAAGAAGCCGTCCTTGATCAGATCGATGACCACCCGCAGCTCGGGCTGGCTTTCGTAGAGATCCATCGGACGGTAACCGCTCTCGCGCAGCCACTGCACCTGGCGCGCGTCCATGCCGAAGAGGAAGAAATTATCGTTGCCGACTTCCTCGCGAATCTCGATGTTGGCGCCATCGAGGGTGCCGATCGTCAGCGCGCCATTCATCTGGAACTTCATGTTGCCGGTGCCGGAAGCTTCCTTGCCGGCGGTCGAGATCTGCTCGGACAGATCAGCGGCCGGGTAGATGCGCTGGCCGTTGGTGACGTTGAAGTTCGGCAGGAACACGACCTTGATGAGATCACGGATGCCCGGGTCGCGATTGATGACCTCGCCTACGGCCGTGATCAGCCGGATCATGAGCTTCGCCAGGTGATAGCCCGGCGCGGCCTTGCCGCCAAAGATGAACACGCGCGGCTGGATCTCCAGCGTCGGATCGGTCTTCAGACGATGATAGAGACCGATCACGTGCAGCATGTTCAGGTGCTGGCGCTTGTACTCGTGGATGCGTTTGACCTGCACATCGAAGATGGCGTCCGGGTTCACCACCACGCCGGTACGCTCGCGGATGATGGTGGCCAGCGCGCGCTTGTTGGCGCGCTTGATCTCGTGCCACTCGGCGCGAAAGCCCGCATCCTCGATCAACGGCTCGAGGCCACGCAGCTCATAGAGATTTCTCACCCAGTCCGAGCCGATCGCAGCGGTGATAAACTGCGCCAGGCGCGGATTGGAGAGCACCATCCAGCGGCGCGGTGTTACGCCATTGGTCTTGTTGCTGAATTTCTCGGGCCACAGCTCGTAGAAGTCGCGCAGCACATCGGTCTTGAGCAATTCGGTGTGCAGGCTCGAGACGCCGTTCACGGCATGACTGCCGACCGTGGCGAGGTGAGCCATGCGCACATAGCGTTCGCCGCTTTCATCGATCAGCGACATGCGCGCCAGCCGCTGCTCATCGCCAAAGAAGGCAATGCGCACCTCATCGAGGAAGCGCGTATTGATCTCGTAGATGATCTCGAGGTGCCGGGGCAGCAACCGCCCGAACAGCTCGATCGGCCAGCGCTCGAGCGCCTCGGGCAACAGGGTGTGATTGGTGTAGCCGAAGGTGCGCCGCGTGATCGCCCAGGCGCGATCCCAATCCAGCGCCAGCTCATCGACCAGCAGTCGCATGAGCTCGGCGACCGCAATCGAGGGGTGGGTATCGTTGAGCTGAATCGCAAACTTCTCGTGAAAGCGCTCGGGCGGAATCTGCTGGATGCCGATGATGCGCAGCATGTCCTGCAGCGAGGCGGATACGAAAAAGAACTGCTGCTCGAGCCGCAATTCCTTGCCGCGCACCTGCTCGTCATTCGGGTAAAGCACCTTGGTGATGTTCTCGGTGGTGATCTTCTGGTGCACGGCGCCCCAGTAGTCACCGCGGTTGAAAACCGAGAAATCGAACGACTCCGGGGCCTCCGCGCGCCATAGCCGCAGGGTGTTGGCGGTACTGACGTGGTAGCCGAGGATCGGGGTGTCATAGGGCACCGCCACCACCTCGCGCGCCGGCACCCAGCGCACCCGGTGCCGCCCCTGTTCGTCGACATAGCGCTCGGTGTGACCGCCGTACTTCACGTTGACGGCCCATTCGGGGCGCACCAGTTCCCACGGGCTGCCGAACCTGAGCCACTTGTCGGTCTTCTCCGCCTGCCAGCCGTCGATGATTTCCTGCTGGAAGATGCCGTACTCGTAGCGGATGCCATATCCCACGCAGGGCACCTGCAGCGTCGCCAGCGAATCGATGAAGCAGGCCGCCAGCCGGCCCAGTCCACCGTTGCCGAGGCCGGGCTCGTCTTCCTGCGCCAGCAGTTCATCGAGATCCTTGCCCAGTTCCGCCACCGCCTCGCGCGCGGTGTCGTAAATGTCAAGATTGATCAAGTTATTGGCCAGGTGCGGCCCCATCAGGAACTCGGCCGACAGGTAGGCGACCGTGCGCGAGCCCTGCGCGGTATAGGTCGCCGCGGTACTGATCCAGCGCTGCAGCATGCGATCGCGAACCGCGTAGGCCAGGGCCTTGTAATAGTCGTTGCCCGTGGCCAATTGCGGGAATTTGCCCTGCATGTAGTACAGGTTGTCCAGAAACGCGCGCTTGAGCGCGTCCTTGGTCATCGCGATCCGGTCATCTTCCGGTGCGGCGGGTGCAGGTTGTTCGATCGGTACTGCTGAACTCACGGTCCTAGCCTAAGGCACAGCCCTGCGTGGTGCCAGCAAGGCGCATGCAATAGCCCTGCCAATGCACCCCCCCGCTCGCCCGCCGGCGAGCGAACTCCTGGCCGCTCTGTGGTCTAATGACTCGATGCGAGAATCACGATTTGCAGCTGTTGTGCTGGCGCTGGGAAGCTGGGTGGCCCTCACCCTGCCCGTGCCGTCGCTGGCCGCAGACAGCGTGGTCTTCCTGCGGCATGTCAATCCCGCGGCCACCGATCAGGTAATCGTCAAATGGCGCGATAGTGGCGTCGCCGCGGTGCAATTGCCCACCATACAGGAACGCACCGAACGCCTGCGAGCGACCACCGGCGCTGACGTGCAGCCGGCCCACAATCTGTACGGCCAGGTCGATGTGCTGCGGCTCGATCATGCCATGGCGCCTGCCAGCATGGGGCCGCTGCTCACGCAGCTGCGAGCGGACCCGGGAGTCGAATACGCCGAGGCCGATGGCTGGCGGTACATCGCCGCGACCCTGGACTCGACTCCCAACGATCCGCATTTTATCGCCGGCCAGGACGCCAACGGCTCCTGGCTCGGCCAGTGGTACCTGAGTCCGAGTTCATCGACAACGCCTTCGGCCATCGGTGCCACCACCGCCTGGCAAACCACCACCGGATCAGCGAGCGTCGTCGTTGCAGTAGTCGACACCGGCGTCATCACTGCCCATCCGGATCTGCAGTCAAAGCTGCTGCCGGGTTACGACTTCGTCAGCTGCGATCAGGGCAACACCACCAGTACCGCCACCTGCTCGGCGTCGGGCTCAGCGGCCACCTATTACATCTCCAACGACGGCGAAGGCTGGCACTCGGGTGCGGCCGATCCGGGCGACTGGGTCAGCACGGCCGATGCAGCGATGACGCTGTTCCAGGATGCCGGCTGCACCACCGCGGCCAACAGTTCCTGGCATGGCACCAAGGTTGCCGGCGTAATCGGCGCTGCCACCAATAACGGCATCGGCATTGCGGGCATCGCGCCCGCTACGATGCTGCTGCCGGTCCGCGCCATCGGCGTGTGCACCGGCCGCGTCTCGGATATCGCCGCGGCCATCACCTGGGCGTATGGCGGAGCCGTCACAGGAGCACCCAACAATACGACCCCGGCGAACATCATCAATCTGAGCCTGGGCGCGGCGCAGCCCTGCTCGGCCACCGAACAGTCCGCCGTGTCGGCAGCCATCGCGGCCAACGTGCTGGTGGTGGCAGCGGCAGGCAACGCCGGCGGCCCGGTCAACGCGCCAGCGAATTGCAACGGCGTGCTGTCGGTGGCCGGGCTGCGCGAAGCGGGCACCAAGGTCGGCTACAGCAGCCTCAGCAGCGCCGATGCCGCCGTGACCATCGCGGCACCCGCCGGCAACTGCGTCAACACCAGCACCACCCAGTCGTGCGAGTTCTCGATCGAGACCACGACCGATGCCGGCAAGACCACGCCCTCGCCGACACCGGGCTTTTATACCTACGCCCTGCTCAACCAGAGCTATCTGAACGGCACCGGCAATTCGGACAATGCCGGGAATGTCGGCACCAGCTTTGCCTCGCCCATGGCCGCCGGTGTGGCCGCACTGATGCTGGCGGATAGCCCGGGCCTGAGCCCGGCGCAGATTATTTCGCGCATGACCTCGAGCGCGCTGGCGTTCCCGACTTCATCGTCCACCACATCCACCGCCTGTCAGCTGGCCGCGACCACCGCCGATGCCAATGGCAACTACACCGACACCAGTCAGAACGTCGAGTGCGTGTGCACGACGGCCACCTGTGGCGCCGGCATGCTCAATGCCTCCGCCGCGGTGACGGCTGCCTCCGGGATCTTCGTCGAGATCACGACCTCGAGCAGCACGGGAACGCCGGGCCAGCGCATCACTCTCACCGGCAGCGGCAGCACCGCGGCATCGGGCTACACCATCGTTTCCTATCAATGGTCGACGATTCCCTCGACCAGCAATCAGATCGAGAATGCCAACCAGGCGGTCGCAACACTGGTAGTGCCTTCGTTCCGCACGTTCCAGGTCAAGCTCACCATTACCGACAGCGGCGGCCATACGGCTTCGAGCACCGCCACGATTCAATCGGCGTTTGCCGCCGGCACTGGCGCCGGATCCTTTGACCCCGCACTGCTGCTGCTGTGTGCCATTGCCGCGGCGATCGTCGTCCGCCGGCGCCTGGCCAGCCCCCGAACTTAAACAAACCGATCATTCGCTGACCGGATTCGCGAGGAGATGCCGTTGAGTTTCATTCGATATGCCCGCATGCCGCTCTTGATGGCGACAATCCTCGCCGTCGCGGCGTGCAGCAATAATTCCAATCGCACCATCACCGCCCAGGTGGGTGTGGACACCGGCGTTGCGCTGACCACGGCCGGCAGCGCCACCTCGCTGCTGACAGGCCAGACCCTGGCACTCGGCGCCACCGTCGAGAACGCCAGCAACGGGCAGGGCGTCACCTGGACACTGACCGGCGCCGGATCGCTGACCAGCGAAACGGGCACCTCGGCGACCTATGTCGCGCCGACCGGCACCGGCACTGAGATCGTCAATGGTTCCACCACCGCGCTGATCACGGCCACCTCGGTGGCCAATCCGGCGCAATTGGCTTCCGTGGCGCTGATCGTCCTCGGAACACCACTGATCGATCCGACCACTCTGTTCCCCGCCAACGTCAACGTCGCCTATCAGTCGCCGGTATCGGCCTCGGGCGGCGATGCACCCTTCACCTGGGTAGTGCTCTCGGGTGCGCTCCCACCTGGGCTCGCCCTCAATGGCAGCACCACATCGGCCACCTATATCGAAGGTACGCCGACCACGGCGGGCACCTATACCTTCACGCTACAGGCCACCGACACCCTCAGCCGCGTGGCGTCGGTCCCGCTGACGATGATCGTCAATACCGAAACCGCCTGCGTATTGCAGGGTAACTACACCCTGATGTTCACGGGTTTCCGGGGCAACGGCGAAGCCACCCACGTGGCATCGATCCAGATCAGCAGCACCGGGGTCATCACCGGCGAGCAGGATTACAAGGATCCCAACCGCACCACCACCGCCGAGACGCTGACCTCGGGCACCTGCGTCAATCGCGAAACCAACACCGGCGTGCTGACCCTGAACGCCCCGAGCGGCGATCTGGTCTACAACTTCGCGGCCACACTGCCCGGCACCGATCAGAAGATCCATTCCGCGGGACTGCAGCTGATTCACTCCGGCAGCGACTCGGGATCCGGTCAGCTCGAGCTGCAGGATTTCTCAGGCGTCGTAGCCGGCGCGCCGGTGAGTGGCGAGTATGCCTTCGGACTGCTCGGCGTGACGCCGACGAAACTTCATTACGGCATGGCCGGACGCTTTACGAGTACCGCCGGGGCGATCAGCGCCGGGCTGGTGGACTCGAACGCGCCCTCGCCGATGACCGAAACGCCAGCGGCCGGCACACTGACGCCGCCCGACGCCAACGGGCGCGGCACGCTGACGCTGCTGGCAGGCGGCCAGACCACGACCTTCGCCTATTACAACGTCAATCCCGGCAAGATGTTCATGATCGACATCGATGCCACCTCGGCCGGCGGCACCACGCGCCTGGCCGGTCAAATGACCGCGCAGGTCGGCAATGCCGGCGCCGCCGCCTTCAACAACAGCGCCATGGCCACGCCTTCGATCATGAGCCTGTTCGGCGCCTCCGGAAATAACGAACCGGTCGCGGTGATGGCACTCGGCCGGCTGTCGGCCGCCAATCCGACCGCCGGCACACTGGATCTGCTGCTCGACACCTCCAATCTGACTGTCGATGTCCAGGCTCAGCCTTTTCTCGGGCAAAGCTATGCGGTCGCCACCAACGGCCGCGGCACGCTCTCGATAGCCGACACCACGACGCGCTCGTTTGCGTTCTATCTGGATGGCGCCTCGAGTGGCTACATCGTCGAGCACACCAGCACGGCCGGCAGCGCCGGCTTCCTGGAAGCGCAGTCCCAAGGCCCTTACGAGTACGCCAACAGCTCGGGTCCCTTCCCGGCAACGCTCGCCAACTCCTTCGTGAGCTACACGGCCTACCCGCAAGCGCCGGGCCCGATCACACTCAATGCGCTGCTGTATCTGAACTTCGACGCGCTCTCGAGCAACTTCGTGAACGGCTCGTTCGCAATCGACCCGACCATCGGCCGTGGCCTGGGAACGGTTACTGAAAGCGGTGTGGGCACGCTGCCCTCGGCGCTCTACATCGTCTCGCCGACGCGCATGGAGATGCTGCGGTTTGGTACCAAGGGAATCGATGGGACCATTGAGACGATGATCCAGGATTGAGGGGTATTCAGGGGTTGAGATCGAGCCGCCAGGCGGCGCGTCGCGGAGCCCCGCGGCCGCCCTCAGATCTCGATCTCGCCCTGGCCCAATTCGATGACATCGCCACCGACGTGGATCTGCCCACCGGCACTCACATCAAGGTGCAGCGTCGACGGTCTCTCCACTTGTTCACCCTGATAAATTATCAACTTACAGGGTAAATCTCGCTTCATTGCGAGCCACCAGCCGCCGAGGTTGGCACAGGCCGAACCGGTGGCGGGATCTTCGATCACCGAGCTGCCCTGGGGGAAGAAGAATCGAGAGAGCATCCGGTTCGGCGCGCATGGCGCGAACAGGTAAGCCATGCCCTGACCGTCGGCACTGCGCAGGATGTCGAAAGCTTTCGGATCCGGCGCGGCTCGTGCGACGGCCGCCGCATCAGCCAGCGGCACGATCAGCTGTTCCTTGCCGGCTTTCACCCACAGCGGCCGGTCGAGCAGATCCGGTTCGGTGAGCCCCAGCAGTGCCGCGAGGCGGGCCCGCGGCACATCCACATCGCGCCAAGTCGGTTTTTGCGCCTCGAGTGTCCAGCGCGTGCCCTGGGCCCGCACGGGAATAATACCGACCTGCACCTCAAGCTTGAGTTCATCGCCGCCCAGTCCCAGCGAGCGGCAAACCTGCGCGCTGCCCAATGTCGGGTGGCCTGCAAAGGGCATCTCGTAGCTGGGCGTGAAGATGCGCACGCGCGCAGTGGCGCGCTCCGAGGGCAGCAGGAAGGTGGTCTCCGACAGATTGAACTGCCGCGCCAGCGCCTGCATGGTCGGGGTATCCAATCCACTGCCATCCTCGAACACGCACAGCGGATTACCGCTCAAGGCTCGGCTATCGCGCGTAAAGACGTTCAGCAGCCGGTAGCGCAGGCTCACGCGGGCTCCTTGAGTCCCAGAATCCGCGCCGCGTTGCCGCCCAGGATCGAGGCGCGGTCAGCAGCACTGAGCTCGGGGATGCCATCCAGCAGCGCGTGGATGTCGTAGTGCGCCATGTCGTAGGGATAATCGGTCCCGACCACGATCTGGCTGATGCCGGCTTCGGCGATCAGGTGCCGCAATTGCTCGGGCCGGTAGACGATGGTGTCGAACAGGATCTGGCGCAGGTACTCGCTCGGCGGCCGCTGACAGCCGTGCGCGTCCGGCCTTGCATGCCAGGCATGATCGGAGCGGCCGATGTACGAGCCCAGATACCCGCCGCCATGCGCCGCCACCAGCTTCAGGCCCGGGTGGCGGTCGAAGGTGCCGCCGAAGATCAGGTATGAGAGCGCGATCGTGGTCTCGAGCGGCTGCCCGACGGTGTTGGAAAGATAATGGCGGTTGACGCGCTCGCCGAGCGTGGTGCCTAGCGGATGCAGGAACACCACGCAGCCGAGTTCCTCGGCGCGCGCCCAGAATCGCTCGAATTTCGGATCGGCGAGTTCCAGGCCATTGACCTGGGACGACACCTCGACGCCGCGCAGTCCGAGTGTCTTGACGGCGTGATCGAGCTGCTGGATCGAGAGCTCGGGATGCTGGAGCGCCACCGACCCCAGCGCCAGCAGGCGATCCGGGTGCTGTGCGACCAGCGAGGCCAGATGCTCGTTGATGGCGAGGCAGAGGTCGCGCGCCAGTTCCGGATCGGCCCAGTAGTAGTACTGATTGGGCGCAGGGCTGAGGACCTGCAGGTCCACGCCCATCGCATCCATGTCGGCCAGTCGCTGCCTGAGATCCGTGAGCTTCGGAAAGGCCGCCTTGAGCATGACGTTGACGGTGTATTCGAAACTCTCCGCACCCTGCATGCGCGGCATGATCTCGCGCTCGGCGAGCTTCTGCGGGCGGTCGGCCACCAGCTTTTCAGCCGCCAGAGTGAGTGCGTGGCAGTGCAGATCGACAGTGAAGGTGCGCGCGCGGCCGCGCGACCGGCCCGAGACGCGCGTGGGTTCCCCCGCGGGCGCCTGCGGGGCCGTGGACAGTCCGCAGCGATGCAGCAGCGTCGTCATGCTGCCTCAAGTGCGCGCACCACCAGTCGCTCGACCGTGCCGTCGTGGCGAAAACCTGCGGCTTCGGATTTCGGGCACAGCAGCGGCGGGTAGTTCGCAAACTGCGCCTGCAGTGCCGGGTTGGGCGCGTAGCTCACGCGTCCAAGCACCGCCTGCCCGTGCAGACGCGCGATGGCCGCCACGATGCCGCCGATCGAGACGTGCAGCACCGGCAGCAGCCAGGTGCGCTGCTCTGCCACCTGCGCCGGGCCCAGCGCCGCCGCATGCAGCAGGTTGTCGATGATGCAGGGGCGCGACATGAACCAGCTCATGCCCTCGGGCGCCACCGGGCAGACGAAGCTGCGGCCGGCGGATAGTTCGCGAATCAGATCGCTTAAGAAAAGCGACAGCATGCCGGTCGAGGGCGGCCGCGCGACGATGCCGGGGATGCGCACCGAGCGGCCATCGACGAAACCGCGGCGGCCGTAGTCGGCGACCAGGTATTCGCCGATGAGCTTCTGCGCGCCGTAGCTCAAGGTGGGCAGTGGAATGGTGTTCTCATCGATGACCGCCGGCATGGGCACGCCATAGATGCCGATGCTGCTGGCAAACACGAGCTTCGGCGGGCTCCCGGCAGCACCCGCCGAGCCGCCGGCCTTGCGCAGTACTTCCAGCAGGCTCAGCGTGGCGTGCAGATTCACCCGCAGGCCGAGCTCGAAGTTCTGCTCCGAGGCCCCGCCCGGGATACTGGCCAGGTGAAACACGTAGTCGACACCGCCCGCGATGGCGCGCGTGAGTACGGCGGGGTCGGCAATATCACCCTCGAGATAGTGCAGCTTCGCATCCGGCTGGCGCGATCCGATCCGCTGGTCGAGCACGGTGATCGCGGAGACAGTCTTGCCATCGAGGCTGGCATCGCGGCACATCCGCGCCACCAGGGCCTGGCCGATGAAGCCCTCCCCGCCGATGACCAGCACTCTCACAAAAACTCCCTCACGGCAGCTTCGCCTGCACCACACGCTGTTCGATGGCACCGAATATCGACTGACCCGCGGCATCGAGCATCTCGATGCGCACGCGATCGCCGAATTTCATGTAGTCGGTCTGCGGTTTGCCCTGGTCGGTGAGCTCGATGCCCCGCCGTTCGGCAATGCAGGCCGAGCCGACGCTGCGGTACTCATTGTTGGAGATGGTACCCGAGCCGATCACGGTGGCGGCGCTGAGGTTTCTGGTGCGCGCAGCATGCGCGATCAGCTGCCCGAAGCTGAAGCCCATCTGGCCGCAGTCCGGGTGTCCAAACTCCGTGCCGTTCCAGTACACGTGAATGGGCAATTGCACGCGACCATCGCGCCAGGCCTCGCCAAGTTCATCCGGCGTCACCGCGACCGGGCTGAAACTCGTGGAGGGCTTGGATTGCAGGAAGCCGAACCCGGTCTTCACATCGCGCCCCGCCAGCACGCGCAGGCTCCAGTCATTGATCAGCACCAGCAGCTTGATGTGCGTGGCCGCCTGATCGGCACCCGTACCCATGGGCACACGATCGACGATGACGCCGATCTCGCCCTCGAAGTCCATGCCGTCCTGTTCCGAGGGCAGCGGCACATCGTCCACGGGCCCCAGGAAATCATCGCCGGCGCCCTGGTACATCAGCGGTATGGTGCGTTTGTCGGGTGGCGGCTCGAGCTTGAACACCTTTTCGAGCAGATCGCCGTGACTGTGGAAAGCCGAGGCATCGAGCCACTGCCAGGCGCGCGGCAAGGGCGAGCTGAGCTGGCTCTGATCGAGTGCGAAGGAGCCCGCGGCGCGCCCGGCATTCAGATCATCGTAGAGGCCCTGCAGCTTAGGGTTCGAGGTTTGCCAGTTCTCGAGCGCCTGCTGCAGCGTCGGCGCGGCCGAGACCGCAATCACCGCGCGCGCGAGATCCTTCGAGACCACCAGCAGCTTGCCATCCCTGGAGCCGTCTTTGAGCGTGGCGAGTTTCAACGCGGATCTCCTTGAAGTCAGTTGAGCGGGCGACCGCCGTCCACGGCGATGATCGACCCGGTAGTAAAGGTCAGTTGGGTCACCGCGGCAACCACCGCCGCGGCGACTTCCTGCGGACGTGCCAGGCGCCGCAATGGCGTCCGCGCGGCCTGTTCATCCCGCCATGCGGGGTCGAGGGACTTTACGAATTCGGTATCGACCAGCCCCGGGGCCACCGCCACCACCCGGATTCGCGGTGCCAGCGCGCGCGCCAGCGAACGCGTCATGTTGTCGATCGCGGCCTTGGAGGCGCAATAGGCCACATTGCTGCCCATCGCGATCACGGAGGCAATAGAGGAGATGTTGACCACGACCCCGCCGCCGGGCAGCTCGCTGCGCTCGAGCAGGGACTTGAGCGCGCGCACGGCCGCGAAGGCTCCGCGCACATTGACCGCAAAGATCGAGTCGAACAGCGCGTCATCGAGTCCGTCGAGATCGGCATGCGCGACGAAGCGCGTGGTGCCCGCGCAGTTGACCAGCACATCGCAGCGCCCGTGGCGCGCCTCGATGCCAGCCGCCATCTGTGTGAGCGCGGCGCTGTCGGTGACGGGGGCGGCAAGGGCGAAATGATCGCCCGCAGGCAGATCCTGCCGCAGCCGCTCCGCTGCGTCGGCGGAACGGTGGTAGCCGATACCCAAAGTGAAGCCGGCCGTCGCCAGCCCGCGCACGATGGCCTCGCCCAGGCCGCCAGCCGCCCCAGTGACCAGCGCGACGGGCGCCATTCAGGAACCCGGCGCGCCCGCGAGAACATCGCCGCAGACAGGCTCGAAGTGTTCAACGAACGGCGCTGAGGCGAAATACGACCCGATGAGTTCCCGCCAGCGCAGAAACTGCGGCGACTGCCGAAAGCCGACCGTATGGTCCTCCACCGAGCGCCATTGCACGAGCAGCAGATATCGACCATCGGTCTCGATGCAGCGATGCAGCTGCAGCGCTAAGAACCCCGGCATGGCCGATACGACCTTGCGGGCTTCGGCAAATGCGGCCTCGAATGCGGGCTTGTGCTCCGCTTTGACGTTGATGGTGGCTGCTTCCAGGATCATGGTGTGGTTTCCGCGGGGTGGATCGCGCACTGCGAGTGGCAGGCGTCAGTATTGTTCGTGCCAATGTACCATCGGCAGGCCGGGCGCCGGTGCACGCACGTAGGGGATGGTGGTGCCGCGCAGGCTGCCGATGTAGAGGGTCTGCAGATCCGCGCCGCCAAAGGTGAGGCTGGCGGTCCACGGCGCCACCGTGCCGCCGCACCCCATCATGACCTCGGGCGTTACCGTGCCGGCGAAGAAATGCTGGTCGAAGACGCCGACCTTGGCGGCATCGCCATCGTCGAACACGATCTGCTCATCGCCCTCGGGTGTGATCACGGCAATTTTGTCCGAAATCACATACGTCATCCACAGGTTGCCGATGGCATCGAAGGCAAAGCCGTCCGGAATGCCCTGCAGGCGCTGCGGGCCATAGACCTCGCGGCCCGTGAGCGTGCCGTCGGGCTGCACGCGCAGGCGCGAGATGCGGCGCGCGTTGCTCTCGACCACGTACAGCCACTCCTCATTGGCATCGAGGCGTACTTCGTTGGTGCCGATGAAGCCGTCGGCCGCGATGCGGATGCCTTTCTCATCGATGAGCGCGACGTAGCCGTCCGGCAGCTTCTCATTGATCGAGCGCGTCCAGGGTTTGGCGCGCGTGGTGATCGTGAGCCAGAGGCGGTTCCTGGAATCCCGCAGCACGAAATTGACCTTGCCCAGCGGCTGGCCGTCGATCTGCGTATAGAGCACCTGGCTCTCGCCGCTGCGATTCATGCGCTCGAGCGCATCGGTGCCGAAATTGGCGATCAGGAAATCGCCGTTGGGCGCAAAGGCAATGCCGTTCGGCAGCGTGCCCTCGAAGATGTAGCGTTCGGCACCGGCACCGCGCTCGGTGAAGCGCGTGTCGGCCTGCTGTGCGATCAGCTGCTGGCTGCCGTCGGGGTTGATGCGCATGACCCCGCCGCGCGCATCCGCGCTCCAGAGCGTGCCGTCGCGCTGCGCGAGGATGCACTCGGGACGCTGCAGATCGCGGCCAACGGTGCGCAGGCTCGCGCGATCGAGCTGCCAGCCCTTGACGGGATTAGGCTTCGGCATGGCAGCTGTTCCGCTGGGTGCCGAGGCCCTGAAGCGGGCCGGTGATCGTGCCTTCCATGACATCGCCGGGCTTGAGCAGCACGCCATGGTGAATGCCGTTGCCGGAGGGCGAACCGGTGCAGATCAGATCGCCGGGCTGCAGCGCCATGAACTTAGACAGTGTCTCGATCAGTCGCGCGCAATCGAAAATCATGTCGTCGGTGCCTTCATCCTGCATGAGGCGCCCATTGTGCTTGAGCGTGATGTGCAGTTTCTGCGGATCGCCCACGAAGGCGGCCGGGACCAGGTAGGGACCCGTGGGCAACGCCGTGGGTGCGCACTTGGAGCCGACCCAGTCCATGCCCATCTCCTGCATGTCCTTGCGATTGACGCGCTCGCGGATCGTCAGGTCATTGACGACCATGTAGCCGGCCACATGCTCCAGCGCTCGCTCACGCGTGACAAATCGTGCCCGCTTGCCGATCACGACGCCCAGTTCCAGCTCCCAGTCCATGGTCGTGACATCGGGCGGCAGGCTGACGGCATCAAACGGCCCGACCATGGTCGAGTTTGCCTTGATGAAAAAGAATGGCGTTCCATGCAGGCGCCGCTCGGTCATCTTGGCGATCCCGAAGGCGCGTCGCTGCTCGGGCGTCATGCCTTCGGTTTCCGGTCGCACCTGTGCGACCACGATATCGACCACGTGCTTGAAGTAGTTGGCGCCTGAGCAGATGACGTTGCGGCTCGCCACCGGTGCATGCAGCATCAGTGCGGAAAGCGGCGCGCTGGCGGCGGAAAGCGGCGCATCCCGCCCGCCATGCAGCGCGTCGGCAACCCGCTGCAACACCGGGAAATTGTGCTCCCATGCATCCAGCACCGACAGCGTCGATCCGTCGCAGCGAAAATCCAGCTGCTCACGATGCAGGAAATCACCCAGCGCATTGAAGGCGAGTACGCGTTCATCAACGATGAGTCCGCCGAAGGGTGTGCAGCCGGCGGCGGAAAAGGTACCGAGTTTGAATGGCGTCGACGGGGCGGTCTGGCTCACGTGCTTTCCGAAAATTCCCTGCACCGGGGATTCGGTGCTTCGGCCGTGATTATAGGGGAATCCGCGCCGGAAACTGTCTTAGACGTGGCCCTCGCCGCCGTCGACCAGCATGGTCTGTCCGCTCATGAAGCCCGCATCGTCCGAGACCAGGAAGGAAATTGCGGCAGCCTGATCTGCCGGCTCGCCGCTGCGCTTCACGGCCTGATGAGCGACCACGGAATCAAAATGTGCCTGCGGCACACCCGTGATGGCATTGCGCGTGCGCGTCAAACCGGGCGCCAGCGCGTTGACGGTGATGCCGAATTCACCGACCTCGGCAGCCAGGCCCCGCACCAGGCCGAGCAGCGCCCCCTTGCTGGCAATGTAGTGCGTCATGCGCGCCGGTGGCGCGAAAAAACTGGACGAAGCGACCATGACGATGCGTCCCCAGCGCGCGGCTTTCATGGCGGGCAGGAACACTTTGGCGAGATGAAAACCGCCGAGTACATTGACATCCTGGGTGGCGCGCCAGCGCTCGGAACTGAGTTCCTCAAAGGGGCTCATGAACTGCAGGGCGGCGCAGTGAATGAGGATCGAGGGGTCGCCGAAGCGTGCCTGCACCTGATCGGCGAAGGCGGTCATCTCGTCCCATTTTGCAATGTCGACCCGGAAGGCCGCCGCCTCGCCGCCGGCCTGGCGTGCGAGCTCGATGCTCTGCGCGGCGTCGGCGATGTCGGCGATGGCGATGCGAGCACCCTCGCCCGCGAGGCGCTGCACGATGGCCTGGCCGATGCCCGCAGCGCCACCTGTGATGGCGACGATTCGCCCCTTGTGCCTGCCGGACACCGCGCTATTTCTTGAGTCGACGATCCAGCGCGACGTCGGCGGTCATCGCCTCACCGGCGGGCCGCCAGGGGACCCGGCGACGCGCGCGTTCCGGGAAGAATCGGATCAGGCTGTGAGCCCAGTACATTGAGCGCACGATGACCACGCCCGCTCCGAACAGCAGCAGCAGCGAGACGTAATCGGGCACGTGCAGGGCATTGAGGCTCAGGCCCACAGTACTGAGGAACAGCGTCAGAACCAGGAACATCATGAAGGCGCCCTGCACCCCGAAGCCCGCCTTCAGCAGCAGGTGATGAAAGTGCTCGGCATCGGCGGTAAGGGGCGATTGGCCGCGCAGCGCACGGCGGATGATGGTCCAGAAGAACTCAAAGATGGGCAGACCCACGACCCAGAGCGTATTGACGGGCGACAGACCGGCGCCCCCCGGGGCTCCTTCCGCGCCTGCGAACTGACTGGCCCTGATGCAGATCCATGCCAGGGACACCCCCAGGAGGGTGCTGCCGGCATCGCCCATGAAGCAACGCATGCGCCGATTGCGGCGCGTGGGCAGATTGAAGAGCAGGAACGCCGCTGTCGCCGCGCCGATCACGGCGCAGACCGCCGCCAGGTCATGCTGGCCGGAATTCCAGGCGGACCAGCCCAGGGCCAGCACTGCCACGAAGGCCACCGTCCCGGCAAGACCGTCCATACCATCGAGCATGTTGAAGGCGTTAATAGCCGTCATGACGAACAGCACGGTCAGGCATTCGCCCACGATGCCGTGAAAATGAATATCCCCCACTCCAAAAGCGTCGCCAATCGACGACACTTCTGTGCCGGTCCCCAGGGTCATCAGTACGGCTGCGGTGGCCTGCAGCGGCAGGCGCAGCCAGGGGGAGACGCTGAACCGGTCATCGACCATGCCTACGGTGACGACCAACGCAAACGCTGAGATCAGCGTCCCAGTGATCGGGCGCGCAGACTCAACCAACCCGATGCCAAAGATAATTCCCAGAAACATGGCCAGGCCGCCGACGACGGGAACCTTGCCGTGGTGCGTCTTGCGACCCCCCGGACGATCGACCAGATTGATCGCCACTGCGACCGGTCTCAGCGTCAGGATTGCCATCATGGTGACGGCGAATGCCGCAAGCGCTGCCGAGATCGTGCTCAATTCGTCCGACTCCTTGTGCAGATGTGACGGTCGCGCGCCCGATCGCCGTCGAACGCCACCGCGCGGTCGCGGTACCGAACCCCATATGCCGGCCTCAAGGGCTTAACGCGAAGCAATCAAACCCGTTGACACTCGCCTTGCCGAGAGCAAACTCTCAAAACTCATTCCTCGGGGCGCTCTCAAACCCGCACGCACCCGTGCGCGCCCGAATCGTGGGCAAAAACGCGAATGCCGTCAAGGAGCGTTCGACGTATCCGGTGTCGGATGGCGCTGACCCGGAGAGGGGTCCAGATGCGTACTGACAATCGTGCAAGCCACTCAAACCGATTTGCAATGCTGGGGCACTGACCGGGCTTAATTCTACCCGGGCGGCTAAAACCCATCGCATTCGGTAACCGATCGGTTCATGGCGCCCGGCATCGGCAGCCGGGCGCCATGACACCAGCAGACCTTTAGAAGTCGATGCTCATGCTATCGAACGGCATGGGTATGGCGTTCCAGCTGGTTTCGCACGGCACGGTCTTGTATTGGAAGTCGAACACCACGTCATGCGCGGCATTGAGGCCGACCATTCGAGTCTCCGTGCCGCCGGCGGCGACCGCGTAGTCGACCAGGATCGACTGGGCCTGGGCCTCATAGGCACTGGAGCAGACAGCCGAATAAATGGTCTGGCCGTAATCGAAATCAAATACGTCGGTCGCGGTCATCGAGGCGGTATCGAAGGTGTATGCCGACACGGCGCTGTAGGTGCGGGTGATACCGGGAGACTGGCCAGCCGGCTGATCCGCGCTGCCGTCCCCGTCATTGAACACCATCGTGTAGCCCTGGGAGGTGATCGACACGGCATGCTGTCCAACCGGATACAGCCCGCCGTTGGCGAGCAGCATTGCCTTGGCGCGCAGGGATGGGAAGGTGTACCAGTACTTGGTGGGATCCCCGAAGATCCAGATGATGTTGCCGGTCTGGTAATCGAGCTTGATGAGAAAATTCTCGCGGCTCGAGACGATGATACTGTTATCCCTCGGATCATAGGTCGTCGCATTGTTGTGGAACCAGTCGGCGCCGGGCCTGACGAACTTGCGTCGGGTCATCGCCCTGGCTGCTCATGTAGGCGCTGATGATGGCGCCCAGATCCCAATGGTTGAGTATTACGCCGGACTCGTTGATCTCGGCAACATTGCTTTCGACGATCTTCACGCCTGCCGCCGTAGCGTCGAACTCAGCCAATAGCCCTGTCTTGCCATGATCGATGTTGTGGTGAAAGTCCGTGAAACTGGTCGTCGCCACCGGCACGGAGGTTTCGGAGCCGTCCAGTCGCAGCAAATGGAGAATTGGTTTGGAACCATCGCCGATCACAAACTGGTCATTCTGCAGGGCGGTGGAGAGGGAGCCTATCGTGGTCGGAAACACCCAGCGGATCTCGGCATCGGTATCGACCACCACGGGACTTCCGAGCCCGGACTTCATGGCGAAGAAGTCGAATCCCAGGGCGCTGCCGGCGGGGCGGGCGACGTTGATCGTGGGCTTCGAGTAAATGCCAGTGGGGTCGTCATACGCCGGCGTGGTGATGATCACATTGATCGTATGCGAGGTCCCGTTCTGAAACACCAGGCGCAGCGCCACCTGGTTGGCATACCCGGCATACAATCCATACACGGGCATCCTGATCGTCGAATCGGAGCTATAGACATAGCCGCGGGCCTGCAGCGCAGCGATTGAATAAAAGACATCAACGGGCTTGGAGACCGAGCCCGGCTTGGGCGCGATCGTGAATTCCACGCCCGCCACCGTCCCGATCGATTTGCCGGAGAGCTGCACGAAACTGATGAACGGTGATGGGCCCGGGAGTGTGCCGGCGGCAACGATATCGCTGGGCACCCCCTGCAAAGTGGCATCCGCGGGGTTCAGTGTGGACAAGGGCGTAGAGCTGCCGCCACCGCAGGCCGAGAGCGCGAGTAGCGCCAGGGCCGATAGCAGGCGGGATGATTGATCACAATAATGCCGGACCTGAGCTGCTGCGGAAGCTTCCATAGGAAGAGATCTCTCTATATATTTTTAGTGGGCGGCGCGTGGCGCCATCGTCTTCCGGGCTGGCCCGGTGCCCATCATCCTACCTCACTGTTGAGCGAAATTTCAGCGCCCCGCGCGACCCTGGGCGCCCGCACGCGGTCGCCATCGCGTAACTTTGCACGTCTTTACGTTTGGCGCGGCCCCGGATGCGGTCCGCTCGACCCGCCCATTAGACTTACGGGATTGCCTAAAACATAATGGTTTCTTGTGCTGGCAGTCTCCTGTGGTGGTCGTGCGGCACCTATTTGGCCCCCAGGTCGGGATGAGCCTGTGTCAGGCCCGTGGACATCCGGAGAAGTAGTTGCAATCCGAACCAATTCTGACCGGCGGCAGCGCCGAGGGTCACATCGACCAGATCGTGTTTGGTCGATTTTTCGCCAGGCAGAGCACCGGCACCTGCATCGAAATCGGCGCGGCACGGCCCGACTGGCTCTCCATCGGGGCCCTTTTCAGGTCCAAGGGGTGGGATGTCATCGCCGTGGAACCCAATCCGACATTCGCCGACATGCATCGATCACGTGGTCATACGATCCTGCAGTTCGCCTGCGGCGATCACGATCAGGACGATGTCGACTTCTCGGTCGTCGACTCACATAAGGTCAACTACAGGGACGGAGCGGTTACTTTCGAGTCATGGTCGTCGCTGTCGATCAAGGATGACTACGCCGAGCTGAATCCCGATCTGTCCATCACCAAGATCAAGGTAAAGCTTCGACGGCTGGACAGCCTGCTGGCCGAATACCGGCCTGCGCTGCGTGAGATCGACCTCATTGCCGTGGACGTCGAAGGCTGGGAGCTGAATGTACTGGAGGGACTCGATTTTTCGCGCTACTCACCGCGCGTGGTGATCATCGAAAATCTGTTTCACAAAGCCGAATACCGCAAGTTCATGCAGCAGCGTGGCTACGCATTCTGGCGCTGTTCTCCGCCCAACGATGTCTATGTGCGGCTGGGCGAACTGGCCGCCGCGGAGAGACTCAAAACAGGCGCCATCGCCGGCTGCGTGACGCAATTGGCGCGCGCCCGCACCCTGATGGGACGATTCAGGCGCCGCGTCATTCGCGCCATGGGACGCACGACCAGCCCCGCTACCTGAAGGCCAGACCGACCCGGATCGGATGCCGCAGAACCTGCCGAAGAAACGCGCCGGAGCCGAGAATATAGCTACGGAGCGTGACGCCCGTGAGCCTCGTAACCTCCCTGCCAATCAGCGGCATGGCAATCAGCATCTGTGTGACCGCCGGAGCCAGACCGAAGGCCAGGTACAGATCGACACCCTGCGAACGCAGCACAACGGCCACCGCCACGCCTGTCGCCGCGGACACCGCGTAGAGCGGCACAAACCGGTATGAGCGCGCCGCGATTGCGACATTGACCAGCAATAATATATTCAGCTCCAGAAAGAAGCCGAAGCCGAGCATTGCCATATCCCACGCGCCTGGCAGGGCCGCACGCGCCGAGATGCCGTGGGAGAGCGCGGGCCCGAGGAACATCAGACCAAGCAATGCGCCGACGAAGACTAAGTTGGCATACACGGACAACCGCGCCATTTCGCGCGCGATTTGGCCCGGATCCGCAGTCAGGACTGCCCGTTGCAGCGGCGCCACGAGCATATTGATGGGCACCGATGAGAGCGCCATGATCAGCGCCAGGATCTGCAGCAGTAAACCGTAGCTTGCCTGCACGCCGGCGTCGAAACTTGAGCCTGCGTCGATCAATAATCCCGCCCGGTACAGGAAATAGGCCATTCCGATGAACGCGATGTTGCGTCCAACATGATCAATCTCGAGTTTCTCCTCGCCAACACCCTGTGAGCTGTCCTCCGCGTGCCGCCGCCATTCCGCCGCAATGGCCCTGCTGCCCGCCCACCGCATCGCGAACGCACCCACCGAAGCGGACAACAGCAGACTGATGCAAAGTCCAAGCACACGAAGACCACTGAAGATGAAGATGCAGGAGAGCGCCACATTCAGGAGCCGCGTGGTGACATTGATGATCGCATAGTTCGTGATGCGCTCGGAGGCGATGAGCACGCAGCAGTTATAGGCAAATAGGTAAGTCACCAGGTAAGAGGTGCTGAATACCACCCATTCCAGCACCCAGCTCCCGGTAAATCCTGCCTTTACCGCCCTCGAGAAATAGAAAAAGCCGCCAACGCACAAACCAAGAAAGACCAACACCGCGAACACCAGGTACCACCGTCTGCACTGCGCTATCGAGACCAAGAGCGCGCGGCCCCCGCCACGATGGTGCACACGCACCAGGAATCGACTGCATACGGTACTGAGCGAACTCTCCAGCTGAATAGTAAACCCGCCTATCGTCGTGAATAGCGACCACTCCAGAAACTCGGCCTTGGAGAAGAAGCGAAGCAACAGCGCGAGCAGGATCACGCCGGCCACGACATTCACGCACTGGTACAAATAGGATGCTTTCATGAAGCTATCGCACAATCCTCGCGCGTCAGATTGTGCACGACTTGATCAATACGGGTCGTGGGCCTGACGAGCTTAGCTCAGCACGCGGCTCACGGGCATGCGATGAATCCTGTAGTAGCCTGTCACCAGCAGCTTGTAGCTCAGTTTTATCGCAACGGCCAGCGGCCCCAGGAACCAATTGGCGTGCCGGGAATAGACTCCGATCAGTTCGGTATTGATGCGCAGCATCCTCGACCAGGATTGCGTCGAGAATCCACCAGCGCCCTGCACCGTCGCCACGATGTTGGTGGTCTCCACTCGGGGCTTCTTCTTGAAGATGCGGAGGAAATAATCGATGTCTGCGCCCCTGAGGTCCAGCCTGAAACGCTCGCTGCGAAGCAGATTTGCGGAACCGAAGGTGGAGTAATGCGGATTGTGCAACCCGAGCGGCACGCCGCCACAGCGTGACGGCAATGCGTGTGTCATGCGCACGACATTGCCCCGGGGCACCGCACTGATGTCCTGCACCAGCACCGTATTTGCCACCAGCAGGTCGTGACTAGCGAGCCTGGAGGCAACTTCACTGGCCTTGATATTGCCTGTGAAGACATCGTCACTGCCGAGCCAGCCGATGAATTCGGTGTCGCACGCCTCCAGACCCTTATTGAGCGCGTCGAATATCCCGCGGTCCCGCTCGGAGATGAAGATATCCTCCTCGCGCAGGCAGGCTCTGATCAACTGCTGAATCTCGGGGGACGACCCGCCGTCAATCAGCACTATTTTTACGGTACCGATATCATCAAAGTTTCGAATACTGCGAATCGCGCCAACGATGCGCGGATCGCCGTAGCTGGCGACGATAATCGAGATTCGCTTAGATTCTGTCATCGATAATCTTGTCGACCAGATCATGTATGCCGGCGACCAGATCCATCTTCAGCGCCCAGCCCAGCTCCTTGTTCGCGATCGCCGGGTTGGCGAAGCGGCCGATATCCCCCATGGGCTTCGAAGTGTCGAAGATGATGTTGTTGATCCGGATTTTCGGATGCGCCTGGATGATGCGCACCACCTCGGCAATCGTCGTGCAGGATGAGGGACCGATCATGAACGTCGAAAGCGACCCGTCGTAATCGAGCGCCAGGCGAATAGCCGAGACCACATCCGACACATGCAGAAACGCCCGACCTTGCCGACCATCGCCCCAAACGGTCAGGTTGCCGTCGGTGGAGGAGATGGCGCGGTTGATCAACGAGGGAATCACCTGCGCCGTGCCATCGTTATAGGCACACGGCCAGCCATACACGTTGTGCAGGTCGAGCACCACGAATTTGGTGGCCGAACCCTTGGTGACAAGACGGAATTCAATTTCTCCGATCAGCTTGCTCCAGCCGTAGCCGGACTCCGGATCGGCAGGAAATTTGTCCGCCTCGGACAATACCGAAGAGGTCACCGAGCGCTGCATGCCCTGGGGATAGGAGCAGGCGGTACCCAGATAGATCAGGCGGGCCGGGGATTTTTGTGACACCACTCTGGCCACACTGGTATTGATCAGCACGTTTTTCTGGAATATCTCCCACTCGTTGGAGAACACATAGCCAATACCAGCAACGATGTCCGCAATATGAATCAGGACATCTTCGGGCCTCATGTCCTGGAACCAGCGCTGATCGGCCACCAGGTCTGCATGCCGGAATACGAACTTCGGATGCGCAGAGAGTTGCCTGATATTGACCTGGGTGCCGCGCCAGAAATTGTCGACGCCGATGACCGCGTGGCCGTCGGCCAGCAACGCTTGGACGACGTTTGAGCCGATCAATCCCGCCGCGCCGGTGACGTAAATCCTGCGATCACTTTCGGTCATTTGACTACCTTGATTCTGGAACTGGGATGCTGAAACACGAAGTTGTTGAAGTATGCATTCTCGCCGGGTTTGTAATCCGCACTCAGGCGAATCGCGAGATCCGAAGGCTTTTGAAGATCCTCGATGCCGTTGGCGCTGAACTCCTCGTAGCGCCGATTGCGGAACACGAAGCAGCCATACCCCAGGGAGCGCAGCGTCTCGAAAACATAAGCGTACGCCGGGTTGTGTCGCGCCTCAATTTCGCAGATCAGTAGCGGTCGATGGGCCTCGAGTGTTTTCAGCGCACCGCACACCACCTGATTCTCATAGCCTTCCACATCGACCTTGATGATGTCGATCCTGCTGCCTGGCGACAGCGAGCCGGCCAGATAATCATCGAGCGATGTCTGGGTTACTTTGTCCACGCGCGCGTCGGAGTTCTGGGTAACGGGATTGCTGGTATTCAGAGTAGCCTCGTGACGCGCGTTCTCGTCCTCGCCTGGCGTATAAAGTTCTGCCTCACCGGCGTATGCGCCCACCGCGGCGTTTACCAATTTGATATGGGTGCCAAACAGCAATCTATTGAGGTAGCCGAAATGCCAGGCGCCGGGTTCGAAGGCGATCACCTGGTTCGACACCCGGTCCAGCAGCCAGGCGTAGCCACCCTTGGCAGCGCCGACATCGACGGACACATCAACCGAGTGCGGCGGAAGGGAATGCAGGAATGCCATCTCGGCCTCGGGAAAGTGCCTGTGGCTCCAGATGAACCGCCGGAACAGGCCATCCAGCAGCGGCATTGTCGCCAGCAGTTCTTTTGCGCCGGCTCTGATTCTGACGTCCATCGGTGGATAGGTTCTCGATCCAATGTCTCAGCCAGGCACCAGCATGCGCTCAAACGAGCGCTGCACCGCCGGCACGCCGTACTTCGAGTCGGCGACCCTCTGCAAGCGCCGGGCTCTGTCGTCGGACGTCTGGCTCTGTAGCAGGCGCGACAGCGCCTCTGGTATCTGCTCCGTGCGCGAGACCACCCGGACCACATCGTCCCCAAAATAGGCCGACAGTTCGGCGAAGCACGGCCGGTCCAGTGCCAGGATCTGCACGCCGGTCGACAGTGCATCCAGGGCGGACGCAGACAGCGATGCCGTATAGCCGGCTGTGTAGGGAAAGCACGCCACGCTGCAGCGCGCTATTTCCGCCAGATAGCCATCCTTCCCTGCCAGCGGCTCGCTGGTGCCGGCGCGAAGATCCTCGATCTTTCCGCCGCCGATGGCCACAAAGCGGAAGGCGGGGAGCAAGGCCGGCAATCGGGCGAATGCCTCGAAGCTCTTGATCTGGGTGCGATAGCCGAGGAAACCGACCGTCGGGGGGGCCGCCAGCGGAACATCGAAACTGACCGGCATCACCGGCAGCTGCACCACCGCGATATTGGCGTCGTTCAATTTCTCCGGAGCGGCGGCAATTAATAGCCGCTTGATGAAGTCATCCAGCACCACGAGCGATATCCTGCTGCGAGCTCGACGTAGCCGTAGCCAGTTTTTGGCCCAAAAGCCGATCGACAGCATGCCCTGCCTGGACGATGCGAATATCCCTTCAATATCCCCATGCAGCACCACGTGAACTCCGCGACGCCGCAGCAGTCGATTGGCCCACTCAATGAGGATCAGGGAAGTGGGAAGCACGCAGGTAACCAGCAAAATGTCCTGGGGGCGCAGCGCCAGCATCCGGCGAAATACCGCCCAGAATTCCACCAGGGTCTTGAGTGCCAGCCGCCGCTTCTCAGGGTTCATCACGAACACCGGTCTGGGCGTCACCTTGGCAAGCACCCCGGCCGACAGATTGCGCGCGGTGGATTTCGACGTACAGAGGACTATCTCGAAACGCTCGCCGATCCGGTGGCTGGCCGTAAGGGCACGCAGGTAGCCCTCCAGCAGGTAAATATGCTGCACCCCGACCTTGCTGGGCTCAAGAAAATACAGCTTCCCCGTCATGCTTCATTGGCGCCCGACAGGACAGGCAGCGGATACACCAGTTTCAGCGCTGAGTAGCGCGGCTGTGATTCGAAATGCCGGCGAAAGTGCCACGGGAATACCAGCGCATAATCGGGATTGCGCCCGATGGCCTGCCCCTCCTCGATGATCGGCACGTGAGTGCCCGGCGTAAAGGCCCCGAATTTGTCCGGGTTGATCTCGCCAATGCACTCCAGTAACGATGAGTCGATGCCGCAGTACTGGAGGATGACATTGCCCTTGGTCGAGGCACCCAGGCCCACAACGCGCTTGCCGGACCGCTTCGCCTTCTCCAGGAAGGCGCGCAGCGCCTCTCGGGACTTGCGTACGTTCGCAGCGAAGGCAAGGTACGTTTCGATACGGTCGAGCTTCTGCGTCAGCTCCTGCTGCAGCACGGCTTCCACGCTCGGCGTGGGTTTCAGCTGCCCGGAAAGCTTCTGCGCGGTCACTGAAAAACTGCCGCCGTTCACGTCGCTCTGCTCGACATCGACCACGCGCAGGCCAACGCGCTTGGCCATCCATATAATTTGTGCCAGCGCATAGTATTCCAGATGCTCGTGGCACACGGTGTCGTAGGAGTTCGTGGCCAGCATGGCGGGCATGTAGCTTTGTTCGAATACCCAGACACCGTTGTCGCTCAGGATGTTGTGCACCTGCTGCATGAACCCCAGGGGATTCTCCAGGTCGTAGAACATCGCAAACGAAGTGACCACGCTGGCCTTTTGCCCGTTGCTCCGGCGCAGGAACTCATCGTCGCTGAAGAAATCCGGAATCAGCGCGATGGCATCGGTATAGAACTGCCTGAATTTGTTGCCTGTGGGATCAAAGCCGAGCAGCCGGTACTTGCCCGCCTCATACTGCTTAAGGGTCGTGGCGTCGTTACTGCCGATGTCGACCACGATATCCTTTTCCGAAATGACGCCCAGCCCCTGGATGCGTGCAACCTTGGAACGCAGATGCGCCACCATCGAAGGATTCAGGCCGGAGCGATAGCCGTAGTTCGCGCCATACATCTCTTCGATCGAATACGAGTGGGCCAGCTGCAGCAGACCGCAGCCATCCGGGCCCGCACACTTCACCAGCGTCAACGGCCCTGAGGTGAGCTTCTCATCGACCGATTTCGGAAATACCCCCGTAAGAGCCTGCTGCCCGAGCTCAAGGACGGAAACCAGATTGCCGTTGCCGCAGATTCTGCATGCACCAATTTTCTTATACACAGCAGTTCTCCATCAGACGCCTATTCACGCGCGCCGGTTCGTGCCTGTGCCAGTTCGTGCTCGACGAGTTCCACCATGATTTGGCCGACCGAAGTACTGGCAGCCCATCCGAGCGCGGCGTGTATCTTGCGTGGATCGCCGTGCAGGCTCATCGACATCGCAACGCGCGACTCAACCTCATTCGTCCGGACATAGTCAGTGTACTTGAGATCCAGGTGTCCAAAGGCGATTTCGCACAACTGTCGAACCGTCGTGAGCCTGCCGGTGGCCACAATGTAATCGTCCATCGTGTCGGCGCAAGCCATCCGATACATCGCGTCCACGTACTCGGGTGCGTAGCCCCAATCGCGCTGCGCCTCCAGATCGCCCAGGGCCAAAGAGTCAAGCAGCCCGAGCTTGATCATGGCAGCGCCCCGGGCAATTTTCTTGGTGACGAACCTGGTCGAGCGCCGAATGCTTTCATGATTGTAGAGGATTGCCGAACAGCATCGAACACCATACGCACGTCGGTAGATACCGATCATGTGATGGGCGTACAGCTTGGCGGCGCCATAGGGACTCTGGGGCCAGAACGCCGTACTTTCCGACTGCGGTGTTTCAGAGACTTTGCCGAACATCTCGCTGCTGGAAGCCTGGCAGAACACCATCTGCTCACGCCGGCCCGACTTGCGTAAAGCTTCCAGGATATCGATTGCAAAGCCACCGTTCAGGCGGCTGAGCCGGTACGGATCGTTGAACATCCCCTCGCCGGTGGCCTTGGCGGCAAAATTGAAAATGAGCGAGGGACGATATTCCTCGAGCAGCGCGCCGATTTGCAGTGGCGTGCCGTAGTCGAATAGCGTCATGCGAAAGCGCTCGGGAAAACGCGCGCTCAAATCCAGTTTTGGCACACCGTCCGTGGATGTCAGCCCCAGGACCTCGAAATCACGCTCCAGCAGCAGCGCCGCCATGTAGTAGCCGTCCTGGCCGGTAATGCCTGTAACAACGGCTCTCATGAACGATCATTCTTCACTTTGGGCATAAAGAATCAGGAAAATATTCGACAGCGAGATCGGATTGATCATGCAGGCGATGATGAATACGAATCGCTGAAATTTTGCGTGCATGGTGGAACACTGCTGCAGCGCGCGCCGCAAGAACACAAATAGCAGGGCGAGGCCGATGATGCCGGCGCCGTAGAGCATTTCGCCAATGGCCGGCAGAATATAATCAGATCCCGTGTCCATGAAGATGCCCGACTGCGCCGCAAAGGCGTTGTACTGCGACATGAAGCTGACCGGGCTTCTCAGCTCCAGTTCCGGAATCAGATTCAGCAGCATCGTGAAATAGATGTGACCCACGCGCAGGTTCAGGCTGGCGTCGAAAATGACCGATGCAATGCCGCTCCCCGTTCCGAGGCCGGCGATAGTAGACACACGGCCCACCAGCCCGGCGGAGCCTGCATAGAAGTCCGCCAGGACCAGCAGCCCCAGCAGCGCCGCAGCGCTGAAACGAATCAGGGGCCGTAGCTTCCAGAGCGGGAAGACCAGCAGCAGCATTGCCAGAACCGAGCCGCTTAGCACTACCGAAGTGGCGGCGCAGGCAATGTAAATGCCGTTCTTCGCCCGCTTTTGCGACAGTAGGTACATCAACTGCAGCATCGACAGACTGCCGTAGTAGGACGCCTCGGGAGTCAGGCTCGGCACGCCACTGCGGCCGGCCACATATCTGCCGATGGTCAGATCGTATCCGGCCTTCACCAACAGATATTCCCAGGCACCGGCGATGAACCATACGACCACGGTCATCTTCACGGCTGTTGACAGATAGTCCCCACGATCCCGCTTGCAGACCGTCCAGAGCACCAGGAATGTGACATACGTGTAGGCCGTGCGCGCGAGCGCGAACCCGACGTGCGCCCTGGCCGCATAGACCGCGATGCAGAGCATCGACAGAAACACCAGTGGCAGATCGCGCCTGCTGAGGAATTGCTCGGTCCGGTATGTAAACAGAGCGATCAGGGCCATCAGCAGAATCCAGGGCTGAGTATCCCCATCGAACGCTCGCGGATAGAACATCACCGGACAGCACAGCACCAACGGCACAATGCCTAGATCCTTCTTCGGAATGCTCCACTGCAGGACCCGCGAGAGAATCGGGCCCTGGCCGATGCGCAGTGCCGTTGCGCTATGGGGCAAGCGCAGCGCCTATTCGTGGCTCGAACGCACGATGCCAGCCCCAAGCGACAGACCCGCTCCCACCAGCGCGCCACCCAGCACCCATAGCCATTTGATTGGCGACGAGGGCTTCTCGGGGACCACCGCGGGGTCGATTACTTTCAACGCATATTCTACTTCGCCCCTCGCGATCATCTGTTTCTTGATTTCGGATTGGATCAGCGAATAGATCACATTCCTAAGTTCGACATCGTTGGTTCCCTGGATCTCGGCCCTCAAGTAGGCCACGTTCCTGTCAGCCTCCTCTATCGCCCTGTCACGCACATAAGCGTTCGTCATCCTGACAAGACCGTTGGCCCAGTCCGCTGCAGCCTTCGGATCGGTCCATGTGATACTCATCGCGACCAGGCCAGTCTTGTTGTCTTCCGATATCGCGCGCACCTTTTCCTTGAAGTATTTGCTGCCCTTCCACAGCGTGGGCACCTTGTCGGGATCGGTTACGTTCCAGTGTCCGGCCTTGGCGTCCCATCGGCGTTTGTAAAGAATGGGCAGCAGGTCGTTATCATGGATGAAACGTTCCGTCAGCGATTCCGACTGCAATGTCGCGACCGCTTCCACTTTGGCGCTGTTGCCGCCAAGCGCCGACAAGCCTACCAGCGAGGCCACACCGCCTAATTGCGATACCGCATTGCCGACACCACCCAATGCGCTGGATCCGGATTGACTCGTGACGGGCAACAGCAGTATTTCCGCTTCGTACTTCTTCGGCAGCAGAAAGGCGATCCCAGCTGCACCGGCCGCGCACACGCCGATTGCGATCAGCATCATCCAGCGTTCATGCCAGATGATTCGAACCAGATCGCCGACACTGACCTCGCCGCTCCTGGCGGTGGGCGGGCGAGCCGACGCCTCGTCTAAGGACGCCGACATGTCGTTCTTCGGATCTAGCAGGTCATTGTCCATGTCTAAGATGGTGCGCACTTCCGCTGTCGCAATCGCAATGTTGTAGAGAATGGTAGTGATGGCCTGCCAGAGCACCAGGCCCGGCAGGCGCTCGGTATCCAACGGCACCACGATGGCGTCTCCGGGTCGGATGTCGATGCCTTCGCTCGAACTGAACCAGCCGCGATGCCCCGATTCGACACTGCCATCGGCTCGTACTACATAGATTTGCTTGCGGTCAGCCTGCCGGGTCACCCCTCCGCTTTGATCAATATAATCATCGCGTGACATCTGTCTTTTGAACAGGTGCGAAGAAGCCGATTGCACTTCGCCGATCACCATGACTTCCTGGCGCTGCTTCGGCACGATCAGTTCGTCGCCGTTGCGAAGAATAATGTCGTCGCTCGAACCCGGCTTGGCGTGCAATGAGGCCTGCAGGTTGATGACCAGGCGTCCCACTGCCTTGGCCGCTTTGACCTGATCGAGCAGCGTCTGTCCGATACTGACTGCCTGGACCGAACCGGCACTGTTACCGCGCGCCGCCTCCAGGGCTTCTTCGGCGATGTCCTGGCGCATACGCTCTGCAAAGCGATTGAGCTGCTCCTGTTCGCGTTGCTTGAGCTCGGCCCGGGTGAACACGCTGCCGGCGACAAAAGCCAGGTCGGTCAGGCCGCCGGCGCGCTCGACGACGGACCGTAGGGTCTCTCCCCGCTTGATCGTATAGGTGCCGGGGAAGCGAACTTCGCCCTTGAGCGTGACCTGATCTTGCTCCGTCCAGCCCGAGATCTGCTTGATCGAGAGCCGATCGAAGGGTTTCAACATCACATTGGCGTTCTGATCGTTGGCGCGGATCGCCGCCAGATCGATCGACAGGACTTCGGTTCGCCGCTGCTCGCCGTCATCGACGATATAACGCGACAATTCGGCGTGGGTGCCATAGGCCGCCGAGTCAAGGCTGCCGCCGGCGCGGATCAGGTCGCCGACCCTCATGCCCGTCTCCAGCGGATAGTCTCCGGGCACCTTTACCCGCCCATCGATGTGCACGATCTGGACCGGCTGATTCAAATTCGCCTGCACGCGCAACTCATCCATGAGCGGCTGAATCACCGAATCGCGACTGGTCTCCAGGTCGAAGGCTTGAATAGTATCGCGCGGCATCAGCACCAAATCGGCCGCAGATCCAGGCGCCGCCAACGCGGCGGCGAGATCCGCCGACAGCACCGTGATGCGCCGATTGGGGGGCAGCTCGCGCCGTATCAGCAGGTAGTTCTGATCCGCGTGCGGCTTGAGCTCATCGACCGATGAAATCACGTCGGTGAGCCGCAAACCATCCCGCCACGCAAAGTATTTCGGCCGATAGACATAGCCCTGCAAAGTCACGCCGGAATCAAGCTGCGGCCGCAGCCGCAGCACGTGCAAAGCGTCACCGTTGCGCAGCATCGAGCCTTCACTGACAGGAACGCTGGGATTAATGTTCAGCACGATGCGTCGCTGCTGTGCGTCGACCCTGACCAGTGCTGCACTGTCGCGATCAGCCAGCGGAGTGAGACCATCGCCCATCGATATGAGATCCGCGACCGTCAGGTTGCCTTTGATCTCATAGATGGCCGGACGTTGGACCTCACCCTCCACGGACGCGGTCGGTCCCACCGGAGGGATGAATATCACGTCACCCGGCAGCAATTTGGCATCGTTGGCGCTGTCGCCGCGCATCAGCAGGTCATACAAATCCAGGCTGCGTGCGATGCTGCCCTGACGTTTGAGCTGAATGTTTCGCAGCGATCCGGTCGATTTGATTCCGCCTGCCGTGAATAGCGCGGTCGTCACTGTCGCCAGTCCAGAGACGGTGTACGAACCGGGATATCTCGCCTCCCCCAGGACGAAGATGTTAATGGCGCGACTCTCAATCATTGATACGTCGGCGCGCACGCCGGCCAATTCCCGCGCCACGCGCGATTCGATATCGCCTTTGACTTCGCTGTAACGCCGGCCTTCCGCCTCGATCGGACCCAGCTGGGGGAAATTGACCCGCCCGTCGCGCGACACGGCAAGCTTCAGCGTCTGATTCTGACTGCCATAGGTCTGGACCTGCAGGCTATCACCCGGCCCCATGACGTAGTCGGCGGGCACCGGCACATTCTGGGTTGGCTGGTAGCTGAGTCCCGAGTTATCGAACAGGTCGTAGCCGAAGTGCTTCAGTCCGGCCACCCCGGTTTTTCGTAGCGGCAGCCGCGTCAGTCGCACCAGCAGCCTGGCGAGAGCCGGTTGAGCAGCCACTCTCAAAGTGGCCAGATCCTCCGTCAGCCCCGCCAGGCCCATGCTCGGAATTCCAGGCAGCTGCAGTTCGCCCGCGCTGTCGAGCGTGTAGGGATTGTGTGCCCGGATCAGATCGACCAGATCCAGCAGGCGTTGTCTTTCATCTGCCTGCAGATCCTCGATGGATCGCAAGGGCTGCTCCTGCAGCCGCTGGTTGTTGGCGGCTTGAGCCTGCTGCTGGCCAATCTGCTGCTGCTGCTGGAGTTGCTGCTGGGCAGTCAGTTGCGATGCCTGCGATGCCTGCGATGGCTGCGCGGTTGCGCCGTTGGGCGCGGCACCGGGAAAGCCGAGCTGAGGGTTGCCGCTTTGGAGGTTTACCTGCGTATTGACGGGCAGACCGTTCAGCCCCGGCTGGCCTGGAAGAGCGATATCGACAAGTACGGTATCGCCCGACTTGAATTTGGGCGGCGCGAAATTGTTGAAGTTATTATTGTTGTTGTCGTCCTGATCCTCGCCTTCCATCTGCTGCCGGCGCTGCTGCTGCAGGAACTGCTGTTGGAGCAGCGCCGATTGCGAGCTGTTGTAGCCGCCGTTGGACAAGGAACCGAGCCCGCCAATACCCAGACCGCCTCCAGTTCCACCCGCCCCCCCCTGACCCAGGCGCTGCAGGATCGATTGCTGCTGGTCCTGTGGCAGGTTGTTGAAAAGCTGCATCTGCTGCGACAGATCGACCTGCTGCGCAGGCACCGGGCTCGACAGGAGTGCTGATGCAGCAAGGAAGATTGCAAGAGCGACGACTACGCCCGCTCGAAGCCGACCCAAAACCGAAGTCACTGCTGGTTTCCCCGCCTTTGCAACGTAAAGAATTGTACTACGCGCCCAATCGCCGGCATGCCGCTTTCGATCCGCTGCGACTGGCCTGCCCGGTTTCAGTGGCGCCATTTCGCCACATATGACAACGCCCCGGCCAGCGAACTGGAGGCGCCCTTGGCGCTGTCGGGCTTTTCCACCAGCGGAATATAGGCCTCGCACATCTTCTTGCCGAGCTCGACGCCCCACTGATCGAAGGCGTTGTCGCCCCAGACCACGCTCTGCACGAACACATTGTGCTCGTAGAGCGCGATGATCCGGCCCAGCGTGCGCGCATCGAGCTGCTCGAAGATCAGCAGGCTCAGCGGCCTGCTGCCCTCGTGGATCTTGTGCGGTATCAGCTCGGCGATTCGTGCTTCGGGCACCTTGGCGCGAACCAGGTCGGCCCTGACCGTGGCCGCGTCCTGTCCTAACGCCAGTGCCTCGGCCTGCGCCAGGCAATTGGCAATCGCCAGATTCTGCTGCGCCTGGCTGTCGCAGGAGGAGCGTATCGGCAGCAGAAAATCCAGCGCCGCGCGCTGAGTTCCCTGGTGCAGCAACTGAAAGAAGGAGTGCTGGGCATTGCTGCCGGGCTCCCCCCACACCACCGCGCAGGTACCGAGCGTCGTCGGGGTGCCGTCGAGTTTGACGTGCTTGCCGTTGCTTTCCATTTGCAGCTGCTGCAGATAGGCCGGCAGGCGCGCGAGCCGCGAGTCATAAGGCATCACGCCCAGCGTGGGCAGGTTCAGCAGGTCGATGTTCCACACCGCCAGCAGGCCGGCAATGACGGGCAGGTTCTCCCGCCAGGGCGCGGCGCGAAAATGCTCGTCGATCTCGCGGCCGCCATCGAGGAAGGCCTCGAAGGCCGCCCGCCCGATCGCGATGGCGAGCGACACGCCGATCGCCGACCAGATCGAATAGCGTCCCCCGACCCAGTCCCACATGGCGAAGCGATAATCGGGATGGACGCCGAACTCATCCATGGCGCGGGCATTGACCGAGACCGCGGCAAAATGCTGCGGCACCGCCTTGCCGCCCAGGCGCTGCTGGATCCAGCTGCGCGCCACGTGCGCATTGGACTGGGTCTCGAGCGTGACGAAGGTCTTGGAGCAGATGATGAAGAGCGTGCGCGCGGGATCGGCCTCGGCAATGATGTCGGCCAGCTGGCAGCCATCGACGTTGGAGACGAAGGCCACGTGGGGTGCGCCCTTCGCCTCGGGGCGCAGTGCTTCGACCGCCATCGCCGGTCCGAGATCGGAACCGCCGATGCCAATGTTGACCACCAATGAAAAGCTCGCATCGGTGCTCGACCGGATGCGGCCCTGGCGCACGTCCTCGGCAAATTTAAGCACGCGCTCGCGTTCGGCCATCACCTGCGCGTTGACATCCGTACCATCGACCATGAGCGGCGTCGCACCGCGGCGCCGCAGCGCGGTGTGCAATACCGCGCGGTCCTCGGTGGAGTTGATGTGATCGCCTCGGAACATGGCCTCGATGCGCGAGCGCAGCTCGAGCTGGTCGGCGAGCGAGGCGAACGCATCGAGTACGCGCGCATCGATACGCTGGCGCGAAAAATCCAGCGCGAAACCGGTCGACTCGACGCAGCAATTCGCAAAGCGCTGCGGATCCTGCGCAAACAGCTGCCGCGTGCCGGTGGACCCAAGCGTCTTCGCCAGCCCCTCGAGCTGCCGCCAGGCCGGACAATCGGTGCCGGTGCGCGTTGCTTTGGTCATGAGCGGTACTCCATTGCCTGCTCGAGTGTCGGCTCGAGCGTGTTCCAGACGCAGCGGCCGCCACTCGACTTGGCGAGCAGCGCCCGCAATTCGGCGTGGGCGGCATTCTCGGCCGCGCTGGCATGAACAATCACCAGCGGCTCGACCGGGCGTTTCATGGCAGGCATCGCGCTCTCGCGCGCCGCGGCCCGCTCACGCGCCGATTCATCCAGCGCCAGCAGGCTCTGGCCACCGGTCATCGCCAGATAGACGTCCGCCAGGATGCGCGCATCGAGCAGCGCGCCATGCAGCTGCCGATGCGAATTGTCGATGTCGTAGCGCTTGCACAGTGCGTCGAGGCTGTTGCGCTGGCCAGGATGGCGCTCGCGCGCCAGCAGCAGCGTATCGATCACGCGGCACAGCTCCCGGATCACGACCGGCTTTGCGCCGGCCAGCAGCGCGAATTCGCGCTCCAGGAAGGCGACATCGAAAGCCGCGTTGTGGATGATCAATTCGGCGCCTTCGATGAACCTCAGCAATTCCTCCGCCACCTCGGCGAAACGTGGCTCGGTGGAGAGCCTGGCGCGCGTCAGGCCGTGCACCGCGATGGCGCCTTCCTCGATCTCGCGCTCCGGATTGAGGTAGCGGTGGAAGTGACGGCTGGTGGGCCTGCGGTTCAGAAGCTCGACGCAGCCGATTTCGATGATGCGATGGCCGCGATCGACTTCAAGGCCCGTGGTTTCGGTGTCGAGAACGATCTGACGCATCAGCGGGAGTCTACCGCAAGCATCGCATCGATCGCGGCATTCGCCAGCGCATCGACCCGCTCGTTACCAGGCACACCCGCATGACCCGGTACCCAGTGCCACTCGATGCGATGCCGCGCGGCTTCCGCGTCCAGCAGCAGCCACAGATCCTGATTCTTGACCGGCTTTCTATCGGCGGTCTTCCAGCCGCGCGCCTTCCACTGCGGCACCCACTCGAGAATGCCGCGGCGAACGTACTGCGAATCGGTGTAGAGACGCGCCTCGACCGGCCGCTTGAGCGCCTTGAGCGCACTGATCACGGCCTGCAGCTCCATGCGATTGTTGGTGGTCGGATTCTCGGCGCCCGAGATCTCCTTCTCGCGATCGCCCATGGTCAGCACGGCCGCCCAGCCGCCCGGTCCGGGATTGCCTCGGCAGGCGCCGTCGGTATAGATCTCGACGATGCCGCTCACATGCTGGGCTCGACCAGGCCGCCCAGCACCGAGCGTCGCTCACGCAGTCGCGGGCGAATCGGCGTCAGCGTGTAGACGCGTTTGCGGGCCTTGATCAGGTACGCGGCCGCGGGCCAGGGATAAAACCAGCCGCGATGCAGCATGCTCGGCACAGTCGCTTCCACATTGGCGCGCGGCGTCCGCGGCAGGTGATAGAGGTAAGCCTGCTGGCTCACGATTTCGTAACTGAGCAGCCCCAGCCAGTCGCGCACCCGGCCACTGGAGAGACGTCGGCGCAGCCCCGGCGGGTAGCCGTCCCGGGAGGCTGCCGAGCGCACACCCCAGAAACTCGCGGGCCGAAACCCGAGCACGATCAGCTGACCCTCGGCACCGAGGACACGATCGGCCTCGCGCAGCACGGCGTAGGGATCGGGCGCGTACTCCAGGGTGTGAGGCAGCAGCACGGCATCGACCGAGCTACCGCTGACCGGCAGATGGGCGAGGTTGGCGACCAGATCCCCTTCGCCTGCGCTCGGGTAGGCATCCACCACCACGCTCTGGCGCCGTATGCGGCTTTGCGCCAGCAGCTCGCGCCGTGCGCCCCAGCTGCCCAATTGCAGCATCTCCTGGCCGAAAACATCGTCGAACGTAGAGGAAAGCAGCCGTGCCTCGGCCGCAATCAATGCCCGGCCGAGAGCCCCCTGCTGCCATTGCTGCAAAGCACAAGGAAGTTCTGAGATTGCGAGATTGTGCGCGCGTACCATTGAAAAACTGGCAATTTTGCAAACTTGCGGGTTTAATTCTGCTGGCCCGGCGCCTTGGTCGTGGGCCATACCGTAACACGTTGCGAAACCCGCTACGGGGAGCTGACCGTTGAGCCCAGCGAAGCTGACCCGAATGCCTTGGGCGTCCCTGCTGCTCCCCGTTGCCCTTGCCCTCCTGGCCGGCTGCGCCCATCAGCCCAAAGCAGCACCGATCGTCAAGGTGACCCCCATTCCGGCGACGCCCATCGCGCCGGTGCCCGCCCCGGTGGCGGAAGAGCCCATGCTCGACCCGGCCACCGCCGGACCCGGCAGCGACGCCGCCAGCTCCAACGCCAGCCGCACACCCGCCAGGACCGACACCGATACGGCTGATGTGGATTCCTCGGCGCTGCCGGGTCCGCCGATCGACAGCGTGGTCACCGTCAAGCAGGCTGATCTGTGGGACCGGCTGCGCGGCGGCTTCCAGTTCGAGGATGTCGATGAGCCCGCGGTGGCTGCCCAGCTCAACTGGTTCGCCAATCACCCCGATTTTCTCGAGCGCACCTTCGGCCGCGCCGAGCTGTGGATGTACTACATCGTCGGTCAGCTCGAGCAGCGCAAGATGCCGCGCGAGCTGGCGCTGCTGCCGGTCATCGAGAGCGCCTTCGAGCCCTACGCCTACTCGCGTGCCCGCGCCTCGGGTCTGTGGCAGTTCATCTCGGATACCGGCCGCCGCTTCAATCTCAAGCAGGACTGGTGGTATGACGGCCGGCGCGATCCGGTCGAAGCCACCCGCGCGGCGCTCGACTACCTGCAGGCGCTGCACGATGAATTCAACGGCGACTGGCTACTGGCGATTGCCGCCTACAACTGCGGTGAACTGGCCGTGGAGCGCGCCATAGACCGCAACCGCCGCGCCGGCAAGCCCACCGATTTCTGGCACCTGAAGCTGCCTACGGAAACCCGCGGCTATGTGCCGGAGCTGCTGGCGATGCGCCGGCTGGTGGCGAACCCTGCGCGCTACGGCCTGGAGTTCAGCCGCATTCAGGACGAGCCCTACTTCGTGCCGATTGCCACCGGCGGCCAGATCGACATGCAGGTGGTGGCGGATATCGCCGGCATCAGTGCCGAGGATCTCTACACGCTCAACCCGGGCTTCCATCGATTTGCCACCGACCCGACCGGGCCGCACCGGCTGCTGGTGCCGGTGGACGCCGCGGAGGGCCTGGAGCAGACACTGGCGCAATTGACCCCCGAGCAGCGCATGCGCGTGGAGCGCTATACGGTGCAGCGAGGCGACACCGTGGCGACCATTGCGACCCGGTTCGACACCAAGCCCGACATGATTCGCCAACTCAATGATCTTGGACCCAATGACCGCCCCGTGATCGACGCAGAGCTACGCGTGCCCTCCAACTCGGTGGGCCTGCCGGAGAAGGCCGCGCGCGCGGCCATGCTGTTCGACACGCCCTTCACGCGGCAGCGACGCCATCATCGCGGCGTGCGCCCCGACATCCGCGTGGTGCGCCGGGGCGACACGCTCTACGGTATCGCGCAGCGCATGGGTACCGACGTTCATTCCCTGGCCGAGGCCAACGGCCTGCAACCGGGCGATCGGCTGCACGCGGGACAGAAGTTGCGGGTCGGTTCGGATACGCTGACTACCAGTGCGGCGCTGGTGCCGCCGAAGTCCGCCCACAGCACACATGCCTCGGGCCACGCGGTGGCCGCCAATGATGGCAGCCGTCGCGTGGTCTACACCGTGCGCCGCGGCGATACGCTCTACAGCATCGCCCGGCTGCTGCAGGTCACGGTGGTGGACCTGGTGGGCTGGAACGGCATGAACGGGGATCGCAGCCTCAAGCCTGGCCAGACGCTGGTCGCCTTCGTCCGTTCGCGCAGCTGATGGGAATCCTGGCCGGCAAACGCGCGCTGATCGTCGGCGTCGCCACCGAGCGCTCCATCGCCTGGGGCATCGCTGAGGCCATGCATGCGCAGGGCGCGGAACTCGCTTTCTCCTACGCCCCCATCTTCAAGGATCGCGTCGAACCACTGGCGGCGACGATCGGTTCGAAGCTGCTGATGCCGCTCGACGTGCAGATCGACGATCAGATCGATGCCGCCTTCGCGCGGCTCAAGAGCGAGTGGGGAACGCTGGATATCCTGGTGCACGCGGTGGCATTCGCGCCGCGCGAAGCGCTCAGCGGCAGTTTCTCGGCCAACACTTCGCGCGAAGCGTTTCGCATCGCGCACGACGTCTCGAGCTACAGTTTTACGGCGCTGGCACGCGGCGCCGCGCCGCTCATGGAAGGCCGCGCCGGGGCCCTGCTGACACTCTCCTACCTGGGAGCGGAGCGTTCGCTGCCCAGCTATAACGTCATGGGCCTCGCCAAAGCCAGCCTCGAGGCCAATGTGCGCTTCCTGGCCGCCGATCTCGGGCCGCGGAATATCCGCGTCAACGCCATTTCCGCCGGCCCCATCAAAACCCTGGCGGCTGCCGGCATCGGTGGTTTCCGCCGCATCCTGGCGCACGTGGCGCAGGTGGCGCCGATGCGCCGCAATGTCTCCACCCAGGACGTGGGAAATGCCGCCACTTTCCTGTGCTCCGATATGGCTGCCGGCGTCACGGGGGAAATACTCTACGTGGACAACGGCTACAGCACCGTGGGCATGAGCTTCGAGGGCGCCGCGGACTGAGCGGCCAGCGATGCCGCCTGGCGGCGGCGCCGCGCTACTGGAAGATGTTCGGGTTGCGCTTGACGTCGGCGCGCTGTTCGAGCTGCGCCATGTAAGCGGCGATATCGCCGTCGCGATCGCGGTTCTTGAACTGCATCGTCAGTTCTTCGTCATTTTTCGGATTGGCACCGGCAGTGCCGGGCCGCACCGCGCTCAGGCGGAGCAGCGCCGCGCCGCCATTGTCGAGTGCCAGCGCGCGATAGATCGGTTTGTCGGCAGGGTGCGGCGCCGCGAATGCCGCTTCGCGCACCTGGGCCGGGAGTTGCGGGTCGGCGCGACCCACGAATGCGGCCGGCGCCGCGGTGACCCCGAGTCCCTTGACGACCGCATCGAAATCCGCACCGCCTTCGAGCTGTTTGACAGCCTGATCCACGGCCGCCTTGGACGCCGTGGTGCCGCTGCTCTTGCGCACGGCCGCCAGCACCTCATCGTGAACAGCGGACAGCGGCTGCGGTGTGGGCGCGCGATGCTCGAGCACCTTGAACACCGCGATGTGATCCTCGCTCAGCGACACCGGGCCGCCGATGCGGTTGCCGGCCAGGCCCTCTTCGCTGAACACCGCCTGGATGACTTCAGGCTTGCCACCCAGGGGCGGCGCGCCGGCACGCGTGAAGTTGGCAATCTCGCCCAGCTGCAGCCCGAACTGAGTCGCGAGCGCCGCAAGATCGGTGCTCTCGCCCTGCTCGAGTTTCTGCTGCAACTGCTCGACACGGTCACCAAAGACCTCCGCGGCCTGCTCGCGACGGAAATCCGCCTCGATCTTGGCGCGTCCGTCAGTGAGCGAAAGCACGTGCGCGGGCCGGATTTCATCGAGCCGGATGATGTGATAGCCGTACTGCGTCTTCACCGGGTCGCCGATCTGGCCGGCCTGCATGGCGAACAGCGCATCGGAGAACGGTGCCACATAGGCATTGCGCTCCGCCCATCCCAGATCGCCACCCTGCGCGGCCGATCCGGGGTCCGAGGAGTACTTTTTGGCCAGTTCGCCGAAGTCCTTACCCGACTTCAGCTCCGCTTCCACCTGCTGTGCCTTGGCCAGCGCCGCCGCATCGGACTTGGGGTCCTTGGCATCGCCGATCGGGATCAGGATGTGGTGAGCGTGGCGCTTCTCTTTTTCGGAGTAGCGATCCTTGTTCTTGTCGTAGTACGCCTGCAGATCCTCATCCTTGATGCTCAGCTGCTGCGCAATCGAATCCAGCGATAACTGGGCGTACTGCAGCTTGACGGATTCAGGGCTCAGATAATCGCCCGGATGCGCGTCGTACCAGGCCTTGATCTGCGCCTCGTCGACCTTGGCGCCGGCATAGCGCTCCAGCGGCAGCACCGCAAAGCGGACCTCGCGCTGCTCGTTCTCCAGCGCGTAGATGCGATTGAGTTCGGGCGCGGTCAGGAAGTCGGAGAGCTGTATGCCCTCGGTGAGCTGCTGGATCTGCAGTGCCTGGCGTCGCTCGGCCTCGTAGCTCTCCGGCGTCATGCCGGCCTGCGCCAGCATGGTCTCGGCAGCCTGGGCACTGAATTTGCCATCGACCTGGAAGGCACGTTCGCCCTGGTAGGCCGCGATGACCTGAGCAGTGCTGGCGCGGTAGCCATCGGCCTGCGCGCGCTGGCGCAGCACGGTTTCCCGCACGTATTCGTCGAGCAATTGGCGCTGCATCATCTTGATCTGCAGCGGATTGAGTGTGCCGCCATTGAGGGCCTGCGCGTATTGCGCCTGCCGTTCCTGCCAGGAGCGATTGAGGACCTCGCTGCTGACGCGCTCACCGTTGATCTTGAGCCCGTAGTCCTGCGGCGCAAAGCTGACATTGACGATGCCGTAGGCACCCCACGCCGCAAAAATAAGCGCCAGCAGGCCAAGGATCACAGTGGCCAGCCAGCGCTGACTCTTCAGTTTGTCGCCAATATTTTGCAGCATGTAGATGAATGGCGGAGCGGACGGGACTCGAACCCGCGACCCCCGGCGTGACAGGCCGGTATTCTAACCAGCTGAACTACCGCTCCGTTATTGGACTGGATCGCCTAACACTTCAGTAGCACTGGTCTCGATCCGCTCGCAATGCAGCCCGGCATTATACGGACCACGCGCCGGCCTTGCCACCCGATTGAGCGAAGGAGCTGGGCGTGGTGGGTGCTGAGAGGCTCGAACTCCCGACATTCGCCGTGTAAAGGCGACGCTCTACCAGCTGAGCTAAGCACCCCTGACCGTAAGCGCGCCCCGGATTCTATCAGCGCGCCAGATCAGTGCGCCTGCACCTGGCTCTTGCCGCGGCCGCGAGGGCGACGCGTGGGTTTGGCCGGCGGCTCTTCGGGCGGCGTCTCCACCCGCGGAACCGGCTGGCGCACCAGGGCAATCTGCAGCACCTCATCGATCCAGCGCACTGGCTTGATCTCGAGCTTGCCCTTGATGTTGTCCGGGATTTCCACGAGATCCTTCTGGTTCTCCTCGGGGATCATGACCAGGGCCACACCGCCGCGCTGGGCCGCCAGCAGTTTTTCCTTCAGCCCGCCGATGGGCAGTACTTCGCCCCGCAGCGTGATCTCGCCCGTCATGGCCACATCCGAGCGCACCGGAATGCGCGTCAGGGCCGAGACCAGGGCGGTGCACATGCCGATGCCGGCGCTCGGACCGTCCTTCGGCGTGGCGCCCTCGGGCATGTGCAGGTGCACGTCGTTCTTCTGGTAGAAATCCAGATCGAGGCCCAGTACGGCGGCGCGGCTGCGCACCACCGACATGGCGGCCTGGATCGACTCCTGCATGACTTCGCCGAGCTGGCCGGTGTGCAGCAGCTTGCCTTTGCCGGGCACCACTGCCGCCTCGATGGTCAGCAATTCCCCGCCGACCTCGGTCCATGCAAGACCTGTAACCTGACCGACGCGGTCCATCTCCTCAGCCTTGCCGTAGCGGAAACGGCGGACACCGAGGTACTTGTCCAGATTGCGCGGCGTTACCGCGATGCTGGATGCGTCCTTGCCCGCCTTGTCGAGCAGCAATTGCTTCACGGCCTTACGGCTGATCTTGGCCACTTCGCGCTCGAGATTGCGCACCCCGGCTTCGCGCGTGTAATAGCGCACGATGTCGAGGATGGCCGGATCCGACAGCTTCATCTCACCGGTCTTGAGTCCGTTCTGCTTGACCTGCTTCGGCACCAGGTACTTGCGGGCGATGTTGAGTTTTTCGTCTTCGGTGTAGCCGGGCAGGCGGATCACTTCCATGCGATCGAGCAGCGGCGGCGGGATGTTCAGCGAGTTCGCGGTGCAGACGAACATCACCTCGGACAGATCGAAATCGACCTCGAGGTAATGATCGGCGAAGGTCGCGTTCTGCTCCGGGTCGAGCACCTCGAGCAGCGCCGAGGAAGGATCGCCGCGGAAATCCATCGCCATCTTGTCGACTTCATCGAGCAGGAACAGCGGATTGTGGACGCCGGTCTTGGCGAGGTTCTGCAAAATCTTGCCCGGCATCGATCCGATGTAGGTTCGTCGATGGCCGCGAATCTCGGCCTCATCGCGCACGCCGCCGAGCGACATGCGCACGAATTTGCGATTGGTGGCGCGCGCCATGCTCTGACCGAGCGAGGTCTTGCCGACACCCGGCGGTCCGACCAGGCACAGGATCGGGCCCTTGATCTTCTCTACCCGCTGCAGCACCGCCAGGTACTCGACGATGCGCTCCTTTACCTTGTCGAGGCCATAGTGGTCCTCGTCCAGCACCTTCTGCGCATTGACGATGTTCTTGTGCAGGCGGGTACGCTTCTTCCACGGCACCTTGACCAGCCAGTCGACGTAGTTGCGCACCACGGTCGCTTCGGCCGACATCGGTGACATCATCTTGAGCTTATTGATCTCCGCGGTGGCCTTGTCGCGTGCCTCCTTGGGCATGCCGGCCTTGGCGATCTTCTGCTCGATTTCCGCGATCTCGTTGGTGCCATCCTCCATCTCGCCGAGCTCTTTCTGGATCGCCTTCATCTGCTCGTTGAGGTAGTACTCGCGCTGGCTCTTCTCCATCTGCGCCTTGACGCGGCCGCGGATGCGCTTCTCGATCTGCAGCACGTCCATCTCGCCCTCGATGGCCACCAGCATGTGCTCGAGGCGCTTGCGCACATCGAGGATCTCCAGCACTTTCTGCTTCTCGGCCAGCTTCAGCGACATGTGCGCCGCCACGGTGTCGGCCAGTCGTCCGGGCTGCTCGATGCCGGCCAGCGCGGTGAGCACCTCGGGCGGCACTTTCTTGTTGAGCTTCACGTACTGTTCGAACTGCGACACGACGGAGCGCACCAGCACATCCATCTCGCGTTCATCGTACTGGTCGGCATCGGTTTCGATGGCGATCGTGGCGGAGTAGAAATCTCCCGGGTGCAGCTGCTCGACGCGCGCGCGATCGACGCCTTCCACCAGTACTTTGACGGTGCCGTCGGGCAGCTTGAGCATCTGCAGAATGCTGGCGACGGTGCCGAAGCGGTGCAGGTCCTCCAGCTTCGGGTCATCGACATCGGCCTGGCGCTGCGCCACCAGCATGATGCGTTTGTCGGTGCGCATGGCGGCGTCGAGCGCCTGGATGGATTTCTCCCGACCGACGAACAGCGGGATCACCATGTGCGGGTAGACGACGACGTCCCGCAAGGGCAGCACGGGGACGGCTACGGGCGCTGCGGTCGGAACGGGGGGCGATGGAATTTCAGTCACGTGAGCCTCGTGTCAGTGAGACGCTTGAATCGGAGCCTTAAAACGAATTGGGGCGCGCCGCCAAGTTTCAATGGCGTCGCGCCCCGCACGCAACCTTAACACTCGACCTGTCGTTCAGCCGTGCAGCGATCCGCCCGCCCTCCTCGGCTCCTCGACGGCTGCCACACGGCCCTCATCGGTGCGGTACACGATGTAGGGCTTGGTGGTGCCTTCGATGACGCTGTCATCGACCACGACTTTCGATACGTTTCGCAGCGACGGCAGGTCGTACATGGTGTCCAGCAGCACTGTCTCGAGGATGGTGCGCAGGCCGCGAGCGCCGGTCTTGCGGTGCATGGCCTTGCGCGACACGGCGCGCAGCGCCTCATCCCGGAACTCGAGCTCAGCGCCTTCCATCTCGAACAGCTTTCGATACTGCTTGGTGAGGGCATTCTTCGGCTCGGTCAGGATCGACATGAGCGCGCCCTCATCGAGTTCATCGAGCGTTGCCACCACGGGCAGACGGCCGACGAATTCGGGTATCAGGCCGAACTTGATCAGATCCTCAGGTTCCACATCGTGGAACAGATCCGATCCGTGCGGCTTGGCATCGGCACCACGCACCTCGGAGGTGAAGCCGATGCCGCTCTTCTGCGTGCGATTCAGGATCACCTTTTCGAGGCCCGCGAAAGCACCGCCGCAGATGAAGAGAATGTTGGAGGTGTCGACCTGCAGGAACTCCTGCTGCGGGTGCTTGCGGCCGCCCTGTGGCGGCACCGAGGCAATGGTGCCCTCGATGAGCTTCAGCAGCGCCTGCTGCACACCCTCGCCCGACACATCGCGGGTAATCGACGGGTTGTCGGACTTGCGTGAAATCTTGTCGATCTCGTCTATATAGACGATGCCGGTCTGCGCCTTCTCGACGTCGTAGTCGCACTTCTGCAGCAGCTTCTGGATGATGTTCTCGACGTCCTCGCCAACGTATCCGGCTTCCGTCAGCGTGGTCGCATCGGCGATGGTAAAAGGTACATTCAGCAGCCGCGCCAGGGTTTCAGCCAGCAGGGTCTTGCCACAGCCGGTCGGTCCGATCAGCAGGATGTTGCTCTTGGCGAGCTCAACCTCGTCCTTGGCCCGTGCACTGCCGCGCGTCTGCAGGCGCTTGTAGTGGTTGTACACGGCAACCGACAGCACCTTCTTGGCACGGTCCTGCCCGATGACATAATCGTCGAGTACCTTGCGAATCTCGTGTGGCTTGGGGAGCTTGTCGCGTGCCCGGTCGGCGCGATCCTCGAGCTCCTCGCGGATGATGTCGTTGCAGAGCTCGACGCACTCATCGCAGACGAAAACCGATGGACCGGCGATGAGTTTTCGAACCTCATGCTGGCTTTTGCCGCAGAACGAGCAGTAGAGCAATTTACCGTCATCGCTACGCCCGCGGGGATCGTCACTCATCAGCAAGCACCTCGCCCGTCATGCACCTTATATAGCACGCGCCCGACCGCCGACGCAAAGAACTGTGTCCACCGCAAGACCTTGTTATTGGTCGTTTTTGCGCGCTCTATCACGTCTTTGAAGGCACCGGCAGGAGATCGCCCCGCTTTTCGAGCACATGGTCGATGAGGCCGTAGCCGATCGCGGCCGGCCCATCCATAAAATTGTCCCGGTCGGTATCGGTGCGGATCTTCTCCACGCTCTGGCCGGTGTGCTTGGCCAGGATGCGATTGAGCCGATCGCGCGTACCCAGCATCTCCTTGGCGTGAATTTCCATATCGGCCGCCTGGCCCTGAAATCCGCCCAGGGGCTGGTGCACCATGATGCGCGAATGGGGCAGCGCGAAGCGCTTGCCGTGGGTCCCGCCCGTGAGCAGGATCGCGCCCATGCTGGCAGCCTGGCCCAGGCAGATGGTGCTGACGTCGGGCTTGATGAACTGCATCGTGTCGTAGATCGCCAGTCCCGCGCTGACCACGCCGCCAGGTGAGTTGATATAGAGAGCCACGTCCTTGTCCGGATTCTCCGACTCCAGGAACAGCAGCTGCGCGACCACCACGTTGGCCATGTAATCGTCGACCGGGCCGACGATGAAGATGACGCGTTCCTTGAGCAGACGCGAATAGATGTCGTACGAGCGCTCTCCGCGCGAGGTCTGCTCGACGACTATGGGAACCAGGTTCAATCCACGCTCGTTCATTTAGAGATGTCCTATTGGGATGGCAGTGCCATGTTTCAACGGTTCAGTTTCACCGGGTCTGTCCAAAACCCGTGAGCTCGCGAAAGCTCGAGGGCTTGTCGATGACCTTCACCTGCGTCAGCGCCCAGTCCAGCGCCTGATCTTCAAGTGCGGAAGATTCGAGCTGCTCCATAGCCTCGCGGCTGCCCAAATATTGTCGCTTGGCCTGCTGCGGGTCCGGATAGGAAGAGGTGATGGCATCGAGTTTCTGCTCGACCCGCTCGCGATCGACCTTGATGCCCTGCTGGCGCACGATTTCGCCGATCAGCAGACCCAGCGCCACGCGCCGGCGAGCGCCCGGCTCGAGCGATTCGCGCGAGGGCGCCTTCGACAGGTCCTGCGTCCCCATGCGGCGCAGCGCCTGCACCTGCAGATCGCGCACCTGACTGTCCAGCATGCTACGCGGTACTTCGACCGGATTGTCACGGTACAGCGCATCGAAGAATTGCTCGCGCAAACGGCCGCGCACGGTTTCCGTGAGCTCCCGTTCCATGCTGGCGCGCACTTCTTTGCGCAGCTCAGGCACGCCGCCCTGCTGCACACCAAAGGCCACGGCGAACGCCTCGTCAACGGGCGGCAGCACACGCTCTTCGACCTTGGTCACCTTGAGATCAAAATCGGCCAGCTTGCCGGCGACCACCGGAGAGCCGTAATCGGCGGGAAACTGCGCCTGTATGGTCTTGGCATCGCCGGCACTCATGCCGATGAGCCCTTGCTCGAACTCGGGCAGCACGCGATGCGCGCCAATGGCCACCTGGAAGCCGTCGGCCTTGCCACCCGGAAATACCTGCCCATCCACGCGGCCTTCGAAGTCCACCGTGACGCGATCGCCCTCCTGGGCGGCGCGCTGCACCTCGGTGAAATCCGGGCGCTGAGTGCGCATGCTCTCGATCATCGCTTCGACGTCCTCCTCGGAGACCGCCGCCACCGGCTGCTCGACCGCGATGCCACCGAGCGGATGCAGGGTGACCTCCGGCAGGATCTCGAAGATGGCCGCGTAGCGCAGTTCACTGCCCGGCGCGTCAGCAATCGGCTCGATGCGCGGTCCACCGGCGGGACGCAGCTTCTGCTGGCTGACCGCTTCGGCGAAGGTGCTTTGCACCAGGTCGTTGACGGCTTCCGCATGCACCTGGGAGCCAAATTGCTGGCGCACGACGGAAAACGGCACCTTGCCCGGCCGGAAGCCTTTCAGGCGCGCCGTGCGCGCCAGGCGCTTGAGCCGCGCATCGACCTCACTGGCCACGCGCTCGCCCGGCACCGCCACTTCCAGCCGCCGTTCGAGTCCCTTGGTCGTCGTCACCGAAATCTGCATCTGTCTGCCTGTCACCTTGAATGTGTGCCGTTCGAGCTGCCTGGTGCGAAAGGAGAGACTCGAACTCTCACGGGTTGCCCCACTGGCTCCTAAGGCCAGCGCGTCTACCATTCCGCCACTTTCGCGCCCCCGAAACGTGCACGAGTCGGGCCCGGAAGGAATTGGGAATTATACCGAAGATCGGCATCGTCCGACGTCCGCTGGGGCTAACTGAGCGCTCCTCAGGGGGGTACTCGCCTACATCCCCCACGGCGGCGCTTGCGCACACTCTGCCCAGAACAACAGACCGGAGACATGATTATGCCCCGATTCACACCTGCTATCGCCACGCTGGGCGGGCTACTGGCGCTCGCCGGCTGCGCGAGCGAGCCAAAACCCACGGCCGAACTGGCACAGGCGCATTCACTGGTGGATCAGGCGGAACAGAGCGGCGCGCCACAGTTCGCGAGCGCCGATCTCGCCATCGCGCGCAGCAAGCTGCAGCAAGCCGATTCCGAAGCGAAGAGCCATCCGGATCTGTCGCTGCGTTCAGCGCAGGAAGCCACCGTGGATGCGCGCGTGGCGATCGCACGCACCAATAGCGCCAAAGCACAGCTCGCGCTGCGCGATGTCAATGCTGGCACCCAGTCGCTGCGCAGCGAAACCGATCGTCAGGGCATGCTGAACGATGCCGCAGCGCCGCCGCCGAATTCGACCATGGTGCCGGCCGCACCAATCACGCAGCCCTGAAGAGAAAAATAATGCACGTATTAAGGAGAGCCGTTATGGCTATGCACTCGAAATCCTCACTCGGCGTCGCGGGCGGCTGCGGCATGGCCCTGTTGCTGGCCGCCTGTGCCACGACTTCTCCCGAGAGCGAATCGGCACTGCAGCAGGCGCGCGCCGCCGTACAGCGGCTGGAAGCGGAGCCGATGGCATCGCAAACCGCGGGCAAGGCACTGCAGGACGCACGCGACGCCCTCGGCAATGCCGAAGCCGCCGAGCGCGCCAAACGGCCGCCGGAGGAAGTCATTCACTTGTCGTATCTGGCCCGCCGCGATGCCGACATCGGTGAGGCTGTGATTGCGGAGCAGGCCTCGCGCACGGCCATGGCGCAGGCCCAGGCGCAGCGCGAACGCGTGCTGCTCGATGCTCGCGAACGCGAAGCGGCTCTGGCCCGCCAGCAGGCAGCCCAATCGCAGCAGCAGGCTGCGCAGTCCCAGCAGGCAGCGCAGATGTCGGCGCAGCAGGCACAGGAAGCCCAGCAGCAGGCCCGCGACGCCCAGCAGCAGCTCGAAGCGCTGCAGGCCAAGCAAACTGATCGCGGCATGATCCTGACGCTGGGTAATGTGCTGTTCGATACCAACGAAGACACGCTCAAGCCCGGAGCCGATGAAATCGTCTCGCGCCTGAGCCAGTTTCTGCAGAAGCACCCGGAAGTGAAGGTGCGCATCGAAGGCCATACCGACAGCACCGGATCGGATAGCTACAACGAGTCGCTCTCGCAGCGGCGCGCCGATGCGGTAGCCATGGCCCTCGAGCATCGAGGCATTCCTCAGTCGCAGATCCAGGCCGTGGGTCGCGGCAAGTCCGCTCCGGTGGCCAGCAATGACACCAGCGCGGGTCGGCAGCAGAACCGGCGCGTGGAGATCATCTTCTCCGACACGCAGGGTCAGTTTGTCAGCGGCTGATCACGGGCGCGGAAGCCGGCGCGTGGCATAATCAAACCATGCGCCACTTCCGCACTACGCTGCCGGCCATCGCCACCTGCACCCTGCTGGCCGCGAGCATCGCGGGCTGCGAGGACCTGAACTGGCCGTTTCATCGTCCCACATCGACTTCGACCAGCTCCCCCGGCGAAGACAGCGGCGGCGGCAATGCCTCCGAGTGCGCCGACATTCGCGCCCAGATCAAGGATAACCAGGAGTCGCGGCGAGAGGCGCCGACGATCAGCACCAACCAGGACATCGTGGATGCCTCTGCGGGCAAGGCGGATAAGCGCATCGATGATCTGCAAACGCGGTACGACGCACTCGATTGCCCGTCGGATAACACCCCTCGCACAAATCGCCTGCCGCCGCTCCAGCCGGCACCGGGTGCTATCAGCCGATAAGTGGCCGCGCGGGGTCGCCGACCATCCGTTCGCCGCCGCTCACTCGCTCTTGAAGGCTTCCTTGACGGTGTAGACCACTCCGGCATCCCGACATGCATAGCCGGGCAGCTGGGAAATCGCGTTGCGGAAGGCTTCCCCGCGCAGAATCGACAGCACGCGTTTCATCGCCTCGATCTCCAGGAATTCCTTGCGGCAGACGAAGAAGTAGTCTTCGGTCACCAGACGCACGAAGTCCAGATCGAACTGCCGCGCGGCCGCCTCTACTCCAAAGCTCGCATCCGCCATGTCGCTGGCTACGTAGGCCGCCACGGCGGCGTGCGTGAATTCGAACTGATCGTAGCCACCGATCTGCGCGCCCTTGATACCGCGCTGTTCGAGCAGCTGATCGAACAGCAGGCGGGTGCCCGAATCCGGATCACGATTGATGAAGCGGATGGAGGGCTCGAGCAACTTGTCGATCGAGGTGATCCCGAGCGGATTGCCGCGCTTGACGATCAGGCCCATCTCGCGCGTCGCAAACCCGATGACTCGATGCGCTGCCGGCACCAGCCAGGCCCGGCTGGCGGCAATGCTGCTTTCACGCAGCTCGCCCTGCGGCAGATGCATGCCCGCCAGATCGCAGGCGCCGTGGGCCAGCGAGGCCAGTGAGTACTGGTTGCTGACGTAGCGCAGATCCACTTCGAGATCAGTCTCGTGGCTGAGAAGCTCGCGCAGCTTCGACACCGCAAAGCCATGACTGGCATGCATGCGAATGGTGGCCGAAGGGTGCGGCAGGAATTCGCTGATCTCGGTCTCCAGCTCCTGCGCGAGGTTCTGCAGCAACGGCCCGAGACGGGCGTGCAGGCGCTGGCCCGCCCACACCAGCTTGCCGCCCAAGGGGGTAAGGGTCGTGCCACGCCCCTGCTTGCGCTCCACCAGCGGGGCGCCGAAGAAAGCAGACCACTTTTCGATCAGGTTCCAGGCATGACGGTAGGAGACCCCAGCGCGCGTGGCGGCGTGCGTGATCTTTCCAGTCAGGCGGATTTCGTTGAGCAGATCGATCATCACGTGCACGGGCTGGGGCTGCTCGTCGCGCTTGAAGCACCACACCGGCTCGATCTCGATTCGAATCATGGCGAAGACCCTTGAAGTTCCAGGCTCTGGCCGCAAGAATATGCAGTCACAGACATAATAGCCGAACTCCAGCGCGGACTCCACGAGCTCGGCCAGGGACGCGCTAAATAAGCGATATGGCTCATATTTTCTCTGTGGCAGCCAAGGCGCATAGTGCCCTTACCAAAGTCCAGGCGGTTCGTTTTATATGTCATCTGTTGCCTATATAGACCCGATTGCCGAGGTCGCTGCCAAGCGCGTCCTCGACACCCATGATTTGCTCATCAATGGCCGCCGAGTGCCCGCAGCCGCAGGTGTGTATTTTGAGACCCTGGATCCGGCCACTGAGCAGCCGATAGCGCGTGTCGCCGCTGGCGATGCCGCCGACATCGATGCCGCCGTGCGCGCGGCGCGCGCGGCGCTGAAGGGCCCATGGGGTCGCATGCGCGCCAGCGAGCGCGGCGAGCTATTGCTGCGATTCGCGGATCGAATCCGTGCCCACAGCGAACAATTGATCGAACTGGAGAGCCTCGACGCGGGCAAGCCCGTCTCCGCTATTCGCCGCCAGGACCTGCCGGCGGTGCTCGACACCCTCACCTACTACGCCGGCTGGGCCGACAAGGTGAACGGCCAGGTGATTCCGGCCCGTACCGATGCGCTGACCTACACGGTTCGCGAGCCCATCGGTGTCGTGGGCGTGATCGTGCCATGGAATTTTCCGCTCATGATCACTATGTGGAAGATTGCACCGGCGCTGGCCTGCGGCTGCACCATCGTGCTGAAGCCCGCTGAACTCACGCCGCTGACCGCGCTGCGGTTGGGCGAGCTCGCGCTCGAGGCGGGCATTCCTCCCGGCGTTCTCAATGTCGTCCCCGGTTTCGGTGCCACCGCCGGCGCGGCGCTTGTCAATCATGACGATGTCGATAAGATCACCTTCACCGGATCGCCGGCAGTCGGTCGGCAGATCCTGCGCGGCGCAGCCGGCAATCTCAAACGCGTCACGCTCGAGCTTGGCGGCAAGTCGGCCAACATCATTTTCGCAGATGCCAATCTCGACGCTGCGGTCAAGGCCGCCAGCGCGGGCATCTTCTTCAACACCGGCCAGGTGTGCTCGGCGGGCTCTCGCATCCTGGCGCAGGATACGATCTACGATGAGGTGGTGGAGCGAATGCGAGATCGCGCCCAGGCCGTGCGCGTCGGCAATCCCCGCGACCGCGCCACGACCATGGGACCATTGGTGTCAGCCGTGCAGATGAAGCGCGTGCAGGATTACATCGAGGTGGGCCAGCGCGAAGGCGCGCGCCTGATCACGGGCGGCACACGCGTCGGCGAACGGGGCTACTTTCTCAAGCCCACGGTGTTCGCGGATGTGGGTCACGAGATGCGCATCTCGCAGGAAGAGATCTTCGGCCCGGTCGCATCCGTGATTCGATTCTCCGACGAAGAGGAGGCCCTGCGCCTGGCCAACGGTACGCGTTACAGCCTGGCGGCCGGCATCTGGAGCGCCGACATCGGCCGCGTGCACCGCGTGGTGCGTCAGCTCAAGGCGGGCACCGTGTGGGTAAATACCTTCGGTCCGACCGACGTGCGCCTGCCCTGGGGCGGGTCCGGCGACTCGGGCTTCGGTCGCGAGCATGGCGACATCGCGTTACAGAATTTCACGGAACCCAAGGCAGTGTGGATCAATACGGGCTAGCGCCTGTTTGCGCGAGCGCGCAACTCCCCACCTCACGCGGGCTGGCGCGTCTCGTTGTCGCCAGCGGAGATGGTCAGCCGGGCGCTTGAGTTAGTTGCCGCCGGATCCGTTCGTCTCGCCTTTCGGCTGCACTTCCATCTGGTCGATTACCTTGGATACTCCCTGGACGCTCGAAGCAATTTGTTTTGCCCTGGCCCGAGAAGCGTCACCGGTGACGAGGCCACCCAACGTGACAACTCCATTTTGCGCAACGACGGTTACATGACGGTAATAGCTCTTTGGGTCGGCTTGGAGCGCGGCATTTACTCGTTTCGCAGTCGCCTCGTCGCCAGCAGACATGCTTTTGACTTGTTGGGAGCTTTCCGTACCAGCTCCGGTCTGCGCATAGGCGGGTACCGCGAGCAGTCCCAACACCCCCATCACGAAAGCACCTTTGCGGGATATCGTCACCATGGTATTGCCCTTTTTTGCTTTAGACCAGCGGACATATTAACGGTGAAGATCTGCCCGTCTGTCAGGGCGGGCGCGGGTGAGGTCGTGGGCCCGCGCCTACAGTGTGAGGAATCTGAGCCCGTGGGGCGTGGCCCTACGGCATTTCCTTCGCGACATCCGCTCAGCTGCCGAGCTGCGCGCCGACCCGTACACCGGCTTCGGCACAGAACTGTGCAGCCGGCATCTTCTTACCCGTGTCGTACCGCACCCGCAGCAATTCGACCTGACCTCCCTGCACCGCGATGACGATGCTTTGCTCGCCGATGGCCGCCACGGTGCCGACGGCACCTTTGAATTGCGTGAAGGTGCGGGCCGGGTGCTTGCGCGCCTCGAAGGCATAGAGCTTCTTGCCGTTGAACAGCGTCCAGGCACCGGGAGCTGGGTTGCAGCCGCGGATGAGGTTGTAAGTCAGGTCGATGTGGTTGTGCCAGTTGATGTGCGATTCGGCCGCGCGGCACCATCCGAGATAGCTGGCCTGCGACTCATCCTGCACGATCTCGCGTGCGCCGCCGCGCACCACCAGGTCGGCCGCCTCGAGCAGCGCGGCGATACCCATCGGAAACAGCCGGTCGAAATAGACGCTGCCGAGCGTATCGTCGGGACCGATGGCGGTTTCCTTCTGCAAGATGACCGGCCCCTCATCGAGACCGTCGGTGGGACGGAAGATAGTCAGCCCCGTGCGCTCCTCGCCGCGAATGATCGGCCAATTGATCGAACTCGGTCCGCGATAACGGGGCAGCAGCGAGGGGTGATACTGGATCATGCCGTGCTTGGGCACCTTCGCGAAGGCCTGCGGCACGAACTGCAGCACATAAGCCATGACGCCCAGTTCGATATCGAGGCCTCTGAGTGCGTCGAACGCTTCGGAGGTCTTGAGCGAGGGCAACTGATGGACCGGGATGTGCTGTTGCTCGGCGGCCGTGCGCAGCGGGTCGGGGCGCTCGCCGGTCTTCTCGGGCGCACAGAACACACCTGCCACGGTATCGCCGCGTGCCAGCATGGCCTCGAGCACCGACTTGCCGAAATCCTGTTGTCCGATGATGGCTACGCGCACGCACTCTCTCCTGCTGATTCGAATCCCCATTGACCGAGAGTCGGCGCCCGCGCGCCGCCGCCCGCTCCGCATAGATCGCCGCTCAGCTGCATCAGCGAGCCGTCCTCGAGCGCCGCCGGCGCCACGGCCCGCACCCCGGCGCGGGTATCGGCATCCGCCGCGGCGCGCTCGAGTGCCGCGCGGTCCGACGCGACGGGCTTACCGGCTTCGAGGCGCAGATAGATGCGACCGCTGGCCTGCTCGGCGAAGTTGACCTCGCGAAAGCGCTCGACGCAGCGCTGCAGGAAACCGATGTTGTGTTCGGGTGCCAGCCGCGAGCGATCCGGATACAGCATCTCGGGCGAGGTCGCCGCAACATTGACGCTCCGGAAACGCTCGATATTGAGCACACCGCGCACATCGAGCAGGTTGAGCGTGTGATTGTCGCCGAAGGCCACGGTCCGGGGGCGCTCACCGAGCCGCACGCTGTTATCGAGGAATTCGAAATGCACCGACTTGTCGCTGCGCCGGATCCAGGTAAAGAACAGGTCGGGCATGCCCGCGTACGCCTCGACGCTGTGTGCGAGCGTATCGCCGACCGCCTTGTATCGCCCGAACTCCAGTCCGCGATTCCAGGCGCGCTCCACCAGCGACTCGGGCGGCGTGATGACAAAGAACAGGTAGACGCTTTGACCGAATCGCGTCAGCAGGTTGCTGCCGGCCTCATTGGAATTGGGCGCAAAGCTGTCGAAGCGGAACCGGTCAATGAGCAGGTGCGACATGTCGCCGCGCTGGTACTTGCGCGCCATATAGCGATCCAGCTTGGCATCGATGATCTGCAGCTCATCGCCCGTCATCGCGCCCGCATACTTGTAGTGCACGCCGAGGCTTTGATAGTCGAGCAACTGCTTGCGCCAGATGTCGGGACTGATGAGCGCGAAATCGATCCAGCGAACGCCGATGTCACCGGCAAGCGTCTTCTGCAACGGCCGCAGACTGCTCTTGCCGGCGGCCGAGGGTCCCTTGGTATTCATGACAATGGGCCGCTGCTGCGGCGGCAGCCGATAGAAACCTTCACTGACCGCGGCGCGCTCGAGCAGCGCATCCACGGTAGCGCCGATCATGTCGCCGCCGACTTCATTACAGGCCAGGTCCGCGGCCAGCGAGCCGATCAGATTCGGCGCGCCCCAGGCGCCGCCGTGACGATTGAACAGCGCGGAAGTAATGCGGCGCAGCGCGCGCAGCACTGCGCGTGTCAGCGGATCCTCGCTCACGTCCGCGCGCCGCTCAAAATCCGCAATCCGCACTACATCCCAGTTGGGTGCCTCGTTCTGCACCGCAGCCTCCGCGCGACGCGGCGCGAAGCGTGCGAATAGCCCCGTCCGCGGGCGGCGCACTTCCGTTGCCGCCGGCGCCGCGGTTCCGAAACCCGACAGCGCCTGCTGGGCCAGTTCGACCGCCCGCCGGCGCAACTCTGCAAACTCCGATTCGATGTCTTCCATGGCCGGCTCGACGCAGTGCTCGAGCACACGAGCCGCCATGCGCCGGAAGTTGATGCCCAGATCCTCGATGCGCGAGCCGTCCGCCACCGCATAGTCGGCACTGATGCGCACCAGCAGTTCGTGTAGCAGCAGGCGCCGCGCCCGGAATGCAATCAACTCGACCGCCGGGATGCCGGTCAGATCATGCAGCTCATCGGCTGCCTCGAGACTGGTACAGACATTGTCGGCGCGAAAGATCGTGCACAGATGCCGCAATTCCGGTGGCACCGGCGAGTGGATGCCGGGGTTCCAGGGCCCGGATTCATCCGGTGGCGTCAACGACGCGACTCCTCCAGGGTCTTCCCCAGCAGCTTGGTGAGCGCGAACACGGTGTCGACGCATGGGGTCGGTGTGCGCGTCAGCCGGGCGAGCTCGACCACCGAGCCGAGCAGCGCATCGATCTCCAGCGCGCGGCCGGCCTCTACGTCCTGCAGCATCGAGGTCTTGTGGTGACCGACCCGCTCGGCACCGGCCACCCGCTTCTCCAGCGGCACGCGAAACTTGATGCCGAGTTTGTTCGCGATAGTCTGTGCCTCTGTCATCATTGCCACCGCCAGCTCGCGCGTCGGCGGGTATTGGCAGATGCTCGCCAGCGTGGCACGGGAGAGCGCGCTGATCGGATTGAAGGTCAGATTGCCCCAGAGCTTGAGCCAGATCTCCGCGCGGATATCATTCAGCACCGGCGCCTGCAAATCGCTGGCGATAAAGCATTGCGACACTCGAGTCACGCGCTCACTGTTGCTGCCATCGGGCTCGCCCACCGGGAAGCGATTGCCCTCGATGTGCTGCACGACGCCCGGCGAGACCAATTCCGCGGCCGGATACACCACGCAGCCGATGACGCGCTCCGCGGGAATCTTCTGCCCGATCACGCCGGTTGGATCGACACTGCGCACACGTGTGCCGGCCAGCTCGCCGCCGTGATGATGGAAATACCAATAGGGGATACCGTTCTGCATCGGCACCACGATCGTGTTGGCGCCGAACATCTTCGGCACCTGTGGCGCGACCGCTTCGACCTGATGCGCCTTGATGGCGAGAATCACCAGATCCTGCGGGCCCGCCTCGGCGTAGTCATCCGTGGCACGAACGTCCGGAGCGGTTTCCTCCTTGCCGTCGGCACTGATCAGACGCACGCCGCGCGCGCGGATGGCTTCGAGGTTGGCGCCGCGTGCAATGAAGGTCACCGCATTGCCGCCGAGCGAGAGCCGCAGACCCACATAGGCGCCGATGGCTCCGGCCCCGACGATGGCGACTTTCACAGGCGCACGCGCCCCGTGCAACGCCATTTTGTCGACATCTCAGGCGTCCCGTCGCCTGCGGGTTTCCAGTCAGTGGCGCCGGCGTGGTGACAATAATGTCCCCAAAGTTGCAAAGTTGCGTTTCCGATTTGATCCACGTGTCTCACCCCTTCAAACCCGCGCCGCAACGCTACCGCTTCAGATTCAGCAATCTTCGACGGGCTTCCGACGCCAGCCCCATCCTGCCGTTCAAGGCGTTCAAGATCCATGCCCGCGAGCACCCTTGGTGCTCCCGGCTTCGATGCTATCACAGGCGATTTTGAAAGCTTGCCGCAGGCATTCGCGCCGCGCTCACGATACGAAAAATTGTGTGATAGTTTTGTTTGCAGTCGATCCTCGGTAGCACTAGAGCGTGCCCCTAATGAGTCCGCTTGGCCACTGCCACTCGCGCCACAGAGCACTCGCTAGAATGCTCATCCTGCTGCTCGCTCCAGCGATCACGCTATCGGCGAGCCCACAGCACGCGTCGACGCCGGACGCACTGGAGACCATTATCGTGCCGGGTCATCGATTCCCGGATCCCGTGTTCGACGAGCAGCTCCGGGTGGAGGTGAAGACGGTGCTGCACGATGATCCATTCTTTTACGACGCGCACGTCACTGTCACGGTGCGGGATGGCGTCATTCACCTCGAAGGCATGGTTCTTGACTACAGCGACGTCACAACCGTGCTGCGCATCATAAAAAGAAAGTTTCCCCGGGTGAAGCGGGTGATTAATGAACTCGAGGTCTCGCGGGGAGACAGTGACGATGGCTGACGCTTTGGCTACCGAGTGACGTTCGAGTCGTCGATGCCGTTACGTTCCAGCTCCATCTCGTCCACGACCTTGCTGACACCCGGCACGGTCTCCGCCGTCCGTTCGGCCTCGTACTGGTCGAAGTCGTTCCAGACGTAGCCGCCGAGGTGCACAACGCCGTTATCGGCCTGCACCGTGACGTGCTGGGTGTAGATATGTGTGTTGGCTTTGAGCGCAGCCTCCACTGCATCCGCGGTCTCCTTGTCGTTGACCTGCTGCTCGGACGTCTTGTAAGGACCGGTGGCACATCCAGTCGCACCAGCCATTGCGCAAGCCGCCAGCGTCGTGCAGAGCAGGCATTGAGTCAGTCGCTTCATGGATTACCCCTCCAGCATACGGACGGCGTCCAACTGCCGCCGTACACCTAATAGCCCCGCTACATCCCGAGAAATTCCGATCCGAAGACGCCCGGCGTCGAGCCAGGAATCTCCGGACCGGATCTCCGATCAGAACTTGTAGTCCACACCTGTCGAGAATCCCACCTCATGACAGCCGCCCCAGGTGGTAGGTCCGGCGCTGCTGTAGTCCGTGAACACGATGTTGGTCCCATCGTGACAGTCGGTCTTGATGCCATGGCCCCCGGCGCCAATGTCGTAGTGCGCATTGCCGTCATTTACGGTCTCAGCAGCGTCGAAGTATACCGTCAGCTGCTTGTCAAGCTTGTGCTTGAAGGAGAACGAGTACGAATTCGCCTCATTATCGCCTGCCGCCTGGTCCAGCGGATTGTAATTGTGCTGGCCGGCGGGATCTCCTGGTGTCCTGCCGGCATGCGCCCAGCCGATGGCGATCTGGTCGGCACCCTCGTTCAGATCCTGCTCGAGGGCAAGCCAGGTGCCGAAGCGCTCGCGCTCGTTTTGAAATTCGAGTGCTGCAGGTACGCTGCGGAACATATGCTCGTACAACGCATTAATTGCAAGGCCGAATGGAAATCGATACTGGCCGCCATACTTGAAAGCGTACTCGCTGGCGATGTCAGTCAGGTAGGGCGGTGAGCTGACGGCCGCTGCCCCCGGATACTCCGCGGCAAAGGCATTGTAGGTACCAAAGTCAAGCAACGGACTGTTGGTCGCCAGCAGATAGTTGTAGTACGGGCTGTTCGAGCCTATGCCGTCACTGTTGCGGTTGACCCCGCGGTGCAGCTCCCACGCAGCCGTCAGGTACAAGCCGCCCTTTTCGAATTTGATGTCGGCGCTCCAGGCATCACCGAAGCCGCCATCGTCGCAATTGTTGAACAGGTTGCCACTCCCTGGGGAATTGCCTCCGGTGCAATCAGGCGAGCCGAGCGGGGTCGTGACGTTGTTATAGGTTACGTTCTGCCCCGGCGCGAACATCAGATCGACGCTGACGCCTTTGATGACCGGCGAGTTGTAGATGATGGCGTGGTCGAACCGGGTTCCGAACTCGACGCGGTTGTCGCCACCAGTGTTCCCAATGATGGTGTTATACCCACCGAGCTGGCCGTTGAACGGATTCAGACGGTCAGTCGAGCTCTTGTACGGCGAAAACTGCTCGCCGAACTTCAGCGAGCCCCACTTCTTGCTCCTGAAGCCCAGGAACGTGTCGCCCAGGCCGATGGCCCCCTGCACGGTATTCGACGACTTGGTCCAGGTGTCCTGCAGACCCGGCGCTGCGGCCATGTCAATCGAGGTGGACACCTGATAGATGAAGTCGATGTTCGTCTTCGGGATGGTGTGCGAGCCGCGATAACCGATGTTGGAGCCATTGCTGGACATGGCAAGAATGTAACCAACCCGGCCGACCGCCGTGCCCTTGTTACCTCCTCTGACGAAACCGGAACTCGGATCCAGCGGGTTGACATAGCTCCAATGGTAGGCCGAGGTCTGATCTATACCCTTGGTTGTGAAATCCAGAGACGTGTCGAGCGTGCCGTAGAAGCCCTTGATGAACTTATCGAACTTATCCTCTGGGGCAGCCTGCTTGCTTCCCGCCTTGGCGGCCGATGGAGGTGTCGCGCCCGCGCCGGTCGCCGGCGCTGCGGGAGCCGTCGGGGTCGCTGCGGCCCTGGCCGCCTGGTCCTGCTGCTCCTTCTTCATGGCATCGAGCTGCTGGGCCAGATCGTCGATACGCAGCTGCAGGATGCGCATGCGCTCCTGCATCTGCTGATCCTGTGCTGATTGAGCGGCACTCGGTTCCGTATACGTGCCGAGAATCAAGCCGGAAGCCAACACTGCGGCCAGCAATCCGGGCGCCTTTTTGATAACCATGTAATCCCCCCGTTCGTGTTTGACCAAAACCGAATCGTTACCGAACTAGTCCCCTCAACCTTCATTCAAACGTGCAGACTCCTGCCTACTCGACACTCCCGCAAGCCGATCAACCCGCCGGAATCAGTCCGGCGCCGCGCGCCCAGCGATACTTCGCCCCGAGCACGGCGACCGGTATTTCGGTCGAGTAGGCGTATGCGGGAATGCCATGCTGATACAGATACTCCGCCGCTTCCTCCACTTCGATATCTCCAGCCAGTGAAGCGACTACCGGCTTTTCCACACCCTTGGAGCGCATGTCCTGTACGACTTCCACCATCAGGCGCGCGAACACCATGGGCGGTGTCACGATCGTGTGCCAATAGCCGAGGATCAACGCGTGGATTCGCGGGTCCTCAAGTCCGAGCCGTACCGTATTCTGATAGGTGCGCGGCGGCTCACCGCCGGTTATATCCACCGGGTTTCCGGCTGCGCCGAAGGGTGGGATGAACTTCCTGAATGCGGCATCGAGATCTGGCGGCATAGCCATCAATGACAGACCATTGTCGACGCAAGCATCGGACAGCAGCACCCCCGAACCGCCGGCGCCGGTGATGATCACCACATTGTTGCCCTTTGGCGTGGGCAATACCGGGATACCGCGCGCGAATTCGAGCATGTCGCGCAGCGAACGTGCCCGGATTACCCCCGACTGCCTGAAGACGTCCTCATATATTTTGTCATTGCCCGCGAGGGCGCCGGTGTGCGAACTCGCCGCGCGCGCGCCCATGCTGGTGCGACCAGCCTTGAGCACGACGATCGGCTTCTTCTTCGACACGCGCTTCGCAACCTCAGCGAAAGCGCGCCCGTCCTTCAGGTCTTCGCAGTGCTGAGCGATGATCTGGGTGTTGTCATCCTGCTCGAAGAAGGTCAGCAGGTCATCCTCATCGATATCGGACTTGTTACCGAGACCAACGATAGCCGAGACGCCCATCTTCGCTGAGCGTGAAAAGCCAATGATCGCCATCCCGATGCCGCCTGACTGCGACGACAGCGCCGCCTTGCCCTTGACGTCGTAAGCTGTGCAAAACGTGGCACACAGATTCTTCGGGGTGTAATAGAACCCGTAGATGTTCGGACCCATTAGGCGCACGCCGTACTTGCGTCCGATCTCGACCAGCTCGTTCTGACCCGCGACATTGCCGGTCTCGGCAAAGCCAGACGGAATCAGTACCGCGCCAGGTATCTTCTTCTCCCCGACCTCCACCAGCGCCTGCGCGACGATCTTCGCCGGAATGGCGAACACGGCCACATCGATGACGCCGGGCACATCCTTGACGCTCTTATAGGCCTTGAGCCCGAGTATTTCTTCGGCGCTAGGGTGTATCGGATAGATCGCGCCCTTGTAGCCGCCGTTAATGAGGTTCTTCATTACCGAATTGCCGATCTTGCCGGATTCCGCCGAGGCACCGATGACTGCCACAGCATCAGGTCGCATGATGCGGTTCATCTGCTGCACGATCAGCTCCTGGCTGGGTCGATAACGCGCCGGCGCTGGATTGAAGTCGAGCACCACGCGCACATCGACCGCGATCGCGCTGTGTTCGGTGGCGAACACGGGATTCAGATCGAGCTCCGAGATCTCGGGGAAATCCGACACCAGTGCGCCCACGCGCACGATCATCGACGCCAGCGCCTGCCGCTCCACACCGGCCGCACCGCGTACGCCGCGCAGGATCTCGGCCGCAGCGATACCGTCGAGCATGGACAGCGCCTCATCGAATGAGACCGGCGCCAAGCGGAAGGTGATGTCCTTGAGCACCTCGACCAGGATTCCGCCGAGGCCGAACGCGACTAGCTTGCCGAAGGCCGGATCCGTCACCGCGCCGATGATGACTTCCTGGCCTCCCGGAAGCATCTGCTGAATCTGTACGCCGAGGATCTCGGCTTTGGCGTTGTACTTGCGTGCGTTGCCGATGATGCTCGCAAAGCCCTGCGTCACCTGTTCCGCTGTCTTGAGTCCAACCAGCACGCCGCCAGCCTCGGTCTTGTGCAGGATGTCGGGCGAGACGATCTTCATGACCACCGGATAGCCGATACGGTTGGCCAGCACCGCAGCGCTCTCCGCGCTCGTGGCCACGGCCTCGGCTGGCAGCGTGATGCCGTACGCCTCGCATACCCCACGCGCCTCTGGCGCCGTCAGCGCAGCGCGCCCGGCGGCCTTCGCATGATCCAGAATCTTGCGCACCGCCGCTGTGTCGTGGCTCGCGGAGGCAAATTCGTGGGTTCGTACTTTGGCTTCCATCACTGCTCTCCGTGGATCAGATCGCCTTGTGAGTGCGCATCTCGGCGATTTCGCCGGCGCCAAAGCCCAGTTCAGTCAGCACTTCTTCGGTGTGCTCACCCAGCAGCGGCGATCGCGTCACCTGCGTCGGGCTGTCGCTGAGCTTGATAGGATTGCCCACCGTCAGATACTTGCCTCGCTTCGGATGATCGACCTCGACGACGGTTCCGGTGGCACGCAGCGAAGGCTCCGCGGCGAGTTCTTCCATCGAAAGGATCGGACCGCACGGAATGTCATGCTTGTTCAGTTCCTCCATGGCCTCGAACTTGGTCTTCGTGACGGTCCACGCCTCAACGGCCGCGAACACTTCCTTCAGCCGCGGCAATCGGGCGGCTGGCGTCGCGTAGTCGGGATCCGTGATCCATTGCTCCTTGCCGATGACCTGGCAGACTTCCTTCCATACCGGCGCCTGCGTAATGAAATAGAGGTAGGCGTTCGGATCTGTCTCCCAACCCTTGCACTTGACGATCGAGCCGGGCTGGCCGCCGCCCGAGGCATTGGCCGCGCGCGGGACTGCCTTACCGAATTTGCCGTGAGGGTATTGCGGGTACTCCTTCATGACTCCGGTGCGCGCCAGGCGCTGCTGATCGCGCAACTTGACGCGGCAGAGATTGAGCACACCGTCCTGCATGGCCGCGAGGACCTTCTGCCCGCGTCCGGTGCGGTTGCGCTGGTACAGCGCCGCCACGATGCCCAATGCCAGGTGCAGACCCGTGCCGCTATCGCCGATCTGCGCGCCGGTCACCAGCGGCGGACCATCGTCGAAACCGGTGGTCGAGGCCGAGCCGCCCGCGCATTGAGCGACGTTTTCGTACACCTTGCAGTCCTCGTAGGGACCGGGACCGAATCCCTTCACTGACGCCACGATCATGCGCGGATTGAGCTGCTGCACGCGCTCCCACGTAAAGCCCATGCGATCGAGCGCACCGGGCGCGAAGTTCTCCACCAGCACGTCACAATGCTGGATGAGCTTTTCGACCACGCGCTTGCCCGCCGGGGTCTTGGAATCGATGGTGATCGAGCGCTTGTTGTGATTGAGCATGGTGAAATACAGGCTGTCCGCACCCTCGACATCGCGCAGCTGCTCGCGTGTGACATCACCGGTACCCGGGCGCTCCACCTTGATCACATCCGCGCCGAGCCACGCCAGCAGCTGCGTGCAGGTTGGCCCCGATTGCACGTGGGTGAAATCGAGGATTCGAACGCCATCCAATGCCTTACCCATTCCGAACTAACCTCTCCATGTGTCTGCTGATCATCACTTGTACATAGTCTGGTTCTTGGTGCCCGGCGCGTATTCGCGAGGATCGACCCAGATATTGATGACGGCGGATCGGCGCGATCGCTGTACCGCCTCACGCCCGCGCTGCAAGGCCGCGGCGATCTGCGCCGGGTCGCGCACTTCCTCGCCATAGCCGCCGAGCATCTCGGCGAATTTGCCGAACGGCACATCGCCGAGCAGATTCCCGACGCTGCCGCGCTGCTCGCCGTACTTCGCCAGCTGCCCGTAGCGGATCTGGTTCATGGCCGAGTTATTGCCGATGACGGCCAGGTACGGCACTCCGAAGCGGTTTGCTGTCTCCATATCGAAGGCGGTCATGCCAAACGAGCCGTCGCCGTAGTAGCACAGCACTTCCTTGTCAGGATTGGCCAGTCCCGCCGCGATCGCAAATCCGGTGCCCACACCCAACGAGCCGAGCGCGCCCGGATCCATCCACTGTCCGGGACGTCGCGGCCGCACCGCCTGTGCTGAGATCGTCACGACATCGCCACCATCGCCGATATAGATGGTGTTGTCCGCCAGGAATTCGTTGAGCTCGTAGGCCACGCGATACGGATGAATTGGGACGTTGTTGGACTTGAACAGCGGCATGAGCTTCTCGGTGGCCGCGGCCTCCGCGTTCGAGAGCTGTTTCATCCACTGCTGTCGCGCCTGGCGCTTGTCGTTCTTGATCCGCCCCGTGGCTGCCTGCAGCACAGCGCCCAGAATGGCGCCCGGATCGCCGACCAGGCCCAGCGATATATCGCGGTTCTTGCCCACGGTGCGGTAATCCATATCGATCTGCACCAGTGTCAGGTTCTTGCTGATGCGCTTGCCGTAGCCCATGCGGAAATCGAACGGCGTGCCGACGATCACGATCACATCCGCGTTGGCGAAGGCCTCGCTGCGCGTGCGATCGAAATGATGCGGATCGCCCGGCGGCAGAAGGCCGCGGCTGCCGCCATTGAAATAGCCCGGAATGTCCAATCCTCGCAGCAGCGCGATCGCCTCGTTGTGGCCGCGCGCGGTCCAGACCTGCTGGCCATAGAGAATCGCGGGCCGTTCGGCTGCCACCAGGATGTCGGCGAGTCGCTCGATATCGCGCGGATCGCCAATTGATTTGGTAGACGCCCGGTACTTGCCGGGCTGCGGTATCACTGCCTTGGTGATGTCGACTTCGCGATCGAGCACATCGCGCGGAATTTCCAGGTACGCCGGACCCGGCGCGCCGTTGAAGGCTTCGCGGGCCGCCATCGAAATCATATCAGCGATGCGCTCGGTGCTCGACACCGAAGCAGCGAACTTCGTGATCGGCGTCATCAGATCGACGTGCGGCAGATCCTGCAGCGATCCCATCTTGTGCTGCGTCAACGCGCCCTGCCCGCCGATGTGCAGGATCGGGCTCTCCGAGCGAAACGCGGTTGCTACACCGGTGACCGCGTTAGTGCAGCCCGGACCCGCAGTGGTCACCACGCAGCCGAGCTTGCCGGTCTGCCGCGCGTATCCGTCCGCCGCATGCGCAGCCACCTGCTCGTGCCGCACATCGATGATGCGGATACCTTCATCAACGCAACCGTCGTAGATATCGATGATGTGGCCGCCGCAGAGCGTGAAGATCGTGTCCACGCCCTCATTCTTGAGTGCGCGGGCCACCAGGTGGCCTCCGGAAATCAGGGCAGCGTCCTTGCTCTTCGGCCGCAGCGTGTCCTCAGCCGTGGTGGGGGTGGGCGCGCTCGGTGCAGCCACCGGTGCGGTGTTGCCTTTCATACTGCCTCCAGTTTCAGAAAACGCGGACTATGCGGGCGGGATGCAAACGGGCGGTTCAGGGATAACCGCCGGCGTGCTGTATGATCACTACCTATCATGCGAGGCGACCCGAGCCAACCCCTCCGACCGGCGCGGGCGATATGGGGGATGCGGTGCCATCGCCATACTTCTCGCGACTGGCGGCAAAATGCCTTACGCGCATCGGCTTGAGGACCACCAGGCCGATGAACGCGGCCAGCAGATTGAACGCCATCGCGATCAGGAAAACGGTGCTCCAACCCTGCTTCGCCGCCAGTGCGGCGGCGAAGGGGACGAGCAGCGAGCCGGCACCCTTGGCCGTGTAGAGCATGCCGGCATTGGCCGCCGCGTACTTGGCGCCGAATGTGTCGCCCTGTGTCGCGGGAAACAGGCTGTAGATTTCGCCGAAGACGCCGAAGTACAGGGCGGTGATCAGCACGAACTGCACAGGGTTGGAACCGGTTCGGCTCAGACTGAACAGAGCCCCCGCGCCGATCACGAATGCGATCGCCATGGTGTTCTCGCGGCCGATCCTGTCCGACACCCAGCCGAAGAACGGACGTCCGACACCGTCGAAGATGCGATTGAACTGCAGCGCCAGTGTCAGCGCTGCGCCCCCGAAACCGAGGATCTCGACCGGGATCTTGTCGATCTTCAGATCCTTGGCGATTGGCGCCATGGAAGCCGCCATCATCAGTCCACCCGCGGCCACGAGCACGAACATCACGTACATGACGTAGAACACGGGACTGCGCAGCACCTCGGCCGGCGAGTAACCATGCGCGGTCTGATTGGCGCGCACTTTCACGCCCGTGAGTTGGGCGGGCGCGATGAGCAATCCCCAAGACATAACGAATACGATCGCACCCTGCAGCAGTCCGAAGAACAAAAACGCGTGCTCGTATCCGGAGGTGGCGATCATCTTGGCGATCGGACTGATCGTGATCGCCGCTCCTGCGCCGAAGCCCGCCGCCGTGAACCCGGCCGCCAGCCCGCGTCGTCCGGGAAACCACTTCAGCGCGTTTCCGACACAGGTGCCGTAGACGCAGCCCGTACCGATGCCACCGATGGCTGCCGCGAAGTAGAGCATCGCGAGCGAGCTTGCAGTGGAGTTGATGCTCCACGCAGCCGCCACGAGAATGCCGCCGCCCAGCACGACCCAGCGTGGGCCAAATCGATCGACCAGAAAGCCCTCCACCGGGATTAGCCAGGTCTCGATTAGAACGAAGATCGTGAATGCGACCTGGATGTCGGCACGCCCCCAGTGATACTTCGCATCGATTGGATTGACGAACAGCGTCCAGCCGTATTGCAGATTGGCCACACAGGCCATGCAGATCACACCGATCGCCAGCTGTACCCATGGATTGGCGAACAGCGATGTGTTCGCCCGCTCTGATGAATTCATACCCCCACCCCCGCAGTCGAAGTTGTACCCCGAGCTTTTTTGAGTCGATCTCGCTCCGCACCAAAATCGAACTCTTGAAATTGACCATATGTGATATATCAGCGGAAGTCAACGAGCCAGCCGCTCGCCCCGGAAAGCCGAATCCGGCGCTCAACGGTCGCGTTATGTCGAATAGGTGAGCCGCTTGGGTGCCTGCAGCCACAGATGGCACCTCTACACCACGCTGAGCGAATCTGATATATCTACGGTGCTACCGCGCGCGGGGTTTGAGGACAGGGACGGATTGAGCGCGGCGCGGAGCATGCCGTGACAGAAACAACATTGATGGATGCGCTGGTCGACAGCGTAGAACGGCAGATCGTCGAACCATCCACCGACGTGCAGCGGCCCGACCGGGCCATGCGCCTGACGCTGCGGCCGCTGAACGCGACCTCGCTGCGCGATCAGGCCTACACCCTGCTCAAGAATGCGATTACCGATGCTGACATCTATAACCCCGGGCACGAGCTGCGGTTGGACGAGCGGCAGCTGATGCAGGCGCTGGGCGTGAGCCGCACGCCGGTGCGCGAGGCGCTTTCCATTCTCGAGCAGGAAGGGTTTCTGCGCACGGTGCCCCGCCGCGGCATCTTCATCGTACGGAAAACCAAGCGGCAGATTGTCGAGATGGTTCAGGTCTGGGCAGCTCTGGAAAGCATGGCGGCACGGCTGGCGACGCTGCATGCGCCGGACGCCGAGATCGCCAAGTTGCGACATCTGTTTGATGAGTTCGAAAGCTCGCCGCCTTCGGAGCACTTAAGCGAGTACTCCGACGTCAACATCGCTTTCCACCAGGCTGTGATCCGCCTGGGCGGCTCCCAGCTCATCGAGGACGCAACGCGCAACCTGTTCCTGCACGTGCGCGCCATTCGTCGTGCGACCATCACTCAGAGCGATCGGGCCACGCGCTCGATCATCGATCACCTCAAGATCGTCGAGGCGCTGGAACGGCGCGACACGGAGCTCGCCGAGCGCCTCTCCCGCCAGCACGCGCTCGATCTGGCCGCTCATGTCGATCGTTACTGCGATTTCCTCGAATAACTGCTTCAATAGACGCCCCCAAATTCATACTTTCAGTCAGGACACCCTCATGGCAGGACGTAATTTCCTGTTTGTACCCGGACCCACCAACGTGCCCGATCGCATCCTGCGAGCCATGGACGTACCGATGGAGGACCACCGTTCTCCTATTTTTCCAGCGTTGGCGCGTGAATGCCTGACCGGTCTGAAGCCGATCTTCAAGACCACATCGGGTGTGCCGTTCATATTCCCCTCCTCCGGCACGGGTTGCTGGGAAGCGGCCGTCACCAACTGCCTCGATCCGGGCGATCGCGTGCTGGCCTCGAACTTCGGCCAGTTCAGCTATCTGTGGATCGATCTATGCCAACGCATGGGGCTGAACGTCGAGGTCATCGAGGTCGAGTGGGGCGAAGGCGCGCCCGCTGATCGCTACCAGGCGGCGCTCGAAGCCGACAAGGCCCACACCATCAAGGCCGTGCTGGTCTGCCAGAACGAGACCGCCACCGGCGTCACCAGTGATGTGGCCGCCATTCGCAAGGCACTGGATGCGGCCAAGCATCCGGCGCTGTTGTTCGTCGATTCCGTCAGCGCGCTCTGCAGCATCGATTTCCGCATGGATGACTGGGGTGTGGATGTCTGCGTCAGCGGCTCGCAGAAAGGGCTGATGCTGCCCGCGGGACTGGGCATCACCTGCGTGAGCCAGAAGGCGCTCGCGGCGTCGAAGACGGCCAAGGGCCGCCGCTGCTACTTCGATTACGCTGACATGATGGCGGCCAACGCCAATGGCTACTTTCCGTACACCCCGTCGCTGCCAGGACTGTACGGGCTGCGCGAATCGCTGCGCATGCTCAACGAGGAAGGTCTCGAGAACGTGTTCGCCCGTCACAGCTACCTGGCATCGGGCGTGCGCGCGGCCGTCCTGAATGGATGGAAACTCAAGCTCTGCGCGGCCGCGCCGAAGTGGTACTCGGATACGGTGTCGGCGATCATGGTGCCCGCCGGAATCAACGGCGCGGATGTCATCACGCGCGCCTTCAGACGCTACAACCTCGCGCTCGGTGCGGGACTCGCACGCGTCGCCGGCAAGTTGTTCCGTATCGGTCATCTGGGGGATTGCAACGAACTGATGCTCATGGGAGCTCTGGCCGGTGCCGAAATGGCGATGGTCGATTGCGGTATCAAAGTGGCCCCTGGCAGTGGCGTCGCTGCCGCCGCCGCTTACTGGCAAAGCAATCCCGCGCCGCGCGGCCTGAGCGTGCAGTGAGCCATCGCATCGTCTTCCTCGATCGTGCCTCACTGGATGCGAAGGTGCGCGCGCCGAAGTTCGATGCCAGCTACGTCGAGCACGCGGCCACCGCGCCCAATGAGGTGGTCGAGCGCCTCAGGGACGCGACCATTGCGATCACCAACAAGGTACCGCTGCGCGCAGAATCGCTGCAGCAGCTGCCGGATCTGAAACTGATTGCAGTCGCCGCCACCGGTTATGACGTCATCGATGTGCCTTACTGCAATGCACATCGCGTGTCGGTGGCCAACATCCGCAACTACGCCGTGCACTCGGTGCCCGAGCACGCGTTCGCGATGATCCTGGCGCTCCGCCGCAACATGATTGCCTATCGGGATGACGTCATGAACGGCGCCTGGCAGAAGTCCAAGCAGTTCTGCTTCTTCGATCATCCGATCCGCGATCTGCACGGCGCCACGCTCGGTATCATCGGCGAAGGCGCCATCGGCCAGTCGATGGCCGCGCTCGGCAAGGCCTTCGGCATGCGGCCGATCTATGCGGCGCATCCCGCGCAGCTCGATATCCCGGGTGAATTCGTCGCCCTGCCGGAGCTGATCGCACAATCCGATGTGATCACCCTGCACCTGCCGCTGATGCCGGCCACGCGCAATCTGATCGGTGCCGCGCAACTGCGCTCGATGAAGCCGACCGCACTGCTGATCAACACCGCGCGGGGCGGACTGGTCGATGAAGCCGCCCTGATCCGCGCGCTCGATGAAGGCTGGATCGGCGGCGCCGGCTTCGATGTGCTGACCGTCGAGCCGCCCACTGGCGGCCATCCCTTGCTGGAAGTGCGACGGCCCAATTTCATCCTCACACCGCATGTTGCCTGGGCTTCGCACGGCGCCATGCAGTTCCTGGCCGATCAGCTCATGGACAATGTTGACGCCTGGGCCGCCGGCAAACCGCAGAACCTCGTCACGACCTCCTGAGGATAGATGGCACGCTGGGTCCGGTTCCGATCCGCGGCAGGCAGCGTCGGCTTCGGGGTGCTCGAGGGTGAGACCGTCGCGGAATATTCAGGCGATCAGTTCGGTACCCAGCAGCCCACCGGATTCAGACTGGCACTGGGCAGCGTGTCGCTGCTTGCACCCTGCGCCCCCAGCAAGATCGTCGCGCTGTGGAATAATTTCCACGCGCTGGCAGCCAAGCTTGGCAAGCCGGCACCGGCGCATCCGCTGTACCTGATCAAGCCAAGCTCATGCGTGATCGGCCACCGCCATGCGATCGAACGACCGCTGGGCTATACGGGCAAGATCGTATTCGAGGGCGAACTGGGCATCGTCATCGGTCGCCGCTGCCACAACGTTCCGGTGGAGGATGCGGCACGCCACATCTTTGGATTCACCTGTATCAATGACGTGACCGCGATCGGCGTCATGAATGACTACCCGGAGTTCGTGCAGTGGTGCCGCTCCAAGGGATACGACACCTTCGGCGCGATCGGCCCGTTCATCGCCACCGAACTCGACTGGCACTCTGCCAGCGTCGTGACGCTGCTCGACGGCATCGAGCGGCAACGCTACCCGCTCTCGGACATGATCCTGCCGCCAGCTGAAATCGTCAGCCGGCTTTCGCACGACATGTCGCTGCTGCCTGGGGATGTCATCGCCTGCGGCACCTCGCTGGGAGTGGGTTCCATACCCGAAGGCTCGACGGTCGAGGTCACGATCGACGGCCTGGGTACGCTTTCCAACACGCTTGGCGTGCCGCCTGCGATTGCGGCACCGGCCACATGAGCGCCGCGCTCGATCCGCGCCGTTTGCTGCGACGACTGTTCGATGCCGCGATCGATTCGGCGCAGCCGGCGCACCATATCCGCGCCTATCTGCCGCCGCCGCCGCGCGGCCGGGTCATCGTGGTCGGGGCCGGCAAGGCTTCCGCCGCCATGGCCCGTGCCGTTGAGGACAACTGGCCGGGCACGCTCTCGGGACTGGTAGTCACGCGCGCAGGCTATTCGGTGCCCTGCCAGCGCATCGAGATCATCGAAGGCGCGCACCCGGTACCCGATGAAACCAGCCTCAAGGCCGCGCAGCGAATCCTGCAGAGCGTGCGCGGGCTGACCGAGGACGATCTGGTGCTGGCAGTGATGTCCGGCGGCGCCTCCGCCTTGCTGACGCTGCCGATGCAGGGATTGACGCTCAAGGACAAGCAGGCTCTGAACCGCGCCCTGCTGACCTCCGGCGCCGCGATCGGCGAGATGAACTGCGTGCGGCGCCATCTCTCCGCCATCAAGGGCGGACGGCTCGCCGCGGCCAGCGCACCCGCAAAAGTGGTGACGCTGCTGATATCGGACGTTCCCGGGGACGACCCCACCGATATCGGCTCCGGTCCGACGGTTGGCGATCCCACCACCTGCGCCGACGCGCTGGCTATTCTCGAGCGCTATCACATAGAGCTTGGGCCGCAGGTCCGCGACGCGCTCACGAGCGGTCGCGGCGAATCGGTGAAACCCCAGGATCCGCGGCTGCGCGGCATCGAGACGCGGTTGATTGCAACACCGCAGATGGCGCTCGAAGCCGCAGCCGACGCAGCGCGCGCCCAAGGCGTGGAGCCCATCATCCTGAGCGATCGCCTGGAGGGGGAAGCGCGCGAAGTGGGCAAGGTGTTCGCAGGGATCGCGCAGCAGATCGCAGCGCGCAACCAGCCGGTGGTCGCGCCGTGTGTGTTGCTGTCAGGCGGCGAAACCACGGTTACGGTACGCGGCGATGGCAGTGGCGGCCGCAACGTCGAGTTCCTGCTCGCGCTGGGCGTTGCGCTCAATGGGCATCCGCGCGTGCATGCCATCGCCGGCGATACCGATGGCGTCGATGGCGCGGAAGACATTGCCGGAGCTTACCTGGCGCCCGACAGCCTGCAACGCGCGCGCGCGCAGGGCATCAATCCGCGCGCCAGTCTTGAGCGCAACGACGGCCATGGCTTCTTCAAGGCACTGGGTGACTCCGTGATCACGGGTCCCACCTTCACCAATGTGAACGACTTTCGCGCGGTGCTGGTAACCGCCTGAGAGATTGATGCGCGACAGCCGCACGCTTACAGTAGCCACCACGAGCTAAAGAGCTCATTAGCCATAACGTGAGAACACGGCTTTGAACTTCGCCTCGCTCTGGGGCCTCGATCCATCGGTCAGCTATCTGAACCACGGCTCATTCGGTGCCTGTCCGCGCAAGGTACTCGAGCTGCAGACAACGCTGCGCCAGGAGATGGAGCGCGAGCCCGTCGATTTTCTGTCCACCCACTTTCCCGGTCGGCTCAACACCGCGCGCGAGGCCTTCGCTGCCTTCGTGGGCGCAGACCCGGCAGAGCTGGTGTTCGTGACCAACGCCACTGCCGCCGTCAATGCCGTACTGCGATCGCTGTCCTTCGGCGCTGGCGACGAACTGCTGGTCACCACGCATACCTATGCGGCCTGCCGCAAGACCATCGATTTCGTGGCGCAAAGCTCCAAAGCGCGCATCGTGATCGCAGAGTTCCCGTTTCCGTGCCCAGCCAACACCGACCTGGTCGCGACTGTACTTGATAAGGTGACCCCGCGGACGCGACTGGCTCTCATCGATCACGTCACCAGCCCGACAGCACTGGTGCTGCCATTGACGCGGCTGGTGAGCGAACTGCGCGCGCGAGGTGTGGATGCCCTGGTTGACGGCGCGCACGCACCCGGCATGGTCCCCATCGATCTGTCGACGCTCGGGGCGGCCTATTACACCGGCAACGCACACAAGTGGATGTGCGCTCCCAAGGGCGCGGCATTCCTCTACGCACGGCGCGACCGGCAGGCGGGACTGCACCCGAACGTCATCAGTCATGGCTACACCGGCGGCTTCCACGCCGAGTTCGACTGGACCGGCACCTTCGATCCGACCGCGTGGCTCTGCGTGCCGGAATCCATCCGCTACATGGGCAGCCTGCTGCCGGGCGGCTGGCCGGAGCTGATGGCGCGCAATCGCGCGCTGGCGTTGCGTGCGCGCGCGTTGCTGCTGGAGACGTTTGGGATCGAGGCACCCTGCCCTGATGCCATGATCGGATCGATGTTCTCGCTGCCGTTGCCGCGCGCGGCCGCCAACTCGCCGGGCGCTTCGCTCGACTGCGATGGACTGCACGCCTGGTTCAGGCTGCGCAACATCGAGGCCTGGTTCCATCCCTACCCGACACCGCTGTTGCGACTGTCGGCGCAGCTCTACAACACCTACGAACAATTCGAGCAGTACACCCAGCTGCTCAAGGAAGCGCTGCAATGACCCCAGCCGAGCAGACCCGTGCCTTCAGCACCGTATTCCTGATCGAAATGTGGGAACGCTTCGGCTTTTACGGCATGCAGGTGCTGATGGTCACCTACATGATGAAGAAGCTCGGGTTCGTAGACACACGCGCCAACCTGGTCTGGGGTGCCGCAGCCGCCCTGATCTATGCGACGCCGGCCATCGGGGGCTGGATAGGCGACAAGCTGCTCGGTGCCCGGCGCACGATGAGAATAGGCGCGGTGGTGCTGATGGTCGGCTATGCGCTGCTGTGGTATCCCACGAACAGCGAATATTTTCTCTACTTCGCACTCGGCGTCATCATCGTTGGCAATGGCTTTTTCAAGCCCAACACCGGCAATCTGGTGCGTAAGATTTACGAGGGCGACGACACCCGCATCGACAGCGCCTTCACGATGTACTACATGGCGGTCAACATCGGCTCGATGATCTCGATGACGCTGACTCCCTGGATTCGCAATTACGTCGGCGCGCGTTACGGGGACTCGGCCGGATGGCACACGGCGTTTGGCGCCTGCGCCATCGGCTTGTGCGTGGGGCTCATCAACTACGCGTTCATGGGGCGGGCGCTGCGCCATATCGGCTCGCCGCCCGATGAAGCACCGATCCAATGGCGGCGCGCGCTGGGCGTGGCGCTTGGCGCGGCGCTGGTGGTGGTGCTGGCCGCTTTCCTGTTGCAGCATCGGGAGATCGCGCGGGTGTGCGTCTATGGCACGGGCATCATCATCCTGGGCATTTTCCTGCACCTGATCCGGATCAGTCATCGACATGAGCGCGCCGGATTGATCGCTGCGCTGCTGCTGGTGGGACAGACCATTTTCTTCTTCATTTTCTACCAGCAGATGTCGACCTCGCTGAACCTGTTCGCGCAGAACAACGTCGATCTGAACTTCAGCATCTTCGGCTGGCATCTGTTCAAGTGGATTCCCGAGCAGTACCAGAACCTCAATTCGATCTGGATCGTGCTGCTCAGCCCGGTGCTGGTATTCGTCTACAACACGCTGGGCCGAAGCGGTAAAGACCCGAGCATCGCCGCAAAGTTTGCCTGGGGCTTCGGGTCATGCGCCATCGGCTTCTTCATCTATGGCGTGGGCGCGCGCTGGGCCATCGACGGCAAGGTGTCGTCGTGGATCATGGTGTGGGGCTATGGGCTGTACTCGCTGGGCGAGCTACTGGTCGGCGGGCTGGGCCTGGCAATGATCGCGCGTTATGTGCCCGCGCGCATGGGCGGCTTCATGATGGGCACCTACTTCGTGGTCATCGGCATCTCGCAGTACCTGGGCAGCGTCGTGGCCAACTACGCCCACATCCCGGAGAACCTGACCGATCCGATCGAATCGCTCAACATCTACACCAGCCTCTTCAACAAGCTCGGCTTCGCCGGCATCGGCTGCACGCTCATTGCGCTGGCGATGCTGCCGATGCTCCGGAAGCTATCCTCCAGCCATTCCGATTCGGCGTCCCAGCCACGGCCGCTACCGAACGTGGTCGGCAGCGGCGAATCTGCGGCTGTTTCCTGACCGACATCAGCCCCCGGTGTTGGTCGTCCGCAAGGAATCGACGACCTGCCTGACCTCTGGGACCTGCCTGGCGACGGCTTCGGCCTCATCACGCTGCAGCCCAGTGCTCACGTGGCCGTACAAGTAGAAAATCCCGCCGGGGCCGCTGGCGCGGTCGACCCCGCGTTCTAATGCAGCATTCATGCGCTTCTAATGCGGCCGTCAGGCGGCATTAATCTTCCCGGCTCTCTGTCCTGAAAGGAGGCATCTATGTCATTTGAGACAATGCCTGCCGCGACTAGGATGCCCCATCGCTTCAATGCATCCAGGAACATCTCTCATGAGCAGTACCTATCGCGCCGTACAGGCGCTTGGCGGCGGCAAACTTCAATTGGTAGAACTGCCCCTGACAACGCCTCCGGCAGGACACGTGCGCATTCGCGTCGAGGCCTGCGGCGTCTGCCACACCGACGCCTTCACAATTGAAGGGGGGATCCCGGGGCTGACTTATCCGCGTGTCCCGGGTCACGAAGTCATCGGCCGCATCGATCTTCTCGGAGCCGGCGTCGAAGGCTGGCAGCTCGGTCAGCGCGTTGGCGTGGGCTTTCTCGGCGGACATTGCGGGACCTGCCCGCCCTGCCGGCGCGGGGAGTTCGTGCACTGCCAGCGGCAGCCGCTTTCCGGCGGCCATTCCGACGGCGGTTATGCGGAAGTCATGATCGCCAGGGCGAGCGGGCTCGCATTGATCCCGGACGGACTGCAGTCGGCCGATGCCGCACCGCTGCTCTGCGCGGGGTTGACAACCTTTAAAGCGCTGCGACGATCGAAGGGCCGGCCGGGGGAACTGGTGGCGATCCAGGGCGTCGGCGGACTGGGCCATCTTGCCATCCAGTTTGCGAATCGCATGGGCTTCCGCGTGGCCGCATTGGCGCGAGGTGCCGACAAGGCCGAGCTGGCGAAACGGCTGGGTGCGCACTTCTACATCGATACCACCTCACAGGACGCCGGCGCGGAACTGCAGAAACTCGGCGGCGCGCGCGTCATCCTCGCGACCGCGGCCAATAGCAAATCCCAATCGGGCCTGATCGCAGGGCTCGCTCCCGGGGGCGAACTGATCGTCGCCGGTGTGGGCGGCGAGGAGCCCATCGCGATCAGTGGCTCATCGCTTATTTTTGGCGAGCGAACCGTCACCGGCACCCTGACCGGATCCTCGATGGACAGCGAAGACACCCTGGGGTTCAGCGCACTACTCGGCGTACGGGCGATGATCGAGACGCTGCCGCTGGCGCAGGCAGAACAGGCGTACCGGCGCATGCTTGCCAACGAGGCGCGGTTCCGGATGGTGCTGGTCACCGGCCAGTAGCGCGCAGCGCATCAGCTCATGCGTCGGCCAGGTGGCATAATAGGGCTTATGCCACCTTTTGAGACGGACGCCTGAACATGCTTCGAATCGGCTACATCCTCGAACCCGGCTTTCAGGTCATGGCCTTCGGCGCCCTGTCGGTGTTCGAGCTGGCAAATTTGCTGCCGGCCGGACCCCACTACGATGTCAGGCTGCTGTCGGAGCGCGGCGGCCGGGTCCGCAGTTCCCTCGGCACCACCGTGGAAACCGAGGCCTTCGGCTCGCGCCGGTTCGATACGGTCATTGTCGGCGGATCGATCGAGCCGGCGGCGGGGACACCGGCATTGAGGAAATTCCTGCGACGATCACTCAAGACTTCGCGCCGCGTCGCCTCCGTCTGCACCGGCGCCTTTGCACTCGCGGCGGCCGGAATTCTCAATGGCCGGCGGGCCACCACGCACTGGGCCTACGCGCGCGACTTCAAGGCGCAATTTCCGCAGGTCGAACTGGATGCCGACCGCATTTTCGTGATTGACGGGCCGGTGTGGACTTCGGCCGGCATGAGTGCCGGCATTGACCTCGCGCTGGGATTGGTCGAAGGCGATCTGGGCGCGGAGTCCGCACGCATCATCGCCAGAAAACTCGTTGTCTACCATCGACGGGCCGGTGGACAGTCGCAGCACTCCGTGCTGCTCGAACTCGATGCCAAGACCGATCGCATACAGGATGCGCTGGCCTATGCACGAGCACATCTCAATGCCGGACTTTCGGTTGAGCAGCTCGCCGCAGCGGCGCACCTGAGTCCCCGGCAGTTCAGTCGTGCCTTCCGCGCGGAAACCGGGCAGTCCCCTGCCAAGGCAGTGGAGCAGCTGCGTGTCGAGGCAGCGCGGCTGATGCTCGAACAAAGCAGCCTGCCGGTGGAGGTGGTCGCCAATGAGACCGGATTTGCCGATCGCGAGCGCATGCGGCGTGCCTTCCTGCGGGCTTTTGGGCAGCCGCCACAGGCGATGCGTCGCAGCGCCCAGGCGGCAACGATCAGGAACTCGTCGCGCGCCAGCGCGCAATGAGCGCCTCCAGATACTTGCGCGCTCTCGGCGCCTGGCGCGTTCCGAGCTGCCCTTCCGACTGGCGATCCACTTCCCGGCACACCGCATCCAGCGCGGCGGCCCTGCTGGTCCAGGCGATGAGTTGATCGTCCACGGGCGGATCGAGCTGCAGCAGTGCGGCCAGCGTCGAGGTGACGATTGCGGGAGCGTTCTTGACGCTGATCGCATCGAGCAGGAAGTCGGCAACGCCGGCGGGCGTAGGCCTTATTTTGCCGAGTGAATAGGCGGCCTCGGCGCGCATCAGCAGGGGATTGCTGTCATCGGTCACGGCGGCCATGAGTGCCGTTGCGGCCACGCTGGCGCCCGCAGGGCTCAAGCGGCCCAGATCGATATGCGCTTTGCGCCGTAACTGCCGAAATTCCTCCACGTCCATGCTGCGCTTGAGCGTCATCGCGATGGTATGTCGCAGCTGCTTGCCCATGTGGGTGCGGGCATCGGAGATCACCGTGCGCACATCGTCAAAGCTGTCGACGAAAATGCAGACCAGGCCATAGCGGCGCCGCAGCACCAGCGCACGTGCTTCCTCGTCCTGGCGCTGGCCGCGCTTCCAGATATAGACATGCTCGCCGACGCCGCCGCCAAAGTTGGTTTCAAAACTCTGCAGCAGGTCCTCGAAGTCGGGGTCGCTGAGCCCGAATCCCACGATGAGGGCGCTGAAGCGCGCCAGCACATGGTGCGCAAAGGCGCGATAGCCCAGCTGACGGGCCATTACATCGCGGTACGAGGAACGGTCGAGCACGATGGTCTTGGGACGGGAAATGCAGCCGTGCGCCTTGAGCAGAAAGCGCGACTGGAAATCATCGGCCAGCACCGCGCGCAGCTTGCGCTCATCCGAATAGATGGCGCGATGCATTCGATGACGGTCGCGCCGCCGGGCACGATAGGCGTTTTCGTGTCCGAGGTCGTAATTGAACGTAATGATTCCCGCGGGCTCGAGATCCTCGATAAGATCATGCAGCGGCGATCTCGCATCCTCGGGCGCCGTGGTCAACCGCACGATGGCATCCCGATACTCGCCCACGCCCACGGCCTCCCGGATCAGAGTCGCCGCCTCGATCAGATAATCCGCCGCGCGCGACTGCGCGCTCAGCAGCAGATCCACATCGGCGGCCACCGGTCCCAGGCGTGCGGCGAAGCGCGAGCGAAGCTGGGTCAGCACCGAATGCCAGGTTGGCAGCGACTTCGGGTCGGATCCCTGCTGCGCAAGTCCCACGGACACGCCGCTGCCGGTAACGACGACCAGCCGCCGGTAGGCGACTGCATCACACAAGAGGCCGAAGCCGGGATTCTGCCGGTGGCTGTCCATGTCAGCGCAGTCTACCGGATAAGGCTAGAATTGCATGGTCACACGTCAGAGCAATAACAACATGCACGATGCGACCCGCACCGACGGCGGATTTGCCGCCATCATCCAGCGCGAAAGCGGCCTGCAGCGAACCTTGAGCGCGCGCAAGCTGTCGATGATTGCCATCGGCGGCGCGATCGGCACCGGATTGTTCCTCGGCAGCGGCTTTGCGATCGGCACGGCCGGACCTGCGGTACTCCTCAGCTATGCGATCGGCGCGCTGATCGCGCTGCTGCTGATGGGCTGCCTCGCGGAAATGACCGTGGTGCATCCGACCACCGGATCCTTCGGCGCCTACGCGGAACACTACATCGGCCCGCTGGCCGGCTTCATGGTCCGCTATGCCTACTGGACCTGCATTGTGCTGGCGGTGGGCACCGAAGTGACGGCCGTGGCGCTGTATATGAAGTTCTGGTTTCCCGCGGCGCCCGGATGGATCTGGATCCTCGGCTTTTCGGCGCTGCTGATCATGGTGAACGCCTTCCGTGTCAGCACCTTCGGCACGGTGGAGTACTGGTTCTCGCTGATCAAGATCACAGCCATCGTCGCCTTCATTCTGCTGGCAGCGTACGTGATCGCCAACGATGCCACGGGCACCATGGGCGTGCACAACTACATCTCGCACGGCGGCTTTCTGCCGCACGGCATTGGCGGCATGTGGGTCGCCGTCATCATGGCCGTGTTCAGCTATCTCAGCATTGAGATGATCGCGGTGGCCGCGGGTGAGGCGGCGCAACCGGAAGTGGCCGTGACGCGCGCGTTCCTGTCGACCGTCGTGCGGCTGGTGCTGTTCTACTTGCTGACGCTGGCACTGATGCTGGCGGTGCTGCCATGGACGCAGGCGGGCTCCTCCAGGAGTCCCTTTGTAGCCGTCATGGAGACGCTGCACCTCCCCGCCGCCGGCGCCGTCATGAACTTCGTCATTCTGATCGCCGCGCTCTCGGCCATGAACAGCCAGCTCTACATCACCACCCGCATGATGTTCAGCCTCTCGCGCGCCGGGGATGCCCCGCGCGCGCTGGGCAAGCTGACCACGCGCGGCATTCCGTTCAATGCGCTGCTGGTATCGACCTCGGGCATCGCGCTGGCGACTGTGCTCAGTATCGTCTCGCCCAATCGGGCGTTTCTGATGATGGTGGGCGTCTCGGTGTTCGGCGCCATGTTCACGTGGATGATGATCTTCGTGACGCACTACTACTTCAGGCGCGCTCGCCAGAAAGCTGACAGTGCGCCCGCGCGCTTTCGCATGTGGGGCTTTCCGCTGACCACGCTGCTCGGCGCTGTGACCATGGCAGCCTTGCTGGTCACGACGGCCTTTACCGAACCGTTCCGGCTGACGCTGGTCTTCGGCCTGCCCTACCTGGCGCTCCTGGCCCTCATTTATCGATGGCGCAGCCGCGGCGCGTCATCGGCTGCCTCATGACTGTGCCCGCAAGCCGCGAGACCTGCGAATCCCGGGACCTGAGCGATCCACTGGCGCGGGTCCGGGCGCGGTTCCGACTCAAGCCCGGCCTCATCTACATGGATGGCAATTCACTCGGTGCGTTGACGCACGACTCGGCGGCACGCGCGCGTGCGATGATTGAGGACGAATGGGGCCATGACCTCATACGAAGCTGGAACCTGCACGGCTGGTTCGAGCTACCGCAGCGCCTGGGAGCCAGGATTGCTCCGTTGATCGGCGCCGCTGCGGATGAGGTCCTGGTCGCCGACTCGACCTCGGTCAATCTGTTCAAGCTCGCATCCGCCGCGATGATGAATCGCGGCACCCGTCACCGCATCGTCACCGAATCGGGCAACTTTCCCAGCGATATCTATGTGCTGCAGGGACTGGCCGCGCTTTCGGGCGCTGCCATCGAGATCATCGCCGTGCCACGCGCCGAGGTCATCGACTGCATCGACGAGTCCACTTTCCTGGTGGTGCTGACCCACGTCCACTACAAGACCGCCGAGCTCTTCGACCTGCCGGCCATCACGCAGCGGGCGCACGCCGCCGGTGCCCGGATAGTGTGGGATCTGTCGCATAGCGTCGGCGCGCTGCAGCTTGACCTGCAGGCAGCGCAGGCGGACTTCGCGATCGGCTGCACCTACAAATATCTCAACGGCGGCCCCGGGTCCCCTGCCTTCCTCTACGTACGGCGCGATCTGCAGGACGAGGTTCGACCGGGCCTTGCCGCCTGGATGGGTCACTCAGCACCCTTCGAGTTCAGCGATGATTATGAACCGGCGCCCGGCATGGCGCGCTATCGCTCCGGCACGCCGTCGATGATCGCATTCGCGGCTCTGGAGGGGGCACTCGCGGTCTGGGACGACATCGATTTACGGGACGTGCGGCGCAAGTCCAAGGAACTCAGCGAGCTTTTCATTGCCCGTGTCGAAGCGCACCGCGGCTCCGATCTGACACTTGCCTCGCCGCGCGAGGCTGCCTGCCGCGGCAGCCATCTGGCATTCTCGCATCCGCGCGGCTACGAGCTCATGCAAGCGCTGATCGCACGAGGAGTCATTGGCGACTTCCGCGCTCCTGACATCATTCGGTTTGCCTTCACGCCCCTATATATGCGTTACGTCGATGTCTGGGATGCGGTGACGATCCTGGGGGAGGTACTCCTGGGACTCGACGGCACACAGCGCCTGCGGCGCAATGCCGTAACCTAGCCTGACCTGGCAATCATCATCCGCACCCGCGTCAGGATTCCGCAATACAGGGCTTACAGTGCGCCGGATATCAGTTTGCCAAGCGTTGCAACGGCACGTTCCGTCCTGGCATTCCAGGGATGGCCATAGTTGAGACGGATGGCGTGCGGGAATCGACGCTGCGGGGAGAACATTGGACCGGGCGCAAGGCTGATACCGAATTCCAGCGCCCGCGCATGCAGGGCCAATGCATCCACACCCTTGGGCAATTCCACCCACAACTGGTAACCGCCCGCGGGGCGGACCCACTTTGACCCGGCCGGGAAATGACGCTGCAGCGCTGCCACCAGCAGCGCCTGTTGCGTAGCCAGCGCACGGCGCAGCCGCCGCAGATGCCGGTCGTAGACGCCGGTGGCCAGATACCGTGAGATCGCCGCCTGGATCGGCATGCTGGTCGCGATCGAGGTAGTGATCTTGCGCTTCCACAGGTCCGTCGCGAAGCGCCCGGCCGCGACCCAGCCGAGCCGGTAGCCCGGCGCCAGACTCTTGGCAAAGGAACCGCAGTCGAGCACCAGTCCCTGTCGGTCCCAAACCTTGGTGATGCGCGGCCGCTGGCGCGAGAAAAAAAGCTCGGCGTACACATTGTCTTCGATCAGTGGAATGCCACGCGCACCGAGCATACGCACCAGCTGCTCCTTCTGTGCGGCCGGCATGGTCGCGCCCAGAGGGTTCTGAAAGGTCGTCATGAACCAGCAGGCCTTGACGGACACGCGCTCCAGCGTCCGCTCGAGAGCCCGCAGGTCAACGCCGTGCTGCGGGCTGGTGGGAATCTCCACCGCGCGTCGCCCCGCATTCTCGATGGCCTGCAGGCAGCCGTAGAAGCTCGGCGATTCGATCGCCACCACGTCGTCAGGCCCCGTTACCACCTGCAAGGCCAGGTTCAGCGCTTCAAGCGCCCCCGCGGTGATGACTATCTCCTCGGGCGAGACCTCCGCCCCCATCAGTCGATAGCGCTGCGCAAGCTGTGCGCGCAGCGGCAGATTGCCCGGTGGCAGATCTTCAACCGTGCTCCAGGGATCGAACTGCCGGCCCACCGCGGCGAGATGTCGCCCGAGCTGGCGCAGCGGGAACAGTTCAGGACTGGGAAATGCCGAGCCGAGCGGCAAGGTGTCGCGGGAGCGCGCCGTCTGCAGGATCTCGAATACCAGGTCGCTGACATCGACGCGTGAGGGCCGGTTTGGGCGGCTGACCGGTCCGGCCGTAACCAGGGCCCGCGGAAGAATTCGCGCCACGAAGAATCCCGACCGCGCCCGCGACTCGATCAGCCCGCGCGCTTCGAGCAGCTCGTAGGCACGCACGACGCTGGCCGGGCTGGCGGCACGTTCACGGCAGAGTTGTCGAATGGACGGGGCACGCGCCCCGGCGCTCAGGCTGCCGTCGCGGATCAGCGCCTCGAGGTCCTTCGCGAGCCTTTCGTACAGTCTCATCGGCAGCTCTTGCATGCTGCCGCATCATAAAGAGATCAGGGTCCGCCGTGCGGCACGATCAGATGCAGGCGGGCGCCGAGCATCAGCAACCCGAACAATGCCAACGACAGGCTGATGCGCCAGGTCAGCGCGCGCACCGTCTGGCCGGACTGATCCGGTCCGGAGCTCATATGAAACATTGCCTTGGCCAGGCTGGCGATAATGCAGCCGAGCAGCAGCAGCACGACTAGCTTGAAGAGCATCACGGCACCTCGCCGACTGCTTGCGGTTTGCGACTGGAGCGCAGTGCAGCCTGTTCACGACGCGCTACGCTGACAACGGAGGCGATGGCTGCGCCGATGACGCACACCATGGCAAACATGATGAAGACGAGCCCGCCGGCCATGCGATACGCTTCCACGAGGCCACCAATGACCCCGACTGGGGTGGACACGAGCAGGATGGGCTTGGCAATTCTCATGCCGAAATCGTAGACCACGCGCCTGGCCTGTGGCAGACGCAGATCGACGCCGGACAGAACGGTACAGATTAGAAAATGCCGAATGCCAGACCAGCGGCGAGCGTGGCGCCAAGCTCGCCGCAACGTACCAGGTCTGCCGCTGGAATCTGCTTGGGACGCAGTATCGCCTCGGGGGTCTGCGCATGCGTGCAGACAATCAGTGGAGGGGCGATGGCGTTGAGTCGCCAGCCGGTCGCAATCCGTTCGATTTGCCGCGCGGCGTTACTGCCATCGCTGCCCGCACAGATCAGGGTGCCATAGTGCCGACCCTGGATCAGCTCGAGCACCGGGTAATAGCTACGATCGAAGAAATCCTTCATGACGCCGGACATGGCACCCAGGTTCTCGGGACAGGCAAACAGATAGCCTTGCGCCTCTAGCAACGCATCTGGCGTGGCCTTTGCCGCTGTTTCCAGCTTTACGGCGATCTCGGGTTCCTGGGCCGCCCCGGCGCCCGCCGCCTCTGCCATCTGCCGTGCTCCGCCGGTGACTGAGTGGTAAACGATGAGAAGTCTGTTCACTCGGCGCCGTCCGTCATGTCCGACTCAGCATTGGCCCAAAGGACGCTACGGACAGCAAGCCTGTTTGCGGGATACTCTAGACAGTGAGTCCAAAATCCAAGCGACTGGTACACCCCGTCGTATCGCCGGCCGCATACGCGATGGTGTCCATTTGCGAGAAGTGCGGCAAGCGCGCGGGCGGATCCGGCAAGAATGTGAGTCACCGGCTGGCCTCGCGCTTGAAGCGGCAGGTAAAGCGCGAATTCAGCAAGGGTGATGTGCGTATCGTATTGACCAGTTGCATGGATATCTGCCCTGATAACGCCGTCGCCGTCACGATAGCACCGAGCGCGCCGGGCATTGGAGCCTCATTCGTGATCGTCGATATCGACGACCTCGAAGCAAGCAGCGAAGCCTTGATACGTGCCATGCGGCTGGCGCATCGAACAGCGGCGCTCTGACCCGCGATGGGTCAGAGCACACCAGGGAGATACCATGTCCGAAGCGGAGTCGTCCATGAACGCAGTACAGGTCGAGCAAAAAAGTTATCAGATGCCACCGCAGGATGGTTTTACTGTCGCCTACTTCCTCACGGTTGCCAACATCGAACGATCGGCTCGATTTTACGAAAAGGTCTTCCAAGGTCGCATCCTGAGCGGAGGCGACGGCAGCGGTGCACCGGGGTACATACAGATCGCCAATACCTGGCTCATTGTCAACGTCGGAGGCGGTCCGACACCCGACAAGCCATCAGTGACGCTTAGCGTCCCCGCTAACCCCGACTCCGTCAGCTGCTTCATGAATATCCGCGTTGCGGATATTCATGCCTGCTACGAGTTGTGGCGAAGTCGGGGAGCCGAATTCATCACCGAACCAAAGGACAAGTACGGCGATATCTGCTGCTACATTCGCGATCCTGATGGTTACATCATCGAAGTGGGTCAAAGCAAGCCCGGCTTCGCCTACGGCTGAACATCGCGCCGCACGCAGTGCAGCAGATGCCGGCTTGACCTCACTGGTTCACCTTTGGCAAGTAGTAACCAATCCGGTTCTCTACATCGCCCGGCCTGTGAAAGCCCAGATCCATAAAAGCCTTGATCCGCGCCTGGGTTGCCGGGCGTGCGACGGAGGCCATGCAGGCGTCCCAACCGGCCGCCATCTCCACGTCCGGCGGTAAGCTTGCCGCGTTTACCAAGCGCTTTGTGTTGGCGATTGCCCATTTGTCGAATAAGCTGATGCGCGACGCAAGTGCATCGACAAATGCATCGAGTTCCGCGTCCGGTATCGCCCGATTGACGTAGCCGTAGGCTTCCGCCAGGTCGGCGCGGATGTCGTCGGAACTCATGAGGACTTCCATCGCGCGCGATCTGCCGATCTGGCGCGGCAGACGCGTCATCGGTCCACCACCGGCAACCATGCCCACGCCCACTTCCCATTGGGACAGGAGCGCCTTTTCCCGGCTGGCGAAGGTCATGTCGCAAGCCAAGGAGATTTCACTTCCATTCCCTGTGGCCCGACCCCTTATTTTCGCAATTGACACCACAGGCGCATGCGTAATCCTGACAAGGATATCGGGCCATGCTTCGAGCCCCGTGGGCCCTTGCGGCAGGCTGGTCAGCTCCTCCATCGGGACCGTGAAATCGCTGTGGTTCAGAAAGAACCCGTCCACTGCGCTATCAAAGACCACAACCCTGACCTGCTCATCGGTCTCTATGGCCGTCACGATCTGGTCGAATTCCACGACAAATTCAGGGCCCATTAGATTCAGTGGCGGGTTATCGAATGTGACCCGCCAACAGGTCGGCGAGGTCTTACTCAGGCGTATCTGCTTCGCCTTCACCGCCGGCGTCGTCTTCATTGTCGCGTTCATCAGCGTCTCCTATCACGTCCATGGGTGGCAGCTGCGAGTGTTGATCCCGTACCTGCAGATAGCTATTGCACGTTAGTATCGGCGCGGTCCTGGTTGCAGCCGAATAAGCGTTGCCAACACGTTCCGACCAATACCATCGTTCAATCGTGCATCAGCAATGCATGTGCTTCTATAGCGCCGGTGGAGTTAAACGAGGAGACTGAAATGACGCGACCAGCTCTATCACTGGATCTTGCCGACGCACGACGAATCATCGCAGCGGGTGAACTCAAGGCAACTGAAATGGGGCTTCCCTACAACATCGCGGTGGCTGACGCCGGCGGAGGTCTCGTAGCCCATGTTCGGATGGATGGCGCCTGGCTTGGAAGTGTGGATATCGCAATCAATAAGGCATGGACCGCACGGGCGTTCGACATGTCGACCGATGAACTCTCGCAGTTGGCGCAAAGCGGCCAGCAGGGTTTCGGGATCAATACGACCAACCATTCCAAAGTCGTGATCTTTGGCGGAGGAATTCCGATCAAGCGGGACGGCGTAGTGATCGGCGCTGTTGGCGCCAGCGGTGGTAGCGTCAAACAAGACGTAGAGGTTGCCGAGGCGGCTGTCGCAGGTTTCCGTTGAGGCGCGCTGCGGCGATCTGCCCGTGAAGGGCTACAGTCGCGGACCCTAAAGCGCGCTGCTGGGAGCTATGGTGGGCCGTGCGCTCCTCAGATAAGTCCAGCCGCGCCGGTTACCTGCTGGTACCGAATTGATCGCCCACTTTGGCTGAAACGGCATCGAGGAATGGCCGACCAGCGAGATCTGGCTGCTCGTGTTGAAGCTGCCGGATATAGTGCATCGCGAACCGCGTTTTTTCGTAGTCTGACCCGTACCAGGGATTGTCTGTTTTCCAGCTGATGAAGTCCTGGCGCTGTACAGGCTGGTTTGCCGTTTTCTCGCGTTCCAATTGCTTGGTGAGGTTCTCAATTTGATGCTGCATGCCATCTAATTGCTTTTGATTTTGCGGTTGTTGCGCATTTAGTTGGTTTTGTCCGTCCCGTTGCTGTTGCAACTGCTGTTGCAGCTCCTGTTGCTGCCGCATCAACTGCTGTTGCTGTTGCGCCAGTTGCTGCTGCTGTTGCGCCAGCTGTTGCTGCTGCAGGGCGAGCTGTTGCTGCTGTTGTGTCAGCTGCTGCCGTTGCAGCTTCTGCTGATTATCCTGGCACTGGCCCAGGGCAACACCCACCAATCCAGCACACGGATCTGCCTCCTGGGCACCAATCGTCACGGAAAAAGCCGCAAGGCAAAGCCCCAGCACATGCCATTTCATATCTTCACCCTCTTTGTCAGGTCCGCGCTCCGAGTCTGGATCTCGGGTCGTGGAGAGCTATCTTTCCAGGTGTGTGCAATTGCAAGCCTCTGCGGTGCGCCGGGATAACTCGGCCCCGGAAGGCGCTCCAGACGCAGCGAATTCAGCACCACCAGCAGACTCGAACCGGCCATGACAGCCGCCGCCAGGATCGGCTGCAGCAGACCGAGCACAGCGCAAGTCAATGCGACCAGATTGTAGCCGAACGCCCATGCCAGATTGGCGAGGACGATCGAACGCACGGCACGGGCCCGACTGACCACCCAAGGCAGCAACCACAGGCCATTCGGAGGGAGCACCAGATCGGCGGTCTCGCGCGCCAGATCGGTGGCCGAGCCGACGGCGATGCCGACATCCGCCCAGGCCAGCCCGGGACCGTCATTCAGTCCGTCGCCGACCATCGCCACCGCGCTGCCGTGCGTTCGGCATTGATCGAGCGCGGCTCGCTTGTCCTCCGGCAGCAGCCCGCAACGCCAGTCATACACGCCCACCGCGGCTGCGACACGCTCGGCCGCACCGGCGTGATCGCCGGTCAGCAACATCACCCGCAGTCCCAGGCCGCGCAACGCCTTGATCGTCGCTCGGGCCTCGGGCAGCACCGTATCGTCGAAAAAGAGCGCAGCGCGGGCGCGCCCCGGGCGAGCGTTCTCGCTCCAACCCACAAATACCACCGAGAGGCCGTTGGCCGCCATCACAGCAGCCTGCTCGGCCAAAGAAGGCGGCAGCTGCCAGCCCAACTCGTGCATCATTGCGGAATTCCCCGCCGCGACAAGCTCCCCATGGACAACGCCGCGTATGCCTCGCCCAGGCACGATTCGGACATCCTCGGTGGCTATCGGGCGCAGCCCGCGGGCATGGATTGTCTGCGCGATGGCACGTGCCAGACTATGCTCGGAGTGTTGCTCCAGACCTGCCAGTCGAGCCAGTGCCTCCTCTTCCCCGGCTCCATCGATCGCAAGACCGACGAGCTGCGGACGACCCAGCGTGAGCGTGCCGGTCTTGTCGAAGGCGATCAGATCCGTGCGGGCCAGGGCTTCGAGCGCGTCCGGGCTGCGGACCAGGCAGCCATGACGGGCCAATTGCCCGATGCCGAGCGAGTGCGCCATCGGCGCGGCAAGTCCGACCGCACATGGACAGGCCACTACCAGCACCGAGAGAGCAGTGAGCATCGCCTGATCCAGCGGCACGTGCTGCGCCCAATAGGCCAGGGTGATGCCGGCGAGGGCCAGCACCATCGGCACGAAAGCGCCCACCACGCGATCGGTGATGCGCTGCGTGCGGCTCGAGTGTCGCAATGCTTCGCCGACTGATCGGCAGATCTGCGCCCATCGGCTCTCGCTCCCCGAGCCGCCGCTACGGATCAGCAACGGACCGTCAAGATTGATGCTCCCCGCGAGAACGGCGGCGCCGACTGCCTTCGCAATCTGTCTGCTCTCACCGGTGATCACCGAGTCATCGGTATGCGAGCGACCCTCCACGATCAGGCCGTCGACCGGAATCCGCTCACCGGGACGGACCCGGATCAGCATTCCGGCACGCACCTCACTCACCGGGCGGCGTTGCTCTTGTGTGCCTTCGACCACCATCGCCGATTCGCTTTCGGCAGCCAACAGCGGCGCGAGATCGCGCGACGCTCGAGCTCGACCCGCCGCATCCAGATACCGGCCCAGCGTGAACAGCATCAACACCATCGAGGCAGTATCGAAATAGAGATGGCCGCCAGGCTGGAACAAAGCAAATGTGGAGTAAGCATAGGCAGCGAGGCTGCCAAGGACGATAAGCGCCGAGGCGGTCAAACGCCCACGTCGTGCCTGCGACCAGGTCTCACGCATGAACGGCTCACCAAGAATCAGTACAGCTGGTGTCGCCAGTCCCCATAGCAACAGATGGATCATCGGCAGCACGTGCCGATCGACCCCGCTGAATGCCCCCGAGTACACCAGCAAGCTGAACAGCATGATGTTCATCGACAAAAAGCTGCCCACCCCCAGTCGTATGAGGAACCACGCCGCCTCCGATGCATCGCCACTGCCGCTCTTGACCTGATAGGCGATGCAGCAGCCGTAGCAGCAGAACTGGCAATCCTCGCCGTTCACTGCACGGGCGAAGCCGCGTCGCCCGACCGACAGCAGGCAGTGACGGCATATCGCTCCCGGTGCTGCCGTCATGCGCTGTGCCAGAGGTGATGCAAGCCATGTTCGGCCGCCATCGGCAGCACGCCGCGCGCGAGCGTCACCAGCCCCAGCGCCAGGATGAAGCTGCCGGCCAGCCGTACACCGCGCTGCCGCCATCGCGGCGCGAGCAGCCGGCCGATGCCCCCCATCGCGAGCATCGCCGGAAAGGTACCGAGGCCGAACACCGCCATCGTCAGACACCCCGACAGCACATCACCGGTGGTCGCAGCCTGCGCGATCATCGCGTAGACGAGTGGACACGGCAGAAAACCGTTGAGCACCCCGAAGGCAAGCGGCGCGGCGTACCCGGGCCTGCGGAGCAAGGTGCGCAACGAGCCGACCCACATAAAGCCACCGAACCCGCTGCTGATGCGCTGCCAGCCCCGCAAGCCGAAAAATCGCAGCGCCATGAGGATCATCAGCAACCCGGCCACAAGCGCGAGAGCACGCTGCGCGGTGTCGAGCGAGACATTGAAAATCGAAGCGTCCGGCGCAGGGCGGGAGCCGAGGGAAGTACAGATCACCTGGCCCAGGCCGCCAGCGAGGCCGCCTAGAAAACAGTAGCTCGTCAGTCGCCCGGTGTTGTAGAGCACATGGCGTACCGAGGTGGCGCCCGCGCCGCGCGGATCAGCCCCCAATCCGCAGGCGAAGCCCCCACACATGCCGATGCAATGGAAGCTGCCTGCGAAGCCCGCGATGAACAGCAGCGCATAGTAGGTCATGACCGATGTTTCCCGACACGCCGCCCACTGCCCAGCGCGGCGGGTGACGGGCCGCTATTTTCTGCGCGCCAGGCGGGCGAGCCAGATGAAAAACCCGATCGTAAAAATCGAGAAGCCGATGAACGCGACTTCCTGCAGTGTGCTGGCTCTGGCCAGCGAGAATCCGGTTTGCGCCAGCATGGTTTGGTTCCTCTTCAGCCGATAGCGGTACGGACCACGTTCATGATGAGTTCAAATCCCAGGAACCCCAGGTTGACGATGGCGACCCCAAAGATGATTTTTATGCCTACCAAAGGTTTGCTCTCCGCTTGTGAAATGCCGTTACCCGATGCGGCCCGGTCCGACGCCGCCCCAGTAGGTCACGATGTAGTAGCAGGCCCAGAGAAACAGGCCAAAATAGACAAACAACAACCACACCGGAAGCACACCTTCGCGCGCCTTGATATAGCCACCGGCATACTCATGCAGGTCGTGCGTGTCATGGTCGCCGGTCTTAGGGTCGGTCACGGTGGTCCTTGAGTCGGTCATTGGCAATCTCCGCGTGATAGAAGTCGAGGGCGGCCTGGTCAGTCTCCGTCAGCGCTCCGCCCATGACACCCCAGATGAATATACAAATGGAGCCCAATCCCATCAGGATCGCCAGCGCATACGGACCCAGTACTTCGTATTCAGACATCGGTCAGCTCCTCGCGGTAGCCCGCGCTATGGTGGCAGCAGCCCATAGGCTTGCTCCGGACCTGGCGTTTGCAGCTTAGGATTGTTCAGTGCCTCACGATCTGCGACCGAGATCTTCAACGGTTCCCCATTGATCGGATCGGTGAAAGCGGACAGCGACAAAATGTAATAAGACAGTGCCCAGCGATCCGGATCCGGGAAAGCGTCGCGGTAAGAGGGCATCGGTGTTCCGCTGAGCCCCGTGGAGATGGTTCTGAAGATATCGGTCACCGACGGGCCGGATTTGAACTGACCGCCTGTCAGGTTGGCGGGTCGAATCGCGAAACCCGGATCATCCGTCAGCCCGGCCGCCTTCTGGCCGTCGCCTTTGCCCGTTTCACCATGGCATTCCCAGCACTTTGCCTCGACCCAGATTTCCTTACCGTGAGTGATCATGGCTGTCGTGGGCGGTGGTGGCGGCGGAATATAGAGTGGCTCGCCCGGAGACTCGTCGAAGAAGCCGATTGGCTTGTTCGGGTTGGTGCGGTCCACTGCCAGCTCATACTTGATGTACTGGATTACCGCCAGGCGATCATTCAGCGGCAGCTCGTACCAGGGGGGCATGGCTGTGCCGCGCACCCCTCGCGAGATGGTGCGCAGCATATCGCCATCGGTCGGCAGCGAGCCCTCGGTCAGCCTGAACTTGAAGACGCCCTGCGTGAAGTTGCGCGGTCGTTGCCTGTACATGAAAGTCGCGGCCGGCCCATTGCCGTCACCCTTCACACCGTGGCAACCAACGCAACGACGCTCATAGACCTCCTTGCCATGCTCAATCCATGCCGCCGAGCGCGGCATGCTGACCCCTGCTCCTTCCATTTCCTGTGGCTCGAACAGATCCCGCCACTTGCCACGGTTCATGCCCAGCTTTTGCACATAAGCGATCAGGCCCTGGACTTCCTCGGTCTCCACGATCAGCTTGACGGTGCTGCCCGCGTACTCGTTATTGGGGGTGAAGACCACAGGGTACTTGCGCTGCGCACTGACTGGCACGAACAGCAGACCGTCAGGGTTGGGTGTGAGCTTGACCTGGTCCTTACTGCCGAAGTCGAACAGCTTTTCAGTGACTGCGGTGCGCTCGAGCGTGTTGCCCGATGCACTGCCCTTGACGATCTTCTGCGCTATTGGCGGGGTATAGAACAGATCCGAATAGCGGTCCATCACCGAATCGGGGGTCAGCATCCGAGGATTGTAGAAATGGGCCAGATGCCATTCGTCACTGTATTTGAGGCCTTCACGCGTCAAGTCCGGACCAATGCGCCGTGTGCCAAACAGATGCGGCACGTCGTAGGCGTACTCACCCGCTTCGCTCACCGGTCCCCAGCGGCGTGTCTCGCCGGTTACCGGCCGCACGTACTGGGAATGGCAATACCAACAGCCTTCTCGCAGGTAGATGCGGCGGCCGATGTTCTCGAGCGGCGTGTAATCGGTGGCGGAGGTCTCCATCCATTTGAGCTGGCCGATGTCATTACGGATTACGGCCGTCACGTGATTGGTGGTGGCCGAGGGCTCGAAGTACGGCAGCACCCCCTGTGTGACCAGCGCCAGGAAGAAGAAGCCAACCCCGGCCACCAGTGCGACGAAGCGCGCGGTCATTTTGCAGGCTCCGCGGCTGGCATCGCGGCCAGGCCTGCAGCCAGGGGGCCTTCAGATCTGAATCCGATCGCGTCATCCGAGCGTTTCAGTGCGGTCATCATCAGATTGACGATCAGCAGGGACATCCCGATATCCATCGAGATTCCCGCGAGTGTGCGTACCAGCCAATAGGCGCGCATCTGAACTACCGTATCCAGCCACTCCACGCCGTTCATCCACTGGAATCCCTGCTGCAGGCCGCCGGCGCTCAGCACCAGACCCATGGTGCTGATGCCGCAGGTGATGAGCCAGAACGACCAGTTGCCGAGCGTGAACGACCACAGCTCCCGCCCGCACATGCGCGGCCACAGGTAGAGCAGCCCACCGATTGCCCAGATCACAAAGGTCCCGAACACCGTCAGGTGCGAATGCGAGATCACGAAGTCGGTGAAATGGGTGGGCTGCTGAATCGAGCGCAGCGCCTCGGTCGAACCCTGAAAGCAACCGAACAGGTACATGAGCGAGCCCATGATGAGAAATTTCGCCGGCAGGTTCGGTCCGAACTCGCGCCAGCGACCCTTGACCGTGCCGAAGAAATTGACCAGTACAGTCCAGACCGGAATTATCAGCAGCATGGAGGTGATGATTGCCAGCGTCTCGGCCCAGTCGGCAATCGGGCTGTAGAGATAGTGGTGAATACCGACGAAGGGATAAAACAGCGCAAGTGACCAGAATCCCACCAGCGACAGCTTATGGGCGTAGAGCGGATTGCGCACGCTGAGCGGCAGGAAGTAGTAGATCAGTACGTAACCGGCCGGTGTGATCCATAAGCCGACGATGTAATGGATGTACAGCCCATGGAAGGCCGCGCTGTTGATGCCGGCGATCTGGTACGGCAGGATGAAACTCCCCAGCACCAGATTCAGCGACGTCCACACGAAGGCCCCAATCAGATACCACAACGATACGTACAGCGACGGATCGAGCCGCCGTCCGATCGTGGTCAGGAACTGCAACGTCGCTATGACAGTGCAGATGAAGATCGGAATTTCCGCGAGCAAAGGCAGTTCGCCCGCTTCCAGGCCGTGATTGTAGCCAAGCGGCAATGAAAACAGCCCGGCGGCAAGGAACAAGTTCCAAACCCAGGCGACCAGCACCCCGTAGCGATTGAAGGCGACCCGCACCCCGCACAGGCGGGGTACCAGGTAATAGCATTCGCCAATGAACAGGCCCGAGAATGCGCCCATGATCACGCCATTGACATGCACCGGCCGAAGTCGCCCGAAGCTCAACGCCAGATTCGATCCGAGATAGTCGGGATAATTGAACAATCCGGCAATGGCGGCGCCGACCGTGGGCGCGATCATCAGCCAGAACATGCCCCAATACAGCCACACTCGCACCACCGGCCAGTCGACCAGTGCATCCAGATCGAGTCCGGCGTACGGACCGTGCAATGCCTCAGTTGTTCCCGTTCCCGCTTCTGGCATGACTCAGCCTCCTTATTATTGGTCTGTCGGGTCCTTAACGAATCTGCCGATCTGTGGTCGCAGGATTAATCGCTCAGGGGTTTGCTCTTGCTGTGCCATTGGCCGCCGTGCGCGCGAAATTCTTGGCATATTTGGGACTCAGGCTTTCGATGAAATGCACGAGATCCCAGGCGTCGTTGGGATCCATCGAATCCGCGAACGTCGGCATCGGGGTGCCTGATAGACCCGTCATGAACACTCGATAGATGTCAGTGGCCGTGTCGCCGCACTTCACATGTCCCTTGGTCAAGTCGTACGGAACTATGTCGTTGCCCCAGTCATCCTTGAGGTCGTGCGCGGAGGGCCCATCACCCCGCCCGCCGGCGCCGTGACATTGTGAGCAGTTGTACTTCTGGTAGATCGCCGCGCCGCGTTTGACTGAGTCATCGCTGTAACTCGGCTCGGGCGGGATAACGATGGGGGCCTGCGGCTTCTCTGTCGCAAATCGGGGCGCAAAAGTCTTGATATACGCAATCACATCCTGCCGCGATCGCTCACCCAGGAAGCCCCAGGTCGGCATATAAGTGCCGTAGATCCCGTTCAGCAGAGTGTGCTCGAGGTCGGAGTCGAGCGGCAGCGACCCAGACGGCGTGGTGCGCCACTTAAAGGTACCCTCACGATAGTCCCGCGGCTTGGTGCTCATGTACTTGGCGGCCTCGCCCTGGCCGTTGCCTTCGGCCCCGTGACAAGTGACGCACCAGCGTTCGTACACCACCTTGCCGTCCCGGGCGTCTCCGGTGTCGGCCCCCGCGGCGCCCACGGCGCCCACGGCAAACAGCAGGCCCGCGAGCATCGGCCCCAAACGTGCTACGCGAAATGGCATATGAACTCCCTCACGATGCGGCCGACGCGAACTATTTGACGATTCCCGGGCATGCTGCTATCCGCGCGCTCATCCAGTATTTCATTTGGCTGCGAGGGTAATTTTCGACTTCGTGGTTTTGCCGGCAGCGACCACCACCGGCTCCGACTTCTCGCCCGCCGCCTCGTGCCAGACCGCCAGGGTGTAGCTGCCCGGAGGCACATCCTTGATGGTGAAGTGACCGTCCGCGCCGGTGGTCACGTAATAGGGATGGTCGAGTTCCATTATCCAAGCGTGCATCCACTCATGTGCGTCGCACTTGATCTTGATCAGCTCCGGATTGGCCGGCAGCGGCTTGGTCACGGAGAATCCTTTGAAAGGCAGCGCGATGTTGTAAATCGTGGCGTTGGTTTCGGCGTTCTGCGGATGGGTGTTATGCAGAATCGGGTCGTCCGAGGAGATTGTGACCTGTTCCCCGACCATCGCTCCCTGCACCCGCGGCGCGAACATGCAGTGCTCGTTGACCAACTTCAGCGGTTCGCTGGGTCCCGGCTTGCCCTTCGTGATGTCCTTGAGATAGACGATCACGTTCGCCAGCCCGCCGGCAGAATCGACGGTGTAGGTGGGGTCGGTGATGGTCGCACCGCAGTAATCTTGATTTTTGGTAGTCGTTATGGTCGCCCCGGCCGGTGCGCCTGAGAGCGTAACGACACCGTCGATGGTACCGCCATTGTTGACGGCGACCGCCTCGTAGGCAGCAGAGGGAAGCGCTGCCAATGACCCGGCGATTCCGAACAGCGCCACACCCGCAGCTAGACGAAACGAGTGGCGCGCGCACTGCACGGCGCTTATTCCGTTATTCATCGCGATCCCTCCGTCACGCACCTTCACGCGTACGCTGACTGACTGTTGGAAACTACTTGGATGAAAGATACTCGGTCACAGCGGCTATCTCATCGTCGGTGATGTTCGAGATGAAGTGCTGCATGATTTCGCTTTCACGCCCATTACTGCGGAACTGCTGCAACTGTGTAGAAAGATAGTCTCGATGCTGGCCCGCCAGCCGCGGGAATGTGTGAATTCCCTGGGCATTCGGGCCGTGGCAGGGAAGGCAAGCGAGAATGTCCCTCTCGGGCACCCCGCCTTCGTAGATCAACTTGCCCTTCTGGGCCAAGGCCGAATTGCTCGACGGCTTGCCGCTCACGGCTGGTTGACTCGAAAAGTACTGCGCGAGCGCGCGGATTTGATCATCAGTAAGCGCTCGGGCTATCCCCCACATAAAGGCTCGCGCGTGGGGATCGCTGCGATCACGCAACCGAAATAGCTGTAATTCCATCTCGATGTAGCTGGCTTGCTGGGCCGCCAGAATTGGAAAGAGCGGCGAGATGCTGACCCCGGTAAAGCCATGGCACTTAGAGCACGCCCTACTGATCAGTGCCTTGGCGTCCCACGCCGCTGCATCGTGCGGCGGCACCATGGGGTCCGCTGCCATTGCATCACTAGCGCACAGGGCCACCATGCAGATCGCGGCAACGAGGAGTGAGCTTATTGTGAGCCTTCTCATTAGAAGTCCATCCATAGCCCGAATACAAAGGTGTTGTTGTTCGACGCCTGGGGATTACTCGCGTTGAGAAGAATGAACGGGTTCTGGTTGTTCTTGACGACGTTGTAGATGTTGTACTGGAGAATGAACCTGAAGTTCAGCCAGGGCAGGTAGTCGAGCTCCAGAACCTCGTATTGGTAGCCCGGTGAGCCGTTACCCCCAAGGATGGCGGCATCGGGGGTTCCGGAAGCGTGGACGAAGTTGACCAGCGCGCCATAGTGACGGTTGTAGAAGTACGTGCCCGTCACGTTCCATTGATCGAAATTATCTGACCGGTTGCTGTAATAGGTCGGCACCAGTCCAGGATCGTGGTCTGCCTTTTCGTGGGTGTAGCGGCCCAGGAAGCTAAAAATATTGTGCTGACCGATGTACTGGTACTGCCAGTCATAACTGATGTCCAGATAGCGGTTGATAAATCCAGGGTCGAGTGTTTGCCCGGCAATGAGGGCCGGCGTGAACCTCGAGTACATGCCCGAGACGCCCACCGAAGCCGAGTTGTAGCCCCAGTCGCGCTCGTACGCGGCTCGCCAATACGGGGCCCAGCCCTGCAGAGCGCCGCCTCCCGCGCCGAGGTTGGTGCTATCGAGCGTGCTGGTCCCACTGCCGGACACCGCGGCGTGATATTCCGATATGCCGAGGTAAAGTGAATCCTTGTACCAAACGTAGGCGGTGGGGCCGGCCGTCAGCCCGCCAAGGCCCTCAAAGAACGCCGAAGTCAGGCCGGCGCCGCCGGCGCCCCCGCCACTCCAGAGCGACTGGTTCGAGAAGTCGAGGGTCGGATAGGCGGCGACCGAGTTCCAGACATCCTGGTTGCCCGGATTGTTGTTGAACAACACACCCCAGACAAGATCATTGTTTTGAGTATGGTCGGAATATCTGAGGTCTGTGTTATCGACGCCGAAAGTCCCCGAGGGCTGATCGTAGGTCATCTGCAGGAAGCCGCCGATCTGGTCGGTGATGGCCCCGGCGGCAATGAGGCTGAACTGCTGTGGAAATTCGAGGTTTTCGCTTTGCGATTTGGCGCCGGCCACCGCGCTATCGGGTGGCGTCCGGTCGTAATGGTTGTAGGTGGCCTGGAATAGAACGCCTAACCCCGGCAGGTCCGAGAGCCACAAGGTGTTCTTCTTGTGGTCGTCGGTGTCCGAGACCAAGGGCGGCCTTGTCGTCAGAGTGTAACCATTGAGCTTGAAGCGCCGGCCGAAGGGCGTGAGCTCCGGGGGTACGGTATGGCAGGCCTCGCAGGCCAACCCGGTCTGCCGGGCGAAAGGCGGCACCGCCTGCGCTGGCGTTGAAACCAGCATTAACGCTGATCCGACGAGGAGAAACGTGGCCACGGCGCCGAGGTGCAATAACCTCACAGCAGCCGATCTCACTTCCGACCTCGACTCGTGATGATCGCGGGCCATTAAGTCTCCCCCCAATATCCGCCCTGTGCCCTGAGGGCATCAGAATTTGGGCATCTCACAAATGCCCTTTCGCATGCTTCGTAATCTAGCGAGCCGCCACTGACCCGAACATGACCTCAAGATGACAAATTGGTCATGCTCGCGAGAAGGAGAACAAAGGCCGCCGGGCGGATTCGATATCCGGCAATGGGCCGGACGAGAAAACCAGGGTAGCGGTTGTCCCCCGGCCCACCGTGCTGTCAATGAGCAAGCTGCCGCCGTGGAGTGTCATGATGGATCTCACGATGGCAAGACCGAGCCCTGCTCCACCGGGGCTGGTGCTACGGGACGGATCGGCACGGTAGAAGCGGTCGCCCAGTTTGGTGAGATGCTCGGACGCAATCCCGACGCCGGAATCGATCACGCTCAGAGTCCGGGCGGCGCCCGGGCCCTCGGCCGCCCGCAGCGTCACCCGACCGCCGCGCGGTGTGTACTTAAGTGCATTCGACAGCAGATTGCTGAGCGCACGCCGAAGCAGCATCGGGTCTGCCGTCACCCTGGTCTCACCCTGGCAGGTCAATTCAACGCCTTGCTCCTCCGCCAGCGCGTGGTAGAAATCCCGCACCGCTTGCAACTCGTCGCTTGCCTCCAGTGAGACCGATGCAAGCACAGCCGGCCCCTGCTCCGCCTGGGCCAGAAACAGCATGCTGTCGATCATACGTGCAAGTCGCGTGTACTCTTCCAGCGCGGAATGAAGCACTCGCGTGTACTCGGCGGTCGTACGCTCGTGCGAGAGCAGTACCTGGGCTTCGCCCGTCAGGTTATTGATGGGAGTGCGAAACTCGTGCGCCACATCTGCTGAAAACTGCGAGAGCTGTTCAAAGGCCTCCTGTAGACGATCGAGCATGCGGTCGAACGCGCTTGCCAGGGACACCAGCTCCTTGGGCCACGAGCGGGCTCTAATCCTGTCCTGCAGGTGCTGGACACCAATGTGCTCGGTAGCGCGAGTAATATCTGCGATGGGTCGCAGCCCATGCCGTGTGATGACCGCCCCGACCGCGCTGGCGATGAGCAGCCCACAGACGAGGACGCCGGCGATATAGCGTCGATATGAGCTGAGCAGGCTCTGTTCCGGGCTCACGTTTAGCGCGGCCTGGATGTACAGGCGCGACGAGGCTCTCGATATCAGCGGCATGGCAGCTGAGGCGAGCAGAAAATCCTGCCGAGATACTGAGTGCATACGCAATTTCGGCTCGGTGGAATCCGCCGTTGGGAATGCGGCGATCGGCAGCTCGGATGCCATGCCCGGGGTCTCAGCGACTAGCTGCTCTTTTGCATCCAGCACACGCAGGAAGAAGGAAGACTGTAAGCGATCCGAGATCTCCGCTTCCTCCCACACCTCCTGCTTGATGTCTGGACCACTAAGCTCCTGGTCCTGCAGGATCTCCCCCAGAATCTGCACCTTCTGAATCAGGTATTCACGGCTTTGCTGGCCCATGCGCCGTTCCAGCCCTGAGTACAGAAACGCCGACGCCGCGCTGAGCAGGACAAAGACGAAGATGGTGTAGTACAGCGTCAGCCATGTGGACATGGCCCAGCGATTGTCGACGTCAGAATTGCCGGCGTCAGCGTGCTTCGAGAACATAGCCCATGCCGCGGACCGTGTGGATCAGCTCTGGGGCGAATGAATCATCGATCTTCCGGCGCAGTCTGCGCACCGCCACATCAACCACGTTGCTGTCACAATCGAAGTTCATGTCCCACACCTGCTCCGCGATCCGCCGCCGGCAGAGCACTTCCCCTTGATGACGCGCCAGCAAGGAGAGCAACGCAAATTCCTTGGGCGCCAAATCCAGCCTCACCCCTCCCCGGTACGCCTTGTGCCCCATCAGATCGACGCGTAGATCCGCAACCTGGAGGATGTCCGCTTGCCGCTCTGCGCGGCGCCTGAGCAATGCGCGGATGCGTGCCAGCAACTCGGTAAAAGCGTACGGCTTCACAAGATAATCGTCGGCGCCTAGATCGAGGCCTTTGACCCGATCGGAGACCGAGTCGCGCGCGGTGAGAAACAGTACCGGCGTCGATTTATGCTTCTGCCTGATTTCCGCGAGTACCGACCAGCCGTCCTTTCGGGGCAACATGGCGTCGAGCACGATCAAGTCGTAATCAAAGCTCATCGCATTGAACAGGCCGTCCTCGCCATCCGCGGCGACGTCCGCGATGAATCCTGACTCGGTCAATCCCTTACGCAGGAATTCGGCAGTCTTTTTCTCATCTTCAATGATCAGGATACGCATCGAGCGGCTGGATCCCCTTCCAATCTGCGCTTCTTATTGCCCAAACTTAGTCCGAATGATTTGCGTTTGCAATCCAAGCCGTTTTGGTTGAAAGGCAAGGCGACCGGGTAATTCAAGGCAACGCCTGGAGACTGCAAGGTTCAGCTTCCTGCACATTGCATCACCGATGCGATCCTCGACGCGGGATTCAACCCGATGCAGACATGGATCGTGTGGCGAGATGGCGAGTGCAATCGCGCACTGTGATCGACGGCGCATCAATAGACAGCATCTAACGAAGCCTTCAGGCCGGTCGCTTCAAATATCCTTCGCGCGACGCTCGCGGCAAATGCGGCGGTGATCCACGCGCGCCGCATTTAATGGAGTGATTCAGTCATTGAGTCAGCTCACCGAAAACGCAATGATTGGTCTATCGTCTGCAGCCGAGACGCTGACTGCGTTGTCCGACGATGGCTGCCAAGGAAATCGATGCCTTGCGGGCCGGTAAGCTGGAGGCGAATGCGAGAATTGAAGGCACAAGCACCCGGACAACAATGACAGCCGCCTGCTAAATAGAGGGACTGCCCGCGAACCTGGCCGAGGGAATCATCCGATCGCGCTTACGGGGGCTTATTGTTCTGATCCAATCCACGCCAGCAAACCATTCCTTGAATTAACTCATTGAAATGGTGGGCCGTGTAGGGATCGAACCTACGACCAAGAGATTAAGAGTCTCCTGCTCTACCAGCTGAGCTAACGGCCCTGAGATGGACTGAACAGCGGGACCCTGTTCCTCACGAAGAAATCCAGTTTTTTCAAGGACTTGTGCCGTCAATACGGCTGTCCTAGGCCCCTGGTCTGTCCGCGGCCAAGTGTAGCAGAACAGGCGTTACGCGTTGCCAAAAAGCCGCTTCTGGATTGTGAAGCGATGGCGCTGGCTTTACTCGCCCTGCCGTGTCGAACTCGCACCCCGTCGTCTTGCGCGACTGCTGCGCAGAGAATAGATGAGAAATCCGAAGAACGCTCCGGCACACACGATGGTGAGTGCGATCACTAAATCCGGATGCATAGTTGGGTTCTCCTTCTAGTCAGACGATCCCTATGCTCAATGCTGGCACACCGCCGAGATGGGCACAGTGGGACATAGCCGGGAATCCCGGTCGAGACGTCTGACAGCGCGCCAGCGGTCCAAACAGATCTACAAATGTTCCTACAGTTCGTGGCGATGTCCTTACCTGCGCATCTCACCAGGACTGCTACATCCTCGCTCATCCGAACGATGAGGAGCGACACATGAGCCCACCCGGTACGAAACCTGCTGCGACAGGGGTTCCGCATAGCGACGCCGAATCTGTGACACCCGGAAGGCCCAGGGATTCTGGCAGCCGCCAGCAAACGCATCCCGGGCAGGCCCTGAATTCCGGCTCTCCGAGCTTCGATAAGGAATCGACTCAGCGTACCAATCCAAACTCGGTGCCGCTGAAGCCGCCAGAGAGTAAGTAACGTGGATCCGACGGCGAAATACCCGAAGCCCCCGTTCCCCGAGCAACACCAGCCCTGGCCTGGACTGTGCTCCCGGATGCATCCGAAGCCCGATCATGGCGAGACGAGCTACAAAGGCTCAGGGCGATTGATGGGCCGACGGGCGCTGATCACCGGTGGCGATTCAGGAATGGGACGCGCCGCGGCGATTGCCTTTGCACGCGAAGGCGCCGATGTGGCTATCAATTACCTGGCTGCCGAACAGCCCGATGCCGACGAGGTTCTGGAGCTGATACAGCAGGCCGGCAGGAAGGCCGTGGGAATTCCTGGCGACATCCGCGATGAGAACTTCTGCACTCAATTAGTGGAGCGCAGCGTCCAGGCGCTGGGCGGCATCGACATTCTAGTCAGCAATGCCGGGCGCCAGCAGGCCCACGATTCGGTACTCGACATTTCTACCGAGCAATTTGATTGGACGATGAAGACCAATATCTACGCGCCGTTCTGGATCATCAAGGCTACCCTCCCCCACCTCCAGCCCGGTTCCAGCATTATCGCCACCGCATCCGAGCAGGCGTACGATCCTTCGCCGGAACTCTACGATTACGCGCAGACGAAAGCGGCCACGATGAATTTCGTAAAGTCCCTCGCCAAGCAATTGGGACCCAGGGGCATTCGGGTCAATGGCGTTGCGCCGGGACCTGTCTGGACCGCGCTTCAGATCAGTGGAGGCGCTTCGGTGCAGAAACAGATGAACTTTGGAGGTCAGACGCCGCTCGGACGCCCCGGCATGCCGGCCGAACTGGGCGGCATCTATGTCCTGTTAGCGGATAACCAGGCCAGCTTCGCCAACGGCCAGATCTACGGATCATCCGGAGGAGCGGGGCAGCCTTAGCTGCGCCAACCCAAATCAAGGGAAGACAAGCCACATGAAGAAAAGTACCGATGACAAACCACGCCCTCCGCGACAACCACAAGGAGATCGCAAGCCCGATGACCCCCCGCTCGCCGATCCCGCAACCGAGTCTCCACCGGTGGACGAATCAGACCTGCCGACGTCCGCGGTCGAAGCGATGCGCATAGATGAATCCTAAAGCCGGAGTAGATAATGAGTGAACTCACGAAGAGTCAGGATCGACTGAAAGATCGCAGCGACGAGGCGGGCGATGATATTACCGACTACCGCGATCGCCCCAGCGATGATGGGAAGAAAGGAGAAAAGGCCAATCGCAGCGATGCCCCCGCCGCGCAAAACAGCCTGGGGAATTTTGCGGGAGAAGATCTGAATAAAGAACGTCAGGACCGCTAAGAGGGTAACGCGGAACGGGGACGTCGGAAGCTCGCCCGCTGTCAGTGCTTGCCGCCCCACTTGCGGGACTTCTGCGGCTCCCCAGGTCCAATCTGTTCACCCACAATCCGTGGATGACTGTTTCACAAACGCCGCAAGCGGGCGCGCGCCACGCTCATCATGCCGGGCTTCGCTATGCGTATGATCAGGATCCGGGAATTAGCCGTCGCAAGCACGGCCGCCGCTTCGAGTATTTCGATGCCAGCGGCCGTCGCATCGTCAATGCGGCGCTGATCGAACGTTGTCGACGGCTGGCGGTTCCACCCGCGTGGACCGCTGTCTGGATCAGTCCGCGTGCCAACAGCCACCTGCAGGCTACCGGCCGTGATGCGCGCGGGCGCAAGCAATATCGCTACCACATCGATTGGCGGGCAGTGCGCGATCGTACAAAATTCGAAAACATGAGCGCATTTGGCGCCGGACTGAGTGAGCTGCGCGCGCGGGTACTGGCGGAGTTGGCGCGAGACGAGCTCGATCTCGAGCGTGTGATCGCGGCAATCGTGCGCTTGCTGGATCGCACCGGATTGCGGGTGGGCAACGACAGCTATCTGCGGGACAACCATACCAGTGGCCTGACCACCGTATCGAAGAAGCACGTCACCTTGCACGGCCGGGAAATTGAGCTGGATTTCCCGGGCAAGGGCGGGAAGGTCTGGCAAGGATCGCTGCTGGCCCCGCGCGTCGCGCGCGTAGTGGCGCAGTGTCAGGGCATCCCGGGCTATCGATTATTCAAATATCGCGATGCTGCGCACAAGGTACGTACCGTAGGTTCGGCCGAGATCAACCGCTGGCTGCACGAACTAACCGGCAATGCCGAACTGACGGCCAAGGATTTCCGCACCTGGCATGCCTGCACGCTATTTATCCAGGCCGCGCTCAAGACGCCGCCGGATGCCAAACCGGCGTCGCTGAAGGCGCTGCTGACGCGAGTAGCCAATGAGCTTGGCAATACCCCGACGATCCTGAAGAAGAGCTACATTCATCCCAATCTGATCGATCTGTGGCGCGAGGGCAGCTTCGCGGCACCCGAATGGCAGCGGATCATGCGTTCGCAGATACCGCGCCACTTCTCCAGAACCGAGGGATTGTTCCTGCGCTGGTTGCGTAAGCGCTATTCGGACAATCGGTAAATGGGGTGGACGTCGGGCCGGTCCCGTTTATGATCTGCGGCTGTATCCAGTAGCCAGTGACGAGAGTGAACATGAGCACGCCCCCCTTCCGCGCCGATCATGTGGGCAGCCTCCTGCGTTCTTCCCGCCTTGTCGAAGCGCGGGGTAAAAATCTCCCCGCCGCTGCATTGAAGGCCATCGAGGACCTCGAGATCGTGACCCTGATCAAATTGCAGGAAGATGTAGGCCTGAAAGCCGTCACAGACGGGGAAGTGCGCCGCGCCTTCTGGCATTTTGACTTTATGGGAATGCTCGACGGCATGGATATGGAAGTCCGCGGCGAAGGCGTGCAGTTCCACGGCACCCAGATTCCGCCGGTTCACCCGGTGATCAATGGCAAGCTCGGGTTTCCAAAGAACCATCCCATGCTGGAACACTTCAGCTTTGTGAAGAAGCATACGAAGGCATGCCCAAAGATCTCCATTCCCGGGCCGTCCTGCATCCATTTTCGCACCGATCCCGCGGATATCCTGCCGCCCAAATACAAAGACCCCGAGGTGCTGTTCGCCGATATCGTGCAGACCTACAAGGACGCGGTGGCAGCCTATTACGCCATCGGCTGCCGCTACCTGCAGCTAGATGACATTTTCTTTGCGTATCTCTGCGACCCGAAACAACGGGAGCAGCGTAAAGCCATGGGACAGGACCCCGACTGGTTGATCGATCGTTATGCCTACATGCTCAACGAGGCAATCAAGGACCGCCCCGCAGACATGCTGATTGGCATGCATATGTGCCGCGGAAATTTTCGCTCGACGTTTGCTGCTTCGGGAGGTTACGACGCAGCCGCGGACGCGATCTTCAATAGAACCAACGTCGATATTTATTTCATGGAATACGACACAGAGCGGGCCGGCGGGCTGGAGCCGCTCAAGCTGCTGCCCAAGGGCAAGAAACGCGTCATGGCAGGCTTCATCACCACCAAGACGCCGGAATTGGAGTCGATGGACTGGCTACGCAGGAAGTTCGAGGAAGCCTCGCAGTATGTCGGGATGGATCAGCTGGGAATTGCCCCGCAGTGTGGCTTCGCCTCGACCGAGCATGGCAATGCACTGACTGACGACGACCAGCGGCGCAAACTCGAACTCGTCGTCAGGGTGGCCGGCGACCTGTGGGACGACGCCTGAAAGCGTGCATTAGGGGCATTGACTTCATTCCTATTGTTCATTGGACCTGAATTGTTGAGCTCCCAATGCTGGAGGGCCTGTGGGGGAGAATATGGCTTCATCGAGTGACCCAACGATCCGGCGCTACGAGGATGTAACCCCCGCCGTCCTCAAGGTCATGGAACACACCGAGGATCCTCGCCTGCGCGAGATCATGGTGTCCCTGGTGAAGCACCTGCACGAATTTGTGCTGGACGTGCGACTCACCGAAGCCGAATTTCGGGAAGCTACGTCCATCCTGAATCAGCTGGGGCAGCAGTCCAATGATTCTCACAATGAATCCGTGCTGATGGCCGGCTCGCTGGGCATCTCCTCGCTAATCTGCCTGTTGAATAACGGCAACCGGGGGCAGACCCAGACCTCACAGAACCTGCTGGGACCCTTCTGGCGTCTCAACGCACCGCCGGTACCCAATGGCGGCACGCTGATTCGCTCTGACACCCCGGGCGATCCGCTGTTCGTGAGAGGCCGGGTGGTCGATCAGCAAGGTCTACCGGTAGCCGGCGCGGACGTGGATGTCTGGCACGCCTCCCCTATCGGCCTGTATGAGAATCAGGATGCCGCCCAGGCGGAAATGAATCTGCGCGGCAAGCTATCGACGGATGATCACGGACGATTCTGGTTCCGGACCGTCAAGATGGTCGGCTATCCCATCCCCACTAACGGCGTCGTCGGACGGCTGTTGAAGGCCCAGCACCGGCATCCCTACCGGCCGGCACATCTGCACGCGATGATCCTCAAGCAGGGATTCAAAGTCCTGATCTCGCAAGTGTATGACCCCGCGGATCCGCATCTGCGATCGGATGTGCAATTCGGCGTGACGGCCGCCCTGATTGGAGACTTCGTGCGCCACGACGACCCCAATCCGGAGGCGCCTGACGTCGGGGCGCCGTGGTATTCGCTGGATCACACCTACGTTCTGGAGCCGGGAGCCACCGTGCTACCGAAGCCTCCGATCAAGTGACGTCACGAGTACGCGACGGTATCGCAGCAGGCAGGACACATATGAGCAACAGTCCCATTGATCAGGATGATTGGGTATCGGCATTTTTCCAAACCGCGGATCAATGCAATGCCGACCTGACAGCCGAATGGTTTGCCGAGCACATCGACATGCGCTTTGCCAACCATCCTCCGGTCTCCTCCAAAACCGAGGCGCGGGAAGGGCTGCGTCAGTTCATGAGCCACATCACCGGGATGATCCACGAGCGAGAATCGCGCGTGATGGAAGGCAATGCGGCCGTTCAGATGGCGACGGTGCGCTATACGCTACCGGATGGGAGGCAAGTGCCGCTGCCAGTGGCGAGCCACCTGCGTCGAAACGGCGACAAGCTCCTCGACCGGCTTTGGATCTATATCGATCTAGCGCCGCTGTTCACGCCACCCTGAGCGTGCTTCGAGCGGCCCAAGCATATATGGAAGCCAGCAGCATTAGAGGTATCGATCACATCGGGCTCACGGTGCCGGACATCGCGGCGGCGGAACGCTTTCTGATAGACGGGCTAGGCGCCGAATTCATCTACGAGACGCTGAATCGGACGATGCCACCCTTTGAGGGGCCGGCCACGGAAAAGATGCTGCGCGGTCCTCCGGGCCTGCAGGTCTCGGTCATTCGAATGTACCGAATGGCGTACGGTCCCGGCATCGAGCTGTTCGAATACAGTCGCGTGGATGGCCAACGGCCGCCGCTGCGCGGCTGCGATGTCGGCTGGCAGCACATTGCGCTATATGTGGATGATATGCAGGCTGCAATCCAGCGCGCCACGACGGCGGGAGCCAAACTGCTAAATGAGCCGTGGGATCTGATTGGTGCCGAAGGCGGCCCCGGCAACCGCTTTTGCTTCCTTGAGGCGCCCTTCGGAGCCTTGATCGAGCTAATCACCTACCCCTCCTCGCAGCCGTACGAAACGCAAACGCAGTTGCGCCGGTGGAAGCCGTCGCAACCCAGATGAGGATGTAGGAGTCGTCCGCGCATCGCCGGCGCATCTGCGGCCGCAATAATGTGGCGCGCTCTTACACAAGTTTCACGCCGATTCCATGAACGTATCTTGCTGTCGCGCCTGCGAGTTCGCCTGTGTCCTCGCACGCGAAGGATTGTAACTTCTACAAACTTATCTGCGCGTATCCGCCCCGCGGCCGCGGCAGATATTCTAGGTAAGATGAGTTCAGGCACTGGTGATTTCAAAATAATTCCGTAACCAGAGGGTCAGCGCGCGGAAGCATGCGATAGGGAGCGCTTCTGATAAATACAAATACGGCTCGCCAGCTCCGCCGGCTGGTGGCGACATTGACGTTATTGACACTGAGTCGAGTCGGCATCGCGTTGGGCGACGACACGGCCATCGATGACCTTACTCAAATGTCGCTCGCTGATCTGGCGAAGGTTGAAGTCACTTCCGTCTCCAAGGCCAGCGAACCACTGCAGCGCGCGCCGGCGGCCATTTACGTGATCAGTCACGATGACATTGAGCGATCGGGTGTCACCAGCATTCCCGAGGCACTGCGCCTGGCGCCGAATTTGCTGGTGACGCAAACCTCCTCGAGCGCGTACATCATTTCGGCACGCGGATTCGGTGGCAACCCTAACTCGCAGAACTTCTCCAATAAGCTACTTATCCTGATCGACGGGCGCAGCGTGTATACGCCGCTCTACTCCGGCATCTACGCAAATACCCTCGATGTACTGCTGGAGGATGTGGATCGCATTGAAATCATCAGCGGCGTGGGCGCCACGTTGTGGGGCGCCAATGCGATGAATGGCGTCATCAACATCATCACGCGCGCCTCCTACCTGACTCAGGGTTCCTATGTGGACGTTGGAGCCGGCAATCAGGAGCAGCTCACCGGGGCACGGTATGGAAACATGCTCAATGCAGACACCTCATTTCGGGTATATGGTCTTGGGTTCCATCGCGGCGCAACGGAACTCCCCGATGATTCAAGCGCACATGATGGTTGGTCGAAAGGTCAGGCCGGGTTTCGTGCCGATTGGACCACCGAGCACGACACTGCGACGGTTCAGGGTGACTTCTACCGCGGCACTGAGAATGTAATTGATAGTCCCGATGGATCACTGCTCGGCGCCAATGTGCTTGCGCGGTATCAGCATCGCGGCGCCAGCTCTGATCTGCAGGCGCAAGCTTACCTGGATCAAACCGAGCAGTTCGGGCCGGCCGGAGGTACCGCATTCGTCGTACATACTTACGATGTCGAAGTACAGCAAACCATTGCCGCCGGTGCCCGCAATCGAATTGTCTGGGGAGGCGGTGAGCGCCTCTATAGCTATGGGATCACCAATACGGCCACATTTCTGTTTGATCCGCCGACGCATGCGCTTACGCTTGGCAACGTATTCGTGCAGGACACCCTGAGCCTGTCGCGTTCACTCAGTGTAGTCCTCGGGCTCAAGCTCGAGGATGACCCCTTTTCCGGATGGACACCGCTGCCCGATGTGAGGCTTTCATGGGCGATGACTGATCAGACCTCCATTTGGGCCGCAGCCTCCCGCGCCATTCGCTCGCCTACACCCTTCGACACGGAAGTCATCGAAAAGCTTGGCACCATCACCTATCTGGAGGCCAACGCACAGTTCCGCCCCGAGGAGGTAAAGGCTTTTGAAATTGGTGCGCGCGCCCAGCCTTCCAACGCTGTATCCTTCTCCGTCGCCGCTTTTTATAACGTCTACGATGACTTGCGAACGGTAGAACCGGCATCATCGACCGTTTTTTTGCCGCTCTATTGGGGGAACTCGATGCGCGGTGACACCTCTGGCATCGATGCCTGGAGCACCTGGCAAGTCAATGACTGGTGGAGAGTCTCCCCCGGCGTCTCCTGGGTACACGAACGATTGTCGTTCAGACCCGGGGCCAGCGAATTACTCGGGGTCGCACAGGCCGCGGATGACCCGAGTTCGCATGCGAGCTTGACCTCCTCCATGAACCTTCCTCACCACCTGAGTTTCGACGCAACTTTTCAGTACGTCGGCGCCTTGCCCGGCCCGGAATTGCCGCACTATTTCAACCTGGACGCACGCCTGGGGTGGCAGGCGAGCCGTACATTGGAACTCTCGATCCGCGGAGCAAATCTGCTTCGCCCGCAACAGACTGAGTTTCCGGCTCCCAATGGAAATCAGATCACACGCAGCGTCCTCGCCGAAGCAAGGCTGAAGTTCTAGCAGTGCCGCCGAACGTGGATCGTTGCCTGCATCGGACGCTCACAACGGGCGCGGCAGCTCTTTGCCTGCTGGGGATGTCGTCGCTTGTAACCTACGCTGGCGCTGCTCAGGTCTATTCAGAGGATGTCGTTAAAGCTGCATACCTGTACCGGTTTGCCGGCTACGTCGAATGGCCAGAGCAATTGCCGGCGGATGCGCCCTTCTTTATCGATGTCCTCGGTTCGCCGGGCATCGCACGGGAGCTACGTCGACTATTGCCGGGGCACCCTCTCAATGGTCGCGTTGCCCAAGTTCGGGAGATTACAGGCTCCGGAGACTGGGGTAATGCCCAAATCGTGTATGTCGCGCCCGGTCATGCCCAGTTGCTTCGTGCCCTGAACCCTGTCCCCGGCGCTCACTCCATGCTGTTGGTGACCGATGAGGAAGAGGGCCTGGAGGTCGGAAGCGTGGTGAATTTCCTGACCATCGACCGCAACGTTCGCTTTGAAGTGTCGCTCCTGGCTGCCGATCACTGGGGGCTGAAGATCAGTTCCGCACTGCTCGGCGTTGCGATTCGCGTGCAGGGCGCCCGGCGGCGTCCGGGTGCCGGCGCATGAGTGGCGAGAAGCAATCGCTCGGGAACCGGATGCTGCGACTGTGGAATCCTTTGCCGAGTTTCGTGGGCGTAAGGCGTTCCGTGCGTGGCCAACTGATGCGCGTCGTGCTGCTGACGACCGTCATCGCTCTGTGCGTCGCCGGTATCGCGATGCTCACGGTCGATCTGAGCCGTTATCAGAAGACCTGGGCCTCCGATCTCGCCGCCGAGGCTTCGATCCTTGCCGTGTCGATCGCTCCTGCGCTGGCCTTCGATGACCATGAGGCGGCCGTGCGAAATCTCGCCGCGCTCCAGGCACGGCCACGGTTCATGGCGGCCGCGATTTATTCACCGGACGGCGGGGTGTATGCCTCCTTTATGCGTGAAGAGGCAATACCGCTGCCCCATCAGCCACCGCCCGAGGGAATCAGGACCTCCGGGGAGCGGGTCGAGTTCGTGCATGTCATCCAGCGCAACGGCGAGGTATTGGGAACCCTCTACCTCCGGGCGCGCTACGACGTACTTGGGAGACTCGAAGCCTATCTCGGCATTTTTGTGCTGGTGACGCTGCTGAGCCTGGCAGTAGCCTTTCTTCTATCACGCCGCCTGCAACGCGGAATCACCGAGCCGCTCGATGCCATGGTAGCGATCGCACGTGACGTTGTAAGTCGGCGTGACTACTCTTTGCGGGTCAAGTCCATGAGCGATGACGAAATTGGAGTCGTCGTCGCTGCATTCAACAACATGCTCGAGGAGGTCGCCGTGCGGTCGCAGGCGCTGGAAAACTCGAATCGAGCGCTGACAGAGGAAGTCGAGGTCCGCAAATCGACCCAGGCCGCGTTAAGCCTGGCGACGGCTCGCCTGGAGAGCACCATGGCTGCCGCGGAGATAGGCAGCTGGTTATGGGATGTCCGTAAAAACGAATTCACCGCCGACCGTAACCTGACCGCGCTATACGGACTGGGCGAGTACGAACTAAACGGCCCGCCGGACCTGCATTATCGGCATATCCACCCGGAGGACGTGGATGTCGTGAGGAACGCCGAGCAGATCGCGTTACGCGGCGGAGTGTTTGCGTCGACTGAGTTTCGAGTGCGACTGGCGGACGGGTCTGAGAAATGGATGGCACGGCGAGGAAAGGTTCAGCTCGATGAAGAAGGCAAAGTCGTCTTTATTTCCGGGCTCCTGATCGACATCACCGCGCAGAAGCAGGCGGAGAAGGCGTTGCGAAGCAGCGAAAAGCTCTACCGCGCGATTGGGGAGTCCATCGAATACGGCGTGTGGGTGTGCGACCGGGAGGGCCGCAATGTCTACGCCAGTGAATCTTTCTTGCGCCTGATCGGCTTTACTCAAGAGCAATGCTCGAATTCAGGATGGGCCGATGTACTGCATCCAGACGATGCCCTTCCCACACTCGAAGCCTGGAACGAATGCGTCCGAACCGGAGGGGTGTGGTACCGGGAACATCGCTTCAGAGGCGTGGATGGCGACTATCACTGGGTCCTGGCACAAGGAGTTCCCATTCGAGGGGAAGACGGTGCGATATCCGGCTGGGCAGGCATCAACCTCGACATCAGTAGATTAAAACTAACCGAACAGGCGCTGCGGGCAGCCGACCGGCGTAAGGATGAATTTCTTGCAACCCTGGCGCACGAATTGCGCAACCCGCTGGCGCCGGTCCGGCTTGCAGTAAAGGTACTCGACTCGAGGTCGCTGAAAGAAGGACAGGACCAGTGGGCGCGAGAAGTCATATCCCGTCAAATCCGCAGAATGGCGCTGCTGCTCGACGATCTGCTGGACGTATCGAGAATTACCCAGGGACGTCTCGATCTCAAACTTGAAACTGTCTCCCTCGAATCCCTGGTCGAGGCGGCCGTTGAGACCGCCCGTCCGCTGATCGAATCCAAGCGACATCTGCTGACGATGGATTTGCCGCCGAAGGCTGTGATGCTGACCGTTGATCCGCTCAGACTCTCGCAGTGCCTATCCAATCTGCTGACCAACAGCGCCAAATATACCGATGACGGTGGCCACATTGAGCTGAGAGTCGCGGTGCTGGCGGACGAGATTACCTTTGCAGTCAAGGACACCGGCATCGGCCTTGAAACCGAATCGTTGTCCGGTCTCTTTGAGATGTTTTCGCAAGTCAATTCGGCAATTGCACGCTCCGAGGGCGGACTTGGCATTGGGCTTGCCCTGGTCAAGGGTCTGATTGCGTTACACCACGGCACCATCGACGCGCGCAGCCCCGGCCCGGGAATGGGCAGCGAATTTACAATTCATCTACCTCGAAGCATCGTCAATCTATGCACCACCGATGGAGTACTGCCGCAGTCTCCGCTGACGACACGCCAGGACGCGAGACACCGGGTTTTAGTCGTCGATGACAATCGTGACGCGGCTGACAGCCTGGCCATGTTGCTGGAAATCAACGGCTATGGAGTCGCCGTCGGCTACTGCGGGAAAGAGGCTCTGCAGATCGCGCAACAGGCGCCACCGGAGGCGATCGTGCTCGATATAGGTATGCCCGATATTACCGGGTACGAAGTCGCCCGGCGCATCAGGGCGGAAAGATGGGGCGCCGGAATCTTTCTGATCGCGGCGACCGGGTGGGGGCAACAGGAAGACAAGGCGCAAGCCATTGCGGCCGGTTTCGATCACCACCTCACAAAGCCAGTCGATCCCGATGAGGTTGAACAGGTTCTGCGTGCGTTTTTTGAGAGGCGACTCCGCCTCGGCGAGTCGCCCTCGTAGATCGTCGAACTAATAGTGCACGGAGGCGCTCAGGCCGAAAAGCCTCGGGTCATTGTAAAACGCGCTCACGAGGTGCGGCGAGGCAGCAATGCCGCCGATTACAGTGGCATTGAATGCATTGTTGATCCACGCGGCTACGCTCCAGCGATTTCCCTCCCGCGCGTACCGAACATAGAGATTTGCCAGGTCATACGCCTTTTGCCTGAACTCATCGCCCGCGTCGAAGTAGAAGCCGCTATTGTGGTAGTAAGTGGCGGTTGTAAAAATGTTTCCAGTGCTGATGGGAACTGACCACTGAAGCTGCCCCGTGGAGGTAAAGGGAGGCGAGCGCTCCTCGCGGTTGCCGGAAGCATTTATTGATTTCGTGTAGCCCACCGGCGTATCGGTGCCCAACTCGCCGTTGACGACGTTGTAGACCGCCGCGTTTGGATAGCTCTGGTACTTTGCGTCCAGGTACTCCATTCCGATCTTGGCGGTTAGATTTCGAACCACGGGTACAGCGAGATCCAGATCGATGCCCTTGTTGATACTCGAGGCGGCATTTTGAGACGCGTCGATGCCGCCGGTCGCTGGGTCCTGGACGTTGACCTGTATGTTGCTGTAGTTGTAGTAAAAGACCGCCCAGTCCAAATGTCCGTGATTCAACACGGGCAGATCGTGCTTGCCTCCGACTTCATAGGCCTCGATGTTCTCCGGATCCAGCGGGCCTGGGGAACTTGGACTGATCAGGTTATAGGACCCCGCCTTGAACGCCGTCGAATAGCTGGCATACAGCATCTGGCCCGAATGCTCCCACTGCAACGTGGCCTTCGGCTTGGTGCTGGTCCAGCTCTTCGACCTATCGATCGGTGGATCGCCCATTGCGGCGCGCACCGCCGGATTGAGAAAGTCGATCGCGAAATCCGTTTGGCTGGTCAGTTGCCGCCGCTCATAACTGGTTCGGAGGCCCGCTATCAGCTTGAATCCATCGGTCAGCTCATAGCTCGCCTGGCCATACCCCGCATAGGAGCTGATGCGGGTTCCCCCGCGCAGCACGGCAGCGTAGGTCGGATCCGTGACGGGAACGCCCAGCCAGACATCAACGGGCCCCTCATAGGCATTGGCCTGGAGGAAATAGAGCCCCCCAATCCATTGCAGCGGCGATGCGCCGGTCGACGTCAGTTGAACTTCCTGGGTAAGCTGCGTTTCGCCCTGGAAAGCCTGATAGGCCTCCAACGGCAAGGACGTGCCGTCGCCGTCCGAACTGGATACGAGGTAGTCGTCCCGATACCCTGTGATGGCCGCGAAATCCGCCCAGCCCATGTGACCGTGGACAGTGAGATTGAAGCCAAAGTCAGTGGCGAAGCGATGAGGAGGCGGGTCAACATCCGTATACGTATCGTAGGCGCGGTACGAAGGACCCACACCGGGCGGACGCGGTTCGTCGCTTCCCACCAACGCCGTGTACACGGTATCGGAGGAATCGTCTTTTTCCAGGTAATCGCCACCAAACAAGACGTCCCAGCTGTCATTGATGTCGTATTTTATTTTGCCGCGCAGCCCAAACTGCTTGAGGTTATCAAGGTGCTTCCCGTCGTTGAGCACGTTGAAAAAGCCGCTGTGGGAGTCGAACACGCCTGCAAAGTTGGCGCTCAAGTCATCGGTAAGGCCGCCGGTAACGTAAGTGGTTGCCTTGACGTAGCCAAGATTTCCCGCGCTCACGCTGGCGTCCGCCGACAGCGTTTGTTCCGGATCGCGTGTAATGACGTTTATGGCGCCGCCCGTGGTGTTGCGACCATAGAGAGTGCCCTGTGGCCCTTTCAGCACTTCGATACGCGATATGTCGCCGAATCGCTGCAATAGGTCAGAGGTGAATGGAAGGTAGACCCCATCGAGATAAAATCCGATTGGCGAATCCTGTCCCGGGGTGATGAGGTCGGTACCTATGCCCCGGATATACGGCTCCGCAAACCCGTTCGTATTGCCGAAGACCAAACCCGGCGTCGCCCATTCAAGTTCCTGGGTCGAGTCGATTCCCGATTGAATCAGATCCTGGTTGGTGAGCACCGATACCACGATCGGCACCGTGTTGATGTTCTCGGGGCGCTTTTGCGCGGTAACGATAACTTCCTGAAGACTCTGGGTGCCAGGGTCGGTTATTTGCGCGACCGAGGTACCTATCCCCGCCATCAAGATGATTGAGGTGTATATCGCCTTGAGCATGATTCTACGCATCGTTCTTCGGCAGCTGCGTCGGTTCTCTTTGTTTGGAAGCAGGCTACCTCACATTCCCGAGCGCGTAAACGCCCGAAGCCTGATCGGCGCTATCAAAAACGGCGGCCCGGATTGATTGGTTCACATCTTCCAGCGCAGGAATGCGCCGCTGCCAGAAACCAACACCTAAGTATTATATATACGCCGCCCCACAGCGGGCACCGTGAGGCCATGAGTGGTCGTTCAGGGAATCAGAAAGCCCCACTACTGGTCTGCGTAGTCGATGACGATGACTCCATGCGTGAGTCGTTGCCGGACCTCCTGCGGGAGTTTGGATTGGCGGCCCGGGCGTTTGCGTCACCGGCGGATTTTCTTCAGTCGGCTCTGCTCAATGAGGCCAGATGCCTGATCCTGGACATCGCGATGCCGGGAATGTCGGGACCTGAGCTACGACGTGAACTTTTACGACAAGGCCATGACATCCCGACCATTTTCATAACTGCGCATGTGGATTTCGCCTCGCAGCCGGAGATGCGCGATGGGGTCGACTGCCTCCTCAAGCCGTTCAGCGAGCCAGCGTTGCTTGAAGCATTGAGACGAGCGTTGGCTGGCATAGCCCCTCTTGCCTAGGGAGACGCCTCGTGCGCTTAATACAGACAATCGATCGCCTTCCGAGGTTGCTTGCCATGCCAACTTCGCCCACGGTCGTCGTCGTTGACGACGATATCTCTGTTCGCGAATCGCTGGAACTATTGATTCAAAACGAGGGGTGGCAACCCGCGCTGTTCGAATCGGCTCAGGAGTTCCTGTCGCAATTGCCCACTGTCGTCCCGAGCTGCCTGATCCTGGACGTCAATCTTCCGGATCTTAGCGGTCTCGATATCCAGCAGCGCATAAGCGACGAAAAGTCCTCAACGCCGATCATATTCATTACTGGTTACGGCGATATTCCGACTTCGGTCCGTGCCATGAAAGCCGGAGCAGCCGAATTCCTTACGAAACCTCTCGATGACGAAGTATTGATCCAGGCCATTCGTGACGCGGTGCTCCGCAGCCAGGCCAATCTGAAGCGCGACGGCGCTCAGCGTCAAATACAGGAACGCTTCGCTTTACTGACCAAGCGCGAGCGCGAGGTTATGAGCCTGGTCGTCAAGGGACTTATGAACAAGCAGGTCGGCTTCGAGCTGGGTATCAGTGAGATCACGGTCAAGGCGCATCGCGGCAAGGTCATGGAGAAGATGCGTGCCACAACCTTCGTCGACCTGGTGAATATGGCCGGGAGGCTTGGAATTGCCACTGCCCGAGAGGTCTAGAGCAGTGCATAAATGCAGCATCTCGATAACATTCTGGTCTTCGTCAAAGTTGCGGAGTTTGAGAGCATCAGCAAGGCCGCCCGCGCGTTGAACATGCCCATTTCCACCGTGAGCCGCAAACTTTCGGTACTCGAGGCCGAGCTGGGCGCTTCGCTGCTACGGCGGACCACTCGGAGGGTGACGCTGACCACCCAGGGCCGGGAGTACCTCAACAGGTGCATCGAGCCGCTGACTAAGCTGCAGGAGGCCGAGCAGGTCCTCAATCAAAGCCAAAAGAGGCCTGAAGGAACGCTTGCGATCTCGGTCCCGATGATCCTGAGCCAGGGTGCGTTCATGGATTTCCTTTCCCGATTCTCGAAAGAGCACTCGGGAATTCAAATGGATCTGAACATTACCAACGCCTACTTGAATCTCGTGGCCGAGAACATCGACGTCGCAATCCGCTTCGGTCATCTAAAGGATTCCAGTGTCGTAGCCACGAAGCTCGGTAAGATGGTGCGCTACGTGGTTGCCACGCCAGATTATCTGCAGGGACGCAGGCCGCCCACCGAACCGGAGGAGCTGAAGGCGTACGATTGCGTGATGTTCAACGCCAAAAGCTACGAGACTGCCTGGGATCTGGTGTGTGGCAGAAGGAAGGTGCGTGTTCACGTCACGGGGACCGTTACCAGCCGCGACTGCCAGTCCGCAGCGGCATTCGTACTGCGGGGACACGGTATCGGCCTGCTTGAAACTGCCTACTGCGATCAGGCGCTGGCACGCGGTGATCTGGTGCGCCTGCTGCCGCGGTGGACGTCGGCGGAGATCCCCGTTTTCGCCGTGTATCCGAGCCGCAAGTTCCTTCCGCCGAGAATGACTGCCTTCCTCAAGGCGGTTGCAATCTGGAAGAACCCATTGTGGGCTGCTGGGTAACACAAACCCCCGACGCCGACATTCCGCCCAAGGCAGCCCAAAGCTGCCATTTTTGAGAAATAGATTCCCGAATCTCGATCTACAAAACAGGGTTAGCATCGCAATAATGGAGGTCATGAAGGCCTGCCGCGCGAGCCAATTTCGGACCTGTACCGGTGGACATCTTCTAAGGAGAGGATCGATGTCTGACAGTCCTTCGGATGCCGTCCGCTTGATGTCAGAGACATGAACCCGCGAGCCTTGATATCGGTGGTCGACGACGATGTGTCATCGCGAGAATCACTGCCTGATCTTTTGCGAATGCTCGGTTTCGACGCTCTGGCGTTCCCCTCGGCAGAAGATTTTCTCGCGTCCGGCGCGCTCAGCGACACTCAGTGCCTGCTACTGGACGTGTCGATGCCGGGCATGTCGGGGCCGCAACTGCAGGAAGAACTGCACCGCCGTGAACTGACAGTTCCCATTGTCTTTATGACGGCCCACCGCGATCCAAAGCTGCGTGCAGATCTCCTGGCTCGAGGTGCGGTTGAGTGCCTCTTTAAGCCGTTCAGCGAGCACGATCTGCGATCAGCACTCCTGCGAGCGGTCGGCCCAGCCTGAGGTTCCATTGGCGCAAGGGATGCTGAAACCGAAAGTCGCGCCCGGTCCATCGTTGGGCATTGCCCAAAGCTGGCCATTGTGGCTCTCGATGATCGAGCGGCTGATCGCCAGTCCGATACCGAGGCCATGTGCCTTGGTGGTGTAGAACGCCTCAAACAGCCTTTCAATCGCGCGCGGATCCAGGCCGATTCCAGCGTCCCGGACTAAGAGCTTGATGCGGTCGCGGCCCTGAATCTCGGTTTGAACCCGGAGGGTTCTCGGCCGGTCCTCGATGCCCGACATCGCATCCGCCGCGTTCAGCAGCAGGTTCAGAATCACCTGCTGAAGTTGCACGCGATCGCCGCTAATGGCCGGCAGAGCATCTGCGAAGTCTTCCTGCAAGACCGCGCGGCTGCGCCGTAGTTCGGCCGAAGACATGGCAATCACTTCTCGCGCCGCGTCATTAAGGTCCACCATCTCCATGGTCGGCGCCTTCTTGGCGAACATCGCTCGCATGCGCTTGATTACCTCGGAGGCACGATTGGCGTCCCGGATCGTCCGCCGGACCGTCTCGGCAGCCCCTGCGACGTTAGGAGGATCGGCCGCCAGCATTCGAATACCGGTATTAGCGTTGGTAAGAATACCGGAGATGGGCTGGCTCACCTCATGCGTAATGGAGGCGGTCATGGCGCTGATCGTTGCCATCCGAGCTACATGCGTCAACTCCAACCGGGCCTGATTCAGCGCCTCGTCGGTCCGGGCACGGCCGATCGCGATACCGGCAATCTTTGCGAACCGGTCGATGAGAGCCTGCTGTTGCAGGGTGGGCTCCGCAGGCGCGCGCCGGTGGATCGCGATGATACCGAAGGCTCGGTCTGAATCGGCCATGATCGGCATCGACCAGCAGCAGGCGTAGCCACAGCGCCTCATAATGGCCGGCCAGTTCGACGTTTTCCAGCTCGAGTCATTACTCAGGTCCGCGATGATGATCGCGGACTTCTCGATGAGCGCCCGGGAGTAGGGATCGAGTCCCACGGGATCGATGGTGCTTCGGTCCAGGAGATTACTGAAAGTGTCCGGCAGGCTCGGACCGGCACCGACCTCGAAGTGCTTATTGTCGGCCGCGACGACCATGAAATTGCAGAAGCAGCCTGTGCAGATTTCTTCCACGCGCCGGCTGAGGGCGTCCAGCACATGGCTCAAGGGTTCGCCCCGCGCCACCATCTCGAGCACCTTCACTTCTGCGGCGAGCAGATCCTCCGCCCGTTTCAGATCATCGACGTCAATTTGGAACGTCACATAACGGACGACGTTGCCCTGTGCGTCGCGCACGGGCACGGCCCGCGCTCGCGTCCACCGATAGGCGCCGTTCGGGTAGAGCATGCGCAGTTGCTGGTCGAGCAGTTCGCCCCTTGCCAGTAGAGCCCTGGTAGCGATCTCGGTCGCCTCGTGGTCATCCACATGGATGATCCCGGATGTTCTCCACTGCTCCAACTGCGTCTGGGTCATATCGAAATCCCTGAGGGATTGCAGATTGCTGAATTGCGATACGCCCGCTGCGTTCAGGAACCCTGCCTGCCAAGGAAGAATGTCAAAGAAGCGACGCATCCGGCCATCAAGCGAGGCGCTTTCGTCCGCATTTATCGCAAGCCAGCACCAGCGGCCAGGCGCGCTTGCATCCTTCATCGGCGCGGGGCGGAACACGAACCAGCGATATTCCCCATCGACGCGCCGCAAGCGAACGTCGACTTCCTGGAAGACTCCGGATTGCTGGATGGCGTGCCAGCGCTCCAGCACTGAGGTTAGATCATCGGCATGTATGGCCGTCTGCCATCCCCGACCGAGCGCCGCGTCAGGTGCGTGACCGGTGTATTCGCACCAGCAACGATTGACGAAATCGCACCGACCATCGCCTTGCGTTGTCCAGACCAGTGCCGGGAGTGCATTCAGCAGCCCGCCGAGATCGAGCTTGGTCGCCGCGCTTTCGTCACTGCCCACGTCCACCATGCCTGCACCGCCGAGCGGGATACCTTGATTTGGGGCCTCGGCACGGATATTTCACCAACCGGGCCCTTGAAGCAATGCTCAACTGCGGATTCCGCGCGTCGGTGGCAACGGAATGGCGCCTATTCGGCGGCGACGACCGCCGCACCGCCCGCCGGTCGACGCACCAGCCAGCACAACGGGATCAGCAACATCACCAGCCAGCCGGAGAAATAGAAAATATCGAGACTGGACAGCAGATAACCCTGGCTGATCACCTGGGGCAGAACTCCAGCGGCGGCAGAATCCCCGCGGAAGCCCTGGGCATGAAGTTGCGCCAGGGTGCTCGAGTAGCCGGGATCGAAGGCGGACAGCGACTCCAGCAGCCTCGACTGGTGCAGCGCCTCGCGCCGGTCCTAATAGGTGGCCGTCAGCGAAGTGGCAAAACCCCCGCTGGTGATGCGCAGGAAATTATTGAGGCCGGAAGCAGCCGGCACGCGCTCGGGTGGCAGGCGATCGAGGGAAATAGTCACCAGCGCCACAAAGAATATGCCCATGGCCACACCCCGCGGTATTACCAAGAACATGCGAGGCCGGAACCATCAGAATTTTCACGCGCCTGCTCCTTGTGATCGGCGTCTGACCGGCGCCGGGAAGAAACGCCGTGGTTCGCATTAGACAGCGAACGCAGTCCAGTGGCACTTGTACGATGGTACCGGCCGATCGGGCGCCTTGCTACGGTGATCTCCGGCCTTCCAGTGCACGCTCAATCTGGAGGCTGCGCAGATCGCGGGAGATTGTCGCGGCCGCTAGCACCTTTCCATCCCGAAGGTAGCTGACCTCGCAATCATGCGCATTCAAAGAGCCATCGATCACTGTTGAATCGAAGCTTTCGGCGTGGCCGACATAGTTGATTGCGAGCTCGTAGTGCTGGCTCCAGAAGAACGGAACGGCGGTGAATGGCTGGCGCAGTCCCAGCATATTGCGCGCTGCCACCTGTCCCTGGCGCTGCGCCACCACCCAGTGCTCGACCCGGATACGATCGCCGGAGTGCACATCGGGCCATCTTGCGATATCGCCGGCAGCAAACACGCCCGGCGCGCTGGTTTCGAGGAACTCGCTAACTGTGATACCCCTATCGATGGCCAGCCCCGCCTGCTCGGCGAGCGCTATGGAGGGCCGTACGCCCACACCCAGCACCACGAAGTCAGCCTCGATGGTCTTCCCGTCCCTGAGTGTGACCTTCTTGCCTTCCACGCGGCTCACTGAGTTCTTCAGATGGAATGTCACACCGCGCGACTCATGCAGTCCGCGCAGAAACGTGCCGACCTCCGGGCCCAGCACGCGCTCCAGCGGAACCTCCTCCAGCCCCACGACATGCACGGCGATGCCACGCGTACGCAGCGAGGCCGCTACCTCGAGTCCGATAAAACTGGCGCCCACGACAACGACCGCTTTGGCGTCCGCCGATGCCGCGATGATGGCGCGAGCGTCTGACAAGGTACGCAGACAATAGATTCTTGAACCTTCGGTAGCGGGAATTGGCAGTCGGATCGGATCAGCGCCCGTTGCCAGCAATAAGGCCCCATACTCGATTTGCCGACCGCTGGCCAATGAGACCACTCGTCGTATCGCATCGATCGACATGACACGCTCATTGAGCACGAGACTTATCTTCCGCGTCGCATAATATCGCGCGCTGCGAAGCGGCATCCACGCCTCAGGGGCGGTTCCGGCGAGATAGTCCTTGGAGACATTCGGGCGATCGTATGGCGGGGAGTCATCCGCACTCACCAGGGTCACAGCACCGGAATAACCTTCGCGACGAAGCATGTCCGCCGCGGCCAAGCCAGCCGCGCCGCCCCCGACGATCACAACGGACTTCGGCTCGGTTCCCGGTGATGGCCGCAATGCGGCGCTGGGAACTATGGGAACGTTGAGTTTCTCACGAACGCATACCCTGCCGGTTACGATCTCCACACGCCAGGTAGGGATGGGATCGAGCGCCGGGGCATACAGTGCTTCGCCGGTTCTCAAACTGAAACAGGCATGGTGCATGGGACACCGGACTGTCGCGTCCACGATGAGGCCCTTGGCGAGCTCGGCGTGATAGTGCGTGCACAACGCGCCCACCGCGAAATACTCGTTCCCGTGCCGGGCCAGGACCACCTCTTCGCCGCCAACACGGCCCTGCACGAGCGCGCCGTCTGCGAGGTCCCCCATTGCAATGCCGGCCTGCAAATCTACGGCGCCTGTTTCGTTCATTAGGCTGTCTCCGGTGAGGGGTGTCGCAACAACAGTGCGCTCCGCAGAGGAAGCAAACCACAGGAACTCTCCGCGGAGCAACTGCAGCTGACAGAGACTCTGCGGCACCGCGTCCGCATATGCCGCATTGGCGACGCTATTTTCCGGCCCGCTTGTTCCACCCGTGGAAGCGCGAAAAGTCACCCGCATTCCAGGCGTCGCGGAGGCCCGGCGCACTCAGATCCCAGTCCGGGCGGATCTCACTCGTCACGGCGCGCAAGTCACTCCAAAGATCGAGGGTAGACGGCCGCCCCCAGAACCAATAGCCGTTGTAGACGCTGTGGATCACGAGACCTGGCTTCAGCACCAGCGTGTGCGGAATCATCGGGTCATGCTCGGGGTCCGTGTATTCCTGGATGAGCAGATCCTGCTGAATTGTCCGCCCAGGATCCGAAAGGAACACCCACTCGGCGCCAACCGACGCGCGGAATTCCTGCAGCGTATGGTGGTCGTCGGTGGTGATGGTGACAACCTGCGTGTACGCGACCGCAATCTTCGGGTAGAACGAGGCGATCTCCAGATGCTGCTGGTGCTCCTTTGGGCAATAGTGGCCGCGCGAAAGCGTTAGAACCAACGGATCATCGCCCTGCAGCTCGCTGAGCTTGCGCGGGTTGCCGGTGTGGTCGGGCAGCTCATAATCGGGAAAAGCATGGCCGGGCACGATATCAGAACGCACTCAGATCCCTCCTCTGCCACGCAGCCATCCAATTGCACCACGTTCGCGAAGACAGGTCTGTTGGACCATGGTATCGGCCGGGGGGCCCTCCGATCGTCGTGGCATGTCAGACCCATTAGGGGCAAGCTGCGCGGGTACCCCCATTCATTTATCGTGAGGAATTATGAATAGTAAGTCACCGGCACTGGACACGTCATTTATACAAAAGCAGCGTGAGCGGCTCAGCAAGCTGCGCCAGCAGCTCTTGAGCGCCACGCGGAGCGAGCAATCCGAGGAGGCCGGGATAAACGCGACATCGGCGGCCGAAGCGCACGAATCGGAGGACGACGCGCAACGACTCGCGCTGCTCGAAGTAGAGGGCGCTGCAGGTGTTCGTAGCCAGCAGCGCCTGGCGCAGATCGAGCGCGCGTTGCAGAAGATAACGGACGGAACCTACGGCCTATCGGATCTGAGCGGCGATTCGATCCCGCGCGACCGGCTCGAAGCGCTCCCGGAATCGATCTATACCCTGGCTGAGAGCAAGGCACTCGAAGCGAAGAAGAGTTAGCACCGCGCCGGGGTACAGCGGTCGATACGTTGGTGCAATGGTATCTGCAGGTCGATGCGGGCCAAATGAGGCCGCCATCAAGGAGGACCCCGGAATGAACCGCAAAACCGTATGGATCGTGGCGAGCTCGATAGTCACGCTCGCCGTTGTGGGTGGCGTAGCCGCCTCCGGTCAGGACAGGTACACAGTGAAGTTGCCGGGTGGGCTGCCATTCTCGGACTTCAAGGGTTACGGCGATTGGCAGCTCATCTCCAGTGCGGAGACCGATGACCGGATGAAAGTCATACTGGGCAATCCCACGATCATTGCAGCCTTCAAGGCGGGCATTCCCGGCAATGGCAAGCCGTTTCCTGAAGGCTCCAGGATCGCAAAGCTGCAGTGGAAGCCGAAGAAGAGCTCGGAAGCCGAATTCCCTGTAAATGTCCCGGACACTTTGGCGGACCTTTTCTTCATGGAGAAGGACAGCAAGAGATTTCCGGAGACCGGCGGATGGGGGTACGCGCAGTTCGACTATGACCCGGCGTCGGCTATTTTCTCGGCCGATAAAGCTGGCACCCCCAACTGCGGCCAGGTGTGCCATGTATCCGTCAAAGCCAAGGATTACGTGTTTCACCCATACGAGCTGCGGTAAGCCATGTTGAGACAAACAGGAGTAGCAGCCGGATATCTCCTACCTGCACTCATGCTGGTGATGGCAGCCAGCCAGGCTGCGGAGTCGAGCCCTAAACTGCCGGACCCCGGGCACGCCGCCGTCGCGGAGAAGCTCTACAGGTTGGATTGCGGTCACTCGCTGGCAAACGACGAGTCGGTTTGGACGCCGGGGGAAAACATCGGACGCGATATCGAGTTCTCCTCCACCTGCTGGCTTATCAAGCATCCGAGCGGGTGGCTGCTCTGGGATACGGGAGTTCCGGAAACCGCGCTCAACAACCCTCAAGGCTGGTCCACGTTGCCCAGCCTGATCGTGTATCACCTCGACAGGTCCGTGACAGATCAGCTGGCCGAAATCGGCCTGAAGCCAGCCGACATCGGTCGCGTCGCAATATCGCATACGCATGGAGACCATATAGGGAACGTATGGCTGTTCCCTGACGCCACGATCCTGATGCAGCGAGCCGAGTACAACTGGATATATTCCCCCAACGGGCCAAATGACAACGTCAATCAATTGATGGCGCTGGCGCGCAAACTTCTGGGCACGCCCAAGAAGCTTCAGCTCATCGACGGCGATAGCGATGTATTCGCCGACGGTAGCGTCACCTTGCTTTCCACGCCAGGGCACACTCCGGGCCACCAGTCGTTGCTGGTCCATCTCAGAAAGTCGGGCTTCATCCTGCTCTCCGGCGACGTCGCTCATTTTGAAGAGAACTTCGAGAAGAACATCGTGCCGTCACTCAATACCGATAAGGCGGCATCAATCGCGTCAATGGACAGGGTCAGACAATTGATCGCAACGTACCACGCGACATTCTTCATTAATCACGACAAGAGCCAGACCGATAAGCTCAAGCTGCTTCCGGCGTTCTACGATTGAATATACAGAGGTATCGACCGATAACTTTGTGCAGTTATTTTTCGGAGCAAGCATGGCACTCACCGGGACAATCAGCGACTTTGACAGGACCGGGCTGTTTGGCCTGATCACAGCGGACGACGGGCGTCTTCTTTTATTCAATCTGCGTGGGACAGCTCCCACGCTTCGCGGTCGATTCGAAGTCGGAACGCGTGTCAGAATCACCAGGCATGCGCTGGAGCCAACAGCTCGCGCGCTCGAAGTGGCGCCGATTGACGAATGGAACGATACTCGAGCCTCAGGCGCTGCCACTTCGAGGGCAGACGGAGGCCTTTATGAGCAGCGATGAGGGCAGCAGCGGACCACCGGCGGCCGAAGAAGCGCCCGGCAAGCTGCACGGCACACACCGGAGAACGCTCGAAGCCCTGTTTCGCCACCCCACGGCGCACAATCTCGAGTGGATGGACGTCATCGCGCTGCTCGAGCATATAGGCTCCGTGCAGCGAAAGGCCAACGACAAGTTCGCCCTCGACCTGGCCGGAGAACATTACCTGGTCCACAAGCCGCACACCAAGGATCTCACCGGCTTAGAGGTGGCGGATTTGCGACATTTCCTCCAGCGGGCAGGCTGGTCGGCAGCGGGGCCCTCCCGGACGGGGGTGAGGCACGATCCGGAGCCCACCACTCTCATGGTGGTCGTGGATCATCATGGCGCGAAGATCTATCATGTCCAATCAGGATCCGGTGACTCTTCGCCCCATGCGATCACGCCGTACGACCCGCATCATTTCCTGCATCACCTTACGCACAAAGATCAGCCGCGTGAGGAGGGCCAACGCGCTTCCGAGGACCCCAGCTTCTATCGGCGAATCGGCGATGTTCTGGCGACGGCTGGCAGGATCCTCGTGGTCGGTCACGGAAAAGGCAAGAGCAACGCGGCGCACCATTTGCTCGAGTACCTGCGCCTGCAGCGGCGAGAAACCTATCAGCATGTCGTGCGCGAGATCGAGGCCGACCTTTCCGCCGTCACGACCGCGCAACTTCTGGAGCTCGCCGAGCGGGCATTTGGAAGGACACCATGAGCGTGTCTGATGGTGTGGTATCCCCGGGAATCGGCTGGCACACAGCCTTGCTGAACGGCAAGGTTGGTTACTACGCGGACTTCATCATCTACGGCATGCTGGTGGTCGGATTGGTGGCTTTCGCGTGGCGGCAGAGTCGCCATGATCAACTGATCTGGCTGGCCGCCGCAATCGCGGGTGCCGCCAGCTGGACGCTCATCGAGTACCTCCTGCATCGCTTTGTGTTTCATCGCATGCCGCTGATCGCCGATCTGCACCATGCCCACCATGTGGCGCCCCGCGCCTATGTCGGGACACCCACTTGGGCAAGTCTGCTCACTTTAACGGGTGTATTTTTTTTCCCGATGTGGCGGCTGGCTTCGCTCAATATCGCGCTGGGAGCTATCAGCGGGCTGATCACTGGCTGGCTTTGGTATGGCATTGTGCATCACGTCATCCATCATCGCCGCCCCCACTGGCTTGCAACCGCCCTGAAGGTCGCCTCGCGTCGACACTTTTTACATCACTCCCCCTATGAAAGCGGGAATTTCGGTGTGACGACTGTGTTATGGGACCGCTTGTTCGCCTCCCACATCCGAACGGTACGCCAACAGTGAATGTCGTTGCGCAAAGATCCGAGTAGCCTTGGATCACTCCCTTCTGCCTAGCTGGCGCCAATCTGTTTCGCGCAGTTCCACGCCGAAGTAACCGGCAGCCTTTTTGATGTTGGCAAATGCGAGGTCGCGCTCCGCATCGCTGACCTCCGTTACCTGATTGAATCTCGCCAGCGCACTGCGAACGTGCGACGCGTCCGTTATCGGTTCCTTGCGTGATCGCGGAAAGGCAAAAGCACTTTCGGGCAATGCGTTCACCTGTGCGGCGTCCAGTCGGCCGTGGTGCGCAGAGTGGTGCGTTGGTTCCCAGCTCGAGTTTTGCGCTGATGCACTCATGGGCGATATCCCCTACGGTTGGTGGCGAGGGCTTGAAGCGAGCAGCAGTGTGAACAGGGTCTCCGGGTCGTTCCATTCCGCGATCGGTGACCATCCGCCCGCGCGAAGCAAGGTCCGGGCTTCACGGAGTCCATACTCGAGGCTGTTCTCAGTATGAATGGTTTCTCCCTCAGCAATTGAAAATGACTCGCCGTCGACAGATCGTCCACCAGGCCGACGCTCCGCGAGCGGACCCTCGTGAAGCGCTGCCGAACCCAGTCGGCTGTCAAGATAGGCCTATCTAGCGGCAGCACTTGCTCGCTCCCTGGCGCGTCGTGCACAGTTCCTGGCTGAGCACTTGCGAGCGATCAGAGCACGCGGGTCACATCGGGTCGATTACACCATGGTGTTGGTCGAGACCTTCGTGCAGTAGAGCTGCGGCGGCCTGCGTGGTGTGATTACCCGGCGGGAAGCGATTGACCAACAAGGAGAGCGGCGTGGAAGATCCGGAAATACGCGAGGCGCTTAATCAGCACTGGGCAGCATCCGACGCCGGGGATTTCGCGACGGAGCACGATATCTACCACGACGATGCGTTGCTGGATTATCCGCAGTCCCGCGAGCGAATCCGCGGCCGGAACAACATACAGATCACTCGGACCTTGCAGCCGAATAAGAAGCGCTTTTCGGTGCATAGGATCATGGGGCGCGGCGAGCTGTGGATCACCGAGCTGGTTATGACCTACGATGCCAAACCCTTCTACACCGTGAGCATCATGGAATTCAGCGGCACTAAGGTGGCGCACGAAACTCAATACTTTGCTGATCCCTTCGAGGCTGCGGAGTGGCGTAAGAAGTGGGTCGAAAGCATGGACAACCAAGTCTAGAGGTCGATCGCCTCGCCGCGGCGACCGGGGAGCGTTCTACATCATGCATGCACTTTGGATCATACAAGGCGCGCAGGCTCCAGAGGCCGCGCTGACTCTCAATCGCGTGGCGCTCGGGACGTTCTTCGCGATCAGTGGTTACCACAAACTGTTCAACGCTTCCCGCCACGCGACACTGACACGCACGCTGCAAGAGGACGGTGTGCACGCCGTGCCGATCATGCGATGGCTGCTGCCCAGCGCAGAGTTCAGCGGCGGCTGGGCGCTCATGCTTGGCTTCCTATCCGTGCTGGCGGCGTTGGGACTCTTCGTGATCTCCGCCGGGGCCCTTGCCTTCGACGCCGTCAAACGAATACGCAGCTGGCAGCCACTAGACCGTGCCGATTGGGTGGGCGATCTGCTCTACGTCCCCGAGGCGCTTTACTGCATAGGGCTGACCGTCGTGATACTGGCCGGGCCGGGGCGGTGGAGCCTTGATGCGATAATCGCGGCGCTCTCCGCAGGCTAAGGAGCGCCCTCGCCGACTTCAGGGAATGGGCGGTCCCGCGGCTGACAGGCCCATGGCTATCCCCTCAACGATTGCAGCGGTTACCTGGCGGCCATCGCCGCGAGCAGTCCCCGATGATGCCGGGCACTCTGGGCTCACATCAGAAGATGTGCCGGAAGATGATTTGGTGTGGGCCAGCGCGTGAGCCGCGTTGCTCCAAAGCTTCTCCTGAGCCCCGCACACTACGCCGAAATTGAATAAGGCGCCGACCTTCTCAGGCCTCGTATCTAGCCAGCCCGTGTATGGATAGTCATCCGGGATCTGGCTGACTCGCAGCGTCATGCCTGCCTGATTGGACGCCGAGAGTGCGATCTCAACAGCGGCGCGAGAGCTGCTCTCGAGCGCGGCATTTACTCCGCGCCTGAGAATCGAGACCGTGTGCAAAGGGGTCGTGGCGGCGGGTCCACCCAGCTGCCCGTTGACTATGACATAAACATTCGCCCCCTGAAGTCCGCTGACCTCGTCGGGGGCCCTCGTAGTCAGGGTCGGCGCTATGAATAGCGGCACCGTGGTGCCGCCGTCGACGTGCATTTCATCGAACTCCACTCCAGCCTCTTGCACACGAATCAATACCGGCGGAAAGACACCCGGGGCGCTCGCGGATGCAACCAGCACGTCGCGGAATAGCCGCCGTGCCCGATCACCCCCTTCCGCGGCGATGCGGCCCATATCCCAGATGACGGTGCGTTCGTGATCCAGATCAGTGGTTGCTACCAGGAGCAAGCGCCCCCGTGCTGACTCCGCCGCCACCGCCCTTAAGAGATCGTCGCTGACGTAACGATTCACGAAAGTCACCAACGGCTGGCCGCGGTAGATGCTCGCGCCGAATAGCGCATCCATCCAGCGAGGCTGCAGCAGATTCCGCGTTGTGGCGCCGGAAAATTCTTCGGTAACTGCCGCGTCCCATGTCGGCCCCAGGAAGGCCAGCGGCGCCAGCAGCGCCCCGGCACTCACCCCGGTTACAACCTGAAACTCCGGCCTGGTACCGGTCCGGCTCCAGCCCACCAGCGCGCCGGCGCCAAAGGCGACTCCGCCGCCGCCGCCGGACAACACCAGGACATTCAGAGGCTGCCCCATCGCCGCCTGGTGCGCTCTCCACAGCAGCCGCGTCGTGCCACCGGCGGACTCCTGTCGCGCGTCGTCGACATACATGATGTCACGGGCAAACCCTACCGGCACGGCGTCGCGGTAGGCCAGGGGAGGCGCTTCACGACGCGATCGCGCCGTGCAACCAGTGAGCAGCAGGATCAGTGCCATGCACACCCAACTGACGATACAACCCTTCGCCCGGTCCACCCGCAGCGTTCCCGCAGTCATTACAGCTTCCTCCGCTCAATCGATGACAACTGTCCGCACGCATTGGCAGTGCCAACTGCGATTGGGCCATCAGATCAAACGCCGGAGGCCGGATCGATTGAACATTGGTATCGAACGACACGTAGGTATCAGAGGCGCGAACTGACTTCAAAGCCGCTTCTGGCGGCACCTTTATCGAAGATCCTTCGCCTGGCTCAAGTAAGCCCCATAGCCCTGCGCTTCCATTTGTTCGCGGGGAACGAACCTCAAGGACGCGGAGTTGATGCAGTATCGCAAACCACCCTGCTTCGTTGGCCCGTCGTCGAAGACGTGGCCGAGATGACTATCGCCATGCGCAGAGCGTACTTCCGTGCGCGATACCCCGTGCAACGTGTCCCGGACTTCGATGATGTTGGCCGGTTCAATCGGCCTGGTGAAACTGGGCCAGCCGAAGCCGGCATCAAACTTATCACCTGAGGCGAACAGTGGTTCACCGGACACAATGTCGACGTAGATGCCGGGCGATCGTGTGTGCAAATACAGCCCGGTCCCGGGGTGCTCGGTGGCTCCCTTCTGAGTCACGCGATACTGCACAGGCGTAAGCCTGGCGATCGCTGCCAGCGTTTTCTTGTAAGTCGGCATGGGGCTCCACCTCGACATCAGGCCAACGGGCGCTTTCATATCCCAGGCCTTTGCTGCCTCCACCACCGCAGCGCCGCGCTGTTGGGTCGAGCAACCTCAGTCGCCCGGTGGCGGCTGGGGTTCCGGCGGATTGCCAAACTTGTAATTCGGATCGCCGTCGTAGGCAGACCGGACGAAGGTAATGATCTTCCAGAGGTCATCGGCGGTGGGAATCAACGTGCCGAACGGCGGCATCGGCCCGACCACATTCTCGCGGCCCCTGCGCAGATAGCCTTTAGCCTGCAGACCGATGCTGCCGAGCGTCACCAGCCGGAACAGCGTGTCATCATCACCGTCGTAGACCCACACAGAGTTGATCAGCGGCGGGCAGATGCCGCCCCCGCCATTGCCGCCATGACAGCCGTTGCAGCTGAAATTGAAGAACAGCTTGTGGCCTTGCTCCACGATCGCCTTGTTGTCGTCCTTGTATGGGTTCTTGAGCGTGCCCTTGGCGGTGGACGCCTCCAGCTGGACCGGCGTCGGACCGGCCGCATCGCCACTCGACTGCGCATGAACGCCTGCAGCAGCAGACACCAGGAACACAATCACTGAAAGCGGCACTCTCATCTCAGCACTCCTTCACGCGATATGGTTCTTGCATTCTCGGCACAGAACCACGCTAAATATATTGACCGATGGTATCGTCGGTACCTTGGTATCAGCAGTGTTGGCGCTAATTGCTGCCGTTGGCCGCTTTTTCGATCAATGCAGCTATTTCTTTGGGATGCGAGAGAAATATGGCGTGACTTCCGCGAAGCTCAATTGTCCGGGACTTTGCCCGGCCCGCCATGAAGCGCTCGAGCTCTGGGTTGATCATCCGATCGCCCTGGGACACCACCGCATAGCTGGGCTTCTCAGACCATGCCGCGACGGTGGTTTTTGCAGAAAAGCTGTCCGCGGTAATGGGTGCCTGGGAGATCGCCATGAACTGCGCGAGCGGTTTTGGCACATCGGCGGCAAAATCCGCCCGGAACGATTCCGGCTTTTCCTGCACGAATCCTCCGCCGACCGACACGACGTTGTTCGACGCGGGCGGGGTCCTCGCCTGCAGCGCGCCGGCAGTCTCTCCGGCTTCCGGCTGAAAGGCGTTTACGTAAACAAGGCTTCTGACGTTGGGGTGGCCGCCTGCCTCGGTGATGATCATCCCGCCCCAGCTGTGGCCCACGAGCACGCAAGGGCCTGCGCGGTCGAGCACCAGATTCGTGGCCGCGACATCAGCCTCCAAACCAGTCAAAGGCTCCTGCACAACTTCCACTTCATAGCCATCCCGCTTCAGGATGTCTGCGACCCCCTTCCAGCCCGATCCGTCGGCGAAGGAACCATGAACCAGGACGACACTCTTGACGCCGCTCTCGGCAGCGGAAGCGAACATGCTCCCGAGTAGGGTCGAAAGAACAAACAGCTTTCCGGCTTTCATGTGATTTCCTCATCATTCAATGACAGGGGTACCAGGCAAAGAGAATTGACTCGTGGCATCGTCGTCTAGGCTTTGGCGAGCGAGCCATCGCTCGGATCGGCGCGCAGCGCACTGCCGAGAGTGACGACCGATACGCCGTCGAATATGAACTCGATCCCGATGGCGAGACCAATGAACCACAGGCTCACTATGGGCAATTGCATGAGCAGCATGACGCCGAGCGCCACGGAAACGAGTCCGGAAACAGCCGCCCAGCTCCAGCGCGGAAACCGCAGAGTCCCGGATCCGGCGGCTCGAAAGATGCCACCGACGATGAAGAAGGACGCCAGCAGGAGCGTCAGGCTCACCTCGGCACTGAACGGATAGTGGAGCAGCAGATATCCGGTGACTCCCCGCAACAGCGCACTCAGGAAGTAGAGGAAGAAGCCGCTCCAGTTGCGCACGCGAAAGGCTTGCATCAGCGCCAGGATCGAACCCACGATCAGCAGCCAGCCAAACGTCAGCACCGTGATCAGGGTCGCGGTCACCTCTCCGGCGATACAGATGACGCCGAGGATGATGAGCGCGATGCCGAGCGCGACAAACCAGCCCCAGGACTCGTGGCTCTCTTCGAGACCCGCCGTGACCGAGGCGCGCGGGGAATTGTTCGATGACATGGTCTACGCTCCTTAATTGAGGGTAACTGTCCGGTGGCTGTGAACGCGCCCCGCCAGCGAACGGCGGGCATCAGACGCGGCCACCGCACCGCTGGACGGGCCTCAGGCTGCTTGAGAAACCTCGACCGAGGTCCACGATGTGGCCGGCTTTGCGAGTAGCTGTAGAACAGCTTTTGCCGCCGACGTCGAGGAAGCCGGGTTCTGCCCGGTGATGAGGCGCCCATCGGTAATTGCCAGAGGCTGCCAGTCCTTCAGCTTTTCGAAGACAGCCCCCAGCCGCAGCAGTTCGTCCTCAACGAGAAACGGCACGACATGGGTGAGCTTCATCTCCTCCTCCTCACCGTTCGTGAACCCGGTGACGCGCTTACCCTTCACCAGCGGCTCACCTTTGTAAGTCACGTGTCGAAGCACACCGGGGGAGTGACAGACCAGGGCAATCGGTTTGCCCGAGTCATAGAAAGCCTCGAGCAACGCAATGGAAATGGGACTCTCGGCAAGGTCCCACATCGGCCCATGACCGCCGACATAGAACACCGTGTCGAAGTCCGCGGCCTTCACATCGGCGAGCTTGACCGTCTGCGAGAGTTCCCGCTGTGCTTTATCGTCCTGCTTGAATCGCGCCATCGCGGGCGTCTGATTCGCGGCAACATCGCTCTTCGGATCGAGCGGCGGCTGCCCTCCTTTTGGCGAGGCCAGCGTCAGCTCCACGCCCGCATCCCGGAATACGTAGTACGGGGCGGCGAACTCTTCCAGCCAGAATCCGGTCTTGAGCCCGGTATCGCCAAGAACGTCGTGTGACGTCAGAACCATCAGAATTTTCACTTGCATGCTCCTTTGTTCCGCATCGGCGCCGCAGTCATAGCGACGCCACGCGCAGGATTAGACAGGCAATGGGATGCCGTGGCACTTGTACGTTGGTATCGACGAGAGACCGATAGCCAGGGAATATCCCGAACATCCGTAAGCTGATGGGCAAGAGCTGAGCAGCTTTCGCCAGCCCAGCCTTGCCTGCGATGATCGGGACTGCTTTAGATCTCAGTCACGCCCCGAACAGCGGGGCGACGTCCTACGCGATTTCTATCGGCGAATCATTTCCGAGCGCGCCAGTCGTAGACATTGTGAGGCCAGGACCCGTCGGCGCCAACTACTCGTGAAGCAGCGATTGCCAATTAGAAGGCACCGCTCCGGCCGGCCCCGGCACCGGTTGATCCAGCGGATGCGAATGAGGAGCGTGAAGCTTGGGGCCGTTGAAGAACTCCCCGGTACGATAGTCGTAAAACCACTGCTCGCCCGGTTCGAAGCTCGCAATGATCGGGTGACCAGTAGCTGCGTTGTGCTTCGATGCATGCTGATTGGGTGAATTGTCGCAGCAGCCGATGTGACCGCATTCGACGCATCTGCGTAGATGAAGCCACCATTTGCCCTGCGACAAGCATTCCAGGCAGCCTGTTCCACTTGGCTTGGCCGCCGGGTTGATGCCATCCCTCTCGGAGTTCATAGGCTCCCGCTCTTTAGCCGTAGGTGAAGTCCGGCTTGCTTTGACCAACCTCTATAATATATCCATCAGGATCACGAATGTAGCAGCGAGTTTCGCCGTATTTGTCCTTTGGCTCAGTAATGAACTCCGCGCCTCGACTCTTCCATAGCGCATAGCACGCCTGGATATCCGCAACGCGGATATTCATAAAGCTGCTGACTGCATCCGGATCGGGCGGGACACGCAGCGTTACCGATGGCTTGTCGGGCGTCGGGCCGCCCCCGACGTTGACGATGAGCCACGTGTTCCCGATCTGGATGTATCCCGGGGCGCCGCTGCTATCGCCCCGGCTCAGAATCCTACCTCCGAACACCTTCTCGTAAAATCGGGCGGATCGCTCGATATCAGCTACGGTCAGAAAGTGGGCGATGCTAAACCCATCCTGCGGCGGCATCTGATAGATTTTCTGCTCGACTTGTACTTGGCTCATGGACGACTCCATTTGGATAGTAGCTAGATTAGGCCGCGGCGGCGGCGCACAAGGCATCGATCGAATATCTTCCCGGACCAGTGATGTACAGCAGGAGGAAGCCTCCCATAATGCTCAGATCCTTGTAGAAGCCATCCATGCTGTCGACCCGATCGGCACCGGTTCTGGTCCAATACCGATGCCCGATCAGCGCGGTCCCCAAGGTGTAGACAACCAGAAGCATCGCGGCAGGGCGTGCGAACGCGCCGATAGCGACCGCGAATGCGACCGGAAGCTCCATGAAGATTGCTACGGCAGCAGCCAACGCGGGCAGCGGGCCGCCAAGGTCCACTATTTGGCTGACCGTGCCTGAATAGTCCCGCAGCTTTCTCCAGCCGAAGATCAGGAACAGCGTCGCCAGCAGCAGACGGGCCGCAAGAATGAGCGCATCGTCGATGTCGCGCGACATAGCCGATCACGCGGCCTTCTTCAGGCTTCCATTGGGGTCGATGATAAACTTCCGAGCGACGCCCTTATCAAACTCCGCGTAGCCCTCCGGTGCGGAATCAAGGCTCATGACGGTGGCGTTTACGGCTTTCGCAATCTGGATTCGCTCGTGCAGAATCGCCATCATCAACGCGCGGTTGTACTTCAAAACTGGGGTCTGCCCTGTGAAGAAAGCATGCGACTTCGGCCAGCCGAGGCCGATGTGAAGGCTCAGATTGCCCTCTTTGGCCGCCGCCAGACCCACCATGCTTGCCATGACGGGGTTCCCTCTACGTGAAAACCGAAGCGGCGGCCTCTGCCACCGCCTGATCCTGCTCACCTGAACCGCCGCTCACGCCGACCGCGCCCACCACTTTCCCGCCGCGCTTGAGCGGAATGCCGCCCGCGAAGATCATTATGCGACCTTCATTGGACGCGAGGATGCCGAAGAAATCTCCGCCTGGTTGGGCCAGCGGCGCGAGATCCTTGGTCGAGATATCGAATGCCCGGGCGGTGAATGCCTTCTTGATCGAAATATCGATGCTGCCAATCCACGCACCATCCATTCGAACGTGAGCGATCAGATTGCCGCCCTCATCCGCGACCGCGACATTCATGGGCTGACCAATCGCTGCGGCCTTCTTCTCTGCCGCACCGATCACTTTCAAAGCGTCGCTAAGTGTGACCATGTGAAGACTCCAGTCGCGTAAATCATTGTTGGAGACTTGAACACAGCGGTGAAGACGGATCTATTGCACGATGGTATCGGCACTGCGTTCAGGCAGTGGTCACAGCGACAAGGGCTCGGCCAAACTTCGCGCCTGCCCGCACTAGCGCGGCGAGTGATCCCGCAGATTGTTGTTGACGCTGCGGCCCGCACTCACCGCCCGCCGCGCCAAATTCCATGACACGAGCCACCGCGCGCCCCGAATTCAAGCCGCTCCAGCCGCAACCACGCGTCGGCAGTGCGCGCTGGGCCAGTGAGGGCGGGTACCAGCGCAGGGCCCGCAGCGCGATGTTCGGCAGGCTGCCACACAAACTGGCGGGGACTTGCGTCTCCACACCCGCAGCGGGGGCGACCCTAACCAGATTCGCGAGCTTGTAGGTCAGCCCCGGCCAGTGATTAGATATTTGGGCCGCGAATATGCCCACATAGCCTGCGACAATCCCCGAGGCGGCCACGGCGCCCTGCTGCCGCAGATGGCGGGCAACCCAGGTTGCCGGGCGTACGCATGCGCCACCAGCCCGGGCCTGGAGTCAACAGCGCGCACGAGCAGATAGCTCTCATCCACCGCATCGCCCGTATCCAATATCCCCAGCGTTACCACGCCTTCGGGTACCTGCGGCACTGCCGCCACTGCCCGTTTGAGCCGTTCCTGCAGGATATTGTCATGTGCGACGAAGCACCTTGCGGGCAGCAGCGCCACGATGTCGGAAGGCGACCGCGATGCGATCGACAACAACGCTGCCGCGGTGGCGAGCGGGGACGAGGACCGACTATCCCCAATAAAGCGGTTTTGAGGGGGCACAAACCAGAGTGCGGGTTCCCAATAGGTACGGAACTTCTGCATTGCCGTCACCAGGACATTGGATGCGGGTGCGAGGCTCAACGCCCGGCTCAGCGCCTTCTGTGACAGCGTGCGCGACGTGCCGAGATGGCAGTACTGCACCGGTGCGGGAGTGGCCCGGCCGAGGAGCCCAGGGCTCCATTCCGGACCGTGATCATCGGCAATCACAATTGACCAGCGCATGCATCGGACTATCGGACTTTGTCTGCACGGGCGTCGATCCGACCTTGGTATTGGTGGTTGCCTGACCAGCATCGGCACACCGACACCAACGTGTAATCGACTCATGTCGGCGCAGCTGCTGTCATCCCCGCAGCTGTCAGCGGAGATTAAATAATGGCCTTCGATATCTTCATGCTGTGCCTGATCGCGTCCGGCTATGTGCTGTTTCTCGTCAGCCTGCTGCAGGATGCGGCGCGCCTGCTCAAACTTAGCCGGCGGCGGCTCGGGATCTCCGATGGGCCCCTTGGTCAGCCACGGCCGCGAACGGCGTCAATGCTCCAGGCGCCGCCGCCGGCAACGGACAGGAACAGAAAGATAAAGCAATAGAGCACCGCCTCCTCTCCCTGGTTGAGCGCTGGAGTAAGGAAGTGCCCCTGCGGTGCATGGGCCATGAAATAAGCCACTGCCATTTCCCCGGAAAGAATGAACGCCGCCGGCCGGGTGAATAGACCCAATAGCAGCAGCAGGCCTCCCACGATTTCCAGCGTTCCCGCGAAGCCGACGAGTGACAGCACGTGCAGCGAGTCGAACTCGGCGACATGCGGCACATGGAGCAGCTTGGCCGTTCCGTGCTGCAGGAACAAGAATGCCGACACTATCCGCAGCGCCGCCAGCGCTCGCGCGGTCCAGGAATTGAAGAAGCGTTGCTCTGGTGCCATGGCGGTTCTCCTTTCCACAATCATCTAACCACAAAGGTGGCGCAAACGCATTGACCAATGGTATTGCCGAGACTTCGGTATTGGAGACTGCATGCGGGTTCCATCCTGGGGTAGGCTAGCAGCAGGGCCCCCGCAGAGGGCCAAGGTGAGGAAGGTGCAAAAAAGGAAAAATGCCGGTGAAGTCTCAGCGGCCGTGCGCGGCACCGAAGGATCGAGCAACGTAGAGTTTCAGACTGAGAGCCCTTTTCAACTGGCACAGATCGCACAGCTGCTTCTGCTTGCGACGGCGACGTGGGCGGCCACCTATGCCCGCTATGCCATCGGGCCGCTGCAGGAAGCGATGCGCCAGTCGATGGCCATCTCGGATAATCGAATGGCGGTGCTGCAAGGCAGCGCCGTTGCCATTCCGATGGTTGTCGGTGCCATCCCGGTGGGGCTTCTCGCCGATCGGATTTCACGCAAAGCCATGTTGCTGTCGGCAACCGTCCTGGCCCCGCTCGCCCTGATACTGGGTGCCATGGCTTCCAGCTATGGGGGACTACTACTGTCACGGTTTGTGTTGGGGCTATCGATCGGGGGAATCCTGGTGCCGGCGTATGCCATGGGAGGCGATTTGGTCGTTCCGACGCATCGTGGTCGCGCGACGATGCTATTGGTATTCGGGGAGACCGGCGGGTCGCCCGCAGCGTTTGCGCTCGGAGGAGCCCTGCTGGTGTATGTCAGCTCATCGCCGGTTCTCTCGCTGCGCGCATTCGGATTGGAGAACTGGGAGTGGGCACTCCTTTGGATGTCGGGGCCCCTGGTCGTCGTGCTAGGACTACTGACTCTGGTCAAGGAACCGGTGCGGCGGGAAGTCAGCGCCAAAAGGGCGCCACTGCGGTCGATCTTGCCGGAATTATGGAAGCATCGAAAAGTAGCCGTCCCGCTGCAACTCGGTCGCGCCACCTTATTCATTGCAGACGGTGCGGTGCTCGCCTGGAGTGCCCCGCTCTTCGCGCGCAAATTTCATATGGCCGCCGATCGCATTGGCTACACGATGGGCATCGCGCTGTTGGTCGCCGGCGTTGCCGGACCCCTGCTGGGCGGGCCGCTGGTGGATATCTGCCAGCGCTACGGAGGTCCCCGGCGGGCCATCGTGTGCCTCGCTGCCCTGGCCGCGGTAAGCGTGCCGATCGCGCTCTTTGCATTGTCGTCAAATGCTCGATGGGCGGCCGTCCTGCTCGCCTTATTCCTGACCCTGGGATTTACCATCGCCTCAGCGGCATTGGCGCTGACGCTCATCGTGATCCCGGGAGAACTTCGAGCGCTGAATGTCGGGGTAAGCCTGATCGTCGGATCGGTCTTCTTTATCGGACTGGCACCGCTCGCGGTGAGCGGACTGTCGGGCATTCTCGGAGGCCAAAGTGCGTTACCCCAATCACTGGCCATCGTGTGTGGCAGTGCCAGCGTATTGAATGTCGTCGTCTTCGCTTCAGTCGCGCGCCACTTCCCCACCGAGCAGCAGCTGATCTCCGTGCCATTTTCGACCGGGAGCTGACCGAGACGTTACCGTTTGCCGGCTGAAGTGGCCTGCTGCTTCGTCAGGGTGCATACACGGCTCGATGCGAAGCCGGATCGCAACATTTCAGTGCGTGAGCCGCTGCCATGTCATGGGCCTGCAACTTTCGGCTTGTAAATTTCTTAGGCGCTCTGTTGTAAGAATGGCGCGTGACAAAGTAGGATCGGCTGGTGCTTTGCGATTCCGGGCCCAAACGCCTGGACGCAGACCGCGGTCTCATAATCAGTAGAAGTTGGGTAAGTCAGGGAATTCCGTCCGCGTATCTGGTGGTTAATCCACCTGCTGGTCTTTTGCTTCGAATATCAAGTTTCAGGGAGCGATACTTGAAAACCAACCAAAAATTGACTGCTGCAATCCTGGCCGTTCTCGGATCACAGGCCGGCGGGGCGTACGCCGCCAGCGATAGCGATACCGGGAGTTCCGCCAGCCTGGAAGAGGTGATCGTCACCGCTCAGCGCCGCAACGAATCCATCCAGGACGTGCCGATCACGATCCAGGCCATATCGGGCGATGAGCTCGGCAAACTGAGCGTGGCAACATTCGATGATGCCATCAAACTGCTGCCGAACGTGAGCTTCGGCTCCAATGGCCCGGGCCAGGGCAATATCTACATGCGCGGCCTCTCCACCGGCATCAACGGCGAGCAGTCCGCGGCCTCGATTGCCCCGTTCCCGAATGTCGCCACCTACCTGGATGAGGCGTCGCTGACATTCCCGGCCCGCAACCTCGACGTCTACCTGGTCGACATGGAACGCATCGAGGTCCTCGAAGGGCCTCAGGGCACCCTGTTCGGCGGCGGCGCCGAAGCCGGCGCTCTGCGCTACATCACCAACAAACCGAAGCTCGACGTCACTGAAGGCTACGCCGAAGGCGGTTACGGCACGACGGCGCATGGCGATCCGAACTCGAGCGCGAACATCATGGTGAACGTGCCATTGATCGACGACCGGCTGGCCGTGCGTGCCGTGTTCTACAGCGACCGTCGCGGCGGTTACATCGACAACGCCTACACAACTTTCACCCGCAATCCGAACGTCGACAAGGGTCCGAGCGCCTATAGCTCCTCGTATCCAGCGCACCTGGACACTTATAACAACGCCGGGGTGGCCGAACGCGCTCAGAACCCGACCACGTACCAGGGCATGCGCGTAGCCGTATTGGGCAAGATCAACGAAGACTGGAACGTGCTGGTTCAGCAGAGCTACCAGTACCTGGACGCGGAAGGCATGCCGGTGGAGATGCCGGTGTCACTTGGACTCACCCCGCTGCAGCCGCTCCAGGAAAGCTCCTTCCTGCCGGCCTACAGCCGTGACCGCTCCTCGATCACCTCCTGGACGCTCAACGGCAAAGTCGGCGATTTCAAATTGATCTACACCGGTTCTTATCTGAATCGCCGGGTCGAGGCGCAGCAGGATTATACGAATTACACCCGCACCGCCGGCGGGTTCTACTATTCGTGCACCGGCGGTGGCGGCTCGGCGCGCGGCGGCAATGCCCCGGCGACCTGCTACTCGCCAGTGATGGGATGGAACGACAACTTCGTCAGCACGCACCAGAGTCACGAATTCCGTGTCACGACACCGGACGACTGGCGGCTGCGCGGACTGCTCGGAGTCTACTGGGAGGACTTCGACATCAAGGACGACATGAACTTCTACCAGAAGACCATCCCGTCCTGCACGCCCTCCAACCTGGCCCAGGCGCTCGCGGGCGGGCCGCTGTGCGTAGCGAACGTCACACCGGTCAATGCGGCGATCGACCCGACGACCCGCAACGACTTCACCAACTTCGGCGAGGACCTGGATCGCGGTTACAAGCAGACGGCGGTCTTCGCGTCCATCGACTACGACATCATTCCGAAGGTGCTGACGCTCACCGGCGGCACGCGCTACTTCAGGTACACGGAGCAGGAAGTCGGGTCTCAGTACGGCAGTCCGACCAGCTGCGACAACATACCGAACGGCGATTGCCTTGCGACGCCAATCACTTACGCCGATCACAACGCAGTCTTCAGCGGGTTCAAAAGCCGCGGCAATCTGACCTGGCATATCACGCCTGATACGATGGTCTATTACACCTTCTCGCAGGGCTATCGTCCGGGCGCGTTCAACCGCCTGACAGGCGGCCGGACGAACATTTGGGTCGACGCAAACGGGGTGCCGCTACCCAATGGCGTGGTCAAGGATGCCACGGACACTAAGCCGACCCAGTTCACCAAGCCATTGAGCTACGCGCCCGACTCGCTGACCAACAACGAGATCGGCATCAAGTCCGAGTTCTTCGAGCACCGCCTGCTGGTCAACGCGTCGGGCTACACGATGAATTGGCAGAACGTGCAGACGCTGATCTACAGCCCGCCGGTGTATGGAAACACCACTTTCGGAATCACGGGTCCGACCTACCGAGTCAGGGGAGGCGAGCTTCAGCTGGCCGTGAAGCCGATCGAACCCCTGACCTTATCGGGTAACCTGTCGTACAACGATGCCACGCAGACGACCTCGCCGTGTATCCGCTCTTCAGGCAAGACGACGATCACCCCGAACAATCCGACGCCGGCGGGTGCCTGCATCACGCAGGTCAGGTCCGGTGATACCAACGTTGCCGTGGTAGATCCGCTCGGTGCGCTCGGTTCCACACCGGCGTTCTCGCCCAAGCTGCAGTACAACCTGCGTGCCCGCTACGACTTCAATATCAACGACTACAAGGCGTTCGGTCAGGTGGGCATGAGCCACGTCGATTCAATGACCAACGAGCCAAGCAGCTTCCCTTCGGGCGACGGCATCCTGATACCGACCACCACGACACTGCGCTACACCATGCCGGGATACAATACCTACGATGCATCCTTCGGCTTCGCAAAAGGCCAGTGGAACGTGCTGATCTTTGGCCAGAATCTTCTTAATTCGCACCCGAGCACGTTCACGACGTCGGGCCAGGACATCCTGGCCGAGGTGCCGTTGCGACCGCGAGTCCTCGGTGTGAAGGTGGGCCTGAAGTTCTGATCGGCGGCCGGCACCAACCGGGACGGTTGCGATACACTCAAGGGGCGGACAGCGATGTCCGCCCTTTTTCCCTGGGTGAAGCCATGACTGCAACCTCGCAGCCGGTGTCCGCAGCCACCAGCGTGGAACTCGAGGTCCAGCGGATCCGCGGCCTGGTCCAGCAGCATCGCTTTGGCGAGGCGGTCACTGCCGCCAAGGCGTTACGCGTCGAGTATCCCGAAAACCGGGACGTGCTGTACCTGCTGGCCCTCGCACAGCGTCAGATACGCCAGACCGCCGACGCCCTGGACACGTTGGCCGACATGGAACGCTACCATCCAGGTGCCAGCCGGCTGTACCAGGAGCGCGGTCATTGCTACGTCGCCCTCAAAGATGCGTCGCGCGCAATAGAGGCGTACGAGCGCGCGGTGCAGATCAACCCCGCTCTACCCCCCTCCTGGGGCATGCTCGAGGGGCTTTACGGAATGGCCGGTGATGAAGTGCGCCGGCAGCGAGCTGCTGCGCATGTGGCCAGGCTCAAATCCATGCCGCCGGAGGTCCTCACCGCCACCGGCATGTTCTGCGAAGGCGAGCTGTCTGCATCGGAAAGGTTGATTCGCGCCTTTTTGCTGACTCACGGAAATCATGTCGAGGCCATGCGCCTGCTGGCGCGCATCGGCATCGCGCGCGACATACTCGATGATGCCGAGGTGTTACTGGCCGGTGCGCTCGCGATGGCACCCGATTACATCGAACTGCGGCGCGACCTGGCCTGCGTGATGCTGGATCGCCACAAGCATGCCGAGTCCATCGCCGAGCTCGACAAATTGCTGGCGCTGGATCCAAAGAATATCGATTACCGCACGCTGCATGCCACGGCCACCGTGGGACTCGGAGACCATGAAGGCGGCATTCGCGGCTTCACCAGTGTGCTCGCGGATATCGAGCCACAGTCACGCCTGGCCGCGGACTTGCATCTCTCCATTGCCCACGCACAGAAGACGCTCGGCCGCCGCGCCGAGTCGATAGATGCCTACAGGCAAGCGATCAAGGTCCGGCCCAGATTCGGTGACGCCTACTGGAGCCTCGCCAACCTCAAGACCTACCAGTTTTCAGAGGCGGAGATCGCTGAGATCGAGGAGGCGGAAGCTGATACGGCGACTGATCCACTCGACCGATATCACCTGTGCTTCGCGCTCGGCAAGGCCTACGAGGACCGCGGCCAGTACGCGCGCTCCTGGCAATACTACGAGCGCGGCAACGCGCTGGTGCGCACGCGCAGCCGCTACCGCGCCGAATTACTGGAGCAGAACACCGCCCTTCAGAAGCGATTCTGCACACTCGAGTTCTTCGCCGAGCGAGCCGCCTGGGGCGCGGCCGGTCGCGATCCGATCTTCATTCTCGGTATGCCTCGTTCGGGCTCCACGCTGCTCGAGCAGATCCTTGCCTCCCATTCCCTGGTCGAGGGGACGCAGGAACTCGCCAACGTGCCGCGCGCCGTGCTCGATCTGCAAGGCTACGATCCGGACCTCAACAATCCTCGCTATCCCGGATGCCTGGTGGTGATGTCAGCGGAGGAATTCAAGGCCCTGGGCGAGAAGTATATTGCCGATACGCGCATCTACCGCACCGGGGAGAAGCCGCGCTTCATCGACAAGATGCCGAACAATTGGCGGCACATTGGACTCATCCACCTGATGCTGCCAAACGCCAGGATCATCGATGCGCGGCGCGAGCCGATGGCGTGCTGTTTCGGTAACCTCAAGCAGCTGTATGCGCGTGGCCAGGAATTCGCATACAGCATCGACGACATCGCGCGCTACTACCGCACCTACCTTGATCTCATGGAGCACTGGAACACGGCACTGCCCGGCCGGGTGCTGCGCGTTCAGCACGAGGACGTAGTCGATGATCTCGAGGGCAGCGTCCGGCGGATGCTGGACTTCTGTGAGCTGCCCTTCGAGCCCGGCGTGCCTGGAGTTTCACCGCACCGAGCGGAGCATCCGAACCGCGAGTTCCGAGCAGGTACGGCAGCCGATCTTCCGCGAAGGCCTGGACCAGTGGCGTCACTTCGAGCCGTGGCTCGGGCCGCTGCGGGCGGCACTCGGTGATGCGCTCGAGCGCTACCGGCGCTAAACCAGATGAACCGGCAAAGCGCTCAGGCTGGCGTCCGCCCTCGCGATTCTCGTCGCCGTTCGCTTCGCCGACGCCGCCGAGATCAACATGCGTGTTTTCGAGCTGAACGATCATCTCCTCGCCTTCTACGATGGGAGGCCAGCCGAGAGCGCGGCAACAGGCGACGTCAGAAACTGGGCGGACTTCGGTGCCATGAACGTGGGTGTCGCCACGTACGTGATTCACAGTGGCGACCAGGCGCTGGTCTACGACACCTACCCGAGCATCCAGCAGGCGCAGTGGGTGCGGGACTACCTCACGCGACCGGCATCCGCCGATTCACCGTGGTCAACAGCCACTGGCATCTCGATCATGTCGGCGGCAATGCCGTCTACGCGGACGTCAACCGGATCGCAACCGAGAAGACTCTCGAGCGGCTGGAGGCAAAGCGAGCCGCGATTGAAGCGGGTACCGAATGGGGTCCGCCCGCGATTACACCATTGGTCACCCCCAATATCGCCATCAGCGGGGTCACCACCTTTCTGGTCGGCGACATCCGGGTCGAACTTCGGCCGGTCAATATCCACAGCGAGGATGGCCTGGTCCTGTACCTGCCGAAGGACCGCATTCTGCTGGCGGGGGATACGCTGGAGGATACGGTCACCTTCATCGTCGAGCCGGAACAGATCCCTGCGCAGTACAAGAACCTGCAGCAAATGAAGCATTGGAACATTGAGCGCATCTTTCCCAACCACGGCAATCCGGACGTCATCGCTGGCGGCGGCTATCCGACCTCACTGATTGACGCGACCATGGATTACCTGCGCCGGATGGTCCTGCACGCCCACGATGCCGACTACCTGAAGGGATCGCTGGAAGACTATGTCCAGGATTCCGTGCGCAAGGGTTGGGTAACCATCTGGTGGGCTTACCACGATGCGCACCAGGTCAATCTGGAACGCGTGGCCAAGGCCTACAAGGATCGTCCCCTGCCAGGGTTTCCCTAGAGAGCTTATCGCCCGGGCAATTCCGAACGCGCGATCTCGATGATGGCGCTTTCGTTGTCATGCACATATCCGCGATCGCAAAGCTGCCCAAATTTGGCACTCGCGAGTGAGCTGAACGGACTCCCGATGCCCAGGGACTGAGCCAGCTGTAACCCGTATTGCACATCCTTCAGGCGCAGCACGGGAGTAAATGCCACATTTCTTTTGTGATCATCATCGGCCATCCGTCGGGTATTGCGCACTACCTGTGGGCTTGCGGCTTGGCCTGTGGCAATTGCCTCAGCGACCAGATTCAGGTCCAGACCGGCACGTTCGGCAATCGCCATGGCCTCGGCGGCTGACGCAATCTGCACCGCACCGAGCATGTTGACGACCAATTTGTAGACGGTACCGGCGCCGATATCGCCGAACCGGATGACACGCTTTGAGAATGCGGCCAGCAGGAATCGCGCGGCCTCCAACACTTCGTCACTTGCTCCCACAAGGAGCGTCAGCTCGCCGGCTGCGGCCGCATCGGGTAATCCAGTGACGGGCGCGTCAATGTACCGAAGTCCGCGGTGCCTTGCCTCCAGCGCCAGCTCCGTGACCCAGCCATGTGAAAGGGTCGAGCATTCGACCGCCAGCGCGTCCGCGGCCGGCTTTGCCGCCAGTATTCCCTCCGGACCTAGCCAGACGGATCGCGACGCAGAATCATTCGCCACCATCGAGACGATCGCATCGACACCCTCGCAGGCCGCCATTGGGCTCGCGGAAAGCGTCGCGCCCCGTTGAACGAGCGCCTCGGCACGACCCGCAGTACGGTTGTAGACATTCAAATCATGTCCGGCTTCCAATACTCGTGTCGCCATCGCCTGGCCCATATTACCGAGCCCAATGAAAGCAACTTTTGACATTGGTTAGTCGTCCTTGGCGACCCGTTGCATCGGGCGCCCCAGTCTTAACGTCATCTAGCTCGGCGGTGGGTTGCCTCGCAAGCGTCGTAGACTTTCGACAGACGGCACGAAATAGTAAGAGCCCGTCAACGGCTCGCTAAACCGCGTAAGCGCATCGCGCGTGCCGCTGACCAGGCCCGCCATGCTGTCGAGCATTTTGGCAAGGCGCTTCTGCTCCGCACTGAAGCCAACAAACATGGTGCCATGGTCGCCAACACTTCCGTAAGGCATGTTGCGACGAAAGATGTTCCCAAATTCATCCTGATCTGTACGAGCGACATGCGAATCCGACGGTTTGTTCTGGAGTTCGACGCTGTCCGACTTGGTTCGGCCCATGATGCGCTCCTGCTGAGCGATCGGCAGAGCTTCCCATTCGGCTACCTTGTGCTTCCACTTTTGAAGCAACAGGACCGTGCCGGCGGCCCCGGGGACTCCATCTGGCAGCAGCGCCGCCACAGGTGCATCGAGCAGCGTCGGATTCTCCGAGCCGTCGATGAAGCCGGTGAGGTCACGATCGTGCCGGTAAGACCAGCTCGAGGTTTCGTCCGCGAGCGAGGCCTGACCGGTAAGATCGCGGATGACCGAGCGGGCCATATCGAAAACGACGTCATAAGCACTCCCGGACAGCCATACCAGCGCATCATGTTGAGTGCCCGGCATGACGAATCCTTCAGTACCCCGGATATCACTGTTAAATCCCACGAGACCTGGAGGCGCTTCATCCGGAACAACGTCGCGCCAAAGTTCCGGCCTAAAGCCTATGACGAAGTTCACCCCTCCAGTGGTGGTTCGCGGTTCACGGATCGCAGAGATGGTGGCGGCAAACTCCTTGCATCTCTCTGCGTCCAGAAGATCAAACTCCAGATACGCATGTGAGGAGGTTCCAAGGGAAAATATTCCCGCCTGGGGCGTGTGCATAGAGCCACTATATCAGGCACCTAATTGGCCGATAAGAGCACTGACGCAGGCGCCGCAGCGGCCGCTGTGCAGCTGCTATTATTGGGTCCGTCAAATCACGGATGACTCACGGCGCACCTGATGTCCCCGGCCCTACCCCAACCCGTTCTCGACGCCGCTGACATCTCGGCCATCACCCAGTTGGTGCTAACCGAGCGGGAAAGTCGGGACCTCGGACGCTGGAAGCTCATGCTCGACTGCTTTCATCCAGATTCGCGCGTGAAGCTGAGCTGGTTTAACGGCACCGGTCCGGATTTCGTCGAAGGCTCCATCGATATGGCGAGGATAGGCCCGAGACAACCGCGGCGCTGTTCTCGGAGATCTACAGCTGGGCTGGGATTCAAATCTAGCTTTGCCGCAACGATCATCGCACGCAGTCATCGGCACATTGGACCGGAGCTGCCGCCCGGCTCACTGCTGCCAACCGCCACCGAGAGCGCTATAGATCTGCACCAGCGCCAGTCGCTCGTTGAGTTGCGCCTGCGCCAGGCTGAGCTGCGCCGAAAAGTAATTGGTCTCGCTCGTGAGCACCTGCAGATAGCTTGCGCCGCCCTGTCGATACAGGATGTTGGATAACCGATCGGTATCCTGCGCCGCGGCCGTCAGCTTCTCCTGCTGCTCACGATATTCTCGATTCTTCTGGTACGCGATCAGCGAGTCCGACACCTGCTGGAACGCGGTCATGATGGCCTGCTGATAAGCCAGCAGCATCTGCTGCTTCTGGGCTTCGGCCAGATGCATGCCCGCGCGCAGGCTTCCGGCCTCGAACACCGGCTGCGTCAGCGACCCTGACAGATCCCAGATACGCGACGCCGGTGTGAACAGCTTGTTGAATTGGTAGGACTCGAAGCCGCCGGTGGCGGTCAGAGAGATGCTCGGAAAATAGGCAGCCTTCGCCACGCCGACATCGGCGTTGGCCGCGACCAGAGTCTGCTCAGCCTCGAGGATATCCGGCCGGCGCGCGAGCAATTCCGACGGTAACCCCGCGGGCACGACCGGTGGGTCAGGCTGCTCGGTCAGGGGCAGGCCGCGTGGAATATCGCCGGGATTGCGGCCGAGCAGCACGCTGAGCGCGTTTTCCTGCTGCGCGACCTGGCGCTCGAGGTCAGGCAAGGTTTCCGCGGCGGTGTAAAGGAGCACTTCGGCCTGGTGCAGATCGAGCTGCGATGCCGAACCGTTGCTGACCAGCACCTGCGTCAGCCGTAGCGAGTTCTGGCGGGAAGCAAGCGTGTCGCGCGCCACCTGCAGGGCCAGGTCGAGCTCCCGCAATTCGAAGTAGTCAGTCGCGACGCCGGATACCAGTGAGGTCAGCACCGCGCGACGACCCCACTCGGTGGCGAGCAGGTTCGCCCTGGCCGCCTCGGTCTCCCGGCGATACTTGCCCCAGAAGTCGAGGTTCCAGATGACCGACAGATCGACTTCCGCCGCGCGCGCCTGGTAGGAGGGAATAATGGGGGCGATCTGTGCGTTTCGCTCCGTAAAGGCCTGCGCACCGGCATTGACCGCCGGAAATTCGGCCGCTCGCGTGATGCTCAGCTGCGCCTGCGCCTGCTCCACGCGCGCGGCGGCAATGCGCAGATCGAAGTTCTGCGTCAATGCGGTCCGGATCAGCTGCTGCAGGACCGGGTCCTGAAACAATTCCCACCACTTTTCATCGCCCAGCGAGGCATTGGTCTGCACCGCTGCATCACCCGCCTGACCGCCACGGAAAGTCTCCGGCGTATCAATTGCAGGCCGGTGATAGTCCGGGCCCATCGCACAACCGCTAAGCCAGGCGAGGAGCGGCAGCAGACGCAAGGGCTTCATTCCGGATGCCCCGGCTCGTGGTCCTTGGCCCCGGAAGCCTTCTCCACGAAATAGAATATGGCGGGGATGAAAAAGATGGCGATGGCGCTTGCCGCCAGCATTCCACCAATCACCGTCGTGCCCATGATCTGTCGCGCCACCGATCCGGCGCCGGTGGCGAACCAGAGCGGCAGGCACCCGAATATGAATGCCAGGGACGTCATCAGAATCGGGCGCAGTCGCAGCCGCGCCCCGGCCAGCGCCGAATCGATCAGTGGCCTGCCCTTCTCGTATTCGGTCCTGGCGAACTCGACGATCAGAATCGCATTCTTGGCGGCGAGCCCGATCAGCATCACCAGTCCGATCTGCGAATACACGTTGTTTTCGATCTGCACCATATAGGCGGGATAGAACGCCTGCAGGAACAGTCGGCGCAGGTAGAGCACCGCGAAAGCGCCGAATACCGCCACCGGGGTGCTCAACAGCACACTGAAGGGCAGCGTCCAGCTCTCATACAGCGCCGCCAGGATCAGAAACACGAACAGCAGCGAGATGCCGAATATCGTCGTCGCCGACACGCCCTGCTCGGCGAGCTTCTGCTGGAAGGACATACCCATGTAGTCGAAGCCCATGTCCGAGGGCATGTTCTGCGCAAAAACCTGCTCCAATGCGGCCGAGGCCTGATTCGAGCTGTAGCCCGGCGCCGCACTGCCGTTGATCTGCGCGGAGGGGTACTCGTTGTAATGCATTACGAACTCAGGCCCTTCGCGTGGCTCGATGGTCGAGAGCGCGTCGAGCGGAATCATGCCGCCGGCATTGTTGCGCACGAAGTACTGACTGGTATCGCGTGAATCGTTGCGGAAGCTGCCCTCGCCTTCGACATAGACCTGCCACTGCCGCCCGAATCGATTGAAATAATTGACGAACGCACCGCCCATGAATACCTGTAATGTGGTGTAGACATCGGCAATAGCTACTCCCTGCTTGAGCACCTTGTCGCGGTCGACCGCCGCGAAGCGCTGCGGGACACTCGGCAGCAAGGATGTATTGATGCCCGCGATTTCCGGCCGCTTGCGCGCCGCCGCCAGGAACTTGTCAACGTTGGCCGCAAGATAGGGCATGTCGTGCCCTCCGCGGTCCTCGAGCACGAAGGTGAACCCACCGGAGGTGCCGACACCGGGAATTGCCGGCGGCGAAAAGCTGAATACGCTGCCCTCAGGCAGGCGCGAGAGTTCCTGGTTCAATCGCGCCTTGATCGCCTGGAATTGCTGGGCGCGCTGGGTTCGTTCCGACCAGGGCTTCAGTGTCACGAAGAAAAACGCGTTGTAGCTCGTCTGTACATAACTCAACAGACTGAACCCGATGATGCTGGTGGTGTATTGCACGCCCGGAACCGAGGAGAGAACGTTTTCAACCTGCCTAGATACTTCTGAGGTACGTTGCAATGAGGAGGCCAGCGGCAGCTGCAGGTTGATGTAGGCGTATCCCTGATCCTCATCGGGCAGAAATCCTGTGGGAACACGCTGGCCGATTACCAACGCGGCGACACCAAACAGCAGCAACGCCACCACCGCCCATGTGCTCTTACGGATCAGTCTCGCGCTGATCTGGATATAGCGCTCGGTGGTGCGCGCGAAGATGTGGTTGAAGCGATCGAAAAAGCGCTGCAGCAGCCCGCGTCCTTCCTGTTTAGGCCGCAGCAGCAGCGCCGCGAGCGCGGGACTCAGGCTCAACGCATTGAATGCTGAGATCACCACCGAAATGGCAATTGTCACGGCGAACTGCTGGTAGAGCCGGCCGGTGATGCCGGGGATAAAGGCCGTCGGCACGAATACCGACGACAGCACCAGTGCGATGCCGATCACAGGCGCCGAGATCTCCTCCATGGCCTTAAACGCCGCCTCCTTGGGAGGGCTGCCCGCCTCTATATGCCGCTCCACCGCCTCCACCACGACGATGGCATCGTCCACGACCAGTCCGATGGCCAGCACCAGCCCGAAGAGCGAGAGCGTGTTGATCGAGAATCCAAACAGCGGGAAGAAGGCGAATGTGCCGATCAGCGAGACCGGTACAGCGAGGAACGGGATCAATGCCGCGCGCCAGCCCTGGAGAAAGACGTAGACCACAATAATCACGAGTACCAGCGCGATAACGAGCGTCAGCGTGATCTCGCGCATGCCCTCGGACACGGCCTTGGTCTGGTCGAGAGAGATTGCATATTGCATGTCGGGCGGGAAGCGCTTGCTCATCTGCTCCATGAGCGTCCGAACTCTCTTGGCATCGTCGACGGCGTTGGAACCGGGCAACTGGTAGACGGCGATGATGGCGCTGGGCTGGCCATTGAGTCGCCCCATCAGCGTATAGATCTGGGCACCAAGCTCCACCCGTGCGACATCCTTGAGGCGCACCGTGCCGCCGCTGGGGTTCTCGCGCACGATGATGTCGCCGAATTCCTCCGGAGTGACCAGCCGCCCCTGGGCGCGGACGGAGTAAGTGAACTCCTGCCCCGCCGGTGCAGGCTCGGCGCCGATCTGGCCGGCGGGATTGACGGTGTTCTGGGTCGAGACGGCGTTGATGACATCGGACGCGGTAACACCCATTTGATTCAGCAGGTCGGGCTTGAGCCACAGCCGCATGGCGTACTGCCCGGCCCCAAAGATCTGGAGGCTCGCAATGCCTGGAACGCGCGTGATCGGATCGTCGAGATTGATGTAGCCGTAATTGGCGAGAAAGCGCGCGTCGTAGGTACCGTGCGGCGAATAGAGTGCCACCAGCATGAGCGGCGCCGTTGTCGCCTTCTGCACCGTGACGCCGTACTGATTCACCGTCGCGGGCAGCTGCGCCGAGGCCTGCGTTTCGCGACTCTGCGTCAGAATCAGATCGGTGTTCGGATCCGTCTGGACATCGAAATCGACGATCATCGTCGTCTGCCCGTTCGCAGTGGCATTGACCGAATACATGTAATTCATGTTGTCGACGCCGCTCAGCTGCTCCTCGATGGGCGTGGCGACCGACTGCGCCAGGGTCTGCGCGTCCGCGCCCACGAAGGTCGCCTGAATCTTGGTTTCCGGCGGAACGATGTTCGGAAATTGTGAGACCGGCAGCCGCAGGAACGCGATGCCGCCGATGATGACCGTGAGGATGGCGATCACCATCGCCACAATGGGCCGATTGATAAAGAATCGGGCCAGCATTCAGGAAGTCCCGGCACCCGACTTGTATGCCACTGGTGTCACGGTGGTGCCTTCCCGCGCCTTGAGAGTTCCCTCGGCCACGACGCGCTCGCCCACGCTCAGTCCCTTTTCGACCAGCCAGTTCTCATTCAGGCGGGCACCCAGCTGCACGCTGCGGATGCTGACTTTATTGTCGGCACCTACGACAGCGACCTGATAGAGCCCCTGTAGTTCGGTAACGGCGCGCTGAGGAATCAGCAGGGCGCCCGGACGGTTCTCGGTAATCGCCCGCACCCGACCGTACTGTCCGGGCCGAAGCAGGCTGTCGGGATTGGGGAATACGCCGGCAACGCGGATCGTGCCCGTCTGCTGATCCACCTGGCGATCCGCAAAGAGCACATGACCCGCAAGTGGATAGTTCGTGCCATCCGACAGCACCAATTGCAGGGGCACGTCCGACTTGGTGGCCAGCAGATCCACGGTGCCGGCGTTGACCTTGCTGGCCAGCCTCATGTAGTCGTTCGCGGTGATCGGAAAGTAGACCTTGATGGGATTCACTTGCGAGACTGCAGTCAGCACGGTGGTCGGCCCCACCAGATTTCCGACCTGCACCTGCGCGATGCCGGCGATACCGCCGATCAGCGCGCGCACTTTCGTGAAGTTCAGGTTGAGCGCGGCCTGTTCCACTGCAGCACGAGCGGCCTCGACGGAAGCTTTGGCCGCGAGCTGCGACTGGGTGTCACTGTCAAGCTGACTCTGTGAAATGGCGCCCGCCTCTGCTTCAGGCTGGTCGCGCTTGACGTTGATATTGGCGTTGCCGAGCTGGGCCTCCGCCTGCGAGAGCTGCGCCCTCGCCAGATCGAGCGCGGCCTGGAAGGGACGCGGATCGATCTCGAAGAGCACCTGATCCTTCGCAACCGTAGTGCCTTCGCTGTAGTCCTGCTTAATCAGATAGCCCGTTACCTGTGGCTGGATCTGCGCATTGACGAAACCATCGAGCGTGCCGACCCACTCGCTGTAGAGGGTTACATCCTGCTGCACCACTGCAGCGACCTGAACTTCGGGCGGGCGCTGCGTTTTGGCAGCACCGCTCCCACAGCCTGCTGCCAGGCAGGCCATCAGATAGCCGACCGTGGCGATGACTATCGGCCTCAGCCTGTGCATTTCGCCCACTCTTCGCATTGGTTAAGTTGAATATAACGCGTAATATCGTAGCATGTGAGACTCTCTGTCACGATATGAAATGGCTGTTAAGGCTCATATGGCCACTCGCGAGGACAATCCCAGCAGTCTGGGTTTTGCTCTCAAAGCCACACTGCGTCTGTACTCCCGGAATTTCGAGCGCCACGCCAGCGGTCTCGGACTGACGTTATCGCAATGTCGAGTGCTTGCTCACCTCTCGCGAAGCGAAGGGCTCAGTCAAGCGAGGCTGGCCGAATGCACCGAGACCGATCCCATGACGCTGGTGCGCGTACTCGACCGCATGGAGCAGGAGCATTGGATCGAGCGCCGGCCTGATCCCAGCGACCGGCGCGCCTATCGAATCTATCTGATGGCCGGCGCCAAACCAGTGTTGGCGCGCATTGGGGAAATCTCACAGCAAACGCGACTGGATGCGACTGCGGGAATGAGCGACGAGGAAACGGCGCAGCTGCTGACCCTGCTGCAGCGTATGCAAAGCAATCTCTGCGCCTTGGACGAGGCGCCGAACACCCTGTCCGGCCCCTGTGACTCAGGCGGCGTCGAACGTTCGGAAAGGCCCCAGGGTCAATGAGAGGAAACCCGCGCTGACGAGGCAGCCGCCCAGAACACCGACTCCCATGCTGTAGTTGCCGTAGTGATCGTAACTGAATCCAGCCAGTACAGGGCCGACAGAAGTGCCCGCCATGAAAATGGCGTACAGCCAGCCGTAGATCTTGCCGTAATCTTTCATGCCGAAATAGCGGACCACGAAGTAGCTGATCAGGTCGATTTCCGCCCCGATAGCCAAGCCGACGAATAAGGCCGCGTACGGCGCAAAGCCAGCCCCTCCACGCGCCAGCAGGAAGCAGCCGACACCTGCGATCAGGAAGACCCCGAAGGCTACAAAGGGAGCAAAAATGCGGTCGACCAGAATGCCGGTGCTGATGCGGGCAATGATAATGGCGATGCCTAACATACCAGCTGAACGCCCAGCAGCCGCCGGAGTGAGCCCCGCATCCGTCAGCATGGGTACGAGGTGAACGATCAACCCGCCGACCCCGATGGCAGCCAGCATGATGACGCCCGCCAGACGGTGGAACTGTCGATCTCTGAGCGCATCGCGGACAGCCATACCGGCGTCATATCGGCCCAGCGCGGTCGCAGCGGACTTTGGCCCACCTTGGCGACCGATGAGGAGCAGTACCACAGGCGTACTCGCCAGTACGACTGCGGCCAAGGCCTCATAGCCCATGCGCCAGCCATGCGCGGCGATGAATGGTGAGAGCAAGGCCGGCACGAGAGCGCCCGCTATCCCGGTGGCAATTTGCGACAATCCCAATGCCGTGCCGCGAGCCGTGGTGAAGTGCTCATTGATCAGTCGCGTGTAGACAACCGGCGATGCGCCGGCACCCAGAAAGACACACAGAGCAATCAAAGCGAGATAGGCAGGTAAGACCGGTGGCGTGAGGCTCAGCGCCATGAAACCGACACTCAGACCAATGCCCGAGCTGAGCGCCACTGCGCGGATGCCAAAGCGGTCAACCAGCGTCCCCACCAGCGGTGCGGCAATTGCCAGGCTGATTGCGGCAACCAGACTCGCCGTCGAGGTAAGCGTTCGGCTCCAGCCAAACTCCTGCGACACGGGTTTGAGGAAAATGCCCACCGAGTAAAAGAACAGCGCGGTTACCCCAAACAGGATCCCGGCCATAGCGGCAACTATCAATCGCCAGCCAGATCGCAGTTCTATCATCGAGTCGCGATCGCTTATTGCTGGCAAAACGCTATCCCCGTCGTGTTAGCGGTCCTATAACAAGTGCGGAACCCACTCAGGCACCCCGAAAAGTTACCGGTAAGCTCTCCAACGCGTGGATGGCATTGCCCGGTCGCCATTGGGGCGTCGCCGTCAATTCAATCCTCGAAACCTTGCGAGCGATGGCACCGAGCACTGCTTCCGCTTCGATCTTTGAGACCGTCTGCCCCACGCAGGCATGGGTGCCGACCCCGAAAGCCAGGTGATCGCGATTCTTTCGCGTCAGATCAAAGCGCGCAGGCTCGGTCCAATGTTCGGGATCGAGGTTGGCGGCACCGAGCACGCACAGGATCTTGGCATCCTGTGGGATGGCATGCCCAGCCACGTCCGTGTCGCAGCTGGCAGTGCGACAGAAGGTATGCACCGGGGAGGTCAACCGGAGCGTTTCATCGAAAGCAGCGCGCGCCAGGGATGGGTCGCCGCGTAACTGCTGAAAGGAATCGGGATTTCGCGCGAGACACCAGACGGCATTGCCCAGTCCAGTGATGGTGGTGTCGATGCCCGCGGACAGCAGCGAACGCACCAGCATGCCTGCCTCTTCTTCCGTGATTTCTCCGGTGTCGGCCGCCGCATAGATGACGGCCCCGAAGCCTTCTTTCTTCAAGCATTCGCGTCGGCATTGTTCAGTAATCCAGGGCACAACCTCGGCAGCTTTCGCCAGCGACTGCCGCCGTATCTCATTGTCCGGGCCCAATGCGTTAAAAGTCATGGATCCATAGTCAAGTAACCGACGCGTATCTATCTCTTGAAGACCCACCGCGGCAGGAAACACGGTCGTCGGATACAACTCGGCGAGCTCCGGCACCGCGTCGAAGGTGCCTTGCTCAAGCAGTTTGTCGATGAGCTGGTCGGCCGTCCGTTGAAGCGTCTCTCTCAATGATTCCAGCGCCCGGGCGGACAGCGCGCGCACCAGCACCCGTCGGGTCTTGTCATGGTAGGGCGGATCCACCTCCAATATTCGGCTGGGAGTTCTCCAAGGCGCGGCGTGCTTGAAGTCTGTCAGTCCGACCCCGCGAGAGGAGACAAATCGCTTCCAGTCCGAGAATATCTCGCGGGTCTCGCGGTAACGGCCGCAGGCAAGCACGGCATAACGGGGGATGTAGACCAGCGCGCCTCGCGCGCGTAGTTCCGCGTAGTAGTCATCGATCCCCAGCAAAATCTCCTCGGCATACGGATCGATGTCCCACACGGCGATGCCCGCCGGTGGCGGGATCGGAATATGACCTTCCAGCAGCGCTGGACGCACTGGGGGCAATGAGTGCCCATGGGTCTCATTCAATGGCGTTCCCGCGGCCGGTCAAGGCCGTTGCGGGCACTCCTTCCATCGCACTTTAAGATGCCTCTTGTTTCAGAAGTGCCTCATCCGCAGCGACCAGTGCTGCAACTTTGCGTCGACCCTCAATCGCGGCGCGGTCTGCGATGACACTGACTTCGACAGCGCGGTCCTGATCGATTGAGCATTGTGCCATTGTCTGGGTCGCCTCGATCATCGCAATATCCTCACCAAAAACAACGTCGGCACCGGCGCGCATGGCCTCGTAGTCGTACGGCTCACCATGATCGCGGGCAAACGCCCAGAAGTAATGCGTCCTGCTGATCGACACTGGCGTGGTCAAGTGCACGATCCGCATCGAAAATCTCTCAAGGCCATTCGGCCCCGGATCAGGATCGTGCATATCGACTGCGCCGTAGTTCACAGCGGGGGAGGCAAGCGTCCCCCAGTTGTCTCGATTGATCGGCTTTCCCGGTGGTTTTCCAGCTGGAATCGCATAGACCGGAGGCAATGGGGCCATCTTGAACAACTGCCGAAAGGTCACCCGTGACTCGGTGACTTCCACCGCAGGGGCGCGGTCCCAGCCGGTAATGCCAAGCGACTTCTTATGCAGAAAAGCGAAGTGCGTCAGATCAAGCACATTCTCCTTGATTTGCATGTAGTTGCCGTTCACCGGCTTGTAACCCCATACGGTGTGCCATTTCGGGTCGCTCAGAAAGACGAGGTCAGCGGGAATGAGCTCAGGATCCGCAAGCTCCATCGACCCTGTCCAGACCCAGACGAAGCCGTAGCGCTCAATGGCCGGATAGGAGCGTACCTGCAGGCTCGATGGCGCACCGCTCTGCGTGGGTACCTTGACGCACCTGCCGTCAGGCGCAAATTGTGACCCATGATAGGGACACACGAGGTCATCCCCCGCCACCTCGCCCATCGATAGAGGGGCCCAGCGGTGCGGACAACGATTGTGAAGCGCGACCAGGTCGCCGTTGGTCCTGCGATAGAGCGCCATCGGCGTCTCCAGCACCCAACGCAGGACCGGCCTATCGGCGATTTCGCTGCCGTGCGCTGCCACCCACCAGCAGTTGAGCGGCCAGTTGCGTGCCGAGCCACTGGTGCTGATCCCATCCCGCACGGGCGGCGGCGCGGTCAGACTCGGACTTTCCATGGCAAGCCTTAGAAATGCACCCCGGCGCGCACACCGTAGATCCGCGGCGGCCGCAGCGCCTGGCTGATAATGAACGAGAACGGGACGGCGTCGGAGTAGTCGACTGCGGTCCTGTTAAAGGCATTGTTGACAAACCCTGTGACGAAGTAGTGCCTCTTCATCGCCTCGTACGTCACGGAGAAATCTGCGATTGCGTATCCGCCTTGAACCTCTTCGGGCAAGAAATCCAGCGCGGTCAGCGTCGCGCTCTGATAGCGGACGTCGGCCTCGGCAATCACGCTGGCGCCGTTTGGCAGCGGCAGCCTCTGCTGTATGTCTCCCGACAGCGTCCAGCGCGGCGCGAATGGCGCCTGGTGGCCCGAACAATTGACCGTGTAGCTCGTCGTCGGCGCTCCCACATTGGCGCAGCCCGTGCCGTTGCCGGCCCCGCCATTGAGGTTGGGAGTGTTGTACACAAAGCTGTCGTAGACAGCGCTGTTGTATTGAATGTCTGCGTTCAGCAGCGTGTACTCGAAGGGCTTCGCCTGCGTCTCCACTTCAACACCCTTGACAGTGGCCGCGCCGACGTTCTGCGTGGGGAAAATGATGATCCCGTTGGAGTCCTCGCCAAGATGGCTGATCTGCTGGTTCTTGTAATCCCAGTAGTAGAGCTCGAGATTCACCTGCAGGCGATTATCCAGAAAGCGGTTCTTCGAGCCGATCGTGTACGCCGTGATGGTCTCGGGCTTGTAGACGCCATTGTCGCTTGAGAAGAAGAAGCCGCCGGCTTTGAAGCCCGTCTCGACGCTGGCATATAGCAGATTCTGCGGCGTCAGATCGTAGTCGACACCGGCATGCCAGGTGATCTTGTTATAGGACGCCGACCGCATGTTTGCGCCGGTATTGTTGATCTGGCTCAGCGTGTCGAAGGTACCCGCCGGGCTTAGAACCGGACCGAATGGTCCGAAGGGCGAGGCCGGCACAGGGGTGTAGACGCCATATGGGAGAGTAGCCGCCGTGGGGCAGGCCAGGAATCCCAGCGCGCAGATGCGGTCATTTCCGACCAGTACGCCTTCGAAATCCTTATCTTCCTTGGTGTAGCGGACACCTGCGCTCACGCGCAAAGGATTGATGATCGCGTAGGTCAGGCGCGCGAAGACCGCGCGGCTCACCGTATCCGTCGACATGCTCTGGAAAGACGTGTCCGCCTGCTGATTGACGTCGAAGTCCGGTACATGATTGATCTCGTCGTACCAGAATGCACCCAGCACGTATCGCAATGGCAGGGCATCGTTGGAAGCCAGACGAGCCTCGAGGCTCTTTTGCTGACCGGATTCGATGTCGCGGAGTGCAAAGCCCGGAACGTAGCTCAGGTAGTTAGTGTCATTGGTCCGATAAGCCGGAATGACCGTCACGGTGCCGAAGGGCAATGACCAGTTGATCGTCGCCGAAACACCCCCGCCGTGACTGTGGTCGTAGGCGTCATTGGGAAACGGAGCAAAGGTGCGGCCATTGAGTGTATCGGGACTACCGGCAAGGAACGCCGCGGACTGCGGCGAACTCAGGCCGAACCGGTCGCTGATGTTGTAACTCGGCCCAGGGAAAGGACCTGGCCCGGCGATAAAGGTGGCGCCGTCGCCTTTCTGATAGTTGCCGGCATAGTCGGCCACCAGGCTGATCTTAAGATCCTCGAGAGGATCCCACCGGAAGGTGAGACGCCCGCCCGTCTGATCCTGGTCATCGGTACCATCGCGCATATAGCCGTTGTGCTCGACGTGGAACACGGCCACTCGCACCGCTGCACTATCCCCCAGCGGCAAATTCAGTGCGCCTTCAGTTTGAAGAGTGGCGTAGTTGCCGTACTCGGCCGACGCGTCGATGCCCACGGAATCCAGATCTGGCTGCTTGCTGATGATGTTGATGGCGCCGCCGGTGGCGTTGCGCCCATACAGCGTGCCCTGGGGGCCTTTCAATACCTCCACGCGATCGATGTCGTAGAAAAATCCACTCGTCGAAGTCGGGCGACCGATATAGACATTGTCGAAGTTAAATGCGATCGCCGAGTCGGCAAACACGTTGCCGCTGAAGGTGCCGACACCGCGCAGGTATATCAGTGGCGTCGGACCCGTCGTGTCCGCAATCTGCAGGGCCGGCACCACGGCGGACAGCTGACCGGGAGTAGTCACCTGCGCTTGCGCGAGTTCGTCGGCTGACACGGCCGATACAGCCACGGCTGCGTGCTGCAGGCTCTCTTCACGGCGTTGTGCCGTCACCACGACCTCTTCGAGTCCAACTGTCGCGGTGGTATCGCTTGCCGCCTGGCTGGCGGCGCCCGAAGTGTTCTGTTGCGCGATCGCGGGGAACGCTCCCAGCAAGGTGCCAATCGCCGATGCCACAACCGAAAGACGAGCGTGTCTGATCATGAACCCCCCAAACCACGGATGTATCCCCGACTTTAGGTCACCACTAGCGCGGTGCCTCTTGTAATCGAGGATAGCAGCGCCCTGCGCGCCCTCACCAATGACTTCGGCGGATGGAATGAATCGACGGCAATGATCTGGGTACGGCCGTCGATGCCAGCTATCGACGCGGGTCATTTCTGCCGATCGGCGCAGCGTGGCATATTGCCTCTTACTCACTTGGGGGGAACTCGATTGACATCTCTGACCCGCTCCGCGCCCGCCTTCTGTCTAGCTACCTGTTCCGCTCCCGGTCGTGCACCCTTTCCGGCCATGCTAGTGAACAATCGTGTTTACGCTCTTAGCGCGGTGAACGGCCATCTGCGCGAGGCGGGCGATGCAGTCGCGGGCGGCAGCGGGTCTATGCTCGACGTGCTCGACCACTGGTCTGAGAATCTGCCCCGTTTGCAGGCAGCGGCCGTCGCATTGGCCAGTGACCAGGCCAGCACGCTCGAGCGAACGTCCGCCGCTCCCGATGCCTTAAAATTTCACGCGCCGATCCCGCAGCCCCGGCAGATCTTCTGTTCGGGTGCCAACTACCGGCGTCACGTGGTGCAGATCATCATGGCGCAGGCCACGGATTCGACCCGCAACCTCAGTGCGCTGGAGCGGCAAGCCTACGGCGAGAAGATCATGGAAGAGCGCGCGCGGAACGGCACGCCATTCTTTTTCGTGAAGGCACAGTCGGCCGTCACCGGTCCGTTTGATGCGATTGTGCTGCCCAAGGACGTCGAGCAACCCGATTGGGAACTGGAACTGGCCGTGGTAATGGGTCGTCAGGCGCATCGCGTGGCCCGGAACGAGGCGCTTGAATACGTCGCCGGCTATACGATTGCCAACGACATCACGAACCGCGACAAGCTCAGCCGTAAGCCCGGTGACATGCGCGAATTAGGCATGGACTGGGTGGCGAGCAAGTGCTCCGCGACCTATCTGCCGCTGGGGCCGTATCTGGTTCCAGCCAGTCAGTTGGGCGATCCCCAGTCATTGCAGATCACGTTGAAGCTCAACGGTGAAGTAAAGCAGGATGAAAATACCTCCGACATGATTTTCGGGGTGGCGCGGCTGATCGAGGATCTCTCCCACAGAGTCACATTGCTGCCTGGGGACATCATCTGTACGGGGTCACCCTCGGGCAACGGGGTTCATTACAACCGCTTCCTTCGGGCCGGGGATGTTATCGAGAGTTCCATTACCGGCCTCGGTACGCAACGTAATCCGTGCATTGCGGAGGTTGAGTAGTGGCGAGGGTGCCCCCGGCCGATCCCCTTTTCTTGCAATGATGCGTATTCGAACACTCCACGCGCGCGAAATCCTCGACTCTCGCGGCCGCCCCACCGTCGAGGCCGACGTGCTGCTGGAAGATGGCACCCTGGGCCGCGCCGCCGTGCCATCCGGGGCATCGACCGGTTCGGCGGAGGCGCATGAGCTGCGGGATGGGGATCCCGGGCGGTATGAGGGGCTCGGGGTGCGTAAAGCTGTTGGCCACGTCAATGGCGAAATCGCCAAAGCCCTGGTCGGTGAGGATTCGGGCAACCAGAAGGCAGTGGATGATTGCTTGCGCTCGCTCGATGGCACTCCCAATCTGCAGCGCCTCGGCGCCAATGCGGTACTGGCAGTGTCACTGGCGGTTTGCCGCGCGTCGGCCAACGCGGCCGGCCAGATGCTGCACGAGCGAATCGCGGCACTCGCTGGCATGGCCAGACCCTCGTTGCCGCTGCCCATGGTAAACATCCTGAGCGGCGGCCTGCATGCCGGCGGCGGCATGGACATTCAGGACTTTCTTGCCATCCCCGTCGGCGCAACCTCGTTCGCCGGTGCATTGCATGCCGTCTCCCGCGTGCGAAATGCCGCCAGCAGCATTGCGGCAGCGCGCGGAATGCCGACCCTTCTTGCCGATGAGGGTGGCATCAGTCCCGGTCTTGCCACGCCTGAAGCTGCGCTGGACATGATGATGCAGTGTATCGAGCTGGCGGGTCTCAAACCGGGCGTCGACATTGCCATTGCCGTAGACGTCGCGGCCACGACATTTCGCAGTGAACGCGGTGGCTATCGTCTGCGGCGCGAAGGCCGCGAGTTGACTGCCGGGGAGTGGATCGATCGGATTGCGCAGTGGGACTCGAAATACCCCGTTGTTTCCATAGAAGACGGGCTTCACGAAGAGGACTGGAACGCGTGGCGGCAGCTTACCGGGCTCCTCGGCGCGAGGATGCAACTTCTCGGCGATGATCTGTTCGCGACAAATGTGACGCGTCTCAAACGGGGCATCCACGAGGGCGCGGGCAATGCCGTGCTGGTCAAGCTCAATCAGAACGGCACGCTCTCAGGCACCCTGGAGCTCATCGCGACCGCACGGGCCGCTGGCTACCGCACGGTCGTGTCAGCCCGCTCGGGTGAAACTGAAGATCCCTTTATGTCCGATCTTGCCGTTGGATCTGGCGCCGGACAGATCAAGATCGGCTCCCTGCGAACGTCCAGCACGCTGAGCAAGTACAACCAGCTGCTGCGGATTGAAGATGCCGGCGGCATCACTTACGAGGGTTATGCGGCGCTACGTCCGGAGCGCGGGGTGTACAGCGGTGTCCGCGCACCCGATTGAGCTCGAGCAATTCCTGGCGTCCCATGGATTGCTGCGCGAAGGCGCCTCGTCGCGCTGGACAGCGCTGAACGGGGGCATCTCCTCGGACGTCTGGCGGGTCGAGAGCTCCGCCGGAATCTGCTGCGTTAAGCAGGCGCTTGAACGGCTAAAAGTGACGGCCGAATGGCTGGTGCCCCGGACGCGTAGCAGCTACGAATGGGCATACCTGCGCTTCGCTGCCGAACGTGTGCCCGGGAGCGTACCGCGCCCGCTGGCTCACGATCCTGATCTGAGCATCATCGCCATGGAGTTTCTTGAGCCAGGCGCATTCCCGGTCTGGAAGCAGCTATTGATGGATCGGCAGGTTGACGAAGCGACGGCGCGCAGCGTTGGCGCCATGCTCGGGCAGCTGCATGGACTGAGTGCGCATTCGTCCGAGTTGGCCCGTACATTCGACACCCTGGAGAATTTCCGGGCAATTCGTCTGGAGCCCTACCTGTTGGCGACCGCTCAGCGCCACGCGGACTTTGCCAGCGTCCTGCACATGCTGGCCGAGCGCACCGCCGCTTCGAAGATCGCGCTGGTGCATGGGGATGTCAGTCCCAAGAATATTCTGATCGGCCGCCGCGGTCCGGTGCTGCTGGATGCCGAGTGCGCCTGGTTCGGCGATCCGGCCTTCGATCTGGCCTTCTGCCTGACGCACTTGCTACTCAAGTGTCTGGTCCATCCGGATATCGCCGTGCGCTACCTGAACGCATTCGCGATGTTATGCGATGGCTACCGTGCACAGGTCAATTGGGAGGACCCATCGTTGCTCGAGCAACGCGCAGCATCGCTTCTGCCTGGTCTGCTGCTCGCTCGTGTCGATGGAAAGTCACCCGTGGATTACCTCGATCGCGTGACTCAGGAGCAGGTTCGAATGACTGCCCGCTCCTTACTGGCCGTGCTTCCCAGCCGCCTTGACGAGGTAGCGCAGGCCTGGCGCACCATGATCGAAAAGCACCTTCACGCCACCTGCGGCAATCAGTTCCTGTGCTCGCTTCCGAGTCAACTTTCCTAATCTAATCCAACACATACGCACCCGATATGCTAATGTATCGAGGTCATTCGACCGGTCCGTTGTGGGGGAGTCCTCGGCAAATGCAATTTAGGCAGCTCGACCTAAATCTGCTCGTCGCGCTCGATGCCTTGCTGACCGAACGCAACATTACCGAAGCCGGCCGACGTGTTTTTCTGACCCAATCCGCCATGAGCGGAGCGCTCGCGCGGCTGCGCGAGCATTTCGCCGATGAGCTGCTGATCCAGGTCGGGCGCAAGATGATGACCACGCCCTTGGCCGATTCCCTGGCGGAGCCGGTAAGGGACATCCTGCTCAAAATCGACGCCGCCATCAAAACCAGGCCCGAATTTGATCCAGGCACTTCACACCGGCGCTTCTCGATCATGATGTCGGACTATGTCTCGACCCTCCTGATGCCCGAGGTTCTGCGCCGGGCGGAAGCCCTCGCACCCCGCGTGACATTTGAGGTGCTTTCGAACGATGTCGGGAATCCATTTGAGATTCTGGACCGCGCGGACATCGATTTCCTGATCATGCCTGATCAATTCCTGCAAAAGGAACATCCGTCCGAACCGCTTTTTGATGACTCCTATTCGTGCCTCGTATCGGCCGATAACCCTCTCGTGGGCGATACGCTCACCCAACAGCAATATCTCGAGCTCGGCCATGTTTTCATTCAATTTCGCGTCCGTGTGCCTGTGATTGACGAGTGGTTCCTGATCAAACTGGGCCTGACGCGACGCGGCGAGGTACTGGCGAATAACTTCAACTCCTTGCCGCACCTGGTCGTTGGCACTCGCCGTATCGCCACGCTGCAGCGTCGGCTGGCAGAGCTATATGCCCGCTACCTTCCCCTGCGAGTGCTCGAACCCCCTTTTGAACTGCCGTCGATGACAGAGGCACTGCAGTGGCACAAGGATTTTAGCGATGATCCCGGCCGATTGTGGTTGCGAGGGATCATGGGCTCAGTGGCAGCCAGCATGGCCAAGGGTGCTTCGCCAGCCTCGACCTCAAAGCCGGCCAAGCGCCGTAAGCGCGTCTGAGCATCGGCCGCCCCGATGCAGTGAATCCACACTTCCCATTTAACCCTTAGGCGCGATCCCGGTAGTCTCCTCTCCCAGGCGCAAACGCCATAGAAGCGACGGTGCGCATGTCTGTCGCATATTTGAGGGGATTCAGTCATGGCCATTAATGGGATCGAGACCGTTCTGTACGGAGTCAATGACGTCGCGGAGTGCACGCGATATTTCGTTGACTTCGGTTTGCCGCTGTTCGAGCAGAGCGAGGCGCATGCCCACTTCCGACTGGATGAAGGCAGCAACGTGATCATCCGGCATATCAGCGATCCACTGATCCCGCAATCGGCATTGGTGGGAACCGGGGTCTGCGAAACGATCTGGGGCGTCGATCGGCAGAGCGATCTGGACAGATTGGTCGGCAAGCTACGCGAGAGCCGCGAAGTTCGCCTCGATCCGGACGGCACCGCGCACTGCCTCACCGATGATGGCCTCGCGGTCGGGTTTAGGCTGTATCGGAAATTGCCCGTTCACTCGGCCCCTGACCCGCTCAATTCGCCAGGCAATATCAATCGCCTCAATCAGCAACGCAAGTGGAAGGTCAAGGCACGGCCCAAGCAAATCCTTCACGTTGTTTTCCAGGTGCCGGATTTCGAAAAGTCCTGGGCCTTCTATCGAGATCAGCTGGGTTTCAGGCTCAGCGATATCCAGAAGACCTTTGGCATATTCGGCCGCGCACCAGAGGCCAACGATCATCACAACATCTACTTTCTCAATGCACACCTACCCTTCCCCGGTCTCGATGGTCAGCTGCGTTTTGACCATGTTAATTATGGCGTCGAAGATCTGGATGAAGTCATGATCGGCGCCAATCACATGCAGCGTCAGGGCTGGCCCAAGTCGGTTTGGGGACTCGGGCGGCACCGTATCGCATCCTCTATCTTCATGTATCTGCCTTGCCCGACAGGTGGTCAGGCCGAATACGGCGCGGACTCGGATTATCTCGATGACAGTTGGGTGCCCCGCATCTGGAACCCGATGTTCGGCTTCTTCACGTTCATTCATAATCTGGCGCCCTACATGATGGATGCCGCGCCCTGGGAGTGGGATTACGCGCCGGGCTATACGCCCGAGGCGCAAGCGAAACGCAACCCCGCGCCAAACGCGGCGGAAGTAAAATCTGCCGCACCGGCGAAATCGATCATGTCGACCGACAAGGCCTGATTCGAGACCGCGACGCAGACAAGGGGGAGTTGGTGCAGCTGCATACCTGTGGGCGAAGCGAGGCCGCGGCAGAAAAGCCTTCTCGTCCTGGGAGTGCGCGGCAGCCTCGCCAGGAGGGCGTGCTCACCTTTGATCTGCACTGTCACACGTTGATCCCCGCCGTAGAAGCGCTGATTGCAAACACGCCGCAGAAGGCCGCCGAGCCCGATATCTTCCTCAAGACAATGGGTGCCGCGTCGGTGGCGCACAACAATGCAGTCATGCTGCCGCGCGCATTTCCCAAGCTCACACAGCTCGATCAGCGTCTCGCGGACATGGATGCGATGGGCGTCGATGTGCAGGTGGTCAGTCCTTCGCCGACCCAATATTGCTACTGGGCCGAAGCAGATCTCGCGCAGCAGATCGTCAGGGTGCAGAACGAAGCGATGGCGCAGTTGTGTGCACGCGAGCCCAAGCGCCTCGTCGGCCTGGGCACGGTCTCGCTGCAGCATCCGGAATTGGCCTGCGAGCAGTTGCGCACCGCGGTACGAAAGCTTGGGCTAAGAGGCATTCAGATCTCCACCTCGGTCGGCGCTCGTGAACTGTCGGATCCCTGCTTTCATCCCGTTTGGCGCTTGCTCGAAGAACTTGGCGTACTGATGTTCATTCACCCCTTCGGCTCGAGCCTGGGGCCGCGTACCAACGCTTACTACCTGGTCAACACCATCGGGCAGCCGTTGGAAACCACGATCGCACTGTCGCATCTGATCTTCGGCGGCGTCCTCGATCATTTCCCGGGCCTGAAAATCGTGGCCGCGCATGGCGGCGGGTACCTGCCGACCTATGTTGGACGTTCCGATCAGGCCTACCGGGTGCGCCCGGAAGCGGCCGCGCACACTGCCCAGGCACCCAGTGAGCATCTCAAGCGCATATGGTTTGACACCGTGGTCTATGACCCTATGGCGCTCCGCCACTTGATCGACCGGGTCGGCGCCTCGCAGGTAGTCATCGGTACGGATTATCCCTTTGATATGGGCTGCTACCAAGTCCATGAGCTGCTGCAAAATACGCCGGGCTTGAGCGATGCGGAGCGGGCAGCGATTCTCGGTAATAATGCCGCCGCGCTGATCGGTTGGCCGGTCGCGCATCCAAACGAGCAGAAGACACCATGATTGCAGGCAAACGAATTCTCGTCATTGGCGGCGGTATCAGCGGTATGTGCGCTGCTATCGAGTTGCGCAAGCGCGGCATGCATGTGGATCTGGTCGAACTCGATCCGCATTGGCGCGTCTATGGAGCCGGCATCACACTGAGTGGTCCCACTCTGCGTGCCTTTGCGCGCGTCGGAGTTGCGCAGGACATCATGACCCACGGCAGTTGCGGCGATGGACTGGATGCCTTCACCGCGGATGGCCTGCCGATCGGTCAATTGCCGACGCCACGAATCGCCGGCCCCGACATCCCGGGAGTCGGCGGCATTTTGCGGCCGGTGCTGGCCCGCATACTGCGCGAACACACACTTGCCTCAGGTACGGCGGTACGCTGCGGCGTCAGCTTCTCGGCATTCCATGAGGCCGAGGATTCCATTCGCGTGGATTTCTCCGACGGCAGATCCGAGTCCTATGATCTGGTGATCGGCGCCGATGGGCTGCAGTCAGCCGTACGGACCGCCCTATTCCCCGATGCGCCCACGCCGCATTACACCGGGCAGGGTTCTTGGCGCGCGGTCGTACCGCGGCCGGCAGCGCTGGCGCGCGCGCAAATGTACATGGGGCGCACCGTCAAAGCGGGCATCAACCCGGTCTCGAAGGACGAGATGTACATGTTCGTCACCGAGCGACGTGAATCGCCCGATTACATCGATGAGGCGCTCTGGGCTGGTGAACTGCGCGGCATCCTCAGGGAATTCGGCGGACTCATCGGTGAAGTCCGAGATGGGCTGGGCCCGCAATCGCGCATTCTCTACCGGCCCTTTTACGCGGTATTACTGCCGCCGCCCTGGCACAAGGGCCGGGTCGTCCTCATCGGCGATGCCGCCCACGCCACCACACCGCACCTGGCCTCCGGTGCGGGCATCGGCGTTGAGGATGCAGTCGTGCTGGCGGAGGAACTGGAACGCTCCACGGATCTGGATCAGGCGCTGCAGGCCTTCACGCAGCGGCGCTACGAGCGCTGCCGCATGGTGGTCGAGAACTCGCTTGCGCTCGGCGACATGGAAAGGCGCAATGCTCCGCGCGAGCAGCACGAACAGCTCATGCGCACTTCCATGGCGGCACTGCTCGCGCCAATCTGATGACCGCACTGGCAGACACCCTGCTGCGATTAGAGGATGAGAGAATCCGGTGCCTCGTCGAGCAGGACTACGGCGGTCTGACCAAATTGCTCTCGCCCGAGCTCCTCCATACTCACGCGCGCGGCAATGTCGACAGCCTGTCCAGTTATCTGCACTTCGTCGGCAACGTCGTGCAGGCCCTGGAGGTCCGGCGCGAGAACCTGCACGTTGTGGCGCTCGGCACGGACGCGGCCGTCATGCACGGCAAACAGATCAGCCGCTCGCGCTCGAGAAAAACTGGGCAAGAAGCCTCAGTCGAGGCGACCGTGACGCAGGTATGGCACCGGGATGACGGCGGCCAGTGGCGCCTGGCGGCGTTTCAGGCGACTCCCTTAGGTGAGCCACCCCCGCCTGCTCCGCGCTGAATGCACACAGCACGGAGCCACGTCTCCAGTCCCTGCGCGTTGAGCTCGATATCGCCGGCCAGTAGATCGAGATATTCTTCGACCTCCGCGTGACCGCACGCTTGAGCGAGTCCTGTCCGGTATAGAGCTTCGAGCTCGTGCCGGAGATTTCGCGCCGGCTCTGGCTGGGATGCTGCCGCCATCGCGATGGCGGTCATGGCGCGGGCTTGCCCGATCACCTGCGATGCCTGACTCGCGACGTCCCGGATCGGGCCGTAGTGCGTGATATAGGCCACATCTGGGTTAGGACCCATCAGTCGCTCGATGGATCGGCACAGCGCATCCGGATCGAACTGGGTCGGGGTCGTCGACGGAATCCCATAACGGCCACGATCAAAATTGAATTCGGGGTAGGACACCCCGAGGGTATCGCCGCTGAACCAGCCGCGGCTGAGCTCATCCCAGATACAGATGTGATGGCTGGCGTGACCCGGCGTCTCGGCGATCCGCAAAGATCGATTTCCCACGGCAAGCACCATGTCATCCAGGGCATGGACGATGCGCTGTACAGGAACGGCTTTCAGTTCGCCGTAGTCGCGCGCCGCCACCTCCGCTCCGTAAACCGCCTTTACCCCGGCCAGCAATTTGGAGGGATCCGCGATATGCCGCGCCCCCCGCGGGTGAACCAGCAATTGAGCATTCGGCAGGGATTGCATGAGAAGCCCGGCGCCGCCCGCATGGTCCAGGTGGACATGAGTCAGAATGACCCACTTGACTTCGTCCCGAGCCACGCGCGCGTCCTCAAGCGCCTGCAGTAGTCGCGGTACCGCGAGGTTGGGACCCGTATCGATGAACGCCGCCTCGCCGACCTCGGCCACCAGGTAGGCGGCATCAAAGCGCGCGCGCTGAAAGCCGGTATCGATCGCCCAAAGGCCTGGGCCTAGCGACTCCATATATTTTTATCGGGCTCCGACTACGGCAGTCGAACGCGCTCGCGACCCTTCAGCTCGAGACTTGAGCGCACCTCCGCGGGGCTCGCAACCTCCAGACCCAGGCTCTCGATGATGGATCGAATCAAGCGAACCTGATCGGCATTACTGGGCGCGAGTTGACCGCGCGCGAGGTAGAGCGAGTCTTCCAGCCCGACGCGGACATTGCCGCCCATGAGCGCCGCCTGCGTGATCATCGGCATCTGGTGTCGCCCGGCAGCCAGAACGGACCATTGATAGTTGCTGCCGAACAATTTGTCGGCGATTCGTTTCAGGTGGGTGAGATTCTCCGGGTCGGCACCGATGCCGCCCAGAATGCCCAGCGCAAACTGGATGAAAAGCACACCCTTGATCAAGCCGCGATCGACAAAATGCTTCAGAGTGTATAGATGCCCGACGTCGTAGCACTCGAACTCGAACTTCGTGCCGTGGCCCTCACCGAGCTCGCGCAGGATATGCTCGATGTCGGCAAAAGTGTTGCGGAAGATGCGGTCGCGCGAGCCCTCGAGGTGCCCATATTCCCAGTCGTATTTGAACTCCTTGAGTTTTGCGAGCACCTGAAAATAACCGAAATTCATCGAGCCCATGTTGCAGGAGGCCATCTCGGGCGAGACATCGAGCGCGGCGGCCAGACGCTGCTCGAGCGTCATGACGTGCGAGCCGCCGGTCGTGATGTTGATGACCGCATCGGTGGCCTGATGAATCTGCGGTAGAAACTGCCTGAAGATGTCCGGCTCAAACACCGGCCTGCCATCCTTCGGATCGCGCGCATGCAGATGCAGTACCGCGGCCCCCGCGTTGGCGGCGGCGATGGCCTCCTCCGCTACTTGCTGCGGCGTCAGCGGCAGGTACGGCGACATGCTCGGCGTATGGATCGAGCCGGTCACGGCGCACGTGATGATGACCTTCTTTGCCATGACAGGCGGGGCCTCAAGCGCGCTGGCTCAGGTATCTTCGAAAATCGCCACCGCGCGAGTCCAGCCCGCCGAGGCGCCGCGGATTTTGTGCGGAAAGCAGCTGATGAGGAAGCCGTTCCCCGGCAAGGCCTCGAGGTTGTGCATTTTCTCGAGATGGCAGTAGCCGATGTCCATGCCTGCCTTGTGCCCCTCCCAGACGATGCTCTTGTCTCCCGTCTGCTTGAATTTCTCCGCGGTGTAGCAAAACGGCGCGTCCCAGCTCCAGGCATCGATGCCCGTCAGACGCACGCCGCGCTCGAGCAGATACATGGTGGCCTCGTAGCCCATGCCGCAACCGGCATCCACGTAATCTGGCTGACCGTAGCGGGAGCCGGCCCGGGTGTTCACGATCACTATGTCGAGCGGCTGCAATTCGTGCCCGATGCGCGCCAACTCGGCTTCCACCTCGGCGGCAGTCACCACGTGGCCATCCGGCAGGTGGCGAAAGTCCAGTTTCACGCCCGGCTGAAAGCACCATTCCAGCGGCACTTGATCGATCGTGAGGGAGGCTCGCGAGGGGCCCAGCTTGCCATCCATCGTCGGATGGAAGTGATAAGGGGCGTCCAGGTGCGTACCATTGTGCGTCGACAGATGCACGAGCTCGGCAGCAGCGGCCTTGCTGTCCGGCAGATCCTCCGCCTTTAAACCCGGTATCAGCTTTTCGAACACCGGCATCGACTGGTCATGCGTGATGTACTCGATCTTCGGTTCCATCCCTGGAGGATCGGAACGGACATCGTTCTCCAGGAAGATCGACAGATCGACGAACCGCCGCTTGACGCGACCCGGGTTTTTCGCTGCCTTCCCGGCATGCACGGAGCTTGGCGTACTCATGATTAACCCCTTTTCAAGTTACCGGCTGTGCCGCCACGATCGTGTGGTCAATGGCGCCGAAAATGCTGCACTCCTGTCCATCGAGTGCTTCCAGGCGAACATGGTCACCATACTTCAGAAACGCAGAGCGCGGCTCTCCGAAGGCGATTTGTTCGAGTGCCCGCTTCTCGGCCAGGCAGGCCGACCCCGCCCGGCGCCAATCGCGATTGGATACCGTGCCTGATCCAAGGATGGTGCCGGCGCGCAAATTGCGGTTGTACGCCAGATAGGCGATCAGCTCACCGAAGCTCCAGTCCATCTCCGCGCCGTTGGGTTGGCCAAACCACTCGCCATTGCGCGTGATGCGCAGATTCAGATGAACCCGCCCCCTCTGCCAGGCCGATCCCAACTCATCCGGGGTCATGGCCACGGGCGCGAACACGGGCGCGGTCTTCGCGTGGAAGAAGCCAAACCCCATTTGTAATTCCCGCAGCACGTGTGCCCGCATGCTCATGTCGTTGAGCACCGTCACCAGAAGGATCCGCTCTTCAGCCTGGCTCGCGGTGCAGCCAGACGCTGTGTCGTCCAGGATGACGGCGAACTCTCCTTCGAGATCGGCGTTATCGGCTTCCGTGCGCAATGGATAGTCATCACAGGGTCCCAGGAACTCATCCCCCTGGCGCTGAACCAGCACCGGAATGCCGGGTGTCAGTTTGGGGGCCACTTTCATCGCGCGGGAGAGGATCTCGCCGTGATTCAGAAATGCAGAGGCGTCGACGAACTGATGCGTCCGGGGCAAGGGCGCCATGACGTGCCGCGGGTCGAACGGGAAAGCCTGCGCGGGTACCTCAGTGTTGAGCGCAACGTAGAGGGATTCGAGCGGCTTTCTGACCCATGACCAGTGCTCGATCGCGAACTGCATCGTCGGCGCGATCGAGCCTGCGCTTAGCGCATGCCGCAGATCCCGCGCAACTACGACCAGACGGCCGTCCCGGCTGCCATCCTTCAGTGTCGCGAGTTTCATGATGCGTTACGGCTCACCTTAATGCTCCTCAGGTTAGCTGTATGAAGCCGATCGCTCAGGGACGCGGAGTCGCAAGTGCAGGAGCGTGGCAAGAACTGCGGCGATCAGGCTGAGCACGCCCAAAACGAAAAAAGCCGAACTCAGGCCGCCCACACGCTGCGCCAGCCATGTAGTCACCAATCCGCTGAGGAACTGGCCGAGCGCGAACGAGCCCTGCCAGGCTCCCGTGCCACGGCCACGCGAGAAAAAAGGCAGTGGTCGCACGGCCCACGTGACCAGCGTGGGCAGCAACAAACCGCACCCGAATTGCATGACGGCGGACATCACCACGAATTCATCCAACGAGACGGACTTCCCCATGCCGATATAGCCAACGGCAATCACCCCGAATTCCACGGTCAGCAGTAACCCAACGGCGAAACGAGCAATGCGTGGAAAGACGATCGTCCCGACCGGCACTCCAAGCGTGCCGAGCATGGTCGCCATACCCGCAATGGCGGGATCGTGAACACCGAATCGCCTCAATGCCAGGGCGCTTTGCGTCAGGAATGCATAAAAGAGAATTGCGCCAAAGACCGTGATCAGGCAGATGCCGAGCAGACGTCTCCAGTCAATGGCGTCCTCGCGTGGTGAGATGGCGGCCGGACTCGCGGGCACGCTTGCCGAGGGGACCGGCTCCCAAGTGCAGGCCAAGACCAGCAACAGCAGGACCAGGCTGAGCGCATAGAGGTAAAATGGTCCTCGCCAACCGAAGCGGCCGCCGAAGATCCCTCCGATGAGAACCAACGGCAGGGATGCTATCGACGCCACGGCGGTTTGAGCGGCGATCCAGCGCTCGCGCTGCGCCCCACCAAAATAATCGCAGAGCAGGATCGTGGTTGTGGTGAGGATGATTCCTTCGAAGATGCCCACCCCCACCCGGGTGGCGATAATGGCTATCAGGTTATCCATGAAGACGGGGGCCACACCCACGATGGCATAACACACCATTGCCAGGATCAGCAGTCGACGGCGCCCGAATCGATCTGCCAGCCAACCTCCGGCGGGAGAGGACAAGGCCATGAACAGAGCTGGCATCGTCAGGACGCCGCCTTGAATCAGATATTCGTGACCCGGTACATAGGCGAAGTGCGCCATCATCTGCGGCACGACCGGGACCAGAACGATGACGCCCATAACGGCCAAAGAAACCGGCAGCAGCAGCACGATGCCCTGGAGTCGCCCCGCTTTACGCGGTAGCGCAATGGATGTCATCGGTTTTCCGGCGCGGCCGGTACCGACTCGTAATGCTGAGCCCGGCGGGCGCCTTCCGCTCGCACGAGCCGCGTAAGAATTCGCCTGGCCTGGGTGGAGGGACCGTCGGAACGCTGTAGAGCCGGATGCAGTGACAGCAGGTCGGCGCTCCCGATTCTGGCCTGCTGCCCCTCGATCATCGGTTTGTCCTGCTGCTCGAAGGCAAAGCGCAGCGCCTTGGCGATGCCCTCAGTGACGGCCACATTGTCGGTAGCGAAGCTGCGGGTATTCGAATAGAAGTAATGCGTCGAGCTTTGCGTGGCCGGGGTCATGATGTGCACGGCCTGCACGTTCATTCCGGCGCTACGCGGCTGCCCCGTGGGTGTTCCGCCGGTGATGAGTGTCATGACCCCGCTGGGCCACCACTGGACCTCGGTCCACATATCGATCCGGACATCCGGCTCCGGAAAGTTCATGCGCATGATCGGCAGCGGCGGCTCGTCATTCGCGATCCAGGTGACGCGCAGGGAATCATGCGGCATCGACTCGATCGAGGCGGTGCTGCGGGTCATCGACCCGCCACCGAGCGACTCCGGGTGAAGGTAGTCGGCGTGTGTCAGATCCAGGATGTTGTCGACCATCAGCAGATGGCTTGCCGCGGTCGGCACATACCCGCTGATGAAAGAGGCTTCGGGTGCGCGATCGATGAAAGGGAGCTCCGGAATGTGGGCGATATCGGCCAGGTCAGGCTCGCCTGTCCAGACCCACAGCAGCCGGTGCCGCTCGATGACCGGGAAAGCGCGCACACTCAATGCTTTGCTGACGCCGCCGTGGGGGTTTTCCCGGCAAAGGCCGTCAGGCCCGAAGCGCATACCGTGATAGCCACAGCGCAGAGTATCGCCCTCTACGCGGCCCATGCTGAGCGGCGCGAAGCGGTGCGGGCAGCGATCCATCAGGCACACTACCGCCTTATCAGCGGCGCGGTAGAAGACCAGCGGATGGTCGACAATGGTGCGCGCCAGGGTTCGACTCGCCTCCAACTCATGGGTCCAGCCCGCGACGTACCAGGTGTTTTGCAGAAAATCCGACATACACCCTCCCCTGGGTTTGGCTAGGCGTGTGCCGGTGTGGCCAATGGGTCGATGCGACCTAACGGGTGATCGTCGATTTCCTCAAGTTGCTTGAGGATGTGGCCGGGAGCGGAGTCGCCGATGACTTTCTGCAGAAACGGCGTATGGTCGAAAAAGAAATCACGCAATGGACACAGGAAACGCGGCGTATGGTGAAAAATACGTCCATTGAAGAAAGCCTGCTCTGTGACCTGCGCGGTATGCGGCTTGCGACGATCTTCATAGCGCTGCAAGGCAGCCTTGACGGCTGCGGTGTCGGAGATATCGATGGCCTGTAGCTCGCGGGCGAGAAAATAGCCATCCTCAATCGACATACCCGCGCCGTAGGCAGCATAAGGCGAGGTGGGATGGGCTGCATCTCCGAGTAATGTGACACGCCCCTTGGACCATTGCTTGAGCGGCGGCCGATCGCGAATTTCCCATCGCTGAAGATGCTCACGCGGTGTCTCATCGATCATTCTTCGCAGCGTTTCAGAAAACCCGACACTGCGACGTTGGGCGAACTCCAGTAAATCTTCAGTCATAGGCTTCGATGGATCGCACGCTTCGAGCACCCACCATTCATAGCCGCTACGGCCCTCGTGCCGAATCGGCGAATAGCTTGCCTGCGTAGTGCGGTTGTGAGCGACGACGCACTCGGTGGGGGCAGGCCCATCGAGGAAAAGATACCCGCCCACCAGGTGCAGGCGCTGGTGACGTACCGGCTTATCCCCCCAGAGCGCCGCGCGAACAAAAGAACTGATTCCGTCGGCACCCACGACAACGTCGGCAAGGCTTGACTCGCCATTAGCAAACCGGACACGCACCTCTCTGCCTTCATCCTCAAGAGCGATCGCCCGATGGTCCAAATGCAGAAGACCCGGAGGAAGCGTGTCGAGCATGCGCTTATAGAGTCCCCATCTCAGCAGCCCAATGAAACCGCCGCCGTACTCTTTCTCCACTTCCGATGGCAAGCGCACATCGGCACGAAGCCGTCCATCAGCACGCTGAAACTGGGTGTGACAGGGTGCTCCCAGATTTGTCACATTGACACCGAGCAGCCTCAAGACTTTTTGCGGCGGCGGCCAAAGATTCAGAATGTTGCCGGCGGCGCGAATTTCGTGGTACCGCTCGAAGAGCTTGACCTCGAATCCCACCTGATGGCATGCCAGAGCAGCGGCCATGCCGCCAGGACCGGCTCCGATGATGGAGACGCGACCCCGGGCCGTCCGGTCGTTCAGCGTATTTGCCATACGTTTCCCTGCTCGAGCAGCGCCAACGGCCAGCACAAGCAGTCCTACCCCCAAAGCAACCTGAGATATTCTGAAGTTATGCCTGCAGGCAACCCTCTGTACAATCGTTTCGCGAGATGAGAGCCATCGAGCAGACCGCTTATCAAGTAATGCTAGGCGCGATGCGTCGCCCGTTCCAGAACTCCCATCTCAGCCAGATCGAGCGCGGGTCCGTCCAGCGTGCAACGCTCATTCTGGGTGCTGGAAGTCCTGAAGCGCACGACGATGGGCAGCAATTCCGTCTTGATGTGCGCCTCGTTGTAGCCGTTGAACAGGTGGCCGAATAGCCCGCGCCGCAGATCGCTGGTGCCGAGAAACCAGTCCGCCAACGGGAACGTCAGATTCATGTTACAGCGCATCATGATGCCGAGGTTATGGTGCGCTTTGTGGTGCCTTCGAATGGTGTTGATGAACGGCACGTGACGCAGCAAGCCGTTCTCGGGCACATGGCAGCAGAAATGGAACGTCTCGTACACCATGTAGTGTCCGATCATCGTGATGAAAACGACATAACCCGCGTTAGTGTCGATGAACCGACCGGCGAGCCATCCCAGAATGCCGCCGGCGCTGGCCAGCACCGCCAATACTCGCCAGGGAAAAAAGACGATGCGAAATTCCTTCACCGTGCCTATCGTGACGTCGTTGTCCGTGAAGTACTGGTGATGCTGACGCGTGTGCCGGTCATAAATCGCGCGCAGCGCGAACACATCGATCAGCCGGTGCATCACAAACCGGTGCAGGGCCCATTCCGCAAAATTGCCGCCGATTGCCACGGGCGGGATGAGGAGCCATTCCCAAGTAGCATTTTGCATCCGCGTGAAACACCAGAGAATTGCACCGATACCGATCGTATACATCACCGCGATGTGCACGATGCCGTTGTACCAGGGGCTAATCTGCGCGACGTACTTCTCGCGGAATGCGCGCTGTCGCTCGGTCATCATCGAAGGGTTACCTTGCTGGCTTTGATCCACGACTGATATATTAGTCATATGCCAATCGGTGTCAACGACAGCGCTGGGACGCAGCATGGCCACTAGTGGTAGCAAGCGCCGGGCAGCCGCGAAAGTTAAGCCGGGCTGGCCCCGCCCAACGGCGCTCGCCGTGACCGATCAGGGCACAACGCTCACGGCGCAGGCCTACGAACGACTGGAAGAACTCATCGTCAGGCTCGAGTTGGCGCCAAATTCCCTGCTATCCGAGCACTCGCTCGTCAAGCACCTCGGCCTGGGCCGCACCCCGATTCGCGAGGCTCTGCAGCGCCTGGCGCGCGAGGGACTTGTCATCATCCTGCCGCGGCGCGGTATGTTCGTTGCGCCGGTCGATATCGGCGCACAGATGCGCCTGATTGAAGTGCGTCGGCGCGTCGAGGAGCTGCTTGCCGGGGGCGCGGCACGACGAGCGAATGCCGAGGAGCGTCGCGCCTTCCAGGACCTTGCCGACGATATGGAGCGCGCCGCGCAGCAGGCCGACGATTTGACCTTCATGCGGCTGGATCGGGAATTCAACACGCTGCTGACCGTAGCCTGCCGCAACGAGTTTGCCGCCGCGGCCATCGGGTTATTCGCTGGGTTGTCGCGCCGATTTTGGTTCTTCAACTACAAGCGGTTTGCATCTCTACCGAAGGTCGCAAGACTGCATGCGGCCGTGGCGCGCGCGGTGGCGCGCGGTGATGACAAGGCGGCGCGCAGCGCATCGAACGCGCTGATGGACCATATCGCAGAGTTCACCTCATCGACAGTCCTGCCGGAGTCCTGGTCAAACTGAGCAGCTCTGCGACACTGAGTGCGCTCTAGTCGAGTCCATCCACCGCACCGATCCGTTCCATCGCGAGAATTCATTTCCGAGCTTCCGAAGGGCTGCGTAACTTACGGCGCCTGATCATAAACATGATGCATTGAGGGGGTACCACATGGCACGGCACGTTCATTTCGTCGGCAGCATTGCGCTCGATTCGGTTGAGGATGTGTTCAAGGCGTTTGGACAGACTGTCAAACCATTGCTCAAGCGCTGTCCCGATGGCGAAGTGGGTGGGCGTCGCCTCTGGATCAGCTGGCAATGGCCGCTGCTGCGCGCCACGGCATTCCTTGAGCCGGCGAGCGACTCAGCAATTCCGGGCATGGGCCTGTGTTCACTGCGACTCAAGAGTACCGCGGTCGCAGCAGACGTGCATTTCGGGGAGCTGGGTTATGCACGCGAGGCGCGCACGTCTTACACGGATTTCCTGGCTGCGCGACGCCAGGGGCTCATCGCCGAAACCACGCGCTTCCAGGTCTCCCTGCCAACACCTGCGGCCGTGATTGGCGCCTTTCTCATCCCTTCCGATATCCCCAAGGTCCTCCCCGCGTATGAGCAAGCCATGCTGCGCGAGGTGCAACGCATTCTGGACTCCATTCCGCACCCGGATCTCGCCATCCAATGGGATGTGTGCATCGAAATGCTGCAGTGGGATGGGCGTGCTCCCCAGATTCCCACTTATCCCGGGCTCGAGCACGCACTGAAGGCCGCGTTTGCGCGTTTGGGCAGTGCCATCCCAACTGACGTCGAGCTGGGCTTTCATCTGTGCTATGGCGACATGGACGCCAAGCATTTCGTGGAGCCTCTGGATCTGTCCAAGGCGGTGAGTCTTGCGAATCTTTTGGTCGCGGCCTCGGGGCGTACGGTCAACTGGATCCATATGCCCGTACCCATCGACCGGCAGGATGCCGCCTATTTCGCCCCGCTGAAGGAACTCCACCGCTCGCCACAGACCGAGCTCTACCTTGGGCTCGTGCATGCAAAGGATGGGGTTGATGGCGCGGCTCGGCGAATGCAGGCGGCGGATCAGTTCGTTCAGGACTTCGGCATTGCAACCGAGTGCGGCATCGGTCGCTCCCGCACGTCCGAAATGGTTGAGGCGCTGATGCGCATTCATGCAACCGCCGCTCAAATCACGCGCTCATGACCGGCATGCGTTATGGTGACCGGGCCATGACAGTCGTATCGCTCCAGGACAAGCTGGATCAAGCGGGAAGTCCGGTACGGATGCTGCGCGAATCGCAGATGGGGCCATATGTGTATCCGATTCCCGCGGAGTTCTCCAACTGGCGAGACGAGCAGCGGGCCTGGCGCGAGGGGGTCGCCTTGCTCGATCAGTCATTTCATATGACGGATCTGTACGTTCAGGGACCAGATACGCTACGCCTGTTGTCCCATGTCGGTATCAACAGCTTCGCCAACTTCGGCCGCAACAAAGCCAAGCAGCTGGTGACGTGCAATCCTGACGGCTATGTCATCGGCGATGTGATCCTGTTTGGTCTGGAGGACGATCGCGTCCTGATTATCGGTCGACCCGTGGTCGCGAACTGGGTGCAGTTCAACGCGCAGACCGGTGGCTTCAACGTCAGCGTCGAGCGCGATGAGCGCTCGCTATCCAACTCCAGGCCGCGCAGGACGTATCGCTTTGAAATTCAGGGACCCAAAGCGCCCCCGCTGCTTGAGAAGCTCAATGGCGGCCCGTTGGAGCCGATCAAATTCTTCAACATGGGCGAGATCCGCGTTGCCGGTCGCAGGGTCCGCGCTCTACGGCACGGCATGGGCGGAGCACCGGGCCTGGAGATCTGGGGTCCTCTCGAGGAGGGCGCGGAGGTCAAGGGTGCGATCCTCGAGGCGGGAGCCGAGTTCGGGCTGCGGCAGGTCGGTGGGCGGGCTTATGGCAGTGTAGCGGTCGAATCAGGTTGGATTCCTTCACCGTTGCCGGCGATCTACAGCGGTGAGTCGATGCGCCCGTATCGCGATTGGCTGAAGGCCGACAGCTTCGAATCCCTGGCATCGCTGGGGGGCAGCTTTTACTCCGACCGAGTCGAAGACTATTACCTGACGCCCTGGGACCTCGACTACGGACGCCTGATTCGATTCGATCATGACTTTGTCGGCCGTGCGGCACTTGAGCGCATGACGTCCAGGCCCCACCGGCGCAAGGTAACCCTGGTCTGGAACCCGAATGACGTACTGGCAGTACAGGGCAGCGCGTACGAGAATGAGCTGCCAGGGAAATTCATGGAGATGCCCACGCCCCACTACGCCGCCTTCCCCTATGACAAGGTGATCAGCCAGGATCGGACGGTGGGTGTCTCGACCTATGCGGCCTACACAGCCAATGAACGCGCCTGGATCTCATTGGCGATTGTCAACGAAGAGGTGGCCAAGCTTGGCACCGAGCTTACGGTTGTATGGGGCGAGGAAGGCGGCGGCTCGAATCGGCCCGTGGTTGAGCGCCATCGCCAGATGATGGTTCGGGCAGTAGTGAATCCCTGGCCCTATTCCAAACTTGCTCGCAGCGACTACCGACGGTAGGAGCATGCTGTTGAGCACTGCGGTGACGGATCGGCTCGCCATTCGGGAACTCATCGAGAACTGGGCGATCTGGCGCGATGCCGGCGATTGGGAGCGATTTGCCACTGTCTGGCATCCCAACGGAGTGATGATGGCCACCTGGTTTCAGGGGCCCGCCTCCGAATTCATCCGCGTCACACAGCAAGGCTGGACAAAGGGAGTCAGCATTCTGCACTTTCTGGGGGGCACGACCATTGATCTGGCAGGCACCCGCGCAATCGCTCAAACCAAGATGACGATCTCGCAGCGCGGCCAGATTCACGATGTACTGTGTGACGTGGTATGTACTGGGCGCTTCTATGACTTTTTGGAAAAGCGCGGCGATCGATGGGGCATCGTGTTGCGCCAGCCTATCTACGAAAAGGACCGTATCGATCCGGTAGATCCGTCGGTGAGCGTATCACTCGACCGCGCCGCGCTTGCGGCCTTCCCCAAGGGCTATCAGCACCTTGCCTACATGCAAACTCAGATCGGGTATTCAGTTAAACGAGATATGCCTCAACTGACCGGGCCCGAGGTCGAGCTGCTATACGCGCGGGGCAAGAACTGGCTCAGGGGAGAGTCGTCGAGCTAAGCGTGCCGCCGCGGTCCGCAGCGCGAGCCGTTACGAGGCATCGGCAGGTCGCGCACTGTCATTCGGCCCGCCGATATCCGCTGGTGGCAATTCCCTGCGCGCGATCTAGATGATGGCGCTTTCGTTGTCATGCACAAATCCGAGTTCACAAAGTTGAAGGAATTTTGCGCTCGCAAGAGAACTGAACGGACTCCCGATGCCAAGGTCCTGAGCCAGCCGTAACCCGTAGCGCACGTCCTTCAGTCGCAGCACCGGGGTGAAGACCACATTCCTCTTATGATCCTCGTCTGCCATCCGTCGGGTATTGCGAATCACCTGTGGACTGGCGGCTTGGCCGATGGCAATAGTCTCAGCGACGAGATTCAGATCCAGACCGGCGCGCTCGGCAATCGCCATGGCCTCGGCAGCCGACGCAATCTGCACGCACCGAGCATGTTGACAATTAATTTGTATGCGGTACCTGCACCGATCCCACCGAACCGGATGACACGCTTTGAGAACGCCGCGAACAGGTGCCGCGCGGCCTCCCAGATCTTCAGGGCTTGCCCCAACGAGGAGTGTCAACTCACCGGCCGCCGCTGCTTCGGGTAGTCCGGTTACGGGAGCATCAATGTATCTAAATCCATGGCGCCTTGCCTCGCGCGACAGATCACTGACCCAGGCATGTGACAGGGTCGAGCATTCGACCGCCAGCGCATGCGCGGCTGGCTTCGAGGCCAATATCCCTTGCGATCCAAGCCAGACAGCTCGCGAGGCGAAATCATCGGCGACCATCGAGACAATCGCATCGGCGCCCTCGCAGGCCGCGGCTGGAGTAGCGAAACAGGTTGCGCCGAGCCGAGCCAGTTCCGCAGCCCGAGATGCAGTTCGATTGTAGACATGCAAGGCATGCCCGGCTTCCAGCAGTCGTCTCGCCATCACATTGCCCATCTTCCCAGCCCAACGAAGGCAATTCTTGACATTCGTCAGTGGTCCTGCGCGATGGACTGTTACAGGCAGCGCTTATTACCCTATCGGATCGCCCGAGAGTCACGTCCGCGGCTCACGACCTATTCCTTGATCGACTACGGGCGCGCGTAGAGGCCTGCATAATGATCGCGGGTCGTCTCATCAATATGCTTTGGCTCCGCCGACAGCTAGTCGTAGAACCACCGGTCGCGGTAAATGCGCTCGCGACCAGCGACCGGAGATACCTAACTACCTATTTTGTAACGCTTTTTATGTTTGCCGGCGTAGGTTACCAGCCGTGTAACAGCAGCGGGAACACCAGGTCGCGGACCAGCGCGGGAACAGTGCGGGTTGTGGGCGTTGAGACACAGACCGCTTGATCCCTCAGGCCTAAGGTGGGATGCCACTCCCCTCCCGATGCGTCGTGACCGCTGCAATCCTGCAGTACCGAGCATGCGCGGCCCACCTCCCCCTCTCGCGCGCACCGCTCGGAGATCCGATGAATCATCACGCATCCATGAATCGCATCTACCGGCTCGTGTGGCGGGAGGCGACTCAGGGCCTGGGTGGCCGTAGCAGAGACTGCGCGGCGCGCCGGCAATCGCTCGAGTCCCCGCCTGATGGCAGCAGCGTTATCGGTGAGCGGCGGTCATCGCGCACGCCGGTCCCACGGGCGGACAAGTGACGGCAGGTTCCGGGGTCATCTCGCAATCGGGTAATACCACCACCATCGCGCAGGCGAGTCCGACGCTGTCCCTCACGTGGCAGAGTTTCAACATCGCGCGTCAGGAAACAGTCGATTTCGTGCAACCCTCCGCCGCGGCCATCGCCGTCAACCGAATTCTGGGCAACGGCGGTACGCAGAACTCTCGGACACCTCAACGCCAACGGACAGGTCTACCTGATTAATCCCAACGGCGTGCTTTTCGGCCCGGGGCCGGAGGTGAATGTCGGAGGCCTGGTCGCATCAACGTTGAACCTGAACGACAGTGCGCGCTCGACGGCAGTTCCCAGGACGTTCAGTGGACCGGAAGCGCGGGCAGCATCGTCAATCAGGGGACGATCATCGCCTCCGCCGGTGGCACCGTGGCGGATGCTCGGCAATCTCGTCAACAACACCGGTGTCATCTCCGCGCAGCTCGGCACCGTGGCGCTCGGGAGCCGGCAGCGCCGCCACGCGCTTCAGCTTCCGCGGTACCGAGCTGGTGAGCATGCAGGTCGATCAGACCGTGCTCGAACAGCGAGGCCGCGGAACGGCGGGTTGCTGCGAGCCGATGGCGGCCAGGTGCTCATGACCGCCGGGGCGCAACGGGGCGTTTTGCTCGCCAGCGTGGTCAATAACACCGGCGTGATCGAAGCGCGCACGGTCGGGAAAACCAGGGCGGCAGAATCACGCTGCTCGGCGGCATGTCGGCAGGCACCGTCCACGTCGGCGGTACGCTGGATGCCAGCGCACCTTTCGGGCGGAAACGGCGGCTTGGATCGAAACCTCCGCCGCACACGTGGAGATTGCAGCGACCGCCAGGGTGACCACCGCCGCAGCGTTGGGCCTGGCAGGAAGCTGGCTGATCGATCCCGGTCGATTTCACCATCGCGCCAACCGGCGGCGATGAAACGGGTGCGCAGCTGTCCACCGCCCTCGCCAGCGGCAATGTCACCATCCAGAGCAGCAGCGGCAACGCCGGCACGGCGGGTGACATCAATGTCGACGACAACGTCACGTGGGCCGCGCATGCACTGACTCTCTCGGCACAAAGTGACATAAAGAAATATGGCAAGAAAACTCGCCGAACCGCCGAGCCTTGCGTTGCTGTACGGCCAGAAGGCTGTCAATGCCGGCAACAGCAGCACCTATAGTGTCAACGCGCAGGTAAACCTGCCCGCTGGCCCCAACTTCAGCACCAGGTTGGGAGCATAGATGGCGCCATCACCGTTTTCACCGTGATAACGGCATTAGGCCAGGCTGCGGATGCCACCACTGTTCCCGGTGTAGCAACTCTGCAGGGTATGGCGGCTACGGCGAGCCTGGGCGGCAATTTCGTCCTCGGCGCCAACATCGATGCGACACCGACGTCGGGCTGGAATGGCGGTTGCCGGATTCATGCCCATCGGGACCACCACGGTCAATGGCAACGGCAATATCACATCGGTAACGCCGTTCACCGGCTCGTTTGATGGCCTCGGACATACCATCAGCAACCTGGTCATTTATGAGCCGAATACCGAGGGTGTCGGGCTGTTCGGAGTAGCGAGCGGCCGGTGGCGTCCATAAGAAATGTGGGACTGGTTGGAGCGAGCGTTACCGGCGCGCAATCTGTCGGCGTATTGGTGGGCAAAAACTCAGGATCGGTTTACGGCAGCGACGCCACCGGCGCCGTGACGGCTCTTGAATACAACAATGGCTTGCCGAGCGGAGGCGGGTTGGTCGGTACCAACTATGGTATCGGCCTCATAGCCAACAGCCACGCCAGCACGACTGTGACCGGTACTGCGTACGTTGGCGGCCTGGTGGGCGAAAACCAGGGAACCATTCGGAACAGTTACGCGACGGGGACCGTGAATGGTTACTTCTTCGTCGGCGGTCTTGTGGGCAATAACGAGGCCCTGGCGACAATTGATAATAGCTACGCCACCGGCGCTGTCACCGGTAGCATGGGCGGCGAACAGGTCGGCGGGCTGGTGGGTTCCAATTCTGGCGCACTCAGCAATTCCTTTTACAACGTCGATCAAGTCGAGATCGACGGCACTCACCAGATGACCGCGGCGGCATCTACGATGCGCAGTACCAGGATTGGTTCAATCACAACGAGACTCTGAATATTGCAAATTATTCGAGCTCTTTGCCCGCAGGGACCGGAGGTTACTACAACGTCGGCAGCCTGCAGGGATTTGAGGACATGCTCGGCTTTTCGGAGAACAACGCAGCCAATAGCTTCCGATTGACGGCGAACATCAGCCTGCCTGCCGGCCTGTACGTTCCGTATTTCATGGGAAATTTCGATGGCGCAGGCTTCGTGATCTCCAATCTGTCGGTAAATGTTCCGAATGATAATAATGTCGGCCTCTTTGGGGTTCTGCCTTCTTCAACCACTCTGATTTCAAATCTCAGCGTGGCCCTGGGAACGTGTTCGGCGATAACTACGTCGGCGGCCTGGTGGGGAACAACAGCTACGGAGCGTCGATCAGCAATAGTTCCTTCTCTGGCTCGGTGACGGGTGACGAATACGTTGGCGGACTGGCTGGGATCAACCGTGGCGCTATCACCGGGAGCCACACTGCGGGCACCGTCGGCGGCGTCTACGAAGTAGGAGGCCTGGTTGGCGCCCACTACGGCTCCACAATCAGCAACAGCTATTCCTCGGTCGCTGTAGACGGCGTCGGCTACATCGGCGGCCTGGTGGGATTCAACGCTGGATCGATTGTTGACAGCTTCGCCTCGGGCGATGTCACCACTTCCAGCTTTACGGTCGGGGGTCTGGTCGGAGGCAACGAGGGCTCGATTTCCAATAGCTACGCCTCCGGCGCGGTCAGCGGCTCCAACGCAGGCGGCTTGGTAGGGTCGAACTACTCGGGATCGGTAGACAATAGCTACGCCTCAGGCGCGGTGACCGGCAGCACGTCAACCGGCGGATTAGTGGGGACTAACTACGCAACCGTCACCAACAGCTTCTATAACAGCGGCGCGAATCCGGACCTGGCCGGCTTCGGTAATGCCCCGGATGCTGCCGGCACCGTGCTCGGAATGACCCTCGCACAATTGCAGACCCAGGCGAATTTCACATCAGCGACCAGCGCAAACGGAAACATCAATCCGGGCTGGGATTTCACCAGCACCTGGACTCTCTACGAAGGCTACACGAGCCCATTGTTACGTCCGTTTATGACCGCGTTGGTGGTGGGCGGCGGTACCACGACGCAAACTTACGATGGAATCGCCTTTACGCCCACGGTCGGCAGCCTGAACTATTCGATCGTCCCGGATCCTGCCCTCTTGTCGGGGACGGTCACAGTGACCGGTACTGCCCAAGGCGCCGTGCACGCGGGCGGGTACACGTACACCCCGGGTGGGCTGTACTCGAGCCAGCTTGGCTATCTCATCAGCTACGCGAACAGCACGCTGACCATCACGCCGGCTCCGCTGACGGTCAGCGCCACCACCGTGGCCAACAAGGTGTATGACGGCACCACGATAGCTACTCTGAGCGGTGGAACGCTCGCCGGGGTGGCTGCCGGCGACTCGATATCGCTGACGCAAGCAGGTACCTACGCGTCGAAGCATGCCGGCACCGGCATTGCGGTGGCCGCATCCGATGTGTTGAGCGGCGCCAATACCGGCGATTACTTCCTGGTGCAGCCGACCGGGCTGACAGGCGCCATCACGCCTGCCCCGTTGAGCGTGAACGGCACCCAGGTCGACAGTAAAGTTGCTGATGGCAACACCGCCGCTATCCTCACAGGCGGAACCCTTTCCGGCGTCCTGTCAGGCGATTCGGTTACGCTTAGCCAGGCGGGCACGTTTGCCTCTAGTCGCGCCGGTAACCACATAGCAGTGACAGCGGATGACACGCTGGGCGGATCCAGTGCGAGTGATTACAGTATCACTGAGCCCACCGGGCTGAGCGCTTCGATCACGCCTCCATTCATCCCGCCCGCGGCGCCCACGGTTCCGGGTGCTCCGCTGGAGGCGGCCGAGAATATCATCACGCAGCTGCTGGCGAATTTGTCCTACCCACAACTCGGCGAGGCTCCCCAGCTAATAGAGGTATCGCCCACGATCGATGTGATCGAAACCTCTGCCAGCACTCCGATCGACAGTTCGCCGGAGCAGACTGTGGCAGAGAATGTCTCGATAAGGACGCGCGGGACCGCCACCCTGAGGATCGAAAACGGCGGCGTGCGTCTGCCAGACCCAGTGCTTGCGGGTGATGAGTAATATGTGGAAGGAGCGTGGCGCGTTTCCGGCGCTGTCTTGAAAGCTCACAAGAACTGTCACGCGATCGGACAAACCGGAAGCCGGCACCGACAATAACTCTCTGAGAAACAACGAAGTGCATGTTGGCACGGCACTTGGATTGCCCTTGGGCGCGACGACTTTTCGCGGACTACCTCGAGGACATCGAAATGAGCCATACATCTGCACTAAAAGCATCCTGGCTGCCGCTGGGACTGCTTGTTTCAACAGCTGCAGTCTCCCAGGCTTCTGCCGCCGGACCACCGCGCGCTGCGCCGCCAGACGTTGTCATCGCAGCTCCCCTCTTCGACCCGGCTCAACTGCCAAGCTTTAGCGGCAAGGTCCAGCAATTCACGCTTTCATCGCGCGGTGAGATAGACGGGCTGATTCTCAGCGACGGCACCGAGGTAAAAACGCCCCCTCACCTCTCCACCTCGATCGCCTACGCGATCAAGCCGGGCGACAGCGTCACCATCCACGGACTTCACGCCGCAGCCATGCCATTGCTTCAGGCAACGTCCATTACCGATCACGCGTCCGGCCGTACCATCATCGATACCGAATCGGGCCCTGGACCTGCGGGTCCTCGCCGACTCTCTGTGGCGGAGGCCGCCGATCTCGTTGAGGTGCAGGGATCTATCCGCATGAGCCTTCATGGCGCACGAGGGGAGATCAACGGCGTGCTCCTAACAGATGGCACTGTGCTTCGTCTGCCACCGGATGTGGCGTCAAGCATGGACACTTTCCTGCAACCCGGCCGAAACGTCGTCGCACAAGGCGAGGACGTTTCTAATCCAATTGGCAGGGTGCTGGAGGTTCGAGCCATCGGTGCCTCGCGGGCGGCGCTATTGCCGATCGAGGGCCCTCCGACTGCCCCCCGGAGCGAGGCCGAGCTCTGACGCCGCGCCCGGATGCGCCACCGCCTCCGCCGCCTGGAGCCGGCTAATGCCTCCTGCGGATTCTGTCACAACTCAGTTTGGAGAACGCAAAATGCATTGGATCGACCCTGACTCGTTGTCGCCGGTGAAGTCGAAAGTGGCGCGATTTCTCTTCAATCCCAGGGGCGATGCAGACGGCATGCTGCTGGCAAGCGGCCTGGAAGCTCATTTTCCGCCGCACCTATCGCGGAAGGTGCTTCGGAGCATCCGGCCGGGCGAGCAGGTGACGCTCTACGGTGTCAAGCCCAGAGGGGCCGACATGATTGCATGCGTCGCGATCGAGAGCTTCAAAGGGGTGCGCATCGATGACACTGGTCCGGCCGCCAACGGCAGGAAGGGGAATCCCCCGAAGAATCACCGGCATGTTGACGATGACGGTTTGAGGCGCATCGAGATTGAGGACACCATCGAACGCGAATTACACGGCCCCAAGGGTGAATTGCGCGGTCTACTGCTCGCGAGCGGCCGCATTGCGCGCTTTCCCCCTCATGCCGCTGACGACGCCCGATCACTGCTCCGAGCTGGAACATTGATCGCCGTCCGGGGCCAGGCGCGAACGGTCGCTGGCACCGAAGTGATCGAGGTACGTGCCTGGGGCAAATCGCGCGCGCACCTGAAGGCTCTGGCACCCAAGGCGCGCCACAAGCGCGCCTGACGGAGCGCGGGCTAAAGTGAGCGAGAATCGTCATCGCCGCACGGCGACGCGCGCTTCAGTCGCTCAACTTCTTCATGGCGGACATGCAGGCGGGCGTTGGTCCCTTTCTGGGCGTCTATCCTGCTGGCACATGGTTGGAGAGCGGCGGGATCGGATTGGTGATGAGCATCGGCGGTGTTGCCGGTGTTCTCATGACCGCCCCGGCCGGGGCGTGGGTCGATGCGAGCCATCACAAGCGCTGGCTGGTGGCAGTGCCTGGCCTGTGCACCGTGTTCGCCTCGGCCGTCATACTGCTCTCGCAGTCATTCTGGCCCGTGGCGCTATCCCAGGTGGCCACAGCCATCGCGGGAGCCGCGATCGGCCCCGCGGTCGCGGGGATCACCCTCGGCATGTTCGGGCAATCAGGCTTCAATCATCAGAACGGCATCAATCAAGCCTACAACCACGCCGGGAATGCCGTGGGGGCCGGGCTCTCCGGGTTGCTCGGATGGAAATTCGGTCTGCCCGCAGTGTTCTGGCTGGCGGTGGTGTTCGCAGTCGTCTCGATCGTATCCGTACTGAGTATTCCCGGAACCTCGATCGATGACCGTGTGGCCCGGGGCCTGCGCTCGGGCGGAAGCTCGATGAGAGCGCCAGCGGACTCTCGGTGCTTCTGAGTTCCAAACCGCTGTTGCTGCTGGCCGCGTGCCTGGCGTTCTTTCACTTAGGCAACGCCGCGATGCTGCCGCTCTACGGCCTTGAGGTCGTGGCAGCCAAAGAAGGAAATCCCGCAGCCTTCGTGGCGACTACGATCGTGGTTGCGCAAGCGACAATGATTCTCGCCGCTCTGGTCGCGATGCGTCTGTCCGAGAAGCGCGGGCTTTGGCTCGTAATGCTCATTTCGTTGGTCGCACTGCCCATTCGTGGCCTGATTGCGGCGAGTATCATCAATGTGTGGGGGGTGTTTCCGGTCCAGATGCTGGACGGAGTGGGCGCCGGGCTTCAAAGCGTCGCCGTGCCGGCACTCGTGGTCAGAATCCTCAATGGCACGGGCCGCGTCAACATTGGCCAAGGCGCGGTCATGACCGTGCAGGGCGCGGGAGCTGCCTTAAGTCCGGCAATCGGCGGCTGTCTGGCGCAGTGGCACGGATACCCAGTCGCGTTCCTGATCCTGGGTTCTTTTGCGATTGGCTCGGTGCTGATCTGGATCCTGTTCGCGCCCACGAAGTCCGCGTGCGCAGGGCGCTGGTTTCAGATCCGGCTGAAGCCTCCACGAGTCGCAGCATCGAAGGGAATCATCCCTGATGCTGAGCGCACCGATGTCCAATATCGCAACTTGGTCCATTGCCGCAGTCGCCGTGACCGGAGTCATTACGCGCCCAAGGAATTGGCCGGAAGCCTGGTGGGCCGTTCAGGTGCGCTACGCTGGTGGTGTTCGCATTCATATCGCCCACCGATGCGCTCGCCGCTGCGGCGAAAGGCACCGACGTCTATCTGTTTCTGATCGGCATGATGCTGCTGGCGGAGATCGCGCGGCGCGAGGGCCTGTTCGACTGGCTGGCGGCCTACGCGGTGAAGCACGCCGCGCGGCTCGGCGCAGCGGCTGTTCCTGCTGATCTACGCCGTCGGCGCGTGGTGACGATCTTCCTCTCCAACGATGCGACGGCGGTGGTGCTGACGCCCGCGGTGTACGCCGCCGCCAAGCAGGCCAGGGGCCGAGCCGCTGCCCTATCTGTTGATCTGCGCCTTCATCGCCAATGCCGCGAGTTTCGTGCTGCCGATCTCCAATCCCGCCAATCTGGTGGTCTATCGGCGACCACATGCCGCCCTTGGGCGTGGCTCGGCAGTTTCGCTGCCAGTCGTTGCCTCGATCGTCGTCGACTTACCTGATCTTGCGCTGGACGCAGCGGACAAGCTACCCCAGCGCGCATCGCTATGCGACATCGAGATGCCGCCTCTGACGACCGGAGGGCGCATTGCAGCCGGCGGCTATTGCGCGACCGGCATCGTGCTGTTCGCGGCCTCCATGCGGGTGGCAGCTGGGGCTGCCGACGTGTCGTCGCGGGCGTGACTGCCTGGCTCGTGATCTCCGCATTGAAGCGGTCCTCCCCTGGCGTTCTGCACAGATTTCCTGGAGCGTGTTGCCGCTGGTCGCCGGACTGTTCGTGTTGGTCGTGCTGTCGAAGGTACCGGGGACTGGTATCGCTCGGCGACAGGCCGCTGCAGAGGCGCAGCAGGCGCCCGCGATGACGGCTTTCGTCGGCGGCTCAGTCGTCGCCTTCGCGTCCAATCTCATCAACAATCTGCCGATGGGCCTGATCGGCGCGACCATGGTTCAGGGCGCACATTTTCCACCGCATGTTACAGGGGCGCTTCTCATCGGCGTAGACCTGGGACCCAATCTGTCAGTCACCGGTTCGCTGGCGACGATTTTGTGGCTGGTGGCGATCCGGCGCGAGGGTGAAAACGTCAGTGCAGCAAGATTCCTCGCGGTCGGTAGCGTCGTGATGCCGCTGACGCTGTTTGCGACACTCGGCGTCTTCTTATGGCTCGGCTCCTTCCCCCTGCATTCGTGAAGAGAGAACCATGGACAACATTCGGCTGCATGGCTGTATCCGCTGATCCTGGCCGCTGGCGCACTGCAGGCATGGGGGCCGCCCATGAACAGCGCCCTGAGAAAGGCGCTCGTCAATCCATGGCTCAGTAGTCTCGTATCCTTCCTGCCGATCGTGGCCTTCCTGCTGGTACTGGTTCTATGCATACCGCGGCCGATGCCAACGGCCGATGGCGTGAGTCAAATGCCGTGGTGGGCGCCCTCGGGGGCCTGCTCGGCGCGTTCGCCGTGGTGGCAGGTCTCCTGTTTGTCTCCAAAGTTGGAGCCGGTGCCTTCGCGGGCCTCACGATCACCGCAAATTTCCTGATGTCGCTCGCCATCGACAAGTACGGCTGGTTTGGCATGGCCGTGCATGAACTGACCTCGGGCCGGCTTGCCGGGGCCTTCCTGATGGTGGCAGGAATCGTGCTGATCTGCCGATTTTAGAGCGCGGCGCTGACTGTTGCCGACGAACGCTCTGAGGTACGGTCGGCCCATGCTCGCCTCCCTGCAAGCTCGGCTTCTGGCCCTTGTGGCGCTGCTGGTGATCGCGGCGATCGCGACCGGCGCGCTCATGGTAGGGCTTTTCCGGCAATCGGCTACCGCGCGCGTCGCTCAAGCCGACGCCGAACTTCAGCGGGCCTGCGATTCGATCGCAGACGCCTACCGATTTTATAGCGCTGGCTGGCACGGCTCCGATGCGAACGAAGACTTCTCATTCCAGCGCGGCTTGGCGGCCGTGGTGCAATCCGCGCTGCGCGAGCGGGTTGGGGTCGAGGGCGGCATCTGGCAGCGCAACGCTGGCTCACTCGCTTACGGCTATCCCACCTATGAAGGCTCGGGTCCCAAGATGGATTTGCCCCAGGCGGAGCTGCCCCGAATCCAGGCCATGAATCGGACCGCCGGCGATCGAAGATCGTCTTTCAAGCAGCCAATACGCCGCCCGTCGCAGACACTCCTCGTCACCGCCTGCCCCCTCGCCGGCCCAATCCCCGAGTTGACTGCCTGGACCATGACCCGCGTCATGACATTCGCCGGGCGCGCTTACCGGCAGCTATGACGGGCCTGGCGGTGCTGCTGGCGACGGTACTGATTGCTGCCGCGCTCCTGACGCGATTAACCCTGAGTTGGAGTCGGCATATCAGGAGCATACAAGCTGGACTGTCAGCACACGACGTCGAGGAGTTGCCGACGCTTGCCCTGACGGGTGAGCGCGAGCTCGATCAAATCATCTCGGCACTCAATGATGCTGGGGCTCGCCTGGCTCAAGCGCGTCACCGGGCGCAAGAGTTGTCGTTGCAGATCACAACCGCGGAGCAGCTCGCGGCCATCGGCCGCGTCGCCGCCGGCGTTGCCCATGAGATCCGAAACCCAATCGCCGCGATGCGGCTCAAGGCCGAGAACGCTTTGGCCAAAGGCGGTGAGCGCTATCACGATGCGCTTACTGTCATTCTGGACCAAATCAGCAGGCTCGATCGGCTCCTTCGGCGACTGCTAAATGTGACGGAGCCGGAGCGGGCCAGCGTGCAGCGGATTGCCCTGGGCCCATTCCTGGAAAACTGCCTCGCTGCGCATCGCGAAGCCGCGCAGACCTGTGACATTCGCCTTGCTTGTCGTTCAACAGTCGATTCGGCTTCGCTGGACCCGGAACTGGCGCGTCTGGCCATCGATAACCTACTCGTGAATGCGATTCAGGCGGCGCCGGCCCATAGCCTCGTCGAGATGACCGCGGATGTGGAAGGCGATCACCTGATTCTTGCGATCCATGATGAGGGCGCAGGACCCCCGACCGCGATCCGGGAGCGCCTGTTCGAGCCCTTTGTGACCGGTCGTTCGGACGGACAGGGCTGGGCCTATCGATCGTACGCGAAGTGGCCGAATCGCATGGTGGCAGTGCCCAATACAGGTCTGGTAGAGCCGGCAGCATCTTCGAACTGAGACTCCCATGGCAACCATCCTGATTGTTGATGACGATGCCGTCATGCGGGATGCGCTGTCAGAGGCAATACGCGACCTTGGGCACGAGGTGCGCGTGGCGGCCTCCGGCACCGTGGCGATGAAGTATTTGGACGCCGAGCGCATTCAGGCCGCCTTTGTTGACCTGCGGATGCCGGGCATGGATGGCCTCGAGTTGCTGCGCAGAATGCGCAGCCGTGATCAACCTCCCATCGTCACGGTGCTCACGGCCCACGCCACGGCGGCCAATACGATTGAGGCGATGCGGATGGGTGCCTTCGACCATCTCACCAAGCCCATCGGCAGGGCGGACATCGCGCAAGTCGTGACTCGAATGCTGGCCGTCGGTGATCAAGCGGCGGAATCTGCCGCTGCGGCGCCCGATAAGATAGTCGGCTCGAGCGAGGGCATGCGCGCGGTTCAGAAGGCCATCGGTCTTCTCGCCGACAACGATGCGACCGTGCTCCTCATGGGGGAGACTGGAACTGGCAAGGAACTTGTCGCTCGAGCCATTCACGAGTTTGGCAGTCGCAAGTTGGGTCCCTTCGTTGCGGTCAACTGCGCTTCGATCCCTTCGGAGCTCATAGAGAGCGAATTATTCGGCCATGTCCGCGGCGCATTCACGGGCGCCATCAGTGAACGCCTCGGCGCCTTTCGCCAGGCCGACCACGGCACGCTGCTGCTGGACGAAATCGGAGACATGGATCTCGCAATGCAGGCCAAGATACTGCGCGCCCTGCAGGAACGAATCATCACGGCCATAGGGGGAAGCCCCATTGAAGTCGACGTCCGCGTGATCGCGGCGACACATCGAGACTTACAGGAACGGGTTCGGAGAGGTGAATTTAGAGAGGACCTGTTCTATCGGCTGAATGTCGTGCCGATCCGGCTGCCGCCGTTGCGAGAGCGAATTGCCGATATCGTGCCCCTGGCTCAGCACTTCCTGGCTTTGACGCATCGGGGAAAGGCGTTGAGCGCCGATGCTGCCGCGACTCTTATCCGGCACCCCTGGCCCGGGAACGTCAGGGAACTCAGAAACGCCATGGAACGCGCGGCCGTACTGGTGCACGGCAATCAAGTGACGTCTGTCGACCTGCAATTTCTGGAGGACGGAAAGAGTGCTTTCTCGAACGCCATTAACTGGCCGGAGGAAGATCTGCCCTCTGCCGTAGCCCGGCTCGAAGAGATGCTCATTCGTCGAGCCCTCGACCGCTGTTCCGGCAACCGGTCCGAGGCGGCCAGGGCCCTCAACATCAATCGTCAATTGCTGTATGCGAAACTGAAGCGCTACGGACTTGGCGATAATGAGGCGGATCCCAACGGTGACGGTTGAACGTGTAAAACGATGTCCCCGGACGCGGGCTGCGAGGGCGCCCTTAGCTGCGATCACAGTTCCGGTTGCAAGGGAAGTGACGTCAGCACCCGGGTCCGAATTCGTTGCCACCAACCGCGCGCTGGTTTCTTCGGCAACTCGATCACCTGATGCCCTCTTCGGTGCGCCACACGACATTTGGTTTGCCGCGTCGGTCTTGCGACAGATGGAGTGCGTAAGCAGCAGACGGTGCGGTCATCTCGTCAAAGCGACGCGCGACTTGCGATGCCAGCAAGCCATCATCGATCAAGACACCTGTTTCGGTGTTGATTCGCAGTGAACGCTGGTCGCAATTCCATGAGCCGGCAAACAATCGCCGACGATCGAAGAAATATAGCCTGGCATGTAGCGCGTAATTTCCAAAGTGTGAAATGTTCCTGGTCTGACCACTGCCTTGCGAGCTACGCAATCGCGCTCGCACCTCGTAAAGCCTGACATTGTGGGAAACGCACCTTTTAGTAGCCAGACCCAACAGCGCGGCGTCGCGAAGCGCGGTATTCGCACCCGCCACGGCCTCGCTAGTGAGCCCTCCTAACTCCGCAGTGTCCCCGGAACCTGATCCACTCCGTAGGCTCGATAAAACGTATCCACTCCGCTGCGCAGAACCGTATCAAACGCTGTCTGAGCAACGTCCGCCTCGACGCCGAGCATCGATCGCAACTGCAGGTCGCCCCGGATCAGTCCAACAAATTGCTCCGCCGCGCGCCGCGGCTGCGCCCGGCGCAGTTCGCCTGCTGCCATCGCTACGCTGAAGATCTCCTCCAGCCGCTGCAGCAGCCGCGCGGCGCCGTTCTCGTAGTAGGCGCGGCCTATCTCCGGGAACCGGGTGGCTTCGGCCGTGACCATGCGATGGGTCGCAATGGTCTCCGGCGCAAGCAGCAGATCAAGCACCGCCCGAGCCAGACGCAGTAGTCGAGCGCGCAGATCGCCCCCGGCTTCAAATCTTTCGCTCCAGCTACGCGCGCGCTCGGCATCCTCGGAGGCCACGATTGCCGCGAATAGCGTTGGTTTGTCCGCAAAGTGAGCGTAGATCGTAACTTTGCTGACGCCGGCTGCCAGCGCTACCGCATCCATGCTGGTGGCGCCATAGCCGTGCTCTCGGAATAGCCGCGCAGCAGCGGTTAAAATCTGCGAGTGTTTGCGGCGCGATCGCGGACTCATCGACGCGTCGCTATCTTGTCTCCTAAGCATTTTCAAGTGACTGCTGATCGATCCAGGTGCCATGGAAGCCTTCATGCAGCCGGCATGGCATGCGGATGGTGGCTATCGGACCAGCGGCAATATTCCGAGCATCAAGAATCACCAGATCGGTGCGGTTCTCGGCCCTCCGACCGACCATGCTCAAAAGCCACCCGTGCCCCTCAGGAGCGCCAGGTCCTTCCGGCACGAACAGCGGTTCCTCTGGCGCGGATTGGGCGCCCGCATAGTAGAAGGACAACCGGTCACGGGATTCATCGTAGTGCCCGAGGCAGGTAAAAGGAGGACCCTTCGGGCCCCATTCGAGCATCGGTCCCAGATCGGTGTTGTGGGTTCCAAAGTAAAAATGCCGGGCACGGCGCATCGAGAAGCGCTGATCGATCATCGGCATCTCGCCAATCTGAGGAAACATCCGAGTTGCGACAAAGACATCCGCCGGATCGTCGAGATCGAACGTCCAGCGTTCCGCGTAGGGTGGCAACTCCTTGCCATCGGCATTGCGAATATCGGGAAACTGCGAGAGCCAACCCGATCCGGTGAAAAACTGTTCCAGTTGCAATCGCGAGCCTTCCTCCCAGGCGTTGAACGAATGCGTGGCCATTCCAGTTACCGGACTGGTGAACCAGCGGAGGCCCGCCACGCCTCGCTGGCGCGGGATGATGGCGATCACGGTTGGCAGGGTCGGGTCCCAATGGAAGAACGGCAATCCCTGCCTGACACGATCCCAGTCATTGACCATCGGGTAGAGAATAAAAGCCAGGTAGTTCTCTGACACGTGCCAGTCGTGCACCATCGAAGCGTACGGCGCTTCGAAGCGCTCGGTACGCACCAATTGCCCGTCCCGGGCGATCCAGTAGATCTCGATTTCCTTGCTGGTGCAACCCGGCGTGTTGTAAGCGAACGCCATCATCTCACCACTGACAGGGTCGATCTTTGGATGAGCCGTAAAGGTCTTGCTTAGAAGGCGGCCGTCGAAATCGTAAGATCCGCGCGTCTCGAGCGTGACTGGATCCAACTCCATCGGCTGAGAGTCCTCCTTGAGGGCGAGCAGCCGACCCGCGTGCCAGCACATCGCCGTATTGGCTGTTCCGCGATTTCTGCCGCGAACGCTGGGGTCATCGGTGAAAGGGTTGCGATAAGCTCCGAACAATGCGCGTCGCGCGGCGCGCTCCAGCTTGAATTTCTCGGTCTGCACATAGCGCATCTTCAGATCTGCGTGGCGATTGCTGATTCGGACCAGGTGGGTCATGCCATCGCCGTTCAGGAAGATGTCGGAGCCAAGGCGAGGGGGATATTGGGGATCAGCGCTCGCCCGGACATACACCCCATTGAGCGCGGCTGGGATCTCCCCATACACCTCCAGATCGTAGACATCCCCTTCAATTCGAACCGGCGCAGAGTAGCCGCGGTAGATAAGAAGATCCGGAAAGCAGGGTGCAGCGTGCGGTGTATGCATTGATCTTTTTTCAGATATGTACTGTACTGTATAGTACAGTTTCATAAACAGAAGATCAAATTGACCGAGTTGGATTGCGCCAATAGCGCAATCGTGAATCCATGGACGTAAGCTCAGTCATCATGGAACGAGCAAAATGCGCTACGACTACACCGTGTCCTGGCATGGCGTGAATATCATCGGCTTCATTGGCGTCGGACTGCTCGCGTCGGTTGTCGTTGCTGGCATTTGGGCCTGGACGCCCGACCGCTCCCGCGCCGATCTCGACACGCACTACCTGGATGCCTCGACCGCCATTACCGACGTCCTGCGGACGCCCCTGCGCGTGCGGGACACTGGCCCTAAGACCGCACCGGTTCTGATTTTAATACACGGCTTTGGCTCCAGCCTGGAGACATGGGAGCCGTGGGCGCGCTTGCTCAGCAACCAGTACCGCGTGGTGCGCTTTGATTTGCCCGGATCGGGCCTGTCTGGACCGGATCGGACCGGAGACTACAGTGACGGCCGCAGTCTGGACCTGGTCAAAGGGCTCATGCAACAGATGGGAATCGTGCGAACCGCTCTGATCGGAAATTCCATAGGCGGCAGAATCGCGTGGAAGTTTGCAGCCACTTACCCGGCCCTCGTGAGCAAGCTGGTATTGATCTCTCCTGACGGATTCGCCAGTCCCGGGTTCGAGTACGGACGGCCACCCAAGGTCCCAGCGGCTTTACAGCTCATGAAGTATTTTTTGCCGAAACCGCTACTTCGCACCAGTCTTATCGCCGCCTACGCCGACCCCTCGCGGCTCAGCGATGCCCTACTGGACCGCTATTACGACCTGTTGCTCGCGCCGGGGAACCGGGGCGCCATGATTGCGCGGATGCACCAGACCCTGCTGGACGATCCGCGGCCGATCCTGCAACGCATCCAGGCGCCGACGCTGCTCCTGTGGGGCGAAGCCGACCACATGATCCCGTCCAGCAACGCTGCTGACTATCTGGGTGCACTCCCCCACGCCGAGCTCGTATTATTTCCTGGTCTGGGTCATGTGCCTCAGGAAGAGGCGCCCGGCGAGTCTGTACAGCCACTGGAGCAGTTTCTCGCCCGGTGACACGGACGCACAGCGAGCATCGAGCCGAGTATGCTGAAGCGACTCCTTAAAATACTGCACGAGATCGGCGCTGTCGGCGTCATGGGTGCGTTCGCGGCCTGCGTGGTGCTCATACTCAAAGGCCCTACCCAGCCACTGGTTGCGTACGCCGCAGTTCGTCAGGCTATCGCCGCGATCTCGCAATGGCTCCTGTTACCGTCGCTGGTTCTCGTACTGTTAACCGGCTTGTTGGCGATTGCCGCCACCAGCGCCTTTCACAATGCTGCCTGGGCCTGGGTCAAGGCGCTGCTGGGCCTGAGCGTTTTCGAAGGCACCCTCGTGACGATCAATGCCAGCGCACGGCGCGCGGCGGAACTGGCGGCCATGGCTGCCAGTGGTCAAGGCGATCCGGCGCAGCTCGCACAGACCTTGCGCACGGAATGGGGAGGACTGTGGCTGATGTTGGCACTGTCGCTCCTCAACATCGTGCTGGCGGTATGGCGGCCGCGGCTTTATCGAGCGAGTCGTGACTAGCCCTTAAGCCAATCGGTCAGGCGTTTCGTCTTACGAGCCAATGAGCCAACAGCCGACGCCGCGAACATAGCGCGTAGTCAATAGTCAGCCGGAATCTGGAACGAGGCTGATGTGGCGACCATGCAGCGGCTAACTCGTGCGATGTCAGAGCGTCTGCTCGGCGCACTCTTGTTATGGACGTGGTGTCTTCCAGTCCTGGCACATGATCAGACCCTGAAGCAGCGTGGGGAGTATATCGCCCGCGCCGCAGATTGCGGCTCCTGTCATACGGTATCCGGCGGGCAGCCATTCGCGGGTGGCACTCCCCTGAAGTCTGCGTTCGGCATCATCTACGGCTCGAACATTACTCCCGAGCCTCAAACTGGCATCGGCAGTTGGGGCAAATCCGACTTTAAGCGCGCGTTGCGGCGCGGTCAACGGAAAGACGGTAGCTATCTCTATCCCGCAATGCCTTACGACAGCTATACGAAAATGACGGCCGCAGACCTGGATGCGTTGTGGGCCTACATTCGCACGCGTCCGCCTATCAAGAATCAGGTGCCCCCCAATACCCTGCCATTTCCTCTCGATCTTCGCGAAGGATTGGCGGTGTGGCAAAGCCTCTATTTCAAACCAGACGCGTTCGTGCCCGTTGCGGGCAAGACTGCCGCCTGGAATCGCGGGGCCTATCTGGTAGAGGTGCTTGGGCACTGCACCGATTGTCATACACCACGCAACGTAGCGCAGAGTCTAGAGCAGCAGCATCAACTCACAGGTGCGCAAATCGAGGGCTGGTATGCGCCCGACATCAGCGGCGATCCGCTTTCCACGGTTTCGAAGCGCAGTTCCAAAGAACTGGAAGTATTTCTCAGATCGGGTGTCTTGCCGGACAACACCGAGGCGGTTGGTCCAATGCAGGAAGTCGTCGAGGACAGCTTGCGCTACCTTACTGTCGCGGATATTCGGGCGATGGTCGTCTACCTCAAGGATCAGCCCCGGAATGCCGGGCCAGAGCATCCGACCCCGGTCAAATACGAGCGCCTGGCTGCTGGAATGAGGGTCTACGAGGATCAGTGCAGCAGCTGTCATCAAAGCAATGGTAAAGGCATTGGCGAGAGTGTCCCGGCTCTGGCAGGAAACGACGCTGTTACTGCCAGCGAGCCCTACAACGTAGTGATGTCAATTCTGATGGGCTTTCCGGCGCACGGAGCCTGGGGTGCTATGGCATCGTTTGCCGGCGTACTGAGCGATGATCAGATTGCGGACGTTACAAACTACGTGCGCACCGCTTGGGGGAACAGCGCACTCCCGAATGCGACGCCATGGTCGGTGCAGACATTGCGCGCGAATACACCCGCGACGAAAAGCGAAACGCATGCCCTCCTGTGTCCTGATCTGAACGAGAGCGTCATCAAGCCCGCCCTGTCGCTGGGCGCCGGCATGCTGAAGCAGGCGGCCGCGGATCGACAGAAAATGGCGCAAGCCGTCGCGAATTATCGTGCCGCGGTGCCCACTGCCTCAACCGCGCAGGTGCTCGAGGCGCTGAGCACCGCCTATTGCAAATCCATCGCCGGCGACCCTGTGTCCGATGCCATGATGAATACCCAGATCGTAAACTTTGCGCAACAGGCGTCGCTGACACTCTCGCGCACCAAGCCGCCCAGCTAGGTCCGGCTTCAATTGATTAAGCGACCATGATGCGCCTGATCTCCTTCTTGCACGCCGTGATGGCCGCCCTGTTTGCGTGCGCGGCCTTGGTCCTGATCGTACTTGCCGTGCATCAGGCCTGGATTGGCGTCGCCGCCGGGCTAGGCCAGGCTGCGGCTCAGCAAGTTATTGAAGCGATCGGCTACCTCGCCGGCGCAGTCGTCGCGCTGCAGATCGCTCAAACCATCGCCGAAGAAGAAGTGATACGCGAGGCACATGTCAGCGGTCCGACCCGGGTGCGTCGTTTTTTGTCGCGATTCCTGGTGGTGCTTATAGTTGCCTTCTCGATCGAAGGCCTGGTCGCCACATTCGGGGCTGTGCACGATAACGTTTCACAATTGCCGGCCGCCGCCAGCATTCTCTTTGGTGCTGCGGCACTTCTGGCGGCATGGGGTATTTTCGTTCGACTGAATCGCTCGGCCGAAGAACTGGAGCCGGAAGCCATGGAAAAAGCCAAACGCGAGGATAAGAAGCTGGAGCAATAGGCGCCTGGCTATAGACAAGCCGGCCAGCGTTCGTCTATCGCCGGACCACGTTCGTCAACGCATCCTGGATATGATGAAATTTAAATTGATAGCCTGCTTTCTGCGTGCGAACCGGTAGAACTCTCTGTCCCTGGGTCATCATATGGGCACCTTCGCCAAAGACGACCTTGAGCGCGATTTCGGGGGTGGGCAGAAAGTGCCAGCGATGCAACGCGCGAGCCAGCGACGCCGTAAATTCGGCGTTGGTGACTGGGACAGGAGCCGTCGCGTTCAGAACGCCCTGCGCTCCATCAATCGCCGCGGCGTAAATCCCGACCTGATCGTCGATGTGAATCCATGATACCCACTGTTTGCCTGACGCGATTCTGCCGCCTATCCCGGCTTTGAACATCGGCAGTAGCGGTTTGAGAACTCCGCCATCAGATCCCAGCACGATCCCGGTCCGAACGATCGCAACGCGAAGACCATATGCGCTCGCAAGATTCGCTTCGCGTTCGCAGCCAACACAGACATCAGCCAGAAAATCATCCCCTGGCGGGCTGGATTCGGTGAATGTAGCGGTGAGCGATGTGCCGTAGTAGCCGACAGCCGACGCTGAGATGTAAGCTTTCGGTCGCGTCTCCGCGGGAAGAACACCTAGTTTCTGGATAAGGGCGCGCGGCGCGTCCACACGCGAGCGGCGAATCTCCGCTTTACGAGCGGCAGTCCAACGCCTCGCCGCTGGCGCTCCCGCAAGATTCACGACCATCTCAGATCCTTCGCACTGCTTCGCTGCTGACGTTACGTCACGAAGCTGGCCCTCGATCACAATATCCCCGCGATCGCGCAGATGGGTTACGAGATGGCGTCCGATAAAGCCAGAGGCTCCAAGAATCGTGATTTGGGGCATGACGCTGAGGTGACGTCAGAGGATGGGGTGGACGACGGGATCGATTCTACAAGGATTTTCTTTGCGTACTGGCTCGGCCTGTGTGAGAGCCAGTGTAACAGTTTGAGGAAGCAGCTTTAGTATTAGCCGCATCGGAGAGCTACGTCCACCGTCGATCGTTGGCGCGCCCGGCAGGACTCGAAAGATCTCCGGCGAGTTAGTTCTCGCCTCGAACACGCAACAGGTTCTGAAGCACGCGTCGCTTGAACGCTGGGACAGCATTGACGACACGCATCACGCCGCGCATCTGAGCCAGCAGCAGTCTTCCGATTACAGGCTTATGAATCAGGTCGGTCGAGCTCATCTGCTGCTTGGACTGCCTGACCGCTTCGGCGCTGTACCGAAGCATCTCGACTTCGTACTCATGTATTGCTTGGACCAGGGGCTTTTGTCCTCGCTCGGCCTGCAGCAACAATTGACCCAACAGCGCGGCGTCGCGAAGTGCAGTATTCGCACCGGCACCTCGGCCGGGCGTCATGGTATGGATGGCATCGCCTAGCAAAGTGACGTTCGAGCTTTCCCACGGCGGCAGCGGGACGGATGTTCTGACACCGAGATAGCTCACGGCCGCGGGCGCTGTCATTCCAATCAGCTCGCGAAAGTGCGGATGCCAGTGGCGGGTTAGCTCCAGCCCCAGGTGCAGCAGTTCTTCCCCGTTCAGGGTGGCCGGGTCCCTCGGGAAATTTTGGCGCGCGCCCCACAGACCCCAGCCGATGCTGTCATCGTCGAGCGCTTCGACAAACGCTGGCCACCGCGCGACGAAGTCCGAATCTGCTCGATTTGGCGCGAATTCCAGCGAGTGGATGATGCCGCCGAAGCCCTTCGCCGCCATGATCAGTGACATGCCGTAGAACATCTTGTCAGGCAGTAGTGCTCTGCTCTGGGCGGTCATGGGAAGCTTGCCGCCGATGGAGACGATCCCGGTATTTTCCAGTCGGGCCGCTGGTAGGCGCTGCTTTCGGACGACGGAACCCGAGCCGTCCGCGCCGATCAGGACATCGCCCGTCGCGCGGCTTCCGTCCTCGAAGTGGGCGGTGACCGTCCCGTCCGCAGTGTGTGCGTAACTCGAGACTCCCTTACCGAAAAAGACAGTGTCTTCGAGACCGGTCAGCAGAACCCGTCGGAGCGTCTTTCGGATGACGTTCTTTTCTCCATCGATGGCATCCGCCGCTGCGCCCTCCAGTTCGAGGCACAGAACTTCCGAGAACTGCTCCGTGAGCATGTTGAAATAGCGCGGCGCGCGGGCACAGGTGGCTACGAAGAGGTCGTAGTTCTCGGCTGGAACGCAGGCTCTCAGGGCGCGGCTGCCGGCCGGACTGATTCCGACGCGATAGCCTCCGGTATCAGCGGCGGGCACAAGATCGCGTTCGAAAACTGACACGCCGATGCCAGCTTGCTTGAGCGAATGAGCCAGCGCGAGGCCGCCGGTCCCTGCACCGACAATCAGGACATGCATCGGTCAGTCCGAAGGGTTCGAGAGATCAGGGGAGAACTGGGCCGCGATCCGGCGCAGCCAGGCCTCGCTCCAGGTGAGGCGTTCGGCGCGCAAATCCTCGACCACTCCATTTACCCAGGCGAGTTCGGTGACCTGGGTCGCGCGCAGGTACTCGTATTCCAGGAGGAAGAGCCTGGGGACGTTCGCAGCTTGCTTCAGGCCTTCATCGATGCGACCGATCTCCGTCTCGATCGCTTTCGCTCTGAGTTCAAGCTGGCGCAATACGTCGTCCGGCGAGAGCAAGGGAAGGAAGGAAATGGCCGCGGGGAACGCTGGAAATTCCTTCGCGGGCGTCGAGAGGATTTTGCGCATCCAGTCGAGCGCGACTGCACGCCCTCTTTCCGTGATTTCATAGACCGTCCGCTCCGGCCTCTTGTCATTACGAATCGGCGTCCGCGCCGAGATCAAGGCTTCACGTTCCAGCCGTCGTATCGTCTGATAGAGGCTCGCGCGCTGAACGACATTGATGACTTCATCCTTGCCGCGCTCCTTTATAAGAAGCTGCATGCGATAGGGGTGCATTGGCGCCTCGTACAGCATTGCCAGCACCGCGAGGGCCACGGGAGAGCGTTTTGGCGAGTCCATAGTAATATTATTACTAGTAATTATATTACTAGTCAAATTGGCTTACAGGTCCGGCTCACATCCCCCACTGGGCATCGAATGTGCCCGTCTGGCTTTCATACGAAGGTGCTGATCTTTGATACAGGGTGTGACAACACCAGCGCCGTAGTAACACTGCCGTGAATCGCAAGCGCATCCATCACACGCTCGAGATCAGGGCCGGCTGCAAACGCGCAGCGCACGACAAAACAGTCGTCGCCAGTGACCCGCACGACATCCAGGATCTCCGGCATCGATTCGAATAGCGACACGTAACGCTCAATGTACTCGTGCGTAGTGCGCACGCGCACGACCGCCTGAAGCTGCAAGCCGATGGACCTGATGGCGCAAAATTTCCGCGCGAGGCCGTGGGCTTCTCGGCCCTACCGCCATCATTGAACGGATCTCGTGTCGTCGTGGTCAGCAGCACGAACGATCCTTACGCAACGCAGGCATTTACCGAGGCGTGCGTGAGCACATGGAATGCGCGGCATATCGACTTGGGAAATCGAGGACACATCAACGCCGAAAGCAGCATGGAGGATTGGCCTCAGGGATGGGCCTTAGTCGAGGGCTGGCGGGCCGAGTAAGAAACCGCATCCGTGTCGAGGACATTGCGTCGCGACGGCGGCTGGCGCGAGGTCAGGCCAACTCGAGCTTGCCCAAGGTAAATGCTCTCGTCGAGCAACTGCACGTCGACCGTCCGCGCCCGGTGACCGGCTGACATCCTGATGCTGTAGCTGCCGCTGCGCGGCGCCAGGCGGTCGAAGCGGAAGTCACCGAAGGCATCGGTCGCTCGGCTAGCCAGCGGCTTGCCATCTTGCAGAAGTTCGACCGTGGCACCCTCGATACAATCCTCGACGCCGTTGACCGTGCTGCTGACGCTGCCGCCGATGAAACACTGGTCGAAGCGCCACAGATTGCGGTACCAGACGCGCGGTCGCGTGCCGAGTTCGGGCTCGAGAACGCGCAGTTCCTCGTCCGCGGCGCGGCGCTGCATGGAGGTGTCGTCGGTCTTCACGGCCTCGATCGCCTGCGTGGGACACACGGGCACGCAGCGCGGGGCAGGCGCACCCGCATCGAGCAGGTGCGCATCGAAGAACCATGTCTGCGGAAGCTGTTCCTGCTCGTTCCAGACGATGGCCCCATATGGGCAGCTCGTCACCAGGTCGCGCCGGCCCTTCGCCTTCTGCGGGTCGATGAGCACAATGCCGTCCGCGCGCTTGGTGATGCTGCCATCGCCCGCTGCGCGGATGCACGGCGCGTCGTCGCAGTGATTGCACATGCGTGGCACGTAGGCGGCATCCACCATGGGCGTCGCGCCGCGCGTGCGCCGCTCGATGCGGATCACGGCCGGTCCCTGCGCCGCATGCGGAGCGGAATAGCCCGGGTGCGCATTGCCGGCCAGCTCGTCGCGTGCGGCGAGAACACAGTTGTTGCAGTTCTCGCACAGCGCGACGTCGATGATGAGATTCCAGCCGCTCACACGGGCCCGGCCTGCAGATTACCCACTCGGCTGCTGCGCGCATGGATGAACTCCTGCGCCCCGCGCCACGCCTCGACCTGCACGAGGCAGGAGTTCGGCGCCATGCCGCTCGTGCCCTGGCTCTGGGGACGGGAGGGTGTGAGCGTGTTCATGCAGCCGCCGATCTCGACACGCTCGCCGGCGACTTCGATCATGAGGTACTCGGAGCTCGATTCGAAGGACTTTACCGTGCCGCGCGCTATCATCGGCGAGACGTCTGCGGCACAGACGACCGCGCCGCGGTCGTTCCATATCTTGACCAGGTCACGGTGCTCGATGCCGCGTTCGCGTGCGTCCAGGTCGTTCATCCGTGCCACCCAGAAGTAGTGGCCAGCGACAGCGACCCGGTGGTCGGTGATGTCGTTCGTGGTGCCTTGCTTGCCATCGGCGTGCGTGTGGAAGCTGTAGCGCGAGTGCGTGGCGATCATCTGCAGCGGGAAGCGTTGAGCCAGCCCCGGTGTGCGCAGGCCTTCCCACGAGGGCCGGTAGCGATTCACAACGGGGCGCTCCGGGTTGTCAGGGTCATGGCGCTTGAGGTTCTCCGGCACAAACTCCAGCTTGCCGCTCGGGGTCTGCAGCCCCTTGCCGAACTCCTCGGCCCACTGCGAGGGCAGGGGCTGCGGCTCATTGATGTCCTTCATGCGCCCCTCGGCGAACCAGCGGAAGTTCACCGGCGGGCGCATGGACTCGGACTCGGCTGGCACCACGAAGTAACCTTTGCGGCAGAACTCCTTCCAGCTGACATGCGCCGGCAGGTCGGAGGCGTCGAACACCCGCTTGACCCAGTCGAGGTCGCTGCACCCTTCCGTGAACATGGACCCGAGTCCCAGGCGCTGCAACACCAGGCTGAAAATCTCGTAGTCGGACTTCGACTCCCCAAGCGGCTCGATGCACTTGTGCTGCAGGACGATGACGCGGTGGTTCACGCCATTGAAGCCGTGTTGCAGGTAGCCGCCGCCCGAACCCCACTCGCCGATATCCCAGCGCTCCAGGTTCGTGCACGCCGGCAGGATCACATCGGCGAATTGGGCCTCGCCTTCCTGCCAGATGCTCTGGTTGACGACGAACTCGATGCTCTCGTGCCGGTAGGCCTCCACCATGCGGTTGGACTCGGTCAGCGTGCTGAAGGAGGAGCCACCGTACTTGTAGATCATGTGGATGCGCGGATAGCCGGGCATCGGGTATTCGTAGGGTGCGAATTGGATCTCCGGCGCCAGGCCGTCCCAGAGGTAGCCCTTCGCCTTGCCCTGGATGATCGCGTCGGGAAATTGCTGGCGCGGCACGAGCTGGCGCACCGGGTTCACCGTCAGTACGTGCGGCATTTTCTGATAGTTGTTGACGGCATTGCCGTTCCACTGCAGCTCGCCGGAAATGCCGCCATCGGCATAACCGGGGAAGTAGAACTCGTGATCCACGGGCGTGCCGGACATCATGCCGCCCATGTTGATACCCGGTTTCCCCAGCCCCTGCATGCCCATCATCATGACCATGCAGCGCGCCCACTGCGCGCCCGTGGCGCCGCGACCTGCGCCACCAAAGCCGGTGCCCGCAGCACCGGCCGAGAGGTATGTCTTCTTGCGCGCCCACACGCGCGCCAGCGCACGCGCGTCGCGTGCCGGGACGCCCGTCTCGGCCTCCTGCCATTCGGGCGTCTTGGGCACGCCGTCCTCGTCGCCCATGACGTAGGCGCGCCACTCGTCGAATCCCGTCGTGTGCTCGTTCACGTATTTGTCGTCGAACAGCCCTTCCTTGATCCATACGAACATGATGGCGATCGCCAGCGCGGCGTCAGTGCCCGGCCGGATCGGGATCCAGCGCCCGCCGAATAGCTGCGCGGTCGGATTGTAGTGCGGGTCGATGTGGATGAAGTCGATGCCGAGCTGCTTCGCCCACAGCCGCCGCTGCGTTCCCTCAAAACCCATGTAGCCGCCGTAGGTGCTCTCCGGGTCGCTCGACCAGAACACAATCTGCTCGGCATTCTGCAGACAGTCTTCGATGGTGCCGTAGTTACCCGTGACGCCCACCCGCTGGCTGTGTCCCCAGTGGTGCATCGCGCCCCAATACCAGCCCTCCCAGCTGTCGGGGTTGGCGGCCATGCGCGTGAAGCCAATCAGGTTTCCGAAACGCAGCAGCGCCGATAGGTAATATCCGACGTTGCCCCACTGATGATGCGAGGATGTCGGTATGCAGATCGAGCCGGCGCCATGCACGCGCTTCTGGCGACGAATCTCCCCGGCGACGATGTCCATGGCCTCGTCCCAGCTTATGCGCACGTAACCGCTCTTTCCTCGGTTCTGCGGATTGCGCTCGCCATTCGGGTCGAAGTCGGCGCGCTTCATGGGGTACGGAACGCGCTGCGGCGAATAGGTGGTGGACTTCACCGACAGGGCATGCGGCGCCACCAACCCGATACGCCGTGGCGTGAATTCTCGCCCCCGCGCGCGGATGGTCCAGGGCGGCGCGTCGTGCGAGTCATATTCGATCGGTGTGACACGCACGATGCGCCCGTTGCGCACATACACAAATAGCGGCCCGCCGTTGGTGAGATTGGTATAGCGCCGCGTGCCGTCGGGGATCGGCGTGCCGAATCGAAGTGCCGCCTTCGCCATGGCATTCAGGGTCTGCATCCACCACGTGGCGAGGTGATCCGGCCCCATGACCACGACTTTGAAGTTCTTGGCAGCGTGCACGACGGTGCCCATGTCAGCCTTTGGGCTCATCATCGCAAGCGCCGTAGCCACGTCCTTGAACGACATCACCACCTGCGGCCGTTCTGTCAGGCCCGCGCGTGAGCGCACCTTGCCTCCGCCGACCTCGTAGTGCCGGGCGATGCTACCGTCGCGCAACTGGATCTGGATCAGCGCGTCATGCCGTGCCAGTAGCGCGTGGAAGTCCGGGTGCCGCCGGGCTGCGCTATTGATCATCGGCGATAGCGCACGCAGGATCACGCTCAGCACCAGTCGCTGCACGCGTACTTTGCCCCTGCCGCCCGCGCGCTGCGCCATGCTCAACCCTCTCCCGCCAGGCTCGGCTTACTGGATAATCCGGTGCTCGAGGACGAGCCGGAGGCGCTCTGTTCCAGTGGATTATTCAATAAATCATCGATTCTTAAGGATCATGGACGAATTGGTCCATTGCATCGATAATCCATCCTGACCCGGCACAGAGAAGGCCAGCCCCCGTGTCCACACCGTCCAACAAGAGCCTGACGAGCCTCGCCTTCGCGCGTATCCGCAACGACATTTTGCTGGGCGTTCTGCGGCCTAGCGAGCGACTGAAGATCCAGGCGCTGAGCGAACACTATGAGCATCGGCGCAACCGCAGTGCGGGAGGCCTTATCGCGGCTGGTGACCGATGGGCTGGTCGAATCCGAGGACCAGAAGGGCTTTTGCGTGGGCGGCGTGTCGCGTGAGGACCTCCTCGACCTGACCGAAACCCGCATCGCAATCGAGGGTATGGCACTGCGCAAGTCGATCGAACTCGGCGACCTCGACTGGGAAGCGCAGATACTAAGCAGCTATCACAGGCTCTCGCGCACGCCCGCTCCGACCACAATCGAGAACCATGCCGCCTGGGCGCAGGCGCATCGCCAGTTCCACGAGTCGCTGATCGCGCAATGCGGTTCACCGTGGTTGTTACGACTGTGCGCGATGCTCTACGACAAGTCCGAGCGCTACCGGAATCTGGCCGAGCGCAACACGCGGCCGGAGTTGCGTGACACGGTCACCGAGCACCGCGATCTCATGCAGTCAATCGCCATGGACCGAAATGCCGAGCGGTCACTGGCGTTGCTGGCAGATCATTTCCGCGAGACCACCGAACTGACGCTGCGCGCGGGCTTCACTGGCGATTCGCCGGTCCCGGCGCCTCCGGCGCGCGAAGTAACCAGCGCCAATTAGCGGCGTCGAGCCTGAGAATTCGATGGCCGGTCTGGTCCCATTATTGGATGGTGAAGCCGATCCAGCGGCCGAGGAACACAACCACGATCCACAGGCTCAGCGAGGTCGCCCCCGCGATGCGCACACCCGCCGGCGGCGGCAGCGCGTCGTTCCAATGGACGATCCGCCGATAGGCGGTCAGGTGGAAGATTGCCATGTTGATCCCGGCGAGCAGCAGCACCACCATCTTGCACACGAACTGCGCATTGGCGGCGTAGGTTAGGCGCATTGGAGGTGAACATGCAGCGAACCGGTAATGACCGCGAGCGCGAACGCCGCCCAGGTAAACGGCAGAAGATCGAGGATGAGCTGCTGCGCGCCCTTGCGGTGGGAGGCGTAGCCGATCAGCCTGAGGTCAACGATCGCGATGCTGCCGACTACGGTGGTCGCCATCAGGACATGGATGCTCTCGATCCAGGGGAACAGCACGCTGCTCTCGCGAATGCCCGATCCAACCGCTGAATCGTATACGCTCTGCAGGAAACCGGTCCAAGTCATGCAGTCGCTCTCAACGGATGCCCAGGGCCCTTTCAGATCGCATAAGCGATCCAGCGTCCGCAGAAAATCACCGCGATCCAGACCAGCAGCGACACCCATGCCATGGGCTTGGTGAGGGCGGCCCAGCGCGCGTGCTCAAGCCGGAACGCCGGATGCAGTATGGGATACCGGAACAGAAGGGTCAGACAGAAGGCGAACATGACCAGTGCCATCTTGCTCCAGAACATAGGGTTGGAGAGAACACGGTTAGGCTCGCCAACAGTCATAATTGTGCCCGTCGCCAACAATACGGCGAGGGCTGCCCACATCCACGGCAAATAGCGGCGGACCACGGTCTGAGGCGTTTCATCTGTGGCGAGTACGCCTGCCAGGCGCAAGTCCGTCACCAGCGCCGAGCCCACCACCACCGCGATAGCGATGATATGGATGCTCTGGGTGGTCGGGATGACCCATGCCGTTTCCCTGATCCCGGTGCTGATCGCCGTCGTGTACAGCGCGCCGGAGATATCATGCAAATTCATCACTACGCGGCCTGTGGTTGCGCGATTAGCGTGCCGGCGGCGCGCCTGGACCCGGCCGGAGGCGGAGGCGGCCTGCCTGGGCGAAACGTCCCAGTGCTCCGACCAGCTTGCCGTCCTTCACGCGGAACATGTTGAAGATATAGGACGGCTTCAGCTCGCCCGTCGCCGGGTCGCGCTGGTCGCGACTGGTCAGCAACATGACCCTGTCGCCCTCGGCCATGACAGCATCGGTCCGCTGACGCGGGATGGCCGTGGCCCCCGCCGGCGGTCTCGCTGGGCGGTCCTGGAACATTTTGATCAGCTTCTCACGGTCAGTGCCGGGACCCGGCAAGTCTATCGTGTGCTGCTGATAATCCGGGCTCAGGTAGGTCTCGGCGATGCCCTGGATCCGCTCCTTCATAGTGTTGGTCGCATCGGCCTCGTTGAGGGCGGCGTAGAAATCGAGCACGACCTTCTTGTTGGCCGCTTCAATAGGTGTGTTTGCCGCCGCCGCTACTGAAGTCATCGCCAAACTGGTCGCCAGGACAAGTCCGAGGCTGCTCAATCGCACAATTTTTGACGCGTACCGCATGGAATGTTTGCTTTACCCAAATTCAGTCTTGAGGTTCGGGAACGAGACCGGCGTCGGCACGAACGGTAGGGTCGCCGATCTGCTCTTCGCAGTTGTACTCGTTGAAGTCGGTGAGGCCCGGATGCCAACCGAAGGTGCGGACCACCGACCATGGGCGCGTGTAGTAGGTGGGATCGACGATCGTGCTGATGACCTCCAGGAACGGTGCGCGGTCGCCGTTGTCGACTTTGCGGATCCGCTGGATCAGCTTGCCCTTCGCTGACAGCGGCGTGCCGTCGACGTCGAGCCATAGCGCCTGCCTGAAGTCGCTGCTTTCGACCACGAGAGTATCGCCGTCCCAGTGAGCTACGGAATAACCCATGTAGTTCTTCTGGGTTGGCCGCGGCGCCTTGGTCGGATCCAGAATCACCTGCCAGCGGCCGTGGTACTCCTCGAACACAAATTCAATCCAATCCTTCGACTGGAAGATCTGAAACGGAAAGTTTAGGTCGCGCTGCCACTGCGGACCGGGTGGGCGGCAAGTGGCCGAGGCGTTGATGTACGGCGCGCCGTTCTTCAGTGAGTTGACACGGCGCGCCAGGACTTTGGCCCCATCCATATTGTAGGGGACGAGGGCACCATACATATCCCGCTGCATGCGGAACTCGAGATTCTGATTGTGATGCCAGGTTCCCTGCAGGTCACGCGGGTCGGCAGGCGGCATGGGCGCATCGGCGGCCAAAGGCGGGGTGGGAGGGCCGCCGCCGGGCATGGGCGGAGGCAGCTCGCTCACCAGTTTTTCTGCGGGGGTCAGCGGCGGCGGCGGCGGCGGTCTGGACTGACTGTACACGGGAGCCTGACCGTCCGGCGCCGGCGGGGCGCTGCCCGGGGGACCGCCAGGCCCACCTGCAGCCGGTGAGGCGCCTGGTGGGACTTGCGCGCCCGCGCTGAGCGCCATTGCGGCGGCGCCCGCCAGAGCGAGTCCTTGCAGAGCGCGCCGCCAGGGAAATTCAGTCCTCATGCGGACAAGCTCCAAAACTGGGGTGAATCGGATCATTGCGACGGGAAAGCCGGCTGATGGGCGTCGTGGCGGTCCAGGCATACGTCCTCGGGAAACAGCGCAGCCGGCTGGCGCTTGTAGGTGACCACCGCGTCCCATGGCCGCTTGAAATAGGCGGGGTCCTCGATGGTAATGCGGTCTTCGAGCGTGTCGGGATCGACGAGTCGGAGGTGCTCGATCACCTTCATGTCCTGAGTGTGGGGGACCAGATCGTCGAGGAGCGTGCGGTCGGAGAGGTTAGCTGGTCTCAGCGACCAGGTATCCCCTTCCCAATGTCCCTTCGAGGTTCCGGTCATGGTGGGGACCAGCCCCTGGCCCAAGAAATCCTCTTTCGGCGGCAGTCCGCTGGCATCGATCTGACGCAGCGCGCGGTTCCACTCGAAGTCGAAGGTCAGCACCCCCGAACCGCTGCCAGATCTTGAAGCGTTCGAGGCGTCAGCATGAGCCGTGGCGTGCCCGGACTGTTGCATCGCGAAAGCGTGATGTCGTAATCGTCGTAGGCGCCTCTTGGCCTGCAGGCGTTTGTTTTCCTCGTACTGCTTACGCCCTTGCGCGGTGAAGGGAACCGGCCCGTTGACCGGCTTTAAGGTCGTCGTCGGTGCGACGATTTTCCAGACGCCTTCCAGATTGGGCGCGGCGGGCTGAGCCGCAGCCGACGCTGCGATCCCGGCGGCCAAGAGGGCGCCGGCCATGACGGCGCCGAGTGCGGTAGCGCGAGTTGATCATTAGTTATGCCGCTCCGGTTACTTGCCGGGGGGACCGGCGCGGTGGGGCCGGAGCGCCAGGAGGCCCTGCGGCGGCGGCCTCGGTGTCTTTGAACATCTTGCCGTCGGGCAGGGTCAGGGTGGCTATGGCGCCTCCCGGGCCACCGCTGGTATTGGGATGGTAGGTGACGGTCACCTTGTCCCCGCGATGGAAATCGCGTGGCGCCAAGCCTTGTTTGGCAAACGCCAACGGGCTGCCGCTGACGACCGACATCACCTGTTGCTTGCCGTCCTTGTCGAGGTAGATCAGCACCATTGAGGAATGGGGCGCGCCCCAGCGAAACTCCTTGATGGAGCCCGACACGGTCTCCGTCTTGCTCATATCGTAGGCATTGAAGGAGTGATGGGCGAACGCCGGCGCTGTAGCGAAGGTAGCCACAGCAGCCACGCAAAGGCCTAGCCGATGCAACAACCGGTCGATGTGTCAATGGAACTCTCCGCCGAAGCTTGTCGGTTCACCGGCCCGCACGAGCCGGCAAATAATGTTCACAAGCCAATATATTCGAGGCTGGAGAGTGGAGTTAGATGCATGAATTCCTCGCACTGCCGATATGTGTCTATGCGAGCTTGCGGTAACTGGCTCCGGACTGTTGGATCTCACCCTTGGCGCGTGCAAACAGGTCGGCCGTTTCCGCATCGCCTGCGCCGATTGCTCGCAGTATGCGACGGTTGATGGCGACGATCTCAACCAGCCGCGGCATGCTGATCCTCGCCTCCAGGCTCAGAAGGTTCGCCAACCCGAGCGACCGTGTCATGATCGTCAGGAGCGGGTTGCCCGCCAGCTCCAGGAGTAGATTCTCGATACGGATCAGATCGATAAATTCCAGATTGTTGCCGACGCCCATAACTTTGGTTTGGGCGCGGCCGTAGTCGGTGGCTCGTCCGGCAGCCAGTCGCGGAGCGCTGCAGGCCAGGAAATTCGCTGCCTCGGCATTGTCGCGCGTCGTCATGCCGGTTGCGATGAGCCACGGGGCCAGGAGCCGAATAACGCCCGCCGGGCTCGCCGGTGCCCCCCAGACCGCGCCCTTTCGGCCTCGTTGACAGCGCACGGCGCCGAAATCCTGAAGAATCCGCCGTGCCTGCCGGACCACAGCGTCCGAGTAGCCCAGCCGATCGGCCGTCTCCCATTCCGCCTCGAGCTGTTCCGGCCGGCGCCTCATTTCCCGCAGCATTCTCGCTGCGAGCGCCGTGGCCGACTTGCGCCCGGACCCGGCGAAGCTGCGCTCCATCGACTCCAGTGCGAGCAAAGGGGCGACAAGATTTCCGGGGTTGGCCAAATGCTCCAGCCTGGAGAAAGCCTGCCGCGTGTCGCGGGCCGTCAAGGCGCGCGCGAGAAGAACATCGTGTCCGGGCGCCGCGCGCCCTTCACAGGCCCGAACGAGCATTTCGGCGACCTGGGCGGCTGAGGCCATTGCCGGGTTGCCAATCCGATTGGCAAGATCGACGGCGAAGCCCCATTCGCTGGCGTTGGAGCCACTGGCTGCGGTGCCCACGCTGCGGTTGATGGCGGCTTCGACGACCATGCGCCATACAAGAAGGCGGAATTCCTGAATGCAATTTCCGCTCGCGCCGCTGAGGGTCAGGTACATCAGCATGGCTCCGACCACGTCCTCGACCGTGGGGGCCGCGACGAACAGTCCCCCGCCCGGACCGCGTCGCACATCCAGCAGTCCGCGAGCCTCCAGAATGATGACCGCTTCGCGAAAAGCCGGCCGACCGAGACCTAAGCCCTTCTGGACATCCCGAAGACCACCAAGCGCCTCGCCAACGGGCCAGCCCGTCTGCAGTAGCTGCAGTTCCACGGCGGACACCGCCCTGTGGGCCAGGTTGCCGGTGGGATCGTTGGCGCCGATGATGCAAGACATCAGCCGCTGGGCATCACTGGAGACTTTCCCCGGCGAAAAGCTGAGGCGCATCTCCGCTCTCCCGCCTTCTCGCCCGCTGCTTACGACTTGCCGCCGGGGACGCCGCGAGGATATGGCGATTGCGCCCCCGCGTAGCGTCGGGGCGAGCAACGTCGCAGCGCGGAGGTCCTTCGCGACAAAATCCGAACTCATCGGAACCGTGCGCCCCCAAGATCAATCATTATCGATAACTTATTATACTATCGACTTCTTCTGAAATCATCCAACATCTCAGGCCGCGCGTCGATCCCCAGTCTGCTCGCGAGATCGCCTGCTTTTATCACCAGGCAATGCCTCAAACGCCACGTCGCTGCCCTTCGGATCAGCACTCATTTTGACAGATCTTTCATGTTGGACGATTATTCATTCTGATCCGTCTCCTGGACCGTAATGATCCCCTCACCTCGTCGCAGCCGCCCCGCCGCGGATCATCGCACCCGCGTCGGACACGCAAGGCGTGCTCGCACCCGTGCCCGTATCGTCGAAGCGGCCGCACATGTGTTTGCCCAAAAAGGCGCAGAGGGTGCGGTGATCGACGATTTCATCCTGGCGGCGGGTGTATCGCGCGGCACGTTCTACAACTACTTCCGCACGATCTCGGAGCTACTTGAAGCGACCATCGCCTGGATGGCGGATGACCTGACGCATGCCGGCGAGCCACAGGTGGCCTCGATCGAAGACGTGGTGTTGCGCCTGGCGACGGCGATGAGGCTGCATCTTCGATGGGCATCGCTCAATCCCAAGTGGTGCGCCTTCATGGCGAGGATTCCCAATGCGGCCACCGTTGGCGCGGTTGCGCAGCACCATCTGGTTCGCGACCTCATTCAGGGCCGCAAGAGCGCGGCATTCGAGTTTCCGAGCATCGACGCTGCGCTGGACCTGGCTGTCGGTGGGCCGGCGCTGGCCATCCAGCGGATGGCCGCCTCGGCGAGCGCGCCGCAACACGCCGATGACATCGTACGGGTGGTGTTGCAGGGCCTCGGGGTCAAGCGGCACAAAATCCGTCAGGTCATGAACAGTCCGCTGCCGGCCCTACACGAGCCGACCAAGTCGCGTTCGCTGTTCAGCGATGCGCCGCGTAGCACCTGAAACATCTCGCCGTTGGATCAAGATTGACATTTTTGTCAGCTCGAAGCTAATGTCAGATCCGTCGTTTGAATTTCAAAAACACGCCGCGTCCGTATTGCAGAGATAATCCTTTAGTTGGGACGCGAAGCGTTTCTGGAGCCCGTCGGGTGCGTCGGCACCCACACGCCCCCCAAGCAGTTTTACACCGGGGTCCCTTATGAACTTCGAACGCCTCAACCCTATGACGAATCAAGTGGCCAGCTCGGCGAGTGCCATGACTGTGCCGGAGGCAATCGCGGTGGCGGCACGCGCCACCGAAGGCTTCAACCGCTGGTGCAATCTCGGCCCGAACGCTCGCCGCGCAATTCTGATGCAGGCGGCAACGGCGCTGGAGAGCCGCAAGGATGCGTTTGTTGCAGCCATGATGGCGGAAACGGGTTCAACCCGCGGCTGGGCGCTCTTCAATCTCACGCTTGCGGCTGGAATGGTTCGCGAAGCCGCGGCGCTGACCACGCAGATCGGCGGTGAGATAATCCCCTCTGACAAACCCGGCTGCATGGCGATGGCCGTGCGCGAACCAGTGGGCGTGGTGCTCGGCATCGCTCCCTGGAACGCCCCCATCATCCTGGCGGTCCGTGCCATCGCCGTGCCGCTCGCCTGTGGCAATGCCGTAGTCCTCAAGGCCTCGGAAGCCTGCCCGCGCACTCATTCCCTGGTGATCGAGGCATTCGCCGACGCCGGCTTCCCCGAGGGTGTGGTCAACGTCGTGACCAATGCGCCGCAGGATGCGGCTGCGGTGGTCGGGGCGCTGATCGATCACCCGGGCATCAGGCGTATCAACTTCACCGGTTCAACTGCGGTCGGCCGCATTGTTGCCAAGCGGGCTGCGGAGCAGCTCAAACCCTGCCTGCTCGAACTGGGCGGCAAGGCGCCGCTGATCGTGCTCGAGGATGCGAACCTCGACGAGGCAGTCAAAGCGGCCGCCTTTGGCGCATTCATGAATCAGGGACAGATCTGTATGTCCACGGAACGTATCATCGTCGTGGACGCGATGGCCGACGCCTTCAAGCGCAGCTTCGCCACCAAGGCTCAGTCGCTTGCCACGGGCGATCCGCGCGAGGGCAAAGCCCCGTTGGGCTGCGTAGTCGACCTCAAGGCGGTCACACACGTCAATGAGCTCATCGATGACGCGGTTTCGCACGGCGCCAAGCTCCTGGCGGGCGGCAAGTCCGACAGCGTGCTGATGCCGGCGACCGTACTGGCGGAGGTAGACTCCACGATGCGCATCTATCGGGAAGAGAGCTTCGGACCCGTCGTCGCGGTCATCAATGCGCGCGATGAGGCGGATGCCGTGCGGCTCGCGAACGACAGCCAGTATGGGTTATCGGCAGCGGTCTTCACGCGTGACACCGCGCGCGGATTGCGTGTCGCGCGTCAGATCCGCTCCGGCATGTGTCATATCAACGGCCCGACCGTACACGATGAGCCGCAAATGCCGTTCGGCGGCGTGGGCGCTTCCGGCTACGGCCGATTTCGGCGGCAAAGCCGGCATTGACCAGTTCACCGAACTGCGCTGGATCACGGTCGAGACCGAACCAGGCCGCTATCCCTTCTAAGAGCCACTCAGGCGGTATCGGACGCAGCGCCAGAATCAAGGCGGCGGTGGCGGGGGACCCCCTGCTCCATCCGGCATTGGCGGCGGTAGCGGCAGCGTATCGCCCTTCACCGCCTCGACCTGGATCATCAGCCGCACGTTGGGGTCTGCCGCTACGATGTCGCGCGTCATACCGAATTCCCGGCGATCGAACTCAGCGCGAACATCGGCGCCGCAAAATTCACGCTTGAACATCGGATGCTGGACGCAGTTGAAAGATAGCACCTGCAGCTTCACCGCCTTGGTAATGCCTCGGATAGTCAACTCACCATTGATCGCAACGGGTTTGTCGCCCTCGAAGCTGATGGAGTCACTCTTGTAGGTTGCTGTCGGGAATTGCTCCGCTTGAAAGAATTCCTCTCCTAACGCCCTCTTGTTCATTATCGGCAGACCAAAGTCGATCGAACGTACATCAATCTGAATGTCCACGCGGCCGGTCTTCGCGGTGCGGTCGAGCCAGATCTTGCCGCTGGTGTGATCGAATTTTCCGCGCCAGTAGGACAATCCCATGTGCGAGGTCTCGAAACTGGGATACGTGTGCGCAGGGTCGATCGTGTATACCTCAGGCGCCGCCCACAGCACGACCGGCGTAGCCAGGCAGGCGGCAGCGGCCATGATTCTCATCGTTATGCGCATCGCGACGCTCTCCTAAAGTTAATCGCCGGACCCGACTTTTCGTAGACTAGCTTAACTATCGATTAATTCCAATTTAATCGTCCGACTTGGCATGAGCGCGGAAACCGCCCTCAAATGACCGCAGGGGAGCGCCGCGTCGGCGGCGCGGCTGGCAAAGGCCACCGAAGCGGCCAGCAGGCACAGGATGCCGAAGATCTGCAGTGCAGCCGGCAGGCTACCACCCACCAGCTGTCGCACCCAGGCCACGAGCTGCGTGCTCAACGGCTGACCCAGCCACCAGGCTGTCATGAACACGCCCGTTCCACGTCCGCGCACTTCGAACGGCAGCCGCGCCATGACGAGCACCACCAGCGAGGGCACCAGGATTCCGCAGCCCAACTGATTGGCGACCAACCAGAAGGTCAAGCTGTCTGCGGAGGGAGAGTGGTCCATCATGACGTAACTGACGCCGAGCAAGCCAAAAGCGACCAGCAGCTGCGTGGCGATCCCGGATCGGGCCAGGCGACGGTAAGCGAAGGTCCCGGCGGCGACTGATAGGCCCGCGATACTGGTGAACAGACCCAACATCGCGGGCGAGGAAATACCGTAATAATCGTTCAGCAGGTTACTGACCTGGATTTGCATCATGAAGAACATGACGCCCCCAAACACCGCCAGCAACGCAACTGGCGCCATTGCTCGCCAGGGAAAGTGAGCTGCCGGACCGGCGAGCTTCGGCACTGGGCTGCTCGACTTTGCGCGGCTCCCATGTCCAGAACATCAGTCCGATCGCGTAGAGCAGGCCGACCGCATAAGCGGCGAACGGCGCGCGCCACCCGAGATTGCCGAGCGCCCCACCCGAGGAGAGCAAAAAAGATCGAAGAGATCGAGGCCACAGCCGTCTGATTCGCAAGCCACCTCTCGCGTGACTCGCCGTGAAAATAATCTCCGATGAGCGTTGTGCTGGCCGTGACCACGGCCGACTCCATCGCCCCGACGACAATGCGACTGGTGATGATCGCCGTAAGACTGCTTAGGAAGATCGGCATCACACCGGCGATCGCGTAGATGACAAGCGCGCCAATCAGCGTCCGACGTCGGCCGATGGCATCGACGATCGCGCCGGCAATAGGAGCGAGCACCGCAATGCACAGCGCCGGCAAAGTTAGCACCAGAGGGATGAGATACTGGGCCCCCGGCACAGCGTGAAACTGCTGCATCATCTGTGGCAGCACTGGGACCAGCACGATCAGGCCCATCACCGCCATAGTCACGGGCAGCAGCAGAATCACACCTTGCAGTGTCCCGGCTTTGCGCTCGGATACCGGTGTCGCGATCTTCATCGGCCCCTCACGAGTGTTTCTGTTGCCACCAGCACAGGCACGAAAATGATAACCGACTATCGTGTTAATAATCGATACTTGCGAACGTAAAGCGGAAATCTTGTTTTGACAGTTTCGTCAGATTGATCTCACAATAGCTCCCTCGGACGCAATGTGTAGTCCGCCGATTAGCCCTGAAGCAGCCGGGGGTGCCTGGCGGCATCTGCGTCTGACCCGGAGACGTCGGTGGAACCGCGCTTGCGCCAGCGACCGCGCTTCGTTCGGTCTGGTTTGCATTACACATCCACCCCGCCCGAGCCCGAAAGAGGTTTCGCTATGATCCAGATCGAAGATGTGGCCTATGCTCGTATTGCAAGGCCGGACCTTGATCTGATGGAGGCTTTCTGCGTCGACTTTGGCATGCAACGCAGCGCCCGCAGCGCGGACGTATTGCACCTGCGCGGACACGGCACCGATCCTGTGTGCCTGATTGTCCAGAGAGGCGCCCCGCAGCAAATCGGCTTTGGCTTGCGTGCGCAAAGCCGGACTGACCTCGAAGCCTTGGCTTCGCAGCTCAAGACCGGCATTGAGCGCCGCTCGGAGCCCGGTGGCGGTGAGGTTGTTCGGCTTCAGGATCCGGATGGCAATCAACTCGAGATCGTGCACGGTGTCGAACCGCGCATCCCGGAGCAGCTGCGTGCGCCGGTGCACATTAATTCGATCTCTCACCGCGTTCGCTTGAACGAGCCGGTGCGGCTGTCTGGAACTCCCGCGCACATCATGCGGCTAGGGCATGTGGCGCTGCACGCGCGCGAATTTGACGCGATGTACTCTTTCTATTGCGATCTGCTTGGTTTCAAGCTCAGCGACAGCTACTACGTCGACGAACCGGGCAAAGTGATGGGGGCGTTCCTGCACTGCGATCTCGGCCGGCGCTTTACTGACCATCACACGGTGGCCGTCGTTGGCAGCGGGCGGACCGGGTTCGATCACCTCGGTTTCGAGGTGCTAGATTTGGACGATCTGATTCTTGGACACCGCCATTTGCGCGAGCGCGGTCGCTGGGAGCACAGTTGGGGCATCGGTCGGCACGTCGAAGGCAGCCAGATATTCGATTACTGGCGCGATCCGACAGGTTTCAAAGTTGAGCACTGGACTGACGGTGATCTGGTGAACGAGGGCTATCGGGGTCACAGCGTCGAGTTCAGCATCCCGAACGCCGATTCCGTGCTCGCGCAATGGGGGCCTCCGTTCAATCCTGACTTCCTGCGCTGATCGCGCTGCCGATTGAGAATGCAGCGTGGCTGTCTGTATCACTCGAACCGTGTGCACCCACTCAGGCCGGTTCGACGGCTCGCTGGTGATTTACCGAAACCCCGATCCCCGGTCCGGAGAACTCTACGATCTCTGCCGAGATGTAGCTCAGGATATCCAGGTCCGCTAAGCCATTGACAACGTGGAACGTCGTTGGCAACTGCTCGAATGTGGCTCGATGCCAGGTCACTGAACCGCTACCGAGCCATTTTTTGAATCGATACTTGGAAAAGTCGATCGACGAATCGGCCCGGCCCTGACCGGGCGGATCGAGCGACGTGGTCACATAGGCGACGTCGGCACCTTCGCGTCCGCCGATGCTCGTGCGTGGCATATATTTGTAGAACATCTGGGGCCCCGCAGCACCTGGCAGGCCTTTGGCACCCTCCACCGGCTTGAGCCCCTGCGCTTCAATCTGGAAGAATTTGTGACCGAACCACGACGCCTGCCCTGAGATCGCACGCGACCCAGCCGAGCCTTCCATCGCCGGGATATCGGCAAACATCTTCGGAAAACCCAGCTCCTCGCGACCGGTCATGATCGCATCCGGCTGTCCTTCCCACATCACCGGACAGAAACGCCCATCGATGGTCTCCACCTTGCCGCGGTAGGCCACCGGGAATTCGACCATTACGATGCCGTAGCCTCGCCCGGCGAGCCAATAGAGGTTGTTGAAAAACGCGAAATTCACCGTCACGACCGGGTCGCTGCGCAAGCGGAATCCGGGCGGCAACAGCCGCTCGAGTTTGGCGGCTTGCGTCAGATAGCTCACTGCGAGCCATTGCGCATTCATCGTGCCGCTCTCCTGCTCTGTCCAAGGCGTGCCATCGGCTTTTTGCCGTGGCCCAGGGGCCGGCCCGAACACGACGGGCATACGATATCTCACGCCTGGCTTGATCTCAGCACCCATATGCGCCTCGTGTGTCAGTTCGTCGTCGCGGGCTTATCTTGGCCGCTCTTCCGCGCGGACGGTGTTCTCTATGTGGCCGAGTTGCTCGATTTCGCAGCGAACCACATCGCCCGCCTGCAGGAAGCGCTGCGGCTGCATGAGTACCCCGACGCCTGCCGGTGTGCCAGTCGCAATCAAGTCTCCTACCTCGAGCGTGAATGCCGTGCTCAAGTACTCGATCTGGCGGGCGATCGAATGCAGCATCTCACCCGAGTGTCCTTGCTGTCGCACCTCACCGTTGACCCGCGTGGTCATGGCCAGTGAGCGCCCGGCCGTAATCTCATCTTTGGTTGTGATCCACGGCCCGATCGGGCCATGCGTGTCAAAGCTCTTGCCCATTGTCATGGTCTGCGATGCCATCTGCCAGTCGCGCACGCTCACATCGTTGCCCACGCAATAGCCCGCGATCGCATCGAGCGCCCGCTCCTGACTGACGTGCCGACAGCGCTTACCGATCACCACCACCATCTCGACCTCATAATCGAGCTGCGTGGATACTTCGGGCAACTCGATTGGCCCGTAAGGGCTCTGTATGCAGGTTACCTGCTTGTTGAAGAACACGGGCACTGGTGGCGGCCTGAAGTCCTTCAACGACGGTCCGTATCTCCTCGACATGCGACTGAAAATTAAAGCCGATCGCGAGATATTTCCGCGGCCGCAAAATCGGGGCCAGCAATTGCACGGCGATGCGCGGATACAAATGGGCCGGCGTGTGCGGTGCGGACGCCGCTGCCTGCAACGCGGCCTGTCCTCCGGACAGGAATTCAATCATGTCACGCGGTGTGCCCGGCTGCGCGGCCGGCAAGTCCAGAATCTGATCACCGAGGACCAAACCGATGGAGGTGGTGCCTTGGTGGCTGAAGGTTGCAAGTTTCATAAGCCCTTTGGGGTCTGCTGACGTCGACGTTCGCAACGCGCGCCGCACCCCTCCGGGTGACCTACCGCGTCGCGCATTCCGCACAACCCAGACATTAGCGCTTATTGAGTCTAAAATCTATTCCCTTAGGCTGGATCGTTTCTCTTCCCTGGGCGCCACCTGCAGCCAGCCTAGCGGTTTACGGTGCCACCCTCGCAATTTGCATGCGCGGCTGCCCCGCACAGCCCGAATCAGCTCGGGAGAAAGCTGATATACTATTAGTATTATGAGAGGGTGCGCCCGGCAGATGCCGCCCCCGGTACGGATGTTTGGGAGTACATGTGAAAGTAGCCAGCAACGGAAAGGCGATCACCAAGACAACAGAAACCTGCCAGGTGCTGCGTGCCGCAATATTGATGGGGGACCTGCCGCCAGGTTCGCGTCTGCGAACCAACGTGCTTACAAAGAAGTACGCCATCAGCCTCAGTTCATTGCGTGAAGCTTTGACACGGCTCTCCGCTGAAGGGCTGACGCGAACAGAAGCGCATCGCGGTTACACCGTATCTCCGATTTCAATCGAGGATCTGACCGACCTCACGCGCGTGCGTATCGGCGTTGAAACCATGTGTCTCACCTGGGCGATCGAATCAGGCAACCTGGAGTGGGAGTCGCACATTCTGGCGGCCAGTCACCGGCTGGCCAATACGGTGCGCATGGTGGACCGCTCTTCGCACAGCCCGCAGTGGGCCGAGGCGCACAGTGCCTACCATGGCGCGCTGGTAAGCGCGTGCGGCAGTCCGCGTCTGCTGCAGATTCGGCAGCAACTGTATGAACAAAGCGAGCGCTATCGGCGCTTTGAGATCACGTTGCCGCGTAATCGCGACGCCGACGACGAACATCGCCGACTCGCCGACGCGACCATCGCTCGCGACATTCCGTTGGCGACGCGGCTGATGCGCGAACACATCAGTCGCACCGCCGACAACATCATCAAGTCCATGGAAAGCCGTGACAGCGGTAACCGTTCAGCCGGACCGCGGGGCGGCCGAACCACGCCGAGTCGTCGCGTCCCTCATCGCCGGCCCGCCGGCTGAGGGCTGCGGGAATCCCACGGTAGGCACCCAACTGCCACGGCGAGACGGGGGCGTCCTTGCGCCCGGGCGGTTGCTTGCGGATTGGCCTAACTGCGGCCAATGGCCTTCACGCCGGAATTCAGCACGCGGCCATTGTCGGTGACCGTGACGGTCATGACCTGCCCGCCCAAATTGCCGTCCGTGCGCGGCGCATACTGAACAATGATCTTGTCTCCGGGCTGCAGCGCGTGACTATTCCAGCCGTAACGGCTGAGCACAGCAACCGATGGAGCCTGCAGCACCCATTCCTCCTGTTGCCCATTGGCATTGGGCACATCGACATACAGCCAAGTGTGCGGATTGCTCCAGCGGAACAGTCGGAGCGTACCCGTCAAGGTCATGGGTCGAGATCGATCGAATAGATTCTCTCCGTGATGCGCGTTCGCTTGCTGAGCCGAGCAGCATGGCCGCCGATACGATCGCGAACCAGTTTGGCTTGCGTGTCATGGGCGGATTCCCCTCTTTCGCGCTCCCATTACAGTTGCTTCGAAATGGTGAGGCGTGCCGCGATCGGTTCGAGGGGGTGAAAGTGCACATCGGCAATGCCCTCCGATGGCTCTCCGGGCAGGCGATCGACATACCAGTACTCCATGGAGTTCGCCTTCCTGTTGAGCAGATTGTAGACCCCGAGCCCGACGCTCCAGCCATCGGCCAGCGCATAATGCACGTTGCCATTCCACTCCGTGTAGCCTGAGCCAAACACCTGACCCCGCGCCGTGGGCGCATCGGCGCATGAACTGGCGCCTGGGAAGTCGGTCCTCGCGGCCGAGTTCACGCAGGGTCCGGAAGACAGCGGAAAGGCGCTCAGATAGCGCAAGGCCAGCCCACCGCTCCAGGGTCCGAGATTCCTCAGATAGACGTTCAAAGATCCGGTGGCAAAGGGCGCATTGGGTAGATATTCGCCCAGGTGGCCCGTGCCGTCATCCAGCGGCGAGGCATAGCGGGCACGATTGCCGCTGTAGGTCCCGTAGAGCTCAAGCCAGCGCAGCGGCTGGTACGTTACATTGAACTCAAACCCGCGCCGGTGACTCGCCGGGCCAGCCGCGTCCTGGCCGACATCAGGGTCGTAGGTGGTCTCGGAGGCCGAATCCAGATTGTAGAGCGCGAGCGTGGCGGCCAGCTTGCCGCTGAGCCACTGGACGCGCGCGCCGATCTCCTCTCCGGTCTGCGAGGCGATCAGCGGGGCGCCGGCGACACCGTCAATGCGCGCCCGATTGACGCCTCGCAGGTCATCACTGTGAAAACCGCGACCGGCACTGGCATAGAACTCCGTCGTATCAAAGGGCGTGAACGCCAGGCTCACTTTAGGCTCGAAGAGCGAACGGCTCGCCGAACCATAGTTCGTACCGGTGTCGCTGCCGGACACGGTATCTTCCCGCAGCCCGATTACCGAGCGAAACCAGTAGCTCCAATACGCAACGGCCTGCGTAAACACCCCCAGGTCACTGACCCTCGCCCGATCATGCTCATTGTAGCTCGATGGATAGTCGACCGCGGCGAGCTCGGCGGGGGTCAGCGGCACCCGATCCTGCGTTGGCACGCGAGATACCTCGTTGTGATCAAAGCGAGCGTGCAGCCCCGTCCGCCAGTCGACGTTCAGTCCGAATAGCTCGGTGCTCCAGGCGTAGCTGGCATCGCCGCCGAGCGTGAGGCGATCCTCGTGCTGCTGTTCCTGATCACCGTGGACGGGATCGATCAGAAAATGCGTGAAATCGTTCCAGAGGGTCAAGTGATTGCCGATCACATAGCCATCGACGGTCAAGTGACCGTCACCCACACTTATTGTGGGAATTCCATGAAAGACTCGAACGCTGTGCTGCGCCAGCGTCGGAGGGATCGAGCTCCCTATAGGGCGTAGTGAGCAAGCCCTCGGCCAGCGCACGCTCTGGCAGATCCGTCTGGGCATTCCACAGATCGTGATAGAACATTCCGGTCACGGAATAGCCGTTCTGGTCATCGCCGGAGCTGAAGCGCAGCACACTGTTGAGCTTGCGTTGATCACCCGGGATCGTCCAGGGACCATCGTAGTGCTGCAACTCGAACTGCGCCGAGGAGGCTGCCACCCGCGACGGCAGCCGAGTCGGCTGCGAATAAGCGCGTGACGTCGAGCGTTCCGGTCGTCACACTCGCCTGCGCCGGGATGGCGTCCCGATAGTTGATGTGTACGGCGCCGACTGAAGCAAAATCACCTTCCGTGGCGTAGTACGTGCCCTTGGTATAGCTGACATTGGTGGCCAACTCCGGCACCATAAAATTGATGTCGGCATAGCCTTGGCCATGCGCATGGGTCGGCTCGTTCACGGGCATGCCGTCCACAAACAGGGCCAGATCCGTGCCGTGATCGAGGTTGTAACCTCTCAGCAGATACTGATTGGCCTTGCCCTCGCCGCTGTGAATCGTGACATCAAGCCCAGGTACGGTCTCAAGGACTTGCCCGGGCCGATAAGCAGGGGCGAGCGCCAGCTCGTCGTTCGCGACCATGCCCTCGCTGGCACTTATCGCGGTGCCGATCAGGCTAAGTCGCTGCGCTGCGACGGTGACCTCCTGCAGCTCGTCGCTTGCCTGCGCTTCCTGGGCGCGCGCGCGCGGTAAAGCAGGCCATGCTCACGAGCCACATGTGCAGAGCACGACGGTGCTGACACCTGTGTCGCGAGCTTTCACGGGCAAACCCGAGCCGTCTTGCCTTCCCAAGCAAAATTAACTGGTTAGTGAGTGTCTTTCTGCTGGAGCCGCTTAAGGACCTCGGCGGGGTCCTCCTGGATCGTCTTGTCCTGGCTGGGGTCGAAGGTCAGTGTATCGGCCGAGCTGCACACCCATTCGCGGGGCCAACCGGCCTCCCCTCGATTGCGCTTGAAGATCTGCCCCGCGTTAGCGACGAACGGTTGCGTCCAGACCGTATCGTCATAGATCGTCAATTTGTCTTCCAGCGTGTCCGGATCGATCAAACGAATGCGTTCGACCATGCGCAGATTGGGTCCATGCGGACCAAATATTGCGTCCGGAGGAAGGACAAATGGCCCGGTACCGCGCCCGGGTAAATCCCCGTATTGAAGGAGGATGTCATCGAAGCCGACACTGTCGACAACGAGGGTATTGCCCTCGAAATGACCGACTGACTCGCCGAGGAAAGTCGGGTTTGGGCGCGCGGAATGCTCCGCATTGAGTTTGATGAAGCGCGTCATGCTGCTGTTTTCGATGTAGATCGCGATCATGCCCGGCTCATAGAAAAATTTCAGCGGAGAGCCAAGGCGCTGAATAATAGGCATGCCGGGGGTTTTGCAGCCTGGGCCCGCAAAGGGTATGTCCTCGATGGGCTTGTAATGGGCGATGTAAGCCTGGGCTTGAGCAGTAAACGGAACCTTGGACGGGCCGTCTAGAAAAGATTGCCGGCTCTCCCAGTTGCCGGTGAAGAAATCGGGCAGCTTGGTGACGTCAGCCCAGCTCGATCCTAGCGGCTCCGCGGCCGTGGCCGACAAGGCAAACATTGCCGAAGACACAGCGATGGCGAGCAGGAATTTTTGTTTGATCATTGAGCGGCCTCGGTAACTAGCGCGGGGGCGGGGGATTCGCCGCGCCGGGAGGCGCACCAACGCCAGGCGGAGGTCCACTAGCCCCGGGAGGAGGCGCACCCGCCCCGGCGCTCAGCATTCGGCCGTCTGCCAATTGAACCTTGTTCAACAATCCGATGTGATTACCAGTGCGCTCGGGCGCCACACTAACGGTCACCTTGTCGCCCGGCTTCATGTCGGCGGCGTTCCAGCCCTCTCGAGCCAGCATGCCCGTGCTGCCGGCCTCTAATCCCCAGACTTCCTGTGAGCCGTCGGCTTTTGCGACTCGGATGTAGAGCCAGGAGTGCGGGTTGGCCCAGACCCACTTTTCCACCGTACCCTCCAGAGAAACCGACTTCGTCATGTCGAATGGGGCCGCAGAATGATGTGCCGACACGGGAATTACTGCCAAGGCAAGCAGTAATGCCGCCGATACACCCGACACTCGGATTGAATAACGCACATTCATCGAGTTCTTGCCTTTCGAATGACTTCGGTATGTCCCAGTAATCAGGTGTGATCTTCCTCCCCAAAGGGCCGGGAAAGATAGGTGCCACAATTGGTCGGACCACCGCATAGGAAAACCCCAGCAGACGCGCCAAGCCGACCTGCGACGGTCACGCTCTATTCGTGCACCTATCTTGCTCTCCAGCCCCTGCTAGCATTGCTCGTTGAGGTCTGCACGTGTTCGGCGTGGCGACAAAGCCCGATCGGTCCAGCTGGAGAGGGGAAATGAAGGCCTTTCGACTCAGTCGTGGACTGACTGTTGCGACCTGCGCCGTAGCGGATGGGGGGTTGCGCGCCGCAGTGGACACACCCCTCGGCGCATTCCGCCACTTCGGCAGACCCTGCGCGGGTGGCGGCCCGGGCGACCTTCGACAAATGGTGCGGCGATTGTCACGGCAACGCGGGCGGCCCTGGCAGCATCGCTCTGCAGCGGAAATACCGGGGCGTCTCCGCCAGCAGTTCTGGAACAGCGGACCGACCTGCGCCCCGATTACGTAACGCTGGTGGTCCGGCATGGCGTCTCGTTCATGCCCTCTTTCCGCAAGACGGAGATCAGCGACGCCGATCTGGCGCTGGTAGCCGCCTACCTCGCACCTTCGCAGTGAGGACGACCCCGGTGACAAGACACGCCATGAAGTCAAGCGTAAATGATGACGAGACGGACTGTTCTCGGTGCTGGCCTGGCGTTGGCGTCTGGCCTGCACTGCCGCTTTCGGCGATGTGGCCCCGAGCGCGCAAGGCCATCGGGAAGCATGCGCTCGATCGATGCCCTGCTCATCGACGAAGAGCATTGAGATGCCCCGCCAATTGGCTGCGTTCATCCAGGCGAGCGGGCGGACATTGCCCGTTGTCGGAATTCGGCTCGATGCGGCTGCACACGCCGGATTGAGGCACGTCCTGGACACGAGCCATGCCATCGTCGGCATCAGTTTGGGAGCCACCCTGTTCTGTTTGGAGCGGATTGCGTGGGATCATGGCTTCCGCCTGACGGCGCGGAGTCAACGGTGCGCCAGCGACCTAGGCGACGACGCATGTCGGCAGGATGTGGCTGCATACTTAAGCGGGTCGCATCCGCTCGCCGCAACCCCTTCGCTCAGTGCCCGCGCCTACCGACCGTCGCGCGCGGACGGACTGCTGCACGCCTGGGTCATGCAGAAATCTGCCAGCCCTCAACTTCGCCAGGGCCGCCGGGAGCTCCATGAAACTGCCGCCTAATGTCAGCCAGGCCGATTTCACGGCTGCCCTGAAAGCGTTCGCCAGTATCGTCGGAGACCAATGGCTCTTCACAGCCGACGAGGACTTGGAGCTCTATCGCGACTCCTACTCGATCCTGTGGGGCGAACCCGATGAGCGCACCGCGTCCGCGGCGGTGGCTCCGGATAATGCGGACCAGGTCGTCGAGCTGGTCAAGATCGCCAACCGCTATCGCATTCCCATCTATCCCATCTCCACGGGCAAGAATCTAGGCTACGGCGGGGCCGCCCCGGCCCTTACCGGCAGCGTCGTTTTCGACCTGAAGCGGATGAACCGGATCGTCGAGATCGACGAACGGCATGGCTATGTCGTGGTGGAGCCGGGCGTCAGCTATTTCGATCTGTACAACTACATACAGGAGCAGGGCCTGAAGCTCTGGATAGACGTCCCGAGCCCAGGCTGGGGTAGTGTGCTGGGCAATGCGCTCGACGGCGGCGTCGGCGTCACCCTCGCCCCCTACCGCAGTCATTTCGACGCCCAGTGCGGCATCGAGGTGGTCCTGCCCAACGGCAGGATGATGCGCACCGGTATGGGCGCTCTGCCCGGCGCCAAGACCTGGCAGCAGTTCAAGCCGGGCTTCGGTCCTCGCATCGACGGGCTGTTCAAGCAGTCGAACTACGGCGTCGTCACGAAGATGGGCTTCTGGCTCATGCCTCCGCCGGAGAACCACGCCACCGGCGTGGTCACTACACCGAACTTCCGCGACATCATCCCACTCGTCGACGCCATCGGCCGGCTCGAGCAGAGCAAGATCGTGCAGGGCTTGTGGACACTGTCGAGCCCCACCACCGGCACGCCCGGCTTCGCCGCTCACGAGGCCGGTCCCTCCAGGCAGCAGGATCCCAGGATTCTCGCCCTCCTGAACGATCCGGGCGGCATCGACATGGATCAGCTCGAGGCCGCGGCCAAGTCGACTGGCCTTCCCTTCTGGGCGTGCGACTTCAACTTCTACGGCCCCAGGAAACTCATCGAAGCGCAGTGGGACTGCGTCCGCGACGCTCTGGGGACAATACCGGGCGCGCGATTCAAGCTCAACGAGATCCGCCACCTGCCGCTTCCAGCGGAAGAGCTGGCAAAGACGCGCGACCTCGGCCCGTTCGGCATTCCGACGCTGCGGACCTTCGACCTCGGCCCCATGTTCTCCTATGAAGGGGAGGATGTTGTCGGCCATATCTTCTTTTCGCCGGTGATTCCCAGGACAGGAGAGGCCGTAATCGAGGCAATGGATGTTTTCGCCGCGATGGCGCGCAAGTACAGGCTGCCGTGCCCGCCGCTTCAGTTTCCTTCGTCGCTCTTCGAAAGGGCCTTCCTGTTCGCCGTCGGCCTGCCGGTCACCCGCTCAGCCACGGTCAACGCCAAAATACGGGACATCATCCGGGAACTCGTGGCGATATCCGCCGAACGCGGCTGGGGTGAATATCGGACGGCGCCCGCCTTCTACGATCTCATCATGGGCGTCTATTCGTTCAACGAGCATGCACTTGCGAGAATTCCTGGAGGCGATCAAGGACGCGGTTGATCCGAACGGCATCATGTCACCCGGCCGCTATGCGATCAGGTCGCGCCATCTCAGAGAAGCCAGCGGCTGAAGAGCGGAAAGACCGCCCGCCCTCGCTTGTGCGAGCGCCGTCCTCTAGCGACTCTGAGCCTTGTCCTTCACGTTGTATTCCAACGTGCCGGTCGTCGGGTCGAGGTAGTCTCGGTTGTCGGTGCAAGCCCACTCCTGGGGCTCATTTCTGCGCTCGATACCTCGGATGTAGCGACGCGGCGGGAGGCTATAGGGGCGCTTGAAGACGGTATCATCATAGATCGTCGTCTGGACCTCGAGCGTCTTGAAATCGGCCAGCCGCATGCGCTCGACTAACCGAAGATCAGGCCCGTGCGGACCAAAGATGACGCCCGATAGCGGCGACGGATCTCCCTGAGCCAGGGTTTTTTTGTCCAGCTTTCCCAACTGGAACAACGTGTCCGGCGCGAATCCCGTCGTATCGACAACCAGGGTATCGCCTTCCCAGTGACCGATCGATTCTCCCAGATAGGTCGGATTTGGGCGCTCGCTGTGCTGTCGGCCGATCCGTGTGGATGAAACGCGTCATGCCCGAGGATTCGATATAGAGGGCGATCATGCCCGGCGATTGGAAAAACTTCATCGGCATGCCGCCGATGTTCATCACGAACGGCAGGCCGAGCGGCTTGCAATTGGCGAACGGGCTGTCTTCGACCGGCTTGTAGTGCTTGACGTACTCCAATGCCGAGGGTGTGTAGTCAGGCGGCGTAGGGAAATCGTCGGCGATCGGGCTGACCGATTGCCAGGTCCCCTGCCAGAAATCCGGCAAGGTCGCGATGTCGCGCCAGGCCTTGGCCTGTTCTTCCTTTGATTGCGGAGCGGCGGCGGCGCGCGCATCGCCGGATTGCGCCGTCAGGACCATGGCGACGAGAAACCAGACTCCAACACAAAGTGTCCGCGTCGTCTCGTTCCAAGCCGCATTGTCTGGGGCGCGCTTCATTGGTACGGTTCCCCCTGCGGGCTTGGTCGGCAGATTGCTCGGGCCGCCGGCCAAGGCCTCGCCGCTCTGGCCGCCCGGATCCGCCAATACTTTGCCGCCAGGCAGGAAAACCGTGTGCAGTTCGCCGATCGTCTTGCCATCGCGGGCCGGATGAATATCGACCATCACCTTGTCGCCGACCTTGATATCGGCCGCATTCCAGCCCCAGCGGATCATCATGTTGGGGCTGGATCCCACCAACGCCCATTCCTCGTCGGTGCCATCGGCCTTTCGGACCACGACCGTCAGCCAGGTATGGGGATTAGCCCATTTCCACTCGCGCACGGTGCCACTGAGGGTCGTTAGCTTGGAGCGGTCAAACAAGGCAAACGAGTGATGCGCGTAAGCAATCGAACTGCAGCAGAACGTTGCGATGCCAACGATGAGACTCGTGAGCTTCATCTTCCTGTTCGAATCTGAATGTTTCATCATGGCTCCGAGTCCGGAGAGTTCCGCGATAATCCTGCCAAAAGGGCCTGGAAAGTTAGGTGTCACAATTGGCACCTGGCTCCAGCGTCGCAGAGTAATGTCAAAATTCAACACATGCCCGCGTAGTTCAGTTTTGTCCGGTCAAATGCAATCCGAGCTGCTGCAACGGCGCCAGCGATTGCAGGATGGATGGCAAAATGGCGATTGCTTCGGTGCCGGCCGTGTAACGGATCGCTGGATCCGGGTCGGTGGCGGCGGCCAGGGCGGCATTGACCACCGGCGTCAAATCCTCCGGCGCTTTGGCTTCCATCGCGTCGAATGTGGCACAGAAACGTTTGCTGATCGCCGCGTATGGCGGGCTGGCGTCGCGATCGAGGGAGTTCTGCGGCAACGAAGTCTTGAAGGGCCCCGGCATCAGACACGCCACGCGCACGCCGAAGCTGCGGGTTTCGATGTCAAGAGCTGCGGACGCCGTATCGAGCGCATGCTTGCTGGCCGCATAGGCCGCCAATAGCGGCGTCTTCAGGACCGCGGCCACCGAGGTGACATTGATGATGCGGCCGGCGCCCTGCTGCCGCATGACGGGCAGTACCAGCCGGATCAATTCGAGCGGTCCGAACAGGTTGGTCTCGAATATTGCGCGCCACAGATCTTCGGGCGTATCTTCGAACGCACCCCGCGCGGTGATGCCAGCGTTGTTGATCAGCACATCAATGCGCCCGAAGCGCTGGATGGCGAGATCGATCGTAGCTTTTCGTATCCCTGGGTTGGTAACGTCGAGGGGCGCGATGACGACCGCGGCGGACTTGTCGGCGGCTAAGCTCTTCAGGCTCGGCGGCGCGGAGCCGGGCTTGCGCAACGTCGCAACGACCTGATAGCCGTACTGCGCAAAGGCGACCGCGATCGCTTCGCCGAAACCCGAACTGCAACCGGTAACAAGTGCTACTGGCATCAAATCTCTCCTTGTGCATTGAGGCACGGGCAGGCAACTACTGCCACGCAAAACTCCGACTCAAAAACCAGGCCACGCCCTCGGCGATGAGTGCAGAACCGAGAAGGTCAACCGTGATCGGGCGAGGCGTCGCCAGCGTTATCCGTCGCGCAAGCACGACCAGGCCCGAAACGGCAAGCACGACCGCCAGCTGGCCTATTTCAACGCCGACATTGAAGCCGAACAGAATTTGCGCGAGCTTCTCGGGCGGGAGCCTGGCCTCCAGCAAGTCGGCCGCAAAGCCAAACCCATGAATCAGGCCGAAAATGGTGGTGACGACCATCCTCAAACGGCCGCTCTCATGCAATTGGCCCGATATCAGCAGATAGGCGGCGCTGAAAATGGCAGTGCCCAATAACAGCGCGGGCGGGAGTAGGCCTACCCCCAGGAAACTCAACAGCGCCAAGAACGAGGAGAAACCCGCCGGTAGCACAGCGCGATCTTGGCGGGCTTCTCGAGTGAAACGACTACATTTTCCACGCCCACCAAAGCGATGGTGAGGGCGACTAAGGCATCGATATACTGCGCGTGGGGCCGAACGATCCCGGTCACTGCCAGGGCCAGGGTGATGCTGTGCCCGAGCGTGAAGCCGGACACCACAAATACCAGGTCGCGCAGGCGACGCGAGATCAGCACCAGGCCGAGCAGAAATGACATGTGGTCCACGCCCGTGAAGATGTGCATGATTCCCATCTTCACGAAATCGATGAATCCGGCGCTCTTGAACTTGCCGCCTTGGCTTTCGGTCAGATCGAACCGCGTGTTGCTCTGCATAAAGAGCTGTTCCACGACATTGCCATCCGCGAGTTGGATCTGGGCGATATCGACGTGGGACGGCACGAGCTCGAAAAAGGCATCAAACCGCAAGACAAGATTCTTGTCCGTCGGGCAATCAAAGACGTACTCGCTTCGCCTGTAGCCCGTCGCGGCCTGCAGCATGTGCCCAGGGGCCGTGGGACGACAGGATTGGCCCGCCGGCCTACACGCCGATGCGCGGCGTGAGATAGGTCACGATCTCCTCGTCGGATGGCCGTTGGCCGTGGGCGATGTTCTCCGCCTCCTTGTCCGGAGAAGGTGATGGTCGTGCGCACCTGACGCTTGTCGATCAGCCAGCTGGAGTGGGATTCGCTGCGGGTGTGTGCGTGCGCCGGGGACGCCCAGCACCACCAGCAAAAGGTGATCAGGGCGGCCAATGCACGCCAACGGCTCATCGGAGGGCCTTGGCGATCTGCACATCGGCGCGTTCGCGCAGGAACCGGTCAGTTCCGGCGCGCATGCGCGCGATCTTGTCGGTGCGGTAGCTGGACAGCACCTGGTCCCGCGCCTCGCTGTAATCCTCGGCGACGGGTTGGCGGTTGCTGCGCATGGCGAGAACATGGACGCGGCCGCCATCCGCGACGGGGTCGGATACCTGGCCATTGTGGAGACCCTTGGCGATGGCGAACAGCGTCGATCCGAGGTGTTGTTCGGCCGCGAAATAGAACTCCTCACCGTCATCCGTCGCGCCACTGGACTTCAAGCCGTCGGCGAGCATGGCCGATGCCAGGTCTTTGCCTGATCGTACGGCGATGACGGCGCGCTGCGCGCTGCCCAAGTCGGGCGCCACGAAGTCTGTGACGGTCATCAGCCCCTCGGGCTGAAAATTCTGGAGATGGCTCTGGTAGAAATCCTGCAGTTCCTGTTCCGTAGGGACAGTCGCATTCGCGTCGATTTCCTGCTGGGCCTCAACAGCGCTTACCAGCGAATTTCGAACCTCGGTGAAGTCGTTCTGCAGACCAAGTTCGATGCCGCGTTGGACGTAGAGCTCCTCGCGAATCATCGAATTGAGGGTCGCGCGCTTCTGGGCGGGCGTCGCCTCGCTCGGGGACACATTGTAGAGCGCCTGCATCTGGGCGACGTAGTCGCTCAGGAGGATGGGGCTTTGATTCACCACGGCGGCGTCTTCCGGCGGAACGCCCGCTACGCGAGTGCCGCGGGCGTTGAACAGGCCCACGCCGGCGATAGCCAGCCCCAGGACTGCTGCCAATGCACAGAGCGTCAGGGATCGGCGCTCATTGTGGACATCTGGTCGCCACCAGGTGCGTAAGTTCGCTTTCTTCTCACCGGCCAAGGAGTTCATCTACTTTCCTTTCGGGCGTGAAGAGATGCGACGTAGACAGCCACCGCCCTGGCTTTCGCGGGATCGAGGCGCCCGCGAAAAGCGGGACTGACTCCATGCAGCCCCTCGCGAATGATGCGGCTGATGTCGCGCCTGCTTCCATCCCCGCGCAACCACTTGCCGTCGCTGAGGTTGGGAGCACCGATAGCGGAGTCTCCTTGCGCGTCGCGACCATGGCAATCCCAGCAACCGCCGTGCTCCTGGAACAAGCTCCTGCCGGCCGATACAGCCGCCGGGTCTTCGTCGATCGCGCCATTGATCTCCCGGATATAGCTGGTCAGCTGCTCGATCTCTCCCGGTGAAAGTGAAGGCAGCTTTCCCCGGGCATACGGGACTGATTTGCCATAGGCCGGCATCCAGGCCAGGTCCCATCCCTTATCGTCCCCCGATCGAATTCCGTGCAGGACGATCGACTCGATCTCGCTGACGCGTCCCGTCCCGTACAGAAAGTCCTGATCTGTCAGATCGGGAGTGCCCGTCGCAGTGCTGCCCCGTCCATTAGCGCCGTGACAGCCTGCGCAATTGGCCATGAAGACACGACGCCCCCTGGCTAGCGCCTTGGGGGCCAAGTGCGGATCCTGGAGGATGAGATCGGCGTCGGCTTGCAGGAATTCCGCACGCTCCCGCCTTTCGATGACCATGATCGCGGCCACCATTATCAGCAGCATGAGGACGGCGACCAGAAAAAAGACAGAGCCCGGGCGCGTCAATGGTAAGTATTCCGGTACATTTTGATGCTTCACTGCGAACCCATTCTACAAACACATGCCCGACATACGGCCTTCAGCCGCCGCGCCTTACTCCAATGCCGAGTTTAGCCGTGACCACGTCACCTTCCGCTGCTGTTCAATTCTGACGATCCGCGGCAAATTGAGGGATCCATTCCGGAACGGATTGGACTCTTCCGGCGTGCTCAGTAAATCCGCCAGCAAGCGGGCGGCTCGGACCATGTGCTTTTCGACCATACCCTCGCTGATACCTACCGCCACCGCGATCTCTTTCTGTGACAGATTCTCGATCCGCCGCAACCAGAAAACCGCCCGGCATCTATTGGGAAGGCGATTGATAGCCGCAGTCACCCGAGTCATCTGCTGGTGGATGCAGACACGGCGTTCCGGTGTGATTTCGTCTACCAGAACATTCAATGCATCCAAATCCTCCAGCAGATCGATCGAAACAACGCGCTTTCGACGGATTCGGTCCACCATGAGATTGCGTGCAATCGAAAAAAGCAGAGACTTGGTAGCGGTGGGTCGAAGTCGGTGCGCGTTCTCCAGAATGCGCACATAGGCGTCGTGGCGAATGTCCTCTATTTCCGAACGGTCTGGCCAGACCCTCGCCAGGTACCGCGTAAGTGCGGCTTCGTGGGCCAGAACCTCATCCACAAACCAGTTATCCAGATCACGGAGCATCGGGGATTTTCTGAGGCTGTTCGCTTCTGAAGCGGACGCGGGTTACAGACCCAGGAACAGTAACAGCGAGTCGTTGTACTGCATGATGCGCCCGAAGAATATGACGAGCATCCATGCAACGAGCGAGAAAGCCGACACCGCCTTGGCAGCAGACGGCGCGTTTCCGCCTGCAGCCGTAGCATAGACCCTGCCCTCCAAACCGCTGAGCTGAAAGACGACCAGATTGGCGAACGCCAGCAGGACGAACAGCATCTTGAGCCGAAACGAGAGATTGTCTGTGTAGTAGCTGGGCCCCTGAAGCTTGCCAGTCACGAAGATAATGCCGGTCAGCAGATTGCAGATGAATCCCACGACGGCCCATGGGACGAGAGGACGGAGCGCGGCAATGGGTAGGCTTTTGAATAAGCCCAGGATGCGCAGATCCAGGGTACCGACGATCCCGACGATCAACGACAGGCCTACAAAGTGGATTATCTGGCAGACCGCCCACACCCATTCATGCGAGTTGACAAAGGTCTGCATCAACTGCCCCTCCCACTCAGATGCAGCCAGCCGTTCACCATGTCCGGATATGCGGTCAAGCGTCCGAGAATCAGCGCGCAATACCAGCACGTAAGCGAGATGATCGCCAAGTTGCGCCCAACCCGGGTCACGACGCCGGCCTGCACGCTGGCAAAGTCTGCAAAATAGAAGCGCTTCAGCAGTTCGGCGACGATCATGCCCAATGCAACGAACGTCATTTTTCCCCAGAACGCCACCATCCCGGCCATCGTGTGCGCCTCTGCGATGAACAGTAGAAGTCCGGACGCCAGGTTGATCAAAAAGCCTATCCACACCAGGCGGTACAGTCCCCGCAGCGTGGCAAGCGGAATATCCGAAGCGACCCCCAGCAGTCGTAGTGCGATGAGCGTGTTGATGCCAACGACGATCGCCAGACCCACGGCGTGTCCCGTGAGTACGGCTGGGTAGGCAAAGAGGGATGGCGATGATCTGACCCAGTTAGCCAATGCCAGGTCTTGCAGATAATCAAACACGGCAGCTAACACCCCCCTGGTTAGGCCCAGCGCAAGCCACGCAATTTATCCGGCCGGCCCGCAGCAAGGCCGACACCCCAAGGGATACCCGACGTCAATGGCAGCGCCGGAAGCACTCCCGCAGCATGGGCGAGGACTATCGATAATCTACTATAAAAACAATCTTCTGTGTATTACGCGATTTTCATGTTTCTAAAGCTCACTCCCTACGCTCTGCGGTGCGATCGCGTCTGTTCACCGACGCTGCGTCCTCGCAAGCAGGGGACTCAGGACTGCCTTCTGCGTTCGATCCACATCCGGGCGAACTCGGAGTGCTTGTCGATGAACTGGTGCTTGAACGCGCCGAGGATATGCAGCATGAGCAGGCCGAGCAGAAGGTAGCCGCCCACACCGTGCCAATGAGCGAACTTTTCGTGCAACACGTGCTGGGCTGCGACCGCGCCTGGATCTTTGCCTATGGCCTCGATGGGAGCGATCGCCGGCATCGGCAACAGGTTCCAGACCTTCAATAGCCGCGGCGGCCCTGCCGGCGGCCCTGCCGTCGGCGGGGCGGCAGAGGCGGAAAGCCCCGCGGCGGCGCCGGGGGAGCCGGGGGGCGGATGCGCCGAAAGGATGGCCCAGCCGGTGAGCGGCATGAGCACCATGGCCGCGTAGAGCAGGAAGTGCGCAAAGTGGGCAGTGTGCCGTTCCCACGGCTTCAGTGCTGCCAGATATGGTGGCGGCGGCTTGAAGAGCCTCCAGACCACCCGCGCTAAGGTGAGCATTAAGACGGTCAAGCCTGAGGAAACGTGCAGCATCAGAGACATCCATCTGAGCGCCGGCGGTATCTCGCTGGGCCCGGCTAGCCAGTTTGCTATGAAGAAGCCGGTGCACAGATTGAACACCATGAATGCCGCGATCGCCCAGTGCAGCACAACGGCGATTCGCGAATAACGATCGCATGAAGCCTCGGAAAGGCCGCTTTGGTGCCGCAGATCCGACGCAGAGTCGAAAAGCGAACTGGTCATGCCTGAACAGGCCTGTCGTCGGTCGAAATGCTCTGGGCGCGCAAGGCGCTAGTTATGGCTCAGAAGGTGTGGAGCCCGGCGGCGGCCCAAGCGCCGCTTCGTCCCAATGCTCGTCGGCTTTGCCGTCTTTGATGCGCCACATGTCGAAGTGGGTCGTGGTGTAGGTCTTACCTGGTGCTCTCGGATCGGGTAATCGCTGCACGGCGCTGACAACGACGAAATCGCCTTCAGCCACCACCGAGACTACTTGCGCCGCAAGTTTTTCGGAAATGGGCTTCGGCTTCACCATGCTCAACATCTTCTTGAGCCCATCGTGGCCTGAGGGAATGTTCGGGTTGTGCTGGATGTAGCGCGCGGTCATGATATTTGTCTATGGCCTCGATGTTGCCGCCCTCGAGAATGTCCTTGAAGATGTGATAAACAACCTGCTTGTTGGCATCCAATTTAGGATCGCTGCTATGAAATAGCGCATCAGGGTCCTTGGACGCCATCACGCGTTCCTGCGCGAATACTCCGCTGCCGAACAGCAAGCCTGTGAGCGTCAATGCACAGCACCAGTGGCCTTTCATTTTGTTCTCCTCAGATGTGGTCCGCCCAGGATATGACGCGTCACTTGCCGCGACGGTCCAGCATTTTGACCATTTCTTCGGGGTCTTTATCCACGTATGTGTTGGTGTCCGGGTCGAAGGTGGTAATGGAGACGGTGCAGACCCATTCCTCCGGTTCACCGGTAAACTGTCCCACCTCGCTGATCCCCTTTTGAATGCGCCTGTAATTGCGCGTCGTCACATAAGGTTTCGTCCATACGGTGTCATCGTAAATCGTGAGGTTGACTTGCAAAGTCTGCGGATTGACCAAGCGCATGCGTTCCACCATCCGCATGCCCTCGCCGTGCGGTCCCCAGATTGCCGCCGATAAACTCGCTAATGAGGGGGGAGGACCACCTCCACTGCCGGGAACACTACGCCCGGGCAGGAGCGCTGCCCGGAGGAGGACCGAGATTTGCCGTGCCGACGGTCTCCAACGGTGCCAGAGGCTTGCCAACACCGTACTGAAACGTGATCTCAGGCAAGAAGTCTTCGGTCTCCACCACCAGGGTATCTCCTTCCCAGTGGCCGACTGAATTGCCGTAGTACTTGGGCGATGTTTTGCCTTGCTTCTGGTTCATCCTGATGAATCGCGTGTGGCCGAGCGACTGCATGTAAATGGTGATCAGCCCGGGTGCGTAGCTGAACTTGATTCCACCCCCCATGCGCATGGCTATCGGCAGCCCAGGCGACCGGCAGCCTTCCTGGGCATAGGGAATATCCCGCTTCGGCTTGTAATCGGCGAGATACTTCTGCGCCTTGGCGGTGTACGGAACGTTCAGCTTTTCATCACCCTCGACAAAGCCGGAAAAGGTCATCCACATTCCGCTAAACAGATCGGGCATCTTGTCGGCATCCGCCCAAGTAGAGCCCAACGGGGTCGCACCATTGCCCAGCGCGGATGGCGGCGAGTTTTGATCAGCAGCGTGCACCAAGGCAGCGAAGCTCAACAGTGAAAGCATCCGCATAACACTGGCCACGCGAGAAGAACGGGTTGCGCATTTCACATGATGTTCCCTATGTGTAGTCGCGGCATAGAGCACTTTGGCTCGGTGGCACGGGATCTGCGCCCAGCGAGCCGGCAGATGCGGGTTGTTTCGGCTCTTGCAATAATGCGCCCGCCTGAAAAACGGGTGTCTGTCGAAACTTGGTTGCCTGTCCCCGGTCCTGTTCAGGCGTGTTTACGCCTGATTTAACCCCTCACAGCCCAGTCAGAAAGACGCTCTCATGCCGCAGGCCAATGCAGTTCCCGGATCAAAAGCGAGCAGAAATAATGGCGCCATAGATGCGCGGATCATTCCAATCCGCACCAAAGCTCAGTGCACTACCCTGGAATGTGTAGGTGGTGTAACGCGCGTTGGTAAAGTTACGTACGTAGCCAGTAATCGACAAATGGCCATCCTTAACCGACCAGGTACCAGAGAGGTTTCCTATGGTCTGGGAACCGACCTCAACGTACTTCTCTAGCCCTACAGCGAGCAAGTCCGCATGCAGATTGTCGGTTTGATGCGGCGAGTAGTACTGCCCGTCGATGTGCGCCATCAAGGTTGATCCGCCGGGCAAGTTGAACGTGTGCTCGTAGTAGCCAGTGGCGGTGTTCGGAATGATCGCGCGCACCTTCTGGGGGTAGGCGGCTTCAAATGGCGCCGGTTCATTCGTCCAGCGCGACTCGACGTAACTGTAGTTCAGGCCCACGCGGTCGAGCGCCGTGATTCGATAGAGCGATTCTACTTCGGCGCCAATGTTTCGCGCCGGTACAGCTATCGGAATAGGCGAAATATCTTCGGCGTGTACCCGGTAGGTGGTTTGGAATCCCTGGTAATCGTAATAATACACATCAGCATTGACCTGCAACGAATCATCGAGAAAGCGATTCTTCGATCCAAGCTCGTAGGAGGTCAGCTTTTCGGCCGTCAAAATATTAGGTGCATAGGTTCCGGTGACCCGGGCTGTAAATGCCTGCATCGCCCGGCTTGAAACCGGTGGAGACCATGCCGTACACCATGTTTCTGCGGCGCCAGGTCGTATTCGATGCGAGCCTTGTAGTTGAAATTATGGAAGGTAACGGCCACATTATTGATGGAACTACCCGGGGGTGCGGGCACATTTGCCTGGCCCGGGCCGGTGCAGCTGACTCCGGGGGGCAACATGAAGCCCGGACTCATAGCTGCAAAAGTTCCGCAGAAAGCAAAAGGGTTGTTGAAGAAAAACTCGCTCGTCTCTACCCGAGTAGAGTCGTAGCGCACACCGATCGTGGCTCGCAAAGAGTTGATCGGGGAGAAAGTCGTCTCACCGAAAAAGCCCAGATCTTTGGTGTCCTTTTGGTCGTCTGTAAGCGCCATGACTGGTGAGTACCGCATTGCTCGGGGTCGCCAGGAAGGTGTTGTCGGAGGTATGTAGCTGGTTACGGTAGTAGAAAGCACCAACCTGCCAACCCACGGCGGTATCCTTCGACGCAAGACGCAGCTCTTCGGTGTGAAATTGGTCCAGAGGCGTCTGAATTGTCTGCTCGAGGGGCTTATTGCTCCCAATGAAATTGGGTGTCTGCAACCTGTCGTCGTTCTGATACCAGGTGCGAAATGTCGGCTGGTAGGTGACGACGAGCCGGGACCGATGTCCCAATTGAGTTCAGCCCAGGACTCCCGCTGCAGTTTGAGGCCGGGGAAAATATCGCTGGAAGTCGTCGCGATCGTGTAACCCAGGTTAGCCGTGTCGACCGTGCTCTGATTACCGCCGGAGTAGGCTTGATCCCTCTCGAATGCGACGCCTACGAGCAGCGAAAAATCATCGACAGGCTTCCACAGCACCTTTGCGCGACCACTGGTAGTGCTGCCCTTTCCTCTGTCAGCCTCGTTGAAGTAGCCGTCGCCCTGATCTCGATAGTCACCTGCCACCCGGACCGCGAGCGTGTTGCTAATAGGTAAATTGACCGCGGCGCTGTAGTGCTGCAGATCGTAATTGCCGACCTCCACCTCGGCGTTGCCGCCAAAGGAGTCCAAGCTTGGATCACGCGTATGGAAAGCCACCACACCAGCCGTGGCGCTACGCCCGTAGAGCGTGCCCTGCGGTCCGCGCAACACCTCTACCCGTTCCAGATCGTAAGTACTGCCTATGCCCTCATATACACCATCGACGTAAACCGCAGTTTCGGGCGTCGCTGAAAGTGGACTGGGGCCGCCACCTGCGCCGGAAACAGCAGGAGTGATGCCGCGAATTGTAATGTTGTTGCCTTGGACGTCCGCACTGCCGGTGTTATTGGAGTTGTTGGTAACGGCTATCACGCCAGGAATATCTTGCAGAATCTGTATCGTCGTATATCTGCCTTGCTCAGTCAGCTCATCACCCGTCCGCACACTCACCGATGCGGGAATGCGCTGAACATCGATCGAGCGGCGTTCGGCGGTTACGATGACGTCTTCCAGCGCGGTATCCTTCGATTCGTCCGCAGTGGATTGCGCTTGGGCCACTCGAGTTGCGTCCGGGGGGACCGCAGCGGCCGTTTGGGCATGGGCCTGACTGACCATTAATGCGAAATCCAACGTGCCCGCGGCAGCCAGCACAGTCATGTGACGGAAAACGCCACCAGCCGTAGCAACCCTGTTCTTCATGGTAAAACCCCCACAAATACTTATGTTCTATCTCTAACTACCAGTGCACGTCAGAGCGGTACATGTTCCCTGGACGCACAAAGCCCCCTGCCCACCCCAGTTCGAGCCCATGTGCAACTCTCGACTAGTAGACTTCTTGGGCAATATAACGAAGAATTCTTCAATTGTCGATTTAACTTGAAATAAAAGATTTCCTTGAAATTGTCGCTAGTCGGGGCTTCTTCGAGATTATCGGCGGCATTTCGTCATCTTCGGTTGCTTCACGGAAGCCGAGGCGACTGGGTAAAACTGGCCTCTAGTCAGGCCGATTGTTTAGGGATGAAAGAAATGAAGACCATCGATATGGGAATTCGCGTCGTGAGTCTAGCGGCTCTGCTGGGATTGCCATTGCCAGTTTCGGCGCAAACAATCATGACCCACCCCGAGGACGTAGGCCTGTCGAGCGCTAAGCTCGCGCTCATCCATGAGGCAGTGAAGATACAGATCGACGCCGGACAGATTCCCGGCGCCATCGTGCTGGTCGCCCGCGATGGCAAGGTAGTGCATTTCGAGGCCGAGGGCGTAACCAATGCGGAGAGCAAGGAGCCGCTGCAAACCGATCGCATATTTGGTGCCGCGGATCTCACCAAGGCTGTTGGATCCGTTGCGGCGATGATGCTGGTCGAGGATGGCAAGCTTAGTCTGGATGATCCGGTTTCCAAGTACATTGCGGAGTTCGGCGCACCGCGACAGGTTCGCGTGCTCAAGCCGGGCTCGCCTCCCGCCCCCTTCGCCGCGGTGCCCGGTCCAGGAGGTCCTTCGAAGGAGTGGGGCGAACCTCAGTATGCGATGGTACCGGCCGCAAGGCCCATTACCGTGAGGATGCTCCTGACGCACACTTCGGGCATTCAGATCTATGGCGTCGATAACGCATTCCCTCGCCGTGAGCCCACGGACACATTGGCGACAGTCGTCCCAAAGCTGGCAAGTCTTCCGCTTGAGTTTCAGCCGGGATCGCGCTGGGCGTACAGCAACAGTCTCGGCTTTGAGGTTGTCGCCAGGGTCGTCGAAATCGTCTCCGGCATGAACTACAGGCAGTTTTTGCAGCAGCGAATTTTCGGGCCGCTGGGGATGAACGACACCGACTTCGGCGTCAAGCGTAACTCGAAGGGACGAGCGTTGGCGTATGCGCCAGGGCTTCCGCTACCTACCGCTGAGGAAGCCACGTACTTCAGTGGCTCCGCTGGCCTCTGGACTACGGTCGGCGACTTCTCACTGTTTGCCTGCATGCTGGCGAATAATGGCAGCCTCAATGGGCGGCAATATTTGCAGCCGGAAACCATCAAGCAGATGGCAGCCAACCAGATCGGTCCCCTGGTCATGGAAGGCTATCCGTCCATGGGAATGCCGGCCGAAGGCGTCAAGTTCGGCCTCGGCTTTCTGAGAGTCACCATCCCCGATGCAGCAGGCACTCATTTGCCCGTCGGCAGCTTCGGCTGGGATGGCGGCGGTACGCGCCGCTTCTGGGCGCTTCCCGAGGAGCGTATTGCCATCGTGTCGATGGTGCCGTTGATCGGTCCGCAAGCGGCCCCGCTGCAGCGAACCATCGAGGCTATCGTGATGGGCTCAATAATCCCACACTAGCACCGCAATACCGCGGCGCGCAATCCTTTCACGCTGTCGCTTGCGTGCGCTAGCAGGACGAGAGCGACCGTGCGCGCTCCGTGTTCACTTTTGATTGATCATGGACTTGCGTTGGAGGATCCGCCATTCGCCATGGCGCTTCTCCAGGATGTCTTCGTAGTGGCCCGGCCATCCGACGATCGAAGTTCTGAAAGAACTGGCGTTTGGCATGTTTCCCAGATTTTCGCCTTCCGCTTTCTTTTCTGGTTGGGGATAAATACTGAGGAAGTATTCGTAGTGCGTAGCACGGGTCGCACTGTCGAAGTGGATGTAGCTGTCTAACGGTAAGTGCCAGACCTCCACCCCCTCACCCCCTCCAGGGCCGGCCGGTCCGGCGTTGGAACCAGGCGGTGGCCCCATACCGGGTGGTGGTGACCCAGCGTTAGGACCAGGCTGGCCAGCAGCCTGCGGTGGGGCAAATCCCGACAGGGGGATACGGATCTCTTGGCCAGGGCTTGGCACAGCAATATCCACGCCGTCTTCCCAAAAGGCGCTTTCAAGCGCCTTTCGGTCGTGCTTTTCAACTCCGAATCGATAGTTCTGGAGTGCGTCGTAAACGCCCAGATAATCCGCCATTGTGGGCACATAGCGAGAGGCCGCTGGCTTGGCGGCTTCAGCCGCCAGCGCAGGTGCAGCCGCGAGCAGCGCCACGACGCTGACTGCCAGAGCCTGACGCACCTTTTCAAATCGACCGTTGTGTACGCGCATGGGAAACGTCCTCGCAGGTGGATTGGAAATCACCGACCCAGCTTATCCAGGTACTTCACCATCTCTTCGGGATCTTTGTCTTTGTAGGTGTTGGTGTCCGGGTCGAAGCTGGTGATGGATACGGTGCAGACCCATTCTTCCGGCTCGCCGCTGAACGGCCCCAGTTCGCTGATCCCCTTTTGGACGCGCTTGTAGTTGCGCGTCGCGGTTACAAAGGGTTTCGTCCATACGGTGTCGTCGTAAATCGTGAGGTTGACTTCCAAGGTCTCCGGATTCACCAAGCGCATCCGTTCCACCATGCGCATGCCCTCACCATGCGGTCCCCAGATGGCCTTCGATAAAGCCGCTACCCCGCCGGACCGGACCAGGGCCGCCGGGAGCAGCGCCGGAAGGAGCGCCGGGGGGACCGCCGCCTAAGGGCGGTAAATTGCCCGTTCCGATGGTCCCCTCCGCAGGCAGACCCTTGCCAACACCGTACTGGAACGTGATCTCCGGCAGGAAGTCTTCAGTCTCCACCACCAGGGTATCTCCTTCCCAATGGCCAACCGAATTGCCGTAGTACTTGGGCGATGTCTTGCCCTGCTCCCGGTTCATCCTGATGAACCGGGTATGGCCGACCGCCTGCATGTAAATGCTGATCAAGCCGGGTGAATAGGTGAACTTGATCGGGCCCGTGCGCATGGCGATCGGCAGACCAGGCGACGCACAGCCTTCCTGAGCATAGGGAATATCCCTCTTCGGTTTGTAGTCGGCGACATATTTCTGTGCCTTTGCGGTGTAAGGAACGTTCAGCTTTTCATCCGCCTCGACCATGCCGGTAAGAGTCATCCACATTCCGCTAAACAGATCGGGCATCTTGCCCGCGTCGGCCCACGCCGAACCCAGTGCCCCACTGTGAGCTGCCAGCCTTTTCTGCCGAGCACGCCATCCCGCTCGCCAACAACATGATCGTCACGATACTTCCGATACGAATTGACATGCTCGCCTACCCCGTTTTCGGCTGAACTATTGATAGTCGGGACAATTCGCGGGAGCAGCGGGCGGAGCGCCGGGAGGAGGACCGCCCGCACCCGGAGGACCGCCTCCGCACCTGGAGGACCGCCCGCGCCCGGCGGGCCGGCTCCCGGAGCGGTTCCTGCTATTCCCGCTCCCGCAACATCACGTCCATCGGGCAAAATCAGCCTATTCGCGGAGCCGGTGTGCTTCGTCACGTCGCGATTCGCATACGCCGTTACGCTGACCTTAGTGCCTATGGCGAAATCGGAGGGTCTAAAGCCCGCGCGCGACAGACCACCGACCGTACCGAATTCGAACCCCCACAATTCAGAGTCCCCTGCAGGTTTCTGAACCTGGACATATAGCCACGCATGAGGGTTGGCCCATGCCAGTTGTCTGATCGTACCCTGGAACGCAAAACACTTGGCCGCATCGAAGGTACCCCCGCCGTGGTGTGCCCACGCCGTCGAAGTGCATATGCTTAGCACCAACAACCAGCCTGCTTTCTTGCTCGAAGATTTGTTACTCATTGGCCACCTTGAAGATACTGAACGGACGGAAATCGCCCAGCACGGCGTAGCTCATGTATTGCTTGTCGCTAAAGGTACGCGCGCAAGCGGAGATCGATTAAACCCACCCCTCCGACGCAATACCATAATGCTCCCTGTCAGATACCGGAACGAACGAACGAGCACTTTCCGGACGTTCAGGCTGATGTGGCGTGGAGAATCATTCAGCACAGTGCGCGCAATGTCTAGTTAATAGGGTTATTTAGACAATGTGTTACAAGTTGTCACAACTCGCTCCACCGTCTGCGGGCATAAAGAAATCTGGGTCGCGCTCACATAACGATAGCTCAGCCACCACTTGCCAGTCCGTAGCGCCTATGAACGATTCCCAAGAACCTCTACTGCCGCAGACAGCGACGCCAGCTTCGCGCCCGTGGCGCTCTCGCCTCGTCGGCGTCAGTGTGATGCTGCTGATTCTCGCCGTTGTCGCCTCGATCGTCCTCACCAGACGCGCGCCCGGCCCCGGAGCAGGCGCCGGGCCTCCTGGGTTCGCTCCTCGCGATCCGCGCGACGCGCCAGTCGCGGTGGCCGTGGCTTCCGTCACGCTCGGGGATATGGCGATCATCATTCCAGCACTTGGCACGGTTACGCCGCTGGCCACTGTCACGGTCAAGTCGCAGATCGCGGGCCAATTAACGCACGTGGCCTTTCAGGAAGGACAGATGGTGCGTGCCGGTGATTTTCTGGCACAGATCGATCCGCGCCCCTATCAGGCCGCGCTCGATCAGGCGCAGGCCAATCTCAAGCGCGATCAGGCACTGCTCGCGAACTCGAAGGTTGATCTGCAGCGCTATCGGAACCTGATCAAGGAGAATGCGATTGCACAGCAGCAACTCGATACACAGGAGTCGCTGGTGGCCCAATACGCCGGCACCGTCGGGGCAGACCAAGCAGCCATCGAGACCGCCAGGGTCAACCTGGCCTACACCCACATCACCTCGCCAGTCTCCGGGCGGGTGGGTCTGCGACAGATCGACGCCGGCAACTATGTGACCCCGCAGGACACCAATGGCCTCGTCGTAGTCACGCAACTGCAGCCCATCTCGGTGATCTTTCCGATCCCGGAGGACTATATGCGCGATATCACGGCGAGACTTCGCGATGGTGAGAGCCTGCCGGTGTCCGCGTTCGATCGCACCAACACCACGAAGATCGCCGACGGCAGGATGCAGACCATCGACAATGTTTCGGACCCGACGACCGGAACGGTCAAACTGCGCGCACTCTTCGACAATAAAGATGGCGCTCTGTTCGCCAATCAGTTCGTCAACGTGCGGTTGCAGGAGGCACTACTGCACGATCAGATCATTATTCCAACCGCCGGCGTGCACCACGGCTCCGGTAATGCCGCCACCTTCGCCTATATAGTTAATCGGCAGCAAGGTACTGCTGCGGTGAGACCCATAACTCTCGGCGCCACCGACGGGGACCACGTTGCGGTAACTGCGGGCCTTGCTGCAGGAGAGATCGTCGTAACAGAGGGAGCCGATCGGCTGCGCGATGGCGCCAAGATTACGCTGCCGAGCGCAACGCCAACGGCGCAACCGGGCACGGCAACCGGCTCCGGTTCGCGGTCGCAATAGCAAGGCGCCTCGATCAGGCGCCCGACCGCACCTGCATGAATCCGTCTCGCCCCTTTATTCTGCGCCCCGTGGCGACGACTTTATTGATGGTCGCGATCCTCGCCGTGGGCATGCTGGCCTATCGCACCCTGCCTCTCGCCGCACTGCCGCAGGTCGCCTACCCGACGATTCAGATTCAGACCTTTTACCCAGGCGCGAGCCCGGAAGTCATCACTTCAGCCATCACCGCACCGCTTGAGAAACAGTTCGGGCAAATGGCTGGCCTGGTGCAAATGTCCTCGACCAGTTCGGGGGGTGCATCGGTCATAACCCTGCAGTTCGACCTCGAACTCGATATCGATGTCGCGGAGCAGGAGGTGCAAGCGGCCATCGACGCCGCGCAGAACCTGATTCCCCAGGACCTGCCCGCGCCCCCGATCTATGCCAAGGTCAACCCGGCCGACGCACCCGTGCTCACAATCGGAATCACCTCGAAGGTCATGCCGCTCACTGAGGTGCAGGATCTCGCGGACATTCGCGTGGCGCAGAAGATCGCGCAGATCAAGGGCGTCGGCGTGGTCAGTATCAGCGGTGGTCAGCGCCCTGCCGTGCGAGTGCTGATCAACCCGCAGGCACTCGCCGCCTACGGGTTAAATTTGGATGATCTGCGTACTACGATCAGCAATGCCAACCAGAATGGCCCCAAGGGCACGCTCGATGGCGCCGAGCAGTCGTACTCGATCAACGCCAATGATCAGCTGCGCAGCGCGCATGAATACAGCGACATCGTTGTCGCCTATCGCAACAACGCCCCTGTGCGCCTGGCGGACGTTGCGACACTCGAGAGCAGCGCCGAAAACACCCGACTGGGCGGCTGGATGAACAATACTCCCGCTCTGTTGATTAATGTGCAGCGCCAGTCAGGCGCCAATGTCATCGAGGTGGTCGACCATATCAAGGCGCTGCTGCCCGAACTGCGCGCCTCGCTGCCAGCCGGCGTCGATCTTGTGACCCTCACCGACCGTACCACGACGATCCGCGCCTCGATCAATGATGTGAGTTTCGAGCTGATGCTCTCGGTGGCGCTGGTGGTGCTGGTGATCTTGCTCTTTCTCAGGAACCTGCCCGCTACCTTCATTCCAAGCCTCTCGGTGCCGCTGTCGCTCATCGGCACCTTTGCGGTCATGTATGCGGCACATTTCAGCCTGAACAACCTCTCGCTGATGGCGCTCACAATCGCCACGGGCTTCGTGGTCGATGACGCCATCGTCATGATCGAGAACATTTCGCGCTACCTTGAGCGCGGCGAGTCCCCTCGCAGCGCTGCTCTGCGCGGTTCCGGCCAGATTGGGTTCACGATCATCTCGCTAACGGTGTCGCTGGTCGCGGTGCTCATTCCGCTGCTCTTCATGCGGGAAGTAGTCGGGCGACTGTTTCGCGAGTTCGCCGTGACACTGGCCGTGACCATCCTGATTTCAGCAGTGGTTTCCCTCACCCTGGTGCCGATGCTGTGCGCGCATTGGCTCAAGCGACGCCCGGCACAGCAGGTCACAAGGGAACACCACGAGGACAGCTGGCTTGCCCCCGTCGTTGCCTGGTACAGCAAGCGCCTGACCTGGGTGCTGGATCGCCAAAACCTGACCCTCGTGGTGTGGCTCGGCTCGGTGGCGTTGACCGCGCTGCTGTATGTCTGGATTCCCAAAGGCTTCTTTCCATCCCAGGACACCGGCTTAATCCAGGGCATCTCCGAGGCCGCGCAGTCCATCTCCTACGCTGCGATGGCCGAGCGTCAGCAGCGGCTCTGCGAGGGCGATTCTCGCGGATCCAGATGTCACCAGCCTCTCATCTTTCATCGGCATCGACGGCAGCAATGTCACCCTCAACAGCGGCCGCTTTCTTATTAACCTCAAACCGAGAAGTCAGCGCCGCGCTACCGTCGCACAGATCATCGACAGACTGCGAGGCGAGATCCAGGACGTCCCGGGCATCACGCTCTACATGCAGCCGGTGCAGGACCTGACCCTCGATGACACCGTCAGTCGGACGCAATACCAGTTTACGCTGCAGCACACTGATAGCACGGTGCTCAGCACCTGGACACCCAAGCTCGTCGAGCGACTGCGTCAACTGCCGGAGCTCATCGATGTGACCAGCGACCAGGCCAATGAGGGTCTCGCAGCATACCTCACCATCGATCGCGACAGCGCCGCGCGCCTCGGTGTGAGCGTGGGCACGGTCGACAACGCGCTCTATGACGCCTTCGGTCAACGCATCGTCTCCACTATCTTCACGCAGTCCAACCAGTATCGCGTGATCATAGAGGCCGATCCGAAGCTGCAACGCTCGCTCGATGCGCTCGACTCGATCTACGTGCCCTCCAGCGGCGGCGGCCAGGTGCCGCTGTCCGCCATCGCCAAGGTGACGCAGGAAACACGGCCGCTGCTGATCAACCACCTGGCGCAGTTTCCGGCCTCGACCGTGTCGTTCAATCTCGCGTCCGGCGTCTCGCTCGGCGCCGCGGTCAAGCGCGATCGAGCGCGCGGAGCAAGCAGACAGCGCTGCCGGCCAGCATCCAGACGACGTTCCAGGGCGCAGCGCTGGCGTTTCGTAACAATCTTTCCAACGAGCTCCTGCTGCTGCTGGCGGCCGTGCTGGTGATGTACATCGTACTGGGCGTGCTGTACGAGAGCTTTATTCATCCGCTGACGATCCTCTCTACTCTGCCGTCCGCGGGAATCGGTGCACTGCTGGCGCTGCGCCTGTTCGGGGAGGATCTGACCATCATCGCTCTGATCGGCATCATCCTCTTGATCGGCATCGTGAAGAAGAACGCCATACTCATGATCGATTTTGCGATCGATGCGCAGCGCCAGGAGGGCAAGTCTCCGCGCGAGGCGATTTTCCAGGCCTGCCTGCTGCGCTTCCGGCCAATTCTCATGACCACGGTTGCGGCTATTTTCGGTGCGTTGCCGCTGATGTTCGGCACCGGCACCGGATCGGAGCTGCGCCATCCGCTGGGCATCAGTATCGTCGGCGGTCTTCTGGTTAGCCAGGTGCTGACGCTTTTCACCACACCGGTCATCTATCTGGCGTTCGATCGGCTATCGAATCGGCTACGCGAGCGACTCGGCGTCGAGCCCGAACTCGATGAACCAGACGGGATCGCCGTCGTGAGCATCTCGGCGCCCTTCATCGCCCGGCCGGTCGCAACTATTCTCCTGACGTTAGGCGTGGCGCTAGCGGGTGTCGGTCGCATTCGGCCTGTTGCCCGTGGCGCCGCTGCCCAAGATCGAGGTGCCGGCGATCTTCGTTTCGGCGCAGTTGCCAGGCGCGAGTCCCGAGGTGATGGCAAGCAGCGTTGCGACGCCGCTCGAGCGCCACTTGGGTGCCATCGCTGATGTCGACGACATGACCTCCACTAGCTCGGTCGGCTCGACCAATATCGCTCTCACCTTCGGCCTCGGCCGCAGTCTCGACGGCGCGGCGCGCGACGTTCAGGCCGCACTCGTGGCCGCCCATCCGGACCTGCCGTCCGCGATGACGAGAAATCCGTTCTATCGAAAGCTCAACAGCTCGAACTTTCCGATCATGACCGTTACGCTGAGTTCCGACATCCTGTCAGCGGGGCAGATCTACGACGCCGCGGATGCGGTGATCTCCCAGCGCATCGCACAAATACCCGGCGTCGGCTCCGTGAATGTCAGCGGCAGCGCGCTGCCGGCGGTGCGGGTCGAGGTAAATCCGCTCGCACTGTCTCAATACGGTATCGGGCTGCAGGACATCGCCGCTGCGATCTCCAACAGCAATGCCAATGCGCCCAAAGGCGCAATCGATCTGGGGGATCAGCGCTGGCAGATCTACACCAATGACAATGCGCGCGACGCGGCGCAGTACCGTTCGCTGATCGTCGCCAACCGCAGCTGATCGCACCGTGCGCTTGGAGGATGTTGCCCAGGTCCTGGACATGCAGGACGGGGCGACCGAGAACTCTCGCACCTTTGGGCTCTACAACGGCCATCCGGCCATCGCGGTCGATGTGGTGCAGCAGCCGGGCGCCAACATCATCAAAGTGGTCGACGCGGTGCGCGCACAGCTGCCGCAGCTTGCGCGCATGATAGATCCCAAGATCCGCCTGGTCGTGACAACCGACCGGTCAGTGAGTATTCGCGCCTCGCTGCGGCAGGTCGAGCGTGCATTAGCGCTCGCGGTGGCCATGGTCATCTTCGTGGTGTTCGCGTTCCTGCGCAACGTGCGTGCCGCGCTCATTCCCACAGTGGTAGTGCCGGTCTCATTAATAGGCACGTTTGGTGCGATGTACCTTCTGGGCTATAGCCTCGACAATTTCTCGCTCATGGCGCTGACCATTGCCACAGGCTTTGTAGTCGACGATGCAATCGTGGTCATGGAGAACACGATTCGTCTCATGGAGGCCGGCATGCCGCGGCGCCGTGCAGCGCTACAAGGGGCACGCGAGGTGGGATTCACGGTGCTATCGATGAGCCTGTCGCTGATGGCAGTGTTCGCCCCGTTTCAGATCATGGGCGGCATCCTGGGGTCGCTGTTTCGGGAGTTCACCGTCACGTTGAGCTTTGCTATTCTGATCTCTCTCGTAATTTCGCTGACCACGACGCCGATGCTGTGCGCCTACGTACTGCGTCGCGATAGAGCGCATCGCGGGACGCGGTTTGGGGACTACTTCGGGCAATTCTTTACCCGCCTCCATACCTCTTATGTGCGCTCGCTCGACTGGGCGCTGGATCGGCGGCGGCTGATGCTGGTCATGCTGCTGGCAGCGATCGTGCTCAACATCTTTCTCTACATTGTCATCCCCAAGAGCTTCTTCCCCGAGCAGGACACCGGCGCACTGCGCGGCGTGATTCGGGGCGATGCCACAGCCTCATTCCAGTTCATGAAGGGCAAGCTCACCGAGGTCAGCGCCCTGCTTCAGCGGGACCCTGCGGTCGAAAGCGTCGTCGGAAGCGTGGGCTCCGCTGGCTGGCCGTTCTTCGGCGGTGCCATCAGCGCCACCCTCAGCATCACGCTCAAGCCGCTGACCCAGCGGCGTCTGTCTGCGGCACAGGTGATAGGCCGACTGCGTCCCGCCCTCGCGCAGGTAGCCGGCGTGTCGGTCTTCCTGCAGTCGGTCCAGGACCTGGGCGGTGGCGGTGGACGCTCTGCCAATGCGGAGTACCAATATTCGCTGTTGGGAGATGACATCACCGAGCTGCGCAGTTGGTCGGTTAAGCTGCAGCACGCACTGCGCAATGCCCCAGAGCTTTCGGACGTCGATTCCGATCTGCAGCCGGGGGGCCTTGAATCTAATGTCGTGATTGATCGCGACACGGCGTCGCGGCTCGGGCTCAGCATTGCCCAGATCGACAACCAGCTCGGCAGTGCCTTCTCCCAGGCACAGGTGTCGACCATCTACAACTACAACAGCCCGCAGCAATACCACGTAATCCTGGAGCTCGCGCCGGCGTTCCTGCAGCGTCCGGCAAACCTGCGTGATATGTACTTCAGCACCGCCGGCGGACCGGTCTCCGGCACCGAGGCGACCCAGGCGCTATCGGGCACCACTCGCATTGGCAAAAAGAGCAGCAGCGGCAGCCCCAGCAACGACGTTGCGCGCAACCTAGCCGCCAACTCGCTGGCCAACGCCGGACGAGGTAATACTTCGACCGGGGCGGCGATCGCCACCGCTCGCGAGACGGTCGTGCCGCTTGCCGCGTTTGCGCATCTGGAGACCTCGACCATCCCAGTATCAGTGACGCATACCGGGACCTCGGCCTCGACCTCCTTCGCATTCAATCTGCCACCGGGCGGCACGCTAAGCGCAGCGCTCGCGGCGATAGATCGCACGATCGGCCAGTTGCATGTGCCTGCGACCATTCGCGGCACGCCCTACGGCAACGCGGATCTGTTTCGAAGGAATCAGGGGAATCTACCACTGCTGCTACTGGCCGCGTTTTTGGCCATCTACGTCGTGCTTGGCATGCTCTATGAGAGCTACAGCCAGCCGCTGACCATTCTCTCGACGCTTCCTTCGGCCGGAATCGGCGCGCTGCTGGCGCTAATGCTGGTCGGCGAACCCTTCAGCTTCATCGCCTTCCTCGGCATCATGTTGCTGATAGGCATCGTGAAGAAGAATGCCATCATGATGGTTGATGTAGCAGTGGCTGCGCAGCGCACGCAGGGTATGACTCCGCGCGCGGCGATCGCACACGCCTGCGCGCTGCGTTTTCGGCCGATCATGATGACCACGGCGGCCGCGATCGTTGGTGCATTGCCGCTGGCGATCGCACACGGAGACGGCACCGAGCTGCGCCGGCCGTTGGGCATTGCAGTGATCGGCGGTCTGCTCGTGAGCCAGCTACTCACGCTTTATACGACACCGGTGGTGTATCTGTACGTTGATCGGCTGCGGGCCTGGAGCGAGCGGCGGCGCGTACTACGCGACTCTCCGGCACCCATGGAAGGATCTCCCGCGATATGAAGCGCCGACTCTATGCCTGTGCCACACTGCCGTGCCTCCTTGCCCTGATCAGCTGCGCGGTCGGTCCGAACTACCGTCGTCCTGAGCCACAGGCGGTGCTGGCCTACAAGGAGCAGGGGGACTGGAAGGCCAGCGAACCTGCCGATAGCCTGGATCGCGGGCCTTGGTGGCAGATGTTCGATGACCCGGTGCTCGACGGCCTGGAGCGGCAGATCGACGTCTCGAACCAGAACCTCAAAGCCTCCTGGGACGCGTACATGCAGTCTCGCGCGCTGGTATTACAAGCCAGGAATGCCTACTGGCCCACGGTGGGCGTGACAGCTGAGCGCCAGCGCTCCAACGAATACCTCGCGCCCAATTCGGTTCAGACCGTCAATACAGTGGGCGCTACTGGAAGCTGGAGCCTCGACATCTGGGGCGCAACGCGCCGCACCGTCGAAAGCGATCGTGATAGCGCTCAAGCGAGCCACGCGGCCGTCGCGCTCGCGCGGCTGAGCGCGCAGGCAGCGCTGGCCACCGACTATTTCGAGCTTCGCGCCCAGGACAGTTTGCAGCTGCTGCTAAAGGATACAGTCGAGGATGATCAGCATGCACTGACCATTACCGAGGCGCGCTTCAAATACGGTGTCGCCGGCCGCGCCGATATAGTCACCGCAGAGACGCAGCTGCTCACCAGTCAGGCCTCGCTGGTAAATGTTGAGCTCACGCGGGGTCAGCTCGAACACGCCATCGCGCTACTGATTGGAAAGACACCGGCAGACTTCGCGCTCGAGGCCGCCCCACTGCGCAGCGACGTGCCCTCTATTCCGCCAGGCGTGGCTTCGACACTCCTCGAGCGCCGTCCGGACATTGCCCAGGCCGAGCGCCGCATGGCTGCCGCCAACGCACAGATTGGCGTGGCCATATCCGCCTTTTTTCCGACACTCACGCTCACGGGGGATGCGTCCCACGCCAGCACCGCCATGCAAGGCCTGCTGAGCGCATCGAATAGCAGCTGGGCGGTGGGGCCGGTTTTGGCCGCGACCCTGTTCGACATCGAGGGACGGCGCGCGGTGGTCCGCCAGGCGCGTGCTGCTTATGCCGAGGCCATCGACAGCTACCGCCAGACGGTGCTCACAAGCTTTCAGCAGGTCGAGGACAATCTCCTCGCGTTGCGCGTGCTTGAGCATCAGGCATCGATTGAAGCGCGCGCAGTGACGGCGGCCAAGGAAGCCGAGAAGCTTACGCTTGATCAGTACAAATCCGGGACCGTGCCGTACACCAGCGTTATTACAGCGCAGACCACCACCTTCAGCACTGAGCAAACCGCACTCAGCGTGCAGCAGGATCGACTTACCGCCAGCGTGGCGCTGATCCAGGCGGTTGGCGGCGGTTGGCGCACTGCGCAGATGGCCAAGGACTAAAGTGTGACCAGCGCGCACATTCTCGTGGTTGACGACGACGTCGAGATTCGCTCGCTACTCGCCGACTATCTGCGCCAGAACGGCTATCGGACCACGACCGTCGCCGACGGCGTAGCCATGCGCAAATTGATGGCACGTGAGCAAATCGATCTGCTGGTGCTCGATATTATGCTCCGAGGCGAAGATGGGCTGGCGTTATGCCGGAGCGTACGTCAATACAGCGACGTGCCTATCGTCATGCTCACCGCGCGCGGTGACGCCGTCGATAAGATCGTCGGCTTCGAGATGGGGGCTGACGATTACCTGGCAAAGCCTTTCAGCCCGCGCGAACTCTTGGTACGCATCAAGTCCATACTGCGGCGCGCAGACCGACAGGCAACGGGCACGCTTCGCGCCCAAAACGTACAGCGCTATCACTTCGATACCTGGACCCTCGACATGGTGACGCGTAATCTCAGCGATGCCGATGGGGTTATCGTCCCATTGAGTGGCGTGCAATTCCGACTACTCTCACGGCTTCTTGCCGCTGGGCGCCTCGTGCTTTCGCGCACGCAACTGATGGAGACGGCTGGCGAGCGCGGCGGCGACCCCTTCCACCGTACTGTCGACATGTGCATCAGCCGGCTGCGCCAGATTCTGCACGATGATGCGCGCGAACCGCGCATCATCAAGACTGTCTACAGCGAGGGCTACGTCATTGGCGTGGAAGTCACGAGTTCGTAGGCTGCTTAAACCGCTGGTGCCGGGCTCACTCTCGGTGCGCCTGCTGCTGATCATGTTCTGCAGTATCCTGGCGGCGCAGGCCGTCAGCGGTCTGGTCTATCTGCATGATCGGCGCGAGATGGGTGCGCGTTATTCTGCTTTCGACTGGTCGGAACGGATCGGCAATATCGCCGAGCTGCTGGCGCAGCTCGATCCTGCGCAGCGCGCCGCGGCGCTTTCGCGGCTGCGTGAAGGCACTCCGCAGGAGGTGTTGCGCCACCGTCCCTATCACGGGAGTGACCTTGAATTCATCGAATTGCTCCGGCAGCGTGTCGCGAATCTGCAGCATCCGGACTATGCCATCACCGTTGCACTGGCACAGCTGGATCGGCCGGCCGACATTGTCCTCGGCAGCTTCAATGATCTGCCCACTGTAGGGCCGCCGGCCTACATCGACGTCCAACTCGGCTTCCCGCAGGCTGCGTCGCTCTTATTGCGCCTGCAGCTCGTGGAGCCGCCGATCGGCCCACCGAATCATTTCTATGTGTATCCATTGGCCTTGGTGGCCGCCCTGTTCCTTGGCGCGTTACTGCTGGCGCGCGGCATTACCGGGCCGCTTTCACACCTCGTAGCTGCCGCCGACGCGCTGGGCCGAGGACTGCCGCACGAGCCGCTGCCAGAGCACGGCCCGCGCGAGCTACGTCGGGCGGCGCACGCCTTCAACAGCATGCGCGATCGTCTGCGCCGTTACCTGGATAGCCGAACGCGCGTGCTCGCGGCAATGTCGCACGATCTGCGCACGCCGATAACCCGCCTGCGGCTGCGTGCGGAGAGTCTGACTCCGGCGGAACTGCAGCAGCAGTTCGTGCATGACCTGGACAGCATGCAGCTCATGGTGCAGGGAGCGCTCGACATGCTGCGGGGGCTCGAGAGCAACGAGACTGTGCAGCCTGTCAATCTTTCCGCTTTGCTCAGCGCGCTGCACGATGACTACGAGGAACTCGGACTACCGATCGAGGTCAGCGGCGGGATCAGTCATCCGGTCTGGTGCCGACCCCAAGCGCTACGTCGCCTGTTGACCAATCTGCTCGACAATGCGCGGGCATACGCCCGAAATGTCGAAATCGCCGTTGAGGAGCGCGGCAATGAGCTACTGGTGCGCATCGCCGATGACGGTCCCGGAATACCCGAAGCGGAGCTCGAGCGCGTCATGGAGCCATACTATCGGGTCGAATCGTCACGTGATCGTGCCACCGGTGGTACGGGCCTGGGATTAAGCATTGCGCGCGATATCGCGCAAGGCCACGGCGGGCAGTTGTCGCTGCGCAATCGCACTGGTGGCGGTCTTGAGGTCATACTGAGCATCCCCCTGCCAGAACCAGGCAAGCGCCTCCCTTAATCCCAGTGGCAGAATCCAAACCATTGCATCCTGCGTAGCATCGTAGTGACGTCGCGAAGCTGCCAGGCGACTCGAAGCCTAAATCACGACGACAGCTGGGAAGTGTCCGACTCAGCTATAAACCAGCTTGTTCAGCAGCCCCCGAAGCTGCTGGCGTTCGCTCAGACTCAGTCGTCGGGCAGCCTGCCGCTCATGCGCGGGTATGCGTTCGCGAAGCTTGCCCAGCATCTGCTCTCCTAGCGCCGTAATGTATAGCGAATATCGGCGCGCGTCGTGGCTCGAGTCGGTCCGCTTCACAAACCCGGAGGCTATTGCCCGGGCCACGGTGACTCCCACGGTTGCTCGCTCGAGACCGACAAGCCGTGCTAGTTCAGCCTGACTCATGCCTGGCCGCTGCGCCAGGAATGCCAGAACCCCAATGACATTGGGACTGATTTCGCCGCGTCCGACCTGTCCCTCGTAAGTAGACATGAAGTACATGTAGGCCACGTGAAGGTAGAGACCCAGCACAGGTTCTGACGTTCCCGCGATCTGCGACTCAATCAGAGCTGTCGGAGAGCGCGCGCCGTCGAGACGCGTGGTTTGCTTCGACGATTTCCCGCCGATCCGAGGCCCGGCCGTATGCGTAGTTTTGCGCCGTGTCGGCCGCATTTATCTTTCAGCCCGGTCCTTTGCAGAGGGACGCTGACATTAGCGAACGTGCTGGAGACTGTCGAGGCCTGACCGGGCCGAGGTCTCCCTTGGGCGCTATGGCAGATTGGCCCACGCCCGCCGGCGTCGGCCCCGCTGGTCATGCATGCGATGCGGTTCTCTGTGCCCCATCCCTGGCAAAAGTCGTGTTAGCCATCTCGTGGAATTAACGTAAGCCCCCCTTGCTAATATCGTAAGTCCCCATTACCTTTTACGCAAACCCAGAGCCGCCACCATTGATTGTGCGGTCCTGGAATAACGCAATAGGGGGACTTCAGAATGCGTAGTGCTCAATGGTCCTGGGTCACACTGTGTGCAATCGGCGCGGCCTGGTGCCTGCCCCCCTCTCGAGCGAGTGGGCAGAGTGCGGATACCGGTTCCACAGGCCTCGAGGAGGTCGTGGTCACCGCCGAGCGCCGCTCGGAGAACCTGCAAACGACCTCGATCGCCATGACCGCGCTCAGCGGCGATGACATTGCCGATAAGGCAGTACGCGATCAGACCGATCTGCAGTTTGCCGCCCCGTCGTTGACGATGACCCAGGTGGGGTTCACTGAAAACGTCAACATCCGCGGCATCGGCATTAACCTGCAGTCACCGGTGGTGGTCTCCGGCGTAGCGCTATATCGCGACGGACTCTTCTATCCCGGCAACATCATGGCCGATGAACCTTACTACGACGTCGCCGACGTCGAGATCCTGCGCGGTCCGCAAGGCACATTCGTCGGCCAGAACTCCACGGGCGGCGCAATTCTCGTCACTAGCAAAAGTCCCACGCTTGACAGCACGCATGGCGATCTCGAGGTGCAGACCGGCAACTATCAGGAAGTTCAGGCGCGCGGCGCCATCAATGTGCCACTGAGCGATACTTGGGCCGCGCGCATCGCCTTCAATCACGAGAGTCGCAACAGCTTCTTCGATGATATTTCGACACGGCTGATCCAGCCTGGGAAGGTGGACCAGACCAACATGCGATTTGGACTTCTATTCGAACCCAATGAGATCTTCTCGGCACTCTGGAAGTCCGAATACAACACCAACAGTACCGACGGCTATCCGCAACGGCCTATTCCCGGCACCGTCTATGCGTCTCTGGCGCCCGCAGATCCGTGGCAACTGAACTACGATCGCACGGATGTTCGGAACGATGAGCGCAGTATCCGGACAGGACTCGAGCTCAAGTACCATCTGCCGGATGGTATCGTGGTGCGCTCGATCAGCGGCTTTCAGTACGGACAGTTGAATATGTTGTTCGATGAAGATGCCACCAATGCACCGACGGCCTCTTCACCGCTGCCTGGCTCCTATCAGCCGCAGTTTATCCACGAGCGCGTGACCACCCAGGAAATAGACATGCTGTCGCCGGAGACGGGCTTCTTTCGATGGGTGCTGGGCAGTTCCTACATGCACCGCGACGTTCCGGTGGAATTCACGACCTACACGCAGGCAGGCGCCGGCACGCCCTTCCCGGTCGGCACGCCGCTCATTGCCACAGGCGTCGCGATCAACAATCCGAGTGATGCGTTTGGCGCGTTCGGTCAGGGTACGTTCGAGCTTACAGATTCGCTCGAGTTGCAGGGAGGCGTGCGCTTCAGCCACGACTGGATCGGCTCGGAAGGGGCGATCACCATCCAACCGAACCTCGGCAATGGGCTCGTCACGGTAGCGACGATTCCGAACACCACCCCTTTCTCGGACCACAAGGTCACAGGCAAAGTGGCGCTCAACTACAAGCTCGACCCCAACAACTTCCTCTACGCGTTTGCCGCCAATGGCTACAAGACCGGCGGTCCGAATCCGGCCAGTAACACCTTATTCCGGCCCGAGTCGGTTTGGGACTACGAGGCCGGGTGGAAGACGACGCTGTTCGATGGCCACATGCGGGGCCAGCTCGGCGGCTTTTTCATGAACTATGATAATTTCCAGGCGCAGGAGCTAAATGTCATCACCGGCGGTGGCCAGCAGACAGTGTTTAACCTGCAGGGCACCTCGCGAATCTACGGCGCCGAGGCCCAGCTTCAGGCGCGCGTCCAGTCCCTGAGTTTCGATGGCGCGGCCTCCTACGTGCATTCCTCGCTCGGTTCCGCCAATGCGATTGACCTGCGGACTCTTCCCAACGGCGGCAATGGACTCGGTCCGCAGTGCGCCCCGGGCCAGGTCGCGAACTGCTTCAACTACACACCGTACTTTCAGGACATCTCCGGGTCGCAGAACCCTTACTCGCCCAAGTTCACCGCCAATGTCGGAGCGCAGTACGAGCTGCGGCTACCGGTCGGGATGCTCACCCCGCGCCTGGACTTCTCCTATATCGGCCGCCAGTTCACGACGATTTTCAACAACCCGATGTTCGATCTGCTCGAGGTACGCCATCTGCTCGCTGCACAACTCACCTACGAGCTTCACGCCTGGAAGGTGGGCATCTTCGGCACCAACTTGACCAACGAGACCTATGTCACGGGACAGCAGGGCAACAACGAGTTTCTCGGCGCCCCGCGCCAGTACGGCGTGCGCTTTGCCACGAGCTTTTGATCGCCTTCGAGGGAGCAGACAACTTGAATTGGGATGTTGCAAGACGCACGAGAGGTCGCGCGAGGATCGGAAGAGTCTCAACGATCATCATCGGTGTGTTTGGCGTCGGATGCTGGGCGTCCGCGGCCGGAGCCGACCCCGGCCCAGCGGATTCACTTAGCCGCTGCGCAGCGCTCGCGACGCGGATGCAGGGACAATGGCCTGATGCCTCGACACGCATCCTGTCGGCGGCCCTGCGGCCGCAGGACACGGAAGTCCCCACGACGATGGCCCCTGGCATGCCCGGGCCCGCCGTGAAAGTACCGGAGCACTGCGAGCTCTCGGCCATCATGCATGAACGCGTCGGCAGCGATGGCCAGGGCTATGCCATTCATTTCCGCCTGAGACTGCCCACGCAATGGAACCACGAATTCTTCTTCCAGGGCGGCGCGGGCACAGACGGGGACGTGGGTGACGCGCTCGGGCACATTTCCGCGACAGCGCCAGTCGCACTCGCGCAGGGATTTGCGGTGGTGAGCCAGGATGCCGGTCACGACAACGCGAGCAATTCGATTCCAGCGCGTGGCGGAGCGGCAGCTTTTGGCTTCGACGATCAAGCCCGCCGCGATTACGGCCGCACGTCTCTGCCAGCCGTTTCCATTGCCGCCAAAGCCCTGATACGCGGCTACTACAGTGAAACACCACGGCGCTCGTACTTTGTGGGTTGCTCCAAGGGTGGGCAGGAAGGCTTGGCGCTGGCCGAATACTACCCCGACGAGTTCGACGGTATTATCGCAGCCGATCCTGCTATATCACTACCACGCGCTGCCCTCGCCGAGCTCTGGGATGTGCAGGCATTCGAAGCCATCGCCGCGAATCGCGCGACCCAGAGCGCCCCACCCTTCACTCGCCTGCCCTCAGCATTCTCAGATGCCGACCTGCGCCTGGTGCGAGAGGCAGTGCTGGCGGCCTGCGATGCCGATGACGGCTTGAAGGACGGGATAGTCGGGGCGTTTTCCGCATGCACCGACCGCAAGGTCCTGCCGGAGCTGCGTAAAAGCACCTGTCGCGAGGGCAAGTCCGACGGCTGTCTGTCGGCAGTACAAGTCGCGGGCCTCGAGCGATCATTGCGCGGACCTCGGGACGAGCACGGCCAACGGCTGTACGGCGACTGGCCCTGGGACGCCGGTATCGGCAGCGATGCCTGGCGGTTTTGGAAGCTGGGCAAGCCCGGCGGAATGCCAGCACTGAATCTGCTGCTCGGAGGTCCGGCGACCGCCAGCATCTTCACAACACCGCCCTTGGCGATCGGCGCCGACCCGCAAAGTGCGTTCGACTACGCGCTCGACTTCGACTTCAACCATAACGCGGACCGCATCTACGCCACCGACGCGCACTTTGCGCAGTCCGCATGGGATGAGATTTCCGCGCGCTCACCCGATCTGAAGGCGTTCCGTGCTCGTGGAGGCAAACTTATCATCCCACATGGGGTGTCCGATCCGGTGTTCTCCATCAACGATACCCTCAACTGGTATCGCGAGATGGATGTCGCGCAGGCCGGCACCGCGAAGGAGTTCGTGCGTGTATTTCCCGTGCCTGGAATGGGCCATTGTGGCGGCGGACCGGCAACCGATAACTTCGATGCCTTCGCGCCGCTGCGCCGATGGGTCGAAACCGGCGCAGCACCGGAACGGATCGAGGCACGGGCGGGGCCGCAAACACCGTGGCCAGGCCGTTCACGGCCCTTGTGCCCCTATCCAGCCCTCGCCCGCTACTCAGGCCACGGAGACGTAGAGCGCGCAGCAAACTTCGTCTGCCGGTGAATTTGTCCGCGAGCTTCACCACCTGCGCGCCCTGATGATCGCCGAGCCATTTCATGGCACAGATCATTTCGGGATAATCCAGATCGAAGTACACGACCGCATCAGAAGCGGCGGAGGATTCGCAGTAGATGCCAAATAAAAGTATCGCCGACACCAGCCCGGGGGCCTCGGGGAAGTGGCAGGGACGATTTCCGTTCAACGAAATCATCTCGCTCCTGGATGTGAACCGTCCATTCAATCTGGCGGAAAGCACCTCGCAAGATCTCACTGTTGGCGAGATTCTGGACATCGCGGGGATCGAGAACATCCGCAGCCTGAAACTCGGCTACGGCGCGTCCGCGGGTTTGATCACACTCCGCCATGAGGTTGCAAAGAGTTGCCGGATCCCGGTCGAGCAAGTCATCACAACACAAGGCACTGCGCTCGGACTATTCCTTATTGCTTTCGAAGCCTGCCGCCCCGGTGACGAGGCCATCCTGGTGACTCCGTGCTTTCCGCCGAGCCGGGACAGCCTTCTCGGGGCGGGAGTGAATGTCCGCGAGATCAGATTGTCATTCGACAGCCGTTATGGGCTGGATCTGGATCAATTTGCCGCCACCCTGTCGCCTGGGGTCAAACTGGTCAGCGTGGCCTCGCCCCAGAATCCAAGCGGAATCCAGGTGTCTCGCGCAACCATTGTGGAGCTCCTTACCTTGATGGAAAGGCTCTCTCCCGAAGCCATCCTCTTCATCGATGAGACCTATCGAGAGGCCACCTACGGAAGCGCAGTTGCAGTCCCCAGTCTTGCCGGGCTACACCCCCGCGTTGTCACTGGCGCGTCGGTATCGAAGGCGCTAGGCGCGCCCGGCTTGCGCGCAGGCTGGCTCACTGTGGCAGATGCCGACCTTCGCAAGCGGCTGGCCGTGGCCAAGATGAACACCGTGATCTGCAATTCGGTGCTGGATGAGACGCTCGCAGCGGCTCTTTTGCGCAACAAGGAAGCGGTGCTCGCACCTCGGAGGCAGCTGCTTGCCGCAGCACTTGAAACACTCGCCGCCTGGCATGAGGCCGAGCGCGACCGAGTTGCGTGGGTTCGGCCGGATGCCGGAGCATTGTGCTGCATGCGCCTGAGCGCCGACGCGTTTGATGATCCCGTCGTCGAACAATTCTGGAGTCAGCTGCCTCGTCATGACCTGCAGTTGGCTTGCGGAACATGGTTTGGAGAAACCAGTCGCGTATTCCGCCTGGGGTTTGGTTATTTGCCGCCTGCACGTTTGGCACCTGCGTTGTCTGCTCTTTCATCAGCTCTCAGCGGGGTGACCGCGTGAGTGGATCGCGCGCTTAGTCTCGGGTGAGCGCGGCAAGTGACAAGTATGACGATGATCATAGGTCGTGCGCCGCAATCGCATCGCCCGAGTGAGAGGCAAGCGCTCTCTCACTTCGCAGCGATTCTTTTGCATTTCGCAGACTAGGGAATGGGGTGGACGACGGGACTCGAACCCGCGACAACCGGAATCACAATCCGGGACTCTACCAGCTGAGCTACGTCCACCGTCGATCGTTGGCGCGCCCGGCAGGACTCGAACCTGCGACCACCGGCTTAGAAGGCCGGTGCTCTATCCAGCTGAGCTACGGGCGCACGGCTGTTCGAGCTGGTCGGGGCAGCAGGATTTGAACCTGCGACCCTCTGCTCCCAAAGCAGATGCGCTACCAGACTGCGCCATGCCCCGCTCTCAAACCTTCCGAGGCCCCGCTGTGCACTGCACCGTGGGGCGCGAATAATACGGAACCGGCCGCCCCGGCGCCAGCTACCCGAACCGTTAGAACCTCCGGCTCAGATAAAGACTCGCCGCCTGCATCGTATACCACTCCACGGTGTCCCCGTTCTGGGGATCGGTTGGCAGGACTTTGCTGCGCTGCACATGATCGAAATAACGGGCATCCAGCGACAAATCCCACTTCGGCAGCAGGTCCCGCCAGGTGAGGCCCGCCCCGGCGTAGTACCCCTGCGCCGGCGTCGGCGCGGAATAGCGCGCAAAGCCAAAAAAGCCGCCCACCGCCAGGTGCCGATCCAGCCGATAGCGGTAATCCAGCGCCCGCAGCGCAATCATGGCGCCGTGGAAATCGTCGAATTCGGCCCGCACGCCGAGATCCCCGTTGGTCGTCACAGCGCGTCGCACCCCGACCCCTAAATGGGGAGAGGCGACACTCTGATACTGGGTGGGCAGCTTCTCATCGGCGACGGTGAAGCCGCCGAGGTCCAGGCCCAGCCGCCCGCCGCTGACGCCAAGATCCACGAAGCGCTCGTACTTGCCGGCGGCGTCGGCGGCCGCGAGATCTTCGTCGTCATACTGATCGGCATCGTCGTTCGGGGCAGCACTGCCCGCATCGGGGTTGCCGCCATCGAAGCGCACGAAGCCCGCCAGGCGCGCGAAATTGCCGCCGAAGGCATCGCGCCCGGCATCCAGCGTCAGTCCGCGCGTGTAACCGTTGCGCGGCTGCGAGTATTCCAGCGTCAGCATGTAGGCGTGATCGTAGGGCAGGATGACGCCGGAAGCGGTCGGACCACCGCCGATCGTGGCGGCGTAGTGCTGGTTCTGCAGCATGCGCAGCCGCGTATACACCTCATCGCCCGAACGCAGCGGCCATCCCAGTGAAATCATCTCGCTCTGCGCGCCGACATCGTCTCCGGGCACGCGCCAGTCCGCGCCCCAGTTGCCGGTGACGTAACCGTCGTTCGTCATGCCGTCGAGCCAGACATAGTCGGTGTACCAGGCGTTCTGCCACTCGGTGAGTTCGACCGTCAGATCGAAGCGATCGAAGAGCTCGGGCATGTGCACGCCGACGGACAGATCGGTTTCCCGAAATCGATATGCCTCGCCATGGAAGGTATCGCGGCCGGCATACTCGAGATACGCCTCGATCGGCGTGCGCGTCGGAAAGTTATACGCACTGGTCAGGGACACAGACCGGTTGCTGAAGCGGTTGTCGAGGTTGGGGCTGTTGCTGCCGCCGAAATTGGTGGCCTGGAACAGGTTGCGGAAGAAATCCGAGAACGAACCGGGGCGACCGCCGCCGCCGAACTGCCAGACCGCATTGCCGGCGAAGTCCCAGCCGGTCACCGGTTCAATGCCGATGTGCGCGCCCACCAGCTTCGGGTAACCCTGGTTTTCCACGCCCTTATAGATGATGTGATCCGAGTGGCTCATGCGCGCAAAGAAGAACTGGTACTGCAGTCCCAGCAGTCCGATGGGAAGCTGATTCGATATCGTCAGCGAGGGCATGGCCGGCGCCTCGGTGCTGATCAGCGTGCTGCTGTCGGTCAGCGGCGAGAGCCATTGGCTGCGATAGCCGGCGTCGATCTGCAGATATTCATCGCCAGCGCTGAGCATCGTCCCCTCGGGGCTGATTCGCCCGTCCGTGCCGGCATAGCCCACCGCGCCTGCCGTCAGCAGCAAATGATCGTAGGGGCGATAGAAGGCGACGATGGAGCCATCGACGGGCGAATCCAGCCGCTCGCCGCGTTCATTGGGCATGGTGGTAGTCGAATGCGAGGCGGCGGCAACTTCGACGCTGGCCTCGCTGACGCCGTGGCCGCCAAAATAGCGGTTCATGTAATTCCTGACGCGCCGGCACAGCGCCGCATCGCGCCGGCACGCCTTGGGCAGAGCGTCCAGCACCGCGGCGATCGGCACCGGCCGCGTCATGGCCGGATGCCCTCCCAGCACCAGTACCCTTTCCACCTGGCGTTCGATTTCGGGGGACAGATTCAGCGGCAGGTAGGGGCTGGCCCCGTTGGCGCGGGCATCGGTGGCCATCCAGAGCGTGAGGCTCAGGACCGCTGCCGCACAGGCGGACCATGACCATCGGCCGGCGCGCGGCGTCACGCCCGAAACTCGGTCATCGGCTCTGGGATTGCCTGCTGCATGGTGCTGCAAGTATAGATGAGGCGCTGCCCGCCAAGTTCACTCACCGTCGCGCTCGAGCCCATGGCGGATCAGCGCCTGGCGCGCCAGCTCGATCGACTCGGGGTGCACCTGCATTTCGTAGCCGCGCAGCCGCTTGTAGGCCGAGTAACTGGCAGCCAGGTGCGCGGCCACGTAGCCGCGAGCGCCGTCGAGCACTGCCAGCCGCAGCAGATAGTCCTTGAGAAAGGTCACCATGAACAGCAAGGGCACCAGCCAAAGGCTGCCGGTACGCCCTTTTGCGCATCGCTCGCGCGCGCGCAGCTCGGCGTAGTAGAGATCCTTGAGCCCTCGCTGGGTGAGGCTCGGGGTATACGCGTGCAGCAGCGGCGAGCGCATCTCGGCGGCCGGGCCGTTGAACCGCAACGCTTCGTGTACCGGCGCCTCGCTCCACTGTGCGCGGTCGCGGTGATACAGCCGCTCGATGCGCTCGCGTGCCAGCGGCCGGTACCAGCGCATGCGCGCGCCCATGAACCAGGCCGAGCGGCGGAGGTACGCGCCCGCCTGTGCCGAGGCCAGCAGTGCCGGCAGGCGCTGCTGCAGTTCCAGCGCCAGCTCAGGCGACAGCCATTCATCGGCATCCAGGAACAGGATCCATGGATGCGTCGCCAGCGCGGTCGCCGCGCGGCGCTGCGGCCCAAACCCCAGCCACGGCTGCTGCACCACGCGGGCGCCGTGCGCGGCGGCGATCTGCGCGGTCGTATCGGTACTGCCGCAGTCGATCACGAGTTTCTCGGCCGCAAACGGCACGCTGTCCAGGCAGCGCGCGATATTGGCCGCCTCGTTGTAGGTGAGCACCAGCAGGCTCAGCGGCAGCGTCATCCCGGTCACGTCTGCAACTCCTCGAGCGCATGCCGCACGCGGCTGAAGAAGCCGTGTTTATTGCCGAGGAACCAGGCGCGCGCCGCCGCGCCGATGGTCTCACACTCAGCGGGGCTCATGGTCAGCACGCGCGTGACGGCCGCTTCCAACGCCGCCTCGTCGAACAGGCTTAAGGTGGCGAGGTTGTGACGCTCCCCGTTGTGCACGGCCAGCAGCACGCCGCGCTTGAGGTCGATCAGTTCGTTCATCGGCGGCGCATCGCAGGTCAGGGTCACCGCGCCCACGCTCATGGCCTCGGCGATGTAGTGACCCCACCCCTCGGCCTCTGAGGTGCAAACGTGAAAGCGATGCGAATTCTGCAACGCGCGCAGTGCCTCATCACTCAGGAAACGGCTTTCAACCCGGATGTTGGCCGGCACGGCTGCGCCGGCGGCATCGGTGCCACGGGTCGGGTTCGCGACCGCTTCGGCATCCTGCACGATGGTCAGCAGCGGCCACTCCGGATGCCGCTGCCACAGCGCATGCAGCCGTGCGGTGCCCTTGAGCGGGCTGCGGCCGGCGAGGTGCAGGAATTGGTTCTCGCGCGTGACGGAAGCATCGAGCCGATCGCTGCTGTCGAAGCCGATGCGCACGGTCCGGCAGCCGCGTGCCGTGAACAATCGCTCGGCCAGCCCGGTCTTGGCCCAGACGCGCTGCGCGGCGCCCAGGAAGGCCAGATCGCGGCGATCGAACCACTCGGGGTTGGGCACCAGTACGTTGCGGCTCGCCTGGTGCAGAAACTGCGGCCAGACATGCTCGAGCATCAGGTTGACATCGTAGGGCGCATCCGGCCCTCCGCCGCGCAACCCGCGTGCGCGCGCCGCCAGTCGCGTGAAAAAACTGCGCCGGCGTTTGCGGTCGCGCCGCTCGCAGCCATACAGCGTGACCTCGCAGCCGCTGCTGCGCAGCGCCTCGGCCAGCAGCTCGAAGTCGCGCGACAGGCCGACGCCATTGGCCTTGCCGATGAGCCTGACCTTCATGCGCCCCGCCATGTCGCTAGCCATGCCGCTATCATAGTTGCATGCGCATCGCTCATCTGCTGCTCTCGCGCGGCTTTGCGGGCACCGAGCGGGCCACCGCCGAGATGTGCAACGCGCACGTGCGCGATCATGCGGTACTGGCGGTCCTGCGCAGCGGCCATCGCGGCGCCGGTGGCGCCAGCATCCGCGATCACCTGGATCCGGCCGTGCAGGTCATCGAGATCGGACCCTGGTGGCAGCGCCGCGCCGTCAGCGGTGCGCTGGCCGCTTTCGAACCGCAGATCGTGCATGCTCACCTGCGCCGCGCCACCCGGCTGCTGGCGCATATCCGGCCGCGCGCCCCGGCGATCGCCACGCTGCACCTGACCGTGAACGGCCCGCACTTCGCGGCCATGGAGGGGCTGATCTGCATCGCCGAGTGGCAGCATCGCGATATCCCCGCGGACTACCGCGGCCGCATCTTCGATATCAATGAATCGATGATTCCGGCACGCCGTTTGAGTGCCGCCGAGATCGGCGCGCGGCGCGCGGAACTGGGCGCCAGCTCCGGCGACTACCTGATCGGCGGCGTCGGGCGCCTCGCGCGCAGCAAGGGCTTCGATCTGCTGATCGAGGCCTTTGCGCGTGCCGCGCTGCCCGCGGCGCGCCTGGTCATCCTGGGCGATGGCCGGGAACGGGCGCGCCTGAGTCGCCAGGCACGTGCGGCCGGCGAGCGCGTACAGCTCGCCGGCTACCGCGCCGACGTCAAGGACTACTACCAGGCCTTTGATCTGTTCGTCTGTCCCTCGCGCCGCGAGCCGCTCGGACGCGTGGTGCTCGAGGCGCTCGACGCGGGCACACCGGTGCTGGCTTCGGCCACCGACGGACCGGCCGAACTGCTCGCTCGCCACGGCGGCGACCTGTTCCCGGTCGGCGATGTGGCAGCGCTGGCGGCGCGGCTGCGCCATCACTTCGAGGTGCGCACGCCGCGCACCGAACACGACCTCTCCGCCTATCACATCGATACGGTGGCGCGTGAGACCCTGGCGACCTACCGGGAGCTCGCCGGCTAACCTTACTGGCGCTTCCAGAGCGTGCGTCCGCCGGGTTGATCCTCGAGCACCACGCCGGCCCGCGCCAGCTGGTCGCGAATCCCATCGGCGGCCGCGAAGTCACGCGCCTTGCGTGCCGCCAGCCGCGCCGCGATCAGCGCGTCGATGGCGGCCTCATCGAGCACATCGGCCGCCGCGCGCGGCTCATCGCCCGACAGCGGCAGCGAGGCGCTGCGCCTGAACCATTCCTCCGGCGTCAGGCTTAAGAGTCCCAGCAGCGCACTCAAGTGCCGCAGCTCCGCCGCCAGCGCCCCCGCCTGCGCGGTCTCGCCCTGCGCGCGCGCCGTATTGAGTTCACGCGCCAGTCCCTGCAGCACGGCCAGCGCCTCGGGCGTGTTGAAATCATTGTCCAGCGCCGCGCCGAAGCGTTCCGTGTGCACGCTCTGCGGCGCGGGCCCAGCGCTCGACTCCACGCCGCGCAACGCCGTGTACAGGCGTGTCAGCGCCGCATCGGCCTGCTCGAGCTGCACCGGGCTGTACTGGATCGGGCCTCGATAGTGGCTGCCCAGCAGGAATGCGCGCAGCACTTCCGGATGGCGCAGCCGCGGCAGCACATCGCGGATGGTGAAGAAGTTGCCGAGCGACTTCGACATCTTCTCGTTGTCGACGTTGACGAAGCCGTTGTGGATCCAGACATTGACGAAGCCGCCCTCGTGCGCCGCGCAGGACTGCGCGATCTCGTTCTCGTGGTGCGGGAATTTCAGGTCCATGCCGCCGCCGTGAAGGTCGAAGTGCTGGCCCAGCAGCGCGGTGCACATGGCCGAGCACTCGATGTGCCAGCCCGGGCGCCCCGGGCCCCAGGGCGACGGCCAGCTCGGCTCATCGGGCTTGGCGCCCTTCCACAGCACGAAGTCCAGCGGATCGCGCTTGGCAGAATCCACTTCCACGCGCGCGCCGGCCCGCAGGTCGGCCAGGCGCTTGCCCGAGAGCTGTCCGTAGGCGGAAAACTTCGCCACCGCGTACAGCACATCGCCGCTCGAACTGACATAGGCGAAGCCGCGCTCGATCAGCCGCTCGATCAGCGCAATGATTTGAGGCACGTACTCGGTGGCGCGCGGTTCATGATCCGGCCGCTCGATCGCGAGCGCGGCGAAGTCCTCGTGCATGGCCGCGATGAAGCGTGCGGTCAGCGCCTCCACCGGCTCGTTGTTCTGCGCTGCGCGCTCGATGATCTTGTCATCGATATCGGTGATGTTGCGCACGTAGTTGAGCGCGTAACCGCGGTGGCGCAGCCAGCGCTGGATGATATCGAAGGCAACGTAGCAGCGGGCATGACCGACGTGGCAGAAGTCGTAGACGGTGACGCCGCAGACATAAAGCCCGACGCTGCGGGGATTGATTGGCCGGAACGCTTCTTCGCGGCCGGTCATGGAATTGTGGATCCTGATCATGGTGTGGGTTGTGCAAACTGCAGCAGCCGCGCGCGCACCCGCTCGGTCGGCATCGCGGCCAGCAGCGGAGCCAGCTCCGGACCGTGCAGCCGCCCGGTCAATGCCGCGCGCAGTGGCATGAAGAAGGCCGCGCCCTTGCGGCCAGTCGCGCCGCGCAATGCACCCAGGTCGGCCGGCTCGCGCACCGCGCCGGCGGCAGCCGAGAAAAACTCCGGTCCCGCCTCCTGCACCGCGCGCAGTGCCGGCTCTTCGAACGACAGTGCCTCGCCGAAGATGATCTGCTGCCACAGCCGCGCATCCTCGGGCAGCACTACATTGGGCAGTACCGCGCTGATGAAGGCGCGGGCGCGCGACTCATCCAGCTGCGGCGGCAGGAAGGGCGCGAGCCATGCGCCGGCCTGCTCCGGCGAGAGCGAATGCACCCACTCGCGCTGCCAGTGAATCAGGTGCGCGTCATCGAAGTGCGCGGGGGCGCGCTGCAGGTGTCTGAGTTCAAAGTTCTGCGCCATCTGTTCGAGATCCAGCAAATCGTTGCGCGCGCTGCTGTGTCCGAGCCGGAATAACTGATTGCACACCGCGCCTGCCGCGTAGCCCGCCTCGCGCAGCGCGCGCACGCTCGTCGCCCCGTGCCGCTTGGACAGCGGCGAGCCGTCGGCGCCGATCAGCAGCGAGACGTGACCATAGCGCGGCACCGGCAAGTCCAGCGCCTCGAGCAGCAGCCGCTGGCGCGGGGTATTGCTCAAGTGATCTTCGCCGCGCAGCACATGACTGACCTGCATCAGCGCATCATCCACGGCATTGCTGAAAAAGAACGCCGCAGTGCCATCTTCGCGCCGCACGATGAAATCACCGATATCGTCGGTGAGAAAACTCTGCGCGCCGTGCACCAGGTCCTCGTACTCGAGCCGCTGCCCGAGCGGCACCCGGAAACGCAGGCTGGCGCTGCGGCCCTCGGCGCGTTTGAACGCGATCTGCGCCGCGGTCAGCTCCCGGCAGGTGCCGGCGTAGCGCGGCGGTCGTCCTGACTGCAGCTGGCTGCGGCGCGACAGATCCAGTTCCAGCGGCGTGCAAAAGCACGGATATACCAGCTGCGCCTGCTCGAGCTGCGCGAAGTAGCGCGCGTAGATGGGCGCGCGCTCGGACTGTCGCACCGGCTCGTCATCCCAGTCCAGGCCCAGCCAGGCAAGGTCGGCGCGCAGCGCCTCGACATAGCGCTCCTGCGAGCGCTCCGCATCGGTGTCCTCGATGCGCAGCAGGAAACGTCCGCCTGCGCCAAGCGCGAGCAGATAGTTGAACAGCGCCGTGCGCGCATTGCCCAGGTGCAGTTCTCCGGAGGGGCTCGGCGCAAAGCGTGTCACGACGAAACTGGCGGACATCCGTACAATGTAGCCTAAAATGACCACTCTGTTCGTCTCCGATCTGCACCTGGATGCGCTGGAACCCGCGGCCGCCATGCAGTTCATCGCCTTCCTCGATGAGCGCGCCGCCGGCGCCGAAGCGCTCTATATCCTCGGCGATCTGTTCGAGTCGTGGATTGGGGATGACGAGCAGGATGCCTGCAGTCGCAGCGTCTGCGAGGCGCTGCTGCGGCTCAGGCAGCGGGGCGTACCCTGCTACGTCATGCACGGCAATCGGGATTTCCTGCTGCAGCGGGGTTTCGAGGAACTCAGCGGCACGCAGCTGCTGGCCGATCCGGTCATCGTCGAATCCTACGGTGAGCGTGTATTGCTCACCCATGGCGATGCGCTCTGCACCGCCGATCGTTCCTATCAGAACCTGCGGGCACTGGTCCGCAATGAGCGCTGGCAGCGCCGTTTCCTCGCGCTGCCGCTGGCCGTGCGGCGGCTGCTGGCGCAGCAGGCTCGCGACGGCAGTCGTCGCCACACCGGCAATACCGCGGCTTACATCATGGATGTGGATCAGGACGCAGTCGCCGCCGCCATGCGCGCCTGCGGCACGCGTGTGCTGATCCACGGCCATACGCATCGCCCCGCCGTGCATGAATTCGATCTCGATGGCGCGCCCGCGCGCCGCATCGTGCTGGGCGCCTGGCACGAGCACGGCAGTTGCCTGTCGTGGGACCAGCAGGGCTTCAGACTGGAAGAGCTGCCGCGGGCCCCGAGTGAAAGCGCAGCACATCATCCGGCGCCGTGATCAGCCCGGCTTCCACCGCCGCCAGTTGACGCAGCCGTTGCTCGCACAGTGCCGCGTCGTGACCCGCGCGGCGCGCCAGGCGCAGATAAAGCTCGAAATGCCGCGCCTCCGAGCGATGCAGCGCCTCGTAGAAAGCTCCGAGCGGCTCGCCTAAGCGCGGCGCCAGCAGTCCGAAGCGCTCGCAGGAGCGCGCTTCGATCAGCGCACTCGAGAGCAGCAGGTCCAGCTTGCGCAGCGGCTCATGCGATCGCAGCGCCGCGCGCAGTCCGGCGGCGTAACGTCCCGGACGCTGGCGTTCGAACGGCACTTGCAGCCGCCGCATCATTTGCGCCACCTGTTCGAAATGCCGCAATTCCTCCCGGCCCAGGCGCGATAGCGCCGTCACCAGCTCGGCGTCCTCGGGGTAGGCAAAGATCAGCGCCAGTGCGCTCGAGGCGGCTTTCTTCTCGCAGTTGGCGTGATCGATGAGCAGCGTGCGCCAGTGAGTGCAGGCGGCATCGACCCACTCGGGTGGCGTCGGCGCCGCGAGCACGCGCAGTGCCTCGCTCACGTCTGGCTCACGCCAGGGCTCCCTTGGTGAGCCAGGCCGCGCGCGCCGAATCGATGGCACGCATGCATTCGGCCGCATTCTTGAAGCGCTCGCGCGCTTCCTTGCCGAGCAGCCGATCGAGCAGCGGCTGCAGATCGCCCAGCGATTCGGGCAGCTTGGGCGTCGGTGCGTTGCGATGCATATAGATGATGGCCATCGGGTTGTCGGCCGTATACGGTTTACGCCCGGTCAGCATCTCGAACAACATGACGCCGAGGCTGTAGAGATCGCTGCGCGGATCCAGATCCTGTCCATGGCCCTGCTCGGGGCTCATGTAGTGCGGCGTGCCAAAGATCATGCCGGTGTCGGTGATGTCGTAGTCGAGCGCCTCGTGCTTGGCGAGGCCAAAGTCGATCAATGCCGCCTGCCCGTCCATGCGCAGCATGACATTGCCGGGCTTCAGGTCGCGGTGCAGGATGCCGGCGCCGTGCAGTGCGCTGAGCGCGCGCGCGATCTGCGAGGCGAATCCCAGCGACTCGGAAGGCGACATGCCGCTCTTCATGCGCCGTCGCAGATCCCCGCGCTGGAAATACTCCATCGCCAGATAAGCGTGATCGTCGGCCACGCCGAGCTCATAGAGGCGCACGATGTTCGGATGCCGCACGCGTTGCGCGATCTCGTATTCCTGCAGGAAACGCGCGAACACCTGGTCGATGCCGGATTCGTCGCGTCGTGATGGCGTCACCTTCAGCACCACCAGCGTGCCGGCCTTCTCACTCTCGGCCACGTACAGCTGCGACACCGAACCGCGCGCCAGCAGCCGCGCACGTCGATATTCGGGGATGCGGGCCTCGCCGAAGCGGCGCGACTCGATAGCCTCGGGCGAGATGCGCCAGTCGGCCAGCGCCCGGCGATGATCGCGCCCGGCGGCTTCCAGCATCTTGAGCAGTCCATCGTGATCGATGCGGCTGCGGACCGTCACACCATAGGCGCCCGCGTCCATGGCCCGTTCGCGCAGCGCCGGCACATCGCGCGGCATCACGAAGATCACCGGGGCAAAACCGGGGCGCATGCACAGCTCGTGCAGCGCCGCGATGCCATCGTCTTCCTCGGAGGGCGGTGACAGCAGCACCGCGTCATAGCCCTGGGCCAGGAACTCGGCCGGCAGCGGACCGCGCTGCAGCGGCGGATGGGCGCTGATCTGCACCTCCGGCCAGCGGCAACTCAAGTGATGCCGCAGCAGCGAGCGTACCTTGGGATCTTCCTCGACCAGCAGCAGCCGCATGCGCACGTCTGGTTCGGCTTTAAGAAAGGGTCAGGGCTCGCCGACGGCTTTCAGTCCGCGTGTCATTCGACGCCGGACCTTGGCTTCGTCGGAGCGTGCCCGCTGCAGCCGATCGAGATATTCATAGGTCACATCGCCGGTGACGTACTCGCCCGAGAAGCAGGACGTGTCGAATTCCTCGATCGTGGCGTTGTCGTGCCGGCAGGCGGTCACGAGATCCTCGAGATCCTGGTAGATCAACCAGTCGGCACCGATCACGTGGCCGACTTCCTCAATGCTGCGTCCGGCGGCCACCAGTTCGCTGGTGGCCGGCATGTCGATACCGTAGACGTTTGGAAACCGCACCGGCGGCGACGCGGATGCGAAATAAACCTTCTTGGCGCCGGCTTCGCGCGCCAGCTCGATGATCTGCGCCGAGGTGGTACCGCGCACGATCGAATCGTCCACCAGCAGCACGTTCTTGCCGCGGAACTCCAGTTCGATGGCGTTGAGCTTGCGGCGGACCTGCCGCTCGCGCTGCTCCTGCCCGGGCATGATGAAGGTGCGTCCGATGTAGCGGTTCTTGGTGAAGCCCTCGCGGTACTTGATGCCGAGGATCTGCGCCATCTGCAGCGCGCAGGTGCGGCTGGTGTCGGGTATCGGGATGATGACGTCGATGTCATGGTTCGGCCGCTCGCGCATCATCTTGGCGGCCAGCCGCTCGCCCATGCGCATGCGCGCGCGATACACCGAGATGTTGTCGATGATGGAGTCCGGCCGTGCGAAGTAGACGTATTCGAAAATGCAGGGCGTATGGCGAACCGTGGCCACGCACTGCTGCGAATGCAACCGGCCGTGCTCGTCGATGAACACCGCCTCGCCGGGCGCCACATCTCGCACCAATTCGAAGGACAGCATGTCCAGCGCCACGTTCTCAGAGGCCAGCATGTACTCGGTACCGCGCGGGGTGCGGCGTTGTCCGAGCACCAGCGGGCGGATGCCGTTCGGATCGCGGAATCCCAGGATCCCGTGGCCGATCACCATGGCGACCACGGCGTAGCCGCCGCGGCAGCGTCGATAGACCGCGCTGACCGCCGCAAAGATGTCCGCCGGCGTCACGCGCGGGGTGCCCACGCGCTGCAGCTCGGAGGCAAACACGTTCAGCAGCACCTCGGAGTCCGACTCGGTGTTGAGGTGGCGGCGATCCTCACGGATCAGCACCTCGGCCAGTTCGGAGGCATTGGTCAGATTGCCGTTGTGCGCCAGGCAGATACCGTAGGGCGCGTTGACGTAGAAGGGTTGCGCCTCGGAGGCGGCGTCGCAGCCGGCGGTGGGATAGCGCACGTGGCCGATGCCGGCATTGCCCGCCAGCTCGAGCATGTGCTGCTGCTCGAAGACATCGCGCACCAGTCCGGCACCTTTGCGCGAACACAGGCGACCCTCGAACGCCGTCATGATGCCCGCGGCGTCCTGGCCGCGATGCTGTAAAACCGTCAGCGCATCGTAGAGACGCTGATTGACGGGGCTGGTGCCAACCACCCCGACGATACCGCACATGGTTGTGTCCGCATCCTTCGCGCCTCAGCGCGTCGCCGTAACGGAGATGTCGCCGAGCATTTTACGCTCGCCGACCATTGCCCGCAGCACATTCGCTGCGTGCTCGGCATAAGGCACCAGCATCGAGCGATGCCACCATGGCTCGCCCTCGAGCCGCACGGCGTGACACAACATGACAAACAGGCCGGCCATGACGAGGCCGCGCAGCAACCCGAACACGCCGCCCACCGCGCGATCGGTACCGCTGAAAATCGACAGGCGCACGAGGTGGCTCACGAGCAGTCCGATGACACCGCCCACCAGCACGACGACGATGAAGATCAGTGCGCGCGCCGCCCAGGTCCGGACGTTTTCATTGGCCAGCGCGCCGCCCAGATGCGACTCCACCAGGCCCGAGTAATGCCAGGCCACCCAGACCGCTGTGATCCACGTCACAAGTGCAATCACCTCGCGCAGCAGCCCGCGCATGAGGCCGGCGACGAAGGAGCATGCCACGAGCACGATCAGCAGATAGTCGAGCCAATTCATGGCTGAATTCTAGCGTCGCCCGGGATCCAATCCGGGTGCGGGGGTCACAGTTGCAGGCGCAGGCCCTGCCCTAGCGCGCGGATTTGAGGTTGCCGGACTGCGGCGCTACCACCGCCGCCTGGAAACCCTGGGCCTGCAACCTCCCCTGCAGCGTCTGCGCCGCGGAGCGATCGGCGAGTCCGCCCGCCACCACGTGATACAGGCCCTTGCCATCGGCGTCCGAGACGCTGACCTGAAACCCCTTGCCCTGCGCCGAGTGGGCGAGCCGTTCGGCGTTATCGTGCGAGGCGAACAGACCCAGCTGCACGCCCCAGGAGGTGGCGCTGGCGGACTTGGCCGCACGGTTCGGCTCCGATGCCGGCGCCGTGGCGGCCCTGGGCTTTGGCCGCGGGCACCGCCGGCGCCGGCGTCACAGGTGGGGGCGATACCGAGGGCGTTGCGGCAGGTGCCGCCGCCGGCGTACTGCCAGCCGCACTCGCGTTGGCTGGCACCGCAGCGGGTGCCGCGGCGCCGTTGTCGGTGGATTGCAGCGGGGCCGTACGCGCCGGCCCATTGCTGAGGTCGATGGTATAGGACCTCACGGGTGGTCCTTCCCCGCTGCTGCTGGTATTGGCAGCCACGTCGGGACGCTGGCCGTGAAACAGCTCGGGCACTACGAGCACGATGAGCGCCACCAGTATCGCCGCGCCCGTCAGTCGCTCTTTGAGGCGGGTTTCCATAGCTGTCAAATCAGTATAGCCCAAGCCAGGCGAGCGCCGGACCGACCACATGAAACGATCCGAGCACCACGATGCGATCGCGTGGCCGTGCAAGTTCGCCCGCGCGGGCGCAGGCGGCCGCGACAGTGGGCAACAGTTCGAGCTCACCGCGCAGTGGCGGCAATCGCGCCTTGAGCGCAGCGGCTGTCAGCCCGCGCGGTTCATCGCTTAAATCCGCAAGCAGCCAATGATCGATGTCGCCATCGAGTTCGCGCGCCACGGCTGCCGCGTCCTTATCGGCCAGCATGCCTGCCACCGCAATCGTGCGGCCGCGGACCGGCTGCGAACGCAGTTCGGCGGCCAGCACCGCCGCGGCCGGCGGGTTATGCGCCACATCGAGCACCCACTCGACTTCGCCCGGAACGCGCTGGAAACGTCCGGGCAGGCGCACCGATTGAAGTCCCCGTGCGATCCGGTCGCGCTCGCAGGCGCCAGCGACGCCCAGCAGGTTCAGCGCCATCAGCGCCGCGGCGGCGTTCTGGTATTGAATCGCGCCCGCCAGCGAAGGCGCCGGCAACTGGTCGAGTTTGCAGAGCGCCGAGCGAAAGTCCCAGGGCTCGGATTGATCGCCGCGGCCATGAATACGGACTTCGAAGTCGCGCTGGGCCACGTGCACACGGCACTGGAGTGCCGCCGCGCGCTGCCACACGCTCGCGGGCATGTCGGGGCTCCCGAGCACGACCGCCTGTCCGGCGCGAAAAATGCCGGCCTTCTCCGCGCCAATCAGCTCGAGGGTGTCTCCGAGCCAGTCGCGATGATCCAGCCCCACCGAGCACAGCAGCGCCACATCGGCATCGATGATGTTGGTGGCATCGAGCCGGCCGCCCAGTCCCACTTCCAGCACCATGGCGCTGACGCCGGCCTGTCGAAACACATCCAGCGCGGCCAGTGTGTTGTATTCGAAGAAGGTCAGCGTGGTGGCGCCGCGAGCGGTCTCGATGCGCTCGAAGGCCGCCAGCAGCGCGGCATCATCGACTTCGGTGCCATCGATCTGCACGCGCTCGTTGTAGCGAATCAGGTGCGGCGAGGTAAACAGACCCACCCGCGCTCCACAGGCGGTGAGCATCGAGGCGAGATCGCAGGCGGTCGAGCCCTTGCCGTTGGTACCGCCGACGATGACGGCGGGGCAGCGCTTCTCGAGCAGGCCCAAACGCGCGGCGACCTCGCGCACGCGCTCGAGGTTGAGATCGATGGTGGGACCGTGAGAACTCTGCTGGAAGCTGAGCGCCTCAGCGAGCGTGCGGTAGCGGCCGCTCAAGCGGCCTGGAGTGGCGGGCGCTTCTGCAGCAGGCGCAGCAGCTGCGCGATGCGGTCTCGCATTTCACGCCGGTCGAGAATCAGGTCCAGTCCGCCATGATCGAGCAGGAACTCGCTGCGCTGGAAGCCCTCGGGCAGCGTCTCGCGCACGGTCTGCTGGATCACGCGCGGGCCGGCGAAGCCGATCAGCGCACGCGGTTCGGCGATATTCAGATCCCCGAGCATGGCGAGACTCGCGGACACACCGCCTGTGGTCGGGTCGGTCATCACCGAGACAAAGGGTAAGCCGGCCCGGGACAGGCGCCCCAGCGCGGCGCTGGTCTTGGCCATCTGCAGCAGCGAGAACAGCGACTCCTGCATGCGCGCGCCTCCGGAGGCCGAGAAGCACACCAGGCCGCAGCCCTGATCCAGCGCGCGATCCACCGAGCGCACGAAGCGCTCGCCGACCACGGCGCCCATCGAGCCGCCCAGAAACTGGAATTCAAAGGCACAGGCCACCACGGGGTCGCCGTGCAGGGCGCCGGACAGCGCGATCAGGGCGTCACTCTCGCGGGTGACCTTCTGCGCCTGCGCCAGGCGGTCGCGGTAGCGCTTGCTGTCCTTGAACTTGAGCGGGTCCTCGGGGCGGATGCGTTCGCCGATCTCGGTGAGCGGTTCCGGATCCAGGAATGCCTTCAGGCGCTCGCGCGCGCCGATGCGCATGTGATGGCTGCACTTGGGGCAGACATTGAGGTTGCGCTCGAGTTCGGCGCGGTACAGCACCGCATCGCAGGCCGGGCATTTGATCCAGAGGCCTTCGGGGACCGAACGCGAGCGCCGCTCGGTCTTGATGCGCGACGGGACGATTTTCTCAAACCACGACATGCGGCTCCATGATAGCCGAATCGGCCGGAAGCCCGAACTCGGGCGGGTAATCGACCCCCCACAGGTACAGCCCCTGGGCCGCGGCGGTGGCTTCCCCCCGGCTGCGCTGGCGCCCCTCGATCTGCTGCCGCGCCCGCTCCGGCGGCACCCGCCCGATGCCGATGGCCAGCAGCAGTCCCACGATATTGCGCACCATGTGGTGCAGGAAGGCGTTGGCGGTCACATCGATATGGACCCAGTCGCCCTGGCGTTCGACCGTCACGCTCTGCAGTTCCCGCACCGCGGAATGCGACTGGCACTCCGAGGATCGAAAGGCGCTGAAATCATGCTCACCGATCAGCCAGGCGCCGGCCGCCCGCATGGGAGCCACCTCGAGCGGTTCATGCACCAGCAGCGCGCGCCCTGTCGCCAGCGCCGAGCGGGCGCTGCGGTTCAGGATCAGGTAACGATAGGTGCGCCAGCGCGCGCTATAGCGCGCGTGGAAATGGTCGGGCACCGGCCGCACCCAGCGCAGGCTGATGGCGGAAGGCAGGTAGTGATTGGTGCCTAGCAGCCAGGCGTGGCGGCTGCGCACGGCCGCGGTGTCGAAGTGGGCCACCTGTGCCCGTGCGTGCACGCCGGCATCGGTGCGCCCGGCGCATGTGGTCTCGACCGGGTGATCGGCGATACGGCCCAGGGCGGCCTCGAGCAGCGCCTGCACGCTGGGAGCGGAAGCCTGGACCTGCCAGCCGCTAAAGGGGCCGCCGTCGTACTCGACGCCGACCGCGAGGCGGCGCACAGCGCGATGCTCAGCCGGGCAGCGTGTCGATCAGCCGGCGCGCTTCCTGCTTCTGCGACACCGAGCCTTCGCTGAGCACTTCCGAGAGAATGCTGCGCGCACCCTCGGGATCGCCCATGTCCATGTAAGCCCTGGCCAGGTCGAGCTTGGTGCCGACCTCACTCATGGTGGCCGGCTCCAGATCCGGCAGCGGGATGTCCTCGGCCATGATGCGCTGCGTCTGCACAAAGGTGCCTTCGCTGCCGCTGCTGGGAGCCGCGCCCACATCGAGGTCAACCCCATTGCCGCCGCGCTCGATGGTGGTCCGGTCGAGATTGCCGAGGTCCAGATCGAGCCCCTCGGATTCCAGGGTGCTCATGCGGGTGGTGGCACCCGAATCGTGCTGCGGCTCGAATTCGGGCCGCGGCGCGAGCTGTGTGACTACTTCGGTGGGCGCGTCCGGCCGGCCTGCCCCGGGTGCGGTGGGGACGTCGACGAAATCGGTATCGGTGAAGAGCCAGGTGCCCGAATCGGTGGGCTCACCAGGAGCCGTGGCGTGTTTGCCGGTCTCATCCTTGACATGCTCGGTGAGCATCGTCGGTGCATCCCCGGCGCTGGGGATCTCGGTCTCATCGCCGATATGTTCCATGCCGGCCAGGTCGAGGCCGAGGTCATGCAGCTCGAGTTCAGCGGTCTGGTCCGAGGCAACCATGCCGCCGCGCGTGGCGGCATCGAGTTTCTGGCGGATCGTCGGGTGGTCACCCGAGGGCAGCTGCGGCTGCTCCACGGTGGGAGCATCCGGGTCGCTGCCGGGAGGGGTGACCTGCACGGTGACCGTGGTCGCCGCGCCGCCGCCACGGGACGGCATTTCCCGCGTGGAACCGGTCTGCTCGTTGCCGCGCTCGGCATCGTCGAACACGAAGTCCACACCCGATTCGCTGACCGGGCGCGATTCGCCGGTCGAATCGGTTTCGCCCAGCGCTGCGCCAAGATCCAGATCGACCCCGCCGCCGCCGACACCGCCGTGGCCACCAGGGGCGCTGACGGTCGGTTCGCCCATCAGGTCGAAGTCGATGCGGTTCTGGCCGCCCTCGAGATTCAGGTCCACGCCGCCGCTGGCCGCACCGGCAAGCGCGCCGCCGCTGGCGAACAGCGGATCTTCGGGCGCGATCTGGCGCCCCATGATGACGATCTTTTCCCATTCGCCGGGCAGCGCCTTGTCGCGCGAGCTCGCAAGTTCCCGCGCGGTGGCGAGGAAGCGATCCTTGTTGCCCCATACGAAGAACACTTCGAGCAGCTTGAGCCGCAGGTCGCGGCGTTCCGGCTCGCGCGAAATCGCAATCTGCACCAGGTCGGCGGCCTGGTCATACAGACCGTAGGCCATGTGAAAGTCAGCTTCGGCCAGCGGGTCGCCCTGATCGAGCGCCACCGGTGCGTCGGTCGGCACGCTGTCGTCGATGGCCACATGTCGGCCGCTCGCCGAGGTATCGCCGCGGATGGCCGTCGGCTGCTCATGCGCACCCGACTCTTCAACGCGATAGGACTGCTCCTCGCGGGTCGGCGACAACGCGCGTACCGGCACGGTGTCAGCGGTGCGAGAAGGCTCGCTGGCCGTGGACGGCCTGGAATCGAAGCCCGGGGTCGACAGACGACCGAGGGAGCGATCGAAAGCATCTTCCTGGCGTGAGCGCACCAGGCGCAGCACCAGCAGTACCAGCAGCACCGCGATCAGGACGGCGGGCAGGTACCAGTACTGGATCAGCAGGTCCACGAAAGAGGTGCTGGGTGCGGCGGCCGGCGCTGCGGTTACCGGCGGCTTGGCCGGCGGCGGAGTTGTCGGTGCCGCGACAGGTGCCGGCGGCGGGGTTTCCGCTACGGGCGGCTTGGCCGCAGCCGGAGCTGGGGTCGGGGTGGGGGCCGGGGCGGCCGCGGCGGCGGGAGCCGGCGGCGGGGCCGCGGGCGCCATGGTGATCTTCGACTGCAATTGCGCCAGCTCGGAGTTTTTCAGCTGCAGCAACCGCTGCGATTCGGCGAGCTGCGATTCGAGCTGGGTGACGCGCTGCTGCATCGCTGCGGCAGCGGCGCCGGAGGCAGCGGCTGCGCCGGAACCTGCGGCCCCATTGGCGGCAGACGTGGCAGGCGCCGCGGCTGGTGTATTGGCCGGCGACTGGGCCGGTGCGGTCTCGGTCGGCGGCACCAGGCGCAGCTGGCCTGCGCCGCCCGAACCGGCGCTCGCGGCACTGCCGCCCGGAGCGCCATGGCTTTCGTTCCAGGCCGAATACTGCTTGTGCACCTCAGCCGCGGCATCGCCGGGGCTGATGGCCATGACCTCGGAATCGCCGGGCAGCGACAGACGGCTGCCCGATCGCAGCAGGTTCATGTTGCCGTCGAAGGCTGACTGGTTGGCGCGATAAACGGCCACCAGCTGGCGCTGATGCGCCACGTGATCCCCGCCCCCATAGGTCTGGGTCGTGATCGAAGAGAGAGTATCGCCGCGGCGCACGGTGTAGCTTCCGCCCGGGGCGGCACCGCCACCGGAGGCACCGGAGGCACCGGACGAGGCGCTGCGTGAACCACTGGATGACGGCGCTGCGGCGGCGGGGGCTGCCATTGCAACGGCTGCAGCCGGAGCCGCGGCGCCAGCCGCGTGCCGTTCGACGCTGCCGCTGCGGGCCGATTCACCCGTGCTCGGGGCCGCAACGGCGGCCGTGCTCGGCGTGTCACCGGAGAACACCGGCGGATCGAGCAGCACGGTGTATTCGCGCACCAGGTGCCCGCGAGACCAATTAACCTCGACCAGCAGCGTCGCAATGGGCTCGTTGACCGAGTCCGCCGAGTGCATATGCAGGACGGTGCGGCCATCGGGGGTCTGGCGCGGTTCGAGCGTGACGCCGGCCAGGTAGGCCGGGTACTCGAGTTTGTAGCGATTGAAGGTGTCCCGCGAGGCGAGGCTCGCCTTGAGACCCGACAGCTCGTCGGCCCCGGCACCCACGACGTCGATATCGGCATCGAGGGGGGCATTGAGGCTGGACTTCAGGTGAATGTCGCCCAGTCCAAGCGCCATGGAGGCGCTCGGTAGCAGCAGAGCGAGCAGCAGAACCCGGTAGCAATTACGCGTCAACATCATGTCTCCAGACGGACCAGGCTGCTAAATTTACCCTTAGAAAACAAATAATTAGCGCCGCATTCAAAGAGTGCGCGCATTTCGGGTGCAATGTAACAATATAACTTATAAATACTCTGACACCAAAATCTCGGCAATCTGCACGCTGTTCGTGGCCGCACCCTTGCGGATGTTGTCCGAAACGATCCAGAGATCGAGTCCGTACGCATGCGACATATCTTCGCGAATACGGCCCACGTAAACCGTGTCGTGGTTCGCTGCTTCGGTAACCGCGGTCGGATATCCCCCCGGCTTACGCTCATCCAGGACCGTGACCCCGGGCGCCTTTTCCAACAGTGCCCGGGCTTCCGCGGCCGAAATCTTGCGCTGCGTCTCAATATGTACCGCTTCCGAGTGCCCAAAGAACACCGGCACCCGTACCGCCGTGGCATTCACCCGGATTTCGGGGTCCTCCAGGATCTTCTGGGTCTCCCAGAACATCTTCATCTCTTCCTTGGTGTAGCCGTTGTCCTGGAACACATCGATCTGCGGCACGCAGTTGAAGGCGATCTGTTTGGCGATTTGCTGGGGCCGATCGATCGGCTTTCCGCTGAGTAACGCCGCCGTCTGCGTGGCAAGTTCCTCCACCGCTTCCTTGCCTGCGCCGGACACCGACTGATAGGTGGCGACATTGATGCGCTCGATGCGCACGGCGTCGTGGATGGGCTTGAGCGCCACCAGCATCTGGATGGTGGAGCAATTCGGATTCGCGATGATGCCGCGGTTCCTGTACTGCGCAATGGCGTGCGCATTGACCTCCGGCACCACCAGCGGAATGTCATCGTCGTAGCGAAACTGCGAGGTGTTGTCGATCACGATGCAGCCGGCTTCGGCGGCCTTCGGCGCGAACTCGGCGGACACCGAGGCGCCGGCGGAAAACAGCCCGATGTCGGCGCGCGAGAAATCAAATGTCGCCAGCTCCTCGACCGCCTTGGAGCGGCCGAGATACTCGACACTGCGGCCCAGGGAGCGATTGCTGGCCAGCGCGTGCAGTTCGGAGATCGGAAATTTGCGCTCCTCGAGCACCCGGATCATGGTCTCGCCCACGAGGCCCGTCGCCCCGACCACCGCCACTCTGAAAGACCTGCTCATCGTCAGCGTTCACTCCTCATATCAAATGTCGCGCGCCTGGCCACCGCGCGCTATGTCCGGCGTCGCACATCGCACGTCCGCGTTCTGCGCCCGGTGGCGCAGATAGTGATCCATGATCACGATCGCGAGCATGGCCTCCGCGATGGGCGTGGCACGCAATCCCACGCAGGGATCGTGCCTGCCCGTGGTGATGACCTCGACCGGATTGCCCGCCACATCGATCGTGCGGCCGGGCACCTGGATGCTGGAGGTGGGCTTCAGGGTTAAGTGCGCCACGATCGGCGCGCCCGAGGATATCCCGCCCAGCACGCCGCCGGCATGGTTCGACAAAAATCCGGTGGGCGTGAGTTCATCGCGGTGCGTGCTGCCGCGCTGGGCCGCCACCGCCACCCCATCGCCGATTTCCACGGCCTTGACCGCATTGATACCCATCATCGCATGCGCGATGTCGGCATCGAGCTTGTCGAACACCGGCTCGCCAAGCCCCGGCGGCACGCCTTCGGCAATCACGGTCAGACGCGCGCCAATCGAGTCGCCCTCACTGCGGGTATCCCACAGCAGCTGTTCGAGTTCCGGCACACGCTCCGGATCGGGACAGAAGAAGGGATTCTGATAGGCCGCGGCCGGGTCGCGCGGCTCGAGCACCAGCGCACCGATCTGGCTTAAGTAGCCATAGATGCGTACCCCGAGGCGCTCGGCCAGGTATTTGCGCGCCACGGCTCCCGCCGCCACGCGCATGACCGTCTCTCGCGCCGAGGAACGGCCGCCGCCGCGATAGTCGCGGAAGCCGTACTTATGCTGATAGGTGTAATCGGCGTGCCCGGGACGAAACCGGTCTTTGATGCGCTCATAGTCGCGCGAGCGCGCATCGCCATTCTCGACCAGCATGCCGATCGGCGAGCCGGTGGTACGCCCCTCGAACACGCCCGAGAGAATCCGCACCGCATCGGCCTCGCGCCGCTGGCTGGTGAACTGCGAGGTACCCGCGCGGCGCCGATCCACATCGGGCTGCAGATCGGCCTCGGACAGCTCCATGCCGGGCGGGCAGCCATCGACGATGCAGCCGAGCGCGGCACCATGGCTTTCGCCGAAGGTGGTCACCGCGAACAATCGTCCCAGCGTATTACCCGACAACCGATCTACTCCATTGATGGCCCGGCTGCTGACGGCCCAGTTGCTCGCGCCGCAGCGCGAACACCCCGCCGCCGCCGCGTTCGAAGCTCAGCCAGATGAAGGGGGCCTTCGGAAACGCGCGACGCAGTGCGCGTTCCGTGTTGCCGACTTCGACGATCAGGATTCCGCCGGGTTTCAGATGCGCCGCCGACTTGCGCAAAATAATTCTGACCGAATCCAATCCATCCACCCCGGCCGCCAGCGCCAGTCGCGGTTCATGGCCGTATTCCAACGGCAGCCCCCGCAGCTCACGCCGCCCCACATACGGCGGATTGGTGACAATAATATCGTAGCTGCAGTCCCCGAGAGCGGCGAAATGATCCGATTGCACCGCGCGCACGCGCCGCTGCAGGCGGTGGTCGCGGATATTGCGGCGGGCGACTTCCAGCGCATCGCGCGAGATATCGGCCGCATCGACGCGCGCCTTGGGAAATGCGTACGCGCAGGCAATCGCGATGCAGCCCGATCCGGTGCCCAGATCCAGGATCCGCCGCACCCCGGTGGGGTCGATCCACGGTTCGAAGCGCCGCTCGATCAGCTCGGCGATGGGCGAGCGGGGAATCAGCACGCGCTCATCCACATACATCGGCAATCCGGCGAACCAGCAGCGCTGCGTCAGATAAACAGCCGGAATGCGCTCCCTGATACGCCGTTCCAGCAAAGCTTCGATCCTCGCCGCCGCTGCCTCTGAAACCGGCCGTGTGAGCCGCGCAGCGGTCAGTCCCCGCGGCAGGCGAAGTGCGTGTGCGATCAGTGCCGCGGCCTCATCGCGCGCATTGTCGGTGCCGTGGCCGAAATGCAGGCGCGCGCGCTGCAGCCGCCGCGTGGCCGCGGCCAGCACCGCTGCCAGCGTGCGCGCAGCGCGCGGGGTGCGCTGCGCCCTATGTGATAATCGCCGCATGAATCGCCGCCCTGTCCTGTTCCTGCTCTCGCTCGGCGTGGCCGCCATCGCCACGGGCGCCCTGTTTGCCCGCATGCTCGGCGGCGGCGTCTCGCTCGACAGCGGTACCTGGCTGCCGAGGGCGCGCCCGCTGTCCGAATTTCATCTGCAGGATATGTCGGGCCGCGCGTTCGATCTGAACAATCTTCGGGGCCACCCGACACTGCTGTTCTTCGGCTTCACCAATTGCCCCGATGTCTGCCCCACGACGCTGGCGACACTCGAGCAGGTGCAGCGCGCGGCGCCGCTGGCCGGCGCGCAGGTCGTGTTCGTAAGCGTGGACCCCGAGCGCGATAGCGATGCGTCGCTGCAGGCCTATCTGGGCGCTTTCGACAAGAATTTCGTCGGCGTGCGCGGCGACCGCGGGGCGCTCGCACCGCTGCTGAGAAGTCTCAATGCCATCGCGGTGCGCGAAGACCTGCCCGGCGGCGGTTACACGATGGATCACTCCGCAACGCTCTACCTGCTCGACACCCAGGGACGGCTGGTCGCGGTGTTCTCCCCGCCGTTCTCGAGCGCCAGACTGACTGCCGACCTCCACCAGGTCGGCGCAGCGCGACGGCTCTGAACCGCGTGTTTGTCGCGCTGCAGTACCTGCTGCCGCATCACCTGCTGTGCCGGCTCGTGTACGCGCTGACGCGTAGCCGTACAGGCTGGTTCAAGAACCTGCTGATCGGTGCCTTCATGCGCGGCTACAGGCCCGACATGGCCGATGCGGCCGAACCCGATCCGCTCAACTACGAAAGCTTCAACGCTTTCTTTACCCGCGCCCTGCGCCCCGGCACTCGCCCGGCTCCCGCCGATCCACGGGGAATCGCTTCCCCGTGCGACGGCACGCTCAGCATCGCCGCAGGCATGCAGGGCACGGTCTTACTGCAGGCCAAGGGGCACGAGTACACACTCGAGGCGTTGCTGGCTGGACAGTCCGACTGGGTGGCGCGCCTCGGCGGGGGGCTTTATGCGACCATTTATCTGGCCCCTTACAACTACCACCGCATCCACATGCCGCTTGCAGGCCGCCTGAGCGCCGCCTGGCATGTCCCCGGCCGCCTGTTCTCGGTGAATCAGCAAACTGCCGCCAGCGTCCCTGGCCTGTTCGCACGCAATGAACGGGTGATCTGCGCCTTCGAAAGCGAGCACGGACCGTTTGTCGTGATCCTCGTCGGAGCACTGTTCGTCGGCAGCATGAGCACGGTCTGGCACCAGGAAGTGACGCCCTCGAGCGCACGCCGGGGCGCCCGGGCGCTGCTGCCGGTCGCAGGAAGCGACCTGGCCCTGTCGCGCGGGGCGGAGCTCGGACGCTTTAATATGGGATCCACCGTCATCCTGCTGCTGCCTCCGGGAGCGGCGCATTGGGATAAAGCGCTGACGGCCGGCACGACATTGCGCGTCGGCCAGCGCCTCGGCCAGGTATGAGCGGCAACGTGGACTGGCGCCCCACCGCCTCGATCACGGCACTGCGCCAGCGCGCCGGGGCGCTCGCTTCGGCGCGAAGGTTCTTCGAACAACGGCAGCTGCTCGAGGTCGACACACCGCAGCTGGTGCGCCATGCCGTCACCGACCGTCACATCGACTGCGCGCGCGTCGAACTGCCCGGCCATGCCGTGCCGCTGTACCTGCATACCTCACCCGAATACGCCATGAAACGGCTGCTCGCGGCCGGCAGCGGCGACATCTACCAGATTTCCCATGTATTTCGCGGCAACGAACGCGGCCGCTGGCACAACCCGGAATTCACGCTCATCGAGTGGTATCGCTGCGGCTTCACGATGCGAGAGCTCATGGGCGAGGTGGCCGAACTGGCGCTCACTCTGCTGGACCTGCCCCCCGGCACGCCGGTTGAGTACCTGCCGTATGAGCAGGCCTTCGCACGCGAACTGCGCGTGGATCCGCTGTCGGCGGCCGATGCCGAACTGCGCGCCCTGGCGATTGCGCGGGGGCTCGACCCGCAGGTCGCCGGGCGCTGCCAGCGCGATGAGTGGCTCGACTGGCTCATGGGCACCGTAATCGGCCCGCGCCTCGGCAACGCCGGCCTGAGCTTCGTGCATCACTACCCCGCCAGCCAGGCGGCGCTGGCACGCCTGGATCCGGCCGATGCGCGCGTGGCACTGCGATTCGAGCTTTATCGGCGGGGAGTCGAGCTGGCCAACGGCTTTGAGGAACTCAGTGATCCAGTGCAGCAGCGCGCGCGCTTCGAACTGGACCGGACGCAGCGCATCGAAGCCGGGCTTACTGCGCCTGCGATCGATGAGGCAATGCTGTCGGCGCTGGCGGCAGGGCTACCGCCCGTCTCGGGCGTGGCTATGGGTTTCGATCGGCTGCTGATGCTGCGCACCGGCCGCACCAGCATCGAGGAAGTCATGCCCTTCCCGCTCGAGCGCGCCTGAAGCAAGGCAGCGCTTGCAGGTGCTACTGCTTCGCGCGCGAGATATACGCGCCCGTGCGCGTATCGATCTTCAGGATTTCGCCTTCATTGATGAAGAGCGGCACCCGCACCACCGCGCCGGTCTCCAGCTTGGCGACCTTCTGGCCGCCGGTGGCCGTATCGCCGCGCAATCCCGGATCGGTCTCGACGACCTTGAGCTCGATATGCGGCGGCGGCGTCACCACGATGATCACATTGTTCCAGAGGGTGACGATGCACACGGTGCCGTCCTTTAGCCACTGGGCATTGTCCCCGACCACGGACTTGCTGGCCGCATGCTGCTCGAAGTTATCGGGGATCATGAAATGGTAGAAATCCCCGTCGCTATACAGGTACTGCATATCGACGTCGACCACATCGGCAGCCTCGACGGTGTCGCCGGACTTGAAGGTGCGCTCGATGGTCCGGCCGGTCTTGAGGTTGCGGATCTTGACGCGGTTGAAGGCCTGGCCCTTCCCGGGCTTGACCATTTCGTTCTCGACGATCGCAAACGGATCGCCGTCGATCAGGATGCGCAGACCGGACTTGAATTCGTTGGTGCTGTAGCTGGCCATATTTCTTCTGCGCGTTAGACCGCCCCGGTGGCGGCCGTCGAAAAGCGGGCGCGTATGATAACGGCATCAAACTTGACCCGCCAGCCGCAGCGCCAGCTGCACCGCCTGACGCCGGCGGCGTCGAATACCGGCGCTGCGTGGGATACCGTTCACAGTCCCCGGCGGGTCGAGTGTTAGAATTTCTCCCTTACCGGGAGCAGAGCAGAATTGAACGACACGACAGCGGTCCCGCTGATTGTTCACAGCGCCACGCGCGACCCGGTCGAGGCGCTGAACAGCCTGTTGCGCCGCGCCGGCATGGCCACGCACTGCACCTGGATATCCGCGCCGCAGGACATTCCCGACGCACTCGAACAGCTCAACCCCGAATTGCTGATCTGCTGCCCGGCCGCCGGTGGCGAACTCACCGAGATCGCCGCCATGCGCGATCAGATGGCCGTCATGGTGCCCCTGATCGCGGTGCGCGAACGTGTCGATGAGGCGGTGATCGGCGCCGACATGGCCCAGGGCGCACGCGATACGGTGTCGCTGCAACAGCCCGAGCGCCTGCAGGCCGTCATCGCGCGCGAATTACGTGCCTTCCGGCTCGAGCGCGCGCTCACCAGCACGCTGCGCGCCTCGCAGGATTACCGCAGCCAGCTGGAAGTGGTGCTGCAGCGCTCCAATGATGCGATCGCCCAGATCCAGGAAGGCATCCTGGTAGACGCGAACGCGGCCTGGCTCGAGCTGTTCGGTGTGGCCGAACCCTCGGCGCTCATCGGCACCCCGGTCATGGATCTGTTCGAGGAATCGACGCACACCGCCCTCAAGGCCGCACTGACCGCCTGCCTGCAGGGACGCTGGAGCAATCACACGCTCAAGGCCGGCGCGGTACTGGGTGACGGTTCGGTGGCGCCGCTCGAACTGGTGCTGGCGCTCGGCGAATACGACGGCGAACCCGGCGTACGCGTGATCGTGCCGGCCCAGAAGCGCGATGACCGTCAACTGGTCAACGAACTCGAAAGCGCCGTGCACTGCGATCAGGGCACGGGACTGCTGATGCGGCGGCACCTGCTCAGTGCACTGCAGGAGCGCCTCCGGGCCCCCGTGGCCGGCGGCGTACGGCAACTGGTCTGCGTGCGCCCGGATAGCTTCGCCAGCATCGAACGGGATCTCGGCGTGCTGCATTCGGAGCAATTCCTGATCGCCTTCGCCCACATCGTCCGCTCGCTGCTCGGCCCGCACGATATCGCCGGCCACTTCGGCGGCACCACGTTGCTGCTGCTGCTGGAACGCGGTAATTCGCGCGATGTCGAGGCCTGGTGCGAAACGCTGCTCGAGCGCGTGAGCAAGCATGTGTTCACCCTGCAGCCCGGCGCCGACGGCCTGCGTGCCACCTGCTGCATCGGGCACTCGATGGTTTCCATCGCCCATCCGGATCTCAATGCCTCGGTCATGGATGCACTCAACGCGCTGCGCAAGGCCCGCACGCGCGGCGCCGGCCAGATCATCGCGATCGATCGGGTCGACACGGACACGCGCGTCAAGGGCTACGACCAGGTCTGGGTCAAGCACATCAAAGCCGCGCTCATGGAGAATCGCTTCCGCCTGGTTCAGCAGCCGATCGCGGCCCTCAACGGCGGCTCGCAGAAGATGTTCGATGTGGCGATCCGCATGCTCGATGCCCAGGGCAAGGAAGTGCTGCCCTCCGAGTTCCTGCCGGCCGCCGTCCGTAATGACCTCATGAAGAACATCGATCGCTGGGTGCTGGGCGCCTCGCTGTCCTTCGCGGCCAAGACCAAGCCCGACCTGCTGTTCGTACGACTGTCGCGCGACACCGCGTTCGATTCATCACTGGTGCCCTGGCTGGAGCTGCAGCTGCGCTCCACGCAGGCCGAACCGCAGCGGATCTGCCTGCAGATCACCGAAGAGGTGGCCAGCGCCAACATCCAGCAGACCGGACACTTGATCGCCGCGGTCCGGGCCATCGGCGTGCGCGTCGCGCTGGAACACTTCGGCACCGGTCGTGACTCACAGCGTCTGATCAGCACGCTGCCGCTCGACTTCGTGAAGATCGACGGCTCGCTGATGCAGGGCCTGGCGACCAGTCCCGAGCAGCAGCAGCGCGTGCGCGCTATCGCCTCGGCCGCCGCCTCCAGCAAGGTGCAGACCGTCGCCGAGCGCATCGAGGACGCCAATACGATGGCGGTCGTCTGGCAGCTCGGCGTGCAATACATTCAGGGCTACTTCGTCCACGCGCCCGAAGAGGTCGTGCTCAAGTCGTGAGGCTGGTGGGCGCGAGCGGCCTCCTGGCAGGCTTCGTCGCCACGCTCGCCGCCTGCAGCAATCAACAGGCACCCACCAGCGCCCCGCCGATCTCCGTCGGCACCACGCTGGCACCGGTCCAATCGGTGGCGCGCACGCTCGATGATGCACCCCGATCACTCGATCCGCAGCTGACCACCGATATCCCCTCGCAGCGCGTGCTCGATGACCTCTTTGAGGGTCTGGCCACGCTGAATATCGATGGCCAGGCCGTTCCCGGCGCTGCCGCCTCATGGCAGCAGAGCGCGGATGGCTTGACCTGGGTGTTTCACCTGCGGGCCGACGCGCGCTGGTCCAACGGCGCACCCGTGACGGCCGAGGACTTCGTCTATTCATGGCGCCGCGAAGTCGATCCCAAAACCGGCGCTGGCTACGCGCAGGCACTCTCCCCGATCGTCAATGCGCTGGATATCGCATTGGGACATCAGTCACCCGAAAAGCTCGGCGTCGAGGCACCCGACGCGCACACGCTGACCGTGCGCCTCAATGCACCGACCCCCTACCTGCTCGAACTGCTGGTGCAGAACTATCTATACCCTGTCTATCGGCCGGCCATCGAGCGCTACGGCGACGACTGGGTGCGGCCCGGACACCTCATCAGTAACGGCGCCTTCGCTTTGCAGGAGGACCTGATCGGCGCGCGCATCACCCTGCGACCCAACCCCTACTACTGGGACGCGGCCCATGTGCAATTGAAGTCGGTGGTCTACTTCAACATGCCCGACCGGGCGCAGGCCGTGCTGCGCTTTCTGGCGGGCGATGTGCAGTTCACCGATTCGTTTGCTGCCAGCCAGCGGCCGTGGCTCAAGAGCGTGCTAGGCGACCAGGTCGTCAACGCGCCGTGGCTGGGCATCTACATGCTGGCGTTCAACTTCACCATGCCGCCGTTCCGTGACAACCCCTCGCTGCGCCGCGCGCTGATTCTCGCCATCGACCGCGCATCGCTGACTCGATATCTCAAGTACGACATGTACGTGCCCGCCGATACGCTGATGCCGCCGCTCACTGGCTACCAGCCGCAGCATCCGGCGTGGGCGCCCCTGCCCGCGTCCGATCGGGAAGCGCTGGCGCGCCGGCTGTACGCCGAGGCGGGTTATTCCGCCAAGCATCCGCTGCGCGTCGACATCAGCACCTCGGTGCAGGGCGCCGACGAGCGGCATTACTTCGAGGCCGTGGCCGCCATGTGGCACTCGGTGCTCGGCGCCGAGGTCAGCGTGGATGAATCCGAGTACAAGGTGATGTCGCAGAATCGCGAGCTGCACCGGCTGCCGCTGTTCCTCGACAGCTGGATCGGTGATTTCGCCGACCCGGTGAACTTTCTGCAGTTGTTCTACGGCGACAGCAGTCTCAACTACGGCGGATACCGCAACGCCGGCTTCGATGCACTGCTCGACCGCGCCGCGCAGGAACCGGATAACACCGCGCGCTACCGGTTGCTCGAGCAGGCCGAAGCACTACTCAATGAGGATGGCGTCTACATCCCGCTCTACTATTATTCCACGCGCCATCTCGTCAAACCGTATATCCAGGGCTGGCACTCCAATCTCATGGATCGCAATCTGTCGCGCTACATGTACGTGCTCGAACATCAGGGAAGCTGAGGCGTGCTGCGCTTCATCTTCCGGCGTGTGTTCGAGAGCATCCCGACGCTGCTGCTGATCGTCACCATCGCCTTTGCACTGCTGCACCTGGCACCGGGCGGACCGTTTTCAGCCGACAAGGCCATGCTGCCTGAGATCCAGCACGGCATCGAAGCGCGCTACCACCTCGATGAACCGCTCTGGCGGCAATACCTGCGCTACCTGGGCGACCTGGCACACGGCGATCTGGGCCCTTCCTTTCAATATCGCAACACCTCGGTGAACCAGATCATTGCCAATGGCTTCCCGGTGGATCTGACCGTGGGTCTTTGCGCGATTGCGCTGGCACTGATGCTCGGGATCCCCGTCGGGCTGAATGCCGCCTGGCACCATCACTCTTGGTGGGACCGTGTGCCCATGGCCCTGGCCGTGGCCGGCATATCCTTGCCCGTGTTCGTGATCGCCCCGCTGCTGGTGCTGGTATTCGCCGTGCACCTGCACTGGCTGCCCGCGGGCGACTGGGTGCGCGGCTCGTTGTCTCACCTGCTGCTGCCGGTGCTCGCTCTCGCGCTGCCGTATGTCGCCTATGTCGCGCGTATCGTGCGCGGCAGCGCGCTCGAGGTGCTGGGCACAGCCTACATCCGCACCGCGCGCGCGAAGGGACTGCCCGCCAACCGGATCCTGCTGCACCACGCCTTGCGCCCGAGTCTTGCGGCCGTGGTGTCGTTCCTGGGTCCCACGACCGCCGGGGTAATCACCATCTCCATCGTGGTCGAGACCGTGTTCGGATTGCCCGGTATCGGCCGCTTCTTCGTGACCGGCGCCCTCAATCGCGACTACACGCTGGTTCTCGGGATCACGATTCTGTATGGCGCCATGATCATTCTCTGCAATCTGCTGGCGGATCTGTGTTACGCCTGGATCGATCCGCGGGTGCGTCTTGAATAAGCTTCACGGGCACCCCGGCATCCTGATCGCCGGCAGCGTGCTGCTGGTGATTGCGCTGGCAAGCCTGATCCTGCCGGCGCTGTCACCTTACGATTACTTCACGCCACAGCTCGATCTGATTTCCAGGCCGCCCATGCTCCAGGGCGGCCACCTGCTCGGCACCGACCCGCTCGGGCGCGATCTTCTGATTCGGGTGCTGTGGGGTTGCCGCATCTCGCTGCTGATCGCGCTCGTGGCCAGCCTCATCAGCGTCCTGGTTGGCGTGCTTTGGGGAGCGATTGCCGGCTATGTGGGCGGCCACACCGATGCCCTGATGATGCGCACCGTGGATGTGCTCTATTCGGTGCCCTTCGTGCCGTTTGTCATCGTGCTGACCATGCTCTTCGGGCGGCAGCTGTGGCTGATGTTCGTCGCCATTGGCGCTGTCTCCTGGCTCGATATCGCCCGCATCGTGCGTGGCGAAGCCTTGTCGCTCAAGCGCCGGGAGTTCGTTGAAGCCGCCCGCGTCGCCGGCGTGCACGGCGCGCGCATGATCGGGCGGCACATCGTCCCGAATCTGCTCGGCGTCGTGATCATCTATGCCACGCTGACTGTGCCCACCGTCATCCTGTTCGAGGCCTTCATGAGCTTCCTGGGACTGGGTGTGCGTGTGCCGCTGGCCTCGCTGGGCTCGCTCATAGCCGATGGCGCCTCCGACATGCAGGCGCATCCGCATTTGCTGCTGGTGCCGGCGACCGTGCTCGCCACCATCATCTACTGCTTCAACTTCCTCGGCGACGGACTGCGCGATCTGCTCGATCCGCGCAAGCAGGCGTGAGCGTACCCATGACCGCCGAGGCGCTGCTGCGGATTCGCTCGCTCGCCGTGCACTATCCGGCAGCCGACGGGCAGGCCTCCGGCGCCATTCAGGCGCTTTCGGGGGTGGATATCGATGTGGCCGCCGGGGAATGCCTGGGGCTGGTCGGCGAGTCCGGTTCCGGCAAGACGGCGATCCTGCTGTCGATACTGGGGCTGCTGCCGCCGAACGCGCGCCTCGGCGGCAGCATCCGTTTCCACAACGATGAACTCGCCGGCATGCCGCTGAAGCGACTGAATGAGATTCGCGGCACGCGCATCGCGATGATCTTCCAGGATCCCATGTCGGCGTTGAATCCCTTCATGCGCATCATCGATCAGCTCAGCGAAGTGCCGCGGGTGCATGGCGGCCTCTCGCGCCGCGCGGCCGAGCAACGCGCGATCGAGATGCTGGCAGCCGTGCACATCGGCGAGCCCCAGCGACGGGCACGCCAGTACCCGCACGAGCTCTCGGGCGGCATGCGCCAGCGCGTCATGATCGCCATGGCGCTGATTGCCGAACCCGAACTCATCCTGGCGGACGAACCCACCACCGCGCTCGACGTCACGGTGCAGGCGCAGATCCTGGCGCTGCTGCAGGAAATACGGGAACGCACAGGTGCGGCACTGCTGCTGGTGACACACGACTTGGGGGTGGTGGCGCAGCTGGCCGACCGCATCGGCGTCATGCGGCACGGCAAGATCGTCGAGCAGGCCGACTGCCTCGCGCTGTTCGAGCACCCGCAGCACGAGTACACGCGCTCACTGCTGGAGGCCATGCCCCGCCTTCGGGTGCCGGCATGAATTCCGCAGCGCCCTCGCCGCTGCTCCAGGTCCGCCATCTGGGCGTCAGCTACGCGGTGCGGCACGGCGGCCGGCAGGTGCGCTTGCGCGCTCTCGATGATGTGAGTTTCGATCTCGCCCGCGCCGAGACTCTCGGTATCGTCGGGGAATCGGGCAGCGGCAAATCCACGCTCGCGCGTGCTCTGCTGCGGCTGATTCCCGCCGATGCCGGCACGGTGCGGTTACAGCCGGATATCGACCTGCTGGCACTGCGCGGCGCCGCGCTCCGATCGGTTCGCTCACGGCTGCAGATGATTTTTCAGGATGGCGTCGCGGCGCTCGACCCACGCCAGCGCATCGGCGAGGCACTCGAGGAACCGCTCGTGGTGCTCAAACCAGTGCTCTCGGAACCGCAGCGGCGCGGACGTGTGCGATCTCTGCTTGAGCGCGTGGGCCTGGAGCCCGCTCACCTGGATCGATTTCCGCATCAACTCTCAGGCGGCCAGGCACAGCGCATCGGTATCGCGCGCGCGCTCATGGTCGAGCCCGACGTCGTGATCTGCGACGAGCCGCTCTCCTCGCTGGACGTCTCCATCAAGGCACAGATTACGGCGTTGCTGCGACAGCTCAAACAGGACCTGCACCTGTCGATGATATTTATCGCGCACGACTTGCCAGCGGTGCAACAACTCTGCGATCGCGTGCTGGTGCTTTATCTGGGCCGCGTCATGGAGATGGCCTCCTGCGATGCATTGTTCGGGCGGCCGCGTCATCCGTACACTCGGGCTCTGCTGCAGTCCGTCCCCATTCCCGATCCGCGGATGGCGCGCGGCCACCGCACCGCGCCGCTGGCAGGAGAGATACCATCCAGCCTCGTGCCACCGAGCGGCTGCGTGTTCCGCACGCGCTGTCCCTACGCCATCGACCGCTGCGCCAGGCAAGTGCCGTCGCTAAGATTGATCGACGGCAGCGAGGTCGCCTGCCACAGGGCCGAAGAAATTGCAGGGAGTCGCGCATGACTATCGATCGCAGAAACTGGATACTGGGTGCCACCACCATTGCAACCCTGGGATTATCCGTCGTGACCGAATCGAAATCGTCCGGCGCGGAACCGCCACGAGAACGTGTAGCAGGAATCGGCGGCTTTTTTTTCCGCAGCCAGGATCCCAAGGCGCTGGCGGACTGGTACCAGGAGCATCTGGGCGTGGATCCAATCCCAACCGACCATGAGCACCGGTCATGGCATCAGGAGGCGGGTGCTACTGCGTTCGCACCTTTTCCAAAGGACACGAAGTATTTCGGTTCATTGGATCAGGCCTGGATGATCAATTTTCGCGTCAGGAATCTCGACGCGATGGTCAAACAGCTGACTGCCTCGAACATTCCGGTCAAACTGGATCCGGAGAAATATCCCCAAGGCCGCTTCGCCAGACTGCACGACCCGGACGGAAATCCCATCGAGTTGTGGGAGCCGGCACCTTGAAGATGGGAGCTTGGTCTGCAGGTGGCGCCTATTACTGACTAAATCCTTCACTGTCCGCGTCCGCGTCCGCGTTCCCGTCACTCTCCTCTTCCACTTCCCAGTCCAGGTCTATTAAGTCCTGGTAGCGGTGTCTGCGCAGGCGGCACCGATCCGGCGGCACGAATCTGAACCGCCGGCGGCGGACGATCCCCTTCATCACCCGCTCGATGGTCTCGTGTGCGGGCTCGCCCTGCGCCGCGAAATAGAGCGCGTTGTTCCTGGCCGCCAGCTCCGCCAGTGTGGGCAGGAGCGCGCGCCCCAGATCCGTCAGCCTCAGGAGCAAGGCCCGGCGATCCCAGAGGGATTTTTCGCGATGGATCAATCCCTTGGCTTCAAGCCTCACTGCCAGCCTTGAGATATAGCCGCGGCTCAAGCCGAGCCGCAACGCCAGCAGGCTCGGCATCGCCCCACGCTCGTGCTCCTGCAGCTTACGCAGAAGGACCGATTCGGCAGCCGTGACGCCAGACTCCCGCGCCCTGCGGCGCAGATCGTGAAAGATCCGGCATCCCACGTAGTGCAACCAATAGGCCACGTGTGACTCGAGGGGGCTGATCTGTTGGGGCGGGCGTTGCATGGCGGAGCTCCGAGGATTCGTCGTCATGGCAACGATATTTGCAACAAGACGCCTCGCCTCACAGCCGGCCATTCCCGGGTCTTTCTCCAGAAATCGCGAGCTAGGCGATCGCCGCGATTCGCTCCACCGTGCGCCAGCCCCGCGGCAGCAGCGCGCCGCGTTGCGCACGCGCGCCGAGGTAGTCCTTCAGATCGTTGGGCGTCAAGGTCATCTGCCGCTCGCCCGAGAACACCGCCAGCGACTGCCCGGCGCTGAGGACGGCCATGGCAGTGAGCGTCTCCTCGCGGGACTGCGCCTTCTTGGTGGGGATGCCGAACAGCTTGTTGCCCTTGCCGCGCGGCAGCTCCGGTACCTCCGCGGCGGGAAACACCAGCAGGCGACCCTCGGAGTTGACCAGCGCCACGCGCGCATCGGGCGCGGGTTGACCGTCTGCCTGTGGCACCGGCATGGGCGGCAGCACCAGCGCGCCATCGGTCAGCTTGAATAGCGCCTTGCCGGCGCGATTGCGCGAGTGCAGTTCCTTCAGTCGCACGGTGAAGCCGTAGGCCGCATCGCTCACCAGCAACCAGAGGTCTTCCGGGTCACCGATCGCGACCCCGGCGAAGCGCGCGCCATCGGGCGGATCGAGCTTGCCGGACAGCGGCTCGCCCTGTCCGCGCGCCGAGGGCAGCGTATGAGCCGGCAGGCTGTAGGAACGACCGGTGCTGTCAATGAACACCGCCAGCTGCGTGCTTCGCCCCCGCGCCGCGGCCTGGAAGGCATCCCCGGTCTTGTACGAGAGCGTGCGCGGATCCAGCTCGTGGCCCTTGGCCGAGCGCACCCAGCCGCCCGTGGAGAGCACCACGGTCACCGGCTCGTTCGCCAGCAGTTCGGATTCCTCGATCGCCTGCGCGGCGGCGCGCTCGACGATCTTCGTGCGGCGGTCATCACCGAATTCGGCCGCATCGGCCATGATCTCATCGCGCACCAGGTTGCGGAGCTTGACCTTGCTGGCGAGGATAGCTTCGAGCTTGCCGCGCTCGTCTGCCAGCGCCTTCTGCTCCTCGCGGATTTTCATCTCCTCGAGCTTCGCCAGGTGCCGCAACTTGGTCTCAAGGATCGACTCGGCCTGCTCATCCGACAGCTTGAATCGCTTGATGAGCACCGGCTTGGGTTCCTCCTCGCGCCGGATGATGCGGATCACCTCATCCAGATTGAGATAGGCGATCAGCAGTCCATCGAGGATGTGCAGGCGGCGCGAGACCTTGTCGAGGCGGTGCTGCAAGCGGCGGCGCACGGTCTTCTGCCGGAACTCGAGCCATTCGGCCAGCAGCGCCTTCAACCCCATGACGCGCGGACGGCCGTCGATGGCGATGACGTTGAGATTGACGCGGTAATTGCGCTCGAGATCGGTGGTCGCGAACAGGTGCGTCATCAGCTGCACCACATCGACGCGATTGGAACGCGGTTCGATGACGATGCGCGTCGGATTCTCGTGATCCGACTCATCGCGCACGTCATCGACCATTGGCAGCTTCTTGTCGCGGATCTGCTGCGCCACCTGCTCCTGTATGCGGCTGCCCGAAACCTGGAACGGCAGCTGCGTAATGATGATGTGTCCGCTCTCCTCCTCGATCTCGTAAACGGCGCGCGCCTTGAAGCTGCCCGTGCCGCTCTCGTAGAAAGCGATCAGGTCCGCGCGCGGCGAGACGATCTCCGCGCCCGTGGGCAGATCGGGCCCCTTGATGTGCTTGAGCAGCGCGCGCGTGGTGGCCTCCGGGTCCTCGAGCAGGTGCACGCAGGCCGCGGCCACTTCGCGCAGATTGTGGGGCGGTATGTCGGTCGCCATGCCGACCGCTATGCCTGAGGTACCGTTGAGCAGCAGGTTCGGCAGGCGCGCCGGCAGCATCAACGGCTCTTCCATGGTGCCATCGAAGTTTGGCGCCCAATCGACAGTGCCGTGTTCGAGCTCCTCCAGTAGCAGCTCGGCATAGCGCGTCAGTCGAGATTCGGTGTAGCGCATCGCGGCGAAGGACTTCGGATCGTCGGAGGACCCCCAATTGCCCTGGCCGTCTACGATCGGATAGCGGTACGAGAAATCCTGCGCCATGTGCACCATGGCTTCGTAGCAGGCCGAGTCGCCATGCGGATGGAACTTGCCGATTACATCGCCGACGGTACGCGCGGATTTCTTATGCTTGGATGCGGCCGACAGTCCCAGCTCGCTCATGGCGTAGGTGATGCGCCGCTGCACCGGCTTGAGTCCGTCGCCGAGCGCCGGCAGCGCGCGATCGAGAATCACGTACATCGAATAGTCGAGGTACGCCTTCTCCGTGAAAACGCCCAGGGGGCGTTTTTCAACGCCGTCGAAATTCGGCTTCGAGTCGGCCATCAGCCCACCACTTCAGCCTGATTGCCGTTGCGTTCGAGCCAGTCGCGCCGGTCGCCGGCGCGCTTCTTGGCCAGCAGCATGTCCATGAGCCGGTCGGTCTGATCCTTCGACTCTATGGTGAGCTGCACCAGGCGGCGCGTGCGTGGATCGATCGTGGTCTCGCGCAATTGCGATGGATTCATCTCACCCAATCCCTTGAATCGCGTTACCACCGGCTTGGTGCGCGCGTGCTCTGACTTGATGCGTTCCAGGGTGGCATCGCGCTCGTCGTCATCGAGCGCGTACAGCACCTGCTTGCCCGCATCGATGCGATACAGCGGCGGCATTGCCACATGCACGTGGCCGTTTTGCACCAGCGGGCGGAAGTGCCGCAGAAACAGCGCGCACAGCAGCGTCGCGATGTGCTGCCCGTCCGAATCTGCGTCCGCCAGGATGCAGACCTTGTGATAGCGCAGCTGGGAAAGATCGCTGACGCCCGGATCTACGCCGAGGGCCACGCTGATGTCGTGGACCTCCTGCGAGGATCCGATCTCACCGGGCTCGAGTTCCCAGGTGTTCAGGATCTTGCCGCGCAACGGCATGATGGCCTGGAATTCCCGGTCGCGCGCCTGCTTGGCAGAGCCGCCCGCCGAATCTCCCTCGACCAGGAACAGTTCCGATCGCGCCGGGTCCTGGCAACTGCAATCGGCAAGTTTCCCAGGCAGCGCAGGTCCGTTGACGGCGCGCTTGCGCACCACGCGGGCGGCCGCCTTCAGCCGTTCCTGCGCGTTCTCGATGGCAAACTGCGCGATGCGCTCGCCCGCATCCGGATGCTGGTTGAGCCACAGCGCCGCGGCATCACGCGCGTGCGTCTCGACCAGCGCCGCGGCCTCGCGCGTGCTGAGCTTTTCCTTGAGCTGGCCGGCAAACTGGGGATCGCGAATCTTGATGGACAGCACATAGCAGGCGCGGTCCCAGATATCTTCCGCCGTCAGCTTGATACCGCGCGGCAACAGGTTTCTGAATTCGCAGAACTCGCGCACCGCGGCGACCACGCCAGCCCGCAGCCCATTGACGTGGGTGCCGCCGCCGCTGGTGGGAATCAGGTTCACGTAGCTTTCGGCAATGAGGTGCTCGGCATCGCTCGACCACACCAGCGCCCAGTCGACCGCGTCCTGCTCGGTGGTGTGTGTGCCCGTGATCGGCTCCTGCGGCAGCCGCTCGGCTTTACCCAGTTGCTCGACCAGGTAGGCGCCCAGGTCGCCGGTGTAGAACCACTCATCCTTCTCGCCGCTCTGCTCGTTGGTGAAGGTCACGCGCAGGCCGGGACACAGCACCGCCTTGGCCTTGAGCACGCGCTTGAGGTCGGGCACCGAAAAGCGATCGGAATCGAAGAACTTCGGATCCGGCCAGAAACGCACGGTGGTGCCGGTGTTGCGCGCGCCCACGGTGCCGATGACTTCCAGCTTGGAGTGCACGTGACCATCGCGGAAGCTGATGTTGTATTCGCGGCCATTGCGCCGCACCCAGCACTCCAGGTGCTTGGAGAGGGCGTTGACCACCGACACGCCCACGCCGTGCAGGCCGCCTGAGAATTTGTACGAGCCTTCGGTGAATTTACCACCCGCATGCAGCCGCGTGAGGATCAGCTCAACGCCGCTGACCTTCTCCTTCGGATGGATATCCACTGGCATGCCGCGGCCGTCATCGGCGACCTCGAAAGACTGGTCCTTGTACAGAGTGACCTTGATGGCCTTGGCGTAGCCCGCGATCGCCTCATCGACGCTGTTGTCGATGACTTCGTGCGCCAGGTGATTGGGCCGCGTGGTGTCGGTGTACATGCCCGGGCGCCGCCGCACCGGGTCCAGACCGCTGAGTACCTCGATATCCGAGGCGTTATAGGATTCGGCCACGGGTTCCCGTTACCAAAGCGTGACGCGCTGATCGGGCGGCAGATACATCTTGTCGCCTTCTTTGACGCCGAAAGCCTGGTAGAAACCGGCCTGATTTCTTTCAGGCAGTTCGCCGCGAAATTGAGCCGGCGAATGCGGATCGGATTTGATGCGCACGATGGCTTCGTTCTCGCGGGTCTTGGAACGCCACACCTGCGCCCATCCCATATAGAAACGCTGGTCCCCGGTGAGTCCGTCGATGACGGGGGCTTCCTTGCCGCCCAGCGACAGGCGGTAGGCCTTGTACGCGATCGCGATGCCGGAGTTATCGGCGATGTTCTCGCCCAGCGTCAGCTCGCCATTGATCGGGAACCCGGGCACCGGCGAGTAGGCGGCGTACTGCTGCACCAGCGCATGCGTTCGCGACTTGAACCGGTCCAGATCCTCCTGCGTAAACCAGCCGGGCGGATTGAGCAGGTTACCGAGCCCATCGTACTGGCTGCCCTGATCGTCGAACCCGTGGCTGATCTCGTGGCCGATCACCCCGCCGATGCCACCGTAATTTACCGCGTCGTCGGCCGCCGGATTGAAGAACGGCGGATGCAGGATCGCGGCCGGAAATACGATCTCATTCATCTCCGGGTTGTAATAGGCGTTTACGGTCTGCGGCGTCATGTGCCATTCGACACGATCGATGGGCTCGCCCAGCTTGGCGATGTCGCGATTGAAGTCGAACTGATTGGAACGCATCACGTTGCCCACGAGATCACCGCGGACGATTTTCAGCTTGCTGTAATCGCGCCACTTCTGCGGGTAGCCGATCTTGGTGGTGAAGTGCGCGAGCTTGTCCAACGCCTTCGCTCGCGTCTCGGGACCCATCCATTCCAGGGTCTGCATTTCGGCGCGATAGGCAGCCAGCAGGTTGCCGACCAGTTCGTCCATGCGCTGCTTGGATTCGGGCGGAAAATACTTCCCGACGTAGAGGCGGCCCAGGCCCTCACCGACCACGCCATCGACCAGTCCGACGCCGCGCTTCCATCGCGGACGATTCTGGGCGATGCCGCGCAGCGCCGTGCCGTAAAAGGCGAAAGACTCATCGACATACTTTTTGCTCAGGAACGGCGCGAAACTACTGAGCAGGCGCCAGCGGAAATACGAACGCCACACCGGCAGCGGCGTGCTCGCAATCAGCGCATTGAAGGCAGTGATGTAGCTGGGCTGGCTGATGACGATATAGTCGATCTTGCCGGTGACGCCGCTCCCGGACAGGTAGCTCTTCCAGTCATAGCCGGGCGCCAGGGCGTCGAGTTCCGCGAGTTTGACCGGGTTGTAAGTCTTGACCGGGTCGCGATTCTCGACCTTGGTCCATTGGATTTTCGCGAGCGAGGTCTCCAGCGCCAGGATGCTGTCGGCCTCGTGGGCCGCATCGTGATCACCTGCCAGGCGCAGCATCGCCTCCACGTGGTCGCGGTACTTGGCGCGCGCCTGCTTCAGATGTTCATCGTCCTGCAGGTAGTAGTCACGATCGGGCAACCCCAGGCCGCCCTGCGACAGGTCGAAGCAGTATTTCGTAGCGTCGTGCGCGTCCTGGTGTACGGACCCCGCATAGGGGGCACCGCCGCCGATACGGTTCAGGTGCGCGATCAGCGCCGGAATTTCATGCTTGCTCTCGAGCGCCGCGATGCGCGCAAACTCGGCCGCCAGCGGCTTGACGTCCAGCCTCTCGAGCGCGGCTTCGTCCATGAACGTATCGTAGAGATCGACAATCTTCTGCTGGTCCGGGTCCGCGTCATCCACGCCGGCGTGCAGTTGCCCGATTAGCCCGCGCAGGTTATCGAGCGAATCGTCATTGAGCTTGTCGAAGGAGCCGTAGCGGCCCTTATCGGCAGGAATCTCGGTGTTGTCGAGCCAGACACCATTGACGTAGCGGAAGAAGTCATCCTGCGGGCGCACATTGTGATCGATGTACTGCGTGTCGATGCCCGACCCCAGCGGCGGCGATGCGGCCTCCATGTCAGCTGCGCCGGCTGTCACACTGTGGCCCATCAGCTGACCCGCCAGCAGGCCGATTCCGGCCAGCAGGCATGCGCGCGGGCGCACCCGTCCGGGTAGTTTGCTGTTGAACATGCGCGGGTCTCCATAAGAGCGCGCAGTTTACCCGGGCGGGAGACGCATTTTCATCAATCGCGAAAATTCTCGAACTGCAGCGGCAACTCGGTGGACGCCTTGCGCAGCAGCGCCATCGCGAGCTGCAGATCGTCACGCTTTTTGCCGTTCACGCGCAGCTTATCGCCCTGGATCTGGGCATCCACCTTGAGCTTGGCCGCCTTGAGCTCGGCCACCAGTTTCTTGGCAAGCGCCTGCTCGATGCCCTGCTTGACCGTGATGTCGCGGCGGGCGCCGGCCAGATTCACTTGCGCGTCATCCACTTCGAGGCAGCGCGGATCGATGCTGCGGGCCGCGGCCCGCAGCCGCAGGATCTCCAGTGTCTGCTCCAGCTGGTATTCGCTGGCCGCAAACTGCGTGATGGTCATGTCTGCGAGTTCGAATCGGGCACCGGTGCCGCGCAGGTCATAGCGCTTATCGAGTTCCCGGTTCGCCTGGTCCACCGCGTTGGTGAGCTCATGCGAATCGACTTTGGACACGGCATCGAACGATGGCACGAATACATTCCCCTTCAGATTGCCGAACGCGTCGGCCGGCACAGGTTTAGCATCAGCGTCCCCATTTTTCCATGAGAATGCCGCCGCCCGCCATGAGTGAACCCATGCCCAACAACGACCAGCGGATCATTGCGAGCTGGCACACCAACGCCGCTGCCTGGACCAGCGCCGTGCGCGAGCATCAGATCGAAAGCCGCCGGCTGGTCACCGATCAGGCCATCGTCGATGCGGTGGTAAGCCGCGGACCCTCCACCGTCATCGACATCGGCTGCGGTGAGGGTTGGCTGGCGCGCACGCTCAGCCAGAGCGGCATTCGCGTGCTCGGTCTGGATGCCGTGCCTGCGCTTATCGAACAGGCACAGGCCGCAGGCGGTGGGGAATTTCGCGTGGCCTCCTATGAAGAGATCGCCGCGGGCGCCATTCCCGTGCGCGCCGACCTGCTGGTCTGTAACTTCTCTCTGATCGGTCACGAGTCGGTGGACGGCCTGCTGCAAGCGGTACCGGGACTTCTCACGCCGCGAGGCGCGTTGGTGATCCAGACCCTGCACCCGGTGGTCGCCTGCGGCGAGGAGCCCTACCGCGACGGCTGGCGCGCGGGCTCGTGGCAGGGATTCGATGCGGCATTCACGGATCCTGCGCCCTGGTACTTCCGCACGCTCGGCAGCTGGGTGGCGCTGTTCGCGCGGCATCGGCTGCGCCTCATCGAAATGCTCGAACCGCTGCACCCGGCGAACCAGCTCCCCGCGTCGGTCATCTTCATTACCGCGCCGCAGTAAGTTGGCTCTGGGTCCAGCGCACGATGTCGGCAGCGCCGATGCTGCCGCTCTGGCGCGCGATCTCGCGGCCGCCCTTGAAAAGAATCATGGTGGGAATGCTGCGGATACCGAACTCGCCGGCCAGCCCCTGCTCGGCCTCCGTGTTGACCTTCGCCAGCCGCACGTGCGGTTCGAGTTTGGCCGCGGCCTCGGCAAACTGCGGTGCCATGACGCGGCAGGGCCCGCACCACGGCGCCCAGAAGTCGACCAGCACCGGGATGTCGTTGCGTTGCACATGCGTGCGGAACTTCGCGGTGGTCAGTTCCACCGGGTGCGCATCGAACAGGGGCTCGTGGCATTGGCCGCACTTGGGCGCATCACTGAGGCGCGCCGCCGCGACACGGTTGATCGCCCCGCAGTGCGGGCAGACCGAATGTACTGGCTCGCTCATCCCGCAAGCATGGGGCCGCCGTAGGGCCTTTCAAGGCTAGTTGAAATCGTCCTGCAGCGCACGCCGCAGCGTCTCGGGCACCGGCTCGGCGCTGTGGCTGTAACTGGGGAGATCCACGCCCGCCGACAGTTCCCCACCGGCCTTGAGACGCTCGATCATCGGCGCGGTGAATTCAAATCGCAGGAAATGCACGGCCGAGGTCTTGGTTTCATTTTCGCGCTCCAGGTCCTCATCGGCGATGCCGTACACCGAATCGAAGCCCTCCACGCGCATCCAGCAATGCCGTTCGAAGCCGCGCAGCTCGGTCAGGCGCTGGGCGCGTTCGACGGCATCGGGATATTCGATCAGCAGCGTGGCTTTCAGATTGCTGCCGTCCGGCACCAGCGCGTTGTAGACCTCGAGCTCCTCGGCGATGCCCGCCGGCTCGAAGATACGCTCCGCGCGCAGCATCTCCTGGATCTGGTACTGCACGGTGCGGCGATCCTCAAAGCTCCAGCTGCAATTGCCGCCCAGCCGCAGCTGGCGGCGGCGGCGATGCTCGATCATGTGCGCGCGCAGCGACGGCCGCTCGCGTGCGTACTGCTCGAGCGGCATCAGGTCAGCGGGAGTCAGTTTCTGCATAACCTCTGCGCCGTCAAATGCCGTATGCAATGCGCAGCAGCTTCAGCGGGTGGGTCGGCTCGCGCGACGGCGATAGGCCGCTCTCGATCTGATGCCCGGCCATGGGACAGTCGCTGGCGTAATAATCGGCGCCCGAGTTCTGCACCCGCTCGATCACCGGGCGAGCGATCTTCATCGAGGCATCGCGATAGGCGCTTTTGACACCATAGGTGCCATTGTGACCCGAACAGCGCTCGATCACCTCGACGGTCGTGTCCGGCACCAGCCGCAGCACGTCGCGCGTCTTGAGACCGATGTTCTGCACCCGCAGGTGACAGGGCACGTGGTAGCTCACCTTGCCCAGGCGGCCGCTGAAATCGGTGCGCAGGAGGCCCGCCTTATGCCGCAGCATCAGGTACTCGAAGGGATCGAAGATGCTCCGGGCGACGCGCTGCACCTGGGCGTCGCCGGCAAACATCAGCGGCAGCTCCTGCTTGAACATGAGTACACAGGAAGGTATCGGCGCGACCACGTCGTATCCTGCCTCGATGAGCCGCACCATCTCGGGGACGTTGGTCTGCATGAACTGCTCGACCGACTTCAGATCGCCGAGCTCCAGTTTGGGCATGCCGCAGCAGCGCTCCTTCTGCAACAGCGTCACGGCGATGCCGTTGTGCTCGAACACCGCGGCCAGGTCCTGCGCCAGTTCCGGCTCGTTGCGGTTGCCATAGCAGGTCGTAAACAGGGCCACTTTGCCGCGCGTCTGCTCGCTCGGCTGCAGCGGCAGGTCCGTGCGCAGGCGATCCTTGAGCCGCGCTCGCGCCGAACTTGAATGAAACTGTGGCAGCGGCGCCCGCGGATCGACGCCCAGGGTCGCATCCAGCAGCTTGCGTGCAGGGCCAAAGCGATTGGCCGCGTTCACGATCTCCGCCACCACCGGAATGCCCGCGATGCGCCCCACCGCATCGGTCGAGCTCAGGATCCGCTGGCCGAGCGAAAGCTCGCCCTTCGAGGCCTTCACCGCCTTGGCGCGCAGCATCAGGTGCGGAAAGTCCACGTTCCAGGGATGCGGGGGAACGTAAGGGCACTTGGTCATGTAGCACATGTCGCACAGATAACAGTGCTCGATGACCTTCCAGTAGACCGACTTGTCGACCCCGTCGAGCTCCATCGTCGATGACTCGTCGATGGCGTTGAACAGCGTCGGGAAGGAATTGCAGAGGCTGAAGCAGCGGCGGCAGCCGTGGCAGATATCAAAGACCCGGGTCAGCTCCTTATCCAGCGCCGCCTCGTCGTAGAAGCTGGGGTCGCGCCAGTTGAGCGGATGACGGACGGGGGCCTCGAGGCTGCCTTCGCGGCCCCCGTCATTCGATGCGCCGGCCACTTGTCAGGGTCGGTGGGCGACTGTTACAGGCTGTCCAGCGCCTTCTGGAAGCGATTGGCATGCGAGCGCTCGGCCTTCGCCAGCGTCTCGAACCAATCGGCGATCTCGCCGAAGCCTTCCTCGCGCGCCTGCTTGGCCATGCCCGGGTACATATCGGAGTACTCGTGCGTCTCGCCCGCGATGGCGGCCTTCAGGTTGAGCTTGGTCTCGCCGATGGGCAGGCCAGTGGCCGGATCACCGACGGCCTCGAGATACTCGAGATGGCCGTGAGCATGGCCGGTCTCGCCCTCTGCCGTGGAGCGAAACACCGCCGAGACGTCGTTGAAGCCTTCGACATCGGCCTTGGCCGCGAAATAGAGATAGCGACGGTTCGCCTGCGACTCGCCGGCGAAGGCGTCCTTGAGGTTCTTCTCGGTCTTGGATCCATTCAATTTCATGGCAGCTACCTCCACGGGGTGAAAGAGTTTAGACTGATTCTAATGCGGCGCAATCTATGCGCATTGCCGGAGTCCGTCAACGGGTTCGCCTCCGGTTCGGAGGCCGCGAAGGTTGTGCTAGTGTGGCTGAATGGCAGGTAAGCCGGAAGCGCCCGAAACCTCTAATATTCCGCCATCGAACTTCGAGCAGTCCCTCGCGCAGCTCGAGGCGCTGGTCGCACAACTGGAATCCGGGGATCTGCCGCTCGATGCGGCATTGGCCAGCTTCGAGCAGGGTGTGCGCCTGACACGCGAGTGCCAGGGTGCCCTGAGCGCCGCGCAGCAGAAAGTGCAGCTGCTGTTGCAGCGCGGCGGGAGCCTCGTCATGGAAGAATTTGAACCCCTTGCCGGCGGTGAGCCGGAGACTGCGGAGTGAGCCGATAGCAGCATGTCAGAGCGCGCCCCCGAGTACCCGATCCTGGGTACCCTCGAAAGCCCATCGGATCTGCGGGCCCTGCCCGAAACCAAGCTCGTCGCCCTGGCCTCGGAGCTGCGCGAGTTTCTGATCCATACCGTCAGCACCCGCGGCGGCCACTTTGCCGCGGGCCTGGGCACGGTGGAGCTGACGATTGCGCTGCACTACGTCTTTAACACCCCGGACGACCGCCTGGTCTGGGACGTGGGCCACCAGGCCTATCCCCACAAAGTCCTGACGGGCCGCCGCGACCGCCTGCACACCATCAAGCAGTACAAGGGCCTGGCGCCCTTCCCGGTGCGGACCGAAAGCCCCTATGACGCCTTTGGCGTCGGTCACTCGAGCACCTCCATCGGGGCGGCGCTGGGCATGGCGATCGCCGCGGCACGCCAGGGCACGGGCCGTCGGGCGGTGGCGGTCATCGGCGATGGCGCCATGAGCGCCGGCATGGCTTTCGAAGCCCTCAATCACGCCGGCAGCCTGCCAGTGGATCTGCTGGTGGTGCTGAACGATAACGACATGTCGATCTCCGAGAATGTCGGCGCACTGTCGAACTACCTGGCGCGGGTCATCTCCGGTCCGCTGTACGCGCAGCTGCGCGAAAGCGGCCGCCGCGCGCTGCGGCAGCTGCCCACCATCAGCCGCCTGGCGCGCCGCTCCGAAGAACACGTCAAGGGCATGATGCTGCCGGGCACGCTGTTCGAGGAGATGGGATTCAACTATGTCGGGCCGATCGACGGTCACGACATGAAAGCGCTGCTGCGCGCGCTTCGCACCATGCACGCCGCTCACGGCCCGCGGCTGCTGCACGTGGTTACTGCCAAGGGCAAGGGCTATGCGCCGGCCGAGGCCGATCCGATTACCTGGCATGGCCCCGGCCCCTTCGATCCGGTCAGCGGCACCATCCGCAAGGAAAAGCCCTCGACGCCGAGCTACTCGCAGGTTTTCGGCCAGTGGCTGTGTGACATCGCCGAACGCGACCCGCGCATCATCGGCATCACCCCGGCGATGCGCGAAGGCTCGGCGCTGATCGAGTTTTCGCGCCGCTATCCGGACCGTTACTTCGATGTCGCCATCGCCGAGCAGCACGCCGTGACCTTCGCGGCAGGCCTGGCCGCCGAGGGCATGCGTCCGGTCGTGGCGATCTACTCGACCTTCCTGCAGCGCGGTTACGACCAGCTCATTCACGACGTGGCGTTGCAGAACCTGCCGGTGCTGTTCGCGATCGATCGCGCCGGCTTTGTCGGCAGCGATGGCGCCACCCACCATGGCAGCTACGACCTCACCTACCTGCGCTGCATTCCCAACATGATCGTGATGGCGCCCGGGGATGAAAACGAGTGCCGCCAGATGCTCTACTCGGCCACGCAGTGGGATGCGCCGACGGCGGTCCGTTACCCGCGCGGCGTCGGTCCCGGCACGCCGATCGTCCAGGAGTTCAGCCTCATACCGCTGGGCACCGCGGATCTTCGGCGTCGCGGCCAAAGCGGGCTTGCCCTGCTGGCCTTCGGTTCCATGCTGGGCCCTGCCCTGTGGCTGGGCGAACGGCTGGATGCCACCGTGGTCAACATGCGCTTCGTCAAACCGCTCGACCTGGAGATGCTGCGCACCATCGCCACCACCCACACGGGCATCGTCACGCTCGAGGAAAATACCATCGCGGGCGGCGCCGGCAGCGCCTGCGCCGAGGCACTGGATGCCGCGGGCCTGGCGATCCCTCGGCTGCACATCGGCATCCCGGATCGCTTCACCGAACATGGCAGCCGCGACGACTGCCTGGCTGCCGCGGGCCTCGACCCGGTCAGCATCGCCGCGGCCATCGACCGCTGGCGCGCCGACGTCCCGGCCTTGAAGCCGGCGCGTGCCGCCTCCAAGTTAGCTGCAGGAGCAGGGATACCATGAGCACGGCCGTAAAGCCGCGAGGCGCCAGCGTAATTTCCGTCGAGGACGTGCAGTCCCGGGCGGACACCCGGCGTTTGCCCATCAATCGCGTGGGCATCAAGGATATTCGCCACCCGGTCAGGGTCAAGGACCGTTCGGCCGGTGAGCAGCACACCATCGCGACCTTCAACATGTACGTGAACCTGCCGCACAACTTCAAGGGCACGCACATGTCGCGCTTCGTGGAGATCCTGCACCGCGAACGCGAGATCTCGGTCGATTCGTTCCAGGAGATGCTCTCTGAAATGACCACCCGGCTGAACGCCGAGGCCGGCCACATCGAAATGACATTTCCCTACTTCGTCATGAAACGCGCGCCCGTCACAGGTGTCGAAAGCTTCATGGACTACGAGGCGTCCCTGATCGGCGAGATCTGCCACGGCGAGGCGCACATCTGGATCAAGGTGGTGGTGCCGGTCACGAGCCTGTGCCCGTGCTCGAAGAACATCTCCGACTACGGTGCGCACAACCAGCGCTCCCACATCACCATCCGCACACGGCTGCGCGAGCACATGTGGATCGAGGAACTGATCGACATGGCCGAGAGCGAGGCCTCGTGCGAGCTCTGGGGCATCCTCAAGCGCCCCGACGAGAAGTACGTCACCGAGCGCGCCTACGACAATCCGAAGTTCGTCGAGGACATGGTGCGCGATGTCGCGCTGCGCCTCAACGAGGAGAAGCGCGTCGCCGCCTACGTGGTCGAGAGCGAGAATTTCGAATCCATTCACAACCACAACGCCTACGCACTGATCGAGCGGGATAAAGACAGCGATAGCGCTGTCGCGCCTGGCTGATCGATTTATTTTCAGGAGCTATCTGTCATGGCGAATGATCTGATGAACGTCAAATCCGGCAACCCCGGCCTCAACGACCGCACTTTCAACGGCCTGCCGCGACCGGAGCTGGCCTCTGAGCGCATGACGCTGCAGGGAACCATCAACAAGTCGTTCCTGGCGCTGATCGTGCTCATGGCCGCGGCACTTTATCCCTGGTCACAGTTCATGGACTCGGGCAATCCGGCCGTGGTCGCGGTACCGATGATCGTCGGCTTGGTCGGCGGACTGATCGCGGCGCTGATCATCAGCTTCCGCCCCACCACTGCGCCCTACCTGGTACTGCCATACGCCGCCCTCGAGGGACTGGTGCTCGGCGGCCTGTCGGCCATCCTGGAACGGAAGTATCCGGGCATCGCGATCCAGGCCACGGCGCTGACCTTCGGCGTGCTCGCGGCGCTGCTGATTGCCTACAAGGCCCGCCTGATCCAGGCCACCGCGCGATTCAAGGCCATCGTGATCGGCGGCACGATGGCCATTGCGCTGTTCTACCTGGTGACGATGGTGCTGGGCCTGTTTCACATCGCCACGCCCTTCATGAACGATGCCTCGCCGCTCAGCATCGGCATCTCGCTGGTGATCGTCGGCTTTGCAGCGCTGAACCTGGTGCTCGATTTCGACCTGATCGAGACCGGCGTCAACCAGGGTGCCCCGCGCTACATGGAGTGGTACGGCGCCTTCGGGCTACTGGTCACGCTGGTGTGGCTGTACATGGAAATCCTGAGGCTGCTCAGCAAGGTACGCCAGCGCTGAGACCTGTAAGCGCCGCGCTTGCCCTCCGCAACCGCGGCGCTGCTGTCATCCAAACCAATGCGATGCGCGTCTGTCCGACAGACGCGCGCTCCATCGCGGCGCAGCATTCGCGCCAACTTTAACTTGAAGATGAGTTCCGGACACGGAGGTTCTCTCATGCGTTTCCGCCTTGCGCTCCTGTTGGCCACCCTGTTGTTGGCTCCCGCACTGCTGATCAGCACACCCGCTGCCGCCCAGATCGGGATTGGTGTGTCGATCAACGTCGCCCCGCCTGAACTACCGGTCTATGAACAGCCGGCACTGCCGGGCCCGGGCTTCCTCTGGTCGCCGGGCTACTGGGCCTGGGGCGGCGAGGACTATTACTGGGTTCCGGGCACGTGGGTCGAAGCGCCGCAGCCAGGGCTGCTCTGGACGCCCGGATATTGGGGCTGGGGCGATGGCGCGTATCTCTGGCACGAAGGCTATTGGGGACCTCACGTGGGCTTTTACGGCGGCGTGAACTACGGATTCGGCTATGGCGGCCGTGGCTACGAAGGCGGTGAGTGGCGCGGCGGCGCGTTCTTCTACAACCGCTCAGTCAACAACGTCCCGGAAAGCGTTCATATCACTAACGTCTACAACCGCACGGTTGTGAACAACGTGACCGTCAACCGGGTCAGTTTCAATGGCGGCAGCGGCGGTATCGCGGCGCGGCCGACCGCGCAGGAAGCCGCCTTCGCCCAGGAGCGACATGTGCCGCCCGTGAGCGCGCAGGTCCATCACGCCGAGGCTGCGCGCGCCGAGCCGGCACTGCACAGCAACGCCAACCACGGTGCCCCGGCCATCGCCGCCACCGCTCACCCGGCCAGCTTCACCGGCCCGGGAGTCGTGCACGCGCGCGGGGCTGCCGCGGTGGCCCCGCACACCGGTGGCCCGGCGGGCGCAGGTCCGATGGTGCAGCACACCGTGGCGCCGTCGCACCCGGTGGCGCCTGCGCATACCGTGACGCCCACGCACACCGTAGAGCCGGCGCACACCGTAACCCCCACGCACACCGTAGAGCCGACGCACACCACTGAAGTGCGGCCGACGGCGCCCGCGGCGGGTCATCCGTCCGGCGCACCGCCTCATGTCGAGCAGCATTCGGCGCCGCCGGCGCCAGCAGGCCACGAGCCCGCGGCGCACGAAGCGCCTCGCGGCGGCAACGAGCACGAGCACGAATCGCACTAGCGGGCAGTTGAGCCTTAAGGTCGGCGCGAGTCCGGACCCTGAAGGCGCCCGATCAGGGCCCGCAGGAACACGCGATTGAAGCGCAGCTGGCAGGAGGCCGAGACCTGCTCGAGCAGGGTTGAGCTCACCTTGAGCACCGTGACACTGTCGGCGGCCCGGATCGTCGCGGTCCGCTTGGCGCCCTGCACGTAGCTGGTCTCACCGAAGCATTCGCCGGTGGACAGCAGCCCGATGGACTGGCTGTGCCGCTCCACCGCGCAGTTGCCCGACACCAGGATGTAGAAGCGGTCGTCCATCTCGCCTTCCTTGACGATTTCATCGCCGCTGGCGTAATCCTGCCAGTGACTCGCACGCATGACCTCCCAGATCTCAGCGTGGGAAAAATCGTGAAAGAACTTCAGGCGCCGCAGCAGGCCGAACTGCTCCTGCTGATCCATGCGCGACTCTTTCTGGCGCAGTTTCTGGTGGACGCGCGTCAGCTCGGCGGCGAAATCCAGCCCCGTGGCGTAGCGCCGCTCAGGCTCCTTCTGCAGCGCCACCGCCACCACGTTCTCGATCTCCTCGGGAACATCGGGGCGCAGCGTATGAATCGGCGCCGGGGTCGCATAGACGATCTGGTGCAACAGCTTGGCGAGATTACCGGCCCGGAACGGCCGCACGCCGGTCAGCAACTCGTACATGACCGCGCCGAGCGAGTACAGGTCTGAGCGACTGGTCAGGTCCAGGCTCTGCACCTGCTCGGGCGACATGTAGCTCGGAGAGCCCGCGATGCCTTCGATGCGCGAGATATCCGAACCTGCCACCAGCGCGATGCCAAAATCGATGATGCGCACGTCGCTGTCGGTCGTGAGCATGATGTTGGAGGGCTTGATATCGCGGTGAATCACGCCGCGCGTATGCGCGTAGTGCAGCGCCTTGGCGCACTTGAACATAATTTCGACCACGTCATCCAGCCGCAGCAGATTGTCGGGACGGCAATAGGCTGCCAGCGTGCGCGCGCCATGCACGTGTTCGGTGACGATGTAGCAATGCCCGTTTTCCTCGCCGGCATCGAAGATCGGCAGGATGTTGGGGTGCTGCAGCATGCCCACCATGTGCGCTTCGGACAGGAACATCTTGCGCGCGATGCGGGCGTGCTCGTCATCGCCGCCGGCATCGATGTTGTAGACCTTGATGGCGACGTCACGCCCGTAGTACGGATCGTGCGACAGGTAAACCGTACCGGTACTGCCGCGGCCTACTTCATTGATGATGAAGTACTTGCCGATGCGTTCCGGAATGTTGCGAGCGTTTGCTTGGTTCGATGAAAGAGATGCCATCGACTCGGGGACTCCGGAGGCTGGGGCGCAGAATAAGCGCGCGCATGGCGGCTGATCTGTGATCCGCCTCGCGCCCCCGGAATTGTCAGGGGCGGAAGTGGTCAAAGCCCAAAGGCGAGAACTGCATCACCGACTTATTCAGGACAAGTTCGATCGCGGAACCGTCCCGGATCCGCCCGATTTGCGCGATCGGCGTGCCCGTCTGGGCCGCCATTGCCGCGATCGCGGCCTGCTGGGCCGCAGGCGCGGTGAAGCACAGCTCGTAGTCCTCGCCGCCCTCGAGCGCCTGCTGCCAGGCCCGATCGCCCAGAGCCTCGCGCAGCGCCCAGGACACCGGCAGCTGCGAGAGCTCGATCTGCGCGCCGCAGCCGGATGCCAGCAGCAGCCGTTGTGCATCGGCGTACAGCCCGTCGGACACATCGATGCAGGCACTGGCCAGCCCCAGCAGCCCTGCGCCCAAAGCCATGCGCGGCGTGGGGTACTCGAATCGCTGTTGCAGAAACTGCGCCGCGCGCGCGCTGACCTTCAGTTCCCCCCGGCCGCACTTGAGCCACGCCGAGGCATCGCCCACCGTGCCGCTGACATAGAGCGCATCGCCCGGTCGGGCGCGATCACGCCGCAGCCCCTGCCCGCTCGGCACGGTGCCGGCCATGGCCACCGTCAGCGACAGCGGGCCGCGGCTGATGTTGCCGCCGACCAGCGCTACATCGTGCGCGCGCGCGAGTTCCCCAAAACCTGAGGCAAAGTGGCGCAGCCAGGCCTGGTCGGCCCGCGGCAGATTCAGCGCCAGCAACGCCCAGGCAGGCGTGGCCCCCATGGCAGCGATGTCGCTTAAGTTGACGGCCAGGACGCGGTGACCCAGCGAGTGCGCGGGTGCCTCCGGCAGGAAGTGCACGCCCTCGACCAGCGCGTCGGTCGTGAGCACCAGGTCCTTGCCGGCGGCCACACGCAGCAGCGCCGCATCATCGCCGATGCCCAGCACCACGTCGGAACGCGCCACGCCGAGATCGGCAAAAAACCGGCGGATGAGCTGAGTCTCGGAGGTCGTCTCCATACGCCCGGTCAATGCTCCTCGGCGCGCCAGAGCCTTGCCGCGCGATCGAGCACGCCGTTGACGAACTTGTGGCCGTCGGTGGCGCCAAAGCGCCGCGCCAGGCCCACCGCCTCGTTGATCACCACGCGATATGGCACCTCCGGCCGTTGCTGCAGCTCGAACGCGCCGATCAGCAGCAGCGCGTGTTCGATCGGATCGAGCGCGGCGGGGCTGCGGTCGATCAGCGGCGCGAGTGCCGCATCGAGCGCATCGCGGGCGCCGCAGATGCCCTCGATGAGCACGCGGAAGTACTCGCCGTCGGCTCGCGGCATGTCCGGATCGGCTGCGAACTCCTGCACCAGGTCCTGCCACGGGCAGACGTTGAGCTGCCAGCGATAGATTGCCTGCAATGCCAGTTTGCGCGCCACCGCGCGCGCTCCGGAGGCACGGTCGGGACGGCCGCTCATGTCACCGCGCCATAAGTGAAGCCGATGATCATGGTCACGGCCATGGCGAGGGCGCTCCACAAGCTGACGCGCAGCGCGCCCTTGAGCATGCCCGAGCCGCCGGCGCGCGCGGCCAGTGCGCCGAGTATCGACAGCGCCACGATCGAGCCCAGGAAGATGGCGACCACGCGCCCCGCGGGCGGCATCAGCACCAGCAGCAGCAGCGGCCAGCAGGCGCCCACGGCGAAACTGGCCGCGGAGGCGCCGGCCGCCACCAGCGGCCGCGCGCGCACCATTGTCGATAGTCCCAGCTCATCGCGCGCGTGCGCGCCGAGCGCGTCGTGAGCCATCAATTGCACCGCCACCTCGCGTGCCAGCGCGGGTTTCAGACCGCGCTGCACGTAAATGCCCGCCAGCTCCGCGCGTTCGGCGGCCTCATCGTTCTCGAGTTCGCGCCGCTCACGCTCCAGATCCGAGCGCTCGCTGTCGGCCTGCGAGCTCACCGATACGTACTCACCGGTGGCCATCGACATGGCGCCGGCCACCAGTCCCGCGATGCCGATCTGCAGCAGCTGCCCGCCCGAGACATGCGTCTGCGTCACGCCGGTCAGCAGGCTGGCGACCGAGATGATGCCATCATTCGCGCCCAGCACGGCCGCGCGCAGCCAGCCGATGCGATTGACGTAGTGGCGCTCGAAGGCGTGACGCGCCATACGCTTCAAGCCCGCCGCGCGCGCATGTCGGCGGCGGCAGCGCCGTCGCGATGTCCACCGTCGCGATATCCACCGTCACGGTGTTGTCCGCGGCGCAGCAGCCAGGCCACCCCATGCCACACGCCCAGGAACAGCAACCACAGCAGGACCCCCAGGCTTAAGGCGAACATGGCTCCCTGCAGGGTCAGCGAAAACCCCGGCTCGAACAACGCCCAGGTGGCGCGCGCGAGCCCTGCATCGCCATGCAGCAGCAGGTACAGGCACTGATGATAGAGATCGGTGTCCAGGCCCTGCAGCAGCGCGCGCAGGCGATCCGCCGCATCGACCATGTTCTGCAGCGCCGCGCCCTCGCCGTGGAAGGTGGCATCGCTGCTCTGCAGATGGTGCTGGATGAGCGCGGCGAGACTGCCGCCATGCTCGCGCTCCGCGATCTGCTGGAACGGCGCCAGGTCGGCGAGCACCTGATCGAGCCGGCCGCTGGCACGCTGGCGATACTGCGCGATGAAGCTCGGCACGCAGCCCGCGGCCACCACCGCGCACAGCAGCACGATCCGATCGAGCAGCCCGCGAATCACGCCCACCACAATCTCCTCATTTCGGCTTGCGCCCCGCGCCCTCGAGCCCGGGCAACAAAGGCAGCTGATCCTGCTCGATCTTGCTTTCGCGGCGGCGGCGGTGATGGCGCAATCGCTCGATCTCCTCGCGGAAGGCTTCCACATCCTGGAAGCTGCGGTACACCGACGCGAACCGCACATAGGCCACTTCGTCGAGATGCCGCAGCTCCTCCATGACGAGCTCACCGATCACACGCGCCGGCACCTCGCGTTCGCCCAGTACCCGCAGTTTGTGACAGACGCGCCCGACGGCCTCCTCGATGGCTTCCGAACTCACCGGCCGCTTCTCCAGCGCCTTGGTCATGCCGCTGGAGAGCTTGTGCTCGTCGAAGGGCTCGCGGCTACCGTCGCTCTTGACCACTCGCGGCATCAGCAGCTCCGCAGTCTCAAAGGTGGTGAAGCGCTCGCCGCAGCTCAGGCACTCGCGCCGACGGCGGATCTGACGGCCATCGGCCGTCAGCCGCGAGTCGGTCACTTTGGTTTCGATGTGTTCGCAGAAGGGACAATGCACCGACTGCCCCGCACCCGTTCAGTCGCCGTAAACGGGGAATCGCCGGCACAGCTCCGCGACTTCACCGCGCACGCGCGCTACCACGGCGTCCGCACCGTTCGCATCGAGCACATCGGCGATCCAGTTGGCCACTTGCGTGATTTCAGGCTCCTTGAAGCCGCGCGTGGTCGAAGCCGGCGTACCCAGCCGCAGGCCGCTGGCGATCATCGGCGGACGCGGATCGTTCGGCACCGCATTCTTGTTGACCGTGATGTGGGCATGGCCAAGCGCCGCATCGGCATCCTTGCCCGTGATCTCCCGGCCGACCAGGCTGAGCAGAAACAGGTGATTGTCGGTGCCGCCGGAAACGATATTGAAGCCACGGTTCACCAGCTCCGCTGCCATCGCCCGCGCGTTGGCCAGCACCTGTCCCTGGTATTGCTTGAACTCCGGCTGTAGCGCCTCGAGCAGCGCCACGGCCTTGGCCGCGATGACGTGCATCAGCGGGCCGCCCTGCGTACCGGGGAACACCATCGAGTTGAGCTTCTTGGTGATGGCGTCGTTGGCACGCGCGAGGATCAGGCCGCCGCGCGGTCCGCGCAGCGTCTTGTGCGTGGTCGTGGTGACGACATCGGCAAAGGGCACCGGGCTCGGATAGTGACCGGTGGCAACCAGGCCGGCCACGTGGGCCATGTCGACGAACAGCAGCGCCCCGACGCTATCGGCGATGGCGCGGAACCGCGCCCAGTCGAGCACCCGCGAATAGGCCGAGAAGCCGGCCACGATCATCTTCGGGCGATGCTCGCGCGCCAGCGATTCGATCTGCTCGTAGTTGACCAGCCCGGTATCCGGGTGCACGCCATACTGATGCGCCTTGAACAGCTTGCCGGAAAAATTGACCTTGGCGCCGTGGGTGAGGTGGCCGCCATGATCCAGGCTCATGCCGACAATCGTGTCTCCCGGTGACAGCAGCGCCAGGTACACCGCCGCGTTCGCCTGCGAGCCCGAATGCGGCTGCACATTGGCGAAGTCCGCCGAGAACAGTTTCTTGGCGCGATCGATGGCCAGCTGCTCGGCGATGTCGACGAACTCGCAGCCGCCGTAGTAGCGCTTTCCCGGATAGCCTTCCGCGTACTTGTTGGTGAGTACCGAGCCCTGCGCCTCGAGCACCCGCGGGCTGGTGTAGTTCTCGGAGGCGATCAGCTCGATATGGGCTTCCTGGCGCGCGCGTTCGCCGTCGAGCGCCCGTTGCAACTCCGGGTCGAAATCCTTGATGCGCATTCGGCTCGAAAACATGCGGGGGCTGCCTCTCCTGGCGGAATGGTGGCTGGAAGGGCCGCAATTGTAACCGATCGAGCCCGCTTAAGCCGGCGCACGTCCCTGCAGCAGCCCCTCCACCACATCGCTCCAGGCCCGGGCGAGATTGCCGCGATCGTAGCCGCCGCCGCCGAGTCCGAGGACCCGACCGTGCCCCAGGCGGTCGGCCAGGGCGCACAGGTCGGCCGCGGCCCGCGCGTGGCAGGCGGTGGTGAGTTGCAGGTGCGTGATCGGATCGCCCGCGATGCTGTCGGCGCCGCACTGCAGAATGAAGAATTCCGGCTCGAAGCGCGCCACATGCGCGAGCATCTGCGGCCAGACGACCGCGAACTCCGCATCCCCCGCACCGGCCGGCAACGGCACATTGAGCTTGGTGCCGGCGGCATCGCCCTTGCCGATCTCGCTGTCATCACCGGTGCCTGGATAGAGGCTGCGCCCACTCTCGTGCAGATCCGCAAAGATGACGCCCGGATCGTCCTCGAATCCGTAGAAGACGCCATCGCCGTGATGCGCGTCGATGTCGACATAGGCCACTCGCGCCATACCGCGTCCGCGCAGCAGCTGCTCGATGACGACGCCGCAATCGTTGAACACGCAGAAGCCGGCGGCGCGCCGGCGCGAGGCATGGTGCAACCCGCCGATGGGCACGAAGGCCCGGCGGTGGCTGCCATCGAGAATCCACTCGGTGGCGGTCAGGCTGGCGCCGACCACACAGGCGGCCGCTTCGAACACGCCGCGAAACGCCGGCGTATCGCCGCCGTCCAGCATGCCGGTGCCGGCCTGCGAGCGTTCCATGACGAAGCGGACGTGCTCGGGGGTGTGGAACAGCTGCAGCTCGGCCACCTGCGCATCGCGCGGTTCGAGCACCCGCACCCGCGAGTCGAGCCCGCGCTGCTGGAATTCCCGCAGGAATGCGGCGTGGCGATCGGCGCCGAAAGGGTGGCCGTCGCCAAACCCGTAGCGGGCCAGCCGCTCGCCGAGCACTACTGCAACCTCAGAGTCTTTGGCGTTCAACGCTGCGCTTTGAGCTTGAGTTTGGGGCGACCGGACCGGACCCAAAGATAGCACACGGCAGTAGCACGGTAGCGGCGCATTCATTGATAATGCGCGCCCCCTGTTTCTGCCGAGGCTCCGCTGCGCATGGCGCAATACATCTACACCATGAGTCGCGTGTCCAAGGTGGTGCCGCCCAAGCGCACCATCCTGCGCGACATCAGCCTGTCATTTTTTCCGGGCGCCAAGATCGGCGTGCTGGGATTGAACGGCTCGGGGAAATCCTCGCTGCTGCGAATCATGGCGGGCGTGGACAGCAACATCGACGGCGAAGCGCGGCCACAGGCCGGCATCCGCGTCGGCTTTCTGCCGCAGGAACCCGAGCTCAATCCCGAGCATGACGTGCGTACCGTCGTCATGGAAGGCATCGGCGGGGCCTATGCGCAGCTGGAGCGGTTCAATCGCATCAGCGAGGCCTTTGCCGAGCCCATGGACGATGAGCAGATGAACAAGCTGCTCGAGGAACAGGCGAAGCTGCAGGATGCCATCGACGCCGCGGGCGGCTGGGAACTGGAGCGCAAGCTCGAAATTGCGGCCGATGCGCTGCGACTGCCGGCGTGGGAAGCGAAGATTGCGCAACTGTCGGGCGGCGAGAAGCGCCGCGTAGCGCTGTGCCGCCTGCTGCTGTCGCAGCCGGACATGCTGCTGCTCGATGAGCCCACCAACCACCTGGATGCCGAGTCCGTGGCCTGGCTCGAGCGCTATCTGGAGGAATATCCGAGCACCGTGGTGGCGGTGACGCACGACCGCTACTTTCTCGACAACGTGGCAAAGTGGATCCTCGAGCTCGATCGCGGTCACGGCATTCCGTGGCAGGGCAACTACTCCTCCTGGCTCGAGCAAAAGGAAAAGCGCCTCGCGCTCGAGGAGCGCGAGCAGCAGGCGTTACGCAAGACGCTGGCGCGAGAGCTCGAGTGGGTGCGCACCAACCCCAAGGCCCGCCACGCCAAGAGCAAGGCGCGGCTGGCGCGCTACGAAGAACTCGCTTCCAAGGAGTTCCAGGAGCGCAACGAAACCAATGAAATCTACATCCCGCCCGGACCGCGCCTGGGCGAGCTCGTCATCGAAGTCACAGGCCTGTCCAAGGGCTACGGCGAGCGGCTGCTCATGGACAACGTCAACTTCAAGCTGCCTCCGGGCGGCATCGTCGGCATCATCGGCCCCAACGGCGCCGGCAAGACCACCCTGTTCCGCCTGCTGACCGGCTCGGAGAAACCCGATGCCGGGACGATTCGCATCGGCCCCACCGTCAAACTGGCCTACGTCGATCAATCGCGTCAGAGCCTCGATGACAAGAAGACCGTCTGGGAGGAAATCTCCGGCGGCCAGGACATCATCCGCGTCGAGGGTTACGAGACCCCGTCCCGCGGCTATGTCGGCCGTTTCAACTTCAAGGGCACGCAGCAGCAGCAGTTCATCGGCGATCTGTCCGGAGGCGAACGCAACCGCGTGCACCTGGCCAAGGTGTTGCGCGCCGGCGGCAATGTACTGCTGCTCGATGAGCCCACCAATGACCTGGACATCGAGACACTGCGCGCGCTCGAGGATGCGCTGCTGAATTTTCCGGGCTGCGCGGTGGTGATCTCGCACGATCGCTGGTTCCTGGATCGCATCGCCACGCACATTCTCGCCTTCGAGGGCAACTCCGAGGTGGTCTGGTTCGAGGGCAACTACCAGGACTACGTCGAAGATCTGCGCCGGCGCCGCGGCGATGAGGCTGCGCAGCCGCACCGTCTCAAATACCGAAAACTCACGCGCTGAGCGCGTCCTGGCGGGCGAATTATGTCAATGGCAGGCCCGCATGCCCGCGGCGCGACCGCGCCTGCGGGCTGCACATGCCTGTGCAGCCGCGTTGGGCTACACTCGGACGCGACAGCCCCACTCAATAAGAGCCATGTCGATCTACATCGATACCAACGATCGGCTGCATGATGAACAGGCGGCCAGTCTCGCCCTGACCTGTCCGCATTGCTCGGTGTTCGCGCATATCACGCCGATGGCCGTGCCGCGGTTCGAGGAGTTGTCGGCCAGCCGCCCGAAGCAGATCGGGATCATCTATCGCTGCGATGCCTGCTATTGCCCGATCTTCATGCGTACGCACGCGCGTAACTACGGCGCCGAGCGCATCGAATTGTCCTCGCAACTGATCGAAGTAGAACGCCCGACCGAGAAGTTCAACTATTCCGATCTGCCGCCGCAGATCGAACCATTGTTCAACGAAACGCTGCAGTGTTACTCCGCCGGCATCTTCAATGCTTTTGCCTCGATGTGTCGCCGCACCATGCAGGCGGTATTCGCGGACCTGGGCGAATCGGGAAAACTGCGCGTGTTCGATGAACTCAACACCGTGCGCGATATGGCCGAGATGGACGCGGCGCTGTTCACGCCCATCAAGCGGGTGCTGTTCGGAACCGATGCCGACCCTGCGCCGAGCCTGCCCGAGATCGATGAGGACCAGGCAGCGTTGCTGCTGGAAGTGATCAAGGATCTGCTTTATCAGTGCTATGTGCGCAAGGCCCGCCTGCAGCAGGCGCTGGTCGTGCGTACGCGCCCGAGCGCGCACTCCGCCGGCAGCTAGTCGGCGCGGCTAACCGATCCAGACGCGGGCGTTGCGGAACAGGCGCATCCAGCCGCTGTCCTCGCCTGCACCGTGCGGATGCCAGGAGTTCTGCGCCGTGCGAAATACCCGTTCGGGATGCGGCATGGTCACCGTCACGCGGCCATCCGCCGTCGTGAGCGCAGCGATGGCGTGCTCGGCGCCATTGGGATTGGCCGGATAGCGCCGGGCCGGCTGGCCGCGATTGTCGATGTAGCGCAGCGACACCAGCCCATGCCTGAGGCAATGCTGCAGATCGGCCTCGCTGTCGAACTGCGCCCGGCCCTCCCCGTGCGCCACCGCCACCGGCAGGCGCGAGCCGCGCATGCCGGCGAGCAGCAGCGAGGGCGAGTCCAGGATCTCCACCAGGCTGGCGCGTCCCTCGAACTGCTCGGAGCGATTGCGCTGGAAGCGCGGCCAGTGCTGCGCGCCGGGAATCAGCTCTTTGAGCACCGCAAACATCTGGCAGCCGTTGCAGACACCGAGCGAGAAGGTGTCGGTCCGATGGAAGAAGCGCTCGAAATCCAGCCGCGTGCGCTCGTGAAACAGGATCGAACGCGCCCAGCCGCGGCCTGCGCCGAGCACATCGCCGTACGAGAAACCGCCGCAGGCGATGAGCCCGCGAAAGCCGGACAGGTCGCGCGCGCCACCGAGCAGATCCGACATGTGCACATCGTGGGCTTCGAAGCCCGCGCGATCGAGCACCGCTGCCATCTCGTAGTGACTGTTGACACCCTGTTCACGCAGCACCGCGACCCGTGGGCGCGCACCGAGCGCGATCATGGGTGCTGCCACATCCTCGCCGGGATCGAAACTCAGCTGCTGGGAAAGTCCCGGATCCTCTTCATCCAGCATGGTCGCGAATTCCTCGTCCGCGCAGTCCGGATCGTCGCGCAGGCGGCGCATCTGCCAGGAGGTTTCCGACCAGGCACGCCGCAGATCCAGCCATGACTCATCGAGCGCGGTGTCGCCGGCCCGGATGCGTACACGGCGCGCCGCCAGCGGCGCGCCGATGATGCGCGCGCAGTCGCCCAGGCCATGGGCGGCAAAGCGCGCGAGCACCGCCGCGCAATCGGCCTGCCGCACCTGCAGCACCGCGCCCGGCTCCTCGGCGAACAATTGCGCCGCCGGCGAATGGCCCGCGCTCTCAAGCTGCACATCGAGTCCGCAGCGGCCGGCAAAGGCCATTTCGATGAGCGTGACGATCAGGCCGCCATCCGAGCGGTCGTGATAGGCCAGCACCAGCTCCTCGGCACGCAATTCGGTGAGCACGGCCGCAAACGCGCGCAGCAGCTCGGGGTCATCCATGTCGGCTGGCGGGCCGCCGACAGCGCCATACACCTGCGCCAGTGCGCTCATGCCCAGCCGGTGGCGTCCGCGCGCCAGATCGATCAGCAGCAGTGAGCTGTCGCCGCGATCCAGTTGCAGCACCGGAGTCCAGGTGCGCCGCACGTTCTGCACCGGCGCAAAAGCGGAGACAATCAGCGACACCGGCGCGGTGACGGACTTCTCCAGGCCCTGCTCCCGCCATGCCGTGCGCATCGACAGCGAGTCCTTGCCCACCGGGATCGCAAGCCCGAGACGCGGGCAGAATTCCTCACCCACGACGCGCACGGCTTCGTAGAGCGCCGCATCCTCGCCATCAACGCCGCAGGCCGCCATCCAGTTGGCCGACAACCGCACATCGCGCAACGCGGCGACATCGGCTGCCAGGATATTGGTGATGGCTTCCGTAACGGCCAGCCTCGCCGCGGCCGCCGCGTCCAGCAGCGCCACCGGGGTACGCTCACCCACCGCCATCGCCTCGCCGCGCAGATGGTGGTAGTCGGCCAGGGTGACGGCCGCATCGCCCACCGCGACCTGCCAGGGGCCGACCAGTTGATCGCGGCTGATCTGCCCGCCGACACTGCGATCGCCGATGGTGATCAGGAAAGTCTTGTCGGCCACGGCAGGCAGACGCAGCACCCGATAGAGCGCCTCGCGCACATCGACCTGGCCGCAATCGATGGCACTCCGGACAGGGGGCCGGCTGCGCACGTCGCGACGCATTTGCGGCAGCTTGCCAAGCAGCGCATCGATCGGCATGTGCACCGGCTCGTTGCCGGATTTCGAATCGCGGACGATCAGCTCGCCGTCGTCGGTGATCTGCCCGATCACCGCATAGGGACAGCGTTCGCGCTGCGCGATGGCGCGAAAACGCGTCAGGCCGCTCGGCGTGAGGGTCAGGACGAAACGCTCCTGCGCCTCGTTGCACCACAGCTCGAGCGGCGACATACCGGGCTCGGCGCTGGGCACCGCACGCAGATCGATGCGGGCACCGCGCTGACTGTGGGCGACCGCCTCGGGCACCGCGTTCGACAGCCCACCGGCGCCCACGTCGTGAATGAGCTCGATGGGATTGAGCTCGCCCATGGCCCAGCAGCGATCGATGACTTCCTGCGCGCGCCGCTGCATCTCGGCATTGGCACGCTGCACCGATGCGAAATCAAGTTCGGCGCTCGAGCTGCCGCTGCCCATCGATGAAGCCGCGCCGCCACCCAGTCCGATCAGCATGGCAGGTCCGCCCAGCACCACCAGCGGCGCGCCGACCGACACCTCGCTCTTCTCGACATGGCCGCGGCGCACATTGCCGAGCCCGCCGGCGAGCATGATGGGTTTGTGGTAGCCACGCACGCTGTCCGCGGCATCGCCGGGTAATGCCAGTTCCAGTGTTCGAAAGAAACCGCAGATGCCCGGCCGTCCGAACTCGTTGTTGAAGGCGGCGGCCCCGATCGGCCCTTCGAGCATGATCTCCAGCGCCGAGGCGATGCGCGCGGGCTTGCCGATGCCGTGCTCCCAGGGCTGCTCGAAGCCCGGGATGCGCAGATGCGAGACCGCAAAACCGGTGAGCCCGGCTTTCGGCTTGGCCCCGCGGCCCGTGGCCGCTTCGTCCCTGATCTCCCCGCCCGAACCGGTGGCGGCGCCCGGGAACGGCGAGATCGCAGTCGGATGATTATGCGTCTCGACCTTCATGAGAATGTCGATCCATTCATCGCTGCCGCGATAGATGCCGCTGTCCGGATCGGGAAACCAGCGCGTGCCCTGGTTGCCAACCATCACGGCTGCATTGTCCCGATACGCCGACAGCACCCCCGCCGGCGCCCGTGCATGCGTGTTGCGGATCATCTCGAACAGCGATTTTTGCTGTTCGACGCCGTCGATGATGAATTTGGCGTTGAATATCTTGTGACGGCAGTGCTCGGAATTGGCCTGCGCGAACATCATCAGTTCGACATCGCTCGGATCGCGTCCCAGCCTGGTGAAGGTCACGAACAGGTAGTCGATCTCATCGGCGCTGAGCGCCAGGCCCAGTTCCCGATTGGCATCCTCGAGCGCGCCAGGACCTGCGCGCAGCGAAACGGTGCGCAACGGTCGCTCCGTCTCCGGCACGAACAGCCGCGCTGCATCCGATGGATCGTCGAACACCGCTTCGGTCATGCGGTCATGCAGCAGCGCTGCGAGGCTGGCACGGCGCTCGGGCGTCACCGGCGTGCTGAGTGCCAGCCGATAGAGGGTGCCGCGCTCGAGGCGCGACACCGCCGTCAGGCCGCACACGCGCGCTATCTCCGTGGCCTTGCTCGACCATGGCGAGATGGTTCCCGGGCGCGGCACCACGAGCTGCCACCACTCCGCGCTTCGATCGCTGGCGGGCGGCATCATGGCCACGACACCGCCGTCATCGAGCAACTGCCCCAGGCGCGCGAGTTCCTGCGCTTTGAGCTCCCGCTGGCACTGCGCAAAGTGCAGGTACTGTGCACTGACGGCCGTGACGCCCCGCTCGCAGGCCTTCAGGCGCGCCAGCAGTCGTTCGATTCGGAAATGGGACAGCGCCTGGGAACCAGGTAGCGTCAGCATCAAGTTTTCTTTGACCCCGGATCGCTTGCCGAGGGCGGCAGCAGCGGCATCGGAAACTGCGCCACATTACTGCCCTCGAGCGGCAGGATCTTGGCAACCCCCTGCTTGCGCACCTCATCGATGCGGATCACCGACTGCAGCGGCAGGTAGGTGCGTGTGACGCCCGAAAACTCGGCCTTTAGCCGCTCTTCGCTCGGATCGACCACCACCGAGGAGCGCTCGCCAAACACCAATTCCTCGATCTCGACGAAGCCGAACAGCGATCCGTGGCTGATCTTGCGGGCGTAGACCTCGTAAACCTTACCCTGGTTCACGAAGATAACCTTGTATATGTGGTTAGATGCCATGGTCTGTGGGTGCCTCTGCCGCAGTATTATATGTCCGGGTAGACCATGTGTGGGTTGCCAAGATGGCCCTGAAGCTCACCGTTCTCAGCGAGCAGCACGCATCCCTCGGATCGCGCGAGTGTATCGTCATCGGGGTGGGCGGCGGGACCATCGGCCGCGCGCATGATAACGACTGGGTGCTGCCCGACCCGAATCGCTATCTCTCGGCCCATCACGCGCGCGTGAAATTTCGCGACGGCTCCTATCATCTCATCGATACCAGCTCCAACGGCATATTCATCAACGATCGCCCCGAGGCGCTGGGCCGGCGCGGCAGCTACGTGCTGCAGGACGGAGACCTGCTGCGGCTGGGCTCCTACCAGATCGCCGTGGAAATCGATGAGGAAGGCACCCAATCCTCGGAGGCGAGCGCGGTCTTCCCGGTCAAGTCAGCTGCTGGCAGCGGGTCCTCCACGGGCTCGCGCTCCGATTTAGGTTCCGATTTCAGCATGGGCGACCTGCTGCGCCCCGACACCAGCCCCAGTGGCAACCTCAAGCCGCTCACCGAGGATCCGGCGCTGCTGGCATTTGACCAGAGTGAGCGCCTGCGTACGCCGCCGCGCGCCCAGGCCTTGAGTGCGGCGCGTACCGAGCGCACTGAGCGCACTGAGCGCACTGAGCGCCCGGTCGATGCCGCCACCGCCATCGAAGCCTTCTGCCGCGGCGCCGGCATCGATGCCAGCGCATTCGCTCCCGAAGCGCAGGCACGACTGCTGCACCTGGCTGGCCTCATGCTGCGCGAAGCACTGGTCGGACTCAAAGGGCTGGCACTCGCGCAGCGCGACATGCGCGATCAGCAGCAGATCGAAGTGGGCCGCGAGGATCCGCAGCGCATCGGGCTGACCGGACTGCCGGTGGAGGATCTGCTGCTGCGTCTGCTGCAGGGACACGACTCTCACAAGCTCGATGCCGTGCAGTGGCTGCGCGAGACGCTCGCGAGCACGCGCCGGCACGATCAGGCGGCCGCGCGTGCGATGCGCACCGCGCTGCTCGAATTTCTGGCGCGGCTGGATCCCAAGACACTGGCACCAGCCGGCGCGCAGGCAGCAACCGGGGATGTCGCGCTGGCAGCGCTGCGCGAACGCTTTCTGAGCATCACGGAAACCAGTGCGGGCGAACTGCCGCATCTGTTCAACGAGGCGTTTGGGCGCGTCTTCGCGGCCGAGTTCAAGGCCGGCAGCTGAGCGGCGAAAGCCTGTTAGTTGGCGGCGGTCGCCACTCGTACCGTGGTCCCGGCCAGCAGCGAATCGGCCGGGTTGATGATGACCCGGTCCTCCTCCGAAATACCACTGAGAATCTCGATCTCGCTGCCGAAATCCCGCCCGACTCGTACCGTGTTGAGGTGCACCTGATTGTTGGCATCGACCGTGGCCACGTGCAGTCCATCGGCACGAAACAGCAGCGTGTTGGAAGGCAGCCTCAGGCTGGCCATGCCGGCCGGCATGGCCAGGTGCACCTGCGCAAAAGAGCCTGACAGCAGTTCACCCTTGGCATTGTCGGCCTCGAGCTCGGTCAGCAAGGTCCGGGTCGTGGCATCGATCGAGCGCGCCGTGCTGACGATCCTGGCCGGAAAGCGCCGATCGGGACGCTCCGGAAAAATGAGCTCCGCGGTGGCCCCCGGCTCGATCAGGGTGACATACACCTGCGGCACCTGCACGTAGACGCGCAGCTTGCTGGTGGCGGTCAGGTGGAACAGCTCCTGGCCACTGGTGTTGCCCTGGTTGATCAGCGATCCCACATCCACCCGACGCGCAGTCACGACACCGTCGAAGGGCGCGGTGATTCGATTGAAGGCTTCCAGTTGTGCCAGGCGCTGCAGGTTCTGGCGTGCGGATTCCAGCTGGGCGGTCTTGGCATCGGCATCGCCCTGGGCGTTATCCACATCCTGCGCGGCGACCAGCCCGGTCTTGCGCAGTTCCTGATAACGGGCGGCAGTGGTCTGCGCCAGATGATTATTAGCCTCCGCGGTGGCCAGATCCGCCTTGGCCTGCCGGAACTGCGCATCGACCTCCGGTGTCTCGATTTCCGCGAGCAGCTCCCCGGCCTTGACGGGCTTGCCGATGTCCGCGTACCAGCGCTTGAGATAGCCGCTGGTGCGCGCATAGATCGGCGCGTCGGTGTGCGGCTGCACATCCCCGGGCAGCACCAGCTCGTTATCGCCCTCGCTGCGATGGGCCTTGACCACGTTCACGAATTGCTCCGCGGCTGCGGCTGTACCGCGTGCCAGGGCGTTGCGCGCCTGCAGGCGCGTGAAGATGCCCCAGGCCGCCACGATGAGCGCGACGATCAACGCATAGAGCGCCAATCGCTTGAGGCGCCGCGTCTGATCCGCATGTTCCGGGGGCACGCTCATGCCGGTGCTGGCTCCGGCGCACCCGCGTGCGCGCCCGGCGTGAATCGCGCGTGAATGACCGAGAACACTACCGGCACGAACAGCAGCGTCGCGAAGGTGGCGAACAGCAGGCCGCCGATCACGGCACGGCCCAGCGGGGCGTTCTGCTCGCCGCCCTCTCCGAGTCCGAGCGACATCGGCAACATGCCGATGATCATCGCCAGCGCCGTCATGAGCACCGGCCGAAAACGCACGAATCCCGCCTCGAGCGCGGCCGCCGCGGCGCTCAGTCCCTGGTCCATGCGCTCGCGCGCAAAGCTGACGACCAGGATGCTATTGGCCGTGGCAACGCCCATGCACATGATGGCCCCGATCAGGGCCGGCACACTGATCGTCGTATGCGTCACGAACAACATCCACACCATGCCGGCCAACGCTGCGGGCAGCGCACTGATGATGATGAGCGGATCGAGCCAGCTTTGGAAGTTGACGACGATCAGCAGGTAGATCAGCAGAATCGCACCGATCATGCCGAAGCCCAGGCCATTGAATGAGGTTCGCATGGTCTCGGTCTGTCCGCGTACTTTCAGTTCGCTGCCGCGCGGCAGTTCATGGCGCACGGCATCGACCTGTGAGTGTACGGCATCGCCCACCGTACCCAGATCGGTGCCATCGACCGAGCCGTAGATGTCGATCACCGGGACCGCATTGTAGTGGCTGACCACGCCCTGGCCGACACCCCGATCGATGGTCGCAAGATTCGCCAGCAGCTGCTGCTGGCCGCCGGTACCCTTGGTCACCGGCGTCACCGCCAGATCCTGCAGGGATGTCAGCCGGTATTGCGGTGCCTGGGTCGCAACGCTGTATTCGATGCCGGTCTTGGGATCGACCCAGAATGAGGGCGCGGTCTGCTGGCTGCCCGAGAGCGAGATCAGCAGGTTGGTCGCCACATCCTGTTGCGTGAAGCCGAGCTGCGCGGCGTTGACGCGATCGACCGCGACATGCACCTCCGGATAATCAAAGGCCTGCTGGATGCGCAGATCCACCGCACCGGGGATCTTGCGCAGTTTCGCCAGCAGCGCATTGGCGAAATTGCGGTTGTCGGCAAGGTTGAAACCCACCACCTGCACGTCGAACGGCGATGGCAGCCCGAAGTTCAGGATCTGGCTGACGATGTCCGATGACAGGAAGGAAAAAGTGGTGGATGGAAATTCATCGTGCAGCCGCGCACGCAGCGCGCGCACGTAACCAGCGGTCGGATGGTGGTGCTCCGCGTGCAGCGAAATCATGATGTCGGCATCGCCCGGTCCGATCGGCGCCGAGGTGCTGTAGGAAAGATTGATGCCGCTGTAGGGAACGCCGATGTTATCGACCAGCGTGTCGAGTTCGCCGGCGGGAATGGTGTTGCGGATCCGCTGCTCGACCTGGTCCACCAGCATCGCGGTCTGCTCGATGCGGGTACCGCTGCGAGCGCGCAGATGCAGCCGCACCTGCCCCGCATCGACCGTGGGAAAGAAGTCGCGCCCCAGCCATGGCAGCAGCAGAAATGCCGTGGAGCCTATGACCATGAAGGCGACGATGAACGCCAGGCCGTGATGCAGTCCCGCGGCCAGCATGTCGCGGTAATTGTTGCGCAGGGTCGCAAAGCGACGTTCGAAGCCGCGCTGGAAACGTCCGGACAGCCCGCGCGGTTCTGCGGGGTGTTCGGCGTGCCGCTGCAGCCAGTACTTGGCCAGCGTCGGCACCAGCGTTCGCGACAGCAGGTAGGAGGCCAGCATGGCGAACACCACCGCTTCGGCCAGCGGCACGAACAGAAACTTCGATACGCCGGTCAGCAGGAACATCGGCACGAATACCACGCAGATGCACAGGGTCGAGACCAGGGCCGGCACCGCGATCTGATGCGCGCCGTCGAGGATGGCGGGCTCGACCTCCTTACCCTGCTCGAGATGCCAATTGATGTTCTCGATGGCCACGGTCGCATCGTCCACCAGGATGCCCACCGCGAGCGCCAGGCCGCCCAGTGTCATCAGGTTGATGGTCTCGCCGATCGCCGAGAGGCAGATGATCGAGGCCAGCACCGAGAGCGGAATCGAGATGGTGATGATCAGCGTGCTGCGCCACGAACCCAGGAAAAGCAGAATCATCAGCCCGGTCAGCGCCGCGGCAATGACGCCTTCGCGAACCACGCCACTGATTGCGCCGCGCACGAAGATCGACTGGTCGGAGGTCGCATCGATCTTCAGCGCCTCCGGCACCTGCGCGCGCAGTGCCGGCAGCAGCCGCTTGATGCTCGCGACGATCTCAAGCGTCGAGGCGCTGCCGGTCTTGAGCACCGACATCAGCACCGCATGCCGGCCGTCGAGGCGAACGAGGTTGGTCTGCGGACTATTGCCATCGTGCACATTGGCCACATCGCGCACGAACACCACCGTGCCGTTGACATCACGGATCGGTATGTTGTTGAGCTCGGAGGCCTGCAGCGGGCTGGAGTTGAGTTTGACGTTGTATTCGATATCGCCGATTTTTTCCGTGCCGGCCGGGATGATCAGATTCTGGGAGCCGATGGCGTTGCTGACGTCCGCGGCGCCGAGCCCCCTGGCGCGCAGCGCCTCCGGATCGATGTCGACCGTGATCTGGCGCTGCTTGCCGCCGTAGGGATAGGGCAGCGACGCACCGGCGACGGTCGCCAGGCCCGGGCGCACGATGGTGTTGGCCATGTCGAAGATCTGCGATTCCGACAGCGTGGCACTGGAGAGCGCCAGCTGCAGGATCGGCACCGTCGAGGCGTTGTAGGCCAGGATGAACGGCGGCGTGGTGCCCGGCGGCGCCTGCCGCAGCAGTGTCTGCGACACGGCCGTGATCTGGGCGTACGCCATCTCCTCATTGACATTGGGCTGGAAGAAGTACTTGACGATCGATATGCCCGACAGCGATTGCGATTCGGAGTGCTCGACATCGTTGACCGTGGTCTGCGCGTAGCGCTCGGCATTGGCGACGACGCGGTTGGCCAGGTCCTCGGGTGGCAGCCCGGTGTACGACCAGTTTGCGCTGATGACCGGGATATTGATGTTCGGAAAGATGTCGGTCGGCGTGCGCAGGATGCTGAATACACCGAACAGAACGATCAGCATCGCCAGGACGATAAAGGTGTAGGGGCGCCGAAGCGCCAGCCTGACGATCCACATCTGAACATTATGCCGCGAAGACCGCTCTGATAGCAGCCCGGCGGCGCTCGACGATCAGCTGGCCGCGGCGCGCTTGCTGGCGTTGCCGTCGCCGGCGGCGGCGGCGGCGTCACGCTGGCGCTCTTCTTCGGGCGTAACGATGCCGGTTCGCAGCATCGGCATCGTCTCATCGGCCGGCACCGCGCGGCTGTAGAAGAAGCCCTGGCCCTGCGCCTGGGCACTGGCCTGCACCAGCAGCTTGCGCTGCGTGTCGGTTTCCACACCCTCGGCCACCACGTTGATACCCAGTTCCCCGGCAAGGCTCAGGATGGCCCGCACCATCGCGACGCCGCCAGGCTCCGCATCGGCTGCCGCGATCATGCCGCGCGCGATCTTGAGGCGACTGACGCGATAAGTGCGCAGGTAGTCGAGCGAGGAATACTGCGAGCCGAAATTATCGATGGCGATGCCCACGCCCACGCGACGCAGCTGATCGAGCACATTGCTCTGCGCCAGCGTTGAGCGCGCCAGCACGAACTCGGTCACGTCGATCTCGACATCGCTGGGCTTGAGTCCCCAGCGCGTTATGCTGTCCATCACGTCGCGCACGAACTCGCGTCCCATCTTGATCTGCGCCAGCGCGACGTTGATCGCGACCACCGGGACCTGCATACCCGCCGCGCGCCACAGCGACATCTGTCGGCAGGCGGTATCCATGGCCCAGCGGCCCAGTTGCGGCATGAGGCTGTACTTCTCGGCGATCGGCAGGAAATCCTCCGGCAGCAGCAGGCCGCGGGTCGGATGATTCCAGCGCAGCAGCCCTTCCATGCCGACGATCTTGCCGGTCGCCAGCTCGACCTGCGGCTGATAGCGCATTTCCAGTTCATGACGCGCCAGCGCATTGCGCAGGTCCTCGGCCAGCATCATGTGGGCCCGCACTTCATGGTCGATCTCATCGGAATGGAAGCGGTATTGCCCCCGTCCCGCATGCTTGGCGCGATACAGCGCCTGATCGGCCTGCATCAGCAGCGCATCGGGACTGCCGACGCTACCCTCGTAGAGCGAGATGCCAATGCTGACGCCGATGCGCAGATCGTTGCCGTCGAAAGCGTACGGGGCCGAGACCACTTCGATCAGCTTCTCGGCCAGCGTGCCGGCGGCGGCGGAGTCGTCGATGCCGCCCTGGACGATGGCGAATTCATCGCCCCCGAGCCGCGCTACCAGATCGACTTCGCGTGTTACGTCGCGCAGGCGCCGCCCCACTTCCTGCAGCAGGCGGTCGCCCGCGTGATGGCCCAGGGTGTCGTTGACTTCCTTGAAGCGGTCCAGGTCCAGGTACAGCACCGCGAATGCCCGTGAGCCGCGCTGCGCGGCCGCGAAGGCCTGGCGCAGGTGGTCACTGAAGGTCATGCGGTTGGCAAGACCCGTGAGCACATCGGTGCGAGCGAGATTTGCGATCCGCGCCTCGGCCGCCTTGCGCTCGCTGATGTCGATCAGAATGCCTTCGATTTCAGTCAGCCGGTTGGCTTCATCCCGAACCGGTGTGTAGCAGTTCTCGAACCAGCGCACGGTGCCATCGCTGGTCAGCAGCCGCAGCTCCATGCTCGAGGCCGGCGCATTCCACTGCAGCAGGTGCTCCATGGCCAGATTGTGGCGGGCGCGGTCGTCCGGATGGATCAGCGAGCGGTACAGCGAAGGGTTCGCGATCAACTGCTCCTGGGCGTAGCCGGTGCGGTCGATGTTCTTCGACACGTAGATCATTGGCAGCGCCGCCTCGCCGCGCAGCCGATAGAGAATCGTGGGACTCTTCTGGATGATCAGATCCGCGCGTGCCAGCTCTGCCAGGTAACGCTCGCGCATGATCGCGGTGCCGATCAGGTCGGCCAGCAGCCGCAGCACATCGACCTCGGCACTGGTCCAGAGGCGCTCGCGACTGCACACATCAAGGCCGATATGACCCCAGTAGCGTGTGCCGACCATGATCGGAACCAGCAGCACCGACTGCGCCTGCAGTCGCGCCAACAGATCCTTGACCCCGCCGCACGCCGTGGAGAGCTGGCCATCGACCGCGACGCCGCGCTTCAACGGCGCCATCCAGGCGGCCACATCCGGATCCGGCGCCAGCGAAGTGGTCTGCGCAATCTGCGCGATCCGCAACGGCGTGTCCGGCCCATGCCAGAAATTGCGCAGCAGCATCCGCGGCAGCGACGCCTCCGCGGTTTCGCCGAATACCTCCATGAGCAGCATGCGATCGGCCTCGAGCGCCTGCGCCAGGATGGCCAGTGAACTGGTAATGGCCGGGCGCAGTTCCGATGCGGTGCCGATCTGCGCCGCGCAGCTGGTGACGGCCTGCAGCAAGCGCTCGCGCTGCTGCGCCTGCTCGCGGAAGCGTTCGCGCGTGATGGCCGAGCCCACCATCTGCGTCAGCGTCGAGAGCAGCTTGACGTCATCCGCCTCCCAGTCACGCTGGCGCTCGCGATCGTCGAAGCCGATCAGCCCCCAGTGGCGCCCTTCTATGAGGATGGGAACCATCAGGGATGTCACGGCATCGAGTTGTTCCAGATAGGCGCGTACCGCCCCTCCGGCGCTGTGCCGCTGCGTGATGACCGGTTCGCCCCGCGTCAGCGGCAGCAACCATTCCGCAATCTCAGGGGAATCGGTTCGCGGCAGGGCCATGCTGCTCGCGGAGGTCTGTCCGGCACCGTCGCTGGCTCTCCAGTCGAACAGCAGCGCGTGCGAGGGGCGATTCTCGCCCGCCGGTAAAGTCTCGAGGATGTAGGCGCGATCGTATTGCAGCGCGCGCGCCAGCGAGGCGAAGAACTCCGGCAACGCATCCCGCACCGAAGACGCGGCGCTGAGATTCACGACATTGGCCGTTGCTGTGTCCACAAGCAGCCGGGAACAGCGCAACGTGTCGCGATCTTCTGCGACCCCATCGGTCGTGCGTGCCGCGTCGCTTTGAGGCATACAAGCCTATCCTAGCCAGATCGTGCGGCCCGCGCGGAGCAGCTTCGCCGCAGCGCGCCGGGGCTCTCAGTTTGAAGTTCGTTCAATCTAGAGCCGCAGCAACGCGATGCATAGGACATAAGTCACCGTCCCGGGGTCGATACTGTGATGCGATGCGCATCGTGGGTCCCTTCGAATGCCTTGCGGAGTGCAGCCCGGACGTCGCCGCGGCGGGTGTAAGAGCGCGCTGGCGGGCGAATGCTCCGCCCATGAGCGGCCAACGAATGTGCTGGTCATGGGCCCTGAATCGGCTCACCGCTGCGGCAGTTGACGCAGCATCGTCGACAACTCCTGCAGGCTGTCGGACATAGTCCGGAAAATCTGTGACTTTTTCCCGACAGACAGCGAGGTCAATGGCGGAGAGGGTGGGATTCGAACCCACGTGCCGGTTTAACCCGACCATCCGATTTCGAGTCGGCGCCGTTATGACCGCTTCGGTACCTCTCCGGGGGTAGCTGGTATTCTAGCTGAGTGAGCACAGCCATGGACCGAGACATTCGATCGCCCGCCACACAGCCCGCCCGCCGCCGCGCAGCGCCGGGTCGTGGGCGGCCATTTCCTGTGCGGCAGTTCACGCTCCTGGCCGCCCTGACGCTGCTGGCCGGCTGTTCGCATCCGAATTCGAGCCTTGAGCAGATCCATGCCCGCGGCGAGCTGCGCGTCGTTACGCTGAACGCGCCCACCAGTTACTACCTTGGCGCGCACGGCCCCCAGGGCTTTGAGTACCGCCTGGCGGCGGCTTTCGCACACGAGCTCGGGGTGAGCCTGGTCATGAAAAGCGTGCCTAATTCGGCGGCCATGCGCGCGGCGTTGTCGCGTGGACGCGCCGATCTGGCCGCCGCGCAGATCAGCCCGGACGAGGACTGGCGCGACATCGGCCTGACTACCACTCCGTATGAGGAGATCCCCGAAATCGTCGTGCAGCCGCGCGGCCGCGCGCAGGTGCATTCGATTGCCGCATTAAGTAATAAGCGCCTGGTGGTACTCAAGGGCAGTCCGCAGCAGACGCTGCTCGAGACGCTGCGCAGCGAGGGCATGTCGGAGCTGCACTGGACGGCCCTGGACGCCGACCAGGCCGATCCCCTGGATCTGATCAACAGCGGCGGCGCGGACTATGCGGTGCTCGATGCCAGCGAGTTCGCCTTCGCACAGCACCTGCACCCTGAATTCATGGTGGCCTTCGCCCTGCCGAACCCGCGGCCGGTCCAATGGGTCGTGCCGACGGGGGCCGACCAGCTGCTCCAATCGGCCAACCGGTTCATTGCTGGCGTCCGCACCTCGGGTGAACTCGCCCGGATCGAATCAGACGCGCGCAATGAGTCGGGCGATTTCGACTACGTGGCGGCGCACCAGTTTCAGTCGGACATCGCCGAGCGTCTGCCGGCGCTGCAGGGCATGTTCCAGGAAGCCGCGCAGGCCAGCGGCCTGGACTGGCGATTGCTGGCGGCGGTGGGCTACCAGGAATCCAAGTGGCAGGGCGGCGCGGCTTCGGCCGACGGCGCGCGCGGCATCATGATGCTCACCAGCGATGCGGCCACCGCCGTCGGTGTCGACGATCGCGCGGATCTGCGGCAGAACATCATCGGCGGCGCGCGCTATCTGGCGCAGGTCATAGACACCATCCCCAAGCGCATCGCCGAGCCGGACCGGACCTGGCTCGCGCTGGCGGCCTACAACGTGGGCTACGGCCACCTCGAGGACGCACGCGTGCTCGCACAGAGTCACGGCAAGAATCCGGACTCCTGGTCGGATGTGCGCTCGCAGCTGCCGCTGCTGGCCGAGGAGAAATGGTATCTGCGTGCCAAGCGCGGCTACGCGCGCGGCTGGGAGCCGGCCAAGTTCGTCGAGCAGGTGCGCCAGTACCTGGCCGTGCTGGAATGGATCGATGCCGATAAGACCGCGCGCAATCGCCTGCAGCCCGGGTTCACATCGAACATGACGGGTACCGAGGACGTCGAGCCCCGCTTCAACTAGCGCCGGTGTCGCTAGCGCTGCCGCGCAAAGAAATCGCCCAGCAACTGGTTGCAATCAGGCGCCAGCACGCCGCCGAAGGCGTCGACCCGATGATTCAGTCCCGGCAGCCGGAATGCATCGATGAGGCTGCCGGCCGCGCCGAACTGCACGTCCCAGGCACCGAAGACCACACGCTGCACGCGCGCATGCACCAAGGCGCCCGCGCACATGAGGCAGGGTTCGAGCGTCACATACAGTTCACTGCCCGTGAGTCGATAGTTGCCCATGGCGCGCGCGCCGGAGCGCAGCGCCTCCATCTCGGCATGCGCGGTGGGATCGCAGCGGGTGATCGGTGCGTTGGCTCCGGTGGCGATGACGCGATCACCGCTCACCAACACCGCACCGACCGGCACCTCGCCCGCGGCGCCGGCCAGGCGCGCCTGCTCGAGCGCCCGTTGCATGAATTCGATATCGCGGCCCCCACTCATGAACACATTATGCGCGCGGCGGTGCTACCTTTAAGCCATGCTCACGCGCTCGCTGATCGGTCTGGATATCGGCGGCACCAAGACCGCCTGCGTCGAGGGCACTGCGGACGGGCAGATCCTGCAGCGAATCGAAATACCCACCGAGGCCCGGCGCCCGTTTGCGCAGACCGCTCCGGCGCTCTTTGTCGCGATGGAAAATCTGCGCACGCACGCCATCGCCGCCGGCCGCAAATGCGTGGGTCTGAGCGTCTCGATCGGCGGCCCGCTGCGCATTTCCGAGGGCCTGCTGCTCGATCCACCACACCTGCCCGGCTGGCACCACCTGCCTCTCAAACAGCATCTGGCAAAAGCATTTCCCGACCTGCCCGTGTACGTCGAACATGATGGCAATGCGGGCGCGCTGGCGGAGTTTCATTTCGGCGCGGGCCGCGAACGGCCGGGGATCCGGCACCTGGTTTTCCTGACCTTCGGCACCGGGCTGGGTGCGGGATTCATTATTGATGGCCGCGTACTGCACGGTGCCAGCGACACCGCCGGCGAGATCGGTCATTGGCGTCTGTCGCGCGATGGTCCTGAAGGTTTCGGCAAGCGCGGCTCCTGGGAAGGCTTCGCTTCTGGCGCCGGACTGGTGCAGGTGGCGGCACGCATGTTTCCGCAGCGCTGGAGCACGCACACCCCGATTCGCGAACTGGTGGAGGCGATGCTGCGCGATGACCCCGAGGCACTGGCTGTCGCTTCCGCGGCCGGCCGGCGCATGGGTCAGGGACTGGCGCTGCTCATCGATGCACTCAACCCAGAACTCATCGTCCTCGGCTCATTGGCCGTCGCGCTGGGCGATCGCGTGCTGGGCGCGGCACGGGAGGTGGTGGCGCTCGAGGCGCTGCCGCAGGCGGCTGCCGCCTGTCCGATCGTGCCCGCCCGTCTCGGCGCTCGCATCGGCGATGTCGCGGCCCTCATGGCGGCCTTGAGCAATGCGAGCGTGCTGGCCGCGCTCGGCGTCAGCGCTGGGCCGCGATGACCGCAATCTCGATCTTGTAATCCGGCGCAGCCAGCTGCGCGCTCACCACGGTGGCGCGCGCGGGCGTGGCACCATCGACCACCCATCGATCCCAGACGCTGTTCATGTCGGCAAATGTCGCCATGTCCACCAGCCAGATCGTCGCGCTGAGGATATGGCTCTTGTCGGAGTTCGCCTCGGCGAGCAGTTGCTCGATCCTCGTCAGGATGTCGCGCGTCTGCTCGGCCACACCGCGGCCACGCGCGCCGGTGGCCACCTGGCCTGCCAGATAGACGGTTTTGTTGTGAATGACGGCCTGCGACATGCGCGGCCCGGGTTCAATGCGCTCGATCGACATGTTTGCCCTCGTTGCGGTGATTGATCGGTGATCTCAACGATCGAAATCGACGGCAACCGTGTTGCCGCCGCAGATGAGTACGGCTACGCGCTCCCTGGGCTGCGGCACGTAGCGGCCCGAGGTCAGCGCCGACAGTGCAGCCGCGCCGCCGGGCTCGGCAACGAACCGCAGCGTGTTCCAAAGGCGTTGCTGGGCATCGCGGATGGCCTCATCGGTCACCAGCACCGTGGCGCTGATGTAGCGCTGCGCGATTGGGAACACCAGTTCTCCGACCCGCCGCGGCGCCAGCGAATCGGCGGCAATGCCGCCGGCTTCGGCATCGACCGGGCGGCCTGCTTCAAGGGCGCGCGTGAGTGTCGGAGCCTTCTCCGGCTCTACACCGACGATGCGAACCCGCCCGCGATACCAGGCGGCGATGCCCGCGATGAGGCCACCTCCGCCCACCGAGACCAGCAGCGTTTCCAGCCCCTGCGACTGCTGTTCCAGTTCGAGTCCGACAGTGCCCTGCCCCAGCAATGTCTCGACCTGATCGAAGGCGTGCACCGGCATCGCGCCCGACTGCGCCACCCACGCCTCGCTGGCACTGAGCGCATCGGCATAGCGCTCTCCGGCCACGACGAGCTCGGCCCCGTAGTCGCGGATATTTTTCATCTTGGCGGGCGAGGCGACGCTGGGTACGAAGATCCGGGCCGGAACACCGCGCTTCATCGCGGCGAATGCTACGGCGCAGCCGTGGTTGCCACCGGAGGCGGCGACCACGCCAGCCGCGGGAACCTGGCGTGTGAGCAAGTGATTGAAAGCCCCGCGTGCCTTGAAGGAGCCGGCGTGCTGGAGCGACTCGAGCTTCAAGGCAAGATGCGCGGACTTGAACCCGAAGTCCGCAGGATCGACCTCGATGACGGGCGTGCGGCGCACGTGCGGCGCAATAATGCCGTAGGTGGTGCGAATCTCTTCGGCCGCGATCACATCCGGTTCCAGTCAGCTGTCAGTCCAGGTGTTGTCATGATAGCCGTTGCGGCGGCGGTTGCTATTGAGTCGCGGGTGCCGCCTCACGCGTGAGCGGTTTGCCCGCCGACTTGAGAGCGACGACCAGGAACTTGGCAGGCCTGGTGCGGCTGGCGTTGCGCGACACTTCGTGGATATCGTCGGGCCGCTCCAGGAATGAGTCGCCGCGCTTCAACGTCACCAGCTTCTGTCCGCGCACCTGCATCTCGACGGCGCCTTCAAGCACATATACCAGCACATAAGCATCGTGACGATGCGGCGGCGAACTGCCTCCCGGAGGGTATTCGACCGTGATCATGTCGAGTTCCTTGCCCGGGATATCGGCCAGTTGCTCTGCGATCAGCGACGCCACCACGGCATCCGATGGGGCCGCGGCAGCTGCCGCATCCACATGTCCGACCAGCAATGCGGCCGAGCACATCAGCGCTGCAGCGCGCACCCGAATCATTGTTTGCCTGCTCATGGAGCCCTCTCTTTAATTGATCCGGAGTTTGATCGATAGTAGCCGAATAAGCAGAGGAGATCGGCATCATGCGGGGATCGGTGATCGTTGCCGCCAGTTGGCTGTTGTTGCTGGCAGCTCCGGCAACGCAATGGGCATCGACGGGCCAGGAGCGCGCGGAAGCCGCCGGCGCCTCATTGATCGGCACACCCGCACCGGCCGTCAAACTGACGACCATCGACGGACAGACGATCGATCTTGCGCGCCTGTACGGACACAAGGCGGTGTATCTGAAGTTCTGGGCAACCTGGTGCGTGCCGTGTCGCGAGCAGATGCCGCACTTCGAACAGACCTACGAGCAGGCTGGTTCCGATCTGGAAGTGATCGCCATCAATGCCGGTTTCAATGACAGCGTCGAGGAGATCCGCTCCTATCGGCAGAAGCTTCGGCTCAGGATGCCGATCGTGCTGGACGACGGCAGCCTTGGCGGGGCCCTGAATCTGCGGGTTACACCGCAGCACGTGGTCATCGGGCGTGACGGCAAGATCCTCTACATCGGCCATTTCGTCGATGACCGGCTCGAGGCAGCATTGAAAACAGCGCGCGCCGAACCTGCGCACGCCGTGCAGGCCTCGATGACCCCGACGCCCCCGCATTCAGCCGCATCGGCGACCACACCAGGTGCCATGGTGGGCGATCTTTCGATTCGAACGACCTCCGGGGAATCGCTGCCGCTGCGCGATCCGGCTGGATCGCGATCCACCGTCGTCATGTTCCTCTCGCCGTGGTGCGAGTCGTATCTTGCCGAGAGCCGTCCCGCGCGAGCGGCGCAATGCCGCAGTGCGCGCGAGCAGAGCGAGGCTCTGGCAAAGACCAGCACCGCGCGCTGGATCGGCATTTCCTCGGGACTCTGGTCGACGAATGAAGAGCTCATCAAGTACCGCGATGTGCAGCACATCGCCATTCCACTGTCGATCGATGAAACCGGCGCCACGTTTCGGGCCTTCGGGGTCAAAGAAGTGCCGACCTTTCTGGTCATAGATCCGAAAGGCCGGCTCTCCAGGCGGATCGACGGAATCTCCGAGGATCTATCCGCGCAATTGGGTCTGGCCGTCAGGTAGCGCGCGCGGCTGGTGCGAAAAGAGCTTCGTGGCGGGCGCAGATTGCAGGCCAGAGGGTAGCTGCTTCCGGGACGTCGAGATCGAAGCTCTGCCTAAGCGTTGCGACAAGTTCCTCTGCCGAACCGAGCAGCCGCTTTTCGACACGCATCGCATGAGTGGTCACCAGCACGCGCCCGCGTAATGAGAGATGCGTATCGGCTGTGCGGCGCTGTACCACGAGATTCTGGGTAAAGGGAGACCCCGGGTCGGTTTGTAGATATTGGCACTTCCTGGCAAACAGCGATTCGTCGGCGGGAACCGCGCGAAAGTCGAAGCTGAAGGCGCCATCATCGCCGCGCACCCTTTCGGCAAATCGCCAATAGCCATGCTCCAGCTCGCTCAATCCGACGAGGTACGGGGGATCTTCGCGCTCCGATACCTTGAGCGCCAGCGGCCCTATCAGGCTGCCCCCAAATCCAACGTCGACCAGGTACGGTTGATCGAGCCGCACCAGCAGGCACAGGTGATTGCCCAGCTGCGCATCACCTGCCTCCGCGCGCATCACGCCTGCGCTCATGCGCATTACCTCGAAACCGATCTGCCCCAGCGCCCATCCCATTACGGCATTCATTTCGTAGCACCAGCCGCCGCGTCGCCGGTTTACGATCTTGTCGTAGTTCGTCTCCGCATCCAGACCTACTGGACGCTGCAGTTGCACGTCGAGATTCTCGAACGGGATCGCTAATTGATGGGCACGATGGAGCGCCCTGAGCGTCGGCAGATCCGGGCGCGCGGTGTCATTGAACCGTATCCGATCCAGATACGCGGGAAGCTGCATGCAATTACTCTCGCTTTGTCCCTGGATTCTCGACAGCTGTCAGCAAGGCGATCTAGCATCGGCGTCATGAGATCTGCAGGCCCGATCGTCGGAATTTTATCCGCTTTGCCCCTGGTCCGCGCCGCGGAGCCCGTACAAGCGGTTCCGGCGTGCATTTCGCCGGAAACCAGACAATTCGATTTCTGGGTCGGCAAATGGGATGTTTACGCGACATCGAAGCCGGATCAGAAAGTCGCAAGCAGTCTGATCGAAAAGCTCTATCACGGTTGCGCCATACGGGAGAACTGGATGCCACTGTCCGACAATTCCGGCGGCAGCATGAATGCATACTCGCCTGAGAAGAGGATGTGGCGGCAATTTTGGGCGGATTCAAATGGTGGCTCCGCGCAGTTCACCGGCGGCTGGAACGGCAAGTCGATGATTCTCGCCGGCACCTGGCCCCAACCGGGTCACCCCACGCAAATCACGCGTATGACCTATACGCCCCTCGCAGATGGCAGTGTTGAACAGATCGGCATCACCTCGGACGATGCCGGCAAGACCTGGCAGTCCTCTTTTGATTTCATTTACAGACCCGCGCCTTGACTGAACGTGGGTAAGAAGCCGTCACGTCCGGTGTGACGAGGCCTTGATGAAGTCAACGAACGCACGCAGCGGTGCGGGCAGCAATCGCCGGCCTGGATAATAAAGGAACGGGCCAGAGAAGCGTTGCCACCAGGGCTCGAGCACAGGCTCCAGCGCACCGCTGACGAAATAGGGTCGCAACCAGTCCTCGAACAGGTAGACAAGGCCAGTACCGGCAATTGCAGCCTCGACCGCCAGGTCAGTTGCTCCACCGACCTGAACCAGCAGCGGACCGGACGGTTCGACCTTCACGATCTCGCCGTCGCGCTCGAACTCCCACGGTGTCATCGCACCGCTCTTGAAGCGTCCGCGCAAGCAGGCATGACTGAGCACATCGCGCGGATGCTGAGGCCGGCCGCGACGCTCCAGATAGTCGGGAGAACCAGCCGTCGCGAAGCGCTGCACGCGCGGTCCAATCGGCACCGCGATCATGTCCTGCTCGAGGCGTTCGTCGTAGCGAATCCCGGCGTCGCAGCCGGCTGCCAGCACGTCGACGAAACTGTCCTCCGCGATCACTTCCAGTCGAATCTCAGGATAGGCAGCCAGAAACGCGGGAACGATCGCTGGCAGGGTCAGGCGCGCGGCGCTGACCGGGACATTCAGCCGCAACGTGCCCGCCGGCCGATCGCGAAAACTGCTCACCACATCGAGCGCCGCCTGCACCTCGTTCAATGCGGGCCCGAGCCGCTCCAGCAGCCGTTGACCGGCTTCGGTGGGCACGACGCTACGCGTGGTGCGATTGAGCAGCCTGACGCCAAGCTGCGTTTCCAGGCGGCGCACCGCCTCGCTGAGCCCAGACGCACTGCCACCCGTGGCGCGCGCGCCGTCGCGAAAGCCGTTAGCACGTGCGACCGCGAGAAAGGCATTCAGGTCACTGAGGTCATTCATTGTTCGGCATGTCGCACAACCCGTACAGACTATACCTAATAGTCGAACGGACTGGCGTTAGCTAACATGGCCCGCATCCACCCAACCAGAGACTCAGCATGGCCACCATAACTAAATCAGATACTTACAAGCTGGGCAGCCGGACGGTGCGGCGCCTGGGCTACGGTGCCATGCAGCTGGCAGGCCCCGGTGTCTTCGGCCCGCCGAGAGACCATGACGCAGCGCTGGCCGTGCTGCGCGAGGCGGTTGCCAGCGGGGTCAACCACATCGACACCTCGGATTTTTACGGCCCGCACATCACCAATCAGATCATCCGCGAGGCACTGCACCCCTATCGCGACGATCTCACCATCGTCACCAAGGTCAGTGCGGTGCGCGGCAAGGATGGCTCGTGGATCCCGGCTTTTTCGCGCGAGGCGCTGACTCGCGCGGTGCATGACAATCTGCGCAATCTCCGTCTCGATGTGCTCGAGGTCGTCAATCTGCGCGCCATGTTCGACATCCATCACCCGGCAGAGGGTTCGCTCGAAGCGCCACTGACGGTGCTGGCGGAACTCCAGCAGCAGGGCCTGATCCGCCACGTCGGCCTGAGCAACGTCACTTCCAGACAGATCGCCGATAGTCGCAAAACCTGCGAGATCGCCTGCGTACAGAATTACTACAATCTGGCGCATCGGGACGACGACGCGCTGATTCATGAGCTGGCCCGGCAGGGTATCCCCTACGTCCCCTTCTTCCCGCTCGGCGGATTCACGCCGCTGCAGTCATCCACGCTGTCGGATGTGGCGCGCCGGCTCGGCGCCACCCCGATGCAGGTCGCGCTCGCCTGGCTGCTGCAACGCGCGCCGAACATTCTTCTGATCCCTGGAACTTCCTCGGTTGCGCACCTGCGCGAAAACCTCGCGGCTCCCGAGCTGAGCTTGTCGCCGCAAATCCTGTCGGAACTGGGCGGCATCGCATCCGGCGCAGAAGCATCCGCTTAAGGCACAGCAATGCAAAGCCGGGCGCCGGGTGCGGCAATCCTGCCGTGCGACCCCGCCCTATATACTTCGCAGATGAGCGAAGTCCGCATTCTGTCGATCATTCCGCCGATGACGCAGCTCAATACGCCGTATCCGTCGACGGCGTATCTGACCGGATTTCTGCGATCGCGCGGATTCCAGGCGGAGCAGACCGACCTCTCGATTGCCCTCGCCCTCAGGCTGCTGTCCGCGGACGGCATGCAGGCCATCGAGGCGCAGGTCAGCGCATTGCCCCGCAAGCAGCACACGGCGGCCACGAGCTTCTTCGCTGAACGCTCCGAGTCCTATCGCACCACAATTTCGCCGGCCATTCGATTCCTGCAAGGCCGTGATCCCAGCCTGGCACATCGCATCGCATCGAGGCGATACCTCCCTGAGGGCCCCCGTTTTGCATCGATCGAGCACTACCTCGACAGCCCGCATGGCGAAGGTGATGCGCTCGACTGGGCGTTCGGCGCGCTGGGACTGCAGGACCGCGCCAAGCACATTGCGACCCTGTATCTGAATGACATCGCGGACGTAATCCGTGATGCCATCGACCCGCGCTTCGAGTTTGTGCGCTATGCCGAATCGCTGGCGGCCAGCCAACCCACGTTCGATCAGCTGCAGGCAGCGCTGAGCGCTCCGCACAATCTGGTGGATGCATCGCTGCATGCATTGACGCTCGAGGCGCTGTCGAAGCACCGACCGAACCTGCTGCTCATTTCGGCGCCTTTCCCGGGCAATGTCTACGGTGCCTTTCGGATCGCACAGAGCGCCAAGCAGCGCGACCCGTCCGTCGTCACGGTACTGGGCGGCGGCTACTGCAACACCGAACTGCGCGCCCTGAACGAACCGCGTGTGTTCGACTACTTCGATTTCATAACGCTAGACGCCGGCGAACGGCCGCTGCTGGCGCTGCTCGAGTACCTGCAGCATCGGCGGCCACTCGATCAGCTGGTGCGCACCTACACTCGCGAGCGTCAGTATGTCGATTTCAAGGAACCCGACATCGCCTTCTCCGACAGCGGCACACCCACTTATGCGGGCCTGCCGCTGGACGACTATTTGTCGCTGCTGGACATGCTCAACCCCATGCACCGTCTCTGGTCGGATGGCCGCTGGAACAAGCTGACTGTCGCGCATGGCTGCTATTGGAAGAAATGCAGTTTCTGCGATGTGAACCTCGATTACATCTCGCGCTACGATCTCGCCACCACCGAGGTGCTGATCGATCGAATCCAATCCCTGATCGACGAAACCGGCCAGACCGGCTTTCACTTCGTCGACGAAGCAGCGCCGCCCAAGGCACTCAAGTCGCTCGCGCAGGCACTGCTGCGACGGCGGCTGGAGATCTCCTGGTGGGGCAACATCCGCTTCGAGAAGTCATTCGATACCGGTCTCTGTGAGCTGCTGGCCGACAGCGGGTGCATCGCCGTTACCGGCGGATTGGAAGTGGCATCGGATCGGCTGCTCAAGCTCATGAAAAAAGGCGTGTCGGTCGAACAGGTGGCGCGGGTCACTCGCGCCTTCTCCGACGCGGGCATCCTGGTACACGCTTATCTGATGTACGGCTTTCCCACCCAGACAGCGCAGGACACGGTCGATGCGCTGGAATACGTGCGCCAATTATTCGCCGCCGGCTGCATACAATCGGGCTTCTTTCACCGCTTCACCTGCACCCTGCATTCGCCGGTGGGCAAACATCCTGAACAGTACGGCGTGAGTTTATCGCCGCCGCTTCAGAGTCCATTCGCCAATAACGATATCAATTTCACGGACAGCACTGGCATCGACCATGACGTCTTTGGTTCGGCGCTCAGGAAGGCGCTCTACAACTACATGCACGGCGTCGGACTGGACGTCGACGTGCGCGAATGGTTCAGCAAAAACAATCGCGGCCGCGCGCGCCGATCCGTCCCTCGCACGCTGGTGCCGCCGAATCTGATCGAGCAGGCGCTGGCCTGACCGCGCCCGCTTGCTCATCGCCTTCAACAAGCCGTTTGGCGTTGCCTGCAAATTCAGTCCAGAGCCTGATCGCAAGACGCTCGCGGACTACATCGAAGTAAAACACGTCTATCCGGCCGGCCGCCTCGATACCGACAGCGAAGGCTTGCTGCTGCTGACCGACGATGGCGTGCTGCAGGCACGCATCGCGCAGCCGCATGACATCGCTAAGGTGTACTGGGCGCAAGTGGAAGGATCGCCCTCCGCGGCGGCACTCGAACAGCTGCGCGCGGGGGTGAGTCTCGGCGATTTCACGACGCGGCCCGCCAGCGCCACTCTCATAGGGGAACCACAGGATCTGTGGCCGCGAAATCCCCCGATTCGCCATCGCGCGAAAATTCCGACCGCGTGGCTCGAGCTCGCGATACGTGAAGGCAAAAACCGCCAAGTGCGGCGCATGACGGCAAAGGTGGGGTTCCCGACACTGCGGCTGATACGCGCGGCGATCGGTCAGGTCAGCGTGGACGGACTGGCCCCTGGCAGCTGGCGCGAGATTGGCGCGGACACTCCGTGGAGCGGCCCGGGCTTACGCGTGTTGTCTATGCCACCGAGGCCAGGGCCCGCGTCTCGATGACGGGCTGAGGCGCCAGCTTCACCTGGTTGCGGCCGCCGGTCCTGGCACCCGACGCTTCGATATCCAGGTCCAGAAGCGACTGGCCGACCTCGTCGTCGTGCTCGTTACCGCCACTCAGCAACGGCAGCAGCGATGGGGACCCGGCCAGCGCCTTGACCATGCCCTCAATGGTGGCGGTGTCGCCGGCTAGCCGGCTGGCGAGCAGATCAAGCGCGCTGCGCGATTCCTTCTGCACATTCTCGCGGTAGACGCCGCCGAGATGTTCGGCTCGACCTTGAAAGGTTATTCCTCACCCGTGCGCTCCGTGCGGATGTGATACGCCATGGGCCTGAGCACTCTCAAAGTACGCCAGATTTGGCGTCACTTCTCATGGGAAATAACGCCCCTTAGGGACAATAGAAGGCGATACATACCGATCAACCGGCATCCGCTTCGAGCAACGTAAACTGCGACCTTCCAATCAACTTCCTGAAGTCACGATCAAAACTGACCAAGTGCTCACCGAGGTGGATCGTCGCAGCGGCAAGCCATGCATCCGGCACGGCATTTCCTTTGAGCTGCTTCTCGATGCAAAGTTGCCGCAGGCGCGGCCACTCAGGGCCCAGCGACGCAAGGTGGACACCTTGAGCGGCAAGCAGCGCATCGACAAACGCAAGGGCGTCGTCGACCGGCGTTGGGTCCTGGAAAATCTTGGGACTGCTTACCAGCCGCAGGAAGCTGGCCAGCACCATTGGCATAAGAATTAGCGTGCCGCCCGAAGCGGCAGCTGAGGCGGCGTCTTCAAGCCAGCTGCGAGCGATACGATGGTGCGGATGGTCGCTGCGCGAAGCGGCAACGAGGACATTGACGTCAGGCGTCATCGCCCAATGCTGCCAACATTGCCTTGTTACTCAGCGGATCGACGCCAGCCGCCAATCCGCCGCGTCCCTTAAATACGGGAAGGCGCAGCTTGCCGCGTTGGGGCGCCGCCTGGCTTCGAAGTCGGAGCTGGAGCCCCTCCTCGATCACACGGGTCAGGCTGGTGCGCTGCTGCGCGGCCAGCGCCTTGGCATCGGCAAGCAACTGGTCGTTGATGTCGAGCGTTGTCTTCACGCGTCCATCATACAGAATTCTGTATTGGGATTGCAAATGAGGGCCAAGGAACCGGGGAGACTAGCATTCCGCCACAGCGCGCCGGGAGGCAAGTTTTTGCCAGTTTTGCCCTGATTCTCGGCCTTCACTGCCTCATTCGACCGTGCAACAATGGGAAAGCGCCTCGGTCCGGTCACTCCCACTCAATCGTCGCCGGCGGCTTGCCGGAGATGTCGTAGACCACGCGCGAAACACCGGGCACTTCATTGACGATGCGGCGTGATACCAGGTCCAGGAACTCGTATGGCAGATGCGCCCACTGCGCGGTCATGAAATCGATGGTCTCCACCGCGCGCAGCGCGATCACGTGCTCGTAGCGACGCGCATCCCCCATGACACCCACCGAACGCACCGGCAGAAACACGGCGAAGGCCTGGCTGGTGCGCTCGTATAGACCGTGCCGGCGCAACTCTTCGATGAAGATGTGATCGGCGCGACGTAGTACCTCTGCGTATTCAGGCCGCACATCGCCCAGGATTCGCACCCCCAGGCCGGGTCCGGGAAACGGGTGGCGATAGACCAGTTCGGGCGGCAGCCCCAGCTCGACGCCGATGCGCCGCACTTCATCCTTGAACAGTTCGCGCAGCGGCTCGACCAGCTTCAATGTCATGTCGGCCGGCAGGCCGCCGACATTGTGATGCGATTTGATGACGTGGGCCTTGCCGGTGCGGGCACCCGCAGACTCGATGACGTCGGGGTAGATGGTCCCCTGCGCGAGGAATTTGAAATCCGGATGCTTGCGCGCCTCCTGGTCGAAGACTGCGACGAACTCGCGGCCGATGATCTTGCGCTTGGTTTCCGGATTGCGCTCACCGCGCAAGGCGCCGAAGAAGCGCGCCGCGGCATTGACGCGGATCACATTGACGTTCAGATGCCCCGCGAACAGCTTCATGACCTGATCGCCCTCGCCTTCGCGCAGCAGGCCGTGATCGACGAACACGCAGGTCAGCTGCTGCCCGATGGCCCGATGCAGCAGCGCGGCCACCACCGAGGAGTCCACGCCGCCGGATAGTCCGAGCAGCACATGCCAGGTGCCGACCTGCTCGCGCACGCGCGCGATCTGATCCTCGATGATGTTGCCGGGCGTCCAGCGCGCCTCGCAACCGCAGATCTCGCGCACGAAACGCTCGAGGATCGCCGCTCCCTGGCGGGTATGGGTCACTTCGGGATGGAACTGCACGCCGTAGAAGCGGCGATGCTCATCGACCATGGCTGCCAATGGCGCATTGGGCGTGCTGGCCGCAGCGCTGAAGCCCGGCGGCAATGCTTCGACGCGATCGCCGTGACTCATCCAGACATCGAGCAGGCGGCGGCCGTCGCGCACGTGATCGGCGATGCCTTCGAGCAGCCGGCAGGGAGCGCCCACGGCCACTTCCGCATAGCCGAATTCGCGCGCATGCCCGCCGGCCACGCGGCCGCCGAGCTGCTGCGCCATGGTCTGCATGCCGTAGCAGATGCCGAGCACCGGTACTGCCAATGCGAACACGGCTTCGGGCGCCTTCGGCGGCGCCTCGTCGGTGACCGATTCAGGGCCGCCCGACAGAATGATGCCGCGCGCGCGAAAGGCCCGCACGTCCGCATCGCTCATGTCCCAGGGATGAATTTCACAATACACGCCCAGTTCCCGGATCCGGCGCGCGATCAGCTGCGTGTATTGCGCGCCGAAGTCGAGGATCAGGATTTTGTGCGCATGAATATCGGGGCTCAGCGTTGCCCCAGCGTTCGAGGTCATGGCCAGCCGTTCAGGAGACGCGGTAATTCGGCGCCTCCTTGGTAATGGTCACATCGTGCACATGGCTCTCGCGCACGCCGGCCGTGGTGACGCGCACGAACGTGGGTCGCGTGCGCATCTGCTCGATGCTGCCGCTGCCGGTGTAGCCCATGGCCGCACGCAGCCCGCCGGCGAGCTGATACAGGATCGACACCAGGCTGCCCTTGTAAGGCACACGCCCTTCGATGCCTTCGGGCACTAGCTTTTCCAGTTCGGTGGCGGTGTCCTGGAAGTAACGATCGGCCGAGCCGTGGCGATCCGACATGGCGCCCAGTGACCCCATGCCGCGATAGGCCTTGTAGGAAGCGCCCTGGTAGAGCTCGACATCGCCTGGCGATTCCTCGGTGCCCGCGAACATGCCGCCGATCATGACCGCATGCGCACCGGCGACGATGGCCTTGGCCAGATCGCCCGAATAGCGAATGCCGCCGTCGGCAATCAGCGGTACGCCCTTGCCCTCGAGCGCCGCGGCCACATTCGACACCGCGGTGATCTGCGGCACGCCGACCCCGGCCACGACGCGGGTGGTGCAGATCGATCCCGGACCGATGCCCACCTTGACTGCGTCCGCGCCCGCCGCGACCAGATCGAGCGCGGCTTCCGCCGTGACGATATTGCCGGCGATGAGTTCAAGATCGCCCCAGCGCGCCTTCAGGCGCGCGACCATCTCGAGCACACCGCGCGAATGGCCATGCGAGGTATCGAGCACGATCACATCGACGCCCGCCTCGCGCAGCGCCGTAACGCGATCGAGCGTATCCGGGGTGGTGCCGATCGCCGCACCGACGCGCAGCCGGCCGCCCTCGTCCTTGCAGGCGCGCGGAAATTCCGTGGCCTTCTGGAAATCCTTGACCGTGATCATGCCCTTGAGCTCATCGTCGCCATTGACGACCAGCACCTTCTCGATGCGATGCTTGTGCAGCAGCGCCTGCACTTCTTCCTTGGGCGCGTTCTCACGCACCGTGATCAGTCGTGCCTTCGGGGTCATCACCGAAGAGACCGGAGAGTCCAGTGAGAGCTCGAAGCGCAGATCCCGATGGGTCACGATGCCCACCACCTTGCTGCCGCTGACCACCGGCACCCCTGAGATGCCGCGCGCGCGCGTGAGTTCGATGACCTGGCGAATGGTGGTGTCGGGAGGCACGGTGATCGGATCGACGATCACGCCGCTTTCGAATTTCTTGACGCGCATGACTTCGCGCGCCTGGGACTCGATCGACATGTTCTTGTGAACGATGCCGATGCCGCCCTCCTGGGCCATCGTGATGGCCAGTCTCGCCTCGGTCACCGTATCCATGGCAGCCGACAGGATCGGCAGGCCGAGTCGTATCTTGCGAGTCAGCGCGCTGGAGAGATCGACTTCGCGAGGCAGGATGTCGGAGCGCGCGGGAACGAGCAGGACATCGTCAAAAGTCAGTGCCTCTTCGAGAATTCGCATTGAGCCTCGGGGGCCTTGGAGAAGAAGCACGTCATTGTACGGCGTGGCGCGCCTTTACGATAGACTTTGCCCCACCCGTGCCCATCAGACCCTCTCCGCCAGCACGCGCCGTCTACTCCGTCTCCCGGCTGAATCGGGAGGTGCGGAGCCTGCTCGAGTCGGGGCTCGGCACGCTCTGGGTGGAGGGCGAAATCTCGAATCTTGCCCGTCCCGCCTCGGGCCACTGGTACTTCTCGCTCAAGGACCGCGACGCACAGATCCGCTGCGCGATGTTCCGCCAGCGCAATGTACTGTCGCGCTTTGCGCCCAGGGAAGGCCAGCTGGTGGTGGCCTTCGGGCGGGTGAGTCTGTACGAGCCGCGCGGCGACTATCAGTTGCTGGTGGAGCTCATCGAGGATGCCGGGGTCGGTGCGCTCCAGCGCGCCTTCGATGAACTCAAGGCGCGCCTGGCCGCGGAGGGTCTGTTTGCGCCCGAACGCAAACGGGCGCTGCCGCTGGCGCCGCGCCGCATCGGCGTGATCACCTCGCCCACGGGTGCCGCGATACGCGATATCGTGCAGGTGCTGCGCCGGCGCTGCCCGGCGGCGCAGATCCTGATCTATCCCTCGCCCGTGCAGGGGGCCGCCGCAGCCGCCGCTCTGATCGCGGCCGTCGAGCTGGCAGGTGCGCGCGCGGAAGTCGATGTGCTGATCCTGGCGCGCGGCGGTGGCTCGATCGAGGACCTCTGGGCCTTCAACGATGAACGCCTGGCGCGTGCCATTCTCGCCAGTCCGATTCCGATCGTGACCGGCATCGGCCATGAAATCGACTTTACGATCGCCGATTTCGTCGCCGACCTGCGCGCACCGACACCTTCCGCGGCAGCGCAGCTGGTGGCACCCGATGTCGCCGTGTGGCGGCAGCGTCTCGGGCAGCTGCTGGCCCGCTTTACCGCCGCGGCACGCCGGGCGCTGCGCTCCGAGCAGCTGCGGCTCGAGGCGATGACGCGGCGGCTGCAGCAGTCGCATCCGGGCGCTCGGCTGCAACAGCATTCGCAGCGCCTCGATGAACTCGAAGCGCGACTGCGCCTGGCCCTGCGGGCCCGCATCGCTGCGGGCACTGCGCGCCTGGAGAGTGCGGCGCGAGCGCTGCAGGCCGTGAGCCCGCTCGCCACCCTGGAGCGCGGCTTCGCGGTCGTCACGCGTGCCAGTGACGGCACCCTGATCACGGATGCGGCGCAGCTGGCCGTCGGCGAAGCCTTTGACGCCCGCCTCGCACACGGCAGCCTGCGCGCTACCGTCACCGGGCGACGCTCATGAAGCGCGCACTCGGCCTTGGCATCGCATTGCTGGTCGCAGCGACCCTGGCGAGCGGCGCGGCCCTGCCATCGCAGAGCCGCGTACCGGGGGGCGTGGCACTGCTGGCGTTGCCCGGCGCGGCAGACGCGAATGCGCCCACGCCGGTGGCAACCTACGACGGCAGGCGCGTGATGGTGTGGAACAGCGCCGGACATTGGATCGCCGTCGTGGGCATCCCGCTCACTGCGGAGCCGGGCGCGGCCACGCTGACGGTTCAGCGCGCCGGCGGCGCCGAGGCACAGATAGGCTTCCAGGTAGTCCCCAAGCAGTACACCGAACAGCGCCTCACGGTACCGCCCTCACAGGTCGACCTGTCGCCGGAAGATCAGGCGCGCTACCAGCGCGAAGCGGCGCATCTGCACGAAGCGCTGGCCACCTTTGCCGAGCATGTACCCGAGACGCTGCGCCTGTCCGCTCCGATCGAGGGCGTGCGCACCAGCTCCTTCGGCCGGCGCCGCGTCTTCAACAATGAGGCGCGCGCGCCGCACTCAGGCATGGATATCGCGGCAGCCAGCGGCACACCGGTCCATGCCGCGGCCGATGGCACGGTCATCGATACCGGCAGCTACTTCTTCAATGGCAATACGGTGCTCATCGATCACGGCGAGGGCCTGATCACGATGTACTGCCATATGTCGGCCATCGGCGTGAGCATCGGTGATCCGGTTCGTCGCGGCGCGGTCATCGGCAAGGTCGGAGCCACCGGGCGCGTGACCGGCCCGCATCTGCATTTCGGCGTGACGCTCAACCGCGAGTTCGTCGACCCGGCATTGTTTTTGCCCGCCGCGCATTCTTCCCCTTCCCCTTCGCCTTCCCGGCCCTGAGACGCTCGTAGGGATTGGCGTCGGTGCGAAACTCGATCGCCACCGGCGTGGCAAACAGATCGAAGCTTTCGCGGTAGACGTTCGCAAGGTAGCGCCGATACGCCTCGGGTACCGAAGTGGTCTGGTTGCCGTGAATCACGATGCGCGGCGGATTGCGCCCACCCTGGTGCGCATAGCGCAGCTTGATGCGGCGGCCACGCACCAGCGGCGGCTGGTGTGCTTCGAGCGCGCGCTCGAGGGTGCGATTCAGCGCCGGCGTCGGCATCTCGCGCATGGCGGCGTCGTAGCCGCGAATCATGTCGCGCGCCAGCTCGCCGACGCCAGTACCGTGCCGCGCGGAAATGAAATGCAGCGGCGCAAACGGCACGAAATCGAGTTTCAACGACAGCTGGTGACGGATCTGATCGCGCTGATCCATCGCGATGCCGTCCCACTTGTTGATGGCGATCAGCAGTACGCGGCCGCGCTCGAGCGCCTGCCCGAGCACACTGGCATCCTGCTCGCCGATGCCCTCGTGCGCATCCAGCGTCATGACCACCACATGCGCTTCGGCGATCGCCTGCAGCGTCTTGGCGATGCTGGCGCGCTCGACCGCGTCGTCGACGCGGGCGCGGCGCCGCACCCCGGCGGTATCGACCAGCAGGAAGTCACGTCCGTCGCGATGAAACGGCACCAGGATGCTGTCGCGCGTGGTGCCGGGCTGATCGCTGGCGATCACGCGTTCCTCGCCGATCAGCCGATTGACCAGGGTCGACTTGCCGACATTGGGACGGCCGATCACCGCCACCCGTATCGAGGCGTCCTCCTCCGGTTCGGCCGACTGCGAATCCAGCCCTTCGAGCACGGCTTCCATCAGCTCGAGCAGGCCCTGGCCATGCGCGGCGGCAACTGCCAGCGGCATCCCTAACCCCAGCGTGTGAAAATCCGCGGCGATGATGTCCGCCTCGAGACCCTCGGCCTTGTTGAGGGCCAGCACCACCGGCTTGCCGGTGCGCAGCAGTTCACGCGCGATGAATTGATCCTGCGAGGTGAGGCCGGCGCGCGCATCGGCCAGCATGACGATACGATCGGCCTCAGCCACGGCCTTTTCGGTCTGCACGCGCATCTGCGCTTCCAGACCCTTGGGATTCTCGATCAGGCCGCCGGTGTCGATCAGCACGCAGAGCGTGGAGCCGACCCGCGAGTAGCCATATTGCCGGTCGCGGGTGACACCAGGCACATCGGCAACGATGGCCGCGCGGGTGCGCGTCAGCGCATTGAACAGCGTTGACTTGCCGACATTGGGCCGGCCGACGATGGCGACAATGGGAAGCATCGGCGACTCACTGGGCGGCTGGAGCGGCGGGCAGCGCAGGCGCGCGCAGCGCCGTGAGCTCGCCGCGGTCCGAAAACGCGAGCAACAGGTCCCCGGCGACGAGCATCGGATTGCTGACGCGCTGCTTTTTGCCTATGGAATAGCGCGCCACCGGATCGCCTGTGGCGGCATCGAACCAATGCACGAAACCGAGGGCATCGGCGACCACCACGCGTCCGCGGTAGACCGTGGGCGCCGACAGCTGGCGCCTTTCGAGCGATTTCACGTGCCATTGCTCCACGCCCGTGCGCCGGTCGAGCCGCACCAGATCGCCCTCCGCCGTCGATACGTACACCGCGTTCTCATCGACCGCAAGGCCGCGGAAACTCGACAGGTCCCGCGCCCAGACGATCTGCCCGTTCTCACGCGACATGCGCGCCACGCGTCCCTGGTAAGCCACCGCGAACAGATCCTCGCCGTCGGCCACCACCGGCGCATCGACGTCGATCAGCCGCTGCAGCTCGGTGCTGCCGTGGGATTGCCCGACCGGGGATTCCCAGGCCGTGCTGCCATTGCCGAGCGCGGCCGCCATGATGCGCCCGTTGTCGAATCCGCAGATCGCAAGATCACCCGCGATGATGGGGCGGCTGGTGCCGCGCAGGGTGAGGCGCGGCACCTGCTGGTCGACCACCCAGTTCTCGCTGCCGTCCCTGGCCGAGAGACCATGCATCCGGCCATCGACGGCGCGCACGATCACATAGCCATTGCCGATAGCGGGCGCCGAGAGAATCTCGGAGTTGATGCGCACGCGCCAACGCTGTGTCCCGTCCTGCTCGGAGAGCGCGATCACATCGCCCTTGGAGCTGCCGACGACTATCAGGCCGTCCGCGGCGCCGGGCCCGGCCGAGAGCGGAGCGCGTACCGAGTGCTTCCAGAGTTCCTTGCCGCTCTCGAGGTCATACGCAGCGACGGTGCCCTTATAGCCGGCCAGGAAAACCCGCTGCCCGTCGACGGCGGCGTCGATACCGAGTCGCAGCACCGGCTTTTCCCCGCCCTCCTTAACGTGCCAGACCGATTTGATTTCAATTTTATTGACCAGCGGCACCAGCACCGCCGGCTTCTCCGCCTTGTCCTTGCTGCAGCCGATCAGTCCGACCGTCGCGCAAACACCCAGGATAAGCGCTCGCGTGAGATTGCTCACGAGTGGGCCAGCTCGTTGATCTTCAGGTCCAGCAGCTCGCCGTCGACGGTGTCGGCGCCGCTCTCGCGCGCGGCGCGGTACTCTTTCAGCGCCCCTTCGCGATCGCCCTTGGCGAGCAGCGCATCACCGCGCAGCACCCCGTAGCGCGCCTTGAACGCTCCGGCATCCGCGCCATCGAGGGTCTTGATGGCATCGTCGGGCTTGCCCTGCGCGAGCTGTACGCGCGCCAGGCGCAGACGCGCAATCAGTGCCAGCGAATCATCGCGGGTGTGCTGCATGACCTCGCGCAGCCGTGCGGCCGCAAGGTCCAGCTGCTGGTTCTCCGCCTGCACGCGTGCGGCGGCCAGATTGGCCTGGTCGCTATAAGCACTGTTACCGAAATCCTTGACCAGCTCGTCGGCAATCTTCACGCCACCGGCAAGATCGTTGTGAGTGAAGGCGTCCACGGCCTGCTGATAGCGTGCCGCGGCCTCGAGCGCGCGGTTCTCGACATGGGACTGCCACAGGTGCCAGCCGCCGAAGGCGGCGGCCACGACCGCGACACCGGCCAGCATCCAGGGCGCCTGCTCGCGCAGGTTCCGCAACAGGCGTTCCCATTGCTCTTTTTCATTCAGATACTCGTCCACCGAATCCTTCTCCCCCTATAGCAGTGACGCGATGCGTCCTGGCAGTTCCGCCAACGGGCAGTCGATCTGACCACCCTCGCGGCGCAAAGGTTTCACCGCGGCCACGCCGCGATCCATTTCCTCATCCCCGAGAATCAGGGCCAATCGGGCCCCGCTGCGATCCGCGCGGCGGAACTGTGTCTTGAAGTTGCCGCCGCCTAGATTGAGCACTACCCCGCGCCCTGGCAAGGCATCGCGCAACTGCTCGGCCAGGCGCATGGCGGCCACTTCCGCCCGCTCCCCGCTCGCGACCAGATAGATGTCCGGCGCCTGCGCCGCAGGCTGGCTGCCCGCCTGTACGATCAGGGCGACGATCCGTTCCACGCCGGCGGCAAAGCCGATGGCCGGGGTGGGCTCACCGCCCAGTTGCGCGATCAGCCCGTCGTAGCGTCCGCCAGAGCACACCGCATCCTGCGCACCGAGCGCGTCCGTGACCCACTCGAACACGGTCCGCGAATAGTAATCCAGCCCACGCACCAGCCGCGGATTGACCTCATAGGCGATCCCCATGGCCGTAAGCGAGGCGCGCAGCGCCGCGAAATGCTGCCGCGACTCCTCGTCCAGGTGATCGCTCAACATCGGTGCGCCCTCGATGAGCGCTCGCATATCGGGGTTCTTGCTGTCGAGGATCCGCAGCGGGTTGCCGCCCAGGCGCCGCCGGCTATCCTCATCGAGCGTGCTCTCGTGGGCTCGGAAGTACCCGACCAGGTGCTCGCGGTACAGCGCACGCGCGGCCGGCGTCCCCAGTGAATTGATCATCAGGCGCACACGCGAGATTTTCAGCTCGCGCCACAGCCGGGCGCTCAGCGCGATCAGCTCCGCATCGATATCGGGCCCCGCGAAACCCAGCGCCTCGACATCCAGCTGGTAGAACTGCCGGTAGCGGCCCTTCTGCGGCCGTTCGTGGCGAAACATGGCGCCACTGCACCACAGCTTGTGACGCTGCCCGCGTAGCAGGTTGTTGGAGATCGCGGCCCGCACGATGCCCGCGGTGGCCTCGGGGCGCAGCGTGAGACTGTCGCCGCCGACATCCTGGAAGGTATACATCTCCTTCTCGACGATGTCGGTGAACTCGCCGATCGAGCGCTTGAATAGATCCGTGTGCTCGACGATCGGAACGCGCACTTCCTCATAGCCATAGGACTCGAAAATGGCGCGCGCCACGCGCTCGAGGTGCTGCCATGCGCCGATTTCGGCCGGCAATACATCATTCATGCCGCGCACCGGCTGAATCGATTGGGTCATTGATGAGTCCTAGGGATGCGTGCCGTGCGAACGCGACGGCGCCTTGGCGGCTGAATGCGTGCTCGCGGCGTGTGAAGAAGATGGCGCTTCAGTGACGCCGCCGCCACCGTCCACCGGCGATCGCTGCGCGGCGCTGCCGACCGTAGGATCCCACAGCGTTGCGCTCTGGCCATTGAACCGCGCCGCGGAATCCGCGCTCACCGGGCTCTCGAGCGCGCCGTCCACCGGCGCTGTGGGCGCCGGCGCACCGGCTGTGGCCGCGGCATCCGCAACCGCCGGATTGGCCGTGGCCGGGCTTGCGAGGGGCCGCGATGGCACCTCGTGCGAGTGCGGGACCCGCCGCGCCCACAGCACCACGCCGATGATCACCAGCACCAGCGCGCCCAGGGCCGCCGTTCGCGGCCGCAGCGCGCGCGTCGCGGCGTCGGATTTCCGCAGCAACCCCGCGCCGTGCCGCAGATCCGGCGTCGAGCGCGCCGGGTGCAATTGCAAAAACGATTTCTCCACTTCCTGAGCCGGCAGTCCGAGCAGCTCGGCATAGCGACGCAGATGCCCGCGCGCGTACACCGCCGCCCCCAGCACCTCGAACCGCCCGGCTTCCAGCGCCTTGACCGCCGACACATCCAGATGCAGCTGCTCTGCGGCCTGCATGAGACTCAGGCCGGCCTGCTCGCGCGCGTCCGCCAGCCAGGCACCCGGTCCCGCTTCCGGCCCCACCGGCTTCGGACCTTCCGTGTCCTCCTCCTGGCCCATAATCAGCCCGGATTAGCCTGGTTGGCCGCCAGCGAACGCGCCTGCGCGGAGTTCGGGAACTCCTTGGACAGACGCTGCGCATAGCGCGCCGCGCCGGCCGCATCGGCCTGTGCCTGCGCGATCCGCCAGCCCAGCAGCAGCAGGTCGGGCGTGGCAGGGTTGTTGGTGAGGTAGAAGTCCACCCGCAGGCGCGCCATCGCGTATTTCTGCTGGGACAGGTCCAGGTCCGAGGCCTGGAACACCGCTTCCGAGTAAGCGGGATTCGACTGCAGCGCGCGCGCGAACAGCTGCGCCGCCTCGGTCTCGTGATGCGCCTGGCGCTGGCACACCCCGGCATTGGTGTAGGCGGCCCAGGGCGAGCGGTACAGCGGATTGCCCGCGGCCAGCTCGAAGTTGTGCACGCCTTCGGGCGCGCGGCCGTGACTGCACAGGTAGACCGCGTAATTGTTCAGCATCGAAGGATCGCCCGGCGCCAGTGACAGTGCCTCGCGATATTCCTTGTCCGCCTCCTTGTCCTTGCCCAGCCGCTCATCGAGCAGCCCGAGCGCGGCATGGATCTCCGCGCTGTGCGGATCTTCGAGCTCGGCGCGCTCGATCTTGTCCTTGGCGGATGCCAGGTTGCCCTGCTGCAGATAGCCCATGCCCAATTGCAGGTTCGCCTGCGCGGCCTTGTCGCGCTGACTCGTGGTGTAGGTCGGTACCCCCGTGGGCTGTCTGCTGCTCTGGCAGCCAGTCAGGGTCGCAAGCGTCGCGAGCACCGCGGCCAGGCCCAGCAGCACTCCGATCTTCACGCACTCACCTGCATGCGGCTTCGCGCCTCGGCGGCGGCCGCGCGATCGCCCAATCGCACCACCGTGCGATCGATGACGCGCCCGACCAGCTGGCCGCAGGCCGCATCGATGTCATCGCCGCGCGTACGCCGGATCGTGGCGATGATGCCGCCGCGTACCAGCTCATCGCGAAAGCGCGTCACGGCGGCATCGCTGGAGCGGCGGTAAGGAGTGCCGGGAAACGGATTGAAGGGGATCAGATTCACCTTGGCTGGATGTCCCGCCAGCAGCTGGGCCAGCGCACGCGCCTGCGCCGGCGCATCGTTGATCCCATCGAGCATCACGTACTCGAAGGTCACGCTGCGGCCGTTCTGCTCATCGATGTAGTGCCAGCAGGCTTCGAGCAGCTCGGCGATCGGGTGCAGCCGATTGATCGGTACCAGCTGGCTGCGCAGTGCATCGTCGGGCGCATGCAGCGACACGGCCAGGGCCACATTGGTTTCCTGCGCCAGCTTGTAGATCTGCGGCACCAGGCCGGACGTGGACAGCGTCACGCGCCGGCGCGAGAGATCGAAGCCGAGGTCATCGAGCAGGATGTGCAGCGCCGGGACCACGTTGCGGAAGTTCGCCAGCGGCTCGCCCATGCCCATGAGCACCACGTTGGTCACGATGCGGTCGCCGGCCGGTTTGAATCCGAGCTCGTGATTGGCAAGCCACACCTGCCCCACGATCTCCGCGGTGCTCAGGTTGCGGTTGAAGCCCTGCTGCGCGGTCGAACAGAACGAGCAGTCGAGCGCACAGCCGACCTGGGAGGAGATGCACAGCGTCCCGCGATCGGTCTCGGGGATGTAGACCATCTCGTAGGCCTGGTTCGAATCGGCGCGCAGCAGCCACTTGCAGGTGCCGTCGCTGGCCTGCTGCACGCGCATGATCTCGGGCAGCGTGATCTGCGCGTTCAGCGCCAGTGCGGCCCGGAAGTCCTTGGCCAGATCGGTCATCTCGTCGAAGCGATCCACGCCGCGCTTGTACAGCCAGTTCATCAGCTGGCGCGCGCGGTAGGGTTTCGACCCCAACGCTTCGCACCACTGCTCGAGCTGCGCGCGCGGCAGCCCGAGCAGGTTGATGCGCTCATCGGCCGGCAAACCCTGGGGCGGCGCCTCATTCATGCGCGCGGACAGATCTCCGTGGTGCTGAAGAAGAACGAGATCTCGCGCGCCGCCGTGTCAGGAGCGTCCGAGCCGTGCACCACGTTCTGCTCGATGCTCTTGGCCAGATCCGCCCGGATGGTGCCGGCGGCTGCCTTCTTCGGGTCGGTCGCACCCATGATCTCGCGGTGCCTGGCGACGGCATTATCGCCCTCGAGCACCTGGGCGATCACGGGGCCGGAGGTCATATAGCGCACCAGGTCCTTGTAGAACGGCCGCTCGCGATGCACCTCATAGAACAGCTCCGCCTGTTGCTGGGAGAGACGCAGCATGCGGGCGGCGACGATCTTCAGGCCCTGGCTTTCGAAGCGGCGATAGACCTCGCCGATCAGATTGCCGGCCACGCCGTCGGGCTTGACGATGGACAGGGTGCGCTCGAGCGCCATGAGAACCTCCGTGCCGAAAAATGGCCGGCAGTATAGGCGTTGCGAGCCGCGCCGGGCAATCCGTTTGGTGACGGAAGTGCCCGACTTTTAAGGCTTTTCAGACCGTGAAGCTCTCGCCGCAGCCGCATTCGCCGCGCACGTTCGGATTCTCGAAGCGGAAGCTTTCGTTGAGCCCCTGGCGCACGAAATCGATGCGCGTACCGGCGATCGTCGGCAGGCTTTCACCATCCACGAACACTTTGACGCCCTGTGATTCGAACACCAGCTCGCCCGCGCGCGCCTCATCGGCGTAATCGACCACATAGCGAAATCCCGAGCAGCCGGCTGGCTTGACCCCGACTCGCAGGCCGATGCCGTGGCCGCGACTGGCCAGCCGATCCCGGACCCGGGCAGCTGCGGACTCACTCAAGGAAATTGACATAATCAACCTCTACAGATACCTAATTTTACTACAGTTTCTCTATGCCTGCGCCAGCGCTGCCCGAAGTGCGTCCTCGATCACGAGCAGTCGCCCCAGTTTAGCCCCTGGCAGCCCCAGGCGCTCACTCCACTCGAGCGGATTGCCCGCTCCGGGCGCTGCCAGCGCCCCGGCGGCTAAAGCGCGGCCCTCGAGCTGGCGCGCCAGCCATTCGCAGGTCGCCAGCGTGTGCGGGCACCCATAAGCCCGAAAACGCACCGCCGCCACGCAGCCTTCCACGACCCGCAGCGCAAAGCTCACGCGCGTCCCCAGCGCCTCGCGTCCGGCCTCGCCGCGGATTACCCGCCCCGGCCCGGCGCTCCCACCCGGGAGCTCCCCGGCATGATCCAGTGCCGCGAACAGCGCCCGGACCTGCGGCGCCAGCAGATCGGCATCCCGCTCTGGATCTGGGGCTTGCCGGGGCTCGTTCAAGGCGCCACCGCGCGCAGGCGCGCCACTTCCCGCCGCACCGCCGCTACGGCCTGGTCCACGTCCGTTTCCACGCTGAAGCGCCCCAGGCTGAATCGGAGCGAGCTCTGCGCGGTCTGCATATCCCGGCCCAGCGCACGCAGGACATAAGAGGCTTCATCGCTGTCGGAATTGCAGGCCGAGCTGGTCGAGAGCGCCAGTTCGGTCAGGCCCGCCACCAGGCTCTCGCCTTCGACGCCCGGAAAGGACACATTCAGGATGCCGGCCACCCGCCGGGTGGGATGACCGTTGAGCAGCGTACCGCCAATCGACTGCAGCCCCTCCCACAGTCGCTCCCGCAGCGCCCCGACGCGCCGGCTTTCCTCGAGACGTTCGCCGGCACACAGTTCACACGCCAGCCCAAAACCCACGATCTGGTGCACCGCCAGTGTGCCGGACCGCAGTCCGCGCTCCTGGCCGCCGCCGAACATCAGCGGCTGCAGCTCGGCACGCCGCTGCGGGCTTACGTAGAGCGCGCCGATGCCCTTGGGGCCATAGAGTTTGTGCGCCGTCAGGGACAGCAGGTCCACGGGTGCATTCGACAGATCGATCGGCACCTTGCCGGCACTCTGCGCCGCATCCACGTGCAGCGGCACGCCGCGCTCGCGGCAGCAGGCGCCGATGGCTTCGATGTCCTGCAGTACGCCGATCTCGTTGTTGGCATGCATGAGGGACACCAGCACCGTGTCCTCCCGTATCGCCTCACGCACCTGCTGGGGGTCGATGATCCCAAGGGCGTCGGGCGACAGATAGTTGACTAGGACACCATTTTGTTCGAGATGGCGGCACGGATCGAGCACCGCCTTGTGCTCGGTCCGGGACGTGACGATGTGCGGCTGGCGCCCCCCCCCGAAGCGCGCGCGCGCCGCACGCGCGGTGCCGAGGATGGCCAGGTTGTTGGATTCGGTTGCGCCCGAGGTCCAGATGATCTGCGCCGCCGGCGCGCCAATCAGGCTGGCGACTTGCGCGCGCGCGGCCTCGACACGTGCGCGCGCGCGCCGTCCGAAGACATGCTGCGAGGCGGGGTTGCCGAAGTCACCGGTTCGCGTCAGGCACTCGCCCATGGCAGCCGCCACGCGCGGATCGGCCGGCGAGGTGGCCGCGTAATCGAGATAGATCGGATCGCTCATGGGCGCTCACCCGCACGGCGCCGGTGCTGCTGCACTGCTGTCAGGATCCCGCGCAGTATGTTGGCCTCGTTGGCGTCGAGTTGCGCGCGCTGCAGCAGCCTTCGCAGGCGATTCATCAGGTGCGTACCCCGCTGCGTGCGATCGCGGAAATCGATCAGTTCGAGCACCTCGGCCAGGTGCGCGTACAACCTCTCCATCGCCTCCGGCGTGGCCAGCGGCTCGGAACGCAGGGCGTTGTGCGCCGTCGACGGCCCTGACTCGCCGCGCGCGCACAGGATCTCGTAGCTGACGATCTGCACCGCCATGCCCAAGTTCAATGCCGCATAGGCTGGATTGGCGGGAATGCGCAGCAGCGCGTGCGCGGTGTTGAGCTCCTCATTGGAAAGGCCGGAGCGTTCGGCACCGAACACTACCGCCACCGGCTGCACCGCTGCGGCCGCCACCAGCTCCTGCGCCGCGGCTCGGGCATCGAGCACGCGAAAGTTCTGATCGCGCTCGCGCGCCGTGGTCGCCAGCACCAGGCCGCAGTCGCCGACCGCCGCGGCCAGATCGGGCAGCACGCGGGCACGCGAGAGCACATCGTCCGCGCCCGAGGCGCGGGCCGTCGCATCGGGATGCGGAAACTGGCGCGGCCGAACCAGCACCAGCTGATCGAGCGCCATATTCTTCATGGCCCGTGCGACCGCCCCGATGTTGCCCGGATGCGAGGTCTCGACCAGCACGATGCGAATGTCATTCGGCACGACCTGCTATCCTAATGCCATATCTCGTTTCCGGCGCTGAAGACACCACCCCATGCATCCTTTGCTGACAATCGCGGTGCGCGCGGCGCGTCGCGCCGGCGAGACTATTGTCCGCAGCCTCACCAGGCTCGAGAGCATCGAGATCCACTCCAAGGGCCGCAACGACTTCGTCAGCGAGGTCGACCGCGCCGCTGAGCGCGAGATCATCGAGATCATCCATAAGCTCTATCCCGACCACGCCATCCTGGCCGAGGAGAGCGGCCGCAGCGGCGACAACGACACCGTCTGGATCATCGATCCGCTCGATGGCACCACCAATTTTCTGCATGGAAATCCGGTGTTCTGCGTCTCGATCGCGGTCGAGCAGCGCGGCCGGCTCGAGATCGCCTGCATCTACGATCCCATGCGCCAGGAGATCTTCACGGCCGAGCGCGGCGGCGGCGCGCATCTGGAGAATCGCCGCATGCGTGTCAGCAAGCAGCGCACGCTCGAGGGCGCGCTGCTGGCCACCGGTTATCCCTACCGCAACGACGAACGCGAGGCCGACAGTTATTTCGCCACCCTTCGCGCACTCTCGCGCCTCACGGCCGGAATTCGCCGCCCGGGTTCCGCGGCACTGGATCTGGCTTATGTCGCAGCCGGACGGGTGGACGGTTTCTGGGAGCTCGGCCTCAAAGCCTGGGACACCGCGGCAGGCACGCTGATGGTCCAGGAGGCAGGCGGGCGCGTCGGCAAGCTCAACGGCGATGAGTATCGACTTGGGGCAAACATCGTGGCCGGTGCGCCAAAAGTGTACGAAGCGCTCATCGAAACATTCGCCCCAATCGTGCCCGAGGATCTGCGCAGCGTTTAGCGCGTGCGAATCGATGACAGGGTGTAAAGTGCGCCCACAACTGGCCGCCTCACAGGAACTCTCATGAAGAAGGGACTGTTCGCCACCAAGCCGATTCAGGACTATCAGGACGAAGCCTCGAACAAGAAGCTGGTGCGCGCCCTGGGCGTTCCCTCTCTGATCGCATTCGGCATTGGCGGCATCATTGGCACGGGTATCTTCGTGCTCACGGGCCTGGCGGCTGCTCAACACGCCGGCCCCGCCATCGTCATCTCCTTCATCATCGCCGGCATCGGCTGCATGTTCGCCGGCCTGTGTTACTCGGAATTCGCCGCCATGGTGCCGGTCTGCGGCAGTGCCTACGCGTATAGCTACGCCACGCTCGGCGAGATCGTTGCCTGGTTCGTCGGCTGGAATCTGGTACTCGAATACATGATGGCGTGCTCCACGGTCGCCGTCGGATGGAGCCGTTATTTCGTCGCCTTCCTCGACATCTTCCATATCCATTTGCCCGATGCGCTGACGAGCGCGCCATTGGCCGGCGGCGACAACGGTTTCAATGTCCACCCTACAGGCGCCATCATCAACGTCCCGGCCATTCTGATCGTGCTGGCGGCCGCGGCGCTCTGCTACAAGGGCATCAAGGAATCGGCCATCGTCAACACCATCATCGTGGCCATCAAGGTCAGCATCGTCATTGCTGTGATCGTGTTCGGCGCCTTCTATATCAATACGGCCAATTGGGTGCCCTACATCCCGCCGAACACCGGCGTTTTTGGCCAGTTCGGCTGGAGCGGCATCTTCCAGGCCTCCGCGATCATCTTCTTTGCCTACATCGGCTTCGATGGCGTCTCGACGGTAGCGCAGGAGGCCAAGGATCCCGCGCGCGGCATGCCGCTGGGCATGCTCGGCAGCCTCGGCATCTGCACGCTGCTGTACATACTGATGTCGAGCGTCATGACGGGCCTGGTGCCGATCGCGCAACTGAACGATGCAGCCCCCGTGGTCGCGGCCCTCAAGCCGCACCCGGAGCTGATGTGGCTCAAGATCTGGGTGATCGTGGGTGCGCTGGCAGGCCTGACTTCCGTAATCATCACCATGATCATTCCTCAGGCACGCATCTGGCTGACGATGTCCAATGACGGGCTGCTGTGGAAACCGCTGGGTGCGGTGCATCCGCGCTTCAAGACCCCGCATGTGGCCACAGCGATCACCGGGGTAATGGCGGCAAGTTTCGCCGGCCTGCTGCCCATCGGCATCCTCGGTGAGCTGGTCTCGATCGGCACGCTGGTCGCCTTCATCGTGGTCTGCATCGGCGTCATTGTGCTGCGCTACACGCGGCCCGACCTGCACCGGCCATTCAGGGTCAAGGGCGTGTGGTTCGTCGGCGGCATGGGCGTGATCTTTTGCAGCGCCATGGCCTACTCGCTGCCGAATGCAACCTGGTGGCGACTGTTCTGGTGGAGCCTGCTGGGCTTTACGATTTACTTTCTCTACAGCTTCAAGCACAGCCGCCTGCGCCGCGGCGACGCGGTTGCCGGAGCCAGCGCCAACGCCTAGTCGGCCGACTCGTCGTCCGGACGCCCGCGGGCCCGATCGCCGCCGCGCACGCGGATGTTGATCAGCTCGACCGCCACCGCGAATCCCATCGCGAAGTAGAGATAGCCCTTGGGGACTTCGAGTCCCACGGACTCGCCCAGCAGCGCCGAGCCGATCAGCACCAGGAAGGACAGCGCCAGCACCTTGATGGTCGGGTGGCGCTCGATCAGCGTGGTCACGGGACCTGAGGCCCACATCATGACGATCATCGCCAGCACGATGGCCGCGGCCATGATCAGCACCTGATCGGGCCGCGCCAGTCCCACGGCCGTGAATACCGAGTCGAGCGAGAACACCACATCGATCAGCGCGATCTGGATCACAACCGTGATGAGACTGCGGACCTGGCGCAGCTTGGGCGGACCGCTGGCTCCTTCCAGTGTCTCGTGAATCTCGGTGACGCTTTGCCCCATGAGCACCAGGCCGCCGACTCCCAGGATCAGATCGCGAATCGAGAAGGCGCGCTCGAAGGCCGTGAACAGCGGCGCGGTCAGGCGCGTCAGCCACACGATCGAGAACAGCAGCGCCAGGCGGGTGAGCATCGCCAGCGACAGCCCGATCAGCCGGGCGGCACGCTGGCGCTCGCGCGGCACGTGGCCCACCAGGATCGACAGCACCACCAGGTTGTCGATCCCCAGCACGATCTCGAGCAACGCCAGTGTCGCGAGTGCCAGGGCGCTATCGGGTTGCAACAGAACTGACAGCATAGGCTCTCGTTGTGGCGTCGCGGTCTAGGGCATGCTGTCGACCGGGCTCTTGACCGCCGAAGGCAGCAGGTGCTCGGCCTTGAGGCCGCAGTCCAGCGCCACGGCGCTTGAGATATAGATCGAGGAATAGGTGCCGGCCAGGATGCCGATGATCAGCGCCTCGGAGAATCCCCGCAGCACCGGGCCGCCGAGCACATACAGCGCCACCACCACGATGAGCGTGACCACCTTGGTCATGATGGTTCGCGACAAGGTCTGGTTGATCGACTGATCCAGCACCACCACTGGCTGCAGCCGGCGGTTGCCGTGGAAGCGTTCGCGGATCCGGTCGAACACCACGACCGTATCGTTGAGCGAGTAGCCGATGACAGCCAGGATTGCCGCAACCACCGTCAGGTCGAAAGTCGTGCGCGTCAGCGAGAACGTGCCCAGCACCAGGATCGGATCGTGCAGCACCGCGAGGATCGCGCCCAGCGACAGCCGCCAGGTGTGGAACCGCCAGGAGATGTAACCAGCAATCAGCAGCAGCGTCGCGCCCAGTGCTTTCCACGCGCTCGACAACAGCTCTCCGCCCACCTGCGGTCCGACCACCACCACCTGCTGGATTTCAACGCCCGCATCCACGCCGCGCAGGATCTGATCGAGGCGAGTGCGCACCGCCTCGGTAGTCTCCTTGGTCGGCGGCAGTCGAATCGCGATCTCGCGCGAGGTGCCGAAGATGGTGACCTGCGGGTCGACATAGCCGGCCTGCACCAGCGCAGTGGTGACCGCATCGCGGTTGACCGCCGAAGGAAAAGCCGCCTGCACGGTGACACCGCCGGTGAAATCGACGCCGAAATTCAGTCCGCGCACCGAGAGCGACGCCACCGAGATGAGGATCAATACGATCGAGAGCCCGTACCACACCTTGCGGGTGGACATGAACGGGAAGCTGGTGGCGCGATGAAAAAACTCCACGTCGTGATCCTCGTTCCTGCCTTCAACCGATCGAGAGCCGCGCGACTTTGGCGCGGCCCCCGTACATGAGCGTGATCAACGCGCGGCTGCCCAGCAGCGAGGTGAACATCGAGGTGGCGATACCCAGCGTCAGCACGATGGCAAAGCCGCGGATCGCGCCGGTACCGATGACCCACAGCGCGAGGCCGGCGATCAGAGCGGTGACGTTCGAGTCGGCGATCGCCGAGAATGCCTTGTCGAAGCCGGCGCGTATCGCGGCCTGCGGCGACACGCCGATGCGCAGCTCCTCGCGAATGCGTTCGTAGATCAGCACGTTGGCATCGACCGCTATGCCGACGGTGAGGATGATGCCGGCGATGCCGGGCAGTGAGAGCGAGGCGCGCAGCAGCGACAGCAGCGCCGTCAGCAGGATCACGTTCGCGAGCAACACCGCATCGGCTACCAGGCCGAAGGCGTGATAGTAGATGGCCATGAACACGAACACGGCCAGCATCCCGATCTCGAGCGCCCGCACACCTTTATCGATGTTCTCCTGCCCGAGGCTTGGGCCGATGGCGCGTTCCTCGACCACATCGACCGGCGCGGCCAGCGAACCTGAACGCAGCAGCAGCGACAGATCGCGTGCCTCCCCGATCGCCAGTCCCGTCACTTCGAACTGTGGCCCGAACACGCCCCGAATGGTGGCCACATTGATGACCGTCTCGGTCGTGACGTTGCGCTCGACTTTCTCGCCATTCAGATCCACCTGGTGGCGGCTCTTCTCGATGAAGACGACCGCCAGCGGCTTGCCGACATTGAGCCGCGTCGTGCGCTGCATCGATTCGGCGCCGCGGGCATCGAGCTTGATGGAGACGGCCGGACCTTCCTGGCTGGTGGTTGAGGTGGCCTGCGTGAGCTCATCGCCCGTGACCACCACTTCGCGCTTGAGCAGGATCGGCGAGCCGTCCTTGCGCTTGTAGAGCTTGGAACCGAGCGGCGCATGCCCGGTCTGCTGGGCCTGCAGCGGACTATTTTGCGTATCCACCAATCTGAATTCGAGGGTTGCCACCTTGCCCAGCAGGTCTTTGACTTCCGCCGAATTCTGCACTCCCGGCAGCTGCACATTGATGCGGTCCAGGCCCTGGCGCTGCACGATAGGCTCGGACACGCCCAGTTCATTGACGCGATTCATGAGCGTGGTGCGGTTCTGCTCCAGCGCATAGTCCTCGCGCGCCTTGATCTGCGGCGGGGTCAGGACCATGTCGACCTCGGGCCCCTCGGTTCCCGCGGCAGTGTGGAACGTCAGCGTGTTGTCGACCTTGCGCAAGGCCGCGGTGACCGCCGAGGTGTCGGACCCGGCCGGCAGTGTCACGCGCAGTCCATCGGTCACCGCACCGGCGCCGGAGTTGTAGGCGGCCACGTCGGTGAAGGGGATCTTCGCTTCAGCCAGCGCGCGGCGGAAGCTCTGCTGGTAGCTGTCGAGCAACTGCGTGACCGCGCCGTTGATATCCACCTGGTAGAGCAGATACAGGCCGCCGCGCAGGTCCAGGCCCAGCGGCATGGCCTTGAGTCCGAGCTTGCGCATCCAGGCCGGCGCGCGCGTGGCATTGGACAGCGCCGAGCGGTCGATGTCCGCCAGGGTCGCATCCACGGTATCGCGCGCCTTGATTTGCGATGCCACATCGTTGAAAGCGACGATCAGCCGGCCGCTGTCGATGTAGTCGCGCCGGATCACGATCTGCTGCTTGTGCAGCAGATCCTCGATGGTCTGGCGCGCCTGATCGTCCATCGGCGCGCGATCCTTGCGCTCCACCTGCAGCGCCGGGTCTTCACCGAATACATTCGGCAACGCCAGCACCGCCGCGACGAACATCACCAGCGCCACCAGCACATACTTCCAACGCGGAAATTCCAGCATGCGATCGACTCAGGCGCCTTCAGGCGCTCTTGAGAGTGCCCTTCGGCATCAGCTGCGTGACCTGGGCCTTCTGCACCTTGATGCGGACTCCCTCGGCGATCTCCAGCGTCAGGAATGGATCGTTGACTTCGACGATGCGTCCGAGGATGCCACCGCCCGTGACCACCTCATCGCCCGCCGACAGTCGCGACAGCATCGCCTGCTGATCCTTCATGCGTTTCTGCTGCGGCCGTATCAACAGGAAGTAGAACACTCCGACGAACACCACCAGCAGGATGATCTGTCCGAGGCCGCCGCCGCCCAGGGGGCCCCCGGCGGTCTGCGCGTACGCGTCGCTGATTAATAGACTCATGCTTGCCTCATGCCTGCATTCCGCTCGGCCTGCCGGCCGCAAAGGGGCGGCATTATGCCACAGGCACCGCGCGGCGCCGGGGCGTTGCCAGGACGCGCGCCGCCAGGGCCGCGAAGCGTCCTTCCGCGATGGCGGCCCGAATCTCCCGCATCAGCTGCAGGTAGAAATGCAGGTTGTGGAGCGTCGAGAGCCGCACCCCCAGGATTTCATTGCAATGATCCAGGTGCCGCAGGTAGGCGCGCGAATAGCGCTGGCAGGTCGAACAGCTGCAGCTCGGATCGATCGGGCCGGTATCGTGCTGGTAGACGGCATTACGGATATTGATGCTGCCTTCCGAGGTAAACAGGTGGCCGTTACGCGCGTGCCGGGTCGGCATCACGCAGTCGAACATGTCGATGCCGCGCGCCACGGCAGCCACGATGTCCTGCGGGTAACCCACCCCCATCAGATAACGGGGCCGGTCGGCCGGCAGGCGCGGGGTGACGACATCGAGCACTCGCAGTCGCTCCTCCTCGGGCTCGCCCACCGCCAGTCCCCCCACGGCAAAGCCCGGGAAATCACGCTGCGCGAGCGCCTCGATCGATTCCAGCCGCAGCGATTCGTGCATGCCGCCCTGCACGATCGCGAACAGGTGCCCTGGCGGGGGTTCGCCGGTCGGCGACTCACGGTAGTAATGATCGTGACCGCGCATCGCCCAGCGCATCGAGCGCTGCATCGACTCGCGCGCTTCGGGCAACGTGGCCGGGTAGGCGGTGCAGTCATCGAACGCCATGGCGATATCCGAGCCCAGGGCGCGCTGCACGTCCATGGCATCTTCGGGTCGCATATGCACGCTCGAGCCGTCTATGGGAGAGCGGAACCGCACGCCGTCCTCATCGATCTTGCGCAGCGAGGCGAGGCTGAAGACCTGGAATCCTCCCGAGTCCGTCAGTATCGGCCGCTCCCAGCCCATGAAGCCGTGCAGCGCGCCCCGGTGCAGCGCGATCGTCTCGGTGCCGGGACGCAGCATCAGGTGAAAGGTATTGCCGAGGACGATTTGCGCTCCGAGCGCCTCGAGTTCCTCCGGGGTCATCGCCTTGACGGTGCCATAGGTGCCCACCGGCATGAACACCGGCGTATCGACCATACCGCGCTGCAGGTGCAGGCGGCCCGCGCGCGCCTCACCGTCACGCGCCAGCAGTTCAAACCGCAGGGTTGGCACCTTGGCACTCATGGAAACGCGGCACTCACGGCCATACCAGCATGGCATCGCCATAACTGAAGAAACGGTAGCGCTGCGCCACGGCGTGCGCGTAGGCGGCGAGCACCGCTTCGCGCCCTGCAAACGCCGCGACCAGCATCAGCAGCGTCGATTGCGGCAGGTGAAAATTGGTCAGCAGCGCATCGATCACGCGGAAATGAAAACCCGGCCTGATGAAAAGCGTCGTTTCGCCCGCGGTGGCCTCGAGCCCCCCGTCGCCCGCGGCGGCCGACTCGAGTGCCCGCGCCACGGTGGTACCGACTGCCACCACGCGGCTGCCGCGCGCCCGGGCACGCGCAATCGCCTCGACGGCGGCGGCCGGTAATTCGTAATATTCACTGTGCAACCGATGCGCGGCCAGCTCGTCGGTGCGCAGCGGCGCGAAGGTGCCGGCCCCCACATGCAGCGTGAGCCAGGTACGCTCGATGCCCGCGGCATCCAGTGCTGCCAGCAGCGCCGCATCGAAGTGCAGGCTCGCGGTCGGCGCGGCGACCGCGCCCGGCACGCGCGCCCACACGCTTTGATAACGGTCGCGATCCGCCGCCTCCGGTGCCCGCCGGATATAGGGCGGCAACGGCACGCGCCCATGGCGTTCGAAAAACTCATGCGTCGCAATCGGCAGCTCGACCTCCCACAGCTCGCCCTGGCGCCCGATCAGGCGCACCTTTCCACCCTCGGTGGCCAGCATCATGTCCGGCCGCACTGACTTGCCGTCGCGAAGCTGCACCAGCGCCCGGCGGGCGGCCAGTGCCCGCTCCAGGAAGATTTCGATGCGGCCCCCGGTCGGCTTGCGCGCCGGCAGCCGTGCCGGCAGCACGCGGGTGTCGTTGAAGACCAGCAGATCGCCCGCACGCAGCAGCGAGGGCAGATCCCGCATGACAAGATCGCGCCAGCGCGTGCCTGTAAGGTGCAGTAGCCGGCTGGCGGAACGCTCCGACAGGGGTGCCTGCGCTATCAGCTCGGGCGGCAGCGCATAATCGAAATCGCCGCGCTTGAGGTCGCTTAGGGACAAGAGTGGTGGCCTCGCTCGGAGTCGAACCGAGATGGGCAAGCCCGGTCGATTTTGAGTCGACTGCGTCTACCAGTTCCGCCACGAGGCCCGGAACAAACTCCGCCGCGCTGTCCCCTGGTGCAGGTACGATACCTCAATCGCTTATGAAATTCTGTTCCGACTGCGGCCAACCGGTGGAGCGGCGCATCCCCCCCGGCGACAATCTTCCGCGCGCGGTGTGCACCGCCTGCGGCGCGGTGCATTACGAAAACCCGCGCGTGGTGGTCGGTTGCGTGCCCGAATGGCAGGGGCGCATCCTGCTGTGTCGCCGGGCCATCGAGCCGCGCCGCGGCTTCTGGACCACGCCGGCTGGCTTTCTGGAAAACGGCGAATCGCTGCAGAAGGCGGCGGCACGTGAGACGCTCGAGGAGGCAGAAGCCCGCGTCGAGGTCGGAGCGCTGCTGTCGATCACCTCCGTGCTGCACGCGGCACAGGTGCACGTGATGTTCCGCGGCCGGCTGATCGACGGCCGGTTCGGCGTCGGGATCGAGAGCCTCGAGTCGGGACTGTATGAAGAATCGGCCATCCCCTGGGATGAGATCGCCTTCCCGAGCATTACATTTGCGCTGCGCAGCTTCTTCGAGGATCGAAGCGCTGCGCGCGAACGGGTGCACTACAACGATATCGAGCGGCCTGTTCGCACTTGAACCGGCGGTTTCGGCGTCCGGGGCGCTTTCGGCACCCGGCGCCCTTTGGCACAATAGTTGGCCCGCTACGGGCTCGGAGCACGCATGACCTTTGTCGTTACGGAAACCTGCATCAAGTGCAAATACATGGACTGCGTGGAGGTCTGCCCGGTCGATTGTTTCCGCGAGGGACCGAATTTCCTCGTCATCGATCCGGACGAGTGTATCGACTGCACCCTGTGCGAGCCCGAGTGCCCGGTGGAGGCGATCTACTCCGAGGAGGAGCTACCCGCCGGACAGGATCAGTTCAAGCAGATCAATGCCGAACTGGCCAAGAAGTGGCCGGCCATTACCGAGAAGGGTACGGCGCCCGCGGACGCCAAGGAGTGGGAAGGAAAGCCCGATAAGCTCAAGCTGCTGGAGCGTTGAGCCGCTATTGCTGGGCTAAGGGCGGCCCGGCCGGCTGTTGCTGCTGTTGGGCCAGTTCCTCGACCAGTGCCTGGGGCGGCAGGTAGCCGCCCACCATGGCGCCATTGGAGGCCACGATGCCCGGCGTGCCCTCGAGACCGATCGCCTTGCCAAGTTCATATTCCCGCTGCACCGGCGTATTGCCGCAGGCCTTGGCATCCAGTGCCTGGCCCAGCTTGGCGCGGGTCAGCGCCGCTTTGCGATCCGCCGAGCACCACACCTGCTCGGCCTTGTGCCAGGACTCGGTATTCGGCCCGGTCCGCGGGTAGAAAATGTAGCGCACGCGCACGCCGAGCCGATTGTAATCGGCGATCTGGCGATGCAGCTCGCGGCAGTAGGCGCAGTCCACATCCGTGAACACCGTGATGGTGTACTTGGGCTGCGGCGGCGAGAAAATCACCATCTGCGATTCGGGGATGGCCTCGATCAGCTTCTGCCGCAGCACCCGCCGATGCGCCTCGGTCAGGTTGCTGTGCGTGGGAACGTTGTAGAGATCACCCGTGAAGACGTACTGCCCATCGCCGCTCATATAGACGATATCGGCGCCGCGACGCACTTCGAATACGCCCGGTACCGGCGACTGCCGCACGTCCTCTTTCTTGACGCCGGGAATGGTCGCGGCCGCCGCGTCGGCATTGGAGACCACGGCAGGATTGGGTGCCGGGACCGCGGTGGGAGTCGAGTTTGGCGAGTCCCCAGCCCAGGCACTGACGGTTGCCAGCGCGAGCGCCGGAATCAAGCGGCGGAGGCGTTTCATGGGCCGGAATGATACCACGCGCGGGCGTTCAGCCGCGGGGATGGTGGCCCGAATGCAGTTCCTTGAGGCGCTCGCGGGCCACGTGCGTATAGATCTGGGTGGTCGACAGATCGCTGTGGCCGAGCAGCATCTGCACCACGCGTAAGTCCGCGCCGTGGTTGAGCAGATGGGTGGCAAAGGCATGTCGCAGGGTATGGGGCGACAGGTCACGATCGACGCTGGCCTTGCGGGCATAACGCTTGATGATGTGCCAGAACGCCTGGCGCGTCATGCGGTCTCCGCGGCGCGTCGGGAACAGAAAATCGGTGCTGCGGTCGAGCAGGATGTCGGCGCGTCCGGTGTCGATGAAAGTCTTGAGCCATCGCACGGCTTCCTCGCCGAGCGGAATCAGGCGTTCGCGGTTGCCCTTGCCGAGCACGCGAATGACGCCCTGGTTCAGATTGACCTGCGCGAGCTTCAGGTGCACGAGTTCGGATACGCGCAAGCCCGTGGCATAGAGCACTTCGAGCATGGTGCGATCGCGGTGACCGAGCGGATCGGCCACGACCGGCGCCCCCAGCAGTGCCTCGACTTCCGATTCGCTCAGTGATCGTGGCAGCGAGCGGCCGATCTTCGGCATCGCGATCTGCGCCGTCGGATCTTCCGCGATCAGGCCCTCACGGATCAGGTAGCGGAAGAAGCGCCGGAAGGAAGACAGCTGCCGCGCCGTGGATCGCGGACGCGCACCGCCGTGCACACGCGCGGCGATGAAATCCATCAGGTCCGCACGACCGGTTTTCGGCAGCGACAACTGTCGCGCGTGAAGCCAGCGCGCCAGCGCGACCAGATCGGCGCGATAGGCCGCGAGCGTATTCGAGGAAAGTCCGCGTTCCATCCAGACCGCGTCGAGAAAGCGCGCAATAAGCGGCTCTACCGGATCTTTGATGGCGCTCGCGACTGTCACTGTTGCCTGTCTGGTCAAAGAAATATCCTGGATATCGGTCCTGGCCTGGCCGCGGCAGTATGCTGAGCTTCGGTCTCTGTTCGATGTGATCACCCTCACATGGCAGCCGTACCGTTAACATAAAGAGAACTGCATCACATCCGAAGTTCATTCCCAGTGGCAGATCCAGAGCCTTCCACCACTCGCCGGCACCCATTCGCATTAGTCCTGGGGCTATACGCGTGGGCACTGTTCGTGGCGTTGGGCCTGGCGATAGTGCCGGTGCTGCTGCTCATGCCCTCATTGCCGCGACGTCGCGCACTGGTGCGCAGCGCGGCTCGCGCAGTGCTGAAACTAACCGGCACACGCGTCTCCGTGCGTGGACTGGATCACATCGTCACCCCATGCATCGTGGTCGCCAACCATGAGAGCTATCTGGACGGCGTGGTGTTGCAGGCGGTGCTGCCGACAAATTTCAGTTTCATCATCAAGCGCGAGATGGCATCCGTGCCGCTGGCCGGAACGCTGCTGCGACGCATAGGGGCGGAGTTCGTCGAACGCCAGGATCGCCAGCGCAGCGCGCGCGATGCGCGCCGCCTGATGCGCAGCGCAGCGCAGGGACAGGCGCTGGCGTTTTTTCCCGAAGGCACCTTCGGCGCCGAAGTTGGCCTGCGGCGATTTCACATCGGCGCCTTCGCCGCCGCCGCGCGCGCGCAATTGCCGGTGGTGCCGATAGCCATCAGCGGCACGCGCGCCTGCCTGCCACCCGATCACATACTGCCGCGTCCCGGTAACGTCGAGGTGGCAGTGCTGGGCATGATTGCAGTGCCTGCCGCCGCCGACGCAACCGAGGAATTCGAGCGCGCGCCGCGCATGCGCGACGCCGCCCGGGCCGCGCTGCTCGAGGCGCTGCATATTCCCGATCTGGCGGCGCGCGATGGCTGAGTTGCAGGAGCGCTATGCACGCGAGTTCGCGGCGCGCGGCTACGATGCCGATCCGGCGCAGCAGGCGGCGCTGGCGCGGCTCGAGGCGCTACGCGCGCGCGTGCTCGAGACCCAGGCGGGCGGCTTGCTCGGCCGCTGGGCGCGGCGTCTGGCCGGTGCGCGCGTGCAGCCCGCAGGCCCGCGTGGCGTCTATCTGTATGGCGGCGTCGGCCGCGGCAAGACCACGCTGATGGATCTGTTCTTCGACAGCCTGCCGCCCGTCGCTGCCGCCCAGCGCAGTCATTTCCATCATTTCATGCGTGAGGTGCACGAACGTCTGCGCAGCATGCGCCGCCGGCGCGCACCGCTCGAAGCAGTCGCGCGCGCGCTTGCCGTGCAGGTGCGAGTGTTATGCCTGGATGAGCTCTATGTCAGCGATATCGCCGATGCGATGATTCTCGGCGCGCTGTTCGAGGCGCTGTTGCGACAGGGCGTGTGGCTGGTGATCACCTCCAACCAGGCGCCGGCCGACCTTTATAAGGACGGCCTGCAGCGCAGCCGCTTTCTGCCCACCATCGCATTGCTGGAGCGCGAGCTCGAGCTGTGCCCGCTCGCAGGCGAGCAGGACTATCGGTTGCGCCAGTTGCAGCGCGCGCCCATCTATCTGGACAGCAGCGCCGCCGACAGCCAGGCGCAACTGCAGCGATTGTTCGCCACGCTTGCGGGCGAGGACGGGGAAACGCGCCAGTCACTATCGATTCTCGGGCGCACGCTGCCGGTGGTGCGTTGCCGGGGCGATGTGGCCTGGTTCGAATTCGATGTGCTGTGCGAGGGCTCGCGCAGCCAGAACGACTATGTCGAGCTGGCGCAGGAATTTCGCACCATCATGCTCAGCCATGTGCCGATCTTCAGCGCGCCCGAGCAGGATGATGCCGCGCGGCGCTTCATCGCGCTGGTCGATGAGTTCTACGACCAGGGCACCAAGCTGATCCTCACGGCCGCGGCGCCGCCCCAGCAACTGTATCGCTGCCAGCGGCTCGCCGCGGCATTCCAGCGAACCGCCAGCCGCCTGGTCGAAATGCAGACGCCCGCCTACCTGGCCCGGCCGCGCCGGGAGGGCCCGGCGCGGTTAGAACAATTACAAAGTGTGCCGTTACGGATCGACCACTGATCGCCAGGCCGCGGTAATGCCGCTGCTCGTTCAATGCTACGATTCTCACCATGAATTCCGGCCAAGCCGTCGCGCGCTTCGAGATTCCCTACCGGGGCTGCCTCGCAAGCGACGGCACCCTGTGCGGTCCGCTACCCGCGTTCGCCAGCGACGTCGAGCTGCTGCGGCGGCTGTACCGCATGATGGTGCGGGCGCGCGTATTCGATACCAAGGCGGTCAACCTGCAGCGCACCGGCAAGCTCGGCACCTATCCGGCCTGCCTGGGGCACGAAGCCACGCATGTGGGCGTGGGTTCTGCCATGCGCGCCGAGGATGTGCTGTTCACGGTCTACCGAGAGGTGGGCACCAAGTTCTGGCGCGGGGTCGACATGCTCGACATCCTGCTCTACTGGGGCGGGGACGAACGGGGCACCAACTACCGCAATAGCCCCCAGGATTTTCCGTTCTGTGTACCGATCGGATCGCAGATGCCGCACGCGGCCGGCGCCGCGCTGGCCTTTCAGATCCGCGGCGAAGCCCGCTGTGCGCTGGCCTTCATCGGCGATGGCGGCACCTCCCAGGGCGCCTTCTATGAAGCGCTCAACCTGGCCGGCGCCAAGAAACTGCCAATGGTGTGCGTGATCGTCAACAACCGCTGGGCCATCTCCGTGCCCGTCAGCGCACAGACCGCGGCGCAGACCCTGGCGCAGAAGGCCATCGCGGCCGGCATTCCGTCATTGCAGGTTGACGGCAACGATGTACTGGTGGTGCGCGAAGCGACGCTCGAAGCACTCGAGCGGGCACGCTCTGGCGGCGGTCCGACCGTCATCGAGGCGCTCACCTACCGGCTCAGCGATCACACCACATCGGACGACGCGACCCGCTACCGCCCCGCCGCGGAGGTCGAAGCCGCGCTTCGCATCGAACCGCTCGCGCGCATGCGCACTTTTCTGGAATCGCAGGGTCACTGGGACGAAGCAGCCGAGCAGGCGTTGCGCCGCGAGTGCAGCGAGGCGGTCGAGGCCGCCGTCCGGCAGTACCTGGCAACGCCGAAACAGTCCACCGATTCGATGTTCGACTACCTGTATGCACAACTCCCGGCTGGTTTGCGCGCGCAGCGCGAGGATGCGCGCCACTACTCGGCGTTGAAACCCTAGATAAGAAGAGGATCGGCCAAGTGGGGAAAATGACGATGGTCGAGGCCATCAACATGGCGCATGCCTGGGAGATGGCCCGGGACCCGTCGGTCATCGTGCTGGGGGAGGATGTCGGCACCAACGGCGGTGTGTTTCGCGCCACGGCGGGCCTGCAACAGCGCTTCGGCAAGGCACGCGTGCAGGACACCCCGTTGGCCGAAGGACTGATTGCCGGGGCAGCTATCGGCATGGCCGCACAGGGCCTCAAGCCGGTGGCCGAAATCCAGTTCATGGGGTTTATCTATCCCGCGCTCGACCAGATCGCCAGCCATATGGCGCGGCTACGCAACCGCACCCGCGGCCGCCTGACCTGCCCGCTGGTGCTGCGCATGCCGCACGGCGGCGGCATCCACGCACCCGAACACCACTCCGAAAGCCTCGAGGCGCTGCTCTGCCATCATCCCGGGCTGCGCGTGATCTGCCCCTCCTCGCCGGCCCGGGCCTACGGGCTGCTGCTGGCGGCGATCCGCGATCCCGATCCGGTCATTTTCCTGGAGCCGGTACGGCTGTACCGATTTGCCAAGCAGGAGGTCGAGGACAATGGCGAGGCCCTGCCCATCGGCCATTGCTTCGTGCTGCGCGAGGGCAGCGACCTCACCCTCGTGACCTGGGGTGCGATGACCGTGGACAGCCTCAAGGCCGCCGAGCAGATGGCGGCCGAAGGGGTCAGCTGCGAGGTCATCGATGTCAGCACACTGGCCCCCATCGACTTCGACACCATCCTGGATTCGGTGATCAAGACGGGACGATTGCTCATCGTCCATGAGGCGGCGAAAACGGCGGGACTTGGTGCCGAAATAGCCGCCATCGTCGCCGAAGAGGCGCTCTACGACCTGGAAGGACCGATCCGGCGCGTGACCGGTTACGACACCATCATGCCGCTGTACCGGCTCGAGCACGATTACATCCCGGGCGTGCCACGCATCGTGGACGGCATCCGGGCCACCCTGGCGGACTGAGGCGGACCCATGACCGTATTCAAACTACCGGATCTCGGCGAGGGACTGTCCGAGGCAGAAGTGCTGCGCTGGCATGTACAGGTGGGAGACCGGATCGAGGTCGACGCGCCGATGCTATCGGTGGAAACGGCCAAGGCCGTGGTCGAAGTCCCCTCCCCGGTCAGCGGGACCATTACCGCGCTGCACGCCAAGGCAGGCGACCGGATCGAGATCGGCGCGCCGCTCATCGAATTCGCGCTCGATGCAGGATCGGTGGCGACCAGCCCTGCGCAGCAGGCGGCTGACTCCGCCGCCGAGGTGGTGGCGGCCGAGGAATCGGCCGACTCGGGCACCGTGGTTGGCCATATGCCCTCGAGCAGCGATGAGTATCCCGGCAGCCGCGCTTTCGAATCGGTTCACGCGGCCACCTCGCTACGGGCGCGCGCGGTGCCGGCCGCGCGGGCGCTGGCGCGCAGCCTGGGAGTTGACCTGGAGGGCCTGTCGGGCAGCGGTCGCGGCGGCCTGATCACGGTCGAGGACGTCATGCAGCGCGCCGGCCCTGGACACGCCGCGGCGCGCGCCGGGGCCGCGCTCCCGGCAGCGCTGCAGCCGCTGCCCGAATGGGCCACCGAAGTGCAGCCGCTGCGCAGTTTGCGGCGAGCCATGGCGCAGAGCATGAGTGCCTCGCGCGACAGCGTCGCCGCCTGCACGGTATTCGACGACGCCGACCTGCACCGCTGGGGCGGTGGTGGCGACTATTCCGCGCGCGTGCTGCGCGCCATCCTCGCAGGAGTCAGGGCGGAGCCCGGACTCAATGCCTGGTACGACGCCGCCTCGGAGAGCCGGATACTCATCCGTCAGATCGACGTGGGGCTGGCCGTCGATACGCCCGACGGCCTGATCGTACCGGTGCTGCGCCATGTCGAGAGCCTGGCGGCCGCGCCGTTGCGCGCCGAACTCGATCGCCTCAAGCGCGCCGCGCGCGACCGCACGGTGAAGACAGAGGAGCTGCGCAATTTCACCTTCATGCTGTCCAACTTCGGCACGCTGGCCGGGCGCTACGCGACCCCGGTAGTCGTGCCGCCGGCAGTGGCCATCCTCGGCACCGGACGGGTGCGGCAGGATGTGATGGCGTCCGAAGGGCGGGTCGAAATCCATGCGCGCATGCCCTTATCGCTGAGCTTCGATCACCGCGTGGTCACCGGTGGCGAGGCGGTGCGTTTCCTGGGCGCGGTCATCGGCGACCTCGAGCAACCCGAATGAATCGCCGCGGCTCGCCGAGGCCGTCGGCCCGCCACACGCAACACCTCTCGACGCTGTTGCGAGCCTGGCAGGAATCGGTGCCCAGCGAGGAATGGCGGCGGCTGGATCACGCCGTGCTGCGCGCCGACGCCGCCGCGCTGCTGGAATTCGGCAGCCGCCGCCGCCCGACACAGACGCTGCTGCGGGTGTCGTGCGCGCCAGCGACTGGCGGCACCGGCGGCTCGGCGTACTCGCTGGTGCAGCTGGTCACCGACGACATGCCCTTCCTGGTCGATACGCTGAGCATGACGCTGGCCCAGGCCGGCGTCGCCGCCCAGATCATCATTCATCCAATCCTGCGCGTGCAGCGTGATGCCGCCGGACGCCTGCGCAGTCTCGAGCAGGATCTGACGGCCGACGCCGGGCGCAACGAATCCTGGCAGTACCTGCGCATCGACCGCATCGGGGATCCGACCGAATGCGAGCAGCTGCAGCGCAAGCTCGCCGCGGCGCTCGCCGATGTGCGCCGCGCCTGCAAGGACTGGATGCGGATGCGCAACGAAGTGCTGCGGCTGTGTGCCGATATCAGCCGCAATCCGCCGCCGCTGCACGCGGACATCATTGCCGAGAGCCGTGCGCTGCTGCAGTACATGGAAGCGCACCATTTCACGTTTCTCGGTTACCGGGAAAACGTGCTGCGCCGGCGCGGCCGCACACTGGAATTGCTACCGGTTCCGGGCACGGGGCTGGGTCTGCTGCGCCGCCGCCGCTCCGTGCGCGAGGCCAGCGTGCCGGCGGCCAACATCGCTCAGGCGCTGCGCTCAACCGACCTGCTGGTGATCACCAAGGCGAACATCCGCTCGACCGTCCATCGCCCCTCCTATCTCGACTACATCGGCGTCAAGCGCTTCGATGCGCGCGGCCGGCCGATTGGCGAGACGCGCATCCTCGGACTGTGGAATACCGCGGCGTATCGGGCCGATCCGCGCCAGGTGCCGTGGCTGCGCCACAAGCTCAAACGCGTGGTCGAGCATTTTCCATTCGCCCCCAACAGCCACGATGGCAAGCGGCTGCAACAGATCCTGCAATCGCTGCCGCGTGATGAGCTGTTCCAGGCCAGCGTCCCCGACTTGATCCGCTGCGCCCGCGCCGTGCTGGTGCTGCAGGAGCGCGCGCGGGTGCGGCTGATCCTGCGGCGCGATGAATTCCGGCGTTTCTGGTCCTGCCTCGTATACCTGCCGCGCGAACGCTGCGATGCCGAAGTGCAGGCGCGCATCGAGCAGCTGCTGCGCACCACGTTGCAGGGCACCGAACTGGATGCAAGCCTGTCGATCGGCGATGAACCGCTGGCGCAGCTGCACATCCTGGTGCGCGTCGACCCGGCCAGCCAGCCGCTGGTGCAGGTCGAGAATCTCGAGCGGGAGATAGCCCTCGCGCTGGTGTCCTGGCGCGATCGGCTGCGCACCGCGCTGCACGCGCAATTTGACGACGCGCGTGCGCGCGCACTCGAGCGCCGCTGCGAGCCGGCCTTTCCCGCCTCCTATCGCCAGGATGTCGAGGCCGCCCACGCGGTACGCGACATTCTCGACCTCGAAGGGCTCGAGAGCGCACCCGAGCGCATGCAGCTGCGGCTCTATCGCCCGGCCCTGCAGCAGCCGCATCGCGTGCACCTGAACATCATCCGCCGCGGCGAGGCGCTGTCGGTGTCCGATGTCCTGCCGACCTTCGAACACTTCGGACTGCGCGTGATTGCGGAGCGACCCTACCGGCTCGCTTTTGCCGACGGCAGCATCGTCTGGATCCAGGACTTCGAGCTCGAGCACTACTCGCTGCAGCGTTTCATGGTGGCCCGGGTTGCCGACAGCCTGATCGCCGCCTTCCGCGCGATTCGCGCGGGCGAGATCGACGATGATGGCTTCAACCGGCTGCTGATAGCGGCCGAGCTCGACATGCGGCAGGTCACGGTGTTGCGCGCCTGCTGCCGCTATCTGCTCCAGACCGGCATCCCCTTCAGTCAGAGCTACATGGAACGCGTGCTCGCCACGCATGCACGCACCGCGCGCCTGCTCTGCCAGCTGTTCGAACAGCGCCTGACTCCCGCGGCGTCGCGCACCAGCAAAATGCGCGCGGCGCTGCTCGAGCAGCGCGTGCGCCGGGCCATCGAGGCGATCGTGAGTCCGGATGAAGACCGCATCCTGCGCGCCTTCCTGGCCGTCATCCGCGCGACTCTGCGCACCAACTACTACCGCCGCGATGAGCACGGCCTGCCGCGGCCCACGCTATCGCTCAAGCTCGACCCGGGCCTGATACCGGGGCTGCCGCAACCGCGCCCGGCCTACGAAATCTTCGTGCACGGCCCGCAGTTCGAGGGCGTGCATCTGCGCAAGGGTGCGATCGCGCGCGGCGGCATCCGCTGGTCCGAGCGGCCGGAGGATTTTCGCACTGAAGTTCTGGGCCTGATGAAGGCGCAGCACGTCAAGAACACCGTGATCGTGCCGGTGGGAGCCAAAGGCGGATTCGTGGCGCGCCGCCTCAGCACGCGCGCACCGCGCGAGGTGCAGCAGCGCGAGGTCATCGAGTGCTACCGCGGCTTCATTCGCTGCCTGCTCGATCTCACCGACAACATCGTCGGCAGCCGGCTGACCCCGCCGCACCAGGTGCGGCGGCTCGACGGCGACGATCCCTACCTGGTGGTGGCCGCCGACAAAGGCACCGCGACCTTCTCCGATACTGCCAATGCGATCTCCGCCGAATATGATTTCTGGCTCGGCGATGCCTTCGCCTCGGGCGGCTCAGCGGGCTATGACCACAAGAAGATGGGCATCACCGCGCGCGGCGGCTGGGAATGCGTCAAGCGGCATTTCCGCGAGCTGGGCCGCGATATCCAGCGCGAACCTTTCACGGTCGCCGGGATCGGCGACATGTCAGGCGATGTGTTCGGCAACGGCCTGCTGCAATCGCCGCACATCCGCCTGGTGGCGGCCTTCAATCACCAGCACATCTTCATCGACCCCAATCCGGACGTGGCGCGCAGCCTGCGCGAGCGCCAGCGGCTTTTCAGGCTCGAGCGCTCCGGCTGGAACGATTACGACCGGCGGCTGATCTCCCGCGGCGGCGGCGTCTTCGAGCGCGGCGCCAAGACCATCACGCTCTCGGCCGAGGTGCGAGCGCTGCTGGATTTGCAGCAACCGCGTGCGACGCCGGTGGAAATCATCCGCGCGTTGTTGTGCATGCGGGTGGATCTGCTCTGGAACGGCGGCATCGGTACCTATGTCAAGGCAGCCACCGAACGCCATGGCGAAATCGGCGACCGCGCCAACGACGCGCTGCGCGTGGATGGCGCGCAGGTCCGTGCGCTCGTGGTCGGCGAAGGCGGCAATCTTGGATTTTCGCAGCGCGGCCGCGTGGAGTACGCCCAGCACGGCGGCCGCCTCAACGCCGACTTCATCGACAACTCCGCCGGCGTCAACACCTCCGACGTCGAAGTGAATCTAAAAATCCTGCTCGATGCACCCGATACCGGCGCGCCCATTGCGCGCGCGCGGCGCAATCGGCTGCTGGCGGCCGCCACCGATGAGGTGGCCGAACTGGTGCTGCGGAACAACTATCTGCAGAGTCAGGCCATCAGCCTGATGGAGCAGCGCGCTGCCGAGGACCTGTCCGAACACCAGCAACTGTTGCGCTGGCTCGAGCGCAACGCCGATCTGGATCGGGCGGTGGAATTTCTGCCTGATGATGAGGACATCGAGCAGCGCCGGCGCGAGGGCCGTGGGCTCACGCGGCCGGAACTGGCGCTGCTGCTTTCATACGGCAAGATCGCGCTCAATCATGCGCTGTCCGACAGCGGCAGCGCCGATGATCCCTACCTGGCACGCGAACTCGAACGTTACTTTCCGCAGGCCTTCCGGCGCCGCTTTGCCCGGCGCATCAAGCGCCACCGCCTGCGCCGCCAGATCATCATCACGGCCACCACCAACAGCATCGTCAACCGCATCGGACCCTCGCTGCTGATGCAGTGCGCGCAGGACGGCGACTCCAATGCCATCGCGGTGGCGCGTGCCTATACGATTGCGCGCGACAGTGCCGATCTGCGCCGGCTGTGGGCCGAGCTGGAAGGACTGGATGGGCGCATCAAAGCCGCCGACCAGTATCGGGCACTGCTCGAAACCAGCGGCTATCTGCGGCACCTGACGCGCTGGCTGCTGGCGCATCGGCGCGACTACCCGGAAGTCGGCGCCTCGGTTGCGCGGCTGCAGCCGCTGCTGCGGGAACTCGCACAGGTGACCCCATCGGCGCTCGAGGGCCTGGATCGCGCACGGTATCTGAAGCGCTGCACCTCCTATGGCGCCATGGGTCTGCCTGAGCGCTTGGCCGAAAATCTGGCGGCGCTCGAGCCGTTGCACGTGGCGCTCGACCTGGTGCAGCTCATGCGCAGCAGCCGGGCCAGCGCGCGCGCGGTCGCGCGTGCACATTTCGGCCTTGGCGCCCAGCTCGGACTGGACTGGTTGCATGCCGCCATCGACCAGTTGCCGGCCAGCGGCGGCTGGAGCAGCGCGGCGCGCGCCCGCCTGCAAAGCGTTTCGTTGAGCGCGCACCTGCGCCTGAGTGCCGCGGCGCTGCGCCCCGTGCCGAAGAGCGCGGCCAGCGGACTGCGGCCGGCCGCGCGCGGCGCGTTGGAGCGCTGGGAGCAGGTGCTGCGCGATCTGCGCGCACTGGCGACGCCCGACCTGGCCGCCCTCACCGTTGCCGCCGAGGCACTCGAGGCGCTGGCCGCAGCGCCGGCCGCGGCGCTGCTGGCATAGTGCGGGTGCGCAGCACGGCGCATTGCCAGGCGCGTCTGCTATAAAGCGCCTGCAGTCAGGCTGACGGGGAGCATGCGGTGGCGGGAAAACTCATCATGGTGCGGCATGGCCAGAGCACCTGGAATCTCGAGAATCTGTTCACGGGCTGGACCGATGTCGACCTGACGCCCAAGGGTTGCGATGAGGCGCGCCAGGCGGGACGCGAGCTGAAGCGCGAAGCGCTGGTGCCCGATGTGGTCTTCACCTCGGTGCTCAAGCGCGCGATTCGCACCCAATGGCTCATGCTCGATGAGCTCGATCTGCTCTGGCTGCCGGTCGAACGCCATTGGCGGCTCAACGAGCGTCATTACGGCGCACTTCAGGGACTGAATAAGGCACAGACCGTGGAACTTCACGGCGAGGCGCAGGTGCAGATCTGGCGGCGCAGCTATGACATTCCGCCCCCGCCGCTCGGGATCGACGATGAACGGCATCCGCGCTTCGATCCGCGCTATCGCGACGTGCCCGCCGCAGACCTGCCCGCCACCGAGTCCCTGAAAGACACGCTGGCGCGCGTGCAGCCCTACTGGGACGAGCGCGTGGCGCCCGAACTGCGCCGCAATCGCACCGTGCTGCTGGTGGCGCACGGCAACAGTCTGCGGGCGCTGGTCAAGATGCTCGACGGATTGTCCGAGCGGGCCATCGTCGAGCTTAATATCCCCACCGGTGTGCCGCTGCTTTACGAACTCGACGCCGAACTGAAGCCGCGCAGCAGCCGCTATCTGGGGGATGCGGAAGCCATCCGTGCCGCCGCCGAAGCGGTCAAGCACCAGACGGCAAGACCTCGCTAAGCGGCCATCTCAGGTCTTGCGGCCGGGATCGGTCATCCAGCCGTCGTAATGGCCGCCATGCTGCTCGGCCAGCGCGCGAAAGCGCTTGGAGTAGTCCTGCATCTCGGTCACCGAGACGCGCACCGGCTTGCGCGCGTGCAGCGAGAAGCCGCTGGCACCCTCTCCGCCCATGACGCGCGTGTCGATCGTGAAGCCTTCAGGCTCGAGCACCGCGCGCAGAGTGGCGCAGCTGGGCTCGTCCGGTAGGTTGAAGAAGAAATCGATATCGTACGGCGTGAAGGCATTGCCGCCGGCCGCGCGCAGGTTCTGCACCAGCCGCTCGTCCCAGTCATCATGCCTCGACACGCGGCTGCGTCGGATACCAAAGTAAATCCGGACCGCGGCCAACAGCGCCGCAGCAGCGAGCAGCAGAAAGGTCCACCAGCTCATGCCCGGCGCCTATTCCTCTGGCGCGATCGTGACTTTGAGGCCTGACAGCGAATCATTCAGCACGATCTGGCAGGACAGACGCGAGTTGGATTGCCGCCCGGTCAGGTCACCGAGCATATCGCCCTCATCGGACATCGGTGGCGGCAGCCTGGGCAGCCACTCCGGATCCACGTACACGTGACAGGTCGCGCATGAGCACATGCCGCCGCAGATCGCTGCGACGCCATCGTCCATGTCGCGCAGGGGCTCCATCAGGGTTGCCCCGCTCGGGGCTTCCACGGAGCGCTCCACGTTGTCGCGATCGATCACTCGCACCGTCGGCATGATTACTCCTGCAATTCAAGGGCCGGCTAGTTTGCCGGCCGCGGGGTCCGGATGCCAGTCCCCCGGCACCTGTTCCCCGCGCGCCAGGTGCCAGAGCCAGCTTAAAGCCTGGTAGATGGTGATCCGCTGCGAGAGCTCCTCGCCAAGCGCCTGCGCGCCCAGGCCGGCCGCGGCGGCCAATTCCGCGCAGTGACGCCCCGCCGCGGGGTAATAAGCCAGCACGCAGGCGATATCCATGAGCGGATCACTAAGCTGTGCGTACTCCCAGTCGAGCAGCCACAGACGCGAGCCGTCCAGCAGATTGCTCTGCGCCAGATCGCCGTGCGCGATGCAGGCGCCAAAGGAGTGCCGAGTCAGTCCGGCGCAGCAGCGCTCGAGGCGCGCCAGTGATGCCGCCGCCGGGGGCTCGGGAATCTGGCGAAGATAGCCCTGCGCCACCGTCCAGGGATCGAATGGCTCGACGGCCGGCGGCGCCAATGCGTGCAGCACTTGCAGCCGCTCGCCCAATCGCCGCAGCGCCGCGACGTCCTCGTAGTCCTGCTCGCGCCAGACACGTCCATCCTGGTACTGCATGATCAGCAGGCCCTCGGCCTGCGGATCGGCTGCCACGATCTCCGGCGCGATGCCGGCCGCGGCGGCGGCGCGATGCAGTGCCAGTTCGCGGCCGCGGTCGACTCCCGGTCGGCGCCAGGCAGGTCCATTCAGGCGCACCACGAAGCGGCCGAGGCGCGAATCGACGCGGAACACCTCGTTGACGCTGCCGCCACCGAGCGGCGCGAGCAGCAGCGGCGCCTCGCCCGCGCCCAGGCCCGGCACCCGCGCCAGGGCCCAGGGCGGCGGCGCCTTCAGACGCTCTGCAGACGGTATTTGCGCAGCCATTCTCGAAAGCCGAACACGGCGATGATCATGTAGCTGATGAACAGGCCGGCGGTAAATGGATAGCCCTGGGAGGCGAACATGTAGGTCGTCACCGAATCGGCACAGATCCAGTACAGCCAGTTTTCGAGCTTCAGCCGCGCCAGCAGCCAGGTCGCAAACAGACTCGTCCACGTGGTCATCGAATCCAGGTACGGCAGTGCCGCGTGCGTCTCGCGCCGCAGCCACTGCGCAGTCAAAGCACTGAGCACGACGATCGCGGCTACTGCGATGGCGTGGTTGCGCAGCGGCCAGCGCCCGATGCCGCCGGCGCGCTCCCCGGCCGTGCGCGTCCAGTTGAGCCAACCGTAGATCGCCATCGCCACGTAATAGAACTGCAGTGCCGATTGCATCGGCAGATGCGCACGCGCAGACAGATACACGTAGCAAAACGAGCTGGCCGCCCCCGCCACCCAGCCCATGCGGTTGCGTCGATAAATCAGCAGTACATACGCGAGGCCGAGCAGCACCCCGGCGAACTCCACGGCGCTGGTGGCGTAGAGCTCGCGCAGCAGCGCCTCGATCACGTTGTCAACGGCCCGAGGACCTTCATGACGAACACGGCCTTGTCGTTGCGCTCGAAGCTGGTGCGCAGTTCGCGCAACAGCCGCTGCATGACCGTGTCGTATTCGCCGAAGATCTGCGTACTCATGCTGTTGGTGACGATCCGCAACGCCTTGTCGGTGTTGATGCGCGCGATGAAATCATCGATTGGCGGAATGTACTGCTGGTGCAGCGGATACAGGCTGATTTCGACGCCGATGTCCATCGTTGGCTCCTTTTAACTGGTGTCGAGTGTCGGGTGACGGGCGACGCCGGCCGCATTCTAGTTGCAAAGCAAAAGGCGTTGTTCGATAGTTAGCTGGCAAACCTTGGGGTGGTCCGGTGAGGACCTGAGATGCCGCGAAGCGGCGAACCCGTTGAACCTGATCCGGTTAGTACCGGCGTAGGGAGCAGGTGCATGAGATATCAAAGCCGATTGTTCGCGCTATCCACGCCCGCCGTGGCCTGCACGCTGCTGCTCTGCTGCAGCCTCATTCCCGGGCCCGCAGCTGCGGAGAGCGACACGCTCGATGAGGTCGTGGTGACAGCGAGCCTGCGGCCGACGAGTGTGGCGCAGTTGCCGCAGAGCGTGACGGTGCTCGACGCCGAGACGTTGCGCGAGGCGGGTGTGCAGCATTTCGAGGATGTGCTCGGAATGATACCGGACCTCAATTGGGCGGCCGGCACCTCGCGCCCGCGCTTTTTCCAGCTGCGCGGCATCGGCGAGGTGGAGCAGTACCAGGGCGCACCCAACCCCTCGGTGGGATTTCTGATCGATGACATCGATTTCTCCGGCGTCGGCATGCCGGCGACGCTGTTTGACGTACAGCAGATACAGGTGCTGCGCGGACCCCAGGGGACGACCTACGGCGCCAACGCGCTGGCGGGACTGATCAGCGTGCGCACCGCTGATCCAGGCACGGATTTCGAATTGCATGGTGAAGCCACCGCGGGGACCTACGACACGCGCTCGGCCGGCATCGTCATCGGCGATGGCATCGCTGGCGGCGATGCGGGATGGAGACTGGTTGCGCAGCAGTATCTGAGTGATGGATTCCGGCATGACGCCTACTACGACATGAACACCACCAACGGCTATGACGAAGGCACGCTGCGCGGCAAGCTGCATTGGCAGATCAATGACGCCCTGCAGGCCGACCTCACGCTCATGCACGTGAACATCAACAATGGCTACGACGCCTGGTCGATCTACAACACTTCCACCACTTATTCGAACCAGCCCGGACGCGATGAGCAGCGCTCCAGCGGCATCGCGCTGCGGCTGAGCGATCGGATCGAGGGCCTCGGCGAGTTGCGCAGCATCACCAGCAGCGCAGGCTCTGCCATTGTCTATTCCTTCGATGGGGATTGGGGCAATGACACGCTCTGGGGCCAGTACGCGCCCTATGACTTTTTTCAAAGCGATAATCGCTACCGGCACACTTTCGCCGAAGATCTGCGCCTGATCGGCGACGACTCGCGCGCACTCTTTGGAGTCCTGCGCTGGCTGGCCGGCGTGTATGCGCTGCGGCTGACGGAAACCGATCGCCTCGTATACCAGTACGACGATGTCTACGACGGCGCGGGCAGCAGCGAACTCGACAGCCGCTACGGCGCCACCAACGTGGCGCTCTACGGCTCGCTCGATGCCGATCTCGGGCCGCGCTCGAAGCTTTCAGCGGGACTGCGCGTGGAGCGACGCAGCGCTGACTACCAGGACAGCAGCGATGCGGCCATGCCCTTCCCGCAAGAGATCAACGACATGGTCGGTGGCAATCTCTCCTGGATGCTCGACACCGGCCAGGGGGAGCACTTCTATACGACACTGGCGCGCGGCTACAAGGGCGGCGGCTTCAACATCGGCTCGCAGATCCTCTCCGAGCAGCGGGGCTTTGCGCCTGAAACGCTGTGGAGCCTGGAAAGCGGCATCAAGTACGCGCGCGCCGATGACCCGCTGCAGCTGCAGGCGGATGTCTTCTACATGCGCCGACAGCACATGCAGGTGTATCTGTCCGAACAGCTGCAACAGAACAACCCTCTGGCATACGTGTTCTTTACCCAGAACGCCGCCGACGGCGAGAACTTCGGCCTCGAGTCCGAAGGCAGTTACCGGCTCGGCGAGCACTGGCAGCTTTCAGGCAGCGCAGCACTGCTGCATACGCGCTACCTGGGGGTGAGCGGCGTATTCGAATCCTCAGGTTTAGACGGTCGCGCGCAGCCCTTCGCGCCGAACTACGAGGCTTCGCTGGCCCTGGAATACATGACTCAGTCCGGCTGGTTCGCGCGGCTGGACTCGCACGCCATCGGCAGCTTCTACTACTACACCAGCGATGCGCAGGCCTCGGACTCCTATCATCTGGAGAATCTGCGCGTCGGCTATCGGCACGACAACTGGACCACCAGCCTCTGGCTGCGCAATCTCTTCAACGAACGCTACGCGCAAAATGGCTTCTACTTCGGCCTGATTCCACCCAACTATCCGAACCAGGCGTTTCTCCAGCTCGGCGATCCCCGCCAGGTCGGCTTCACCATCAGCTACGATCTGCCCCACGGTCAGCGATAGCGAGAGATTGTCATGGGCGCCAGCGTGCGCGTGTTCCAGGTCGATGCGTTCACCTCGCAGCGCTTCTGCGGCAACCCTGCCGGCGTGGTCCTCGATGCCGATACGCTGGCCGATGAGGACATGCGGGCGCTCGCGCGCGAGCTGGGTGGTCGCGACACGGCCTTCCTGCTGCAGCCTGACGCGCCCGATCACGATCTGCGCGTACGCTTCTTCACGCCGCGCAACGAGGCGGCGTTCGTCGGTCATGCGACCCTGGCTGCGCACGCGGTGCTCGCGGCGCTGCACCTGCCGGCGCGGCCGCGCCAGAAGCAGAAGGCCGGCCTGGTGCAGGTGGAAACCCTGCCCGGCTCCCCGACCCGCATCGCCATCCGGCAGCCCGTGCCCCGTCTGCTTCGCACCGTGAATGAGCGCGAGCTCGATGCGGCACTGGAAGCTTTGGCACTGACGCGTGCGGACCTCGACCCGCGCTGCCCCGCCGTGATCGCAGGGGAGAGCAGTACGCGTCTGCTGCTGGGTGTGCAGGACGCCGAGGTGCTCGGACGCACGCGACCCGACGGCGTTCGGCTCAGCGCGCTCTCGCAGGAGATAGGGGCGCCGGGATACTTCGTGTTTGCATTGGACTCCCGAGCGCCGGCACTGCGAACCGAAGCGCGCATGTTCTGCCCCGCGCTCGGCATCGATGAGGACCCGGTCAGCGGCAATGCGCATGGCCTGCTGGGGACCTACCTGCTGCAACATAAGCTGATTCCCGCGCCGGCTGTCAGTGACGCCGCGCGCTCGGGGCAGATCGAATTCTCGGGATTTCAGGGCCGTTTCCTTGGTCGGCCCGGACGCGTCGACGTGGTGCTGCGTCTCGAGCATGGGGCTCTGCATTCGGTCAGCATTGCGGGCGAGGCGGTCATCGTTTTCGCCACCACGGTCGAGTTCCCGTAACCGATCGATTCCCGTAGCATGGGCCCATGGCCACGGGCGAGGATTGGGAACTGCCGGAGGCGCTGAGGCCGCAGCAGGACAAGCTGCAGTTCGACCTGCAGAGCGTCTATCGCTCCGTGGTGCTGTTGCACACGGAAATCAGCGAGGATGCCTACACCGCATCGATACTCGGCACTGACCGCATTGGACACGGCGTCGTCATCCGCTGCCGCGAGCGCAAGCTCATTCTCACCATCGGCTATCTGATCACCGAAGCGGAATCGATCTGGCTGACCGACTACGAAGGTCGGGTCGTCGAAGCCTATCCGCTTGGATTCGACCCGGTCAGCGGCTTCGGCCTGGTGCAACCGCTCGGCTCGCTCAGCGCCCCGGCGATGGAGCTGGGCTCCACCAGCACACTCGTGGTCGGGGACCGCGTGATCGTGGTCGGTCACGGTGGCGCGCGGCATTCGCTCGAGGCGCGATTGATCGCGCGGCGCGAATTTGCCGGCTACTGGGAATACCTGCTCGAGGATGCGCTGTTCACCGCGCCGCCCCATCCGCAATGGGGCGGCACCGCACTCGTGGGCGAGGATGGCCGGCTACTCGGCATCGGCTCGCTGTTCGTCGAGGAATCCATGTCCCAGGAACGCTTCGATGCCAACATGTTCGTGCCGATCGATCCGCTGGCCCCCGTGCTCGAGGACATGGTGGAGATTGGCTATCCGCGCCGCCTGCCGCGCCCCTGGCTGGGCATCTATACCGCCGAACAGGCCGATCATGTGATCGTGGCGGGCCTCACGCGCGATGGGCCGGCGCATCGCGCCGGGCTGCATCTCGGCGACGCCATCGTCGAGGTGGCCGGCCAGCGGGTCTCGTCGCTGCCGCAGTTCCTGCGCGGTGTCTGGAGCAGCGGGGCGGCCGGCGCGGAGGTGGCCCTCACGGTCGCCCGCGGCCAGGAATCACTGCATATGAGCGTGCAGTCGGCCAGTCGCGAAGACTTCCTAAAGAAACCGCTCAAGCATTAGGCCGCGGGCCCCATGGCGCGCAGCTCGCGCTTATAGGACAGCATGCGCGCCTGATAGTGCGAGGCCCCCTGCGCAATCATGGCCAGGTCCGCAGCACTGACCTGCCGCACGATCTTTGCCGGTGCACCCATGACCACCGAGCCCTCGGGGATTTCACGATCCGGGGGCACCAGCGATCCGGCCGCGACGATGCAGTGTCGGCCAATGCGTGCACGATCGAGCACGATGGCGCCGTTGCCGATCAGGCTCTCATCACCGATCACACAGCTGTGCAGCATGGTCATGTGACCGATCGTGGCATCGCGCCCGATGATCGTGGGCGAACCCGGATCGCAATGGATGATGCTGCCGTCCTGCACATTGCTGCCTGCGCCGACCTCGATGATTTCATCATCGGCGCGCAGCACGCAGTTGAACCAGACGCTGGCGCTGGCGCGCAGAATCACCGAGCCGATCAAGCGCGCACCTGGAGCCACGTAGTAGTCATCGCCAGCGGTCTGAGAGCGCCGCTCGCCGATGGCGTAGAAGTTTTGCGTCATGTCGCAAGCATGCCCGAGGCGGCCGGCAGCGTCATCCGTTCAGTGAGCGGGCACCAGTCGCTGCAGGTCCGAGAGATTCCCGGGCTGCGGCGGCCGATCCGAGACCGCGCGGATGACGAGGTTCGCCAGCCGCGTTTCGTCCCAATCATCGGCTCGGGCGGCGCCGCCTGATGCTGGCGGCGTTACCGCGCCGAACAGCACCGCCAGCTTGAGCGTTGGTATCAGCCAGAGGCGCCAATGGTCCGGGCCACGCAGAAACAGCACGCCCGGTGTGGCGAACGGCTCTGCGCCGTGCGCAGCCGGCGCCAGTTGCAGTCCGAAGCCACGCACCGCATCCAGCGACAGTGGCCGCGCCATGCGCTGTGTCCACCCTGCCGGCAGAACCTGTTTGCCCTCGAAGCGTCCATCGCCGACCAGCACGCCGGCGACTCGCATCCAGTCCTGCACGCGCGCGTGCAGGCAGCAATCAGCAGGCGTTGCCGCACCGGGGACAGGCAGCTCGATCCAGGCCGGCGCCGCATTGAGGGCACCCCAGATCTTGCGGGAGAGATAGCTCTCATAGCGTTGCCGCGTGCCGGATTCAATGGCGGCGCGCAGCGCGGCAGGATCGAAGCCCTGCAGCGCATCGGCGCCCAACGCGCCCTGCTGCGTCGCCGCGCCGGCCGCCATCGCGATCAGGCCTTCTGCGAAGTGGCCGCCATCGATGATCGAGTCCGCGCTGAACCCGCGCCCGTAATGCTCGAACAGCAGGTATTCATCGCGCATGACCACGAATGCCGCCAGCCGAGCGGCGGCCGGATCCTGCAGCGCATGCTCGAGTGCCGCGCCATCGATGCGTTCATCCGCCGGCAGTGCGCGCGGCAATCCGCCCGCATCGCCGCCGGTCACGACCACATGCGGGACGGAGCTTGGCGTGCACGCGAGCGCAAGCAGCAGCATGGCGCTGCCGGCAACAATGGATGCAAGTCGGTTCATGCGCGCCGGATCACTCCGCAGTAGCGCGCGCGGCCGCGCGCTAGCTCGATTTCATGGGTCGCCAGCAGCGGCCATTCATCCAGATGATGCGTCGTCATGACGACGGTGGTACCAGTCGTGATGGCGCGCTCGAGCAGCGAGCGTAACGCTGCGTGCGTGCGCGCATCAAGACCGGCATAAGGCTCATCGAGCAGCAGAATATCCGGCTCATTGATCAGGGCACGGGCGAACAGCACGCGACGCAGCTGTCCGTACGAGAGGGTTCTCACCGTGCGAGCCGCCAGCGCGCCGGCTCCCACGCGCAACAACGCGCGGCGCGCGCGTGTTTGCTCGCTGGCGAGCAGACCGCTGTTGAGTCCGACACTGGCGTGAATGCCCGACGCCACCAGGTCCAGCACCGGCAGATGCCGCGGATAGATCGCCTGCAGTTCGGGAGCAATCAGTCCGACGCGGCGCTGAAAGCTCTGCAACGGCACGCCGGGCTCGATGCCCTGGCGCGAGATGGTGCCGCCACTGGCCACGCCAAGATCGCCATAGAGCATTTGAATGAGGCTCGACTTGCCGCTGCCGTTGGCGCCGTGCACCAGCCAGCAGTCCCCACGGCGGATCTCCAATGCAAGATCGTGCAGCACCCGCACGCCCTCGCGCCAGGCACTGGCGCGCCGCAGGGACACGATCGCCTCGCGGCCCCCTCGGCCCGCGCGGCTTACGCCCGCGCTGGAGCCCTCCAGCGGACGGGCGACCTGGCGCCTGTTGCGCGCCGCGCTGTGCCAGCGCGCCGTCAGCGCGCACCGCAGTGTGATGCGGCCGCGCTCGATTCGGCACAGGTGAGTCGCGGCCGCGGGGGCGTCCTCGATCCGATGCGTTGACAGCACCCAGGGCAGCGCCGAACGACTCAAGACCGACAGGCCGTGAGCGAAGCTTTGTCGGTTGGTCGCATCCAGTCCCGTAAAGGGCTCATCCAGCAGCAGCAATTTCGGACGCCAGGCCAGGGCGCGTGCCAGCAGCACGAGCCGCCGCTCGCCATAAGAGAGCGTGAGGAATCCGCGCCTGGCGAGCGCCGCGATCCGCAGCCGCGCCAGCAGACGCGCCACCTGGCGCCGATCGGTCTCACTGAGCGGTGACAGTGGAATGTCGGTGCGATGCAATCCGGTAGCGACGATACGCTCTACCCGGTGGTTCCATTCGTAGTGTTCGTATCGGTCCTGCCGTTCGGGTCCGAGGTAGGCGATTTCTTCCCTGACGCCATACGGATCGTCGAACAACTCACCCGCCAGGGCATAGCGGCGCAACACCTTTCGCCCCGGTGTGGGCCACACATCCCCCGCCAGCAGTTTCAGCAATTGTGTTTTGCCGGCACCGTTAGGACCCGTCAGTACCCATCGTTGCCCTGGGCGGATGTGCCAATCGATACCGCGCAGCACCCGGCTCTCGCCGAGCGTCAGGCGCACCTGGCGCAATTCGACATCGATGAAACGCGAGTGGGGACGGGCGGCGCGCTGAGCCAAATCCGGTTTCCTGAGCGGTCCAAAACGACCACTCTAGCATCGGCAGCGGACCGATCAGGGCGCGGGGTCGGGAGAGATCATGGAGCGAAAAAAACGCTGCCGGCATTCGGCGCTCACCGCGGGGGGTGTGAGGTGAGCACTAGTGCCGGCAGCGTTGCCGTTGGCCTAAAAATTTAAGGCCGCACTTGCAGACGAAATCGCCTGTGACTTAGATAATGCAACCGATATGCCAGCGACCCCATCCGGGCGTGCCCTGTTTGGGTCGCCCGGGCGCGCCGACGGATTTTTTTCAGCCTGCATAAGGGGTTGAGCTCACAGAAAAGCCCGGGATAGCGGCTCACCGCCGGGCCGCGGCGGCCCCTGGCCCCCGGCCTCGCGCCCCCGATGGATCCCGGAATTGACCCGCAACGGCGCAGCGGGGGCGCGTGACGCACCACTCGGGGGACCGGTCAGCATGCACTGACCCCGCAATGGGCTCCTCACCAGCAGTGGTGCCGTCTGCATCGGCCTATGCTCGCCGAACATCTATACCGGAGGACCTCATGACTCGAGAAATTCAGAATCAGCCGAATCGCCCTAAGCCGGCCGACAAGGCGGCAGGTGGCGAGGCGCCGGGCGAGCAGGCGTCGGGTGACAAGGTCCAGGGCGAGGGAAACTACGAGGCATCGCGGCGCTACCGGGAGGGAGTCAATGAATTCCTGGCGCACGCGAATGTAGAGGACATTGCCCGCAAGGCAGCGCCATCGTCCCCCCTTGAGGCTCGCGAACTGGCGCTCGCGGCGGATAAGGGACAGCTGCGATCCAAGGGTGATGATCCCGCCGACGTCGCTGCTATGTATCCGGGCCGGGACGACGCCAAGTCATAGCATCCAGCGCTAACCGATCTCCAGCCTCGGCAGGCGCGAGCTGGTCGCGCCGCTGGGGCGTTCCCGGCGCAATACATCCGCACGCATGGCGGCGATTTCTTCCGCATGCGTCAATTCCACCGCCAGAATGGATTCGATCAGCCGGTGCGTCGCCGCATCGTGGGCGCCGACGTACTGCAGAATCTCGCGATAGCTGTCGATGGCGATGCGCTCGGCGATCAGATCTTCCTCGAGCAGATCGGCCAGGCGATCCGCATCGACTTCCTCCCCGTCATACCCCTCGGCATTGGCAGCCAGTATCGGTACCTCCTGTACCGCCTCGCCTCCAAGGTCCCGGATCCGCCCGGCCAGGGCATCGGCGTGACCCTGTTCTTCCAGCGCATATTTGAGGAATTCGTTACGCACGGTCGGTGCAATGGATTCGCCCACCCGCGTGGCATGACTTCGATAACGCGCGACGCAGACCAGCTCCGTTACCAGGGGCGCATTTAACAGTGCAGCGATGGCAGCCGGCGAATCGACGGCGCGCGTGCGGATGTGGTGGCGAGTGCGCCGACGCATGGCCGCGACTTCGCTCAAAAATGGATACATGCCGTCGAGTGCTGGACTGGTGAGATTGGCGGACATGGCCGGTGCTTCCCTACCCCCTCGGTATCCTGTAAGTATTACCAATAGCTACGGATTTTTTCTGCGCACCAGGTAGCGATTTAAGACAGTGCGCAGCACGGGTAGCAGCGGAGCCCAGGGAATCAGTCGGCCAACGATCGGTAATAGACCGGGACGTGCCAGCGCAAGTCCCAGAGCCGCTCCACCGGCAATCAGCCGGCCGCCACGACCCGTAGCCGCGCGCATGATAAAGCTGCGGGGGAAGGCATCGTCATCGCGACGGCGGTTGCCTTTGAGTGCCGTCGCCAGCGCCACGATCTCCAGCCGCGATTGACGCAGCCGCTCAAGCGCCTGATCAGCGGAGTCACGGGGCGGCGCTGAGATTGTCATGGCGGCCTCAATCTCCATCGACTTCCGGCGCCACGCCCGTGGGCTTGATACCCGCGAGCGAGGGATAAAGAATCACAAGCTGACGCATATCTTCGCGCCACTCTGCGCCGATGCGTTCGAAAGGCCGTGGGGTCTGCTGCGTCCATCCATGGTTCGCGTACCAGGCGCCGCCCAACGCAATGATCGTGAAACCCGCGAACAGCGCCGCAATCGCATGCAGACGGTGTGGACCATCCCAGGTCGCCCCAATCACGAACGCACACACCATGAGGGCGGCTATGCCGCCCGCCGCGAGCAGGATGGCTACACCCAGCAGCTGCCGTCGCCATTGGCGCCCGGCAGCTGCTGTCTCATCGAGCAGCAGATCCGAATAGGCAATAACGTGGCGCAGCAGCGCTGGAACCAGTCGGGACAGCAGCTCCAGCACGAAACGCCACGTGCCTTGAGCTAACGACGCGAGGAGACGGCTGTAACGCCGACTCCTATGATGAGCCCAATCGCCGCAGCCAGCCCAATGGCCGTCCAGGGGCGATCGCGCACATAGTCGTCCGCCTGCTCTGCTGCCGCACGCGCGCGCTCGCGCAGTGAGTCGGCAGTGTCGCTGGTGAGACGGCGCACATCGCCTAGAGCGCCCACAACTTTCGCGCGCGCCCGCGTCACATCGGCATCCGAGACATTGCCGACTCGCTTGACGAGATCCTCGACGTCGGCAACAAAAGCGCGCAGCTCATCGCCGGCGTAATCCTTGACATTGCCTGCGCGCCGTCGGAAGTCGCCCGCTGCTTCCCTGCCGGCTCGATGGACACTATCAACGGTATCGTTTGCATTCGCGCTCATACGCACCTCTGGTCAAATTTGGTTCGGATCGTTAGTAATTTACGGCAGACAACTTCTGTGCGAGTCAGCATGCCATTGCGATGTGAGCTATATTGTCCGCTCGGCGCCGCAAGCGCTGTAGGATGAGGCTCACAGCGGCAAACTCCATGATTCGCTCGCGTCAAATTACACGCATCGTCGCGCTCTCGATGGCCTTCGCACTGCTGGCTGCGCTGGTAATCATCGCCGAAATCGGGCAGAGCGGCCAGAAGGAAATTGACGGGCGCATCGCGCTGTCGCAGAAGCGCCAGATCCTGCTGGCGGAACTGCTCGAAGAGCTCTCGCAGGCAGAAGCCGGCCAACGCGGCTACGTACTGACGGGCGATGGCAAGTACCTGCAGCCTTATCAGAACGCCCGCGACCGCATCGAACCTACGCTGGATCAGTTCACCGACCTGCTTCGCAACGCCGACGGACGGCCGCTAGCCAATACGGTGCAGCGCGACACATTGCGGCGTCTGCGGGTCCTGATCGGCGGCAAACTCCAGGAAATCAGCGCCTCGCTTGAGCTTTATGTCACCCATGGCTCCGAACAGGCGACGGCATTGATTGGCACGGATCTCAGCAGTAACACCATGCAGGACATTCGCGGCGCAGTAACCACCCTGCGCGAGGCTGAGCGCAACGAAGTCAATGCCGAGGTGGCGGGCGCCGAGCGGCTGCGACTGACATCCCGCGCGCTCATGGGCGGCGTCGTGCTGCTCAACATCACCCTGTTGATCGTCTCGGCTTCGCTGCTGGCGCGTCAGGCGCGCCGGCGCGCCGAACTCACCGAACAGCTGGCGAATGAGAATGAGGAACTCGAGCGGCGTGTGCGGCGTCGCACTACTGAGCTGTCGGCCCTGTCGAGCCACTTGCAGCAACTGTCGGAAAAGGAAAAGGCTTCGCTGGCGCGCGAACTGCACGATGAACTGGGCGGCCTGCTGATCGCGGTGAAGATGGATGTGTCGTGGTTGCAGAAACGCTCGCCCAGTGCCCTGGATCCGGACATTCAGACTCGCTGGACGCGGGTGCTGAAGGTGTTGGATGACGGCGTCGATTTCAAGCGGCGCATCGTCGAGAGCCTGCGTCCAACCCTGCTCGACAACATGGGTCTATTGCCGGCCGTGCGCTGGATCACGCAGGAGACTTGCAGCCGCGCAGGCTTGCACTACACCGAATCCCATCCGGAAGCCGAGCCGCTGCTGGCAGACGATGCCGGCATCATGGTGTTTCGACTGGTGCAGGAAGCGCTCACCAACATCGCCAAGCACGCCAACGCCTCGGAGGTGCGGGTCGAAATCGAGATGACCGAACGCGAACTGATTGTGCTGATCACTGACAACGGCGTCGGCATCGCCAGCGATCGGCGCGACGCCGTCGGCTCCCACGGCCTCGCGACGATGCGTCACCGCGTGCGAAGCTTCGGCGGCACGCTCGATATCGAATCGATGTCGCCAAGCGGTACGCTGCTGCGGGCCCGGCTGCCGCTGGCCACGATTCTCAAGTCGCAGCCGGCGCTGGCGCCTGCGCCGCTGGCAGTCGCCGCCGTTCAGTAGCGCTGACCCTGGCTGAGCCTGTCGCAGGCTAGTTGAGCTTGTCGCCGTTCGAAGCGGGGGGGTTCGGCGTCGCGGATTCCGGCAATTGTGCACCGATCTCCTGCAGCAATATCGGCAGGCGCTCGAAATCGCGCAGCTTGTCGAGGAAGTGGCGCGCCCCGAGGGCGGCGGCGGCACGTCGGTACTCGGCCAGGTCATAGTTGGTGAGTACGATGACCACGGTCTTCCTGACCTGATCGTTCGGGATCGCGCGCAGCACCCCGAACCCGGTGCCCTGCCGAAGGTGCAGATCGAGCAACACCACATCCACCGGCTGGCGCTGCAACACGGCAACGGCGTCTGCCTCGCTATCAACCGTCCCGGCCAGCTGCACACCAGGCACGCTCAGCAGCGTTTCGCGCAGCCGCTCAGCCAACACGCGCGAATCCTCCACCAACAATACCGATAGGTTACGCGAGCTCATTTCCGCCTGCGAATTGTGCAAGCCAACCAATTTCATGAACTGAAGTTACGGTCACCTGGCTACCGGAGTAAAGACGTTGATACGCGCCGTGTATGATCGGACATAGCCTACAGCTGTGCCCATGCGTTGGTTATTGGATGATCCCGTTGCGCAATGCGTAGGTCGTTATGTCAGCGTTGGTCGCCAGATTCATCTTCTCCAGAATCCGCGTCCGGTAGGTGCTCACAGTCTTGACCGACAGGCAGAGCTCATCAGCGATCGATGACACTGCCCGACCTGATGCCAGTTTGCAGAAGATCTGAAACTCGCGCTCGGACAGGCGGCGGTGCAGCGGCTGATCATTGTCGCCGTTGAGATCCGATAACAGCAGCTCCGCCAGGTTGGCACTTACATAGCGGCGGCCCTGCATGACCGCGCGCGTTGCCTTGAGCAGTTCCTCGGGAGCGCATTCTTTCGGCAGATAGCCGCCAGCCCCCGCCTTCAGCACGTTGATCGCGTACTGACGCTCGGGAAATCCGCTCAGGACCAGTACCTTGGTTTCGGGATAGCTGGCCCGCACATAGCGCAGGATATCGAGGCCGCTGCGATCGGGCATATTGATATCCAGGATGACCAGATCCCAGCTGCCCGAACGCAGCTTGTCCAGCGTCTCGTTGCCCGAAGCCGCTTCGCCGATCTCGGTGATGCTGCGATCCTCGGTGAGGAATTGTCGCAGCCCGGCTCGTACCATTGCGTGGTCGTCTGCGATGAGTATTTTTGACATCTCTATAATCTCCCCTGTCTCTCGTCAAACTGTCGAAATTTTGATTTGAATGCGGTCTGGGGATGTCTCAGGCCTGCGCCCCGACACCTTGGCGTTCATAGGCGGCGAGCTTGTTATACAGCGTTTTAAGGCTGCATCCCAGTGTTCTCGCCGCGCGATTTTTGTTGCCGGCCCAATGCGCCAGCGTTGCCTCAATGAGCCAGCGCTCCGCCTGTGCCAGCGAGGAGCCGATTGGCACCTGAATGCCGCCGTCACCATCCGCCCGCGCGGCGCGATCGGTACTCGGCGCATGAATGTTCATCGGCTGCAGATCCAATTCCTGTGCACACATGATGTAGGCGCGCTCGATCGCATTCTTGAGTTCACGTACGTTGCCGGGCCAGTGGTAGTCGCGCAGGGTATGCATCGCGCTGTCCGCAAACTTCTTGGCCGTATCGTTGCGCGCGTTCAGATCATCCAGAAAATGCTCCGCCAGCAGCAACACGTCATCGCCACGCTCACGCAGTGGCGCCAGGCTGATCGGAAACACCGCCAGCCGGTACAGCAGGTCCTCTCGCATCGAACCATCACGCACCGCCTGCACCGGCGACCGATTGGTTGCGGCAACCACCCGCACGTCGGTTCGCAGCTCCTGCGATCCTCCGACGCGATAGAAGCGCTGGGTCTCGAGAAAGCGCAGCAGCCTGGTCTGCATATCGGCGCTCATCTCGGTGACTTCGTCCAGGAACAGTGTCCCGCCCGAGGCCCGCTCGACCAGCCCGGCATGCGTGCGCGAGGCTCCGGTAAAACTGCCCCGCTCGAAACCAAACAGCTCCGACTCGATCAGCGTCGGCGGCAGGGCCCCACAATTGATGCCGAGAAACGGACCGGCGCCGCGCAAACTACGCGCATGTATGGCCTGCGCCACGAGCTCCTTCCCTGAGCCGCTCTCGCCGGTGATCAATACCGTAGCGTCGGTCGGCGCGACCTTCTCAACCAGCTCCCGAACGGCCTTGATGGCGTTCGAGCGGCCGACCATGCAGTTCGCCATGTCAGTCATTCCCATCTCCGGTGTTCTCAGGGTGAGCGAAAAAACTTCTCAGCCTTTGTAACAACAGCATGGTTTCTACAGCAGCGGTTCTGACCGAAGCCATCGTCGGAATTTGAAAAATTTTCCGTCAGTGTTTGTCCTACGGCTGGGCACTACGATTGTGGTGGTGCGGCATCAATTCCACATGGTTCAGCAAGTTAAGGCATCCGCCCACTTAGGCCTGAGCCACGCGTGATAGAGGTGCCCCCGATCCGAAACCCTTCCAAACGAACGCTGCACGGCCTGGTTTGGTTGAATTTTTTCCTGGAGGATGTACGGACGGGCGTGGGGCCGTTTCTCGCGTTCCACCTGGCCGGCTGGCGCCGTCCTGTGCCAGGTCATCGCCGGAAGCATCGCCGATCATTGCAACGTCAACGCCGCCTTCCTGTTTCTGGGCGCAGTCGCCGCGGCTGCCTTTGCTATCTTGTATTTCTTCATGCCTGAGACACGCGATCGGGAATTTCTGGAATCAAATCCATGACTACAGTCGTTCTGCTGACGTTTTCGAACATTTTCATGACATTCGCCTGGTACGGGCACCTTAAGTACGGCCACGACTGGCCGCTTTGGAAGGCCATCCTGGTCTCCTGGGGCATCGCGTTGATCGAATACTGCCTGGCGGTCCCGGCCAATCGTTTCGGCTTCGTCACCTTCTCCGGATTCCAGCTCAAGATTATTCAGGAAGTGGTGACGCTCACGGTTTTCGTCTTCTTTGCGATCTTCTTTCTGAAGGAGAAGCTCGCATGGAATTACCTCGTGGCATTCGCTTTTCTGGGAGCCGCCGCCTTCTTCGCCTTTGCGTTCAGAGCCCCGCCATCCACGGGTTAGTGACACAGCGGCACCGCTCCTGCGACACGAATCTGAATCGATCACGATAGACGATCCACTTCAGCACTTTCTCGACGGTCTCCAGCCGCGCCTCGCCGGCTTCATCGAAATTACGCGCATTGGTCTCATCCGCCGCCCCGGCGAGGGACGCCACCAGCGCGCGCCCGCGCTTCGACAGAGTCAGTAGCAGCGCCCGGCGATCCCAGAGAGTTTTGGTGCGACGGAGTAACCCCTTGATTTCAAGCCTCACCGCCAGCCTGGAGACATAGCCGCGGCTCAGGCCCAGCCGCAACGCCAGAAGACTCGGCATCGCACCATACTTGTGCTCGAGCAGCTTACGCAGAACCACCGATTCGGCCGCCGTCACGCCGAACTTCCCGGTTCGCCGCCGCAGCTCGTGAAAGAGCCGGTACCCCACGTAATGCGACCAGTACGCCAGGTGTGACTCCACAGGGCTGATCTCTTCCGGCTCGCATTGCATGGGGGTTCCCGATTTTTCCGTCGCCATGGCAATCATTTCAGCAACAGGCCGCCTCGCAGCACAGGCGGCTAACCTTCAGTCTTTCTCCAGTAATTCAGGCGGCCCGGATTTCGGTGATAGTATTTTCCGCGGCCCGCAGCAGATAGGGCTAATGGATGCAAAACAAAACCAATCGCAGAAACCTGCACGGGGAGCGACATGAGAATCCTAACCGCTGTTTCGATAGCCATTTTTGCCTCGGCCACCGTGGCTGCGGCCGATGCACCCACAGCAGATGCCGACAAGGCGGCCATACAATCCCTTGAGAACACCTACAACGAAGGATTCAACTCCAAGGACGTAGACAAAGTGATGTCGGTCTACGCGCCCGGAAGGCAGCTGTTCGTCTTCGACGTCGTGCCACCGCGCGAATATACGAGCTGGGAAGCCTACAAGAAGGATTTCGAAGGCCTTTTTTCGGCCTTCGCGGGCCCGATGAAGAACACGATCTCCGAGCAGACCATCCATGTCGTCGGTTCGCTCGCTTATGGACACAACATCCAGACTGGTGAATTTATTGGCAAGGACGGCAAGAAGGTAAACGTCGTCGTCCGGACGACCGATATCTATCGCAAGTTGAACGGCAAATGGCTCATCGTCGAGGAACACAATTCACTGCCCGTGGATCTGGAGACCATGAAGGCAGATCCCCTCTCCAAGCCTTAGCCGGCCGGCCCGGGGGCAGCCGAGCGGCGGTTGCGAAGCGATTTTTTTGAAGTTGGCGCGCCCGGAGAGATTCGAACTCCCGACCCTCAGGTTCGAAGCCTGATGCTCTATCCAGCTGAGCTACGGGCGCTTATTGCTGGCATGGTGGCATGATCGCAGCGCCAGAACCACAGCGGCACCAGACCGCTGGACCTGCGAGCGCCCTGCTGCGGAGTAACATGCACCCATGCTCGACCCCCAGGCTGCAGAGAAGCTGATCGCCTCGAACCTCGCGAGTCTGCCCATCGAATCTTTGCCGGTGGGCCAGTGCGCGGGCGCGGTGCTGCGCGAGAATATCTACGCTGAGCGTGACCAGCCGCCTTTTGACCGGGTAGCGATGGACGGGGTGGCGCTGGCCTCCCAGGCCACCGCCGCAGGCCGCCGGCACTTCAGGCTTCAGGCGACGCAGGCCGCCGGAGACGCACAGCTCACGCTGGCCTCGGGCGAGTCCTGCATAGAAGTCATGACGGGAGCGGTATTGCCCGCCGGCTGCGACACGGTCGTGCCAGTCGAGGCCTTACGCAGCGCCGATGGCTATGTCGATTTGCAGGACGGCCCGGTGCCTGCGGCCTGGAGCAACGTTCATCGCCGCGCCAGCGACTGTCCGCAGGGCACACTGCTGCTGCCCGTGGGTGCGTTGCTGAATGCCCCCGAAGTCGCCGTGGCGGCCTCCGCCGGCATGGCGCGCGTACGTGTCAGCAGCCAGCCAGCGATCGTCGTGGTGTCCACCGGAAACGAGCTGATCGAGCCCGGCGACCCTATTGCTCCGCATCAGATCCGCCGCTCGAACGCCTATGCGATCACTGCGGCATTGCGGCGCCGCGGCTTCCAGCGCGTCGCCGACGATCATGTATCGGACGATGCGGCGCAGCTGCAAGAGCGTCTCAAACGGCATCTGCACACACATGAAGTGATGATCCTATCTGGTGGCGTGTCGATGGGGCGGTTCGATCTGGTGCCCGCGACGCTCGAGGCCATCGGCGTGAAGTGTCTGCTGCATGGCATCTCCCAACGGCCGGGAAAGCCGATGTGGTATGGCATCTCGGGCGACGGCCGCTCGGTCTTTGCGCTGCCGGGCAATCCGGTATCGACGCTCATCTGCCTGTCGCGTTATGTCCTGCCAGCGCTGTATCGGGCCATGGGCCTGGCGACGACCCCCGCGGAACGCGTAGCGCTGGCGGCCCCGATCAAATGGCAGCCGCCGCTGACCGGCTTCATGCCGGTCCGGATTGCGCATGACGAATGGGGCCGGCCATGGGCGACCCCCTGTCCCACCAATGGATCGGGGGATTTCACCTCGCTGGCGCTCACCGATGGGTTCGTCGAGCTGGCACCCGGGCCGGCTGAGTTTGTCAAAGGTTACGTGTGCCGGCTCTACCGGTGGTGAGCGAGCCTGATCTGCTAGCCTTGAATCCGTGAACGCCGGAACCATCTATCCGCTGATGCCCCGTCAACGCCGCGTTCGCGACACTCTCGGCCGTCCGCTGCGTGACCTGCGGTTGTCGGTCACGGATCGCTGCAACTTTCGCTGTCCGTACTGCATGCCGCGCACGCAGTATCACGACCAGTACCGCTTTCTGAAATCCAGCGAACGTCTGGATTTCGAGGAAATCCTGCGCCTGACGCGGCTGTTTCAGCAGCTGGGGGCGGTGAAGCTGCGCATCACCGGCGGCGAGCCGCTGTTGCGCCCCGGCCTCGCCGACCTGATCGGCGACCTGACTTCGCTTCCCGGTATCGAAGACATCGCACTCACCACCAATGGCGTGCTGCTGGCGCAGCAGGCCGCCGCGCTGAGCGCGGCGGGTTTGCAGCGAGTCACCGTGAGCCTGGACAGTCTTGATCCGGCAGTGTTCGCGGCCATGTCTGGCGGCTTCGGCTCGGTCGATGAAGTTTTGCACGGCATCGAGGTTGCGCAGCGGCACGGCCTGGCCCCGGTCAAGATCAATACCGTCATCGAGCGCGGTCTCAATGATCACACCGCGCTCGCCCTGGTCGAGCGCTTTCGCGGCACCGGTGTCATCGTGCGCTTCATCGAATACATGGACGTTGGCAATCGCAACGACTGGCAACTGTCCCGGGTGGTCCCGTCCGCTGAACTACTGGCGCGGATCGCCGCTCGCTGGCCGGTGCGCGCACTCGAACCGGACTACTCGGGTGAGGTCGCCGTGCGATACGCCTTCGAGGATGGCGCCGGCGAGATCGGTTTTGTCTCCTCGGTAACGCAACCGTTTTGCGGCGCCTGCACGCGCGCGCGCCTGTCATCGGATGGCAGGTTCTACACCTGCCTGTTTGCCGCCGATGGGGCGGACCTGCGCGGACCGATGCGCGGCGGTGCCAGCGATGCGGAGTTGCTCGAGCTCATCAGCGCCATCTGGGAGCGGCGCGCCGATCGCTACAGCGAACTGCGCGATGAGCTGCGAGCGCGTAATGCGCGCCATGTCGAAATGAATCACGTCGGAGGCTGAACTACTCAATGGCATCCCGCCGCCCTCCTGTCCGCGCTGCGCGGCTGACGCACCTCGATGCACGCCAGCAACCCGCCATGGTCAATGTCGGCGCCAAGCCGGTGACGCATCGCATTGCCGAGGCGGAGGCGCGCGTGCATTTGCCAGCGGAGGTGGCGCGGGCGCTGCGCAGCAGCGGCCATCGCACCAAAAAGGGTCCGGTGTTTGATACCGCGATCATCGCCGGCACGATGGCAGCGAAGCGAACCGCCGAGCTGATTCCCTTCTGTCACACGCTGCCGCTCGAGCGCTGTGACATCCATATCGATTTCAAGGCCGCCGGCGCTGGCCGCGCGCTGGCTATCGTGCGCTGCCGGGTGGAGGTGCATCATAAGACCGGTGTCGAAATGGAGGCATTGACCGGCGCTACGGTGGCCGCGCTGACGATCTACGATATGTGCAAGGCGCTCTCGCATGACATCCGGATCGAGAGTGTGCGGCTGACTCACAAGAGCGGCGGCGCACATCGGCTATGAGCGCACCAACCCTGTACGGTCTGTTGCTGACGGGCGGGCGCAGCACGCGCATGAAGCGCGACAAGGCGCGGCTGGAATATGCGGGCAAACCTCAGCTCGACCGCGCCATGGAACTGATCGCGCCGCTGGTGAGCCGCGCCTTCGTTTCAGTGCGCGCCGAGCAGCGCGACGATCCGCAGCGCACCGCCTACGACACCATCGCGGACCTGCGCAACGATCTGGGACCGCTGGGAGGCATACAGGCCGCCTTCCAGGCTCACCCCTCGAATGCGTGGCTGGTGCTCGCCTGCGACCTGCCGTTCCTCGATGCGGCGACGATTCGGCATCTGATCGAACGCCGTGCGGCGTCGCGACTCGCGACCGCGTATCGCAGCGCCGCCAACGGACTGCCCGAGCCGCTGTGCGCGATCTATGAACCGGCGAGCCGGGCTTCGCTGGAGCAGTGGATCGCGCAGGGAATGAATTGCCCGCGCAAGTGGATGAGCCGCGGCGATGTCGAACTGCTCGATCTGCCCAATGCGCACGCGCTCGACAACGTCAATACGGCCAATGAATATCTCGCCGCCAGTGCGACCCTCGGCTCAGCGAGCGGCGAACCGCTGCGGCGCGTGAAAGTGCGCTATTTTGCGTTGCTGCGGGAGCAGGCAGGGCGCGGCTCGGAGGACGTTCAGACCGCCGCGCGCACACCGCAGCAGCTGTATGAGCAGCTGCAGCGCGAGCGCGGCTTGCAGCTGGCGCCGCAGTTTATACGGGTGGCCATCAACGACGAATTCGGCGACTGGCAACAGCCGCTGGCCGAAGGTGACACGGTCGCTTTCCTGCCCCCGGTGGCCGGCGGATGAATCGCTTCACGCTGCTGGAGACGCCACTCGAGCCCGCGCGGCTGCTCGATACGTTGCGGCATCCGAGTTGCGGCGGCTATGCCACCTTCGAAGGCGCGGTGCGCAATCACAATGAAGGCCGAGCGGTGCTGCGCCTCGAATACGAAGCCTTCGTACCGCTGGCGCTGCGGGAGGGAGAACGCATCCTGGCGGAAGCGCAGTCCCGATTCGGACTCGAACGCGCGGCCTGCGCGCACCGCGTGGGCGTGCTCGAAATCGGCGATCTGGCGGTGTGGGTGGGCGTGGGTGCTGCCCATCGCGGCGAAGCCTTCGAGGCGTGCCGCTACATCATCGACCACATCAAGCACAGCGTGCCGATCTGGAAGAAGGAGTACTACACCGAGGGGGACTCGGGCTGGGTCAACTGCGAGCAATGCGCCGCGGCGCCGGGCTCGCATCAGCACGCCGGGCAATAAGGGCGCCGGGGCGACAGTACGTCAGGGCCGGATCTGGCCGGTACCCTGCACGCGATATTTGTAACTGGTCAGCTGCTCGACGCCCACCGGCCCGCGGGCGTGAAAACGATCGGTCGAGATGCCGATTTCCGCGCCCATCCCGAATTCGCCGCCATCGGCAAACTGCGTGGAAGCATTGTGCAGGACGATGGCGCTGTCGACACGCGCCAGAAATCGTTCCGCCGTGGCATCGTTGCCGGTCACGATCGCATCGGTGTGGGAGGAACCGTAGCGTGCGATGTGCGCAATCGCCTCATCGACGCCATCGACCAGGCGCACCGCGATGATGGCTTCCAGATATTCGGTCGACCAGTCGAGCTCCGTGGCCGGCCTGACGCGGGGATCCACCGCCTGCACCTGCTCGTCGCCGCGCACCTCGCAGCCGGCGCTCAGCAGATCGCCCACCAGCGGCGCCAGCTGCGTGGCGGCACTGGCTTGATCGACCAGCAGTGTCTCGGCTGCGCCGCAGATGCCGGTGCGTCGCATCTTGGCGTTGACCGTGATCCTGCGCGCCATGGCCAGATCCGCATCACGATCGACGTAGACGTGGCAATTGCCCTCGAGATGGCCGATCACGGGGACGCGCGCTTCGGCTTGCACCCGCGCGACCAGACTCTTGCCGCCGCGAGGCACCAGTACATCGATGTAATCCTGCATGCCGCCGAGCATCTCGCCCACGGCTGCGCGGTCGGCCGTGGGCACCAGCTGGATCGCCGTCGCCGGCAACCCGGCTTCGAGCAGGCCTTTCACCAGGCAGGCATGGATGGCGGCGCTCGAGCGCCGACTTTCCGAGCCGCCGCGAAGGATCGCCGCGTTGCCGGACTTCAGGCACAGCGCGCCGGCATCGGCGGTCACATTCGGCCGGCTCTCATAAATGATGCCGATGACTCCGAGGGGCACCCGCACGCGCGATATCCGCAGTCCGTTGGGGCGCGTCCACTCGGCGATGACGCTGCCGATCGGATCCTCGAGCGCGACGATGTCTTCGAGACCGCGCGCGGTAGCTTCGACGCGTCGTTCGTCCAGCTTGAGGCGGTCGAGCAGTGCCGCGCTCAGCGCCGCCGACTGCGCATCGCGCATGTCTTCGGCGTTGGCCGCCAGGATCAGTCGTGAGTCGGCCCGCAGCGCCGCTGCCGCCGCACTCAGCGCGCGATTCTTGATGGCGCTCGAAGCCAAGGCGAGCTGCTCGGCTGCCACCACCGCGGCGCGGCCGATGCCTTGCATGAGCTGGCGCACGTCCGCGTCGGGCGGCCGGCCCGCAAAAGGTGTGGCGACACTGCTCATGGCTTCACTTCGAAATGTGGCTCGGGGTCCATTGGCCGTACGGGCCCATGATCATGCTGCAAAATCACCAGATCGTCACGATGGATCAGTTCCTCGCGTCCGCGAAATCCCAGCAGCGCGGCGATTTCCGAGCTCTTGCGCCCCATGATGCGCGCAGCGTCACTGTCGGAGTAGGCGGCGATGCCGCGCGCGATCTCGGTGCCCTGCGGTGAGAACACGCTCACCGTGTCGCCCGATTCGAAGCGCCCGACGGTGCCGGTGACTCCGGCCGCGAGCAGGCTCTTGCCGGTCTGCAGCGCCCGCAGTGCGCCAGCGTCGATGTGAATCGCACCCGCCGGCCGCAGCGTACCGGCGATCCATTGCTTGCGTGCCGCCAGCGGCGTCGAAGCCGGCAGGAACCAGCTGCAGCGCGCACCTTGCTCGATGCGCCGCAGCGGGTGGCGCTGGCCGCCGGCCGCGATGCACATGTGGCAACCGGCATTGACCGCGATACGGGCCGCCATGATTTTCGTGGCCATGCCCCCGGAGCCCACCTCCGATTGCGCACGCCCGGCCATGGCCTCGATTTCCGGCGTAATGCGCTCCACGCGCTCGATGAAGCGCGCTTTCGGATCGCGATTGGGATCGGCCGTGTACAGCCCATCGACATCCGAGAGCAGCACCAGGCAATCCGCGCTGGCCATCTGGGCGACGCGGGCGGCCAGGCGATCGTTGTCGCCGTAGCGAATTTCGGCGGTGGCCACCGTGTCGTTTTCGTTGATGACCGGAATGGCCTTCATCGACAGCAGCGCTTCGAGCGTGGCGCGCGCATTCAGATAGCGGGTGCGCTGCTCGCTGTCCTCCAGCGTCAGCAGCACCTGTGCCACCGTCACGCCCCCGTTCTCAAGCAACTCCTTGTAAGCGTGCGCCAGGCGAATCTGCCCGACGGCCGCCGCGGCCTGGCTTTCCTCGAGTCGCAAGGGACCTGCGGGCAATTGCAGATGCCGCCGTCCGAGCGCAATCGCGCCCGATGACACCAGAATGACCTGCTGGCCACGGCGCTGCAGCCGTAGCAGATCCTCCACCAGGGTCTTGAGCCATGCCCGATTAAGGCGTCCGGTACGGCCGTCCACCAGCAAGGCTGAGCCCACCTTGACGACCACGCGACGCGCCAGCGTCAGCGGTGTCGACAGCGCTGTTGTTTTACGTGCACTCATGAGCACCGCGCCATTGTAGGGCAACTGTACGCGGGCGATTGCCTGACTGCGGCTCCCGCCCTAATATCCTTGCGACGCCCTCGGCGTCCCTTTCAACAGCCTTGAGGATTGCAGCCGGTGGCCAGAGAATACGAGCCCGTTGCGGGCCAGTGGTACGAAAACATCGACGAAAACGAAAGTTTCAGGGTCCTGTCCGTCGACGAGGATTCAGAACTGATCGAGATCGAGTATCTCGACGGGGATATCGAGGAACTGGATCTCGACACCTGGAGGGAATTCGACCTCGACAAGATCGACCAGCCTGAAGGCTGGTCGGCACCTGAGGACGAGGAAGAGGAGGAAAAGGCTGATAAGGACGACGAGGATGAGGAAGATGACTGGGATGAAGACGACGACGAGGATGATGATGAAGACTGGGACGAGGACGACGAAGAAAACGAAAGCTATTGACGGCGGTATGGCCGGCAGGTAGCGCTGTCTATGCGGTTCGGGCCGCTTTTCATTGAATTATAAGGAGATTCCCGAGCCGTCGGGTGATTTCACGGATTGAAGATCATTACGGCGCCGCATTCATTCGAAGTTCAGTGCCAAGGGCATCCGTTTACCCGGGCCGGACGATTAATGGGACAACCCCGGAAACAAGACACGATGTCGATGACCGCCCCACTTGCCTCTGCAGCGACCATCCGCGCCACCGCGCTGGCGGTCGTCCGCTGGTTCGACAGCAGCCGCGGCTACGTCGCTGCTGCGCGCGAGAGCCTGCCCGATCGTATCGATTGGGCGCGAATCCTGCCGTTCGTGCTGATGCACCTGGTCTGCCTCGGCGTGTTCTGGACCGGGGTGAGCCCGATCGCCGCGCTGGTGGCGCTGATTGCCTACCTGGTGCGCATGTTCGCCATTACCGGCTTCTATCACCGCTACTTTTCGCACCGCTCGTTCAAGACCTCGCGTGCTGGCCAGTTTATTTTCGGGCTGCTCGGCGCGTCGGCCGTGCAGCGCGGACCGGTATGGTGGGCTGCCCATCACCGCCATCATCATGCCAATTCCGATAATCACGAGGATCTGCACTCCCCTTCGCAGCACGGCTTCATCCGGGCCCACATGGGTTGGTTCCTGACCGTGCGCGGCTTCGAACCCGACCTGCGGCTGGCGCGCGACTGGATGAAATTTCCGGAACTGCGATGGCTGGACCGGTTTGACATTCTGGTGCCCATCGCGCTGGCGGCGGTCATGTTCGGACTCGGAGGCTTACTGGCGCACGTGGCCCCGGATCTCAAGACCAGTGCCTCGCAGATGCTGATCTGGGGCTTCTTCATCTCCACGGTGCTGTGCTGGCACGCGACCTATACGATCAATTCGCTCTCGCATGTGTTCGGCCGCCAGCGTTACCGCACCGGCGATACCAGCCGCAATAACTGGCTGCTTGCGCTGCTGACCATGGGCGAAGGCTGGCACAACAATCATCACTACTATCCCAACGCCGCGCGCCAGGGTTTCTACTGGTGGGAATGGGATGTGACTTATTACGGCCTCAAGCTGATGTCGTGGCTGGGCCTGATCTGGGATCTGAAGACCGTGCCCATCCCGGTGCGCGACAATCCCGCGCGCCGCCTACGCTGATGCGCCCGGCTCCCAGCATCATTCCGGAAGCCGCGCACGGCCCTGCACATCGCGGCGACGCGAAGGCCGCCGGGCAGGCATCGCTGGCGCAACGGCTGGCGCGCAGTGCCCTGTGCGCCGCGCTGGCGCGCATCGAGCACGGCGAATTGCGACTGATCGATGCCGATGGCGAATACCGCTTCGGTCGCCAGGACGCAGCAGCAACGCTGCGTGCGACGCTGCGTATCGCCGACATGAGCTTCTACGCGGAGACGGCTTTCGGCGGCAGCGTGGGTGCCGGGGAGGCCTACATCCGCGGCAGCTGGAGCTGCGATGATCTGACGGCGCTGATCCGCATCATGATCCGCAATCGCGCCGCGATGAGCGGACTGGAAGGTGGATTCGCGCGCTTGAGCCGACCGATCTACAAGCTGTTTCATTTCCTGAATCGCAACACGCGCCAGGGCAGCGCCCGCAACATTGCGGCTCACTACGACCTGGGCAACGATCTGTATCGCCTGATGCTCGATGAGACGATGGCGTATTCATGCGGCATCTTCGAGCGCCCCGACTCGACCCTGCTCGAGGCCTCGCGCGCCAAGTTCGATGCCGCATGCCGCAAGCTTGCGCTGCGGCCAACCGATCATCTGCTCGAGATCGGTACCGGCTGGGGCGGTCTCGCCATTCACGCTGCGCGCCACTACGGCTGCCGCGTCACCACCACGACGATCTCACGTGCGCAGCACGACTATGCCCGAGAGCGCATCGCGGAAGCGGGGCTCTCGGACCGCATCACGCTGCTGCTGGAGGATTATCGCGACCTCACCGGCTGCTTCGACAAACTGGTATCGATCGAAATGATCGAGGCGGTGGGCGCGAAATTTCTGCCATCCTACTTCCAGCAGTGCGCGGCGCTGCTTGCCAGTGATGGCGCGATGCTGCTGCAGGCCATCACCATTCAGGACCAGCTCTACCAGCAGGCGCTGCGCTCGGTCGACTACATTCAGCGCTACATCTTCCCGGGCAGTTTCATTCCGTCGGTGACGGCGCTCGCGAGCGCGATCACCGCCGCCTCCGACCTGAAGATCTTCCAGCTCGAGGACATTGGCCCGCACTACGCGCGCACACTGGCGCAGTGGCGGCGCAATTTCTTCGCCCATTTGCCGCAGGTGCACGCCCTGGGATACCCGGACAGCTTCGTGCGCATGTGGGAATTCTACCTCTGCTACTGCGAGGGCGGATTCGAGGAGCGGCAGCTCGGCGATGTGCAGATGCTGCTCACCAAACCGGGCTGTCGCCTCGCGCCTTGACGCAGCCGCTGCAACAGGAGCTGTGCCAGGAGTTGCGCGCGCTGTTCGGCGAGGATGCGGTGCTGAGCGAGGCCGCCGACACCGAGCCGTTCGAAATCGATCATCGCCATCTCTATCACGGCCGCGCACTCGCGGTGCTGCTGCCGCGCGATGTTGAACAGGTGGCAGCAGCCGTGCGCTGGTGCAATCAGCGGGGCGTCGGGCTGGTCCCGCAGGGCGGCAATACCGGCTACTGCGGGGGCGCCACACCCGATGAGTCCGGAACGCAGCTGGTGATGTCCATGCGCCGTCTCAATCGCATCCGCCAGGTCGATGCCGCGAATTTCTCGATGACGGTCGAGGCCGGGTGCGTACTGGCGCAGATCCAGCAGGCCGCCGATGCGGCCGAGCGCTTCTTCCCGCTCAGCCTGGGTTCCGAGGGCAGTTGCCAGATTGGCGGCAACCTTGGCACCAACGCCGGCGGCCTGAATGTGGTCCGCTATGGCATGACCCGCGATCTGGTGCTGGGCGTCGAGGCGGTGCTGGCCGATGGTACGCTGTTCGAAGGCCTCAAATCGCTGCGCAAGGACAATACCGGCTACGACCTCAAGTCGCTGCTGATTGGATCCGAAGGCACGCTGGGCGTGATCACGGCCGCCACGCTCAAGCTCTGGCCGCGGATGCGCAGCAGTGCCACGGCGCTGCTGGGCCTGCGGGAACCGGCCGCAGCGCTGGAACTGCTGGGCATGTTGCGCGCCGCCGCCGGTGAACACCTCAGCTCCTTCGAGCTCATGCCGCGGGTCGCGATCGAACTCGCGGCGCGCTATGTCGAGGGCGTGCGCGATCCGCTCGAGGCGCCCTACCCCTGGTACATCCTGTGCGAGCTGACTTCGAGCTCCGAGCAGGGGCTCGATGAATTGCTGGAGCAGACGTTGACCGCGGCGCTGGAGCGGGAGCTGGTGCTTGATGCCGTGCTCGCCAACAGTGAGCGCGTGCGCGCGGAGTTCTGGCACCTGCGCGAGCACATTCCCGAGGCGCAGCGGCGCGCGGGGCCGAGTCTCAAGCACGACATTTCAGTGCCAGTGGCCTCACTGCCGAAATTCATCCGCGAGGCATCGGTCTGGGTTCGCGAACATGTGCCCGAAGGGGTGCTGGTCTGCTACGGCCATGCCGGCGATGGCAACCTGCACTTCAACATCAACCAGATCGGCACCGCCAGCAGCGCGGCGTTCCTGTCGCGCGAGCCGCAGATCCGCCGCGCGATTCATGACCTGGTGGCGCGCTACCAGGGCAGCATCAGCGCCGAACACGGCATCGGGCGCCTCAAGCGCGAGGAATTGCAGCGCTATGCGCGACCGGGCGCGCTGGCGGCGATGCGCGCCATCAAGCAGGCGCTCGATCCGAATGGCGTGATGAACCCAGGCAAGCTGCTTTGACTTCGGCGCGAATGATTTCGGCCAGCCGCAAGGCACCCGGCCCTGCCTCATCACGGTCGGCATACAGCAGATAAAGCTGCGCCCATTGCTCGCCGCCCTCGCGCAGCGGCAGCGGCTTGAGCAAACCCTGGTCGAGTTCATTGCGAATGGTGTCCTCGCTGAACCAGGCGAAGCCGAGACCTGACACGGCGGCGCGAATCGAGGTCGCCTTGTGACTGAAGGTCCAGCGCTGCTCCGCGGCGAGCCAGGGTGCGCTGCGGCTGCGGGCCGCCCCGGAGTCGCGGATCACCAGTTGCCGATAACGGCGCAGGTCGCGCGGCGTCAGCTCCCGTCCCAGTTTGTGCAGTGGATGGTCCGGATGAGCGGCGGCGATGAAGCGTATCGGCATCAGCGCGTCACCGACGAAACCGGCCGGAATGTAGGATCCGATCGCAATCGCAACCCGCCGCTGCAGCAGCGCCTCCTCGGTGCCGCTGAGCACGGTCTCGTACAGTTCGATGCGTGTGCCGGGGTGCTCGACAGCGAAGTGCTCGAAGCATTTGAGCAGCAGCCAGGTGGGAAAGATGATCTCCACGGCCAGCGACAGCTCGCTCTCCCAGCCCGCGGCCAGCGTGCTCGCCGCCGATTCGACTGCCCCGGCTTCCTCGAGCAGGGCCTGGGCGCGCCGGTAGAGCAACTGTCCACTGGGCGTCAGATGGGCCTTGCGGCCCGCGATTTCGAACAGTTTCAGGTTCAGCTGCTGCTCGATTTTCTGCACCGCGTAGGTCACGGCGGATTGGCTCTTATGCAGCGCCGCGGCCGCCTGGGCATACCCGCCGGCGTCCACCACGGCGAGCAGCGTGCGCCAGTGTTCGAGCGAGATTCGCGGCGTATTGGCCATTACCTATCTATCCAATAGATTGATTTAGGCTATTTATTCTACTTTTTTATCATCTCCATAGATAGTTAACTCCCTCCTGCGCCGCAGTGGCGCCGGATTTGGAGAACGACCATGACCACGCTGTTGCAGATCAACGCCAGCATCCAGGGTGAGAACGGGCAGTCCAGCCAGCTCGCCAATCGTTTCGTTGGCGGCTGGCAGTCGCGTCATCCCGAAGGGCGCGTCGTGCGCCGCGACCTGGCAGCCGATCCCGTGCCGCACCTGACCGCCGCGCGATTTGCCGCCTTCCTGACGCCTCCCGAAAAACACGATGCCGAGCAGCGCGCCGTCGCGCAGTTCTCGGACGGCCTCATCGATGAGCTGCGCCAGGCGGATGTGCTGGTGCTCGGGCTCCCGATGTATAACTTCGGCGTGCCCTCGCAGCTGAAGGCCTACTTCGATCACATCGCACGCGCGGGCCACACATTCCGCTACACGGCGGAGGGACCGGTGGGCCTGCTGACGGGAAAGAAGGCCTATGTGTTCGCGGCACGCGGTGGCTTGTACCAGGGCGGCGCGCTTGATACACAGACCCAGTACGTGCGCGACTTCCTGCGCTTCCTGGGAATATCGGACGTGGAGTTCATCTACGCCGAGGGACTGGCCATCGATGCCGCGCGGCGTGAATCGGCCATCGGCGCGGCCCATGCCCAGATCGCGCAGCTGGTGGGCGCGCAGCCCGCGGTTCAGCAAGCTGCGGCGTGAGTTGTCAGCAGTCGAGGAGACTTCAATGCGTACAGTTACCCAGATCATCCCGTCGGTGCCGACTTCGGACGGCGCCGGGGTCAAGCTCCGGCGCAGCATCGGCAGCCAGCGCGGCCTGTACGTCGATCCGTTCCTGATGCTCGATGAGTTCTACTCGGACAATCCGCAGGACTACCTGGCCGGATTCCCCTCGCATCCGCATCGTGGCTTCGAGACCGTTACCTACATGCTCGACGGCCACATGCGTCACGAGGATCACTTAGGCAATCGGGGCGATCTGGGACCGGGCGATGTGCAATGGATGACTGCCGCGGGCGGCATCATTCATTCGGAAATGCCGCAGCAGACCGAGGGCCGGCTGCGCGGGTTTCAACTGTGGCTGAATCTGCCGGCCGCCGAGAAGATGCGGCCGGCGCATTACCGCGACATCCCTGCCGGGGAGATTCCCCGGGTGGATCTGCCCGGCGGCGGCCACATCAAGGTCATCGCCGGCAGCCTGGCAATCGCAGAGTTGCGCGCCAGCGGGCCGGTCAACGGTCCTGGCGCCGCGCTAAGCACCGATCCGCTGTATCTGGATATTCACCTGCCGGGCGCGCAAACCGTCGAGGTGCCGTTGCCGGCGCAGCACCATGCGTTCCTCTATCTCTACGATGGCGAGGCGCGCGTGGGGCCCGAAGGCCGTGCCCGTTCGCTGCCGCATCGGGCGGCAGGCGTACTCGGCGAAGGCGCCAGCGTCCGCATCGAAGCCGGCGCGGCCGGCGCGCGCGCGCTGCTGCTGGCGGCGCGGCCCCTGGGCGAGCCGGTGGTGCAGTACGGCCCGTTCGTCATGAACACTCGCGCTGAAATCGAACAGGCGGTGGAGGATTTTCGCAGCGGCCGCCTGGGCGCGCCCGCCGCGGCGGCAGTCGCAGCGGCGCGCTAAGCCCCCGGCGGCGCCGGCAGCCGGCGTATCAGCCCTTCCTGCGCGGTGCTGCCGACCAGCCGGCCGTCGCGCGTGAAGATGCTGCAACGGGCGAATCCGCGCGACCCGGATGCACTCGGGCTGTCCATGACGCACAGCAGCCACTCGTCCACGCGCGCGGGACGGTGAAACCACATGGCGTGATCGATGCTCGCGAACATGAATTTGCCGCTGGCGATTTCCAGCGCGTGCGGGCGGGCCGCGGTGCCGAGCAGATGGAAGTCCGACACGTAGGCGAACAGGCAACGATGCAGCGCCTCATCGTCGGGCAGCTTGTCGATCGCGCGGATCCAGATCATCTGCGACGGCGGGGCGTCGCGGGGGTGCGCCGGATCGATCGGATCACTAAGCCTGAATTCGAACGGATGCGCGTTGGCGTAGAAATGGCGCAGCTTCTCGGGTAGTTGCTGCAGCACCCGGCTGGTGCGCAGCCCCATCTCCGGCCACGCCTCGGGTTCCGGCGCGTCCGGCATCGCCAGCTGATGCTCGACTCCGGGCTCCGGCTTCTGAAACGAAGCCGACATGTGGAAGATCTGCTCGCCATGCTGAATCGCCGTGACCCGCCGGCTGGTGAAACTCTGGCCGTCGCGGCTGCGGTCGACGAAATAGACGATCGGTGCCTTGAAATCGCCGCGTTTCAGAAAGTAGGCGTGCAGCGAATGCACCGGACGACCCGCCTCGACCGTCCCATAGGCGGCCCTCAGGGCCTGCCCGAGCACCTGGCCGCCGAAGACCTGCGGACTGCCGATATCGCGACTCTCGCCCCGAAACAGATTGTCCTCGAGCCGCTCGAGGTCGAGCAGCCGCACCAGGGCAGCGAGGCGCTCATCCATCAGGCCGCTGCCACTCCCAGGCGTTTCTGCATGGCCGGACTGGTGGTGGTGTACTGCAGGAACTGCTTCTTGGCCGGATAAAGGTGATGCTGGATCGCAAACGCGGCCAGCGCGGCCTCGTGGAATCCCGACAGGATGAGCTTCTTCTTGCCGGGGTAGGTGTTGATATCGCCGATGGCGAACACCCCCGGAATGTTGCTCTGGAACTTCTCGGTATCGACCTTGATGGCACGCTTATCGATGTCCAGGCCCCATTCGGCGATCGGGCCGAGCTTGGGCGCCAGGCCGAAGAACACCAGCAGGTGGTCGGCATCGAGCAGCTCCAGACCGCCGCCCGGGGTCTTGACGTGCACGCCCTTGAGCGCCCCGGCATCGCTGTGCAGGGCATGGGCCAGCCCTTCGACGAAGCGCACCTTGCCGGCGGCTACCAGCTCGCGCAGGCGCGCGGCCGAGGCCGGCGCACCGCGAAACTCGGGGCGCCGGTGCACCACCGCGATGCTGGAGGCCTTGGGCGCCAGGTCCAGCGCCCAGTCGAGCGCCGAGTCGCCGCCGCCGAACACCACCAGCCGGCGGCCGTGGAAATCGCTGGCGGTCTTGACCCGATAGTGAATCTGCGAGCCTTCGAATTGCTCGGCCGATTCCACAGCGAGCCGTCGCGGCTGGAAAGAGCCGACGCCGGCTGCGATGACGACTGCGCCGGCATCCAGGACCGTGCCGGCGCTGGTCGTGATCCGGAAGCGCCCGTCGTCCTGGCGCTCGAACCCGACCGCCTCCTCGCCGAGGTGAAACTCGGCCCCGAAAGGCTTGATCTGCTGCATCAGACGATCGACCAGCTCCTGGGCGCCGCAGATCGGCAGCGCCGGGATGTCGTAAATGGGCTTATCCGGATACAGCTCGGTGCACTGCCCGCCGGGGGCGTTCAGCGAGTCCAGGATATGGGCCTTGATGCCCAGCAGGCCGAGTTCGAAGACCTGGAACAGGCCAGCCGGGCCGGCGCCGATGATGACCACTTCGGTGGTGAGGGGGGTGTCGCTCAAGGATATTCCGCTTATGTCCGTGGGGGATTCGGGCGCGGGATTCTAGCGATGCTGCCCGCGGTGCCGCAAACCAAACTGGTTTTTAGCTTATAGCCGTAAAGGCTTATCATTGGTGAAACGGGCTGGAGGGTCCATGGCAAGCAATACCGATCTGCACCGCCGCCGCGGTGCCGCAGTGGCTCGCGGCGTGTCCAATTCGACCAGTATCTACGTCCAGCGGGCCGAGAATGCCGAGCTCTGGGACGTCGAGGGTCGCCGCTACATCGACTTTGCCAGCGGCATTGCCGTGCTCAACACCGGCCATATGCACCCGCGGGTCGTGGCGGCCATGCAGCAGCAGCTGACGCAGTTCACCCATACCTGCTTCCAGGTGACGCCCTACGAGAGTTATGTCGCGCTGTGCGAGCGCCTCAATGCACTGGCGCCCGGAACCACGCCCAAGAAGTCGATCCTGTTTTCGACCGGTGCCGAAGCGATCGAGAACGCGCTCAAGATTGCGCGCTACCACACCAAGCGCTCGGGAGTGATCGCCTTCCAGGGTGCCTTTCATGGCCGCACCATCGCCACGATGTCGCTGACCGGCAAAGTGGCCCCGTACAAGGCGGGCTTCGGCGCCATGCTGCCCGACGTGTTCCATGTGCCCTTCCCCTCCGCCTACCACGGGGTTTCCCCGCAGCAGTCGATGGCCGCCATCGAGCAGCTGTTCAAATCCGATATCGAACCCGGGCGCGTGGCTGCCATCATCATCGAGCCAGTGCAGGGCGAGGGTGGTTTCTATATAGCGCCGCCGGAATTCCTGCGCAGCCTGCGCGCGCTCTGCGATACGCACGGCATCGTGCTGGTGGCGGATGAGATCCAGTCGGGCTTTGCCCGCACCGGGCGCATGTTCGCGTTCGAGCATTCCGGTGTCGAGCCGGACCTGATGACGGTGGCCAAAAGCATCGCGGGCGGCGTGCCGCTCTCCGGTGTGGTCGGCAAGGCCGCCATCATGGATGCGCCGCCGGCCGGCGGCCTCGGCGGTACCTACGCCGGCTCGCCGCTGGCCTGTGCGGCAGCGCTGGCGGTACTCGACATCATGGAGGAAGAGCAACTGTGCGAGCGCGCCCGGGTGCTGGGCGCGCAGATCATGACGCGCCTGAAAGCCATGCAGGCCAAATCGCCTGCCATCGGCGAGGTGCGCGGGCTGGGCTCGATGATTGCGATGGAGCTGGTCAAGAACCGGCGCGCCGATCAGCCCGATGCCGAGCTCACGAAAGCGCTGGTACAGGCAGCCGCAGCGCGGGGCCTGGTGATTCTTTCGTGCGGCGTATACGGCAACGTGATCCGCCTGCTGGCGCCGCTGACCATCAGCGAGTCGCTGCTCAACGAGGGACTGGATGTACTCGAGGCATCATTCGCGGATGTGACCGGCGCGCAGATGGCCGCCACCGGCTGAGCTGAACTTCAGGCGCGGCCGGCGTTGGCGTCGGTCGGCGCGTGAAAGTATTCACTCTCCGAGGCGAGCTGATCCATGAGGCGCTTTAATTCCGCCATGCGCGCCTCGGCGGTACTGATGGGCACGCAATCCTCGCAGCGCGGGTCGCCACAGGGCTGGCGGGTATACAGCCAATACTGAATGGCGCCGGCGAGCAGCCCGTCGGCGATGTCCCAGAGATCGGCTTCCTTGTCCTTGCCCGCGAGGCGATTGCCCAGGTCGACCGCTTTCGAGAACGCCGAATCGAAGGTGTCAGCGGCTTCTTCCATATGTGAGGCCATTGTACCCGCTCAACGATAACCGCGCGCCTGCAACGAGAACAATTGCGCGTAGTGACCACCCAGGGCCATCAATGCCTCGTGACTGCCCTGCTCGATGATCCGGCCGCGATCGAGCACCGCGATCTGATCGGCCATGCGCACGGTCGAGAAGCGATGCGATATCAAGATGGTGATGCGCTCGCGCGCCAGCGACCGGAAATGCTCGAAAATTTCCGCCTCGGCGCGCGCATCCATGGCCGCGGTGGGTTCATCCAGCACCAGCACATCCGCCCCCGTGCGCATGAAGGCCCGCGCCAGCGCGATCTTCTGCCACTGGCCCCCCGAAAGCTCCTGGCCATCCTTGAACCACTTGCCAAGCTGGGTCTGGTAGCCGCCAGGCAGGCGATCGATGAAATCCGCGGCCTGACCTTTGGCCGCGGCGTCCCGCCAGCGCACCTCATCCTCGAAATAGCGCTCATCGCCGGCGCCGACGTTCTCCCCGACCAGCATCTGGTAGCGCGTGAAATCCTGGAAGATGACCCCGATGCGCGCTTTCAATGCCTCATCGTTCCACTCGCTTAGCGACAGGCCGTCGAGCAGCACACGGCCGGAATCGGGCGTGTACAGACGCGTCAGCAACTTGATCAGCGTGGTCTTGCCCGAGCCGTTTTCCCCGACCAGCGCCAGGCTGCTGCCGGGCGGCAGGTGCAGGTTGATGTCGATCAGCGCCGGCTCGGTAGCGCCGGGATAAGTAAAATTCACATGTTCGAAGCGCACGCCGTCGGCGCGATCCGGTCCGTAGACCGCCGCCCCGCTTGAGCGCGCCACGGGCATCTCGAGGTATTCGTATAGGGTCGATAGATAAAGATTGTCCTCGTACATGCCGCCGATCGCCGAAAGGATCGCGCTGACGGCCGATTGTCCCTGGCGGAACAACAGCAGGTACATCGTCATCTGGCCCAGGGTGATGGCGCCGCGAACGGTCGAGAGCGCAATCCAGACGTAGGCGCCATAGAGTGTCGCGGTGGCCACCAGCCCGAGCGCGAATCCCCAGCCATCGCGCCGGATCGAGAGCGCACGATCCTCACGGTACAGGCGCGTGAAGATATCGCGGTAGCGCTGCAGCAGGCGCGGCCCCAGCCCGAACAGCTTCACTTCCTTGGCGTGATCCTCGCGTGCCAGCACCGCTTCCAGGTACGACTGCATGCGCGCCTCGGGCGAGCGCCAGCGGAACAGACGGAAGGCATCACCCGAGAACTTGGTCTCGGCGATGAAGGCCGGCAGGCCGGCCAGCAGCAGGATCAGCACGGTCCAGGGCGAGAAGCGCACCAGCAGTGCCGCAAAGCTCAGCAGCGAGATGGCGTTCTGCGTCAGGCCGAAGGTGCGCATGACCAGGCTCAGCGGCCGGCTCGATGCCTCGCGGCGCGCACGCGTCAGCTTGTCGTAGAACTCTGAATCCTCGAACTGCGACAGCTCCAGCGTCAGCGCTTTCTCGAGGATCATGACATTCACTCGCTGCCCGAGCTGCGCGCGCAGCAGCGATTGGCACAGCGACAGGCCGCGCTGCGTGCCGGCCAGCGCCGCCACCAGTCCGCCCTCGATGAACACCAGCCGCAGCACGCGCGAGATACCGCCCGCGGGCAGGTTGCGGGCCGCGACCACCGCATCGACGATTTGCGCGCCGATAAAGGCCACGCCCGCCGGCAGCAAGCCAGCCAACACCGTGAGGCCTGCCAGCGCCGCCAGCAGCGTGCGGTTGGTGCTCCAGACCAGATGGACCGCGCGGCGGCTGTAGCGAAATACGCCGAAGAAGCCGCGCAGCACTCCGGCGGCGGCGGAGTCGGGCGGGGCAACCGGCGCGGGCCTGAAGCGTGCGCTCACGCGATCTGCAGTGCGGCGACCTCGGGTTCGTAGCCGAGATTGGGCGCCAGCCAGCGCTCAACCTCCTCGACGATGAGACCCTTGCGGCGCGCGTAGTCCTCGACCTGGTCACGATCGATCCGACCGACCACCAGGTAGCGCGAATCGGGATGGGAAAAATACCAGCCGCTGACCGCCGCGGTGGGGTACATGGCGAAGGATTCGGTGAGCGTGATGCCGGCCTGCCGCTGCACATCGAGTAATGAAAACAGCGTGGCCTTCTCCGTGTGGTCAGGACAGGCCGGATAGCCCGGCGCGGGACGGATGCCGCGATACTCCTCGCGGATCAGCTGTTCGCTGCCGAGCTTTTCGGCCGGCGCATAGCCCCAGAACTCGCGCCGCACGCGTTCGTGCAGCCGCTCGGCGAATGCCTCGGCCAGCCGGTCGGCCAGCACCTTGAGCAGGATGGCCGAATAATCATCGTGCGCGGCCTCGAAACGCCGCAGCGGCTCCTCGATGCCCTGGCCCGCGCTGACCGCGAAGGCACCGAAATAATCGTGCACGCCCGAAGACTTTGGCGCCACGAAATCCGCCAGCGCCGAGTGCGGCTTGCCCTCGGGCAGATCTTTCTGCTGGCGCAGGAAATGCACCCGCGCAATGACCTGCGAGCGCGCATCGTCGCCGTAGATCTCGACATCGTCGTCGACCGAGTTCGCGGGAAACAGACCGATCACGGCACGCGGTTTAAGCCATTGCTCCTGAATCAGCGTGCGCAGCATCTTGCGCGCATCGGTGTACAGACTGCTGGCCTGCTCGCCGAACTTCGCATCGTTGAGGATGTCCGGAAACCGCCCGCGCATTTCCCAGGCCTGGAAGAAGGGCGTCCAGTCGATGTAGCGCGCCAGCTCCTCGATCGAATAATCCTCGAAGGTCTTGAGGCCGAGCATGCGCGGCACCGGCGCCGTGTAGCGGCTCCAGTCGAACCGCGGCCGGTTGGCGCGCGCCTGTGCCAGCGTGTACTGCGGCGACTTGGCGCGCCGCGAGCCGTGCTGCACGCGCCGCAGCGCATGCTCTTCCTTGGCGCGCGTCGTCAGTATGGCGCGCGACTCGGGCGCCACCAGCTGCTGGCACACGCCGACCGCGCGCGAGGCGTCTTTGACGTACAGCACCGCGCCCTGGTACTGCGGATCGATGCGCACCGCGGTATGCGCCGGGGATGTGGTCGCGCCGCCGATGAGCAAGGGTTGTGTGAAACCCTGGCGCTGCATTTCCTTGGCGACGTGGACCATTTCATCGAGCGAGGGCGTGATCAGGCCCGACAGGCCGATCATGTCGGCGTTCTCGCGCCGCGCGGCCTCGAGGATTTTCTCGCAGGACACCATCACGCCCAGGTCCACGACTTCGAAATTGTTGCACTGGAGCACCACACCGACGATGTTCTTGCCGATGTCGTGCACGTCGCCCTTGACGGTGGCCATGATGATGCGGCCGTTGGCCTTGTGTTCCTGGCCACCGGCGAGCTTTTCCGCCTCGATGTAGGGAATCAGGTGCGCGACCGCCTTCTTCATCACGCGCGCGGACTTCACCACCTGCGGCAGGAACATCTTGCCGGCACCGAACAGATCGCCAACCACATTCATGCCATCCATCAGCGGCCCTTCGATGACCTGCAGCGGACGCTCGAACTGGCTGCGGGCCTCTTCGGTGTCCTCGATCACGTACTCGTCGATGCCGCGCACCAGCGCATGCTCGAGCCGCTTGGTGACCGGCCAGGTCCGCCAGGCGAGATCTTCGACTTTCTTCTGGCCCGCCTCCCCACGGTACTGCTCGGCGATCTGCAGCAGCCGCTCGGTGGCATCGGGGCGGCGGTTGAGAATGACGTCCTCGACGCGCTCGCGCAGCTCGGGGTTGATCTGCTCGTAGATCGCCAGCTGACCGGCGTTGACGATGCCCATGCTCATGCCGGCGCGAATGGCGTGATAGAGGAACACCGAGTGCATGGCCTCGCGCACCGGCTCATTGCCGCGGAACGAGAAGGAGACGTTGCTGACGCCGCCGCTGATCAGCACATACGGGCAGCGCTCGCGAATCTTGGCCGTGGCCTCGATGAAATCGTGCGCGTAGGCATTATGTTCCTCGATGCCGGTGGCGACCGCGAAGATGTTCGGATCAAAGATGATGTCTTCCGGCGGAAACCCCACCTGTTCGGTCAGCAGCTTGTAGCAACGCTCGCAGATCGAGACCTTGCGCTCGACGGTATCGGCCTGGCCGCGCTCGTCGAAGGCCATGACGACCACGGCGGCGCCGTAGGCGCGCACCAGGCGCGCCTGGCGCAGGAATACTTCCTCGCCTTCCTTCAGGCTGATCGAGTTGACCACGCCCTTGCCCTGCAGGCACTTGAGCCCTGCTTCGATGACCGACCATTTGGACGAGTCGATCATCACCGGCACGCGCGCAATGTCCGGCTCGGAGGCGATCAAGTTCAGGAAGCGCACCATGGCGGCCTGCGAATCGAGCATGCCCTCGTCCATGTTGATGTCGATCATCTGCGCGCCGCTGAGCACCTGCGAGCGGGCGATATCAAGCGCCGCGGAATAATCGTCGGCCTCGATCAGGCGGCGGAATTTGGCCGAACCGGTGACATTGGTACGCTCGCCCACATTGACGAACAGGCTCTCCGGCCCGATGTCGAGCGGCTCCAGCCCCGACAGTCGGCAGCGTCGCGGGTGCTGCGGCAAGACGCGCGTCGGCAATTGCGCGACCGCTTCGCGGATGTGGGCAATGTGATCGGCGGTGGTGCCGCAGCAGCCGCCGACGATGTTCACCAGGCCCTGTTCGGCCCACTCCCGCACCATGGCCGCGGTCTCGCAGGCCTGCTCGTCGTACTCGCCAAAGGCGTTGGGTAACCCAGCGTTCGGATAGATGCATACCGCGGCATCGGCGATGCGCGAGAACTCCTCGACATAGGGCCGCAGCTGTTTGGCGCCGAGCGCGCAATTGAGCCCGACCACGGCCGGTTCGGCGTGACGAATCGAATTCCAGAACGCCTCGACCGTCTGGCCCGACAGCGTGCGTCCCGAGGCATCGGTGATGGTGCCCGAGATCATCAGCGGCACATCCACGTGCGCCTGCTCGATCACCTGGCGTACGGCGAACAGCGCCGCCTTGGCATTGAGCGTATCGAAGATGGTCTCGATCAGCAGCAGGTCCACGCCGCCCTCGATCAGCGCGGCGGCCGCTTCGCTATAGGTGGCCACCAGCTGATCGAAAGTGATGTTGCGAAAGGCCGGATCGTTGACGTGCGGCGAGAGCGACGCGGTACGGCTGGTGGGACCAATGGCGCCGGCGACGAAGCGCGGTTGCCCGGTGCGTTCGGTGTAGTGATCGGCGGCCTCGCGCGCCAGCCGCGCGGCGGTCAGATTCAGCTCACCGACCAGTCCCTCCATGCGGTAATCGCTGAGCGAGGGCGCGCTGGAATTGAAGGTATTGGTTTCGATGATGTCGGCGCCGGCGGCGAGGTACTTGCCGTGAATCTCGCTGATGAGCGCCGGCTGAGTGAGCGTCAGCAGATCGTTGTTGCCCTTCAGATCGCTCGGCCAGTCGCGGAAGCGCGCGCCGCGATACGCAGCCTCATCGGGCTTGTGGCCCTGGATCATCGTACCCATGGCGCCATCGAGCACCAGGATGCGCTGCGTGAGCAGCCGGCGAAATTGCTCGATTCGCTGCGCGCGCGTCATGCCGACTTCTCCATCAACCCGGGCGGCTCCCCCGCCGGCTCGTTCCCCTCGCCCTGGCGCGGACGCACGCCCAGGGCGTGGCAGATCGCGTAGGTCAGTTCGGCGCGGTTGAGCGTGTAGAAATGAAATTCATCGATACCTTCGCGGCTCAGGGCTTCGACCTGCGCGATCGCGAAGGCCGCGGCGATCATGCGGCGCGTATCGGGGTCGTCGTCCAGGCCATCGAAGCGATCGCAAAGCCACTGCGGCACGGTGGTATTGCAGCGCTCGGCGAAACGCAGCATCTGCGGGAAGCGCGTGATCGGCAGGATGCCCGGCACGAGGTTTGCGCGGATGCCGGCGGCAGCGCAGCGATCGCGAAAACGCAGGAAGACATCGGTGTCGAAGAAAAACTGCGTAATGGCGCGGGTCGCACCGGCGTCGCACTTGGCCTTGAGATTGTCGAGGTCGAAGACCGCGCTGGGCGCTTCCGGATGCGTCTCCGGGTAGGCGGCGACCGAGATCTCGAAATCGGCAATGCTGTTGAGCCCGCGCACCAGGTCGGCCGCGTAGGCGAATCCGTTCGGATGCGGCGTATAGCGGCCGCTGCCCTGCGGCGCATCGCCGCGCAGCGCGACGATGTGGCGCACGCCGGCGCGCCAGTAACCCCGGGCGATATCCAGGATCTCGTCGCGATCGGTACCGATGCAGGTCAGGTGCGGCGCCGGCGTCAGTGAGGTTTCCCGCAGCACGCGCGAGACCACCTGGTGCGTCCGTTCACGGGTCGAGCCGTCGGCACCGTAGGTGACCGAGACGAAGCGCGGCGCCAGCGGTGCCAGCCGCTGAATCGACTGCCACAGCGTCTGCTCCATCTTTTCATCGGCGGGCGGAAAGAATTCGAACGACACCTTGACCGGCGGCAGCGGCCGGCTCAGGCGGCTGCCAATGCCGCCGGGCTGATTAAGTTCATTCATGGAAGTGTCGGCCTGCGTGGGAAACGACGATTTGATCACGCAGTTGCAGGCTAGCCTGAAGGCCGTCCACAGGCTGTGAGCCGTGCCGCGCCACGGCAATGATGCAGTGCCGATTCGCCAGGTCGCAGGGACGCAGCCGGACGCCGGTAAAGCCGCCGGCGCTCAGCCAGCCCCGCAGCTGCGCCAGCGGGTTGTCCGTGGCACGCGCAGCCAGTTGTTCGAAGTCCTCGATGACCAGCAGCCGCCCCCCGGCACGCAGCGCCCGTGCCGCCTCCGCCAGCGCCGCGATCGGGCGCTCAGCCTGGCCCAGCAGCCGGTCCATCGTTACGAGGTCAAAGGCCGCATCCTCGCAGGGCAGTCCATACATGTCGCCGCGCCGAAACTCGCAATGACTCAGGCCCACGCCATGCACTCGCGTGCGCGCCAGGCGCAGCGCGGGCGCTGATATATCGATACCGATGGCATGCTCGGCCCGGGGGCCCAGCAACTCGAGCATGAGCCCGGCGCCGGTACCGATATCGAGCAGTTCACCGATGCTGGAGGGCCCGAGTTCGCTGACCAGCAGGCGAGCGAGTTCCTCGCGCGACTCCTGCTCCGCGGTATCCACCGCCGGAACCGTCACCGCGCGCTGGCCCACCACGCGGGCGGCCTGCTCGCGATCGCGCCGCAACAGGGCGGCGTCCGGATTCAGCAGCGAGAGGATCTGGCGCGACCACTGCAGGCACTGGCCGGTCACCGGCATGCGGTAATAAACACACTGCTGCTCGCGAAAGCGGTCCAGGAACCCCGCCTCGGTCAGGAGCCGCAGGTGACGCGAAATCCGGGGCTGGCTCTGTCGCAGGATGCTGGCCAGCTCCCCGACCGTGAACTCCCCATGGCTCAGGAGCACCAGCAGGCGCAGCCGAGTGGGCTCGGCCGCGCTCTTGAGCGCCCGAACAACCTGCCCCAGATCCTCGCTGGCCACTGAGCCTTTAAACATATAAAGATATCTTTATGAATCGGCAAATAGTCTAACAGCCCCGCACGGCTTCTGCTACCCTCGGCGCCCTTTTCGCCCCCGGCAGCCCCATGCGACTCCCCATCCGTAACATCGCCATCATCGCGCACGTTGATCACGGCAAGACCACCCTGGTGGACTGCCTGCTCAAGCAGTCCGGCACCTTCGCCGCGCACGAGAAGGTCGGTGAGCGCGTCATGGACTCCAACGATATCGAGCGTGAGCGCGGTATCACGATCCTCGCCAAGAACTGCGCGATCGAGTACGGCGATGTCCGCATCAATATCGTCGACACCCCCGGCCACGCCGACTTCGGCGGCGAGGTCGAGCGCGTACTGTCGATGGTCGATGGCGTGTTGCTGCTGGTCGATGCGGTCGAGGGACCGATGCCGCAGACGCGCTTCGTGACCCGCAAGGCACTGGCGCGGGGCCTCAAGGCCATCGTCGTGGTCAACAAGATCGATCGGCCCGGCGCCCGCGCCGGCTGGGTCGTCGACCAGACCTTCGAGCTGTTCGACAAGCTCGGTGCCACTGACGCGCAGCTGGATTTCCCGGTCATCTACGCCTCGGCGCTGCAGGGCTGGGCGAGCACCGACATGACCCGACGCGACCCGGACATGTCGGCGCTGTTCGAGGCCATCCTGCAATACGTGCCGCCGCCGCAGGCCGAACTGGAGGCGCCGCTGCAGCTGCAGATCTCGACGCTGGACTACAACTCCTATGTCGGCCGCATCGGCATCGGCCGCATCCGTCGCGGCACGATCAAGCCGGGACGGGCCGTGGCACTGCGCTACGGCGATGAAGATCGGGGCACCGCCAAGATCGCGCAGGTGCTGACCTTCCACGGCCTCAAGCGCACGCCGGTCGAGGAAGCCACCGCCGGCGACATCGTCGCCGTCACAGGCATCGAGGATGTGAATATCGGCCTGACCATCTGCGACGTGGAGAGTCCGGAGGGGCTGCCGCCCATCCTGGTCGATGAACCGACGTTGGCCATGAACTTCCAGGTCAACACCTCGCCGCTGGCCGGCAAGGAAGGCAAATTCGTCACCAGCCGGCAGATCCGCGAACGCCTGTATCGCGAACTGCAGAGCAATGTCGCGCTGCGCGTCGAGGACACCGGCGATGCGGATGTGTTTCGCGTGCTCGGCCGCGGCGAGCTGCATCTGACCATCCTGGTCGAGAACATGCGCCGCGAGGGCTACGAAATCGCGGTCGGCAAACCGCAGGTACTCAAGAAGACCGTCGATGGCCAGGTGCTTGAGCCGTTCGAAGCGCTGACCGTCGACATCGATGAGGCACACCAGGGCGGCGTCATGGAAGCCCTCGGCAAGCGCCGCGCCGAACTCACCGATATGGTGGTTGAGGGCACCGGCCGCGCGCGCCTGGATTACCGCATTCCCGCGCGAGGACTGATCGGCTTCCAGGGCGAATTCATGACCCTCACGCGCGGCACCGGACTGATCAGCCACATCTTCGACGGCTTCGCGGTCGTCAAAGGCGAGATCCCGGACCGCCACAACGGCGTGCTCATCAGCAACGAAAACGGACCCGCCGTGGCCTATGCGCTGTTCGCACTGCAGGAGCGCGGGCGATTGTTCGTGAGTCACGGCGAGATGCTCTACGAAGGCATGATCATCGGCATTCACAGCCGCGAAAACGATCTGGTGGTCAACCCGATCAAGACCAAGAAGCTCACCAATGTCCGCGCCGCCGGCAAGGACGACGCGATCCTGCTGACGCCGCCGATCCAGATGACCATCGAGTACGCGGTGGAATTCATCGCGGACGATGAGCTCGTGGAAGTGACACCGCAGAGCATCCGCATCCGCAAGCGCTTCCTCAAGGAACATGAGCGCCGACGCTCGGCGCGCCAGGATCTCGCCTCCGTCTGAGGCTGCCGCGCCCGCGAGGGCGCAAATCTGTGACGCGCAGCGCCGCCGCCGCTGCGCTGCGCTGGCCTTGACTAAACTTCACGGCAAATTGCGCCGCCCCGACACTGCCCGTGGCACTGTCCCCTCACCGCGTGGTCCTACTCCATGACGCGGAAATTACGAGGCGACGGTATGTTAAACAAAGTACATCAACTGGTTTTGGGCGTGGGGTTGCTCGGGCTGGCGGCAGGCGCCTGGGCGCAGGGCGGACCCGATGCCGGACCGCACGGTGATGGCAACGGCGAATGGGGACATGGCGAGTATCACCACCGCCACCACCACATCACCATCACCATCACCATCACGGCTGGGGTCATGGCCACGGCGATCAAGACTGGCGCGGCGACCGCGGCGACCGCGGCGGCGGACTGATGCTCGCGCGCGGCCTGAATCTCACCGACGCGCAGCAGCAGCAGATCCATACGATCCTGAGCACGGCGCGGCAGAACTCGATGAAGGAAATGAAGGACGGCAAGCCCGGTGACGGCAAGGCCGGGGGAATGGGCGACCGGCTGGCACTCATGAATCCCGGCGATCCGAACTACGCCGCGGCGGTGCAGAGCGCCAAGAAGCGCGCCGCCGATCGCATCCAGCACATGAGCGATCTGCACCAGCAGATCTACAACGTGCTGACCGCAGAGCAGAAGAGCGAGGTCCAGAAGCGCATCGCGGCGTGGAAGACGCGCATGGCGCAGCGCGAAGACGGCTCTAAAGGCCCGCCTGCCCCAGCAAATCGATGAACTGCCGCACGCTGGCAGCCAATGTCGGGTGATCGGCTTCGAACCCGACCGCCAGCGACTCGAGAGGATGGGGCGCGGTATCCGCAGCGGGTGCCGCGCCTTTTTGCTGTAGGCGGCTCTCGATGTCGGCGAGCGCTGTGTGCATCCTGGCGAGCGATTGCTCGTCCAGGCGCTGCGCCTTGGCCAGCTCGGAGCGCAGTTTAGCTATATGGAGTTGCAGTGAATCCGGTTCGATAGCGGTCATATTCAGAATCTTACGCGCTTGCTAAGGTGCTCGCATGAGCACTGCTCCCCCTCGCCCGCCGCCCACGGATATCGATACTCTCTACGGACTCGAGCCGGTATTCGAACCAGACCAGTCCGAGACAGCCGGCACCGGCGAAGCCGGAACGCAGCTGGTGTCGGTGTCATGTCCCTACTGCGGCGAGCCCTTCGACACCCTGGTCGATGTCTCCGCCGGTTCGGCCAGTTACATCGAGGACTGCCAGATCTGCTGCCAGCCCATCGAGATGAGCCTGACGGTCGATGATTCGGGAGAGTTCGCCGGCCTCTCGGCGCGGCGCGGGGACTGAAGCTTCAATCGCCGGGGTGTTCAGTCATCGACGATATTCTGGCCGGGAAACAGCTCCTCGATAAAGCCGAAGCGACTGAAATCGGTGACGCGCATCGGGTAGAGAATACCGTCGAGGTGGTCGACTTCATGCTGCACGACGCGCGCATGAAAACCGCTGACGTGGCGATCGATCGGCCGTCCCAGCTCATCCACACCCCGGTAGTGCAACTCGGCGTAGCGCGGCACGATGCCTCGCAGCCCCGGCACCGAGAGACAGCCCTCCCAGTCCTCTTCCTTGATCTCGCCAATCGGCGTGAGCTCGGGGTTGATGAGCACCGTCTCGGGCACGGCCTCGGCATCCGGGTAGCGCGGATTGGGCGCGCCGCTACCGAAGATAACGACGCGCCAGGGCACGCCTATCTGCGGCGCGGCCAGGCCGGCGCCATCATGCGCGGCCATGGTTTCCCGCATGTCGGTCAATAGCTCACGCAGCTCCGGGCTGTCGAAGGCGCGCACCGGCTCGCTGATTCGCAGCAGCTCGGGGTCCCCCATGCGCAGTACGCGACGCACACTCATTCCACATTGTCCCCGACGTTGGTCATGCGCGCCAGGATCGGGTAATCCTCGTCCTGTTGCTGCTCCTCAGGCACATGCCGGCCCATATAAATCAGCTCCTCGAGCCGCGCCTTGGTGGCCAGGAAGGCAGGCGAGACGAACTGCTGCATGCTGCGCGGCCGCGGCACCGGGACCTCGATGAGCTCCTGCACTTCGCCCGGATGCGCAGACAGCACCAGGATGCGGTCGGCCAGGTAGATCGCCTCGTCCAGATCGTGAGTGATGAAGACGATGGTGATATCGATCTTGCGCCAGATTTCGAGCAGGTGCGCCTGCATGCGGCATCGCGTCTGCGCATCGAGTGCGCCGAAGGGCTCGTCCATCAGCAGGATGCGTGGCTGGTTGGCCAGTGCGCGCACGATAGCGACGCGCTGCTTCATGCCGCCGGAGAGCTGCTGCGGATAGGCGTCGGCGAATTTCTCAAGTCCTATCAACTCCAGCCACTGCATGGCTTCGCGCTCGCTCTCGAGCTTACCGGCGCCATTGACCTCGAGTCCGAACATCACGTTCTTTTTGACCGTGAGCCAGGGGAAGAGCGTGTAGCCCTGGAACACCATGCCGCGATCGCGGCCCGGCCCGGTGACCGGTTGCCCGAGCAGCAGCACATCGCCTGAGGTGTGCTGCTCGAGTCCGGCGAGGATCCGCACCAGCGTCGACTTGCCGCAGCCGGACGGCCCGACGACGCAGAGAAATTCGCGCCGGTGCGTGGTGAAGTTAATGTCGCGCAGCGCCAGCGTGCTTTTGCCGCCGCTCTGGAACACCTTGTTCAGATGCGACACGGTCAGGATGACCTCGCGCTCCTTAAGCTTATCGAAGCGCGCGCGCACTTCGCCGGACTGCTCCAGGTAAGAGGGCAGCAACTGCCGTGGCAGCACGAGCTCGTTCATTCAAGTTCCCTTGCCCGCCGCGCGGTCCCAGGGGAACAGCCGGCGGCCGATGGCGGCGAGGATCATATCGATGCTCAGTCCCAGGATGCCGATCATCGCGATGGCGGCATAGACGTTCGGAAAGTGCTGGTAGCGAGCCTGCTGGGTGATGAACCAGGTGATGCCCGACGTGGTCCCGATCAGTTCGGCGACGATCAGGTAAGTCCATGCCCAGCCCAGCAGGATGCGCTGATCGCGATAAAGATCCGGCAGGATGCCCGGCACCACCACGCGCGTCAGCAATTGCCGGCTGCGCGTCCCCAGGGTCAGCGCCGCCTCCAGCAAAGCCGGATCGAGCTTGCGGGTGGTGTTGGCGATGATGAGCACCTGCTGGAAGAAAGTGCCGATCACGATCACGGCAATCTTCGGTCCGTCGTAGATGCCGAGGATCGCGACCGCGAGCGCGCCAAAGGCGGGTGCGGGCAGGTAACGGAAGAATTCGACGAACGGCTCGCTGAGCCGCGCGATGGCCGCGTAGGCGCCGCAGAGAATGCCGAGCGGCACGCCGAAGATCGAGGAGATGGTGAAGCCCCAGAAGATGATCTGGATGCTGTGCCAGAGACTCTGGTGCAGCCACTGTCCATCGCGGGTGGGTGGCGGCGTCGTGAAGCTGTAGTAAAACGCGCGCAGCACCTGGTCGGGCGCGGGCAGGTAGACCGGATTGGCGGCCACGCCGCGCGGCGGCGCGCGCCCCTCGGTGCGGGCCTCGGCCACCTCGGTGTCGAACGCATCGCGCGGCATACGCGCGCCCACGTCCAGGTACGGCACCGATCCGGGGTCCGTGACCATGATCTGCGGATGCCAGATCCAGGGCACGTAACTGACCAGGCCCCAGCAAACCACGGGCAGCACGAAGGATGCGATGCCAATGATGAGCCTCGCCCGCGCCGTTAACGGCCGGTGGATTTGCAACCACTTCTTCTGGGCCACGGACCCGGTCTGCAAGCGCTGTGCCGCGTGTCATTGCGCCGTGCCGCGCGATGCCAGTCGTCGTAACGCACCTGTTCAGTGCCGAAACGCAGCACCGCGTACGACATTGGTGCAATCGCACACACGCGCGGCGCACACCTTTACGACTGCGGGTGGCTTGCACTAACTTTGCACGCAGGTCTTACCAGAATGAACAACACAGCCGGACCTCGCAGCCTGACCGTCGCGCCGCCACCGGGCCTGTCGCAGCCTTGGCTGTGGGAGGAATCTCTCGAGCACGGCGCTCATTGGTCCGGAGTCCTGCGGCGCGGGACCTCCTTGCGGCTGACCGCGGTCGAAGCGGGCGCCAACGTCGCCGCCATGCTCTACAACTACGAGTCGCTGCTGGAGCGGTACAACATGGCCGACACGCTCAAGGCCCAGCACACGGCCTTCCTGACGGCCGGTTGTGCCTGTTACTCGGATATGGGCCGCGTACTGTGCTCAATCACGGCCGACAGTTGCGGCTGGCACGACACGCTGTGCGGCGTCTCGGATGCCAGCATGGTGAGCGGCCGCTATGGCGCGACGCGTTTCCAGGAGCAGCGCAACGACTTTCACAAGAATGGCCGCGACAGCATGCTCAACGAGCTTGGCAAATACGGCCTCGGCAGGCGCGACCTGATCGCGAACATCAATTTCTTTTCGCGCGTCACGGTCGACGACGCCGGCGGGCTCAGCTTCGACGCCGCCAACTGCCGCGCGGGCGACTATGTCGATCTGCGCTTCGAGATGCATACGCTGCTGGTGCTTGCCAGCTGCCAGCATCCGCTGGACCCCTATCCCCGCTACCAGCCGCGCGCGGTGCAGTTGCGCGCGTGGGTCTCCGGTCCTGCGCCCGAGCGTGACCCGTGCCGTGATCGCTGCCCTGAGAACGGCCGCGGCTATCGCAACACCGAAATGATGTTTCTCGCATGAGCGACACCGCCGGTATAGGCGCGACCGCAGGCATGGGCGCCTTGCAGCGCGATGAGATCATTGCGGCCGGGGAACCATGGATCGGTACCGTGGAACGCGGCCAGGTGCTGCGCATCGTCGACCTTGAAGGAAATCAGGCCGTCGACACGCTGTTCTACAACGCGCACGACAGCGAGGAACACTACAGCGCCGCCGACACGATTCGCGCGCAGGGGAACATCTATCTGACCACAGGCAGCCCGCTGCGCTCCAACCTGGGCACGAGCATGCTCACGATCGTCGAAGATACCTGCGGTCGTCACGATACGCTCGGCGGCGCCTGCTCGGCCGAGAGCAATACCGTGCGTTATGCGCTCGAGAAACGCTACATGCACAGCTGCCGCGACAACTTCCTGCTGGCGCTGGAACGCTACGGCCGGGCGTTGAACAAGCGCGATCTGCCGAGCAACATCAATTTTTTCATGAATGTGCCGGTGACCAGCGACGGCGCGCTGCGCTTCGCGGATGGGATCTCGGCGGCCGGACGCTATGTGCAGCTGCGTGCGCACATGGACGTGCTGGTGCTGATCTCCAACTGCCCACAGCTGAACAATCCCTGCAACGCCTACAATCCGACGCCGATACGGATCCTGATCTGGGCGGCGGGCTGACGCTGAGTGTTCGACAAAGTACTGATCGCCAATCGCGGCGCCATCGCCTGCCGCATCCAGCGTACGCTGCGCCGGTTGGGCATCGCCTCGGTAGCGGTGTACTCCGAGGCCGACAGCAACGCGCGGCACGCGCGCGAAGCCGATGAAGCCGTCTGCATCGGCCCGGCCCCGGCGGCCGATTCCTACCTGAATGCCGAACGGATCCTGGAAACGGCTGCCACCACCGGTGCACAGGCCATCCACCCGGGCTACGGCTTCCTGAGCGAAAACGCGCAGTTCGCGCAAGCCTGCGAACAGCGCGGCATCGCCTTCGTCGGCCCAACCCCCGCGCAAATGCGCGAATTTGGTCTCAAGCACACGGCGCGGGCGCTGGCGGCCGCTAACGCACTGCCGCTGCTGCCGGGCACCGGGCTGCTGGACGATCTGGAACAGGCGCTGCGTGAGGCCGGGCGCATCGGCTATCCGGTGATGCTCAAGAGCACCGCGGGCGGCGGCGGCATCGGCATGCAGCAGTGCCTGGACGCCTCGCAATTGCGCGGCGCCTTCGATGGCGTGCGCCGTTTGGCGGGCAGCAACTTCCGCGACAACGGCGTGTTCCTGGAGAAGCTCGTGGCGCGAGCGCGTCACATCGAGGTGCAGATATTCGGCGACGGCCGCGGCACGGTCATCGCGCTGGGCGAACGCGACTGCTCGACCCAGCGGCGCAACCAGAAAATCATCGAGGAGACCCCGGCTCCGGGATTGAGCGACGCGCTGCGCGCCGAGCTATGCGAGGCGGCCGTGCGCCTGGGGCGCGCGGTGCAGTATCGCTCCGCCGGAACGGTCGAATTCATTGTCGATGCCGAGAGGGCGCAATCAGCGCGCGATGCCTCCGCAGCATTCTACTTTCTGGAGGTCAACACGCGCCTGCAGGTGGAACACGGCGTCACTGAAGCCGTGACCGGAATCGACCTGGTCGAATGGATGCTGCGCGTGGCGGCCGATGAGCCACCGCCGCTGGCGGATTATCGCCATGCGCCGCGCGGCGCCGCCGTACAGGCGCGGCTGTATGCCGAGGATCCCGCACGCGGCTTCCGGCCGTGCAGCGGATTGCTGTCGTGCGTTTCGCTGCCATCGCAGCTGCGCGTGGATGGCTGGATCGAAACCGGCACCGATGTGCCGGCCTTCTACGATCCGATGCTCGCCAAGTTCATTGCCCACGCGCCCACGCGCGCGCAAGCCATCGAGCAGCTTGAATCGGCTCTCGCGGAGACCCGCATCGATGGCATCGAGACCAATTGCGACTATCTGCGCGCGCTGCTGCGGCGTGCCGAATTCCGCAGCGGAGCACTGACCACGCGCTGGATCGCGGAGGTGGACTTCGATTCGCCTACCATCGAAGTGCTTGCTCCCGGTACGCAGAGCACGGTCCAGGACTGGCCCGGCCGCTTGGGGTCCTGGGATGTCGGCGTGCCCCCCTCGGGTCCCATGGATGCGCTTGCCTTCCGCATCGCCAACCGCCTGGTGGGCAACTCCGGGGACTGCGCTGCGCTCGAGCTCACGGTGACCGGACCGTCGCTGAAGTTTGCGCGCGCCACGCGTATCGCGCTCACGGGCGCGCACATGCGCGCGCAACTCGACGGCCAGCCGGTCGAGTGGTGGTGCGGCATCGATGTGCCCGCGGGCAGCACCCTGAAGGTCGGCGCCATCGAAGGCGCCGGTCAGCGCAGCTATCTGGCGGTGCGGGGCGGATTCGACGTGCCCGAGTACATGGGCAGCCGCGCAACCTTCACGCTCGGACAATTCGGCGGCCACGCGGGGCGCGCACTGCGCAACGGCGATGTGCTTCGAATCAGCGACGCACCACCCATCGGCGCTGCCGGGCACCTGCCTGCCGCCCTGCGCCCGGCTTACGCCGATCACTGGGACATCGCGGTGCTCTACGGACCTCACGGCGCACCGGACTTTTTCACCGATGCCGACATCGAGATGTTCTTTGCCTGCCAGTGGCAGGTGCACTACAACTCCAGCCGCACAGGCGTACGACTCATTGGCCCCAGGCCCAGCTGGGCCCGACGCGATGGCGGCGAAGCCGGGCTGCATCCTTCCAACATCCATGACACCGCTTACGCCGTGGGTGCCGTCGACTTCACCGGCGATATGCCCGTCATACTCGGGCCCGACGGTCCGAGTCTCGGCGGCTTCGTCTGCCCGGTCACGATCGCGCTGGTGGATCAGTGGAAGATCGGGCAGCTTCGGCCCGGCGATCGCGTGCACTTTCATCCTATCGACGCGAGCGAGGCACAACTGCGGCTGCAGGCACAGGATGCAGCAATCGGCTCACTGTCGGCGGCTCCGCCGGCGAGTGGGAACGCCGGGCCGCCGCGCCCTCGAACGCTGGACGCCGTGCTTCATCGCACCGCGGCCACCGCATCACGGCCCGCGGTCTGTTACCGGCAATCCGGAGACGACAACGTACTGATCGAATTCGGCGAAGCCACACTCGATCTGGCGCTGCGCTTCCGTGTGCAGGCGCTGCTCGATGCGCTCGAGGCCGAGCGTCCTGCCGCCGTCATCGACCTGACACCTGGCGTCCGCTCGCTGCAGGTGCATTTCGATTCGCGGCGCCTCGCGCGCTCGCAAGTGCTCGATCTGCTGCTGCGGCTCGAACACGCGCTGCCTCCGGTGGATGACATCGAGGTCGCCAGCCGCATCGTGCACCTGCCGCTGTCCTGGGACGATCCGGCCACGCGGCTCGCCATCGAACGCTACATGCAATCGGTACGCGCGGATGCTCCATGGTGCCCCAGCAATATCGAATTCATCCGGCGCATCAATGGGCTCGACTCCATCGATGAGGTACGCCGCATCGTCTTCGATGCGAACTATCTCGTCATGGGCCTCGGCGATGTCTACCTCGGCGCGCCCGTGGCGACACCGCTCGATCCGCGCCACCGGCTGGTGACCACCAAATACAACCCCGCGCGCACCTGGACGCCGGAGAACGCGGTGGGCATCGGCGGCGCATACCTCTGTGTCTACGGCATGGAAGGCCCGGGCGGTTACCAGTTCGTCGGCCGCACGATACAGATGTGGAATCGATACCGGCAGACGGCCGAGTTCGCACAAGGAAAGCGCTGGCTGCTGCGATTCTTCGATCAACTGCGCTTCTATCCGGTCTCGGCCGCAGAGCTGCAGCGCCTGCGCGCCGATTTCCCCTACGGCAAGGCGCAGCTTCGCATCGAACCGGCCACTCTGCGGCTGCGCGAGTACCGTCGCTTCTTAGCGGACAACGCGGCCTCGATCGCGCTGTTCAAGCAGCGTCAGCAGGCGGCGTTCGAAGCCGAGCGCGAGCGCTGGGGTGCACAGGGCACCGAGCAAGCCGTCGACCATGACGCGGCGGCCGGCGGCGCCGAGGTAGCCGCATTGCCCGAGGGTTGTTTCGCGATCAGCTCGCCTGTGACCGGCAGTGTCTGGCAATTGAAGACCGCGGTCGGCGAGCGGGCCAGGGCCGGTGATGCGCTGTTGCTTATTGAAGCGATGAAAATGGAGATCGCCGTGCAGACCGATCAGGCAGGCACCATCGTGGAACTGCGCTGCCGACGCGGCCAGGCAGTGGCCGCCGGCGAGGCGCTCATCGTGCTGCGGCCATGAAAAGCCTGGCGCTAGCCGATCTGTCCGCCGCCTATCGCGAGCGGCGCACGACGCCGCTGCAGATCATCGAGGCATTGCTGGCGCGTGTCGATCAGTTCGCCGATCGCGCGATCTGGATCTCGATGGTGCCGCGCGAGCGACTGCTCAAGCAGGCGCGAGCGCTCGGAGCACAGGATCCGGCCTCCCTGCCGCTGTACGGCATCCCCTTCGCCATCAAAGACAACATCGATCTGGCCGGTGTACCCACCACCGCCGCATGCCCTGCCTTTGCCTACACGCCGGCGCAATCCGCATTCGTGGTCGAACGGCTCATCAGCGCCGGCGCCATCCCGATCGGCAAAACCAACCTGGATCAATTCGCGACCGGCCTGGTCGGCACCCGCTCGCCCTATGGCGCGTGTCGAAACAGCTTCGACCCGGCCTACATCAGCGGCGGATCGAGTTCCGGCTCCGCGGTGGCCGTGGCGCTGGGACTGGCAAGTTTCTCGCTGGGCACCGATACGGCCGGGTCGGGACGCGTGCCGGCCGCCTTCAACAATCTGATCGGATTCAAGCCGAGCTGTGGACGCTTGAGCACGCGCGGGGTCGTGCCGGCGTGCCGCACGCTCGATGTGGTATCGATATTTGCGCTCAGCGCCGAGGATGCGGCACGCGTGAGCCGCGTCGCCGAAGGCTTCGACGCGGCCGAACCTTATTCGCGCCAGGCTCCCGCGCCCGGCGCAATAGCCGGCGGCGCATTCCGCTTTGGGTTACCGCGTCCGCAGCAACTCGAGTTCTTCGGTAATGCGGACTATGCCCGCCTGTTCGATGCGGCGATCTCACGACTGCAGCGGCTGGGCGGCCAGGCCGTGGAAATCGATCTGGAACCGTTCACCGAAGCGGCGCGATTGCTGTACGGCGGCCCCTGGGTTGCCGAACGCTTCCTCGTCATCGAATCGCTGCTGCGCTCCAACCCCGAGGCCGTTCATCCGGTCACCCGCGGCATCATCGAAGGCGGCTCGCGCGTGTCGGGCGCGGACGCATTCCGTGCGCAGTACCGATTGCAGACGCTGCGGCGCGCCTGCGAGCAGGTCTGGCAGCAGATCGATGTGCTCGTGACCCCGACCGCCGCCACCACCTATCGCATCGCCGAGATAGAGATGGATCCGGTTGGCCTCAATACCAACCTGGGCCTGTACACGAATTTCGCCAACCTGCTCGACCTCGCGGCCGTCTCGGTACCGGCGGGCTTCGCCGCCGGGCCGGGTCCGTTTGGCATCTCCCTGGTAGGACCCGCGTGGAGCGATTACCGGCTGCTGGCGCTGGCGGCGCGCGTTCAGCGCGACGCGTCGACCGGCCAGGGCGCCCTCGGTCTCGAGCTGCCCGACGAGAGCCAGTTCGATTGGGCATCCGCTGCGAGCGGTGCTGCAGAGGTCACACTGGCCGTCTGCGGCGCGCACATGGAAGGCCTGGCGCTGAATCCCGAGCTGCGCAGACTCGGCGCCACGCTGCTTGAGCGCACCTGCACGGCGGCGCAATATCGCCTGTACGCGCTGCCCGGCGGACCACCGCACCGGCCTGGCCTGGTACGCGTCGAGCGGGACGGAGGCGCGATCGAAGTGGAGCTCTGGTCACTATCCGCCGCGGCCTTCGGCGCCTTCGCGGCACAGATCCCCGCGCCGCTGGGAATCGGCAAAATCCAGCTTCCCGATGAGCGGCGGGTCAGTGGCTTCCTGTGCGAGTCATATGCCGTCAAGGATGCGGTCGATATCACGCACCACGGCGGCTGGCGGGCGTATCTGGCGAACCGAACCTGAACCGCGCGGGCAGCGGGAGCCGCGCTTTGAGTTTTGGCCGGGGACAGGCCATCATACGAGTTCACACGGCTGGGAATTAACAACATGAAGATCTTACTGCCTCTTTCCGTGCTGGCGATTCTGGCCGCCGGTCCCGTATTTGCCGATTGCGCCGCTCCGGACGGCACGGTCCAGATTCCCGATGGCAGCACGGCAACTCACGATGAAATGGTCGCCGCGCAGAAGGCAGTCGTGGCCTACGATGCCGCCGTCAAGACCTACACCGACTGCCTGGCGCAGGAACAGCAAACGAAGCTTGAGGCGGGCGGCGACAAGGTCAAGCTGCAGAAGCACTATGCTGAGCTCAACAACGCACAGGTCGAAAAAGTGCAGCAGCTTGCCGACAAGTTCAATGCGGAGCTCAAGGCCTTCAAAGCCAAGTCTGCGGGCTGAAGCCCCGCGGGCGCCTCAGGCGCGCTGCCGATCGAGCGCGCCAACACGCGACTCGTCGGTGGTCCGCGCGCGTTTTGCCAGCCAGTAGTACGCGGGGGCTGTGATCGCGAGCCCGATGATCCAGGACAGATCGGCGCCTCCGAGTGCTTTGGCGATCGATCCCTGGTAGAGCTTATTGTCGATGAAGGGCAGCTGCACCAGGATCCCCAGCACGTAACACGACACGGCCACGACGTTCACGCGGCCGTAGATGCCGCCGTCGTGTCGGAAGAACGCATCCACATCGTAATGCCCGTGGCGCAGCAGGTAGTAGTCGACCAGGTTGATGGCCGTCCATGGCACCAGCACGTAGAGCAACAGCAGAATGAAATTCGTGTAGTTGGCGATGAATGAATCCTTGCCCAACAGCGCTGCGCCCAGCGACAGTGCGAACAGTAGCAAGGTCACGACGGTGCGCGCCCGCGCGCCCGGCGACCAGCGCGGCATCAGCGTCTGGCCAAAGGTGAGAGTCGAGAGCACGGCACAGTAGAGGTTCATGGCGTTGGCGGTCGCGACGCCGATCGAAAATACGATCAGAACCAGCGGCGCGATCCCGGTGGTCAGGATCGCGAGTCCCCGAACGATGCTCCGGTCCGGCTCCAGCAACCCAACCAAGGCGCCCAGGATCATCGGCAGCAGCGAACCGAGCGCGCAACCCCAGTAGCTGGCCCAGAAAGCCGATCGCACGCCGGTGTCGGGCGGCAGGTAGCGCGAGTAATCGGAAACGTACGGCGCGTAAGCGATCTGCCACAGCGCCGCCACCGAAATGGTGCCGAGAAATCCGGGCAAGCCATATTGGTTACGCGCACCGAAGTCCGATGGCAGCCCGTGAACGGCGATGATCCACACGAACGCGAGTAACAGCGCCGCGCCGGCGACATAGCTGGTGGCGCGCGCATAGGCGTGGATCAGATCGTAGCCAAAGATGGCCGCGACCACGCTGATCAATCCGACGAATGCAATGCCTGGCACGTCGGAGACACCGTGCACGACGCTTGCGATCGCCTCGCCGCCTTCGACCAGGTTCGAGGCGAGGAAACCGATGTACATGACGATCACGATGCCCACCACGAGCAGCGAGCCGGTGGAACCAAACTGCCCGCGTGTCTGCACCATCTGCGGCACGCCGAGCGTGGGTCCCTGTGCCGCGTGCAGCGCCATGAATACCGCGCCGACCAGATTACCCAGCAGCAATCCGACGACGGACCAGGCGAACGGCAACTTGAAAACAGTGGTCGCCAGCCCGCCGGTGACGATCGTCAACAGCATCAGGTTCGACCCGAACCAGACGGTGAAGAGATCCTTCGGCGTACCGTGACGCTGATCGAGCGCTATCGGCTGGATCGTCTTGATTTCGAGCCTGGCAGGTTGTTCGCGTGACGTCATGGCGCTCCCATCTTCAGGGTACAGTATCCACATGAAGCTGGCACTGTGGCAGACCCAGGGGTTCCCGACGGATCCGGCGGCCAATCTTGCGGCACTCGAGCAGACCGCCCGCGCCGCATCAGCCGCGGGCGCGGCGTTACTGCTGTGCCCCGAATGCTGGCTTTGCGGCTACAACATCGGCGATGCCGTGGCATCGCTCGCAGAAACTGCCAACGGCGAGTCCGCGCGGCGTATCGCCGCGATCGCCCGCGAGCAGCAGATCGCCATCGCCTATGGCTATGCCGAGCGCGCCCCGGCGGGCGCCGCTGTCTTCAATTCGGTACAGGTGATCGGTCCCGACGGGACCGTACTGGCCCACTATCGCAAGACGCATCTTTTTGGAGCGGCCGAGCGCGCTGCCTATACCCAGGGAAGCGGCTTCACCGCGCCATTTGAATTCGGCGGCTTCCGCATCGGACTGCTGATCTGCTACGACGTGGAGTTTCCCGAGGCCGTGCGCTGCCTGGTGCTGGCCGGCGCCGACGTGGTGCTGATTCCCACGGCCCTGACCGACGAGTACGGGACGGTGCCCTCACTGCTGGTGCCCGCGCGCGCGGTCGAGAACCAGGTCTATGTCGCCTACTGCAACCACGCCGGTATCGAGAATGGCATGCGCTTTCTGGGTCGCTCATGCCTGCTCGCTCCGGACGGCCAGCCGGTAGTCACCGCCGGCACCGGCGATGCCTTGATCGTGGGCGAGATCAGCCGCAGCGCACAATTGGAAATCGCGAAGATCTACCCCTACCGCGCCGATCGTCGCCCCGAGCTATACGGCGCCTTGCAGCGCGATCAGCTCGCGTAGTCCGGGCTCTGCTGCACGAGCAGCCGCTTCATCTGCTCGAAGTGGGCGCGCGCGAATTCGCCTCCATCCTCCCATGACCGGGCCGTCTTCTCGGCAATGTCATCAGCCAGGATCGACAGCGGCTGGCCGCTGGCGTACGCCAGCATCAGCGTCCGGCTGGCGCGCTCCAGGTGATACAGCGAATCGAAAGCCTCCGCGATGCTGGCGCCGACCACCAGCACGCCATGATTGCCCATCATGAGCACGCGCAACGTGCCCAGCGTCCGCGCCAGACGCAGGCCCTCGGCAGCGTTGTCCGCCATGCCACCGTAGCCCTTATCGATCGCCACCCGGCGATGGAAGCGCGCGGAGGTCTGGTCAACCGGCTTGATGCCCGGGTCCGCCAGGCAGGCGAGCGCAGTCGCGTAAGGTGGATGCACGTGCAGGATGCACCGCGCCTGGGGTAGCTGCGCATGCATCGTGCCGTGAATGGCCCAGGCCGTCGGATCGAGGTCCGGCGGCAAGTCCTCGCGTGCCGCCGCCGCATCCAGCAGCTGCAGATCCGAGGCGCACAGCGAACTGAAATGCCGCCAGCGCGGATTCATCAGGAAGTGGCGGCCCTCCGCATCGATCGCAACGCTGGCATGGTTTGCCACCGCTTCCGGCCAGTCGAGTTTCGCCGCGATGCGGAACAATGCCGCCAGATCGATTCGCAATTGAGCTTCTGTCGCCAATACAGCCATGAGGTTCTGCTCCATGCCCGGGCACCGTTATGGCGCAAATCTTCCAACGCTGCACAAACAACGTGCAAAAAATTTGATATTTCCATTTTGCTTCTGTTTTTCGGAAGCAGTGAATATTAAAAGATCAATTTACCGACTCAAACCATCGTGATGCCATCAGGTGAATAACAACTCAACAACCGAGCCGCAGCAGCAGAGGGAACAGCAATGGCGACAACGCATCGCAGGCGGTCATCGATACCAAATTTTCAGAGCGTCACCTCGCTCACCGCCGCGGTGCTCGCAGCGATCTATGGCACGCAGGCGCGCGCGGATGCCGATGCGGATGAGAACGGCATGTCGCTGCAGGAAGTGGTCGTCACCGCGACGCGACGCGCCGCCACGGCGCAGGATATTCCGCTGAGCATCACCGCGGTCACCGGCACCGAACTCGAGCAGTCGGGCATCGAAGATATCTCGGCACTTGCGCACTCGATGGCCGGCGTCAACTACACCGACAAGGGGCCTTTCGGCGGCGTTAATGGTTCGACACTGATCATCCGCGGCCTCAACAGCGAGGGCACGGCCGGACAGGAGGCGCTTGCCTCCCCCGTGGTGCCGCCGGTCGCCACCTACGTGGACGACACACCACTGTTCGTGAACCTCCGCCTGCAGGATCTGGATCACGTTGAGATCCTGCGCGGTCCGCAGGGCACGCTCTATGGATCGGGCTCGCTGGGCGGCACGATCCGATTCGTGCAGAACGCGCCCGATCCGAGCGGCTTCGATGCGCGCGCCGAAGTGGGAATCAGCGACACGCAGCATACGCATGCGCCGAACGAGAACGTGAACGGCATGCTGAACCTCCCGGTCAGCGACACGTTTGCAGTACGCGTGAATGCCGGCTGGAGCTATGACGCGGGCTTCATCAACCAGCCCAATCTCTACCGGTTGAACGCGGCCGGCGCGCCGATATCGGCCGATCCGACCAACGTCTTCAGCCCGCCGGTGAAATATTCGGAGGATGGGGTTAATCACTATGAGTATCGCGATGCGCGCGTGGCCGCCCTGTGGAAGCCAAATGAGGTCTTTCATGCACAGCTCACGTACTACTACCAGCTCGCGACCGCCGGCGGTTTCCCATCGGTCGCCACATCGCCGGCCGCCTATAACATGCCGATCAGCGCGGCCAATCAGCTGCCCGGTACAGATCTGCTGCCGCAGCTCTACAATGCGCCAGTGCCGCCCGGCGCCGGTGAGCTGTCTTCGGCGACCAACAGCCTCGAGGGCACCAACGACAAGGTGGATCTGGGCGCGCTCGCGATGGACTACGACTTCGGATTCGCGACGCTGACCTCGGACACTTCCTGGGCACACCACAACAACACCAGCCACTCCGACCTGACCGCGCTCTACAGCAATTTCTTTTTCTACCAGAATTTCTATGGCCAGAATCCGCGCACCTTCGTGCAGGGACATGACCAGCTGGATGATCGCGTGGTGTCGCAGGAATTCCGACTGGCGTCGAAGACCGGCGGATTCTTCGATTGGGTCGGCGGCGTCTTCTTCAAGGACGAGAACACCTACATCCAGGAGCATGAGTTCTACCCCGGCTACAACGCGTTCTACAACGCGTGCTCGGCACTGCCCAATATCGTGCAGCCGGACGCCTCCGGGGTTAACGGTTCCACCTGCGGCTTTGGCGAGTACGGACCGGAGACCGGCTCGAAATCCATTGTGGGAATTCCACTCGTGGTCGACCAGGCGTACATCGGCGATTTCGAAACCCACTTCAAGGATCTCGCCATCTTCGGCGAGCTCACCGGCCACATCACCCAGGCCTGGAGCATCACGGGCGGCACGCGCCTGTTCCTGCAGGAGCTGTCGCAGTCCCAGCAGACCGGTCTGCTGTTCGACGGTCCCGGATTCGCCGCCAACGAGTCGCTCAGCGATCGATGGCGCCGCGCGTTGTGGAAGGTCAATACCGCTTATCAGCTGAACAAGACCAACCTGGTATACGCCACCTACTCCCAGGGCTTCCGGCGGGGCGGCGTCAACGCGCTGCCGCCGAGCGAACTTGGCGGCAGCTACACCACGCCGCCGGCACTGACGCAGCTGCAACCCGATACGGCCGACAACTACGAAGTCGGCATCAAGGGCGAGATCTCCAATCGGGTGCGCTACTCCGCCGCGATCTACGATATTCAGTGGCACAACATCCAGGAAGGCGTGCAGCTCACGCCACTGGTGCTGCCCGCCGCACTCAACATCGGCGAGGCCTACAGTCGCGGCGTCGAGCTTGAGGTGTACACGAATATCACGCAGCACATTGCCGCGCAGATTGACTACACCTACGACCTGACACGGCTGACTTCGCTTAATCCGCTGTTCGTCTCGCCCAACGTCTCGGTGCCGCCGCCGGCGCTGGGCTCGCCGCTGCCCGGTACGCCGAAAAACAGCCTGGCTGTGAGCCTGGAGTACGGGCACCTGCCGTGGGCAGGCGGCGAATGGCGCTACGCCATCAATGGTCGCTATCAGAGCCCGGTGCTGCCGGCGCTGTCGGCGACCGTTCCCATCGTGGCAGGATATACGATGCTCGATACCCGGCTGAGCTATGCCCACTCGCACTGGCTCACGAGCGTCTACGTCAACAATCTCGGCAATGTCCTCGGCGTCACCTCCTATTCGGATCCGGCGATCTACGGCAATCGCGCGCAGGCCATCGTGTCGACGCCGCGCACGTTTGGGGTTACCGTGGCGTACTCGTTCAAAGGGAAGTGAGGCGCGTCCACCGGCGCGCACCGGTGGCACATGAACAGCGCGCAAATACTCGAGCGGTTGGTAAGCTTTCCGACCGTCAGTCGTGACTCCAATCTGTCGCTGATCGAATTCGTGCGCGAGTTCCTGACCGCCTGCGGCGCCAGCACCAGGATCTACATGGATGTGGGCGGCCGCAAGGCCAATCTCTATGCCAGCATCGGCCCTACCGAGCAGCGCGGGATCCTGCTGTCGGGGCACACGGATGTGGTGCCGGTCGACGGCCAGAAGTGGTCCACCGATCCCTTCGAATTGCGGGAACGCGGCCGGCGGCTCTATGCGCGTGGTTCCTCGGACATGAAGGGATTCCTGGCCTGCGCGCTGCACGCTGCGCGCCGCGCGGCCGAGGCGCCGCTGCGCATGCCGCTGCAGCTCGCGTTCTCGTATGACGAGGAAATCGGCTGCCTGGGCGTGCGTTCACTGATCGATGACATGGCGGACTGGAGCCACCTGCCGCGCTTCTGCATCGTCGGTGAGCCAACCTTGCTGCGCCCTGCCGTGGGGCACAAGGGCAAGACCGCCTTCACGGCCACCTGCCACGGCCGCGCAGCCCATTCGGCCAACCCCGGGCTGGGCGTCAACGCCATTCACATGGCGACGGACTTGATAGGCCGCATCCGCGAACGCCAGGCGGACATCGAACGCTCCGGGGCGCGTGATGGCGCCTACGAGGTGCCCTACACCACGCTTCACGTCGGGGTGATCCGCGGCGGCACCGTGCTTAACATCGTCCCGAGCCGATGCGAACTGGAATTCGAGTTTCGCAATATCCCCAACGAGGACGCTGCGGCGCTCACGGCCTCGCTGCGCACCGACGCGGCCGCCATCGCCGCGCGGTGCGGCACCGGCATCGATCTCGACATCAACCATGAATACCCGGCACTCGACACGCCGCCGGATGCCGAAGTCGTCGAGCTGGCCGGCGAGTTGACCGGTCACCGGGAGCCCATCAAGGTCGGCTATGGCAGCGAGGCGGGCCTGTTCAGCGGCAGTCTCGGGATACCGACGGTGGTGTGTGGACCCGGATCGATCGATCAGGCCCACAAGCCTGATGAGTTCGTGGCGCTGGAGCAGCTCCAGGCCTGTGACGCGATGATGGATGCTCTGATCGCGCGCCTGCGCTCATAGCCACGGCGGCGTTACTGCTTCATAATTTCGGAAGCAGAGCGCAGCAAATCGTTAGTTTCTCGGAAATTAGCGATGCGCGATGATGGCCCGAAGAGCCCATCCTCCGCGGAGCAGCAGCCATGATCCGAACCGGCAAGCAGTACCTGGCCTCCATCGGCGATTCACGCCAGGTGTATATCGACGGCGAGCGCGTGCGGGACCTCGCCTCGCATCCGATGTTCAAGCCCCTGATCGATATTCGCGCCCGCATCTACGACATGCAGCACGAGGCAGCCACGCGGGAGCTGCTGGCGTACCGGGATGGCAGCGACTGGCATGCCGTCGCCAACAAGCTGCCCCGCACCCAGGAGGACTGGTGGCAGAAGCGTCGTGCCACCGATGTGGTGCTGGAGGACATCGGCGGCATCGTCACGCGCGTGGGCGATGAGACCGTGGGCGAAATGTGGTCGCTGTTCGACGGCCAGGACGTGCTGAATGAAGTCGACCCGCAGTTCTCTGCCAACATCCGCCGCCACATCGACGCCGTCATCAAGGCCGACCCGTTTCATGTGTCCGCCAACACCGATCCGAAGGGCGATCGTTCCAAGCCGCCGCAGGAGCAGGACCCCGACTCTCTGCTGCATGTGGTCCGGGAAACCGACGCCGGCATCATCGTGCGCGGCGCCAAATACGAGACCGCGGCTGCCTATGCCAACCAGGCTTTTACCAAGCCCACCAATCGCCAACTGGGGCAACGCGGCGCTGTCGGACTATGCGGTCGGCTTCATCTGCGACTTGAACTCGCCGAACCTGAAATTCATCTGCCGCACCGGATTCGCCGGCCGCGCGCCCGCGGTCGACTACCCGCTGGCGAGCCGTTTCGATGAAGTCGATGCGCTGGTGATCTTCGACGATGTGCTGATCCCGTGGGAGAACGTGCTGTTCTACCGCCACACCAAGGCCGCAAGCTTCATCCGCGCCACGCTGCACCGCTATTCGGCCTTTGCCTTCGTGCAGCGCAATCTCAAGCTCGCCGACATGCTGATCGGCGCGGCCCTGTTCAACGCGCGGCAGACCGGCCTCGACAAGCAGCAGGCGGTGCAGGAAAAACTTTCGCAGCTCGCGGTCTATCGCGAGGGCATCAATGCGCATCTGACCGCCGCGATCGCACTGGCGGAGAAGAGCCCCGCGGGCCTTTTGATGCCCAACCAGTCGCTGCTGTACGCCGGACGCGTCATGGCCTGCTCGCAGCTGCATGAAATGATGCACATCGCGCGCGAGCTGTGCGGTGGGCAGATCTGCGTGACGCCCGACAAAGCCGCGTTCGATTCCCCCGAAACACGGCCGTGGCTCGAGAAGTATTATTCGGTCAATGAACGTTGGATCGCCGACGACCGCCGCAAGCTGCTGGCCTTCGCGCGGGACTTGCTGAATTCAGACTATGCCGGCCACCGCCTCACCTTCCAGCTGTTTGCGCAATCCCCGCCCTTCGCGCACCTGGCCGCGGTGTACCGCAATTTCGACTGGGATGGCCCGCTCGATTTCGTGCGCAAGTCGGCGAATCTGTCGGAGCGCGTCAAAGACCCGACGACCCGGCCCCAGGGCGACGGCGCAGTCCATCAGTGGTTCAGCGAGCACGCTCCCGCCGCCGGTGCCAAACCCGCCGCCGCGGAAGCCGCCGCCTGATGCACACGTGAACCTTCCCGATCCGGCGCTGCGGCAGCGATTCCTGCGCGGCATGAGCCACGCGGCCTCGACCGTCAGTGTCGTCACGACCGACGGTGCCGCCGGTCGCCATGGCGTCACCGTCTCGGCCATGGTTTCGGTCTCGGCCGATACACCGCGGCCGACGCTGCTGGTCTGTATCAACCAATCGAGCCCGGTGGCGCGCGCCGTGCTCGACAACGGCGTGTTCTGCGTCAATGTGCTGCGCGAGGACCAGGTCTATATTTCCGACAGCTTCGCCGGCCGCAGCGGCGCGCGCGGCTCCGAGAAATTCGACTGTACGAGCTGGGAGATCCAGCCCACCGGGGCACCGCGCGCCACCGACGCACTGGTTGCCTTCGACTGTCGCGTCACGGCCAGCGAACAGGTCGGCACGCACTTCGTGATTTTCGGGTCGGTGGAGGACATCGCCGTGGCCGGCAGCGGCGCGCCGCTGATCTACGCCAATCGCGCCTATGGCGTGCCGCAGCGCTTTCACCAGCGATTTGCCGGTACCGCGCGCGATGCACCCAGCGAGGGTTCGCTGTCACTGGGCTGTTTCCAGACCTTCGCGCCCTATGTCGTGCCGGCGCTGGTCGCACGCCTGCGCAAGCTGCACCCGGCCTTGTCGCTGATGCTGGTAGAGGCCGAGCAGGGTCCATTGCTGGCGAGTCTGCGCCGCGGGGAAGTCGATCTGGCGCTGCTGTACGATTTTGGCATCGAGCCGGACGTCCATGTCGAGCCTCTGGCCGAGCTCACACCCTACGTACTGCTGCCCGAAGGCCATGCGCTGGCCGAATCGGCCGCAATAGCGCTCGAGACCCTGGTGAACGAGCCGCTGGTGCTGCTCGATGCGGAGCCGAGCCGCGATTATTTCCTGTCGCTGTACCGCGCTCGCGGACTTGATCCCTTCATCGGCTATCGCACCGCCTCCTTTGAAATGGTGCGCGGGCTGGTCGGCCACGGATTGGGTTACAGCCTGCTGGCCACCAAGCCCGCCAACAGCATTTCCTACGATGGCCGCGCCCTCGTGACCCGCCCACTGGCGTATCCGGTCGCGGGCAGTCGCCTGGTGCTGGCGCACCTGGCGCGCCGCCCGATGCAGGAGAGCGCGCGGGCGTTCGCGCAGCATTGCCGCGCATTCTTTGGAGCCAGTCATGCACACCCGCATCCGTAGATTCAACACGCGCGACACCTATCCGGAACAGAAGCTCGACAACGATCTGTGCCAGGCGGTCGTGGCGCGCGGGCGAACCGTTTTCGTGCGCGGGCAGGTCGGACAGGATCTCGATACCGCGGTGAACGTCGGCATTGGCGACGCCGCCGCCCAGGCAGAACAGGCCATGCACAATGTCCGTCAGCTGCTCGGTGAGGCGGGCGCCGGGCTCGAGCACATCTGCAAGATCACGATCTATCTGACCGATCCGCGCTTTCGCGAGCCCGTTTACCGCACGGTTGGCCGCTGGCTCAAAGGCGTCTACCCGGTGTCCACCGGCATCGTCGTCGCCGGTCTTGCCCGACCGGAATGGCTGGTCGAGGTGGACGTCATCGCCGTCATCCCTGATCGCGAAGAACCTGCGTGACCTTCTCGATCGCCGCGCGCTCGGCCGATGCCGGCCTGTTCGGCCTCGCCATCGCCTCCTCCTCACCGGCGGTGGCGGCACGCTGCGCACACGCCCGCGCCGGCGCCGGCGCGGTCGCCACCCAGAACATCACCGATCCATCACTCGGCCCGCGCATCCTGGACTCGCTTGCGGGCGGCGCGTCAGCGCCTGAGGCACTGGGCGAGGCGCTGGCCGCAACGCCGTTTGGCGCCTGGCGGCAACTTCTGGTGGTGGCACGCAAAGGGACGCCGCTGATCCACTCGGGCGAACATGCGCTCGGGATCGTGGCCGGAGCGGTCGGGCGCGATGCGGCGGCGGCCGGCAATCTGCTCGCTCACGCGGGCGTGCCCGCGGCGATGATCAGCGCGTTTGAATCCGCCGGTGGGCATCTGGGAGCGCGGCTGCTCGAAGCCCTGCAGGCAGGGCTCGCCAGCGGCGGCGAAGCCGGCCCGATTCATTCCGCGGGGCTGCTCGTGGTGCGCAATCAGAGCTGGCCGATCGTTGACCTGCGCGTAGACTGGAGCGAGGGCGACCCGGTCGCAGCGCTCGCCGGTATCTGGGACATCTACTCCCCGCAGATCGATGACTACGTGCGGCGTGCGCTCGATCCTGTGGCGGCGCCGCGCTTCGGGGTGCCCGGGGATCCATGAAGTACACGTTCCGGCAGCTGAGCTACTTCATCGCCGCCGCGGAAACCGGCAGCATCACGCTGGCCTCGCGCCGCGCGAGCATCTCGCAGCCGGCCATTTCGACCGCAATCTCCCACATCGAACGTGAACTGGATGTGCAGCTGTTCCTGCGCCATCACGCGCATGGCCTGTCACTTACCCCGGCCGGCCGGGCGCTGCTGCGTGATGCCAAGCAACTGCTCAAGCAGGCCGAAGCGCTGTATTCGGCCGCAGCCGAGGTCAGTCACCAGATCCGCGGCGAATTATCGGTGGGATGGTTCTCGACGCTGGCTCCCATCGTCATGCCCGAGCTCACTCAATCCTTCCTCAAGGCGTATCCGGAAACCCAGATCCGCTGCCGCGAGAACCATCAGGAAGGGCTGCTCCACAGCCTGCGCGATGCGGAGACCGAGGTGGCGATCACCTACGATCTCCAGATCAGCGACGATGTGAGCTTCCAGCCGCTGGCCACGCTGCCGCCGTATGCACTGTTTGGCGCCTCGCACGCCCTGGCGCATGAGCGTCACGTCAAGCTTGCCCAACTGGCGCCGTTGCCGATGGTATTGCTCGATCTGCCGATGAGCCGGCAATACTTCGAGTCGCTGTTCATTCGCGAGCGCCTGGAACCGAACATCGTCTGGGCCTCCTCGCAGCAGGAAGTGGTGCGAACCATGGTCGCCAACGGACTGGGCTATTCGCTGGCTAACGTCAGGCCGCGCGCGGCCGTGGCACTTGACGGCCGCCGCGTGCATCGCGTGCCGCTCAGCGGCGACCCCTCTCCACTTCGCATTGGCATCGCCACTCTCAAGGAACTCAAAAAGACCCGCCTGGTGGAGGCCTTCGAGCGCCACAGCCAGCAGCTCTTTTCCGAATCCTACATCCCGGGCATGGCGCCGCCGACCGCGCCGCCGCGCCGCAAGCGGCGCTGAAGATGGCGGCGCCTGCGCCGGATGGCGTGAACTCAGCCGTCGCCACGTTTCAGCAGCAGGTACTGCTGCTCATGCAGGCCCGCGACTGGCAGGGCGCCATGCAGGCCTGCGAGCGATTCACGGTGCGGCACGCGGCGCTCGCCGCGGGCTGGATAGCCAGCGGCCAGGTGGCACTGGCGATGCGCGATCTGCTGCGCGCACGTGAGTGCGCGGCTGCTGCCGCAGATCGAGCCGATGCGGATCCGATTCTCTGGGACCTGATCGGCACCCTCTATAGCCGCGCCAGCGATCAGCCGCGCGCGCTGGCGGCCTATGATCGCGCACTGGCATTGGCGCCCGACCAGCCCGCGTTCCTGTTCAACCGCGCCGCGGTGCGGCGCTTCCTGGGGCAACTGGCGGAATCGGAAGCCGATTACGATCGGGTGATCGCCCTTCGACCGACGGACTTCGAGGCCTACAAGAATCGCTCGGATCTGCGGCAGCAGACCCGCGAGCGCAATCACGTGGCCGCACTGCGGCGCCTGCAGACTCAGGGGATTGCCGACTGGCGCGGCGCCGTGCAGGTGCACTATGCGCTTGCCAAGGAGCACGAAGACCTCGGCGACTACGCAGCCTCCTTCGATCAGCTTCAGAACGGCTCGCGCCTGAGGCGCGCGCATCTGCGCTACGACATCGCCACGGATCTTGCGACCGTGGACTGGATCATCGAGGCCTTTCCGGCAACGGCCACTTCCGGACTCGACGCTGCCACGCGCGAGCGCGCGCCGGGACCCATATTCATCCTCGGACTGCCGCGCAGCGGCAGCACGCTGGTCGAACGCATTCTCGGCCGGCACTCGCGGGTACACGCGGCAGGCGAACTGCACTCGATGGCGCTCGCCATCGTCGAAGCGGTGCATCAGCGCCGGGGCGCGGCACGCTCGGGGGCGATACCCCGGCGGGAGTTGATCGAACAGGCAGCGCAGCTCGACTTCGATGCGCTGGCTCGTGACTATCGGGCGCGCGCGCGGGCGTCCGGCGCCATCGGCGAATACTTCATCGACAAGATGCCGCTGAACTTTCTCTATTGCGGCCTGATCAGCCGGGCGCTGCCGCAGGCGCGCATCGTGCACGTTCAGCGCCATCCGATGGCCGCCTGCTATGCCATGTTCAAGACGCTGTTCGAAGACGCCTATCCCTTTTCCTACGAGCTGTCCGAACTGGGACGTTACTACCTGGCTTACCGGCGACTGATGCAGCACTGGAGGCAGGCGATGCCCGGACAGATTTACGAACTGCGTTACGAATCGATGATCGAGGACCAGCTGGGCGAGACGCGGCGGCTGCTGGCTTTCTGCGGCCTCGACTGGGAGGATGCGTGCGCGCAGTTTCACCAGAATCCCGACCCGAGCACCACGGCCAGCGCGGCCCAGGTGCGTCTGCCGATCTATGATTCCTCGGTCGCGCAGTGGCGGCACTACGGCGATCAGCTGTCGGAACTTCGGCGCCTGCTGATGGAGGGGGGCATCGATGTCTCTTGATCAATGGCCCTGATCGATCTGCTGGTCGTGGCCGCCTACATGGCGGTCATCATCGCCGCCGGCTTCTGGGCACGACTCAAAGCCACCAATCAGGACCAGTTCCTGGTGGCGGGCCGTTCGGTCGGGCCGTGGCTCTATTCGGGCACCCTGGCGGCCATCGTGCTGGGCGGCGCTTCCACCGTGGGCGGCGTGAAGCTCGGGTACCAGTACGGCATCTCAGGGATGTGGCTGGTGTTCATGTTCGGCTTAGGGATTTTGATGCTGAGCGTGGTGCTGGTCGAACGGGTACTGGGGCTGAAGCTTTACACAGTGCCCGAGCTGCTCGAACGTCGCTACAGTCGCGGTGTACGCATGGCGGGCGGCGTGGTCATGGTGGCCTACGACCTGATGGTTGCGGTCACGGCGACCATTGCGGTGGGCTCGGTCATGGAAGTCATCATCGGCGTGCCCCGGACCAGTGCCATCCTGATCAGCAGCGCGGTCATGGTGCTCTACTCGGTACTCGGCGGCATGTGGTCGCTGACGCTCACCGATATCATCCAGTTCGTCATCAAAACGGTCGGGATTTTCTTCATCCTGCTGCCCGGCGCGATCCATCACGCGGGCGGACTCGCGGGCATGCACGCCCACCTGCCGCCTGATTTCTTTTCGGTGACTCACATCGGCGGCGGCCGGATCCTGTCCTACTTCATGCTGTATTTCTTCGGCATCATCATCGGCCAGGATGTCTGGCAGCGCGTGTTCACGGCGCGCAGCGTGCAGGTGGCTCGCTATGGCGGCATCGGCGTCGGCCTGTACTGCCTCGTCTACGCCGCGGCCGGCGCGCTGATCGGCTCCGCCGGCCGCGTTTTCCTGCCCTCCCTGGGCGAGGCCGATGCGGCCTTTGCGCAGATCGTCAATGCCGTGTTGCCGGTTGGACTGCGCGGGCTGGTGCTGGCCGCGGCGCTGGCCGCCATCATGTCAACGGCCAGTGCCTGCCTGCTGGCAGCCTCCACGGTACTGCTGGAGGATGTCTACCTGCCGCTGCGAGGTATACGAGCCAGCGGCTCGATCGGCCAAAGCCGGGCCGTCACGCTGGCGCTCGGCGTCATCATGATCGTGCTGTCCTGTCTGCTGCGAGATGTCATCGCCGCTCTCACGGTGGCGTACGACTTGCTGGTGGGCGGACTGCTGGTCAGCGTTATCGGCGCTATGCTGTGGCCGCGCGGCACCACGGCCGGCGCGTTTGCCTCCACCGCCGTGGGCAGTATGCTGGTGTGCGTGCTGCTGGCCATCAAGGGCATGGATTCGGACTGGCCCATTTATTTCGGCGTGGGCGGCAGCCTCATCGTCTATGTTGCCGTGAGCCTCTGTACGAGGCCGCATACGAGGATCAGCGCATGAGTGACGACAGCAGCTACTTTCGGAACAACCCCGTTTCCGGGGCCAATTACGATCCGATGAAGCAGGCGCGCTACACCGAAATCGCAACATTTATGCGCGCACCGCTGGCAAGCTCGCTGGACCAGGTGGACATCGGCCTGATCGGCGTGCCTACCGACCTCGGCGTCACCAACCGGCCAGGCGCCCGCCACGGCCCGCGCGAGATCCGCAATTCCTCCAGCCTGATGCGCGCCTACAATGTCGGACTTGGGATGAATCCGTATGAGCTGTGCCGCATCGCCGACCTCGGGGACGTGCCGCTATCGCATCGCTTCGACCTGGAGCGGCAAAACGAAGACATCGAAGCTTTTTTCCGGCAGGTACACGAGGCAGGGATACTACCGATCACGGCCGGCGGCGATCACTCGATCACCTATCCCATCTTCAGGGCGATTGCGGCCGACGATCCGATCGGCATGGTGCATATCGATGCCCACACCGATACCTGGGGCGAGTTCTTCGGTTCCAAATTCACGCACGGCGCCCCATTCCGGCTGGCGGTCGAAGCCGGTGTGCTCGATCCCAGGCGCACCATCCAGATTGGCATACGCGGCGGCCAGAACACCATGGAAGGCATCAATTTTGCGCTTGAGCACGGTATGCGGGTCATGTTCATCGAAGAATTTTCGCAGCTCGGTGTCGAGCGTGTCATCGAGGAGGCCCGCAAGGTGGTCGGCGATGGTTCGACCTACATTTCCTTCGACGTCGATGGACTCGACCCGGTGTATGCACCGGGCACCGGCACGCCCGAGATCGGCGGCATCACCACGCTCGAGGCGCAGCGCCTGTTACGCGGACTGCGCGGCCTGAACCTGATCGGCGGGGACGTGGTGGAGGTAGCGCCGCCCTACGATCAGACCGGTAACACGGCCCTGGTCGGCGCCACGATGATGTTCGAAATTCTCTGCGTGATCGCCGACCGGCACTTCGGCGTCGATCGCGGCGGACCCGAGCCGTCCCCGCGCCAGGCGGTGCCCTGAAGCCTCAGTGCGCCGCGCTCTTCGGTGCCGGTTTAGGCGACGTACCGGCTTCCTTGGCCACCAGCCAGTTCACCAGTTCGATCAGTTGATCGGGACCGCCGGCCGATTGCGGCGTGATGCGGTACTTGCCGTTGACGATCAGAGTCGGCGTGCTCTCGACACGGTAATCCTTCACCAGCTGGTCGGACTGCCGGATGCGCGAGTCGACGCCAAAGGAGTTCGCAGCGGCCACGAAGGCCTCGGGCTTTACCCCGGCGGTCTTCGCATACCAGGCCGCCGCGTCCTGGATATCAGGTGAGGGAACCTTCAACCGATTGGTGCGCGGATCGACGATAGCCAGCTCACCCGTCTTCCAGATGGCATCGAACATGGCATCGTGCGTGCGTTTGTCGATGCCCAGAATCTGCGCCGCCAGGTAGGCACGCTGGAACATCGGCCAATCTTCTGCCTGGTTGAATGACGCAGGCACGTAATCCACCTCGGCGTTGGCCGGCAGGCTGGCCTTGAGCTTGTCCATGGTCGGATAGAAACCGTTGCAGGCCGGGCAGGCATACGAGAACACTTCGGTGACCTCGACTTTCCCGGCGGCGACCTGGGTGGGCTGCGGCGGAACGATCAGGTAGTAATGAATGCCCTGCTCCCACTCCGTCGCCTGCGCGGCCGGCAGCAACGCGAGCATCATCCCGAACCAACTCAGGACCACAAGCAACTTCCGCATCATCGCCTCCCGGTAAATGCCAAAGGTCGGGATCAGTCCTCGACCGGTTGTGCCGGCGTATCGAGCAGCAGCTCATAGAATTGCAGATCGAGCCAGCGGCCGAATTTGAACCCTGCGTGCCGAATGGTACCGCAAAGTTCAAAACCCATCCGCCGATGCAGCGCGATACTGGCCGCGTTCTGTGCATCGATGCCGCCGACCACGGCATGAAAACTCTGACGCCGCGCCGCCGCGATTAGTTCCGCCAGCAGCAGCCGGCCCAGACCCCGGCCGCGGAAGTCACGATCGACATAAAGCGAGTGTTCGATGGTGTACTTGTAGGCCGGCCAGTTGCGAAATGGCCCATAAGTCCCGAAGCCCATCAGCCGGCCCTGGTCCGATACGGCACCGATCACCGGATACTGCCCGCGCTGCTTGCCCTCCATCCAGGCCTGCATCATGGCATTCGTGCGCGGGCGGTAGTCGTACAACGCGGTGGTCGTGGCGATGGCATCGTTCAGGATCGCCAGGATTTCCGGCGCCCGCTCGGAACCGCAGGGGAGGATTTTCACGCTGCCGCCGCTCACACTTCCGTCGCTAATGAGGTGGCTCGAGCCCCTTGGTATAGAGAATGCGCCCGTCGAGCGCGACCAGAATCGCATCGACATCGGGCAGGCTGTTGTAAATGCGGATCGCCTCGTCGGGCCCGAGCACGAATGCGGTCTTGGAGAGGCCATCGGTTCGGGTGGCGGTGGGCGCGATCACGGTCGCGCTGCGGACCTTGCTGGCCGAATGTCCGGTGCGCGGATCGATGATGTGGTGATAGCGCACTCCGCCCTCATCGAAATAGCGCTCGTAATCGCCCGAGGTCGAGAACGCGCTGTCCGTCAGCGGCACCCGCGTGATGATCTGGTCGGGATGATCGGGGTGGCGGATACCGATGATCCACGGCTTGCCGAAGCGATCGCCGATGACACGGCTGTCCCCGCCCGCATTGACCAGCGCGTGCTGATAGCCGCGCGCCAGCAGGATATTGATGCCCTGATCGACCGAAAATCCCTTGGCGATGCCGCCGAGGTCGATGCGTACGCCGGGCTGGGAGAATCGCACCGAACTGGTGGCGGCATCGAGCAGCACGTGCCGGTAGTTGATCGCCGGCAGCGCGGATTGGATCTGCTCCTCGGTGGGCCGCTTGCGCTCGCGGAAGTCATACATGTAGCCGACGCTGGCATAGGTGATGTCGAAAGCGCCTTCGGTGATGCGGGAATACTCGAGCGCGGTAGTCAACAGCTGGAACAACTCATGACTGATCTTGACCGGCTGCTTGGCCGCCAGATCATTCACCCGCGAGATCTCGCTGGTCGGCTTATAGACACTCATGGTTTCATCGATGTGCCGCATCTCATCCATGACCGCATCGATGGCCTGCTCGCCGCGCTGCTTGCTCTGCGCGTCATCTTCGGACCAGAGCTCGACGAATATGCGCGTGCCCATGATGCCGTCGACCGCCCGCGACAGCCACGCCGCATGAGCGGGCGCTGCGATGATCGGGACGCACAGCCACAGCATCGTCGAAAGCAGACGATGCCGAGGGCGCGATGCCGGCCTCGATATCATGCCGTACCCGGATATGCGGCCTGGAGCAGACCCTTGCCCGTCAGCCATTCCCGATTGAAGAGCCGCGACAGGTACTTCGAGCCGGTGTCGCACAGCACCGTGACCACGGTGTGGCCGGGCCCGAGCTGGCGCGCCACCCGCACCGCCGCGGCGACATTGATGCCGCTGGTGCTGCTGACGAACAGCCCCTCTTCCCGCAGCAGCCGATACACATAGCCCACGGTTTCGGCGTCCTCGATATGCACGGCATCATCGATCGGCGCATCCTGCATGTTGGCAGTTATGCGGCCGATCCCGATACCCTCGGTGATCGAGCCGCTGCCGGTGGCTTTCACGACGCCGTTGCGGATGTACTCGTATAGGGAGCTGCCCGGCGGATCCGCGACCACGGTGCGCACCTTGGCGGATCGCGACTTGAGATACTCCGACACCCCGGCGACAGTGCCGCCGGTGCCGCTGGCAGCCACGAAGGCATCAATTCGGCCGCCGGTCTGCTCCCAGATCTCAGGCCCGGTCGTTTCAGCGTGCGCGCGTCGATTGGCAGTGTTGTCGAACTGGTTGGCCCAGATCGCATCCGGCAATTCATCGGCCAGCCGGCCGGCCACCTTCTGATAGTGATTCGGGTCGCTGTAGGGCACGGTCTTGACCCGCCGCACTTCGGCGCCCAATGCCTCGATCAGCGCGTACTTTTCCGGTGATTGATTGTCGGGCATCACGATCACGCAGCGATAGCCACGCGCGTTGCACACGTGCGCCAGGCCGATACCGGTGTTGCCGGCGGTCCCCTCGACCACGGTGCCGCCGGCTTTGAGCACGCCGCGGAGCTCCGCATCCAGCACGATAGCGCGTGCCGCCCGATCCTTGACCGAACCACCGGGGTTCATGAACTCGGCCTTGCCGTAGATTTCGCAGCCGCTCTCCTCGCTCAATCGCGCCAGGCGGATCAGCGGGGTGTGTCCCACCGCATCGACAAAACCCTTGGTCACCTTCATGCGCCTCGCGCTCCCGTAACATCCATCGGCAGATTTTGGCCCGCGGCGCGGGCAGCGATCTCGCCCAGAATCAGCAGCGCCGGGGCTTCGATTCCGGCTTGCTGCGCACGCTCCGAAATGTCCTCCAGTGTCCCGGCCACCACGCGCTGATCCGGCAACGTTGCGCGTTCGATGATCGCGGCCGGCCGCGAGCCGGGCGCACCGCGACTGCGCAGGTGGCCGACGATGCGCGGCAGCTGCGAGATGCCCATGTAGAAAACCACAGTTTGCCCCGAGGCCGCGAGCGAGCGCCAGTCCAGGCCATCGGCACCGTCGCCCATCGCCGTCACCAGCGTGACCGACTGCGCGACGCCGCGCTGCGTGAGCGGCAGTCCGGCGGCAGCGGCCGCGCCCAGTGCCGCGGTGATTCCCGGTACCACGATCACCGGGATGCCGGCCGCGGCCAGCGCATCGAGCTCCTCGCCGCCACGGCCGAAGATGAAGGGGTCGCCGCCCTTGAGCCGCGCCACGCGCAGCCCACGGCTCGCGTATTCCACCAGGAGCGAGTGAATGCGCTGCTGCGTGATCCGATGCTGACCGGACTCCTTGCCCACGTACACGCGCTTCGCGTCCCGGCGCACGCGCTCGAGTACCGCCTCGCTCACCAGCCGGTCATAGAGCACGACGTCCGATTGCTGCAGCAGCTGCAACGCGCGCAATGTCAGCAGATCCGGATCACCCGGACCAGCGCCGATCAGGTAGACCTCACCGCGCAGCGCGGCCTCGGGAGCCGCCAGTTCGGCATCGAGCAGCGCTTCCGCGCCCGCAAGATCGCCCGCGTACACCTGCGAGGCGATGCTGCCGGCGAACAGCCGATCCCAGAAGCGCCGGCGCTGATCAATGTCCGGCAGCGTTCGCCGCACGCGCTCGCGTGCGCGGCCTGCCAGTCGTGCCAGCTCTCCCAGGCGCGCCGGCAACAGGGCCTCGAGCTGGGTGCGAACGCGGCGCACCAGCGTCGGCGATTGGCCGGAGCTGCCGATGGCCACGATGATGGGTGATCGATCCACAATCGAGGGCATCAGGCAGGATGAGGACGCGCCATCATCGACCGCGTTGACGAACACCCCGCGGGCCGCACCTGCCGCGGCGACCGCATGATTGACCGCGGCCACGTCGGTGGCCGCGATCACCAGCATGGCGCCATCCAGATGCGCGGGCTCGAAGGCGGCATCGAGGACCTCGACGCGGCCGGCATCGCGATAAAGCGCTATTTCCGTGTCCAGCTCGGGGGCGACCACGCGCACGCGCGCCCCGGCCTTGAGCAGCATTTCCACCTTGCGCCCGGCCACCGCGCCGCCGCCGACGACTACCGCCAGGCGGTTGCGCAGATCGAGGAATACGGGCAGATAATCCATGCTGCGATGGTAGTCCAATCCGGAGGCCGGGAGCCCCGGGAAGCGGCTGTACGGTCATGACTTTGGCGCATAAGCTGCGCTGCCTGGCGCCAATGGTGATACTCAGCACAGCCGGTGTGACACTACATGACTTCCCGACCCCGCTTTAGCGGCATCATTTCCCTGCTATGAGTTCCCTGAATCTGCGCCGGCTGCGGCAGAACGAGCACGTGCGCGCGCTCACGCGCGAGGTCCATGTCCGGCTCGACCAGCTCATCCAGCCGCTGTTCGTTGCCGAATCCATCACGGCCCGCGAGGCGGTGCCGGGCCTGACGGGCGTGCATCAGGAGACCCCCGACTCGCTGCTGCGCCAGGTGGAACAGGACCTGTCCGCCGGCGTGCACAAGTTCCTGCTGTTCGGCGTGCCGCGCGCGCGCAGCGAGCGCGATATCGACTGGTCGTTCACCTCGGGCCAGATCCGCGCCCTCAAGCAGCGCTTCGGCAAGGACATCTGGCTGGCCACCGATGTCTGCCTGTGTTCTTCGACGCCGCATGGACACTGCGGCGTGCTGAACGCGGAAGGCGATCACCTGGACAATCGCGCCAGCGTCGCCGAACTGGTGCAGGCGGCCGTAAGCTACGCACAGGCTGGCTCCGACTGCGTGGCGCCGAGCGACATGATGGACGGCCGCATCGCTGCCATCCGCACTGGGCTCGATGCCAATGGCCTCGAGCGCACGATTCTCATGAGCTACGCGGTCAAGTTTCACTCATCGCTGTACGGCCCCTTCCGCGTGGCGGCGGATTCAGCGCCCAAGGGCGGCGCCAGCATGACGCTCAGGGATCGCGCCAGCTACCAGCTCGATCCGGCGCGCCCCAGCGACGCCTGGCTGTGCGCGCAGCGGGACGCCGAGGAAGGCGCCGACATCCTGATGGTGAAGCCGGGCCTACCGTACCTGGACCTGCTGCGCGAGTTGTCTGCGGAAATACGCAAGCCCTGGGCGGTGTATCACGTCAGCGGGGAATTCGCGGCACTGGAAGCGCTGGTGAGCCAGGGGCTGGCGGCGCGTGCGCCGCTGCACCGGGAGATCATGACCGCGTTTGTGCGCGCCGGGGCTTCGATGATCATCACTTACGGTGCGCGCTACGCGCGCGAATGGCTGGCAGCGTGAGCAGCGCCGAAGGCCGATCCGCGGAACTGTTTGCGCGGGCGAAGCGCGTCTCCCCGGGCGGTGTGCACTCGCCGGTCCGGGCCTTTCGCGGCGTCGGCGGCACACCGCGCTTCATGGTCGGCGGCCAGGGCGCGCAGCTGCGCGATGTCGATGATCGCCTGTACATCGATTTTTGCATGGCCTTTGGCCCGCTGATCCTCGGACACGCCGACCCGCGGGTGCGTGCGGCCGCCGAAGCGGCGCTGTCGCGCGGCTGGAGTCTGGGCACTGCCGAACCCTACAGCCTGGAACTTGCCGAACTGATCACGGCAAAAATTCCCTGGATCGAGAGCATCCGCTTCGTCAACTCGGGCACCGAAGCGGTCATGTCGGCGTTGCGCGTGGCACGCGGCGCGACCCGGCGCTCCAAGATCCTCAAATTCGAAGGCTGCTACCACGGACACACCGACTCGATGCTGCTGCGCGCCGGTTCCGGGCTCGCCGAAGCGCCGGTGCCCGACAGCGCGGGCCTGGCTCCGGACGTGGTCCAGGAAACGCTGATCGCGCCGCTCGATGACATCGCCGCGCTGGAAACGGTGTTTGCGGATCGCGGTGGCGAGATCGCGGCAGCCATCATCGAACCGCTGCCGGCGAATTACGGCCTGCTTCCACAGCGCCCGGAATTCCTGCAGGCGCTGGCACGCCTGACGCGCGCGCACGGCGCGCTGCTGATCTTCGACGAGGTCATCTCCGGCTTCCGCCTGGGGTTCCAGGGTTATGCGGGCTTGAGCGGGATCCGACCCGACCTCGTCACTTACGGCAAGGTCATCGGCGGCGGCTTTCCGGTGGGCGCCTACGGCGGCCGCCGCGAGCTCATGGAACTGGTGGCGCCCGCGGGCCCGGTCTACCAGGCCGGCACGCTCAGCGCCAATCCACTCGCCATGTGCGCAGGCCTGGCAGCACTGCAGCAACTACTGGATGGGCGCGTCTATGAGCAACTCGAGTCGCTGGGCGCGCGGCTGGAGCGCGCCCTGCGCGGCACGCCGCGGCTCGCTGTACAGCGCGTGGGTTCGATCTTCTGGCTGTGTCTTTCCCACCAGGGCGTGCCGGCCACGCCGATGCGCACGCTGCACAGTTTCCCGGCGGATGCTGGCAAGAGTTTCGCCGCGCCGTTCCACGCCCTGCTGGAGCAGGGCATCTACCTCGCGCCCAGCGCTTTTGAAGTCGGCTTTTTGTCGGCGGCCCACACCGAGGCGCACATCGACACACTGGCGGCCGCGCTGAAGCAGGTGATCGCCGACTAGCCGGATATCTAGCCCGACATATTGTCGAGCACGATGATCGGGGTGGCGCAGATGCGGGGCGCGGTGATGGCGAACATGATCGCCGCCACGATCTCGCGGTTCGTCATGCGGGCACCCGCTCCGGGTTCGCGCATCGCATTCCATTCCGCCCCGAGCGGATCCGCATCGTCGAAATCCGGCGGGAAAATCGCCGCCACGCGGATCTGCTGCCCTTTCAGCTCCGCGGCCAACCGATTGCTGAAGCCGGCCTGGGCATGTTTGGCCGCGTGAAACGCGGCGGAGGCGATGCCGAAATCGCGGTCCGGCAATCCCGCCGTCGACACCACAGTGACGATGTCTGCCGCGGCCGACTGCCGCAGCGCCGGCAGCAGCCCCTGGGTCAGCAGTATCGTGCCGGTCACCGTGGCGGCAATGGTATCGGCAATATCGGCCTGCGCCAGGTCAGGCAGCTCGCCGGCGAGCCATGGGGCACCGTTATTGATCAGCACATCGACCACGGGCGACAGGGCGAGCGTCGCGCGACAGGCTTCGCTGATAGTCGAGGGCAGGCCGAGGTCACAGGGAATAGCCGCGACGCTGCGGAAGGTCCGCGCCTCGATATCTCCCGCCACGGCCTGAATTGCTGACTGATCGCGTCCGAGCAGCACCAACTCGGCACCTTCATCGCCAGCGGCAATCGCGAAGGCTCGGCCCAGACCCCGGCCCGCGCCGCTGATCACCACGCGTCGCCCGGAGAGCACCGCTAACCCGGCCCCGGTTCCGATCGCCGGATCACTCCGGGCTGAACCGCGGTGTCGCTAAGACTGTGGACGCCACCGGCAGGCGATGGCGCCTCGACCAACGCGGTCAACAGCAGCAGGCTGTGCGGGGCAACTTCCAGCTGCGCCCGATCGATGCCCCGGTCGACGAGTGCAACGCCGGCGGTGTCGAGCCTCAGGCGCCAGTGAAACTGTGGCTGCGGCAACTGAAAGCCGCGCGCCTCGGGGCTCAAGTTGATGAGGATGAGACTGACCTCCGCCTTGATCTCATCGACTCGAAGCGCGCGGCGCACACATAGCAGCCGGCCCTCGGTGTAGCCCCAGTCCTCCGGCCGCATCACATCGCCGTTCTCGTCGAACCATTCGATGTCCCGTAGCTGCGGCAACGGCTCGAGCTGGCCGTGCTGGAAGTAACCGCCGCGCAAGGTGCAGTGTTCGCGGCGCAATAGCAGCAGCCGGGACACCAACTGTTGTTGTTCGAGACCTGCAGGCGACTGCGCCTGCGACCAATCAAGCCAGCTCAGCTCGGAATCCTGGCAGTAGGGATTGTTGTTGCCCTGCTGGGTATGGCCGAATTCATCGCCTGCCAGCAGCATCGGCGTACCGTGGGAGAATAGCAGCGTCGCGAGCATGGCGCGCTTGACGCTTTCGCGGCGCGCGATGATGGCCGCATCATCCGTCGGGCCCTCGACGCCCCAGTTATTGCTGGCGTTGTCGTCGCTGCCATCGCGATTATCTTCGCCGTTGGCTTCGTTATGCTTCTGGTTGTAGCTGACCCAGTCCTGCAATGTGAAACCGTCGTGCGCGGTAATGAAGTTCAGCGACGCCCAGGGCCGGCGGCGGTCATGGTCGAACAGATCCGCCGATCCCTGCAGGCGCGCCGCCAGCGGCCCGCGCACCTGGGAATCGCCGCGCCAGGCGCGGCGCACATCATCGCGGAACCTGGAGTTCCACTCGGCCATGCCGCCCGGATGGTTGCCCAGCTGGAATCCGTCCGGACCGATGTCCCAGGGTTCTGCGATCAGCTTGACGGCGGCCAGCGTCGGATCCTGCATCATCGCATCGAAGAATCCCGCGCCGCGCTCGAAGCCATTGTGATCGCGCCCCAGCGTCACGCTCAGGTCGAAGCGGAAGCCGTCGACGTGATATTCGCGCACCCAGTGGCGCAGTGAATCCAGTGTCAGCTGGATGACGCGGGAGTTCGAGAAATCCAGCGTATTGCCGCAACCGGTGTAGTTGCTGCAGCGTCGGAGGTCATCCTGCTGCAGCCGGTAGTATGCCGCGTTATCGAAACCACGCAGGCTCAGGGTAGGACCGAGCTCACTGCCCTCGCCGGTGTGGTTGTAGACCACATCGAGCAGCACCTCGATGCCGGCGGCATGCAGCGCCTTGATGGCGCCCTTGAGTTCATCCGGCCCGCCATCGCCGAGGTAGCGCGGTTCGGGGACAAGAAAGCCAAGCGTGTTGTAGCCCCAGTAGTTGTTCAGGCCGCGGTCGATCAGCACGCGGTCCTGCACGATGGCATGGATGGGCAGCAACTCCACGGCCGTGACACCCAGCCGCCTCAGGTGATTGACGATTTCCGGGTGCCCGAGCGCCGCGGCCGTGCCGCGCAGGCGTTCCGGGATGCCCGCGTGGCGCATCGTCAGGCCGCGCAGATGGGTCTCATAGATGACAGTGTCCGCCCACGGCGTCCGGGGCGGCTGATCCTCGCCCCACGCGAACCGATCGACCGTGACCACGGCCTTGGGCATCGCAAAAGCACTGTCACGCCGATCGAATGACAGGTCACCGCGCGGGGAGGTGATGCGGTAGCCATACAGCGCATCGCTCCAGCGTAGCTGCCCGGCAAGGGCGCGTGCATACGGATCGAGCAGCAGCTTGTTGGCGTTGTAGCGGTGTCCCTGTTCGGGCTCGTAGGGACCATGCGCCCGATAGCCATAGATCTGCCCCGGCTGGACTCCGGGAACGTAGGCGTGCCAGACCCCATCGGTGCATTCGGGCATCACCACGCGCCGCAGCTCGTTACGGCCATGCGCGTCGAACAGACACAGCTCTAGCTGCTCGGCGTGCCCCGCGAACACCGCGAAATTGCAGCCCTGGGCGTCCCAGCTCGCACCCAGCGGGTGCGGTACTCCCGGCAGCGCGCGCCCGGGCAGTTCCGGACGCTCACCCGCCATGCCGCAGCAGTACGGTAGCTAGCGGGGGCACGGTGATTTCGAGCGAAAACGGCTGGCCATGACTGGGCATTGAACTGGCTTCGACCCAGCCGCCATTGCCGAGGTTGCTGCCGCCGTAAATCTCCGCATCGGTGTTGAGAATCTCCCGCCAGCCGCCCGATCGCGGCGAACCGATGCGGTAGCGCAGCCTCGGCACTGGCGTGAAGTTGCAGACCACGATGATGGGCTCGGTGCCCTCGTAGCCGTTGCGGTAGTACGCGAACACGCTGTTGTCGCGATCGTCACCGATGATCCATCGAAATCCGGCGCTGTCGCAGTCTAGCGCGTGCAGCGCGACTTCTGTGGCATAGACTCGATTCAGATCGCCGATCAGACGCTGCACACCCCGGTGCAGGGGATGCTCGAGCGCGGGCCAGTCGACCTGGCGGTCGTGATCCCATTCCCAGTCCTGGCCGATCTCTCCGCCCATGAACAGCAGCTTCTTGCCCGGCTGAGTCCACATGAATCCGAAATAGGCCCGCAGATTGGCGAAGCGCTGCCAGGTATCCCCGGGCATGCGTCCGATCAGCGAGCCCTTGCCGTGCACGACTTCATCGTGCGAGAGCGGCAGCACGAAGCGTTCGGAGAATGCGTACAGCAGCCCAAAGGTCATGTCGTTGTGACCGTAGGCCCGATGGATCGGGTCCTTCTGCATATAGCGCAATGTGTCGTGCATCCACCCCATATTCCACTTATAGGTGAAGCCCAGGCCCCATTCGCGCGTCGGGCGTGTGACCCCGGGCCAGGCCGTGGATTCCTCCGCCAGCGTCATGGTTCCCGGAAAGCGGTCGGCCACGGCGTCATTGAGGTGGCGCAGGAAATCGATGGCCTCGAGATTCTCGCGGCCGCCGAAGCGATTGGGAATCCATTGTCCCTCGCGGCGCGCGTAATCGCGATAGAGCAGCGACGCCACCGCATCGACGCGCAGACCATCAATATGGAAGCGCTCCAGCCAGAAAAGTGCCGCCGATATCAGGAACGAATGCACCTCGCGCCGGCCGAGATTGTAGACCGCAGTATTCCATTCCTGGTGAAAGCCCTCGCGCGGATCCGCGTGCTCGTAGAGCGCAGTACCGTCAAAATAGGCCAGCCCATGTGGATCGGTCGGAAAGTGGCCGGGCACCCAGTCGAGAATCACGCCGAGGCCGGCGTTGTGACAGCGATCGACGAAACGCGCGAACGCGCGCGGGTCGCCGAAATCCGCGTGCGGCGCGTATTGGCCCAGCACCTGGTAGCCCCAGGAACCTCCGAACGGGTGCGCCATGATGGGCAGCAGCTCGAGGTGCGTGAAGCCGAGGTCCTTGACGTAGGGGATGAGCTGCTCCGAGAGCTCATCCCAGTTCAGCGGCTGCCAGTCCCGTTCGCGGCGCCGCCAAGAGCCGGCGTGGACCTCGTAAATCGATACCGGTGCATGCAGATGCTCCCCGGCGCTGGCACGCGCCTTGAGCCAGGCTTCGTCGCTCCAGGTGAACGGGGTCGGATCGGTGACCACGGAGGCCGTGCGCGGCGGCGCTTCGGCCTGCAACGCCACCGGATCGGCCTTGAGCGGCAGCATGCCGTGAGGTCCGAGAATCTCGTACTTATAGATAGTGCCCACGGGCAGGCGCGGGATGAACAATTCCCACACACCCGCTTCGACGCGCTTGCGCATCGGATGGCGGCGGCCGTCCCAGCCGTTGAAGTCCCCGACCACGGACACCCGCTGCGCATTCGGCGCCCAGACCGCGAAGCGCACGCCCGGAACATCTTCGATACTCATTGCCTGCGCACCCAGGCAGCGGCCGAGCTCGAGGTGATTGCCCTCGGCCAGCAGATACACATCGAGCTCGCCGAGCAGCAGGCCGAAGGAATAGGGATCCTCGGTGATCTGCGTGACCCCACCGGGCCAGCGGATGCGAAAGCGATAGCCGCGCTGCGGCTCGATGCGCGCCGCGAACAGACCCGCCGGGCCCGTGCGCTGCATCACCGCCAGCAGTTCATCGTTGGCACCGATCAGATCGATGCTCTCCGCCGGTGGCGCGAAGGTACGCACCACGGTACCGCGCGCATCCGCATGCGGGCCGAGGACCGCGAAGGCATCGTTCAGCCGGCCCGACTCCAGTGCCGCCGCGGTGGCGGCATCGAGGGCCAAGCCAGGGTCTTCGAGTACTTGAGCGTTCATAGAGATAATTGCCTTGTTGACTCCACTCGATGCCTCACAAATGAGATAGCAACTGCGCGAGTCCGAACAGGGGCACGTTCAGCCAGGCAGGTCGATTGGCGGCTTCATAACAGATCTCGTAGGCGGCCTTCTCGATCAGGAACAGATTCAAAAGATCGCGCTCGCTGTGCGCGCCGGTCCAATGGTGGGCGATCGGTGCCGAGGCTTCCTGATACGCGGTCAGGAAAGCCTTGTTCGCATTCAGCCGGAATCGCTCGACGATGCCGCGCTTGCGCGCCAGCGCAGTGTCATCCTGGCCCGCGCCGCCGGCGGCGATGATGGTCGCGGCGGCATAATCGAACGATCGCAGCATGCCGGCGACGTCGCGCAGCGGGCTGCTGTGCGCGCGCCGCTCGCTCAGGGACCGCGCCGGCTCGCCCTCGAAGTCGATGAAGATCACATCGCCCTGTGCGACCAGCGCCTGCCCCAGGTGCAGGTCGCCATGAATACGCGTTGCCAGCGATCCGAGGCCCGCCTGCGCCAGCTGGTCGGTCAGTTCCAGCGCGCGGGCACGATGCTCACGGACCACCTCGAGGCTGTGGCGTTCCTCTTCCGAAAACGTGGTTCGCTCATCGAGGGTCGAGAATGCCCGCTGCAGTTGCGCGCGCGCCGCGGCCGCCCACTTGGCGCACTGGGCGGCATCGGCGGTTCGCGGCGCAAAGGCCGGATCATCGCTCGGCTGCGCGAGCACCGTGTGCATCTCCCCCAGGCGCCGCCCGAGATTGCTGCCCGCGCGCTGTAATCGACCGATGGCATCGCTCTGCTCGGGCAGCGGCGCGCCAGCCGGCATGACCAGCACTTCCTGCACGGTGCGCTCGAGCAGATTCTGCGTCCAGCTCCAGGCATCGCCCTCGTTGTAGATGAAGCTTTGCGCGATACCGAGCGTGAAGGACAGCTGGTCGGCGCCCACGCGCGTAATCTCCCCGAGCAGCGGCGCGATGTTGGGGAAGCCCCGTTCGGTGAGATAACGGCCCATCTCCGCCTCGGGATGCGCGCCGGCGTGTATCCGCCGGAAGAGCTTCAGCAACACCTGGCCGCCGATGATCAGTGCACTGTTGGACTGCTCTGCCGAAGACCGCCGCACCTCCGGCTCCGCGCCCAGGTTGATGCCGGCAAAACGCGTGGTGGCACTGAACTGCAGCTCCCCGCTCGGCGCTGCCACGCGGGCGTTGCCGGCGATCATCTCTATGAGCTTGCGGGCAAAGCTGTCCAGTGCAAAGGCGTCGGTCAGGAATCCGACGCGGCGGCCGCGCCGCACGCGCGCGAGTGCGAGCTGCTGCGGCAACGCGCCGGCCATCGCATCCTCGGCGATGAATCCGAACGGCAACAGGTAGCGGTCCGTGCCGCGCGGCATCCTGGCTTCGATTTCGGCCAGCAGCACGGGCGGCTCGATACCGGGCACCGCGGATATCTCGACGATGCGGGTCTGCTCGAGCACCTGGTCCTTGCCGGCGAACCAGCGGCGCTTGGGCAGGTAGGCCGGCAATACCTCTTTTTCAAGAATGCCGCGAATCGGCTCCGCCAGCAGCTCCTCGAGCGAGTTGCGCAACACCAGCGTCACGAACTCGGGCAACGATTGCGGTGCCGGCACGAACCAGCTGGGCATGCGCGACAGTGGCGCCAGCACGAACCAGTAGAAGCCGTAGGGCGGCAGTGTCAGCAGATAGGGCAGCTGGCCGATGGGCGGGAATGCGGCGCCGCCAAGCATCTCTACGGGCACGCAGGACTCGAACTGCGCCAGATTCAATTCGACCGCCTGGGCGAAACGCGACACATTGGCGACGCACAGTATGGTCTCGTGGCGGTCCTCCTCCGTGAGTTCGCGCACGTACGCCATCACGCGACGGTTCGACGGGTAAAGCAGCCGGAACGTGCCGCGGCCGAAGGCGCGCTGGAGCCTGCGGATCGAGAGCATGCGCCGCATCCAGTTCAGCAGCGAATGCGGATCGCGCGACTGGGCCTCGACGTTGATCGCCTCGTAGCCGTACAGCGCGTCCATGATGGGCGGCAGCACCAGGCCCGCGGGATCGGCACGCGAGAAGCCGCCGTTGCGATCGTTCGACCACTGCATCGGCGTGCGCACGCCATCGCGGTCGCCGAGATGAATGTTGTCGCCCATGCCGATTTCATCGCCGTAATACAGCACCGGCGCGCCGGGCATCGACAGCAGCAGCGAGTGCAGCAGCTCGATGCGGCGCCGGTCGCGCTGCACCAGCGGTGCCAGGCGGCGACGGATGCCCAGGTTCAGCCGCGCGCGATGGTCCGCGGCGTACTGCTCCCACAGGTAGTCGCGCTCGCGGTCGGTCACCATCTCGAGAGTGAGCTCGTCGTGATTGCGCAGGAAGATAGCCCATTGCGTGTTGGGCGGAATTTCCGGGGTCTGGCGCAGAATGTCAGTGATCGGGAATCGATCTTCCTGCGCCAGCGCCATGTACATGCGCGGCATCAGCGGGAAGTGAAATGCCATGTGGCATTCATCGCCGTTGCCGAAGTACTGCTGCACGTCCTCGGGCCACATGTTGGCCTCGGCCAGCAGCATGCGGCCGGGAAATGCCGCGTCCATCTCGGCCCGGATCCGCTTCAGGATGGCGTGCGTCTCTGGGAGGTTCTCGTTGCTGGTGCCCTCGCGCTCGACCAGATAGGGCACGGCATCGAGCCGCAGGCCATCGATGCCCAGCGCGAGCCAGAAGCGCAGCACCGACAGCACCGCCTTGAGCACCAGCGGATTGTCGAAATTCAGATCCGGCTGATGCGAGTAGAAGCGATGCCAGAAATAGGCATTCGCGATCGGATCCCAGGTCCAATTGGACTTCTCGGTGTCGATAAAAATGATGCGGGTCCCCGCGTACCGCTGATCGGTGTCGGACCAGACATAGTAATTACGCGCCGAGGAGCCGGGCTTGGCCCGGCGCGCGCGCTGGAACCATGGATGCTGATCCGAGGTGTGGTTGATCACCAGCTCGGTGATCACGCGCAGGCCACGCGCATGCGCCTCGGCAATGAACGCGCGCACGTCGGCCATTGTCCCGTAATCCGGATGCACACTGCGATAGTCCGAGATGTCGTATCCATCGTCGCGCCGCGGACTCGGATAGAACGGCAGTATCCAGACCGTATTGACGCCGAGATCGGCGATGTAGTCGAGCTTGGCCAGCAGGCCCGGAAAGTCGCCGACGCCGTCGTTGTTGGCATCGAAGAACGACTTCAGGTGCAGCTGGTAGATGACCGCATCCTTGAACCAGAGCGGATCATTCACCAGCGCTTCGGCGGCGTGCGGTTTGGACTGGCGTTTTTTTGGTTGGTCCATGATGGAATCAGTCGCCGCTCTGCCACGGCCGGATGCGGAAGATCGCAAACGGCAGCTCCCCGGGCACGAACCGCCAATGCTGCAGCTTGCCGTACCAGCGGAACTGTACGCCGCGCATGAGTTCCTCGACTGCGAGCGCGCCCGTGTCCGGAAGGCCGAATTCCCACAGCGGCACCTCGAACTGCGTCTCCTGCACATGGTGTGGATCGAGGCTGACGAGGATCAGCAGAAAATTGTCCAGTCCGGGCGTGAACTTGCCATAGGAAATCACCTGCTCGTTGAAGGCGTTGTAGAACCGCAGCGAGAGGTGCGAGTGCAGCGCGGGATTTTCGTGGCGGATGCGATTGAGCTGCGAGATCTCGGCAATGATGTTGCCCGGCGCCTGCCAATCGCGCTGGCGCAACTGATACTTCTCCGAGTCGAGATACTCTTCACGGCCCGGCAGCGGTGCGGATTCGCACAGCTCGAAGCCGCTGTATAAACCCCAGAGCCCCGAAAGCGTCGCGGCCAGTGCCGCGCGGATCAGAAAACCGGGCCGGCCCGATGTCTGCAGGAAAAACGGATTGATGTCGGGCGTATTGACGAACAGGTGCGGCCGGAAGAAATCCTTCGGCGCCTGCGCGGTCAGCTCGGTGAAATAGTCGGTGAGCTCGCGCTTGCTGTTGCGCCAGATGAAGTAGGTATAGCTCTGCGTAAAGCCCACCTTCGCCAGCCGGTACATCATTGCCGGGCGCGTGAACGCCTCGGACAGGAACACCACGTCGGGGTGACGTCCGCGGATATCGGCAATGAGCCAGCGCCAGAACGGCAGCGGCTTGGTGTGCGGATTGTCGACGCGAAAAATGCGCACCCCGGCATCGATCCAGTAGAGCACCACATCGCGCAAGGCCAGCCACAATCCCGGTTTGGACAGGTCCGCATAGAAATCGACGTTGACGATATCCTGGTACTTCTTGGGTGGATTCTCCGCATACCGGATCGAGCCATCAGCGCGCCACGAGAACCACTCGGGGTGTGTCGTCAGCCAGGGATGATCGCGCGAACACTGGATTGCAAAGTCCAGCGCCACTTCCATGCCCTGGGCGGATGCGGCCGCCAGCAGCCGCCGGAACGCGGCCATGTCGCCCAATTGCGGGTGCAGCGCGGTGTGGCCGCCCTCTTCCGAACCGATGGCATAGGGGCTGCCCGGATCATCCGGCCCGGGCTCGAGTGAGTTGTTGCGCCCTTTGCGAAAGGTGCGCCCGATCGGGTGGATCGGCGGCAGGTAGAGCACGTCGAAACCCATCTCGCGCAGCGCCGGCAGCCGCGCGATCACATCATCGAAGGTGCCGTGCTGCCCGGGATTGGGGGACTGGGAGCGCGGGAAGAGCTCATACCAGCTGGCGAACCCGGCCGCCTGGCGCTCCACATCGATGATCAAGTCGGCCGGCAGGTGCGTCACGAATACGCGGGGCGCAAACCGGGCCATAAATTGTGCGGCCTCATCCGAGAGCAGCAGCTCGGTGGCATCGGCCTCCACGGCCATTTCCACGCGTTGCACGAAGCTCACGGCATCACGAGCCCGAGTGCCGGCGCGTGCAGCCGTTCCCACCAGGCGCGTGCGGCCTTCCTCGATATCCACTGCCGGCACCGGACCTGCCGCCAGTTTTTTGCGCAGGTCAGCGCAGTAGCTGCCCCATTCATCCAGCCAGGCCTCGACATTGAAGCGATGGCGGCCGGTGCGGCTGGGGCTGAAGACGGCGCGCCAGCGGTCATTGCCCACCGATGTGAACAGCGCGGACTGCTCCTCGAGCGTGCCCGGCCCGCGCCAGATCAGCCGCGCGGCCAACTGATCGTGGCCATCGGAGAAGATGTCCGCTTCGACGACGATGGGCGTTCCGACGACACCCCGCGCCGGCAACGCACCGCCATCCACGCTGGGCGTCACCTGCTCGATGCGCAGCCGCGCGGCCTCGATCGCCGAAGTGAGCGCTGCCCGCTCGACGGCTGGCGCGGACAGACCGGTTGCGCTCGACATGGCCAGAACCTCCCGGTCACTGAATGGGCGTGGGGAATTGACGTTAAGGCCACGGCCGGCCCAGCGCGTGTAGGCGCCCACGCCAGAGTACTGAAGTATTATCCCGACACGCCAGCGGCGGCGGAAGATTGCGGGCTGGGCGTCCCGGCGGGATATTGCTAGGCGGCCGCGCCCGGTGCGGCACGGCGGCGCAGGTGCACCAGTGCCTCATCGCCGCCCTGGTAGGCGACCGTGAAGCTGTCCAGCGCGCTCAATGCAGCGGCCAGATCTTCCGTCGGATCGAGATCGAAGGCATCGAAGCCACAGCGCGCCAGAAACACCAGCTGGTCGCGTTTGAGCGCCCCGCGGGCGCGCAATTCGTGCGCGTAGCCATAACGCTGGCGCAGCAACCGCGCCTGCGAATAGCCACGGCCCTCGCCGATCTTGGCGAATTCAATCACGATCCAGCGTACGCCCTGCAGGTGCGGTGCCAGGGCCTCCACTTCGTCGGTGGGCGCCAGCATCAGGGCCGCCGACCCCGGGACTGCGTCGCCGCCAGCGCCGGCGATCCAGTCGGCAGCCGTTTGCACCGATACGGTGCCGGGATCCTGCGGTTCGCCGGCATAGCGCAGCGAGTCCTCCAGGATCTCACGCCGTCGAATGATCCGTCTCATAGACGCGCTCCTGGAATGGTTCGACGCCGATGCGGCGCACGGTATCGATGAATCGCTCGTGTTCGTCCTGGCGCTCCCCGAGATACACATCGAGCAGCTTGGCGATCGTGTCGGCCACGGCCTCCTTTGGAACCGAGGGGCCGATGACCTCGCCCAGCGCCGCAGGAGCGGCCGACGAGCCGCCAATGGTGATCTGGTACCACTCCTTGCCGTGCTTATCGACGCCGAGGATTCCGATGTGGCCGATGTGGTGGTGCCCGCAGGCATTCATGCAGCCGGACATCTTGATCTCGATGGGACCCAGATCGTAGAGATAGTCCAGATCATCGAAGCGCGCATGAATCTGCTTCGCGATTGGAATCGAGCCGGCGTTGGCCAGGCTGCAGAAATCCAGCCCCGGGCAGCAGATCATGTCCGTGAGGGTGCCGATGTTCGGCGTCGCCAGCGCCAGCGACTCGAGCGTCTGCCACACCTCGCGCAATGCCCGCTGCGGGACATCGGCCAGCACCAGATTCTGGTCGTGGGTGGAGCGAATCAGCCCGAAGCTGTGCCGGTCGGCGAGGTCCGCCAGCGCGTCCATCTGGTCGGCCGTGATATCGCCGGGCGCTTCGCCGTGCTTCTTGAGCGACACGAACACGATTCGATAGCCCGGCATGCGATGCGCGCGCGTGTTGTAGCGATACCAGGCCTGGTAGGGTGCACGCGCGCCGCTGAGCAGCTCGGCGTTACCGGCGGCGTCGGCCATATCCTCCAGAGCCTCATAGGGCGGCGGCGCGAAAAACCCGCGCATGCGCTCCACTTCCGAGTCCGCTAAGCGCGGCGCGAACTCGCGCGCGGCCTCGAACTCCGCCTCGACCTGTCGCCGGAATTCCTGCACGCCGAGCGCACGCACCAGGATCTTGATGCGCGCCTTATGAATGTTGTCGCGACGCCCGTGGCGGTTGTACACGCGAAGAATCGCCTCGAGATAGGCCAGCAGGTCGGATTGAGGCAGATAGTCGCGAATCACATGGCCGATGATGGGTGTGCGGCCGAGCCCGCCGCCGGCCAGGATCTCGAATCCGATCGCGCCATCGGCACCGCGCTTGAGGCGCACGCCAACATCGTGCACTTCGGCGGCCGCGCGGTCCGCCGGAGATGCCGTCACGGCAATCTTGAATTTGCGCGGCAGGTAGCTGAACTCGGGGTGCAGCGTCGCCCATTGCCGGATGATCTCGCAGTAGGGGCGGGGATCGGCCAGCTCATCGGGGGCGACTCCCGCCAGGTGGTCCGCGGTGATGTTGCGAATGCAGTTGCCGCTGGTCTGCATGGCATGCATTTCGACGGTTGCCAGATCCGCGAGAATGTCGGGCACCTGTTCGAGTCTGGGCCAGTTGAACTGCAGGTTCTGCCGCGTCGTGAAGTGACCGTAATCGCGGTCATAGTGACGGGCAATGTGCGCCAGCATGCGCAGCTGCCGGCTCGAGAGCAGCCCGTAGGGGATCGCGATGCGCAGCATGGGCGCATGGAGCTGAATATAGAGGCCGTTGCGCAGCCGCAGCGGCTTGAACTCGTCTTCGGTGAGCGCACCCGATAAAAAGCGCTGGGTCTGGTCCCGGAACTGGGCCACCCGCTCATCGACCAGGGTCTGGTCAATTTGGTCGTATCGGTACATCGGTCGCGGATGATCGCCGATACCCTACGTTCAAGCGGGTTATGTAGAAGTGGCTTTAGGATATAAGGCGTGCCTAGCCTGTGGTCTGCAGCCCCGCGGCGATGCCGCTGACACTGGCCTGCAGGGCCTCGAACAGCTCGCGGCTCTGACGGCCGCTGGCGCGCCAACGCTCGAGCAGGTCGATCTGCATGAAATTCATGGGGTCGACGTAGGGGTTACGCAGCGCGATGCTCCGTTGCAGCGTCTGGTCCGAATCCAGCAATGCCGCCGACTCCTTGATTTCCAGCACCAGGTCGCGCGTGCGTTCGTACTCCTGGCGTATCTGCTCCCCAAAGGGGCGCAGCGCGGCGTCCGCCAGGCGCTCGTAGTGGGCGGCCACGGCCATATCAGCGCGCGCCAGCATCGCCTCGATGTCATCGATGAGGGTGCGGAAGAAGGGCCAGCCCTGGTAGCAGCGCCTGAGCTGCTCGAGACCGCGCTCCTCCCTGGCGAATGCCAGGCCGGCACCCGCCCCGTACCAGCCCGGGATCATGTGCCGTGACTGTGCCCAGGCGAACACCCAGGCCGCCGGCCGCACCGCCTCGATGCCGCGCTGCTCCACCCGATGCTGCTGACTCAGGCCGATCTGCATGCGCTCGACCACGTCGATCGGGGTCACGGCGCGGAAGAAGTCGATGAACTGCGGATTCTCATAGACCAGGCTGCGCCATGCCTGGGCACTGTGACCGGCCACGAGCCCGACGCAGTCGGCCATGGCGGCGCCCTCGCGGACGGCGACGCCCCGCTTGACCGCCAGGGTCGCCAGCGCCAGCGTACTCAGGGCCCGCTCCAGCGAGCGCATGGCATTGGGTCGCAGCCCGTAATTCTGGCTGATGCCCTCCCCCTGCTCCGTGAAGCGCAGCACCCCGCTGACCGACTCGGCCGGCGCGGCGCGCAGCATGGCATCGATGCGCCCGCCGCCGCGCGGAACGCTGCCGCCGCGGCTATAGAAGAGTACGTGCTCCTTGTGATCCTGCCGCAGGGCCTCGGTCAGGTGGCGCTGCGCGCGGTACGCCGCAAATCGCGAGGCCACCAGGCCGCTCTCCTGGCTGCTGCCCGAGTAGCCGACCAGCACGGTCTGCAATCGGCCGCGCGCCTCGAGATGACGCTTATAGACGCCGTCGAGCAGCAGTTCGCGCATGATGCTGCCGCAGCGCTCGAGCGAATCCACGCTGTCAAATTCGGGTGCCACATCGAGCGCGACCTCGCCGCTGCTCTTGTTATAGGCCTCGGCCCATCGCGCCAGCACCAGCGGCGCCAGCACATCGTCGGCGGCCGCCGCGCCGGCGACGATATAGAGGCCGATGGCATCGGCGCCGTAGCGATGGCGGCTTTGCAGGATGGCATCGAATACCGCCAGCGTGCGCTTGCCCAGGGCATCAAAAGTGCCGGCCGGGCCGGTATCGCGCTCGAGGATCTCCACCAGGCGTGCGTGCCGCTCCAGCGTGCTGCGCCCGGCCCACTGCGGATCGTCCAGTCCCTGTGCGAGCACGGCATGATGCACCGAAGCGCGTGCGCGCAGATCGAGCGTTGCCAGATGAAAGCCGAAGGTGTCGACGCGCCAAAGCAGCCGTCGCACCGCGAAATAGCCGGCGTGTGCGCCACGGTTGGCCAGCAGGCTCTGTGCGATCAACTCGATGTCGGCGCGAAACTGCGCCGGCTGCTGATAGCCGCTGGCGCGGCCATCGTGCGTCGCATGCAGCCGTTCGGCGATCTGTCCGAGCAGCACGCGATAGGGCATGCGGTCGTGACGTGCCGGCGCGATGCCCGGTGCTCCCGGCACCAGCGTGCGGTACTCCTCGATGCGGCGCGTGACTGCCGCCGACACCCCGACCCGACGTTCGCTCTGCGACAGCACCTGTGCCAGCTGCTGGCAGTCGGCGTGATAGTTCGAAAGTATGGTGTGCTGCGAACGTGCCAGCGTCTCGCGGATGCTCTTGGCGTGCACATCGCTTGAGGATTCCATGTCGCCGCCCACCCAGGTGCCGAAGCGCACCAGCACCGGCAGCTCGATGGTCTCGGGTGAGGCGCCGTAGAGTTTGCCCAGGGCCGCGGCAATTTCCTGGTAGAACGCGGGCACGATGCGATAAAGAATCTCGGACAGGTAGAAAATCACATGCTCGCGTTCGTCCGCCACGGTCAGGCGTTCGCGTGGGTGCTCCTCGGACTGCCAGTCGGTACTCACTTCGGTGCGGATACGGTCGAGCAGCGTGCGCCGCTCATGCGGCGCCAGCGTGGCATTGCTGCGCTCGAGCAGCAGACTGGCGGTACGCTGTTGGCGGCGCAGGGTCGTGCGGCGAGTGGATTCCATCGGATGCGCCAGCAGCACCGGCTCGATCGACAGCTGCGCCAGCAACGCCAGTACCTGCTCGAGACTCAGATCCGCGGCCTTCAATTGCGACAGCGCATCCTCGACGCCGCCGGGCTGCGGGCGGTCGCCGTCCTGCTGGAAGTATTCCCGGCGGCGGCGGATGCGATGCACTTTCTCCGCGACGTTCACCAGCTGGAAATAGGAGGAGAAGGCGCGCACCAGCTCGCGCGCGATTCGCGGCGGACGGCCGCGCACCCTGACGCCAAGCGCCTCCCCAGCGCCGCTGACCCCCTCGCGCCAGCGGATTGCGGTCACGCGATCCTGGTCCACCAGCGTCAGCAGCTCCTCGCCCCCCTGCTCCCGCAGTACCTCGCCCATGAGGTGGCCGAGCGTGTGGATATCTTCCCGAAGCGGCGCATGGCGCGCCGGAAAGGTGATGTTTTCGCGGTTCATGGGGGCCCGCATTCTACCCGCTAGCCGGCCAGCAGCACCGCCTCTGCGTATTCCAGGGCCGAGGGCAGCCCGTAGATCACCACCTCATCGCCCTCCCGCAGCTCGGTCTCGCCGGCCGGTTCGCGGCCGGTGATGCCATGCCGCCGGATGGCCGTAAAGACCACCTCGGCGCCCCGTCCCCGTATTTCCTTGAGCTGCCGTCCCACAGCCCACGCCCGCGGCGGCAGGACCACCGAACGCAGCAATTCCGCCGGCTCCGCGTGCTGCTCGGCCCGTGCGGCCGCCGGCTGCGTCCGCAGCGTCGCGTAGCGCTGTGTTCGCAGCGTATCGACGACTTGCGTCACCTGCAGTACCGGCAGCTGCAGCAGCGTCAGGGCCTGCGAGACCAGCGTCAGGCTGGCCTCGAAGGTCTCCGGCACCACCTCCGTGGCGCCCGCCTCCGACAGATCGGCCAGGCGCGAATCATCCTGGGTCCGCACCAGCACGGGGACATCCCGGCGCAGGCGACGGATGGCCCGCACCACGCCGATGGCCACCGCGGGGGCGGCAAAAGTGACGATCACCACCGTGGCATGGTCCACGCCGAGGCTGCGCAGCAGATCCTCATCGGCGCTGTCACCCCAGATGACCGGTTCGCCCGCCTGTCGCGCCGCTCGCACGTTGGCCGGATCCAGATCGGTGGCCAGATATTCGAATCCCTGCGACAGCAGCACCCGCGCGAGATTGCGGCCGACGCGTCCGAAGCCGCAGAGGATGACGTGCTCGCGGCGCGCCAGATCCACGTCCGGCAGATCCCCGAGCCCGGTACCGCTCTGCACCGGCGGTGACTCACGCAGCAGGAAGCGCGCGATGGCGCGGTTGTAGCGGATGGTCAGCGGACTCACCATCATGCCGAGCACCACCGCACCGAGCAGCGCCTGCACCGCGCGCGCCGGCAGCAGGTCGTGACCCTGCGCGAGCAGCGTCAGCAGCGCGACGCCGAACTCACCGCCGCCGGCGAGCACCAGGCCAGCGCGCAGCGCCTTGAAATTGCTAGGCACAAAGGCGCGGATCGTGATCGCCGACAGCAGTGCCTTGCAGATCACGATCAGCGCCAGCAGGCCGAAGATCAGAAAGAACTGCCGGTACAGCAGATTCAGGTCCAGCAGCATGCCCACCGAGATGAAAAACAGTCCGAGCAGTAGCTCGCGAAATGGCCGGATCACCGCTTCGATCTGATGGCGGTATTCGGTTTCGGCGAACATCATGCCGGCCAGAAACGCACCGAGAGCCATCGATAGCCCAAGCCGCTCGGTGATCCACGCCGAGCTCAGCACCACCAGCAGCGCTGCGAGCGTGAAGACCTCGCGCAGCCGGCTATGGGCTATTACATACAGCAGCGGCCGCAGCACCCAGCGGCCGATCGCGAGGACCGCGATCAGCGCGAACATGCCCAGCAGCACCAGCCGCCAGACTGCGCCCGGATCCAAACCCGAGCCGCCGGCCGCCAGCACGCTGGCCAGCGACAGCAGTGGCACGAAGGCCAGATCCTGGAACAGCAGCACCGCAAAGGAGAGCCGCCCGTGGGTGCGGTTGAGTTCTTCCTGGTCACCGAGTTGTCGCAGCACGATGGCCGTGGAACACATCGACAGCGCGCCACCGAGCACCACGGCGCTGGCCCAGTCCACGCCGGTCCAATGCGCCGCGATCGCACCGGCACCGCCGACCACCAGCGTCTGCGCGCTGCCGAGCCCGAAGACTTCGCGGCGCATGGCAACCATGCGCGGAAAGGAAAATTCCAGGCCCAAGGTGAACAGCAGGAACACCACGCCGATCTCGGCGATGGCGCGCGTCTCGGCCGCATCCGGCAACACCGCGAACGCGTACGGACCCAGCAGGGTGCCAACGATCAGGTACCCGAGCAGCGGTGGCAGGCCGATGCGTCGGCCGGCTGTCACCAGCAGCACCGAAGCCGTCAGTAGGATCAGAACCTGGCCGAGTGAGTCGCCGCCCACGCGCCGACGTTACGGCCCGCGGGCCTTACTTGTCCATCGTCACCGTGGCATCGTAACGATCGAAACCATGCATGGCGCGCCGGTAGGCGTTCATGACGATGCGTTCGGCCGCCTGATCGGCGCGCGGCGAGAGCAGCATGCGCAGGATCACATCATCGCCGGGGCGTGTCTGATCCTCGGCCAGCAGCTGCTCGATGAAGCGTGCGAGGCGGCAGACAATTTCATTTACGAAGCGTAGCCGCGCGGCGTCATGCACCTGATCGGGCAGGGCGCCGTAGGTGGTGCGGGCTTCGACTGTCAGCTCATGCAGAAAGACCGCCAGCAAACGCGCCTGGTCCACAGGCTGCAGATCGCTGAAGTACTCGATTTCTGACTGCAGGTTCACGGCTACGCCGTCGGTACGAACTCGATTGGTTTGGTGGTCGTGATCGTAGCAACGTCCTTGGCGGCAAAGTGAAACAACTTGACCCGGGCGACAATCTTACGCTCCAGTTCCGGATCCTTCAGCTCACTCGACACCACGTGGCACTCGGTGACCTCGCCGGCCGGGGAGATAGTGAACTCCAGGACCAGCTTACCCTGCAGGTCGGGCTGGTCGCGCAGCGCACGGCCATAGAGCGCATAGATGGCGCCCTTGTTGGAGTCGAATACCAGCGCAATTTCCTCCTCGCTGCGGGAGGGTTTGCCGCTGCCGCCCTTGGCGACGCTGCTGTTGCCCGAAGCGGCGGCGATACGCGAATTGACCGCGGTCGTATCGTGTCCGGTCAACGAGCCTGCGCCGCTGCCGAAGCCGCGGCTGGAATTGGCCGTCGTGATGCCGGCCGATCCCGAACCGACTTTGGAGGCGATCAGTGAGCGCTCGGCGTGGCTGTCCTGGCCGACCGCGCCCTGCAGGTTCTTGGTTTGACCCAGCGGTGTCAGATCCACGTTCTGGCGCAGGTCCGCCAGCTCGTCCTTCAGCTTGAGCAGCCCGGACTGCTGGGCCTTTTTGCGGGCTTCAGCGGCGCGGTCCACGGGCTTGGGAACCTCGGTGGGCTTGACCTCGGGTTTGGGCTTCGGCTGCTCCACCGGCGGTGGCGGCGGTTTGGGCTTCTCCTCCACCATGAGCCGCGCGAGGCGCTCAGGCACCTCCTCGTTGGTCGCGCTCTCTTTGGACAGATGAATCAGCGGCAGCACCACGCCAAGAATCAGCAGCAGCAGCAGGCCGCCGCCCAGCAGGCGGCGCAGGCGACGCTGCTCCTCGGGATCGACCTCCCAAGCCAGCGCGTAATCGCGATAGTAAGGAGTGAGTTGCATCAGGAATGTCCCACGGCGCCGGGAGGCACGGGCTTGTCCTTCTGCAGCACCGCCAGCGAGATGCGGCCGTAGTCCGCATCGGTGCAGGTGCGCATGACCTTCTTGAGCACATCGTACGGCAGCGATTTGTCACCCATGACGGTGATCTCACGATCCGCCAGATCCGCCTCGGTGGTTTCCTGGCCCACGAGCATGGGTTTCTTCAGCGCCGCGCGCAGCGGCTCGATGATGTCGCCCTGGGTCGCCTGGATGTCGGCGATGGTATCCACGAGCTCGCCCTGCACGAACATCTGGTCCTTGGTGAGCATCACCACCACGGTAGTGCGCGGCTGGTGCTCGGAAATGGACTGCGGAATCTCGATGCCTTTGCTGTTCTGCACGACCTCGACATTGGTGGAGTAGACCAGCAGGAACGACACCATGACCGACAGGATGTCGATCATCGGGATCAGGTTCAGCTGGCCTTCGACCCGGTGCCGCATCTGGTGCTGCAGCATGAATCGGGCTCGTCGTGACATGCTCATGGCGCGCGCCTCTGGGAGACCGGCGTGGTGTTGGGCACGGGTGCCGCGCCGCCGCCATTGGCAGCCGCGCCTTCGGCCGGCGCGTCGCCGAGCGAGACGTCCGGAAACAGTTCGTACTGCACGATATCCAGACCCGCATTGACCTCCAGCACGCGCATGCGGTCCATGACCTGCACCACCACGTCGTAGGGAATATCCGGCTCGAGCAGCACGGTCGAGTCGGTCTTGTCGGGGAACTTGCTCTTCACCTGCTGCAGGTAGTGCGACAGCGCCTCGTAGTCGTAACCGGTGGCAATATTGGGAAAGCTCGCCAGGGGACCGGAGTTGCGGTCATCGACCACCAACGCATCCTTGCGAACGATCACTTCCAGCTGCAATCCGGGCGGCGGCGGCGTGAACTCGGCATTCGCCGGCGGCAACTTCAATTCCAGGATCACGGTGCGGGAGAACACCGCGGTCATCAGAAGAAAAGTCACGAGCACGGTAAAGATGTCGATCATCGGCACCAGCAGCAGCTCGGCCGGCTTGCGGTTGTGGCGCAGCAGCTTACGAAGCTGGTACGAACGGCGGCGGCTCATGCGCGGTGTCCTGGCGAGTGGTCTTCAGGCCACCGCCGGCTGCGCCTGCCGCTCGGTGACGGCATTGAGGAATTTCACCGACGCCATCTCCAGGCTGTCGATGGTGTCCGTGGTTTTGGTCTGCAGCCACGCATGGATCAGCAATAGCGGCACCGCCGCCATCAGGCCGAAGGCGGTACAGTTCATAGCTACCGAAATGCTCGCCGACAGCAGGTTGGCCTTTTCCGCCGGATTGACCGTGGCCACCGCCGCAAAGGCGTTGATCAGACCGATGACGGTACCCAGCAGGCCGAGCAGCGTCGCCAGGTTGGCAAAGGTGGCAATGTAGTGCGTGCGCTTTTCCAGCCGCGGCACCACGTCCATGAGGCTCTCCTCCATGGCCTTTTCGATATCGTCGCGATTGCGCGCCGAGGAAATGCGTGCGAGCCCGTAGCTCAGAATCTGACCGATCGCCGAAGGCGACTTGGCGGTCAGCTGCACTGCCTGGCGGAAATCGCCGCGCTGCAGAAACGGCACCAGCTCGTTCCAGAGCCCACGGTTGCGCAACTGCACCAGCGTCAGATAGATGAAGCGCTCGAGCGCGATCGCGAGTCCCGCGACCAGCACCACGGCGATCGGGTACATCATCTCGCCGCCGCCCTGGAAGAACCGAACTATATGACTGAACATCGTGCTGACTCCCATTCCTGAACCCTATGATCCACCGAGATCACCAAACTAAAGTGACGCAATCGCGCAAAACCGCGATCTATTTCTCAACCTTCGACTCCGCCACCCCGCCCTGGGGCCCGGCAGCGCCGGGTTGCGACTTGGCGTCGGCCGCGCCGGCCTCCAGCGCCGAGTAATAGCGGTTCTGACGGCGAAATACGTCACGGTCTACGGGCGTGAGTGCCTCATCGAGCAGGCTGTTAGGGGGCTTGCCCGCAAACTCGCCAAGGTCGGCCTTGCGCCACGGAACCACGTACATGACTTTCGGCAATTCGCGATTGCCGCTGATCTGCGTGGTATCCAATTGAATTCGGTCCTGCGATTTGGACGTCGCCGCACCAGTCTGGGGCGCTGCCGGTGTTGCTGGCGCTGCGGGGACAGCCGTGCCGGACTTCGAAGGCTTCGAACCTGGGGTTGGGGCTGGTGCCGGGGCCGGGGCCGGGGCGGCAGGCGCGGCTGCGGGCGCCGCAGCGGAAGTCTGAACACCGGGTTCGAGATCCGGCGGCTGCTGCGCGAGGGCCGTCCCGATCGACAGACTCGCCAGTAACGTCATGGCTCCTGCGATGCGCCCTGCGCTCATGTCGTTCCTCCGTTATTGCCGGACGCCACCGGTGCGTTTGCCGGCGCCTCGCTGGCCGGGGTCTCCGGCGCCACTGCCTTGACTCCCGTCCTGGCGCGCAGTTCCGCGATCCAGCTGGCCACCGGTTTGTCCTCCCCGGACAACTCCTTGTAGCGCTCGAATTCTGGCAGTGCCGCCTTCGGATCGTCGAGATACAGATCCAGCAGCACGCCGAGATTGCAGTGCGCCAAGGGGTAAGCATCGTTGGCGGCGATGGCCTGGCTGTAGGCTTCCCTGGCATCCTTGAATTTTCCTTCCTGCCGCAACGTCACGCCAAGCTCGCTCCAGGCGATAGCATTGCCGGAGTCGATCGTGGTGGCACGGCGCAGCGCCGCTTCGGAATCGGCCAGCCTCCCCTGCGCCCGCGCCAGCAGACCCAGATCGATCGCCGGCGCGGCATAGCCCGGATACTGCAATTCGAACTGCTTGAGTTGCAGCTCGGCCTCGGTCTGTTTGCCGCCCGCCGCGAGCATGATGGCGCGCTGGTAGTCGGCCCGCGCTGCCTCGCTGGTGTTCGCGGCGGCCAGCGTCGCGATCCAGGTTTCACTGTGCTCGACCTTGGCGTAGCGCGCGGGCTTGAGCTTGGCCAGCGCATCGAAACTTTTCTGTACCGACTCGTCGTAGACGCCGTCGCTGGTGCGATGGGTATTGATCTCGTAGATCGATATGGCCTGCTCCTCGAACGGATACGCCTGTTCCTCGAGCAGGGTGTCGTACTGTTCGAGCTCATCGGCGGACAGCTTTTTCGGTCGCTCGGATGCGATCAGGTCATGCGCCAGGGTTCGGTAAAGCTCCGCGGTTTCGAAGGTCGCGGCGGTCGTGGTTTCGGCGACCTGGTACTCAGCCACTTCCTTGTAGGCCTGGATGGCCGCTTCCATGGCCTTCTTCTTGGCCCCGAGAGTCTGCTTGAGCGGTGCCACCAGCTTGATGTTGCGGAAGGCATCGCGTGCGGGCTCAGCCAGCGCCAGCTGCGCGCGTGCGGCCAGGTACTTGGTGCGATCGGTGCGGCCGCTGCCGGCGCTGGCATCGGCTTTGACGATCTCGTGCTGCCAGTAGCGCTGCCGTTCGAGATTGCCTGACTTGACGGCCGCATCGAGCAGTCGCTGGCGCACTTCGATGGCATCGGCCACCGGCGTCGGATAGTCGCGCACCAGCCGCTCGAGCATGGCGGTGCTGCGCGCGCTGTCGCCCGATTGCGCATACAGGTCCGCCGCCTTGATGGTGGCCTCGCGCACCACCGCGCGATCCTCTTTCTGATTCTCGGCGATGTGCTCGTACTGGGCGGCGGCCTGGCCCGCGTGCCCGCCCTGTTCATAGGCAACTGCCAGCTTGCGATCGATGTCCGCCGCGTACTCGCTCTTGGGGTAGTCGCGGCGATAGGCCTCCAGCACCGCAATCGCCTGGTCCCACTGCTGCGCGACGATCAGCGAGGCGGCTGCATCGTACTGTGCCGTGACCGTGATCCTGGAGCCGGGCGCCAGCTTGCCGACCCGCAGAAAATCCTGTGCCGCGCCGGCCTGATCGCCTGAAGTGCGCTTGGCATCGGCCTGCTTGTAGACCGTCGCGGCGAGGCGCTCGGTGATATCGGCGCGCTCCGGGTCGTTCGGCGCCGCTGCGCTGAGCGCATGGGTAAAGGCGCTCTCCGCTGCGGCATAGTCGGCCTGATTAAAGCTGACCTGCCCGACGATGGTCCAGGCGATGCGCGCCTGGGCCTGCGTTACCGGCGGCGTACGCGCCAACAGCGCCTGTGCGGCCAGGGCCGCGCGCGGCTGATCGCCGGCGGCATAGAGATCCTGGGCCGCGTGCGTGAGCACCACGGCACTCTCCGGATGCTCGGGGAAGGTCTGTGCAAACTTCAGACCGGCATCGGTGGCTCGCTGGTGCACGGCCGGACGTGCCTCGGCCGCCAGCGTGTCCTCGTACTTCTGGTAGGAGACCAGCGCCGCGTAGGCGGCCTCCGCCGAGCGCGCATTGCGGGGATAGTTGTAGGCGGTGCGCTCATACTCGCCGGCTGCATCCAGGTACTGCCGGCTCTCGAACAAGGCATCGGCGAGCAGATAGTTGGTGGCTGCGGATTCCGGATCGTCGGGAAAGAAACTGAGGTAGTTGCGATACCAGTGCGCGGCGGCCGCGTAGTCCTCGGCCTTCTTGGTCTTCTGCGCGGAGGCGTGATAGTACTGCGCTACATCCTTCAGATTGACCTTGAGTTGCTCGACCACCTGCGGGTAGTCGCCGTGCTGCCGCCCCTTCCAGAATGGCGCGTCGAAGCCATAGCGCTGCGCGTACTCGAGTTTGCCCTGCAGCATCAGGTCCGCAAAGCCGCCCTTTCGATAGGCCTCGATGGCGGCCATGGAAAGGGTCGGTGCATGTTCATCGACCGGATCGCGGCTCACGAAGGCGCGATAGGTGGTCGCGGCATCCTGGAAACGCTGCTTGTCCACGTAGAGATCGCCGAGACGCGAATACAGCATCCAGGCGTAGGGCATGTGGCCGCGACGAGCGACGAAATCATCCAGCGACTTGGCGCCATCGAGATACGAGAACGTGATGCTCATGACACGCAGCGTATCCTCGGCCAGCTCGCGATCGGCCCGGCCGAGCGTTTCCCAGGCGCGCGTGCGCGAAGCATCGCGCGGATCGGTCAGCGTCAGGTCCAGCAGATCGGCGAAGGATTTGAGGCTTTCCTCATTGAGGCCCTGCTTGAACTGCGACCAGCCGTGCTTGTAGAGGCTCTGGGCGTAGAAGGTTGAACCGTTGCGGCCGCGCGCCAGCACTGCCTCGTACGCGGCCTGGGCTTCCGGATAACGGTGAGCGGAAAAGAGAATCTCGCCGCGCCGGAACTGCACTTCGGCCGTATCGCGACCCTGCGGATAACGCGCGGCAATCGTGTCCAGCGTCGCCAGGGCCTGCGGCGTCTGGCCTGTGGTCTCATAGGCACGCGCCAGCTGGTAGAGCACCTGGTCGTTGCGCGGATAGTTTGGAAAAGCCTTCAGCAGCGTCGAGTACAGTCGGATCGCCTCGGCGCCCTGCATATCGATCTGCGTCACCTCGCTGGCCATGCGTTCGAGCTCGCCCGACTCGAGGTTCAGGTCACCCAGTCGGCGCAGCGCTTCGGCACGCAGCTTCGGATCGGCGTTCTGCATGTTGAGGAACGCGCGATAGTTCTCCATCGCCTTGCTGGCACCCCCGCTCTTCGCCGGCGCGGGGCTCACATCGACGGACTTGTTGCTCAGATCGCCGATGGTCGGCGGGGCGGGCGGTTGAGTCTTGGCGGCGGGCGACACGGCTGGCAGCGCGGCCAGCAACGCCGCGCAGGCCTGAACCAGGCTGACGCGCCGGACTCGCATCACTTGCTCCCCGGATCGGGCGGCGGTACGGGCGCGCTTGGCGCTGCCGCACCGCTTTCGCCCTGATCGGCGCCGCGGTCGTAGATATCCGCCAGTGCGAAACGGGCCTGCAACGCGTAGGCGTCCAGCCGCTCCTTCTGCGCGCGCAGCTCGGATTCGGCCACATCGTCCAGGTACTGGCTCTGCTGCAGCGAGGTCTGCGACAGGCGATCGCGCATGGCGTGCACGCGCGCGGCCAGCGCGGCGATGCGTGCCGCGAATTCATCGGTGTCGGTCGGAACGGTGGCGCGTGCCTGCTGCACCCGCACCCAGCGGTTTTGCAGTTCCTCGAGTGCCGCGTCGATCTCGCGCAGCGTGTGCTGTTCCTGGTAGGCGCGGGCCTTGAAGCTGGCATCAAGCCGCCAATAGAGCACGCCCTTGATCAGCCGCAGCTTGTCGCGCGCCTCATCGCGTTCCGACCCCGGCGGCAGGGCCGAAATCTGCTCTTCGAGCCGCGCTACGGTGGCCCACTGCTCACGCTCGGCGGGAGTGCCCAGCGCAGCCACTTCATTGCCGGTCTCGACCGCATCCAGCTGCGATGCCACGCCCGCGCGGGCATCGCGCAGTTGCGTCAGCCGGTCACTCGCAAGCAGCGCATCGGCACGCGGCAGACGCTCGGCGTAGGCCCGTTGCCGCGTATCCAGCATGGCCCCGAACGCGTCCATGCTGTCATCCCAGTGCCGCAGCGTGCGCGTCAGATACGCCATGTCGCGATAGTTCTTGAGGCCGGCCTGGAAATCGTTGTCGGCCAGCACCGTGTACAGATAGCGCGACTGCGGCGAATCGGGCAGTGCCTTGAGCTGCCAGAACCAGCCGTAGCGGGCATCCTTGTCATCGCCCAGCAGCTCATCGAGCATGTGGCCTTCATGGATTTGCGCGATGGCAGTGTCCAGGTTGACCGATTCGTTGCCGAAGGACTGTAACGCGCTCTCGTAATAGTCGGCCGATTGCGCGCCGGCGTTCAGCTTGCTGAATGCAAACGGCACGGCCAGATAGGATTCCTGCACCGCCGCGTCGAGCAGATTACGTCCCCGAAGCTCCAGCCAGGGCGTCAGCGCGCCGCGATAGTCTCCCTGTGCGGCACGCGCCCAGCCATCGCCGAGCAGCGCACGGCTGGAATAAGGTCCCGTCAGGCGCACGCGCTCGAGCGGCACCCGCGCCTTGTCGCTTTGCTCGGCCTGCAGGTAGGCGAATCCCAGTGCGAGATTGGCCTTGTCGCGCAGGTTCAGCATCTCGGCGCTGTGGACATTGAGCGTGCCCACCTGCGTCAGGATCGGATCGGCCTCCGCAAGCCGCCCGGCGCGTACCAGCGAGACACCGAGATTGAAGCCCGCATAGGCGGTCCAGTCTGCCGGGCCATGCCAGCCGCGCAGCAGCGCGATGGCATCGTCGAAGCGCTGCTCGCGCATGAGCGCGTTCACCAGCAGGTGCACGCGCTCGGCCTCGAGTTCCGGTTCCAGGGTTCCCTGGATGTTGGCGATGGCCTGCTCGGCACGATCGTAGTAGCCGCGCTCATACCAGATCTTGGCCAGGTAGAACCAGGCGCGATTGCGCACCCCCACCGGCACATCGGCGGTCAGCAACCGCTGGAAGCGCTCACCGGCTTCATTGTGCATGCCGAGTTCGAGGTAGAGCCCGCCCGCCAGCAGATCCGCGTCGTGCACGTGGTGCGGCATTCGCTGCCACTGGTTGAAGGCTTCGAGTTCCGTAAGGGCCTCGAATTCCTGGCCGGAATAGAATTGGAACAGCACCTCGCCGTAGTGCAGATCCTGCACGCGGATGCTGGGCAGCTTGTTGGGATCGGGTTTGCGCGCCGCCTGCGCCGGCGACAGACATAGCGCCGCCGTCAGCAGGCCGAGGGCTAGCCCACAGCTTCTACGGCCCATACGCGCCCTATTCCCAATCCTTGATTTCGAATTCGGGCTGCTGCGCGCGCTGGTGATCGGTGATCTTGAGTTCCAGATACTTGGCACCCACGCCCTTTTCGAACCGAATATTGGCCGCGCGCCGGTAATCGCGATCGTGCGGACCCTTGCCGTTGAAGAACGCCACCAGTTCGTGCTGGCCGGCCTTCAGGTTGCCGACGTACAGGCGCTGCACGCCGCCCTTGAGCAGTGCCGAGACTTCGCGCGGGGTGTAGAGATAGTTGCTGACATCGTGATTGTCGATCTTCAATGTGACCGAATCGAGTGCGAAGAAATCGCCGACATCCATCGACACGAATACCGCTACCTGGGTGTTGGCCGGGAAGAGCAGTTCTTCCTCGAGCACGAACAGGTCCTTGTTCAGATCGACGACATCCTTCTTGAGCCCCTGGATCTGCTCGTCCAGGGCGCGCGTGCCCGCCGCAGGATCGCTGGCCGGGCTCGAAGCCGCGCCGGGAACGGCGCTGGCTGGTGCCGGGGCGAGCGCGGGCGCGGGATCCACCGCCGCGGGCGGCGCTGCGCCGACGGAAACGGCCTGGGCTGCCAGCACCAGCGGCCACAGCGCGCGCAGCAGGGAACGAAGCGTCGTCTTCATATTCATGGGCTACCTATCCGGTCGTCGAGCAGCGCACGGATCTGCGCCACATAGGAGGGATCGCCGGCGCGGTCGTCGCTGTGCAGAAATCGCACCCGGCCTGCACGATCGATCAATACGGTGGTCGGCAGGCGCTCGATGCCGTAGGCGCGGCCGACACCCTTGGTTTTGTCGAGCAGCAACGGAAACGATGCCGCGTGGGCATGCGCGTAGTCGATGGCACGTTGTGGATCGTCCTCCACGCTGACGCCCAGCACGATCAGGCCCGCCGAACGGTAAGTACCGTAGTAGCGGTCCATGGCGGTCAGTTGGGCGGCGCAGACGCTGCACCGGCTGCTCCAGAACGAGATCATGACCGGCTGGCCGCGGAACTCGGACAGCCGCACATTGCTGCCGGCGGCGGCTGGCAGCACGAAATCAGGCGCCGGCTGGCCAATCAGTCCACTCGGGGCGGACGTCGCGGCCAGCGCCGTGGTCGCCCCAATGACGATGGCCATCATCATTGCCGCTGCGATTGATCGAACCGATGGATGCTCTGCCCGCACTCGCTCTCTCTCCGGCTGCAACGATCTACGGTGACGATTTAACATTATCCGTCAATCGTCTGCACAGGGTTTGAGATCCCGTCCACAGACTGGCAACGTGATGCTCGCCCCGAAAGCCCAATGCGGGCGCGCCGGCATCCGCGACCATGTCGCGCCGACGCGCTTTCCACCGACGCTCGCGGGCCCGATCAGCGAATCGGTGCCAGAGCGATCAGTGCATCGTAGGCACTCGCGCTGCCAAGACCGGTGCCAAGACCGCTGGCCCATTGCAGCGTCTGGAACGCGCCTGCCTTGTTATGCAGCGCCAGATAGTTGAGCACCACCGTCTCGGCCAGCAGGTTGACCGCGTTCGCACCCGGACTCGAAGTCGTGTTGACGTTGCCGTCGCTGGTGTAATTGCCGATCTGATTGCTGATGGCCGTCGGTCGGCCGTTCGGGTTGTAAACGAGAAAGAATGTGGCGGCCGTGGTCTGATTGTCCGCCGTCCAGACGCCCTTGCCGCGCCCGCCGGCCGAGTTGTCGATCATGCCGCTGGAGACCACCGAGCCGTCGGTGAACACATAGATCATGAGCGGCTGCCCCATGCGCGCCGCGTACTCGAGGCAGGCTCCGATGCACTGACCCGCCTCCAGATCGCGCATTTCGCCGGTGGCCCGATCGCCGGTGTGATAGTCGTAGCCGCCGAGCTCGATGGTGCCGGCTGAAGCGTAACCATTGACGACCATCTTCATGACGGCAGCGGTCGCCTGGAAATTGGAATCGGCCTGGTATTCCGCGGTCGTGAAGATTCCGGCAGAGCCGACGATCTTGCTGTCCAGGTCGGGATTCAGCGTGGTGCTGGCGTTGCCGTAGCGATCCACCTGGTCCGCGGCGCCGACGTAACCGCACTGCACAAGATCTTTAACGACCGCATCCTGCGCACCCATCAGCGTATTGACGGCGCCGAGCTTGTTGGCACTGATGCGCTCGATGGACTCGAGCACCAGGGTGGCATCACCCTGGCTCAACAGACCCACAAGCTGGCCGGTGCTCACGAGGCCGGTGACATCCGATGCCTGCGAGACCTTGGTGGGTGGAACCGAAGGATCGATCATGTACGAGGGCGCCATCGAGTTGCCGCCCGAAGTTGAACTCTCGGTGCCGATCAGCGCCAGCAGATCGCCCTTGTTGCCCGCGGGCGGAGTGAGCGCCGCGAAACCCGACGAGTAAATGCCGTACATCGGGTTGTGCGGATTGTCGCCGGTGTCGTTCTCGCTCATCGCCGGCATGATCGCGCCATTGACGTTGGCAGCCGTGCCGACCGCAATGCGCTGCTTGATGCCGCGCAGATAGGCGCTGTCGCTGTGGAAAGAGAGTCCCAGGGTCTGGTCGATGAAGTTACCGGCGCCGGCCGAGGCATTCGGAATCATATTGCCGGGCAGTCCCAGCCGGTTGTAGCCCGCGGTGGAGAGGAAATCATGCTGGCCGCCCGAACCGCCGACGAGCACGTTGGAGCCGGCAATGTTGCCGCCGCCGGCCAGGTCGAAGCATATAAAAGGAATCATGCCCGAGCCCACGGTGATGTCGCAGGGAGAGATCTTGAGCGCCTGGATATCAGCCGCCAGCGTGGCGTAGGCCTTGCGCGGATCGGCGAACATGCTGAACAGGGAGAATCCTGCCACGGTGGCCGAGGCGCGCATGAAGCCCTGCGACATGAACTCACGCCGCGTGACCGGCCGGCGATGGTTCGCGTGCCGGAGCGGATCGCTTAACCCTAGGGGAGCCTTGCGTCGAAATTTCATCGCTGTCGCCTCACTCTGAATTTCTACTTGATCAGCGTCGTGCCGCTGCCGAGCACGGCCGCGCAGACTGCCTTGGTAATGGTTTGCGTACGCGTCGGAGTCTGCACGCAGGTCGGATCGCTGGCGTTGCAGTTCACGAGCTGCGTCATCAGGCTGTAGAGCTCGGTGCGGATCTGCGAATCCGTCGGCTGCGTCGCCAGCCCCACGCCGACGGCCGGGCTGTTGATCAACGGTGTGATCACCAGATCCATGCCAGCATCGGTGCCGAAGGCCTGTGCCGGATTCTGATTGAGATTCAGGCCCGGGAAGAAGGACTGTTCCAGCGCCGGCGTGCTCACCAGCGCATTGCAGTACTGGATGGCGAGCTGCGAGATGCCGATCTCCTGCGACGGCAGGAAGCCCAGGAAGTTCGACGTCGTCGGCAACTGTTGCTCAACCGTCTGGTAGGTCGTGTTGACGGCAGTGAGGCCCGGCGACACGCCCGTGATGGCGGCATACGAAGCGTTGAGTTCGTCATACACGTGCAGACCGATATCGGGTGATGCGGCCAGGTCCACCGGCGCCGGCGCGGAGGGCGTCGCGCTGGTACGTACGTGCGTGTGCGTGCCGATCTTGTCGAAGTCGACGAAGAACAGGTCCGAATTGGGGCCCAGTTCCATCGGGATGATCGTGCCCACACTCGAGAGCAGCTGACCGCTGGCCGGTGAGTAATTGTCATCGGTGACCGAGATGTTGAGCGTGCTGTAGGCCTGCCCCACGGGCACCTCCTGGCCGTTCATACCCAGGTACAGGCCCTGGATCGGAATCGTGCCTGGGGTGGCCTTGGGATTGAGGCTGATAAAGGTCGGCTTGTAGAACAGGTAGCTGTAGTTGTCGTACTGGCTGGCCGTGAACATGATGTAGCTCTGCGACACGCCGGTCAGCGCGCTGACATCGAACAGCAGGTAGAACAGCTGGCCGACGCCGGCCGCGTAGTTCTGCTGTATCTGGGAGATCGTCAGCGCCTTGTTGTGGACCGCCGCAAAGCGGATCTCACCCTGCCAGGGACGATCATTCGTGGTTTCGTTGCCGAGCAGGAAGGCAAAGGTGTTGTCCCAGTTGCCGAGCGTACCGCCCTTGACCGTATCGACGTCGCCGGTGAAGACACCGTTGACGAACAGCTGACGGCCGTGCGTCGAGTCGTACGTGAGCACCAGGTGCTGCAGTGCCGCCTGCGCGTTCATGTTGGCCGCGGCCGTGGTCAGGGGCGGTGCACCGTTGGTGTCGGTGACCGTGCTGCGTCCGTAGGCCTGGTACTGCATGGCATCCTGCGCCAGCGTGAAGTTACGCGCCGAGGTGCCGCCCGAATAGCCGCCCATGAAGGCCTGGGTCTGCGTCACGTTGGCCGGCGCCGCCCACAGTTCGAGCGAATACTGGCCGTTGTTGGCGATCGAGTTGTAGATCTTGCTGCTGGTCGCAGTCGTGCCCTGCGCCTTCGCACCGCCGGTGCCGAAGATCAAGCCCCAGGCGCTGTCCCAGGTGGTATTGCCCGAAACTGTCAGGTTGATGGCCGGATCGACGCCGCTGGTATCGAAAGCCGTGGTGCCCGTGCCTTCCTTGAACAGCCAGCGCGCGATGACATCGCCATCGAAGCGATTGTTGCCCGAAGCGACGGTACCGGCATACAGAGTCAGTGCGCGCGAAACCACCAGTGAGGGATCCACCGGCGTGACGGCGACCCCATTCGCAAAGGCCTGGATGGCGGACAGCATGCGCGCCGCGCTGCCGGCGCAGTCGACCGGGCCGCCGGGCGTGGTCGCCCAGCAGTTGTGCGATTCGGTGGCCAGGCGCACGTAAAACCGCGATAGCGCCGGGGTGTTCAGATTCATCTTCGGCTGCGCCGCGATATAAGCGTTCGCGACGTTACTGTCGGCGAAGTATGGCGACTGCGGCACGGTCGCATTCGGTGAATGGCAGCGCGAACAGAACATGGTCAGCAGCGGATAAACGGTGCTGGAGAATAATGTGGAATCCGCCGGGAACTGCTTGGTCGGACCCACCGCCTGATCGGCCGGGGCCGTCAGCGCCACCTGGGTCGAACCCGCGGCGCCACCCGAGCCGCCGCCGGCCCAGTTCTGAATCCAGGTGGTGAGAATGTCGGCGCAGGCCGAAGGGCTGGAGAGCCAGCAATTGTGGCCGCCGCCGACCTTCACGACCATCGTGGACTGGTCCGGCTGCGTCAGATTGACGACCGTGAGCGCGGCGCTATAAGCCTGGTTCACGTCATCCGAGCGCGCGAACATCGGCGACTGGCCGCCGGCTTTGTGACAGCCGCCGCAGCGCGAAGCCATGTTGATGTTCTGCCACAGATTGACCTTGAACGACTCGACGTCGGCCGAGGCAGGGGCCGGACCGGCATAGACCGAGGCCGCCGTGGTGGCGGTATTTTCGTTCGGTGTCGTGGGCGCACCGCCGGAACAGGCGGCCAGCGCGAGCAACGCGAACGGCAGCGACAGCTTCGGCAGACGGAACAGGGTTCGGTTCACGGTAGTCTCCGGAATTGGGGAGTGGGTTTGCACCTAGTTCCCCATGCAGTAAACCGCGGTCTCGGCGAAGACCTGCTTCATGTTGTAGCCGCCGGACTGAAAGTCCTGAGTGATCTGCGCCGCGGCGCTGCGATCGGCCGCATCGCTCGGCGGTCGCAGACAGATAGCCTGAAACACTTTCTGTACCTGGCAGGTGGCGAACGCCTGGCTGCCGGCGAGTTCCTGGCCCAGTGACTTGGCACCGTTGCCGCTGCCCGGGAGCGAGCTGCTCCAGCCGAGCAGCTGATTCGGGCCGCTACGCCAGCGGTTCTGCCAGGAGTCGTCGGGCGTCACGAAGCCGTACGGAAAATTGCCGGTGTTGATGTGGTACTTCGCCTGCGTCTGCCCGGGTGTGTAGACCAGCTGCAGCGCGGTCGGGTCATAGTTGTAGTAGGCAAAGGCCTGCACCATCGGATCCATGGCGGCATGGCAGCCGATGCAGTTGTTGAGGAACACTCGGCTGTCGCCGCCCGGTGAGCGGCTCACGTCCTGGCGGATGCGATCCGGCGGCCGCGTGATATCCATCACCTGCGGCATGTCGTTGCACAGGTAGTTGATCATGGTGAAGCGAAACATCGCGCGATTGGTTCCGGCGATGAAGAATGCAGCCGCGGCCGCTTCCGTGGTGATCACTCCGGCGGTGGCGGCGGACGGGATGCCCGTCAGCGAAGACTGCGTGGTCTGCACCAGCGCCGACTTCAGATCGACACCGTTATTGTCGAGGTACAGATAGTGATTGTTGTTCGAGGGCGAGTAAGCCGGAGCACCGCTGACATTGCCGATATAAAGAATGTCCGCCGACAGCACGGTGTTGAACGGTATGTTGTCCCGGACCATGCCGATGACCGTGGCCGTGTAGTCGTTCAGCGGCACGAAGGCCGACTGCGCGCGATTGGTCGCCGGGGCGATGAAATTGCGTAGCGTCACGTTGTAGAAGCCGCTGTTGGTCATTGCGACCTGCGCGGCGGCCTGTGCGTTGTTCTGCGCGATGAGCGCCGACATCTGCGCCAGCACGCTGGCGCTTGGCGGTACGCCGGCGAGTCGGTTGTGCATGCGCACGGCCTGCTCATTGGGACCTGCCACGAGCGGCATCATTGGCTGCATGCCAATCAGCGCCGCGAGCAACACGCTCATCGTGCGTCGCGTCGCGCCTTCGCTCCCAGTGCCTGTTCTCATCTCATCGCTCCCAGTGCAAAATTGCTTTGCACGTTGCGAATGACTATACGCAGCGGATCATCCGCTCGTAATGTCTCAAAGCACAGACATCGGTACTGATTACGTATGAAGGGTATCCTTTCAATTGCGTTGCGTGCTGAAAGTGAGACCGGCATCACATCGCACCAACACACCAAAGAATGAATCTGTCGTAGAAGCTTCATTGGAGTTCGCAAGGAATGAGATGTGAACTGCGCACGCTGGGACTAGCGCTCGCGGCAACGGTTGTTGCTGCATGCAGCAGCCGCGGCAATCTCTCCATTGGCAGCGGCCAGTCCGCATCCGGCCAGAACGCCGATTTTGCGATCGCCTACATCAAGCGCAGTATTCCTGCCGGCAACACCAGCGACGACACTGCTGCACTCGCCAAGCTTCGCGCCAAGGACGATGTCACGCTGCCGCGAAACTTCTGGAGCCAGGCGGACGTCTACCTGCGCACCGCTGCGAACCCGGAAGGCGTCGAGACCAACATCACCGCCAGCGTCACCTCGCAGGTGACCGGCATGGAATTCTGGGATGTGAAGGATCTGGACGTATCGCCGGACGGCACCATGCTGATTTTCGCCATGCGCGGTCCGGTCGATGCCAATCAGCAGGACTTCAAGTCCCCGACCTGGCACATCTGGCAATACACGGTCGCGAGCGCCACGCTGACGCAGCTGACCGGAACCAGTATCGACACGCAGCCAACTGCCAACGATGTGGACCCGCACTTCCTGAGTGATGGCCGCGTGGTGTTCTCATCGACACGCCAGACCGAGTCGCGCGAGGTACTCATCAATGAGGGCGGCATCGGCGAGAACGTGCAACCCTTCGAAGCGCAGACCGAATCGATGAACACCTCCGACTTCGTGCTGCACGTCATGAACGCCGACGGCACGGGCATCCACCAGATCTCCTTCAACCCGAGTCATGACATCGATTCCTACCTGCTGCCCAACGGGCGTGTGCTGTACAGCCGCTGGGACAACACCCCGGGCCGCACCGGCGGCAGCGCCATCCATCTATATAGTGTCAATCCCGACGGCACCGATGTGGAACTGCTCTACGGCGCCCAGAGCCACACCACCAGCAGCACCAATCCATCCAATGGCTCCGGCTGTCCTGCCGGACTTACGTGCGCCGTGCAGTTCCTCAAGACACGGCCGCTGCAGAACGGGCGCATGCTGGCGCTGACCCGACCGACCGCCGATGCCGACTTCGGTGGCAATCTCGAAGTGATCGACACCAACGACTACGTCGAGAACAACCAGTCGGTGCCGGACAGCGGTTATCCCACCGCGATTCCAGCCGAGCAGACCGCGACGCAGAATGATGTGCGCACGCAGACCGCCAACGGCGTTCCAGTCCCCTCTCCCGGCGGCCGCTTCAACTCGGCGTTCCCGCTTTGGGACGGCACCAACCGCGTACTCGTCAGCTGGAACCAGTGCCGGTTGATAGATGCGACCGGCAAACTGCTGCCCTGCACTTCCGCCAACCTGGCGTTGGCCAACCAGGCCAATGCGACCGTGACGCTGGCCCCGCCGCTTTACAGCGCGTGGCTGCTGAATTTCAACGACAGCACGCTCAAGCCGGTGTTCTCCCCGGTTGAGGGCGTCATGGTCAGCGACATCGTTTCACTGCAGCCGCGCACGGTACCCTGCACGACCAACGCCAGCTGCCCGGTCGACAGCACGGTGCCGAGCACTTTCGACCCTTCCTTCGGCATCCTCGACATCCGCAGTGTCTACGACCGCGACGGCGTGGCCGCGGGCCTGGGGGCCAACGCGGATCTGTCGGCAGTGGCGATCGCCAATGCTTCCAGCCGCCCGGCGCGCTTTCTGCGTATCGAGAAGGCGGTGGTCTTCGGCGATCCGAATCTCATGGATGGCTTCCCGAAGTTCGACCGCGGCCTCTCGCTCAACGGTTCGGTGGGCTATATGAGGCAGCTCATCGGCTATGTCCCCATCGAGCCTGATGGCTCGGTTCGCGTCATGGTGCCGGCCAACGTCGCCTTCCAGATCACGGTGCTCGATGCCAATGCCCGCGCACTGCCCGGATTTCCCCGCCACCGCTCCTGGCTGACGGTGCAGCCGGGCGAAGTGCTCAGCTGCAACGGCTGCCACACGCCGCAGGCCGCTAATGTAGTCACCGGCACGGACGGGGTCTCGGTGGAAGTCAGCGGCCGCTCGCACGGGCGCCCGGGTCTGTTCACCGCCCTGAACGAAGGACAGGCAGCGACCTTCACCGCGGCGGGCAATGGCAGCGTACCGACATTGAGTCTATGCGCCGGCAGCACCATGGCCCAGGAACTCGTGGGCGCCACCAGCTGCAATTCCAATCCGACGGCAGCCTACAGCGCGGCCAGCCTCAGCGGCGATGTGGTCTTCAACGATGCCTGGGGTGACGGCAACACCAACCTCACCGGGCCGAATGCGCCGATCGCGCTCACCTACAGCGCATTGACCAGCAATCTCCCCATCGTGCCTTCCTGCCAGGCGGTGTGGTCCGGCTATTGCCTGAGCATCATCGACTACCCGACGATCATCAATCCGCTCTGGAGCCTCACGCGCGGCGACGTTACGGTCGATCCGCGCGGGGCGAACACCTGCACCAACTGTCACACCTCCACACGTACCACGACCGTCGGCGCTGCTACCGTGCCGGTGGCGCCGGACGGCAACCTGCAGCTTGACGCCGATCCCGCGCAAAGCGCGACCGCGCAGGACCGCGCGTACACGCAGCTGGTCGGCTCTCATGACGTTCTTTCACTCAACACCACCAATCAATTGGTAGACTCCGGCGTGGCAGTACCCGGATCGATGGTTCCCGGCAGCGCCAATGCGTCGTGCTTTTTCCTGACGCTGGAAGGCGTGAATATGGGTTGCAGCGTCACGGGGACGGTGAACCATGCCGGATTTATGACTGCTGCGGAGCTGCGGCTCTTGTCAGAGTGGGTGGATATTGGAGCGCAGTATTACAACAACCCCTTCGACGCGCCGCTGGCCAACTAAGGTCGCTCCTCTCCTCGCTGTCGCCCTCCTCGCGCTGCTGGCGACGGTGCCCGCGAGTGCGCGCGACCACCTGCAGCTGTTCGTGGCACAGCCCTACCTGGAGCTGCATACCGGCCCTGGCCGCGGCTACCCCGTGGCCCAGGTGGTGGCACGCGGCGAGGCGGTCGATGTTCTGATGCGCCGCACTGAATGGTTCAAGGTTCGTACCGAGCGCGGGGTCGAGGGATGGGCATACGAACGCGATCTGATGCTCACCACCCTTGCCGACGGTACGCCGTTCACGATCAACCTCGGCGATCGTGCGGGCTTTGCCTCGCATCGCTGGGAAAGCGGGGCGTTCGGGGGGGCTTACGAGGGTGCGACGCTGATCTCGGCCTACCAGGCGCTGTCGCTGACCGACAACCTGAAGGTGGAGGTGTCCGCGTCGCAGTACCTGGGCAATCTATCCAATGGTTACCTGATCGATGTCGGATTCAGTCATGTTTTCATGCCTAATTGGCGCTTCTCACCCTTCGTGACGCTGGGAGGCGGCTATGAACATGTGGAACCCAAGGCGACCCTGGCCCAGGCACTGAGCGCGAACAACCAGACCGCCTATGTCGGGGTGGGTGTGCGCTATTACCTTGGCCGGCGACTGTTTTTGCGCGGAGAATTGCGGGGTCACGAGGTTTTCACGAACCAGAACAGCAACGAGGTCAAGAACGAATGGAAATTCGGGTTTGCATTCTTTTACTGAGCTTCGTTGCGCTCGGTAGCAGCGGCTGCTCGGTGTTTCACCGCCATGCCAAGCCGGATCAGGGCGCGCAGGCGGACGCGAACTCCGAGTCGGCGCCGGACGTCAATGCGCCACCGCCCAGCGTGATCGACCCGCAGGTGGAGCGCCGCACCATCAAGGTACCGACGATCCGACCGAGCAACGTCGAACTGGGCGCCTACTATGGCGAACTATCCATCCAGGACTTCGGCGCGCAACCCGTCGCCGGAGTGCGACTGGACTACCACATAAGCGAGGATTTCTTCGCCGAAGCCACCTACGGACGCGCCAAGGCGGGCTTCACGAGTTTCGAGACGTTGAGCAACGTCCAGCTCATTTCCGATGCTGAGAGGCGCTTCACGTATTACAACCTCTCACTGGGCTACAACTTGCTGCCGGGCGAGGTCTTCATCGGTCGCAATCTCGCCATGACCAGCTCGTTCTATATGATTGGCGGCATAGGCAGCGTCAAGTTCGCGGGTGATCAGAACTTCACCGTCAATTTCGGTGCCGGATTCAGAGTGCTGCCGACGGACTGGCTGGCCTTGCATATCGACGTGCAGGACCTGGTATTCAGATCCGACGTTACGGGAACTGAGCAGCTGAAGAACAATCTTCAGGCCACCATCGGTGCGACCGTTTTCTTTTAGTCAACGGAGACGGACATGAAACCGACCGCCCACGCACCTCGAACCGCGCTCGCAACGCGCCTGCTGGGCTGCTGCCTGGCGGCGGCATTGAGCTGGTCCGCTTCAGCGGCCTCGATCGCTCCAGGATCTCCAGCGCCGGGCTTCCAGCTCCATTCCTCGACCAGCACCGACCTCTCGCTCAGCGATCTGAAGGGACAGGTCGTGCTCATCAATTTCTGGGCCAGCTGGTGCGGGCCGTGCCGCCAGGAAATGCCGGTGCTCGAGCAGCTATATAAGAAGTACAAGCCCGCGGGATTCACGCTGCTCGGCGTCAACGTCGAGCCCAAATCCGGTGACGCCATGGGCTTCCTCAAGGCCACGCCGGTATCGTTTCCCATCCTTTTCGATCCCGACAGCAAGGTCAGCCAGCTGTACGCGGTGCCGGGAATGCCGAGCACGGTGATCCTCGACCGCACGGGCAAGGTGCGCTATGTCCATCAGGGCTATAAACCGGGCGATGAAAGCGAGTACCAGGACCAGATCCGATCGCTGGTGCGGGAGTAAGCGTGCTGGGAAATCCGTGTCGCACCTTGAGCGCCTTCGCGGCCGCCGCCGTGGCGGCCACGCTGCTGTCGGCCTGCTCGATCAAGCCCTGGGTCAAGCCGTACGAGCGTGAGCACCTGGCAGATCCCATCATGTCCTTCGATCGCAATCCGGTTTCCGATGTCTACCTCGACCACGTGTTCGAAGTGCGCGAAGGCGCCCGCGGGGCGACCGGCAGCGTCGGCGGCGGTTGCGGCTGCAATTAAATGACCGGACGGCGAGGCATTAGGGCGCGGACACTGATGGCGGCGCTGTTTGCGCTCGCCGCGGTGGGGCACGCGGCGGTGCTGCCCGACGATCGTGCCGATTTCCTCTGGCACGACTGGCAGGGCGGCGGCGTCACCGTGGACGGACCCTCGATCCTGGTACGCAAATCGGTCAACGATTCGCTGTCCTTCGCGGCCAATTACTACGTCGACATGATCTCCAGCGCCTCGGTCGATGTGCTGTCGACCGCCAGTCCCTACAAGGAGACGCGCCGTCAGGGCAGCATCAGCGCCGATTACCTGCACGGCAACACCACCTACAGCCTTGGGTTTATCCAGAGCAATGAACCGGACTACAAGTCAAACACCGGCTTTTTCTCGGTCAGCCAGTCGATGTTCGGCGATCTGACGACCATATCGTTCGGCTATACGCGCGGCTGGGACAAGGTGGGCGAGGACAGCTATCAGAACGGGCACTATGCGGACGGCGGGCGCATGACGACCTGGATCGGCGATGCCGATCACCGCAACTGGCAGGCGAGCATCTCCCAGATCCTGACGCGCAACCTGCTCATGAGCCTGAACGTCGAAACCGACGAGAGCGACGGCTACCTGCAAAGCCCCTATCGTTCGGCGCGCTACATCAATCCGGAAGGCCTGGTGCAGACGGAGAACCAGGTGACGCCCAACACGCGCACCGGCAATGCCGCTTCGCTGCAACTTAAGTACTACCTGCCCTGGCACGCCGCGCTGGACGGCAACTACCGCATCTACCACGACACCTGGGGCATCCTCGCTCACACCATCGGGGCCGGCTATACGCAGCCCATTTCCACCTCATGGACCCTCAATGGCACCGTGCGCTACTACAAGCAGCGGGCGGCCACCTTTTATGGCGATCTGTTCCCGTTCGAGGACTCGCAGAATTTCATGTCGCGGGACCGCGAACTGGCCCAATACCACGATCTGACGCTGGGACTGGGTGCGAGCTGGCAATTTCACCCCTCGTGGCCCCGCTGGATCGAAAAGGGCACGCTCAACCTCAGCTACGACCGCATGCACATCGGCTACAACGACTTCCACAACTACGTCGTGGGCGGCGGTACCGAGGGTGTGCCGCTGTACGGTTACGACGCCAACGTCACTCAGTTCTTTATTTCCTTGTGGTACTGAACCATTATTCGCCTCCTTGACCCAATCGCAGCGGAGGCGATTCATGAACCGATACTCTTCCCTGGGCGCCCGGCTCGGCGCCGTGGCATTGTTTGCGCTGCTGCCAGGCGCTTTTACGCAGGCGGCCGAAGCGGGGCGAGAGGAAGCGCGGCTGATCACAGCCACGCAGGTGCTCGATGAGCTGCGCGCCACGCCGGACCAGAATGTGCCGGATTGGCTCATGCAGCGCGCCTATGGCGTCGCGGTAATTCCCGAGGTCATCAAGGCCGCCTTCGTGTTCGGTGGGCGCCACGGTAACGGTGTTCTGACCGTGCGCGATGCCTCCGGGCGGTTCAGCAACCCGATCTTCATCTCCCTGACCGGCGGCAGCGTCGGCTGGCAGGTGGGCGCCACCTCGACCGATGTGGTGCTGGTATTTGCGACGGCACGCAGCGTCGAGAACTTCGCGCGCGGCAAATTCACCCTGGGCGCGGATGCCTCGGTGGCCGCCGGACCGGTGGGCCGCCAGGGCGAAGCGGCTGCGGGCATCAATGCGGAGATCTACTCCTACTCGCGCTCGCGCGGGCTGTTTGCCGGCGTGGCGCTCGATGGCACGGTGATCGCATTCGACAGCCACGCCAACGACACCTACTACCACAGCAATGAAGTCACCACCACGGAGATCACCGGCGGCAAGGTGACCTCGAATGCGGAGTCGACGCGACGCTTCCTGGCCTCGGTCGCCTCCAGCGCCAATGGCGGCGCCACCCCCCCAACCGGCCCTGGCACCCCCCCGGCACCGGCCGCGGCAGCGCCCGCGCCGCCGCCGGCGAACTCGAGTGCGGTGAAGACCTATCCGATGGAGGACGCGCAGCCCGGGACCGAGCCGAAGTAAGCCGCGACAGCGCGGCTCACAGCGACGTGTTGATCCATGGCAACGCTGGCGCTGCAGGCTTCCCATTTGTGCAAGCGCTACGGCGAACTCAGCGCCGTGGAGGATGTGTCCTTCCAGGTCCGTCACGGCGAAATCGTCGGCCTGCTCGGACCCAACGGCGCCGGCAAAACCACGACGATCAATATGGTCCTCGGGATATTGCGGCCGAGCGCGGGCAGCGTCGAAATTGAAGGGATCGACATCGCGCGGCACCGATCGCGGGCCATGGCACACACCAACTTTGCCGCCGTATACGCCACGATGCCGGGCAACCTCACCGTGCATCAGAACCTGCGCTTCTTCGGGCTGCTCTACAACGTCGCTGGCCTGAACGCCCGCATCGAAACGCTGCTGGCAGAGCTCGAGCTGACGCACCTGCGCAATACGCGCAGCGGCGTGCTGTCGTCAGGCGAGCAGACGCGCCTGGCGCTGGCCAAGGCGTTGCTGAATGAGCCCCGGCTGCTGCTGCTCGATGAACCCACAGCCTCACTCGACCCCTCCGCAGCGGATCTGATCCGCGCCCGCATTCGCGCCATGGCCGCCACCGGCCGCTGCGGGATCCTGTGGACCTCGCACAACATGTATGAAGTGCAGGAAACCTGCCACCGGGTGCTGTTCGTCTCGCATGGCAGGATCCTGCTCGAAGGCGATCCGAAAGCGCTGCCACAGCAGCACGGGGCCGCCACGCTGGAGGAGCTGTTCATACGACTGGCGCGCGAGCCGCTCGCGCACCCGGCCCGCGGCTCATGAAGCTGCGCCCGATTGCCGCGGTGGCGCTGCGACAGATCTACCTGATGCGCAGCAGCCCGGTACGGATCATGCCGATGGTGGCCTGGGTGGCGGTCGACATCGTGCTGTGGGGTTTCATCGCGCGTTACCTCAACGGCGTGGCCGCGGCCCGCGTCAACTTCACCGCCAGCCTGCTCGGTGCGGTGCTGTTCTGGGATTTCTTCACGCGTGTCATGCAGGGGGTGACCATGGCCTTTTTCGAGGACATCTGGTCGCGCAACCTGATCAATGTATTCGCCTCGCCGATGCTGATTTCCGAGTACCTGGCCGGGCTGGTCCTGACCGGCGTCACCACCAGCTTCATCGGCCTCATCGTCATGCTGATCATCGCCTCCGCGGTATTTGGTTTGCAGTTCGCGGCGCTCGGCGTGCTGCTGCTGCCGTTCCTGCTGGTACTTTTCCTGTTCGGCATTGCCCTCGGGGTGATCGCCAGCGCCATGGTGTTGCGCCTGGGGCCGGCCTCCGAATGGCTGGTTTGGCCGATCCCGGCATTGCTCTCGCCGTTCGCTGGCGTGTTCTACCCGCTCTCGACCCTGCCGGCCTGGATGCGCGGGGTCGGCCATCTGCTGCCTCCCTCCTATGTGTTCGAGGCCATGCGCGCGGTAGTGGCGGGAGAAAGCATCCAGATTGCAGCGCTCTTCATCAGCATCGCGCTCGCCGCCCTTTACGTCTTGCTGGCCTGCCTGTTGTTCGCGGCCGTGCACCGCTACACGGTGCGCAGCGGATTGCTGGCGCGCTACAGCGCGGAGAGCGTTTCCTGAGCAATGAGCAATATCACGCTCTACCTGATCACGACGCTGATCTGGGGCTCCACCTGGCTGGTCATCAAGTTCCAGCTCGGGCTGGTGCCGCCTGTGGTGTCGGTGGCGTGGCGATTCGGACTGGCGGCGCTGATGCTGGCCGTTTATGCCCTGTGGCGCGGCCGCACATTGCGATTCACCCGGCGCGACCACGCCTGGATCGCGCTGCAGGGCCTGCTGCTGTTCGGACTCAACTACATCGGCGTTTACCTGTCCGAGCAGTACCTGACCTCGGGCCTGGTCGCGGTAGTGTTCTCGCTGGTGGTATTTCTCAACGCGATCGGCATGCGGGTCTGCTTCGGACTGCCGATCCGGCCGATCGCCATCGTTGCCGCATCACTCGGCGTCGCCGGCGTGGCACTGATTTTCGGGCGCGAACTGCTGACGGTTTCGGGCGGCGGCAATGAGTTGCGCGGTCTGCTGATCGCGCTGGGCGCCACGCTGGTCGCCTCGCTGGGGAATCTGGTGGCCACGCGCAACCATCGGCGTGGCATGCCGGTACTGCAGCTGAACGCCTGGTCGATGTTCTATGGTGCCCTGTTCGTGCTCGGCATCGCACTGGCAAGCCGCCAGCCGCTGCTATTCGAGCTCTCCTGGCCTTATGTGGCGTCGCTGCTGTATCTGGCGCTATTCGGTTCAGCCCTGGCTTTTGGCGCCTACCTGACATTGATGGGCCGCATCGGCGCCGATCGCGCCGCCTATACGGCCGTGGCGATTCCAATCGTCGCGCTGCTGCTCTCGACGGTATTCGAGCAATTGCGCTGGCATGTCGAAACCTTCATCGGCGTGACGGCCTGCGCGGGTGGCATCGCGCTGGCGCTGCGACGCCGCTAAATCCATGGCCACCCTCATCATTCTGACGCTCACCGTGATCACGAGCCTGGCCGGGCTCTGGTTTGCGCCGCGCCTGATCGAATGGAACCTGTTTCGGCCCTACTGGTTCCTGCGCTCGCGCCAGTACTGGACTGCCATCGGCAGCGCGCTGGTGCACGCCAGCCTGTCGCACCTGCTGCTCAACGCGATGACCTTCTGGTTCTTCGCCCGGCCGCTCGAACGCGTGATCGGGTCGATCCGGCTCACGGCGCTGTATGCGTTTGGACTGGCGATCAGCGATGCCGGGACCTGGATCCGGTACCGCAACGACCCGAACTACGCCAGCCTCGGCGCCTCCGGGGCCATCCTGGCCGTGCTGTTTGCCGCGATCGTGTATTTCCCCCGTCAGTCGATCTTCATCCTGCCGATTCCCGTGCCGATTCCGGCGCCGCTGTTCGCGGTGTGCTACCTGCTGTTCAGCTTCTACTCCACGCGCCATCCGCACGGGCGCATCAATCATGCCGCGCATTTCGACGGCGCACTGGCCGGGCTCGCGTTCGTGGCCCTGACCGAGCCTGCGGCCTGGCAGCGGGCGCTGGATTCCTTCCGATAGAGAATCGATAATCGATAGCCTTTAGCTTGCGAACTGCGCACGTGCAACCACCCCGTAAGCGCGCCACACCCAAGCGCCCCGCGCGCAAGCCGCGCCCTACCGGTGCGCGCGACCCGCTGTTCAATCAATCGGTGCAGAAAGCATTCGCGATACTCGATGCATTCGGCGCCGACCGCCGCGCATTGAACCTGAGCGAAATCGCGGCCGCGGTGGGAGTCACCAAGAGTTCGGCGCAGCGCTGCACACACACACTCGAACGCCTGGGACTGCTGGCGCGCGACCTGCGAATCAAGCGCTGGGTGCTGACGCCGCGCACGTTGACCCTGGCCAATGCGTATCTGTCGGGCCACCCGATCGTCGAACACGCCACCACTCCCCTGGTGGAATTGAACCAGGCGACCGGAGAGTCGGTCAGTCTCTCGGAACCCGACGATACCGACATGGTGTTCGTGGCGCGCTTTCCGAGCCACAAGCGGTTCTTCTGGCACATGCCGGTCGGCCGGCGCCTGCCGATGTACTGCACGGCATCCGGTCGGGCCTTTCTCTCGGCACTGCCAGCGGCCGAGGCGGCGCGCATCGTCCGCCGCTCCCCACTCCGTCAGCTCACGCCGCTGACCCTCGTCAATCCGGATGCGATCCTCGAGCACATCGATGCCGCCCGAAAAGCCGGCTACGCCTGGTCCGACCAGGAATGTTATCGCGGTGACGTCACCATCGCCGCGCCGGTGCTGGGCGATGACGGCCTGCCAATAGCCGCTGTCAATGTCTCGGCGCCCACCAGTCGCTGGAAACTGGCCGAACTGCGGGCGAAGTTCTCGCCGTTGCTGATCGAAACCGCACGTGCCGCGGGCGGCGGATCGCGTTGACGCCTCACGATGCACTGGCCTAGAGTAATCAGGCCGATAAGTACGCATCGATTACCGATAACAGGCCGCAGGCGCAACGCGCGCACCATGACTGAGCGGCAATGCTGCAGGACGCGCTCCGTTGCACCCCGGATGTGCCGAATGGCGGCGTGAGAACGAATACGCGATAGAAGAAGGGAGACATCATGCGACCCACCTCGAGACCCGGAACCGGCATCCGCCGCACGATTGTCACAGGCGCCAGGACCGTTGCCGTCACGCTGGCATGCATTCCGTGGGTGTGCTGGGCCGCGGCTGAGACGGCCGCTGACGAGGACAGCGGATCGGTGCTGCAGGAAGTCACGGTGACGGCGACGCGGCAGGAAGAATCCCTGAGCCGGGTTCCCATCAGCGTCAGCGTCGAAACACGCGATGCCATGGATCTGAAGGGCATCAAGGACTTCGCCGATGTGGTGAAGTTCACCCCGGGCGTATCCTTCGACAACGGCGAAACCAATGCCATTTCCATTCGCGGCATCGCATCATCAGGCGGTTCCGGCACCACCGGCATTTACATCGATGACGTGCCGATCCAGATGCGCGCCCTCGGATTCAATCCCGATGACACGCTGATCAAGGTCTTCGATCTCGATCGCATCGAAATCCTGCGCGGCCCCCAGGGCACGCTGTTCGGCGCAGGATCCGAAGGCGGCACGGTGCGCTACATCACCAGCCAACCGGATATGCACAATCAGACGCTGTACGCGCGCGCCGAAGGCGGCTACACCCTCAACGGATCGCCGAGCTACGAAGCCGGCATCTCCGGCGGCACGCCCCTCATCGATGGCGTGCTGGCCGTCAAGGCCAGCGTCTACTACCGGCGCGATGGCGGCTGGATCGATCGCATCGACCCCACCTCGCTGGCGGTGGTTGATTCCAACGCCAATCACGATGAGACCACCGCGGCGCGCTTTGCAGCCATCTGGAAGCCGACCGACTCGCTCACCATCAGTCCGAGCTTTTTCTACCAGGATCGTCAGCGCAACGACGTCACGATCTGGTGGCCGACCTACTCGGATCCGGGCAGCAACCACTACCTCAGTGCCAACCCCACCGCCAGTCCCGAGCCGGATGTGTTCTTCGTGCCATCCCTGAATGTGCAGCTGGATGCGGGCCCCGTGCGGCTGATCTCGACCACTGCTTATTTTCACCGCAATGATCAGAGCGACTACGAAGGCACGCTCTACAATTTGAGTTACTACCAGTCCATCGGAGCGGACGAGACCAATCCGGCAGGTGCCGGCAACCTGATACCGGGATTCCCCCTGATCGATGGCAGCGGCTTACACCTGCCGGCCGGACTGACCAACTACCGCGCGCCCAACACGGTGACCAACCAGCAGCGCAACTTCACCGAGGAATTGCGGCTGCAGAATACGGACGCCGATTCGCGCGTGAACTGGACGGTTGGATTCTTCATGTCGGTGAACCGCCAATTCAGCTTCGAGCAGATCCACGATCCGATGGCGGATACGTTCTGGGAGCAGGAATTCGGTACTCCGATCGCCGAGTACTTCGGCACGCCTACCAATCCGGATGGCAGCTCGGTGCTGCCGTACGGCGATTCGTATTTCAATCGACTGGTGAGCCATGACCGCCAGTTCGCGGGCTTCGGCGAGGCCGACATCAAGCTGACGGACAAGCTCAAGCTGCTGCTCGGCGGTCGCGTGGCCTACACGCAGTTCGCCATCCAGAGCCTGTCCGACGGTCCTCAGAATGGCGGCCCCAGCCCTGCCAACAACTCCGCCAGCCAGACGCCCTTCACGCCCAAGGTGGGCCTGCAGTTCCAGGCCGATCCGGACAACATGTATTACTTCACCTACGCCAAGGGCTTCCGTCCCGGCGGCGGCAACCCGAATGTGCCGGGTGGCGCGGTTTGCGGCCAGGATTTCATCAACCTTGGGATCACCGGCGCGCCGCCGACCTATAAGTCGGACACGGTGCAGAGCTTCGAGGTGGGCGCCAAGAACAACATCAACCACGCGGTGCAGCTCGACACCAGCATCTACTACATCCGGTGGAACGACATCCAGCAGAACGTGGTGCCGCCGATCTGCGAAATTCAGTGGACGCAGAACCTGGGCAAGGCCGTGGCAAAGGGCTTTGATATCCAGGCCGACTTCGACCTCGGCTACGGAGCCAGCCTCGAGACCTCGCTCGGCTACACCGATGCCCAATACACCGAGAATGCCTTCATCGGCCTCTCGGGGCCCGGCCAGACGCCGGTGGTCGCCTCGGGCGATGCCATCGTCGGTGAAAACGGCACCGCGACGCCGCCATGGACGGCCACTCTGGGCCCGCAATACAAGTTCACGGCCTTTGATCACCCCTCCTACGTGCGGATGGACTACGAATGGAGCAGCGGTGAGAAGTGGCTCCCGGCCTCGCGTGATTCGCGCACCGGCCAGTACGATGCAGGTGCCTCCAACCTGCCATCCCTGACGCTGCCGCTGTTCAGCCAGCACATCCTGTCGATGCGCGCCGGCACCCAGATCAATCATATGCAGCTATCGCTGTTTGCCGACAACCTGACCAACAGCCACCAGCTGCTCAACTCCAATCACGAGGTCATGACCAACGATCCGAACACCGGTGTGCCGCTGGCGAGCCCGCTGTATCGGAATATCTCGTACCGGCCGCTGACCTTCGGCGTTACCGCGGTGTTCAAATTCTGAGTTAGACAACGCCGGGGGGCGACGCTATGTCGGGCCGTGACCAGCGGCCGCCGCTGGATCGGCGGCTCGGCGAGGATCGTGCGATTCCGCGCCGCGACTTTCTGCAGGGCGCCCTGGTCGGTGCGGCCAGCGCACTGTGCGGTCCGCTGCTGCGGGCACACGCGGATGAACTAATGTCCGCAGTCGCAACCGCGCCGCAGGACCAGCCCGGCTACTATCCGCCGATACTGACCGGGATGCGCGGCAGCCACCCCGGATCGTTCGAGGCGGCGCACGCGCTGCGGGATGGGCGCGATGAGGGTGCCGGCAGCGACACCGGCGAGTCCTACGACCTGGTGATCGTCGGCGGTGGCATCAGCGGATTGTCGGCCGCGCATTTCTTTCGGGCGCGGCACGGCGCCGATGCGCGCATCCTGATCCTGGATAATCACGATGACTTCGGCGGCCACGCCAAGCGCAATGAATTTCACCTGCGCGAGGATCTGCAGCTTTGCAACGGCGGCACGCTCGAGATCGACAGCCCGCGTCCCTACAGCGCCGTGTCCGCCGGCCTGATCCGCGAACTCGGTATCGATGTCGAAGCGCTCAGCCGCAAGGTGGAAAACCACAAGTTCTACACTGGCCTTGGGATGCATCGCAGTGCCTTCTTCGATCGCGAGACCTTTGGCGCCGACCACCTGGCCGTCGGCCTGGGCAGCGCACCGCTCGCACACACGCTGGCGCACGCCCCGCTCTCGGCGCGCGCGCGCGCCGATATCCAGCGCATCGAGGAGGGCTCGGTCGATTACCTGCCGGGCGTGCCGTCCGCGGACAAGAAACTGCAACTCTCGCGCATCAGTTACCGGGACTTCCTGCGTGACATGGTCAAGGTCGAGCCGAAGGTCCTCGCCTACTACCAGCCCAGGAGCCACGATGAGTGGGCCGTAGGCATCGATGCGGTGTCGGCGCTGGACTGCTGGGCTTTCGGCCTGCCCGGATTTCGCGGCATGCACCTCGAGGGCGGCTCGATCGCGCGAATGGGTTACACGCCCTCGGGCTACAAGGACACAGGCGGCTCGGCCACGCTGCATTTTCCTGACGGTAACGCGACTGTGGCCCGACTGCTGGTGCGCGGACTGCTGCCGGATGCGGTGCCGGGCAGCAGCGCCGAAGATGTGGTCACCGCTCGCGTCGACTATGGGCGGCTGGACCGTCCCGCCTCCCGGGTACGGCTGCGATTGAGCAGCATCGTGCTCGGAGCGCAGCACCTGGGTGATCCTTCCAGTGCGCGCGAGGTGCAGGTGCGCTACGTGCAAGCCGGCCGCGTGCAGACGGTGCGCGCGCGCGGCTGCGTGCTGGCCTGCTACAACGCCATGATTCCGTACCTGCTGCCGGAATTGCCCGAGACGCAGAAAGCCGCACTGCACCAGCTGGTCAAATCGCCACTGGTCTACACCACTGTCGCACTACGCGACTGGCAGGCGTTCAGCAAGCTTAAGGTAGAACAGATCTATGCCCCGGGCTGCTACCACTCGACCGTGCGTCTGAATCCTAGTGTGAACATCGGCGGCTATCACAGCCCGGCGACGCCCGATCAGCCGATGCTGCTGCGCATGCTGCGCGTGCCGACTCACCCCGGATTGAGCGAACACGAGCAGAACAAGGCCGGTCGCGCCGAACTGCTGGCGACACCTTTCGCCACCTTCGAGCGCAATATTCGTGATCAGCTGGCGCGCATGCTCCAGGGCGGTGGCTTCGATCCGGCGCGCGATATCGAAGCCATCACGGTCAATCGCTGGCCGCACGGCTATGCACCCGAGTACAACCCGCTGTGGGACCCTGAGGTGCCGCCCGAACAGCGCGCCAACGTCATCGCTCGCGCGCCCTTCGGCCGCGTGACGATTGCCAACTCCGATTCCGGTGCCGCCGCCTACACCGACTCGGCCATCGATCAGGCCGATCGCGCCGTCAACGAACTGCTGCCGCGCTACTCTTAGTAATCCAGCCCGGGCGCATCACCGCTGGCGGCCAGCCCGCGCACGACTTCGCGCCGCGTGGCGAGCACATCGACGAGCGGGATGTGCCGGACCCGCGATACCTCATCGGTGGTAAACCAGGACACATCACCTGGAAGCTGCGCCGCGCTGAAACGTTGCGCGACCCAGTTGAGCACCGCGGCCAGCTGCGCATCCGACAGCACCGAGCTGGCGGCGCCGGGCACCCGCAGGACATAGTTCCTGCCCTCGGGTGTCCGCATGTAATCCGCGAGTGCATGCGCCAGTGGCGGCACTTTCCCCGGTACGCCCTGCGCTTCGGCGCCGTGACAACCCATGCAATAGAGCATGTAGTCCTGGGCGGGACTCCCCCAGGCACTGGCGATGAGACCCGCGGATGCGGCGGCGCCCATCAGCCAGCGCCGCGCACGCATTTCAGCCGCCCCCGAGGCCTGCAAGCACGCTGGCACGGTGCTCGCGCACGGCCGCGCCATCCAGGGCAGCGCCGCGCTCGGCCGCGATCTCCGCCGGCTCCATCGGCCTGGTATCGACCGGGGCGTGCGCGAGATCGAACACCACGAAGTTCAGCACCGCCGACAGCGTGGCATCGCTCTGCAGCGAAAACTCCGGCATCTTGAAGTTGTAGTGCTTCTGATCGACCGTGATGTCGCCGAACATGCCGAACAGCACCGTCAGCGCCAGCTGCCGCCGCCCCTCTGGCACGGCCGCATAGCGTGCCGGATTGGCCAGCAACGGCGGCGCCAGCGCCGGTTGGCCAGCGCCGGCCGGGCCGTGGCACACCGCGCAATTGGCAGCAAAAGCCTGCGCTCCGTCAGGGAACCGTGGCGACGCAGAATCGGCGGCGTGGCACAGCGATGCGCACAGCAGTGCAAGCGGCACGATGGCTGGCGCGCGAACGCCAGCGCTCATTGCTCTGATACGCCCAGGATCACCGACACCGAGCAGTGGTAGTTGGAGTCTGCATTCGCCATGCACCAGTTGACGTCGTTGTTGCGCGAGAGGCGGTACATGGGTTTCTCGCGTTCGTTGCGATTGCACTCGCAGTTGCCGCAGCTGGTCTTACCGCAGCAGTCGTTGTACGAGACGATGTAGTCGCGGCTATCCGCTGGATTGCGGCAGGTACCGATCCATGTGATCGGCGATGGCGCCGTGCCCGGCGGACAGGAATGCGAAGAGCCGCCGCAACAGGAGCACAGGAAGCCATCGATGGCGCAGTACTTCCAGTACTCGCAGCTCTCTGGATTGTCGGCCGCCGACTTACCCGCCGCCGATTTGTCGCCCGCAGTGGCTTCGGCCGCTCCGGCGCGGCTGCCCCGATCTATCGGGAGCAGCGGCAGCACGGCCGCGCCCATCAGCAGGCGCCCCAGTCCCGCCAAAACGCTGCGACGCGAGGTGCGCTGCGCCAGCGAGCGTGAGGAATTTTCGAACAGTCGGTCGATGGAGCGCATCGTGATGCCTTCAGGGATTCAGGAAGAACCAGGCGGTCTGTCCCAGTTGCTTCTGCAGGTGGCGCAGCCGCCCGCTGCGCGCATCCAGCACCGCGACGTCCGATTTATCCGTCGCCGCGAAAACAATGGGTTCGGCATCCTGCGAGACCTGGATCGCGACTACCGGATCGATCTTCTGCGAGGCCAACGGCCAGCGCGCGACGCGTTCGTGCGTCTTCATGTCGAACACCCAGATCTCGGTGCCGGCCTGCTTGTGGGATCCCTCTCCGCCGCGATGCATCGGCACGTACAGCCGGCCGAGCCCGCGATGCAGCGCGGCCACGGTCTGACCGCCCGGCCGCCAGTGCTCCTTGATGTCCGCCGCAGTCACGATCGACCATGGCTTACCGAACACGGGCTGGGAACCCGTGAAGTCCACCTCGTGAACCTGGCCCAGAAAGGACAAGAACAGATAGCCATTCGTAGTCGGCACGCCCTGCACGAAGATCGGATCCGTGTCGGCATCGAAGAACGGCTCCGACATCGCGCGCGAGGCCTCATGACCATCGGCATCGAGCGTCACGGTCAGCAGTCGCCCGCTCTCGCAGATCGACGACACCCGATTAGTGCCGGACGGGATCACCAGCACGCAACCAGCCGTGTCGATTTCGCCCAGCACCGACTTCTTTGCCGGGTCGAGCACGCCGAAGGAACTGGCCGGCGTGACATAGGCGACGTAGAGAAAGTGGCTGTCGCTGCTGTAGCCGATATTGAAGTACGTCGGCAGCGTATCGGCGTGCTTCGGGGGCAGCACGATCTCGCCGGTGACCGACAGCGTCGAGTTGTCGATGAATTCGACCACATCGGTGCGCGCGCCATGCCCTCCGCGCGCAAAATAGGTGGTCGTCAGTACCGTGGTCGCGCCGTCGGGAGACAGGTTGACGCCCGGGTTGAAGCCCGCATCGATCTGGCCCAGCGTCCGATAGCTATCCCCATCGAACAGATGCACGCGCGCATCGATTTCGTTGAAGAAGGCCTCATCGACGACATAAACCCAGTGAGGGTTTTTGGGCCCGAGCTTCTCGACGGTCAGATGCTCGCTGGGCAGGGGCGGAGCAGCCGGGAGCGCCGGGCAGCCAAGCAGGCACAGCAGTGCTGCACCAACCAGATGAGTTCGCATCGAGAATCCCCAGTCGACCGGCAGTGCCGGCCTCCGTTGCTACAAGGAGTCTGTCACATCGATCCGCGAATCGAAAGCGCGCACCGATGGCGTTGCACCGCGTTTGACCCGTGCCGGGTCTGCCGGCAGAATCTTACGATTAAGTATTATCGATTATCGATACATGGAACCGGCAATCGATTCGGCGCCGATGCGCCCGCTCTGGGCGGCCACCGCAGCGGCCGGTCCGGATTTTCCCGAACTCACCAGCGAAATGCGCGCCCAGGTGGCCGTGATTGGCGGCGGCTACACCGGGCTGTCGGCGGCGTTGCACCTGGCTGAACTCGGCCGCGACACCGTCGTGCTCGAGGCCTTGAACGTGGGTGAACGCGCCTCGGGCCTCAACGGCGGCCAGGTCATCCCGGGCGTCAAATATGATCCGGATGAACTGCACGCCCGGTTCGGACCGCAACTGGGCCCGAGAGTCATCGAGACCGTCGGCAGCGGCCCGGATCTCGTGTTCGATCTGATCGCAAAGCACGGCATCGACTGCGATGCGCTGCGCACGGGCTGGATCCAGCCGGCCACCTCCGAGCGCGAGCTGGTACCGATCCGCGCGCGCGTCGAGCAGTGGCGCCGCTGCGGCGCCAGCGCGGAATTGCTCGATCGCGCCCAGACAGCCGCCCTGACTGGTTCCGATCATTACTGTGGCGGCTGGATCGATCGTCGTGGCGGCACGGTGCAGCCGCTCTCCTACGTGCGCGGCCTCGCGCGTGCAGCCGGCCGCGCCGGTGCGAGCATCTACGTGCGCAGTCCGGCGATCCGGCTTAGCCAAAGCGGCAGCGACTGGCGAATCGACAGCCCGCGCGGCAGCCTGATCGCATCGACGGTCATTCTGGCTACCGGTGCCTACACCAATGAGCTGTTCGATCCGCTGCGACGCAGCCTGGTGACCGTGCCGTCGTTCCAGGTTGCCACCGTGCCCCTGCCCGCAACGCTGCGCCGTGAGATCCTGCCGCAGGGGCAGTCCGTGTCCGATACGCGCCGCCTGCTGCGCTACTTTCGCCTCGATGCCGGCGGCCGTCTGCTGATGGGCTCGCGCGGCGCCTTCGATCAGACCGCCAACCCGCACTCGGCGCGCCACCTCTATGAGGCCGTGCGCGAGATCTACCCGCAGCTGGAGGGCATGCCGTTCGAGTATCACTGGAACGGCCTGGTGGGGATCACCGCCGACCGCCTGCCCCACCTGCACGCCATAGCACCCGGCCTGCTGGCCGGCGTGGGCTATAACGGCCGTGGCATTGCCATGGCCACCACACTGGGTCGGTTGCTGGCGCGACTTGCCACAGGGATTGCCGCCGATGAGATCGGCTATCCCGTGACCGCACTCCAGCCATTGAGGTTGCATCGTTTCGCCCGTCTCGGGGCGCGCGCCACCATGCAGTATCTCAAGGCGCGCGACCGGTGGGATCGCAGGCGCCAGGGCCTAAGATAGCGACATGGAACTCGATCCGGTGTTCGGCGCGTTGATCGCGATTTCCTTTGCGGTGCTGTTCGCGAGCGCCGCCGTGCACAAATGGCTCAACCTTGCGAACTTCGAAGCCGCATTCGCCGCTTACGCCCTGCTGCCGCAGCTTCCCAGGCGGCATCTCACCTGGCTGGTGCCGCTGTGCGAGTCGGTTGTGGCCCTGGGGCTGCTCGCACGCGTCACGCGTACCGTGTGCGCCATCGCCGGCGCGTTGCTGCTGCTGGGCTATGCCGGCGCCATCGCGCTGAACCTGGATCGCGGCCGTCGCGACATCGCCTGCGGCTGCGGGGGCCCGGACCAGCGCCGCCCGATCGCGGGCTGGATGAGCTGGCGCAATCTGGTGCTGGCGTTGTTGCTGGGGATAGCGATCTGGCCATGGAGCAACCGTGCCATGACCTGGGTGGACGGCGTGACGATCGCATTCGGCGTCGCTGCCGCCACCGTGGTCTACCTGTGTGTCGACCGGCTGGGCACAGTGTCGGAGCGGGCGCGAGCCCTGCAGGGCTCGCCATGACCGCCCTGGCGATCTCCAATGTGCTGCTTTGGGTCGCGGTGCTGGCGCTGCTGCTCGTGGTGCTGGCGCTGGTGCGGCAGCTCGGGGTTTTGCACGAGCGCATCGCTCCCGCCGGCGCCCTCATGCTCAACCGCGGACTGACCGTCGGTGAACGCGCACCCATGATCGATGTCGAGGACCTCCAGGGCCGGCCGCTGCGGCTGGGCGCGCCGCGAGAGGATGGCCGCAGCACGCTGCTGGTATTCGTCTCGCCGACCTGCCCCGTATGCAAGTCGCTGCTGCCGGTCATCAGGTCCGGCCGCAAGGACGAGAAGGACTGGCTGGACGTGGTGCTGGCAAGCGACGGCGATCTTGCCGAACAGCGCCGCTTCGTCAACGAGCAGGGACTGGATGGAGTGCCCTACGTGGTCTCCACTCCGCTGGGTCTGGGTTACCAGGTCAATCGCCTGCCCTTCGCGGCGCTGGTGGATGCGGCCGGTGTGCTGCGGGCGCGCGGGCTGGTGAACTCACGCGAACACCTGGAGAGCCTGTTCGAAGCCCAGCGTCTCGGGGTCGCGTCGCTGCAGGAATATTTCGCGAGCCGCGCCTAAACTGCCGCCCGTGGCACCTCGCCGACACACTGAACGACGGCTGACGCTGGGCGATCGGCAGTTCGTCACCCACGGTCTGCCGCGCCGCATCTGGCAGGATCTCTATCACCTGTTCATGACGGCCAGCTGGCCCGCGCTGTTCGGGCGCTTCGCCGCGTTGTTCGTGCTGTTCAATGTGACCTTTGCGATGCTCTACCGGCTGCAGCCGGGCGGCATCGCCAATCTCAACCCGCCTGGCTACTGGGGTTACTTCTTCTTCAGCGTCGAGACGCTGGCGACGGTCGGGTACGGCGACATGCATCCGCAGACCCTGTTCGCCCACAGCCTGGCAGCCATTGAAATCTTCATCGGGATGATGAGCGTGGGGCTCATCGCGGGCATCATGTTCGCGCGTTTCTCCAGGCCGTTCGCGCGCTTTCTGTTTGCCGACCATGTCGTCATCCGGCCGATGGACGGACTGCTGACGCTGATGCTGCGAGCGGCCAACGCACGCCAGAATGTCATCATGGAGGCGCACGCGGAACTGCGCCTGATCCGCGACGAGCGCACCGTGGAAGGGTTGCCGATGCGCCGGCTCTACGATCTGCCGTTGCGCCGAAGCCAGCATCCGATTTTTGCATTCGGCTGGACCCTGCTGCACGTAATCGATGAATCGAGTCCGCTCCACGGGGAATCGGAACACTCACTGATGCTGAGCCGGGCCAACCTGCTGCTAAGCGTGGCCGGAACCGATGAGAGCACCGGACAGACGCTCATGGCACGCAAGCACTACTCGTCCACGGCCATTCGCTGGAATCACACCTTCGCCGATATTCTGTCGGTCGGAGCGGACGGCATTGATCGCTTCGACTACACCAAATTCCATCAGGTCGAACCCGTGACCCTCGACGAGCCTAATAGCGGCTGACTGCGTCATTTTGTGCAGCCTCCGCCCCATTTTGGGGCAGGCCGTTGTGCGGACGCTACGGTTCCTGTCGCTCTGCCACAACAGATACCCCCCGCGTCGCGCCAAAATCACACTTCGGAAGCATTGTTTGACAGTATCTCTTGCCAGCTAAGCCAAGGTATTTTATAAACTTCTGCGACACATGCCCTTTTTTAGAACATGGACTGAGGCCCGCACGCCACACCGAGATGGGCGGCTGGTAAAGAAATTGCAATGCGCCAGTCCACGCGGAGTTTTTGTATTCACGACGGCTAATTGGCCGCAGTAACCGAACAAGGCGCGGTCGGATGACGCGGCAGCCAGCAACTATTAAGCATGGGGAGATCTCAATGACCTTACGGACCAGAAAGTACATCGGCTCAACTCGAACGCAGCAATGCACGACCGTCGCCGCCGCGGTGGCGCTCGCCATCGCTGCTTCCTCCGCCGCGCGGGCCGCACAGACCGTCGCGGCAGCGGACACGGCTTCGGAGGGCGCCGAGCTGTCAGAAGTAATCGTGACCGGTACGCGCCAAGGCGGCCTGGAGGCAGCGGAAAGCCCGGCACCGGTTCAGATCATTAGCACGGAGGCGCTGAAAGCTGCCTCCGGCAATCCCGATCTCATGAGCGTGCTGGCTCAGCTAGTGCCGTCGCTGCAGATGCAGGCGTTCGGCTTCGATATGGCCGGTCAGACGCTGATGGCGAGGCTGCGTGGCATGAGCCCAAATCACGTGCTCATCCTCGTCAACGGCAAGCGCCGCCACACCTCGGCCAACATCCAGGTGGACTCAGGCTCGGCCTATGAGGGCGGCGCCAACACCGACCTGAATTTCATCCCGGTCGACGCCATCGATCACGTCGAGGTACTGACCGAGGGCGCTGCCGCGCAGTACGGCACGGACGCCATCGCCGGTGTCATCAACATCATCCTGAAAAAGAACACCCAGGGTGGCACGGTTTCAGCTACCACAGGCAGGAACTTCGACGATCAGGGCCTCACCAGCGATGTCAGCGGCAACGCCGGCTTTGGCCCGGATGACAATACCTATTTCGACATCACGGGTGAGGTACATAACCACGGTCACACGGATCACACCGGTGCGGACCCGCGCGCCGTCAACGAGGCGACCACGTACCCCAATTCGAACATGACCGGGATTCAGGGATATCCGTTCCTGAATCACATCGAAGGCGACGCCGAGACACACTCCAGGCTGGCCATGATCAATGCCGGCGTCGGCATCACGCCGGACATCGAGGCCTACGCCACGATGAGTTACGGCTACAAGGAAGCGGCGTCGTTCGAGAATTACCGTACTCCGGAGCGCATCTCGGCCACGGTCGGCGGCGTGACGACCTACCCGTTTCCGTTTGGATTCAACCCGGAAGAGGGCACGCACGAGACTGACTACCAGGGCACCTTCGGTTTCAAGGGTATGGTCGATACCTGGAACTGGGACCTGGCGACGAGCTACGGCAAGGACAAGCTGCTCGAATACACCCTCAATACAATCGGCAATACGTACACCGACACCACAAGCCCTCTCTACGGGCTGCCGACGGCGTCCAACTTCTATGACGGCTCTTTGGCCGCCTCGCAGTGGACCTCGACTCTCGACCTGAACAGGGACTTCGACGTCGGTATGGCCGGGCCTTTGAACGTAGCCGTCGGTGGCGAGTATCGCGTCGATGAATACAAGATCACCGCCGGCGTTCCCGGGGCCTATCTCTCCGGTGGCCCACAATCCTTCGCCGGATTGGCGCCCACCGACGCGGGCAGCCACAATCGCCAGAATGAGGCGGTCTATGTCGATCTGGCAGGTAAGCCCATCGAGAACCTCCGGGTCGACCTGGCCGGACGTTACGAGCATTACAGCGACTTCGGTTCTGCAGAAGTCGGCAAGCTGACGGCGCGTTACGATTTCACGCCGGGGATCGCCGTGCGCGGCACGGTCAGCAATGGGTTCCGCGCGCCGACTTTGGCCGAGGAATACTTCTCGTCCACGAATGTCGGTCCGACCAGCGCCACGGTCGTCCTGCCACCGAACTCCAAGGGCGGCAAGCTGCTCGGCCTGGGCAATGGCCTGCAGGCCGAGAAGTCGAGGAACTACAGCTTTGGTGTGGTGCTGCGGCCGCTTCCGGCCATGAGCATCACTGCCGATCTGTATCAGATCGACCTGACCAACCGCATCGCTGCTACCGGCCTGATCTCGGCCACTTACGTCAACGGCATGCCGTCGGCGGCAGCAACTGCCATCAACGCCGCGATCGCGGCCCAGGGCAGGCAGATCGATCCGGTCGTACTCGCTTCCGGAGGTGTCGCCGTACAGACCTTTGCCAATGGCCTGGACACGCGCACGCGCGGCCTCGATATCGGGGCGCAGTACGGCGTCGACTATCCGCTCGGTCACGTCAACTACTCGCTGACGGGCACGATCACCGACACGGCGTTGACCAACAATCCCGCTTCGTTGACCCCAGCGGTGTTCGCAGGCCAGTCGCTGTATGACACCCGCGCGATCTCCGACCTGACCGAATCCAGTCCGAAGTTCGTATTCGGTGCCGGAGCGGACTGGACCTGGAACAACCTCTCGGTCAATGTTCTGGAGAAGCTCTACGGTCCATCAGCCGAATGGGCAACCGACGGCGGTCACACGCTGCTCGCCAACGGCCTGCCCAAGTACTTCAAGTCGACCATCGGCACGATTCCGATCACCAACCTCGATATCGGGTACAAGCTCAGCAAGTACTTCCGGGTTAATGTTGGTGCACTGAATCTGTTCGATCGCTACCCGCCGCTGCGTAACAGCCAGATGCTGGGAAGCTTTTTCGCGCACAACAATTCGACCGCGGCGCAGATTCAGCCGATCTGGTCACCGTTCGGCATCGACGGTGGTTACTACTACGCCAAGGCGACATTCACCTTCTGATCTTCGATACTGGGGAGGAAACCTCATCGGGCGGCAGCTTCGGCTGCCGCCCGATTTTTTTGCGCGCGCGAATTCGCGCGATCAGGCAGCGGAGTCCGACAGTGCCAGCAGCGGCGCGATGTAGTCCTGATAATTGCGCCAGCGTGCCACCGACGAGCGGTTGATTTTCTGTCGCACCTGCCACTTGCTGGCGGTGACGACGCTGCGCTGCGTCTGGTGGAAGTCGAGGCAGGCCGGATCCCACGGCAAATCCACGAAATCGAGCATTCTGCGCGTCCAGGTCTCCTGGTCGTCGACCAGGCTTTCATACGGCACGTCGAGTAGCGTCCCCGGCGGCAACGCCGCTCGCCAATGCTGCATGAGTCGCATGTAGGCGCGATAAAAGTGCACCAGATCGTCCAGGTCGTTGGCATAAGCGATCGTGGACCTGAAGTCCTGAAAGTAGATCGACAGGCAGGTGTCTACCGGGTCACGCTGCATGTGGATGACTTTCGTGCCCGGCAGTGCACGCAGCACCAGGCCGAGTTCGAGGAAGTTGGTCGGCATCTTGTCGACCACGCGTGGCGCGCCCTCCGACAGCTCCGCCAGCAGGCGCTCGTAGTCGGCGCCGAATTGTCGCAGCCTCTGCTCCTCGCCTGGATCCGCGCCGCGCAGGGCGGCGGATGCTGTGTGCCAGAAGTTCAATTCACCTGCCCCGAAGACGGACGCGTGGGAAGCGAGGATCTGCTCGGCTAACGAGGTGCCCGAACGGGGCATGCCGACGATCAGTACCGCTCGCGTCGTGACCGCCGCGCCCTCAAGCGCCGTGACCTGCGGGTAACGGGCGATGAGTTCTTCGACCTGCCGTGTCACCTGGTCGCGTTCGTAGGAACGGGTATGCGCTTTCGACAGCTCATTGGCGCGCTGATAGCTGTCGAAGGCCCGGCCGTATTCCCCGATGTCGTCGAAGTATTTGCCGATGGCGTAACGCAGCGCGATCTGCTCCCGCGCCTGGCGCGACTGACCGGCCACACGCTCCGCCTGCCGTAGCCACTCGGTATCAGCGCGCGTAAAGCGACGCAGACGCGACAGTCCCACCCACACGTCTCCAAGGTTGCCGTCCAGCGCGAGCGCCTGATTAAACAGCGTCTCCGCCGCCGCGAAATCGCCCCGATCGGCACGCGCTTCGGCCAGCGTCGCCATGGCGGGAGCGAATTGCGGCGACAATTCCAGCGCCCGGCGGCTGAAAGTCTCGGCCTCGCTGGTTCGTCCCAGCAGCCGCAGCGCGGTACCGAGCCTGTTATTCAGATCGGCGTCATCGGGCCGGAATTGCACAGCCTGGCGGTAATGTGACACGGCCTCTTCGAAGTTGACGTTGAGCAGCGCACCGGCGAGATTTTCGTGCGCCTCGGGCAGGCTGGGATCTATCTCGAGTGCGCGATGACCGCTGGCGATGGCTTCATCCACGCGCCCCATATCCAGCAGCACCCGTGAGAGGTTGCTGTACAACTCGGCGCGGTTGGGTATCAGAGTCAACGCGCGCCGGTAGCAGGCCTCCGCCTCTTCAGGTCGCCCAAGATCCAGCAATGCATTGCCCATATTGCTGTGGGCCGCGGCGAGGTTCGGATCGATCTGCAGCGCCCGCTGACAACTCTCCAGTGCTTCGCGCGGCTGTCGCAGCTCGCGCAGCACATGCCCGAGATTGTCGTGTACCTCGGCCATCTGCGGATTGATCTCCAGGGCGCGACGGAATTCGACCACGGCTTCATCCGGCCGGCGCAGATCGAACAGCGCCCGCGCCAACCCGACATGAGCGATCGCGAGTTGGGGATAAGAGTGCGCCATATGACGGTACAGGTCCGCGGCCTCCTGCGGGCGTCGCAGACCACGCAGCAGGTTGGCAAGACTTACCTGGGCCTGGAGCAGATCCGGCTTGAGCGCCAGCGCCTGGCGATAGCAGTTTTCAGCCTCGGGGTTCTTGCCCATATCACCCAGCGCATTGCCGAGATTGCTGTGGGCTTCGGCAAGGCGCGGGTTTAGCTGGATTGCGCGAAGACAGCTTGCTGCCGCCTCGCCCGGCCGTCCCAGCTGCCGCAGGGCGTGGCCGAGATTGCTATGCATCTCTGCATAGCCCGGGTTCTGTCGCAGCAATTGCTGATAGCAGGTGACGGCTTCCTCAATCCGTCCCAGGCTGTGCAGCGTGCTGCCCATGGCACTCTGGGCCGGCACATACCCAGGCGCCAGCGACAACGCCCGGTGAAAGCTGATCAGCGCCTCCTCCGGCCGCCTGGCATTGAGCAGCGCACTGCCTAAGTGGTAGTGGGCTTCCGGATCTCCCGGCAGCTGTTCGGCTGCCCGGCGCGCCACCGGCAACGAGTCTTTGGATTGCATCTGCAGAGAGACCACCAGCGCCTTCCAGGCTGGTCCGTGGGCGGGTTGCTGCTCGAGAATCGCGCGCGCGCGGCGCTCGGCCTCGGCGAAGCGCCGCTCCCGCAAGAGCAGGGTCAGCTGGTTCGCTTCCGCGAGCATCGATTGGGCCGTCTTCTGGCGCGCCTGCAGGTCCTCGAGCTGCGCACAGCATTGTTTGAATTTCTTGCCGCTGCCGCATGGACACGGATCGTTTCGGCCTGGCTTGGTGTCGGACATTGCGATTCCGCGAACTATTCCTGTAGCAAGGGTATCAGTGGCGCGAGGTGCGACGCGTAGTGGCGCCAGCGCCCCACGGATCCCGCGCTGATTTTCTGCCGCACCTGCCACTTGCTGGCGGTCACGATACTGCGGCGGGTGGCCGCAAAGTCGAGACAACGCGCGTCCCACGGCAGCGCCACGAACTCGAGAAGTCTGCGGGTCCACGGCTCCGGCTCCGCGACCAGCGCCTCATAAGATAGCTCCAGTATCGCACCAGCGGGGAGCACCTGGCGCCAGTGCTGCATCAGCCGCCGGTACATTCGGTATTCGTGGGCCAGGTCACCCAGATCTGTGGCGTAGGCAAGCGAGGCCCTGAAGTCCTTGAAATAGATCGACAGGCAGGTATCGACGGCGTTGCGGCTGATATGGATGATGCGCGCCCCGGGCAGTGCGGCGTGGATCACCCCGAGATGGCGGAAGTTCTCGGGCATCTTGTCGACGACCCGGGCGGCATCGCCGCACAGGCCTCGCAACTGTGCCAGATAATCCCTGCCGTGCCGTGCTACCGCGTCGGCGCGCGTCCGCGTCCGTGGATAGCAGGGCCAATCGCGGTATTCCAGAATGACAACTCACCGGCACCGAACACAGCCGGGTGCGAGGCCAGGATCTGCTCCACCAGCGAGGTGCCGGAGCGCGGCATACCGACGATGAATACGGGCAAGCTCGATGCAACGCCGTGCACACGCGCCTGCTCAAGCCATCGACCATCGCAGCCACGGATAAGACGATCAGTGTCCTGTTGCGCGCGCGCGCGGTCGTAGGGCGGGCGGTGCCGCCGCGATAGTTCATTGGCCCGCTGGTACTGCGCAAAAGCCGGTTCGTACTGCCCCAGATCGTCGAAATACTTGCCGATGGCGTAGCGCAACTGGATTTCCGGACGGGGAGCCAGATTGTCTTTGGCGGCGATGCGCAGCGCCCCTTCCAGCCACCATGCATCGCCCTTATTCATGGTCCGCAGATGCGCCAGCCCCGCCCACGCTTCCGCCGAATCCGGATCGATCGCGATGGCCTCTCGCAGCCGCTGCTCGGCCTGGACGAATTCACCTTGATCAGCGTGCGCGTCGCCGAGCACGATCAGGGTCGCTGCCGATCGCGGGTTTCTCTGCAGCACCTCGGCGGCCACCTGCTTGGCTTCATCCGTGCGCCCCAGCAAGCGCAGAGCAATCGCGAGATTGCTCCGTGCATCGACGAATTCGGGTTTGAGCGCCAGCGCCCCCCGGTAAGCCGTGGCAGCCTGCTCGAACAGGCCCAGATCCAGCCGGGCGTTGCCAAGAGTGCTGTGTGCCGCGGCCGATTCGGGCGCGAGTTCCATCGCTCGCCTCGCGTGCCCAAGCGCTTCGCCGGGTCGGCCGATCGCCATCAGGGCAATGGCCAGATTGTTTTGCACTTCGGGCAGTTGCGAATTCAGCTCCAGTGCGCGCCGATAGCTCAGCGTCGCGGGCTCGGCGCGTCCCATGCTCAGCAGCATATTGCCGAGATTCTGGTGCAGTGCTGCCAGCGTGGGACGTCTCGCCACGGCGGCCTGATAGCTGGCCAGCGCTTCATCGGTTCGTCCCGCCAGGCGCAGTGCATTGCCGAGGTTGCTGAGACCGTCCGCATCGTCGGGCCGGAGCTGCACGGCGCGCCGCAGGCTCGCAATCGCCTCGGTATGACGGCCGGACGCAAGCAGGGCGGCTCCCAGGTTGGCGTGCACCTCGGCATCCTCGGGCAGCAGCGCCGCCGCTCGCTGCATCACGGACAACGCATCTTTGCGCTGCCGCTCCAGCGCGACGCCCAGGGCCTTCCAGGCGACGCCGGAGTCCGGGTGAAGTGCCACGAGTTCTCGCGCCCGCTGCTCGGCCTGCGCGTAGCGTCCGCTCTGCAGCAGTGCGACCAGTTCCAGGAATTCCGGGTGTGCCGCTCGACCCGCGGCGGTCGAAGCCAGCTGGCCGCAGCAGTGCTTGTAGCGCTTGCCGCTGCCGCAGGGGCAGGGATCATTTCTACCGGGCGTCATATCTACCGGGCTTCACGGCCTCAAACCGGCGCCGGGGTCATCTCATTGAGCTGCGCGATGGTATTCACAGCCAGCTGCGCTTCCTGCAGATCCGGCTCGGTGGAAGTGTCGTTATAGCCCTGTGCCTCATCGGCACCGAAGTACTGCAACACGATGCCGTCGCGACGCGGCACGACGAATACGTTCCGGTACGTCAGCCCGTAGTTCACCTCGGGCTGTGGCACCAGGCGCGTGAGCTGTCCGCGCACCGGGACAATGGACTCGTCGCTGAACAGTGCGCGCGCTCCATAGCCGGTGCAGTTGATGATGCACTTCTGCGGCAGGCGGGCGAGGTCACGCGGGGTGTGGAATTCACGCTGCTCGACCATGCCTCCGGCACTGCGGAAATCCGACAGCAGCAGCCGCTGGTAGGCAATCAGGTTGAACATCATGCTGCTGGCACGCCTGACATAGGGCACCGGAAATGAATGGCTGCCCGGGGGCAGATCCTCGGACACCGGACCGATCTCGGGTGTCATCTCGCGCTGCAGCTCGGCGAACGCCATCGTGTTGGCTGCTGCCTGTTGCGCGGCAAAACGATCGTAGGGAATGTCGGTGAGTTCGTAATTGTCGTACCACTCCACCGGTGTCCCGGGGAGCCCGAGGTAGTTGGAATAGGCACGAAACGAGGTCCGCGCCATCTGCGCCCAGAGGGACTTGAACGTCGCTGTCGCCTGCTCGGCGAGGCAGATGCGACTGTCCGGGGACCAGACACCGGTGGCCCACATGGAGCGCAGTTCGGGCGGCAGATCCTTGGCGTAGATCGTGACCCGTGCGCCCGCCCGTTGCAGTGTCAGGGCGGATGTCAGCCCAAGCGCTCCGCAGCCGATCACGGCGCAGTCGCGACTCCCGGTCGACAGCGCCTTGGCCGCCGCGATGCTGCTCGATCCCCACGACAACGACCAGCCGCTGCCGCCGTGACCATAATTGTGCACCACTGTCTTGTGGCCGATCTGCTCCACGTCCAGTCGCGGCCCCTGCGCGCGAAAGGGACGCGTGCAGACCGTGATCTTGATGATCCGGTCCATGGAGGCGCGCACGGGCGGCAGCCGGGCCACGCGGCTGCCCGTGGCCGCCGGCTCCGCCACGGCGATGTCCCTGGCAGCAAGGGCCATCACACCCAGGGCCGCGGCGCCCTGGCGAACAAAATCCCGCCGCTGCATCGTTCGCTGCCTAATGCTTCTTCTTCGGCGCCGGCTCCGGGGTCTTCTTGGCCAGGATCACCTCGATCTCGACCAGCGCTCCGGGGGCTGCAAGACCTGCCACCTGCACCGCCGATCGCGCCGGCAGATTCGGTTGCTCCGGCGTGCCGAAGTACTGCGTATAAGCTTCCATGAACCCCTTGAAGTCCATCTTGCCGTCATTGGCCGGGTCACCCACCAGGAACACCAGCATCTTGACCACATCACCGAAGCCCACGCCTTCGGTTTCGAGCGCCTTCTTGATGTTGTCGAAGGCGCTCAGCGCCTGGGTCTTGGTGTCACCCCAGTACGCCGCCGATCCTGCGGGCGCGCTCGGATCCTTCGGCGAGCCGAGGGCGCCGCTCTGAAAGATCAGCGTCGTGCCCGCGGGTACTTCCACGGCGCTCGCAATCGGGAACTTGCTGCCGTTGGGCAGCGGGTAGCGTACGACGTCCCCGGCGTGCGCCGACAGGGCCAGCATCATCGACGCAATGCCAATCGAAAGCTTCATGTCTGTCTCCTTGAGCGATGAGTAAAGCCCGGCTCTCGGGCCGGTAGCGGAACATCGAGGCTACCGCAGATTCCGGGCCGATTGAAGGCGTCATTGACGCCCCGGGCGGCAATCCGGTCAAATCCATGGCGCATGATCCGCAAGCACCTCATCGGCTCCCACACGGTTGGCGAATCCGGCTTTCGCTGGCGCGGCCACGAAGTGACCCGCCTCGAAGGCTTCACCGATGCCGTATTCGCCTTTGCGGTGACCCTGCTGGTGGTTTCGCTTGAGGTTCCCAAGACATTCCCGGAGCTGCTGGATGCCATGCATGGATTCATCGTCTTCGGGATCTGTTTCACCCTTCTGGCGTACGTCTGGTTCATGCACTACCGCTTCTTCAGGCGCTATGGCCTCGAGAACCCGTGGACGGTAATCCTCAACTGCGCATTGCTGTTCTTCGTTCTCTTCTATGTATATCCGCTGAAATTTCTATTCTCGGCAGCATTCAGCCAGCAGCAATTCACTGTCGAGGAAGGCCGCTTGCTCTACACCATCTTCAGCATCGGGTACGCCGCCGTATTCAGCGTCTTTGGGCTGCTGTACTGGCATGCGTGGCGCGTCCGGTCGGAGCTCGAGCTGGATCCGATCGAGACGTTGCGCACGCGGCAGAGTTTGGTCGATCAGATGGCGCTGGTGGTTATTGGGCTGCTCTCGGCCGTGCTGGCCCAGGTAATGCCGCCGCGTGGCGTGAGTGCCGCCGGCCTGGTCTACTTCACAGTGCCTCTCTACTTCACCTGGTCGGGCCATCACTGGGGCAAGCGGGAGCGTCTGCTTCGGGCATAATTCGCAACGCATGTCGTACCAGCTCCGAGCCGCCAACCGCGCCGATGCGGATGCCCTTAAAGTCCTGATCGCGCGTTCCGCGCGCGAACTCAGTGCTCAGGACTATCGACCCGAGCAGATCGAAGGCGCTCTGCGGGGTGCTTTCGGTGTTGACACGCAGCTCATCGACGACGGCAGTTACTTCGTGGTCGAGTTCGAAGGCCGCGCCGTTGGCTGCGGCGGATGGAGCCGGCGCCGAACGCTCTTCGGCGGCGATGCGCATCGCGAGCGCGATGCCGCCGAACTCGACCCCCGGGTCGATGCGGCGAAGATACGGGCATTCTTCGTCGATCCCGACCATGCCCGTCGCGGCATTGGGCGCATGCTGCTCGAGCGCTGCGAGAGCGAGGCGCGCGCACGCGGCTTTCGCCGCCTGGAACTGATGGGCACGCTGCCGGGCGTGCGCTTGTACGAGGCGCAGGGCTACAAACGCGGCACCCTGGTGCATTACCCCGTCGCCGACGGCGTGAATATCGAATTCATACCCATGAGCAAGGAGCTCGAAACATGAGATTGCGAGAGCTGGCTGTGGCGCTGCTCTTGGCCGCAGGTTGCGCATGGGCGCAGGCCGGCGCGCCGCTGGTACTGCTGACCGACTTCGGTACTTCGGATGGCGCGGTATCAGCCATGAAGGGGGTCGCCTACACCGTCTCGCCGCAACTGCTGATCTCGGACCTCAGCCACGAGAATCCCGACATCTTCACGGGCGCCTACCGGCTCTACCAGACCGAGGAATTCTGGCCCAGCGGCACGGTCTTCGTCTGTGTCATCGACCCGGGCGTTGGCACTTCGCGGCTGTCAGTGGTGCTCAAGACGCGCAATGGACACTACTTCGTCGGACCCGATAATGGCCTGTTCTCGCTGGTCGCCGAACGCGATGGCATCGAGGCGCTGCGCCAGATCGACGAGACCGTCAATCGCCGCAAAGGCTCCGAGAACTCGCACACCTTTCACGGTCGCGACGTGTACGCCTACACCGGGGCGCGCCTGGCTGCGGGCGTCATCAGCTTCGAGCAGGTGGGGCCGGCGCTGCCGCCGGAAAAGCTGATCTCGATTCCCTATCGCAAGCCGGCACTGAAGGATGGGAAGCTTTCGGGCCTCATCCCGGTGCTCGATGTGCAGTACGGCAACGTCTGGAGCAATATCCCCAGGGATCTGTTCGATCAGATCCATCCGGCCATCGGCGATCCGATTCGCGTGCGCATCTACCATGGTGACAAATTGGTCGACGAGTCGGTGGTTCCATACCAGCGCACCTTCGGCGAAGTGCCGGTCGGTCAGCCGCTGTTGTATATCAACAGCCTCATGAACGTTGCCGTGGCGTTGAACCAGGGCAACTATGCCGCCGCTCACAAAGTCGAATCCGGCCTCGACTGGTTCATCGAGCTGAGCCGAAAATAGGGGAACACCATGTCCGTGTACGACTACTCCGCCCGCACCATCGACGGCACTGAGCAATCACTGTCGGCCTTCCGCGGACAGGCGCTGCTGATCGTCAATGTCGCCAGCAAATGCGGCTTCACACCGCAATACACCGGGCTCGAGGCGCTGCATCGAAAATTCCACGAGCGCGGATTCGAAGTGCTCGGGTTCCCCTGCGATCAGTTCGGACACCAGGAGCCCGGCGATGAGGCCGAAATTCGCAACTTCTGCTCACTGACTTACGAAGTAACGTTCCCGATGTATTCCAAGATCAAGGTCAATGGCAGTGAAGCGCACCCGCTGTATCGCTTCCTCAAGGAGTCACTCCCGGGCGTGCTCGGTTCGGAGGCCATCAAGTGGAATTTCACCAAGTTCCTGATCGGCCGCAATGGCGAGCCGCTGAAACGCTACGCCCCCACCGATAAGCCGGAAAGCCTGGGCGCCGATGTCGAGGCCGCCCTCGCCGCTCAGGGGCTGTGAAGCATCGGATCAGGCTCGATGCCCGTTCCGGAACGCAGGCGCCGTCGCGTCACCAGCGCTCCCAGTATTCCGAGTGCGGCAAATAGCGCCGCCACCGCCGGGTTGTAGTAGACGATTGCTAACAGCGACACCGCGGCAATCGCCAGCGCGATCAGCGGAAACAGCGGGTAGAACGGCACGCGAAACGGCCTCTCCAGTCCGGGCTCGCGGCGCCGCAGGCGCACCAGGCTCAGCAGGCTGATGATGTACATGACGATGGCGCCGAGCGCGGACATCGTGACGATGCTCGCGGTCAGGGGTTGCCCCGCGATCGTGACGAACTTGTCGGAATAGATGGCGGCAATGCCGACCGCGCCTCCCGCAACGATGGCGATGTGCGGGGTACGCCAGCGCGGATGAATCGCCGCCAGCGCCCTGGGCAGCAGGCCGGCGCGCGCCAGCGCAAAGATCTGCCGCGAGTAGCCGATGATGATGCCGTGCAGCGATGCGATCAGTCCGAGCACGCCGATCCACACCAGCAGGTGCAGCCAGCCGCTGTTGGCGCCGACCACTATCTTCATGGCCTGCGGCAGCGGATCGTTGATGTTGGCGAGCACCGTCCAGTCACCGACGGCGCCGGCAAAGATCATGGTGCCGAACGCCAGCACGACCAATGTCAGGATGCCCGCGATATAGGCACGCGGAATGGTGTGCGTCGGGTTCCTCGCCTCCTCGGCCGCCATGGCCGCACCCTCGATGGCGAGAAAAAACCAGATCGCGAATGGAATCGCGGCGAATATGCCGCCGACCGTGGCCATCGATGGCACTGCCGCACCAGCCCAGCCATGATCGGTGAAGTGCGCCCAGGTAAAACCACCGGAGACCACGGCCATGAAGATCAGCAGCTCGATGATTGCCAGGACCGTGACGATGAGTTCGAAGGTCGCCGCGATCGTCACGCCGGCGATGTTCAGCGCCATGAATACGACGAAAGCGCCGGTTGCCGCCGCGCGCTGATCCAATTGCGGGAACTGCACGTTCAGATACGCGCCGATGGCGAGCGCGATCGCCGGCGGCGCGAACACGAACTCGATCAGCGTGGAGAAGCCGGCGATGTAGCCGCCCGCGGGCCCGAAGGCGCGGTAGCTATAGGCGAACGGGCCGCCAGCGTGCGGGATCGCCGTGGTGAGTTCCGTGTAGCTGAAGATGAAGGTCGTGTACATCAGCGCGATGAACACGGTGGTCACCAGGAAGCCAAGCGTACCCGCGAGCGCCCAGCCGTAGCTCCAGCCGAAATATTCCCCGGAAATGACCAGGCCCACGGCAATGCCCCACAGGTGCACGCCGCTCAGTGTGCGCTTGAGACCGGGCGCGCTGTCAGACACGGCGTGCTGCCCTGGGTCGGACCTGCGCCTGCAGCCAGTTGCTGATCTCCACCAGTCGCGTGAGCTCGCTTCGGAGACCCAGGCCAAGCCCGTGCTTCCAGAGCAGCGGGGCGTCGGTCGGGTTCGACTGCAGCGAGCGCAGATCGGCGGCGAACGCCTGCAGCGCGGACAGATCGCGAAAGTTGCCCTCGTCCACCAGCGTCTGGCCGTAGCGCTCGGCGGCGGCTGCGATATCGATATAGTCGTACTCCGGGTGATATTGCACGCCCCAGAATGTGCCGCGGCCATATTCAAAGGTGACCGCCTGCACTCCGAAATCATTGGTCGCGAGTACCTGTGCGCCCACGGGCAGTGAGGCGGCTTCGTCGCGATGAATCGTGGGCGCCTCGAACACCGGCGGCTTGCCCGCGAACAATCCATGCTGGCGGCCGGCCTCGTTTTGCAGGATGCGGCGTGCAAATCCGAACTCACGGCCGCGAGGATTGGCGCGCACCTCACCGCCGGCGGCCGTGACGGCAACCTGGAGGCCCCAGCAGCTGCCGAAGAACGGCACGCCCTCAGCCATCACGGCACGCGCGAGCTCGATCTGCCGCGTCACCGGTGCGCCGCCGTTATAGATATTGAGTGCCGATCCGGTCATCGTCACGCCGTCATAGTCCGCGAGCGCGGTGCCCGGGGACAGCGTCTCACCGTCGGCTGCCGCGACGATGTCGATCTGCAGCTGGCTGTCGATGCGCTGCAGGACGCGGCCGTAGCCGCCGCCCGAATCGTAGCCAAGCGCGGCCATCTGCCTGGCCCGCATCGCGGCAACGTTGCCGTCGATCACCAGGATCCGCGGGCTACTCAAGCGGCCAGCGCCACCGCATCGATGTCGCCGGCCACCGCCGCGCGAAAGATGCGCTCGAGCGTGGCCGCATCGACCGGAATCGGATTGCCGCCGGCGGAGGGATCGATGGCCGCTTCGCGGCCGATGACCTCTGCGTTGTCGACCGTGACCTTGAGCTCACCCAGCGAATGCGGAATACCCAGTTCGCGGCGCATCTCCAGCACCCAGGCAAGGAAACCGTCAAAGCCGCGCGCCGACAGTCCGAGCACGCGACCGATGATGTCGGCTTTCTCCGCAATCGCGTTGCGGTTGTGTGCCATCACATAGGGCAAGACGATGGCGTTGGTGAGTCCGTGATGCGTGTTGAACCAGGATCCCACCGGATGTGCAATGGCATGCACCCCGCCCAGGCCCTTCTGGAACGCCGTCGCACCCATGGAGGCCGCGGCCAGCATCTGCGCGCGCGCCTCGATGTCGCGGCCGTTGGCGCAGGCTCGCGGCAGGAAACGCTGAACGAGACGCATGCCCTCGAGTGCGATGCCATCGGCCAGCGGGTGGAAGCCCGGTGCGCAGAAGGCCTCGAAGCAATGGACGAAGGCATCGAAGCCGGTCGCCGCCGTCACGGTGCGCGGCAATCCCACAGTCAGCTCCGCATCGAGAATGACCACGCGCGGCATCATCAGCGGATGAAAGATGATCTTCTTCTGATGTGTCGCCTCGTTGAGGATGACCCCCGCGCGACCGACTTCCGAGCCCGTGCCGGCTGTGGTCGGCACGGCCACCACCGGAGCGATGCCGGCCGGATCGGCCCGCGTCCACCAGTCGCCGATGTCTTCGAAGTCCCAAAGGGGACGGCTTTGCCCCGACATGAACGCGACCACTTTGCCCACATCGAGCGCGGAGCCGCCGCCGAAGGCGACGACGCCATCGTGCCCGCCGGCGCGATAAGCCTTCAGCCCTGCCTCGACGTGACTGGCGGCCGGATTGCCGCGCACCGCGCTGAACAGCGCGCCATGTTCGAGCGAGGCCAGTGCGCTGCCGATCATCGGCGCCTGCGCCAGCCCCTCGTCCGTCACCAGCAGCGGACGGCGGATGCCAGAGTGCGCGCATGCTGCGGGCAGTTCGCTGATTCGCCCGGGACCGGCCCAGATGGTGGTTGGATAATTCCAGTTGCCGCGCAAGACAGTGTTCATGTCGTTAACCTGAAGTGGTAGGACTTTGGACGTGTGAGCTGCTCGAAGCCCACCTTCGACAAAGTACAGCCCCGGCCGGAATTCTTGACGCCCGTCCAGGCGAGGGCCGGATCGAGATAGTCGCAGCGATTCAGGAATACGGTGCCGGTCTCGAGCGCATCGCCGAGGCTCTGCGCGCGCTCGACATCGGTCGAATAGATGGCGGCGGTCAGCCCGAAGTCGCTGTCGTTCATGAGGCGCAGCGCTTCCTCGTCCGACTCCACGCGCATGATGCCCACGGCCGGACCGAAGGTTTCCTCTCGCATGATGGCCATCGAATGATCGACGCCGACGAGCACCTGCGGTGCCAGATACGGCGTCCCGGCCTTCGATGCGCCGAACGCTGCTTCCGAGATCAGCTGCCGCGCGCCGCGCGCCACCGCCTCCTGCACCTGGGCTCGGACCGCATCGGCCGCGGCGGTGCGCACCACCGGTCCGAGCGTGGTCTCCGGGTCCAGCGGCGAGCCGAGCCGGTACTGGCGCGTGAGATCAACCACACCGGCGACGAACTCATCGAAGCGCGGCGCCGCCACGTAAATCCGCTTGATGCCGCAGCAGGATTGGCCGGCATTGAAAAATGCGCCGTCCGTCAGCGAGTCGACCGCGTGCGCGAGATTGGCATCCGCACGCACATAGGCGGGATCCTTGCCGCCGAGTTCCAGTCCCGCGGTCGCAAATCCCGCGGCGGTGGCGGTCACGACCGCGCGCCCACCGGCCACCGATCCGGTGAAGCAGACACTGGCCACGCGCGCATCGCCCATGAGGCGCGAAGTGTCGGCATGGGACAGATGCAGATACTGGAAGACACCGGCGGGTACGCCGGCGCGCGCGAACGCCTCATGGAAGCGCTCGGCGCAAAGCGGCGTCTGGTGCGAGTGCTTGAGCACCACCGCATTGCCCGCGATCAACGCCGGCAGCACCGCGTTCACGGCCGTCAGGTAGGGATAATTCCACGGCGCGATGACCGCGATGACGCCCAGCGGCTCGCGTTTGATCTGGCGCCGAAAGCCCGCCTTCTCGGGGGGCTCGACCGCAGCGAGCGCCTCCGGCGCCACCTGCAGCATGTATCGGGAACGCTCTTCGAATCCGCGCACCTCGCTGGGAGAGTGGCGAATCGGGCGCCCCATCTGCCAGCTGATCTCGGTGGCGATGTCCGTGGCATCGGCGACAAAGGCATCGACCGCACGCGACAGCAGGGCACAGCGATCGGCCAGCGGCATCGCTCGCCAGCCGACCTGCGCAGCGCGCGCGGCCTCCAGCACCTTGTCGATATCCGCCGCACTCGCGAGCGGGCGTTCAATGTAGACCCGGCCGTCGACCGGGCTGATGGTCTTGAGAGTATCAGTCATGCGCGCACTCAAATGATCTCGAAATAGCGGGCCAGTTCCCAATCGGTGATGGCCTTGCGAAATTCACGCTCCTCCCACTGGCGGGTCGCGGCATGCTGTTCGACGAAGGCGTCCCCAAACAGCGCGCGCGCGGGCTGGCTGGCCAACAGCCGCTCCGCCGCCTCGTACAGTGTCGCGGGCAGACGCCGATGTTCCGGGTGTTCCTGCGCGTAGGCATTGCCGACGATGGCGGCATCCGGCTCGATGCGATGTTCGATGCCCCAGAGACCGGAGCCAATGGCCGCGGCCAGCGCTATGTAGGGATTGATGTCCGCGGCGGAGATCCGGTACTCGACGCGCTGGCTTGAGGCACCGCCGCGGATGACGCGCAGTGCGGTGGTGCGGTTCTCGATGCCCCAGGTGGCTGAGGTCGGCGCCCAGTAGCCCGGCACCAGGCGCGAGTAACTGTTCACGGTGCAGGCGACCATCGAGAGAATCTCCGGCATCAGGGCCTGCTGGCCGCCAATGAACCAGCGCATGGCATCCGAGATCTCATTCGGCTTGGAGGCATCGTGAAAGATGCTCTCGCCGTTCTTGCCGCGCAGCGAGATGTGCAGGTGACCGCTTTGACCCGGAACCGAGTTGGACCATTTGGCCATGAAGGTGGCCATCAGGCCGTGACGTTGCGCCAGCACCTTGGTGAAAGTCTTGAACAGCGCCGCGCGATCGGCAGCCTCGAGCGCCTCGCAGTAGTTGAGCGCCGCCTCGAGCACACCCGGACCGGTCTCCGTGTGCAGCCCTTCGATCGGGAAGCGCATGGTACGGGCGAGGCTGAGCAGCTCGTGGTACAGCTCCGAATGCACCGAAGCGCGCAGCAGCGAATACCCGAACGCGCCCGGCGTCATGGTCTTGAGTTGACGATAGCCCTTTTCGCGCACCGAGTTCGGCGTCTCATCGAACAGGAAGAATTCGAATTCTGCTGCCGCATTGACCGCATACCCCATGTCGGCGGCGCGTGCCAGCACCCGCCGCAGCGCGCCGCGCGGGCAGACCGCTTCGGCCGGCCCGGCAAACTCACCGAGGAACAATATGGTCTTCGGCTCGAACGGAATCTCGCGCCGCGTGCCCGGCAACAACCGCACCGTGGCATCCGGATAGGCGGTGTGCCAACCGGTGTAGCGGGTGTTGTCGAACAGCTGATCGTTCGAGTCCCAGCCGAGGATGACATCGCAGAAGCCGAGATTCTTGTCCAGCGCCGAGAGGAATTTCTCGCGGCCGAGATACTTACCGCGCATGATGCCGTCGCCGTCGAACACGCCGATCTTGACATGCTCGATATCGCGCGCAGACAGGTAGGTCCGCAGATCGATGTCCTGCTCACCGGGCGACTGCTGCATCGTGTTTTCTAGGTCCGTGTTTTTATCCACCAGGGGCCCGTGATTGTACGAGATCAGCGCTGCGAGGGCCCTATAATCCCCCGCATGCAGCATCTGATCGACGGTTACAGGCGTTTCCGTGCCCAGCAGTGGCCGGAGCGTCGCGCCATGTTCGAACGACTGGCGCATGTGGGTCAATCCCCGCGGGCGATGGTGGTGGCCTGCTCCGACAGCCGGGTCGACCCCACCATGATCTTCAACGCGGAACCGGGCGAGCTGTTCATATTGCGCAACGTCGCCAACCTGGTGCCGCCGTATCAGCCCGACCTGGCATTCCATGCCACCAGCGCCGCACTCGAATTTGCGGTGCGGGTGCTGGAGGTCACCGACCTGATCGTCATGGGCCATGCGATGTGCGGTGGCATCGGCGTTCTGCTCCGCGGCGCGCCCGCCGGGGCGGGCGACTTCCTGATGCCATGGATGCGCATCGCCGAGCCGGCCAAGCGCCGGGCGCTGGCGCGCGCCGGCGAAGGCGGGGACCCGCAGACCGAGTGTGAGCAGGAATCGGTCAAATTGTCGCTGGAGAACCTGCTGACATTTCCCTGGATCGGCGAGCGTGTGGCGCAGGGTCAGCTCACCCTCACCGGCAGCATCTTCGATATCCGCTCCGGAGTGCTGGCGCTGCTCAATCCCGATGGCAGCTTTGCGCCCGTGGAGACGCGGGTGAACCCGCGCTAATCACTCGGGCGGCGCGCTTTTTGCCGCCACGAACCGAAGAATCAGCGGCAGCACGGGAGGCTTTTTACGCAGCGGCGAAAAGGCTGCTGCCAGATCGCCATGGCTGGCTCCGGGAAAATACTGCGTTGACACATCATCACCGGCCGCTTCGAGCCGCGCGGTCAGGCTGCGCGTGTTGTTGGGGCTCACGCGCTTATCGGCCAGCCCGTGCATGAGCAGCATCGGCGGCGCATTGGCACGGACATAATTGATCGGCTGGGAGCGATAGAACTCCGCGGGCGGACCAAATGCATCATTCAGGTAGGCATCGGTGAAGGGAAGAAAATCGTAAGGCCCGGAGAGGCCGACGACGCCACGCAGCCAGCGATCATCGCCGCCGACCTGATGCAGATATTCCTGGTCCAGCGCCAGCAGCACCGCGATGTGCGCGCCGGCCGAATGTCCCATCAGGAACAGCCGCGCCGGGTCCGCGCCCCACTCGCGCGCGTGTGCGCGCGCGAAGGCAACCGCGCTCGCCGCATCACGCATGAACTGCGGAAATCGCGCCTTGGGATAAAGCGTGTAGTTGGGGATCACGGTGGCGATGCCGGCGGACGCCAGTGCCGCGCCCACGAATCGATAGTCCGCCTTGTCGCCCGAGTTCCAGCCGCCGCCGTAGAAAAAGACCACCAGCGCCGATGGCGCGCGGTGGGTGGGCAGGTAGACATCGAGTCGATTGGCCGCCGTCGGACCGTAGGCGATGTCGGTGCGCCGCGAGTAATCCTCGAAGGTCGAGACCGAGTTCAGAACGAATAGCCCAGCGCTGGTACAGCCGTTCAGGCCACAGAACAGGCTGCAGATCAAACCAAGCGCAAGCCACCCACGGTTCATCCGCGTCTCAACCCGAACGCGTGATTTTCAGCGCACCCTTCTCCAGGTGCAGATACTCGTAGCTCGCCTCCGGGAATTGGCGCTGCCACGCCGCGGCCATCGCGCGCTCGGCCGGTCGCGCCGCATCGTCGAGCAACACGATGGCGCCTGCAGCCAGCCGGCTCCAGAAAAACGGCAGCGATGGATAGCGGATGTCGGCGCGCAAGGCCGTCGGCGGTCCATCGATGAGCAACAGGCCCACGTCGGTCAAATCCGCGATCACGCGCGTGTCATACCAGGGCCGCGCGATGCCTTCGCATTTCATCTCGGTCAGCGCCGCAAACCGCAGCTCCACCCAGTCGCCAAGGTTCTGGCGCCGCAGCTGCTCGCGGGTCTGTGCGGCATAGGCTTGCTCCGCGTCGATCGATATGAGGCGGCCAGCCCCGTTATTGCGCAGCGCGGCCGCTATCACCAGCGTCGAAACGCCCGATCCGAGTTCCACCACGCACTGCGGCCGGCGGGCGGCGATGGCGCGCATCAGTTCCCCCAGCAGATCGGTCGAGGCCGCCCATCCGCCTGGCAGGGGCAGCGGCGCCCCGCCCTCGAGAACCCGGAACACATTGTGTGTCTCCCAGACGTGCCGTTCCTGCCGGCGCACCATCGAGCGCAGCCGTCGCAGCTTGCGCGCCAACGCCCAGGCGCCGACGGCGCCCAGAACCATCGTCATGAGCAACAGCACGATCAACAGCGTCGTTGGGGCTAGCATGAGTCAGCCGGCAGCGTGGTGAAGGTAGAAGAAGATCACAGCGATGCCGGCCACTGCCAGCAGCGCGAGTTCGGAAGCCGGCCTGCGGCAGGCGCGCACACCGCCAAAGGCAAGAGCATAGACGGCCTTGAGCAGATTGTTCGATGAGGCCGCGATCAGTATGGCTGCGCACAGCGAATTCACCGACATTGCCGTGACGCCGCCCTGCGAGAGACTGAGCACGAAGGGGTCGATATCCGCTGCGCCGGTGATGGCGGCCAGCGCAAACACACCGCGCTGCCCGAAGCCATCCCGGACCCAGTTCGATAGCACGGCAACCAGCACGAACAGCGCCGCGAATCCAAGCGCGGTCGCCAGCTGCAGCGGATTGGGTGCCGGCACATGGCTGAGCGGCGCGGCGCCGGCCGGCTGGACGCGCAGCCAGTCGATGAGCGCAATCGCGGCCCCCAGCAGCGCGAGCCCGGCCAGCGCGGGCAGCAATTGCCGCGCGAGAGTCCAATCGAAAGCGGCGACAATGACGCCGATGCGCAGGTACATGATCACGGTGGCGATGATGATGCCGACGGAAAATTCGCGGCGCGACTGACCCGCCGCGCGCTGCTGGCGCGCCAGCGCCACGGTTGTCACGGTCGAGGAATACAGCCCGCCGAGAACCGCCGGCAACAGCGCGCTCGAACGCGCCGGCAGATAGGTCTGCAGCAGGTAGCTGATGTACGACAGGGTCGAGGTCGCAACCAGTGCCAGCCACACCTGGTATGGCGTAATGGGTGTCCAGGTGACGATTGCGTGCCGAGGCACCAGCGGCAGCACCACGCCGATCAGGATCAGGAACTTCCCGAGAGTGAAAATCTCGTTGGGTGCGATCTGGCGCACCAGTCGATGCAGCGGTTCGCGGCTCTCGATCAGGATGACCGCCAGCACGGATGCCGCCAGCAACACCCAGGGAGGCTGGGTAATCGCCACGGGACCGAGTGCATAGGCGAGCACGCTCGCGGTCGGGATCATGAGGCTGGGCCGCGAGCCGCTGTCGCGCAGCGCGCCTGCCAGATGCGCGTATTGCCACAGGCCCACGGTTGCGAGTCCAACCACGAAGGGCAGCAGCGATGTGGGTTGCAGCAGGTACAGCAGGCTCCCCACCGTCGTCAGCGATGGAAAGGTGCGGATGCCGCCCGGGTTGTCGCTGGCTTCGACTTTATAGACCCCCTCGAAAGCGAGGCCGACAAAGACGGCCATGGCCAGCGCCAATCCCAGCCGTCCGGCCAGTTCGATCGATGGCAGCTCCCCAGTCATGCAGTCAAATCCTCCTGTCGCCGCCATTATTCCACGGCCACCGCTAAATCATTGTTTTATATGTACGGCGCGGCCGCCGATAGCTGCGCCCGCGGCCGCGAAAGGTTGCTGGCGAGGGAACGCGGACTTAAGATGATTCAAAGAATTCGCACCGCCAACGGGTCTCAACATGCGGCCAATGCACTGGATCATCGCGGGCCTATCGATCGCAGGTGTCAGCGCCGTCCTGTTGGCCGACGCCGCCGAGTCGGCCAAGCCCGCCGACCCCATCAAACTCAATATCAAGCTCGGGCTCTGGGAGATCGCCACCCAGGCCAACATCAGCGGCGCACCGCCCATCCCCGAGGACGCGTTGGCGAAGATGTCGCCCGAGCAGCGAGCCCACATGCAGGCGGCCATAGAGGCGAGCATGGCCGAGGTGGCCAAGCCGCGGTTGGCCAAGCACTGCGTCACGCAGGAGAAGGTGGCACAGGGATTCAACCTGGATCACCAGCACGAAGGCGCCAGCTGCCAGAAGAAGTTCCTCACCAATACCTCGAGCGAACTGCAACTGAGCGAAACCTGTCCCGAGGAGAATGGCTCGACCAGCATCGACGAGCATATTCAACTCAGCGGCTCCGACCAGGTAGCCGGCACCGTGCATTTCGTGAAGAGCAACGGCGGCAAGACCATGACCGTCGACAGCACCATCAAGGGCCAATGGCTCGCCGCCAGCTGCGGCGATATCAAGGATTTCCAGCTCGAAAAATAATGCGCCTGTACCAGCCACGCGCATCAACAACAGGGAGTGATCGTGGATATAAATAAAATAATTTCGCGCGCCAAAAACATCCTTCTGACGCCTCGGGCCGAGTGGGCGGTCATCGCCGCGGAGCCGGAAACCGTCGGCGGACTGTTCAGCGGCTACATCGTCGTCATGGCGGCGATACCGGTGATCATTCACTTCCTCACCATGAGTGTGATCGGCGAGTCGACCTTCATCCTGGGCACCTATCGGATACCGATAGCGACCGGCCTTGAACTCGCCGTGGTGAGCTACGTGCTGTCGCTGCTGGGAGTGTTCGTACTGACGCTGATAGTGGAGGCGCTGGCACCGACATTCGGCGGCGAGAAAAACCGGGTGCAGGCGCTCAAGACCGTGGCCTATTCCTACACCGCCGGATGGGTGGCTTCGATCATCGGCATCGTGCCGGGGCTTGGCATCATCTCGGGACTCGCCGGCCTGGTATATGGACTCTACCTGCTGAATCTCGGCCTGCCCTTTACGATGAAGTGCCCGCCGGAGAAATCGCTCGGCTATACGGTGGTGTCGATCATCGCCGCCATCATCGTGTACTTCATCATCGGCATGGCGATGCGGCCGTTCTATAGCCCGGGATTTGGCCTTGGCCACAGCTTCGGCGGCCTGCATCAGAGCGATGGCGCCGCCGCGGGCACGTTTGCGAGCGGCACCGCCGGCGCGGCCCTGCAGGACTACGCCAAGCATCTGCAGGATGCATCCGGCAAGCTTGATGCCGCCCAGAAATCCGGCGATCCGAACGCCAAGGCCGATGCCGTGAGTCAGATGATGGGAGCCGCGCTGGGGGGCGGCGGCAAGGTCGAATCGCTGCCACCTGATCGCATCAAACCCTTTCTCCCCGACACGCTCAACGGTCTGCCGCGCACGCAGGCGGCCGCGGAACGCAACGCCGCGCTCGGCATGCAGGTCTCAAAAGCGACCGCGACCTATTCGGACGGCGCCAACCATCAGCTTGAACTGGTGATCACCGATACCGGTTCGCTCAAGGGACTGGTGGGCTTCGCCGCCGGCTGGGGCGGCGTCGAGCAGGAAAGCGAGAACGACCAGGGCTATGACAAGACCTATAAGAAAGACGGCCAGATCATGCACGAGAAATGGAACAAGCAGAGCGGCAGCGGCGAATTCGGGGTGGTGGTAGCCGACCGGTTTTCAGTCGATGTATCGGGCAACGCCGCCAGCATCGATGACCTGAAGGCCGCAGCGGCCAGCGTCAATCTGAACGGGCTCTCAGCGCTCAAGAACGAAGGCGTCAGCTCCAATCAGTAGCTGACCCGCGCGATTACGTCAAAACTCCCGATCCACGCCCGCCAGGGCGTGCGCCAGCGCAATAGAGCCGGCGCAGGGCATCCGCTATACTCCCGCAGACGATTATAAAGGGCGAACCGGGAGCGTCGCCGCAGCTGGCGTGCCCCAAGGCTTGGGAGTCAGCCAAATGTATGACATGAAGTCATTTCTCGTTCTCGCGCTCAGCACCGGCAGCTTGATCCTGGGTGCGGGACCAGCGCTGGTCCAGGCGCAGGGGGTCACCGGATACCAGGCCGGCCAGGGGGGTAGTCCTGTCCAGGGCGCCGCCGGCACCAGCACGAGTACGGGCAATCCCTCGATCCAGCATTGCGAAAAACCCATGGGCGCCATCGCCGTGGTCGAGCCGCAGGACTTCGCGCTGCAATCGCTGTTGCGGTACAACCTGCAGTCCCCCGTCCCGCTCATTCGCATGATGATCCAGCAATCGAACTGCTTCATCGTGGTCGAACGCGGCGTCGCCATGCAGAACATGAAGCAGGAGCGTGCGCTGTCGGGCAGCGGCGAGCTGCGATCCGGATCGAATATCGGCGGCGGCCAGATGGTGGGAGCGGATTTCATCCTGACGCCAAACGTAGTGTTCTCCGAAAAGAATGCCGGTGGCCTGGGCGCCGGTCTCGCAGGGCTGGTGCCCGGCGTCGGAGGCGCGCTGGCCGGCGCAGCTGCCGGCGGACTGAAGTTCAAGGAAGCGCAGACGAGCATGCTGGTAGCCGACTCTCGCAGCGGCGTGCAGGTGGCATCGGCGGAAGGCAGCACCAAGAAAGCCGACCTGAGCCTCGGCGGCGCGCTGTTCGGCGCCGGTGGCGGCGGCGGGGTGGGCGGATATGGCAATACCAACGAAGGCAAGATCATAGCCGCCGCGTTCCTCGACAACTATTCCAAGATCGTGCAGGTCGTCAAGGACGATCCGAGCCTGCAGCGCAATGTCGGCACGCTCAAGCAGGAGGCCGGCACCGTGATCACAGCCGGCGCGGTGTTTGCCGAAGGCGACATCGTGGTGCCGAAGATTGCCAACATCAAAGTGCTCGCGGCCGCCGATGACAGCGCCAAGCCCACCGGTACACTCGGCCGGGGCGAGCAGCTCGTCGTGATCGGCGCCGAGCAGAACGGCTACATCAAGGTTCAGGGCGGTGCGGTCAGCGGCTGGGTCAAGAAGGTGCTATTAACGCGCCAGGATTAACGCTATGACTTCCTCCAGCGATGAGCATGTGACATCGATCGACGCCGCCACCAAGATGCGGCCGATCGTGACCGGAGAGGTCGCGCCCACGGCACCGGCGAACTCGGCGGCGGCCACGCTGCCGCTGAGCGAAGAGCCGAAGCTGATCGATGACCGCTACGACATCGAGGCGCGACTCGGTGTTGGCGGAATGGGCGCGGTTTATCGCGCACGCGATCGGCTCATGCAGGAGGCCAACGACCCGGATCCCTATATCGCGCTGAAGCTCATTCTGGATTCGATTCAGGACCCACAGGCCTCGATCGCGCTGCAACGCGAGGCGCGGCGCGCGCAGACGCTCAATCACGTCAACATCGTGCGCGTGTTCTATTTCGGGCGCGACAAAGACGGCCGCTACTACCTGACGATGGAGCTGCTTCGCGGCAAATCGCTGGAACAGAAGCTGCGCGATGAACCGGGCGCCATGTCGCTGGCCGCGGCCCTGCCGCTGATAGAAAAGGTCTGCTCAGCGCTGAGCTACGCGCATGCGCAGGGCATCGTCCATTCGGACATCAAGCCGAGCAACGTTTTCATTACCGATGGCGGTGAACCCAAGCTGCTGGACTTCGGCATTGCCTCGCCGATGCGCTCGGCCAGCGGACGCGAAACCCAGTTCAATCCGCGCAGCCTGGGGGCGCTCTCGCCCAACTACGCCTCGATCGAGCAATTCCTGGGGATGGATGCGGATCCGCGTGATGACGTCTACAGCGTCGCCTGCCTCACCTACGAGCTGCTGAGCGGCCAGCGCCCGTACGGCGGGGAAGTCGCGCCGCGTGCGCTCGAGCACAGCCTGACGGCGAAGCCGATCCGCGCGCTGTCGCGCGTCCAGAACGAGATCCTCGCCAAGGCGCTATGCCTGCATCGCAAGGATCGCACTCCCACCATCGAGGCCTTCATCGGAGCGCTCAAGGAATCCGGTGCGCGCACCGCCAAGCTGCGACGGCGCATCTGGATCGCAGCGCCCGCCTGCGTGGTGCTCACGGCCGCAGCCGGCACCCTGATCTATGATCGCGCCCAACCGGCGCACGCAGAGCGGGTCGCGCCTGCGGCGACCGCGTCGCCCGCATCGACGGCATCGACGGCATCGACGGCAGCCGGAACGACGAGCCAGCCAGGCGATTCGGCGGCACCGGCGCCCCTGCCGGCCGCACCAGCGGGCGCTGCCGCGCAGGCGCCGGCGGACCCGGCGGACGCCGCGCGGCTACAGGCCATTGCCGATCAGGCAAAGTCCGAGGAAGCCGCGCGACTCAAGGCCGTCGATGAGCTCTATCAGGCTGAGAAGACCGCGCGACTTAAGGCGGTCGAACAGGAAGCCCGCGCCGAAGCGGCGGCGCGATTGAAGGGCATCGACCAGGTCAACCAGGCGCAAATGAACGCCCAGCCGCCGCCCTACCCCAGCGCCCAGGATGATGCGGCCGCCGCACAACGACAGCAGCGACGCCAGCAACAGCAAGCGTGTGCATTTTCCAAAGACCGCTGCTAGATCCGAACTGACCGCCTGCCGATGCACGTGACGCTGGCCGTGCTGGCCACGGTCGGGTTCATCGCCGGCATACAGAACTCCCTGGCGGGCGGCGGCTCGTTTCTGACTTTCCCAGTGCTGTTGCTGAGCGGATTGCCGCCGCGGGCCGCCAACGTCACCTCCGCCGTCGCGCTGTTCCCGGGACAGCTCATGACCGGCTACGGCTCGCGCCAGGAGGTGGCCGGAATCCCGGGGTTGAGTGTGCGAACGCTGTTCGTTGTCAGCCTGGCCGGCGGCGCGTTCGGTGCGCTGCTGTTGCTCGCGACACCCTCGGATTTCTTCACTGCGCTGGTGCCATGGCTGGTGCTGTTTGCAACGGCCGTGTTTGCCTGGGGCAGCTTCGTGCGCGATCCAGCCTCACCGCGGCACCGGCTGAACCATGCTGCGGCGATCATCACCCAGCTGGCGATTTCGCTGTACGGCGGCTACTTCGGCGGCGGCATCAGCATCCTGATGCTCGCGACGCTGACCATGTCCGGCTGGTCGGTGCGCGGCGCATGGGCCACCAAGAATCTGCTGGCCGCGGTCATGAATGCGGCGGCTGTGCTTATTTTTGCGTTCTCGCGCGACGTTGCCTGGAAGCAGGTCGTGGTGCTCGGTGCCGGCGCGATCGTCGGCGGGCAGGTGGGCGCCTATGCGTTCCGGCGCGTCAATGAGAAGGTGCTGCAGATCTGCATCGTACTGCTCGGCCTCGCCCTGGCGGCCGGGCTGTTCTGGCGTGCGGCGCGGCTGCCTTAGCCGTTTTGGCCCAGCAGGCGCACCTCGTGCTGTGGATACGGAATGACGATCCCGCGGCCGCGGAATGTCTCGACGATAGCCTTGTTGATTTCACCGGTGGCATCGCCAAAGTCCCCCACGCTCACCCACGGCTTCACGGCCACCACGACTGCTGAGTTACCGAGCTGCGTGGTCTGGATGAAGGGCGCCGGATCCTTCAGTACGCGCGGATTGTTGCGCAGGATCTCCTGGATTGCGGCCAGAGCCGAATTCAGATCGGTGTCGTAGGCGACCCCCACGGCGACGTCCAGCTGCCGGATGCGGCCGTAATTGTGCAGGATCTCACCCACCACCTTGCGATTCGGAATCACGATCATGGAACGGTCGGTGTGGCTCAGCGTGGTGCTGAACAGCGTGATGGTTTCCACCTGCCCTTCGACACCGACGATCTGCACGTACTGACCGACGCGAAAAGGCTTGGTGAAGATGATCGTCAGACCCGCGGCGACGTTGCTCAGTACGCCCTGCGTGGCAAGCGCTATAGCGGCCCCCGCCACACTCAACCCGGCGAGCAGCGGCAGCAGCTCGACGCCCATATTCTGCAGCGCCATGATCACGAACAGCAGCAGCACCAGCAGCCGCACCACCCGCATCAGTAGGATGCGCACCGGAGGCTCCAGCTCGATTCGGGCCAGGGCCCGGGCGAACCAGCGCGCCACCCATCGGCTCACCATGAAGCCGGCGATCAGTATCAGGATGGCGACCAGCAGCTTGGGGCCAAAGCGCACTGCCAGGTCCAGCAGCGTGCCCTTGGCCTGATCGATGGTAGCGAGTTGATCGTTCATGGGTCTTCTTATTGTCTTATTGGTAGCAACTACCTGCGGATTCTATGTGGTGCGTCAGCCCCTGCCTACCACGGACACGCCATTGGACGGATAGGAGCGGTGTCCGAATGCGCGGATCATCGCTGGGAAGCATGGATCGCCAACTGCAGCCGTTTGCCGACATTGGTTTTCCCGCCGTCGATCTGTTAGCTAGGAAGCCATTCATTGGAGAGATCATGATCGCTGCACTGCGCCGCGCCGGTTCCTGTTGCCTCATTGCCGGCCTGTTGTGCCTGTCTGCCTGCGGCGGCGGCGGCGACAGCACGGGCTCAAACTCAACTACAGGCACCGCCGGGGCCAGCAGCAGCGGCTCCAGCAGCAGTAGTTCCAGCAGCACTTCCAGCAGTAGCAGCAGCAGCGGTGGCAGTACCGCGACGGCTACCGATGTGCTCACTTACCATAACGACCGCCAGCGCACCGGCCAGAACCTCACCGAGACCGTTCTGACACCGGCCAACGTTACCAGCGCCACTTTCGGTCTGTTGCGCACCCTGCCCGCGGACGATGCGGTCGATGCCGCTCCGCTGATCGCGACTAATGTGTCGATCGGTGGCAGTGCGCACACGGTCGTCTACGTGGCAACCGAAAGCGATTCGGTGTACGCCTACGATGCCGACAGCGGCGCCGCGCTGCTGCACGTATCGCTGCTCGCCAGTGGCGAGACGCCCAGCGACACTCGCGGCTGCGGCCAGGTATCACCGGCCATCGGGATCACCTCGACACCGGTGATCGATCGCACCGTGGGCGCCAATGGCACCATCTTCGTGGTAGCGATGTCGAAGGACAGCAGCGGCGGCTATCACCAGCGCCTGCACGCACTGGATCTGACGACACTCGCCGATAGCGTCCCCGCGGTCACTGTTCAGGCGACGGCCACGGGCACCAGCACCAATGGTTCGGGCGGCACAGTCACCTTCGTTCCCGGGGAATACAAGGAGCGCGGTGCATTGCTGGCGGTCAACGGCCAGATCTATACGGTCTGGGCCTCGCATTGCGATGACAATCCGTACAACGGTTGGATCATCGCCTACGATGAAGCAACGCTCGCGCCGAGCGCGACGCTCAACTACACCCCCAACGGGATCCGCGGTGCCATCTGGAACGTCTCCGGGCTGGCGGCCGACACCAGCGGCACGATCTATGGCATGGCCGGCAATGGCACCTTTGACACGACGCTGACGGGCGCCGGATTTCCGAACCAGTCGGACTATGGCAACGCGGTGCTGAAGCTGACCGCGACCGCGACTACCCTTGCCGTGGCCGATTACTACGCCGCCAGCAACACGGTCTCCGAATCAGCCAGCGATACCGACCTGGGCTCGGGCTCGCCGCTGCTGCTGCCGGATCAAGCCGATGCCAGCGGCGTTGCACGCCACCTCCTGATTGGCGCGGGCAAGGACGGCAACGTGCTGCTGCTCGATCGCGATTCGCTCGGCAAATTCAGCGCCAGCGCCAACACCGCTTATCAGCGCGTCACGAGCTTGCTGCCCGGCGGTCTTTACTCGGCGTTCGCGTACTTCAATGGCAGCGTCTACGTTGCCGATGTCGGCGGCAGTCTCAAGGCCTTCACGCTCAGCGCGGCACAACTGCCGGCGTCCCCGAGCTCGCAATCGACCGCAACCTTTGCCTATCCGGGCAGCTCGCCGTCGGTTTCGGCCAACGGCACCAGCACCGCGATCGTGTGGGCCGTCATGAGCCACAGCACGGCCGCGATCCTGCACGCCTATAACCCGGCCAATCTGCAGCAGGAGTACTACAACAGCACCCAGGCGGCCAATAATCGCGACGCCTTCGGCAACGGCGAAAAGTTCATCACGCCGGTGATCGCGAACGGCAAGGTATTCGTCGGCACGCCCAATGGGGTCGCGGTGTTCGGACTGCTTTAGCGTTTTCGGCGCACGGGCCTGTGGCGGAAACAATCGCCGGCATGATCATCGACCAGGCCGGTGGCCTGCATCCACGCATACACGATGACCGGGCCGACGAATTTGAAACCCCGCTGCTTGAGCGCTTTCGATAGCGCCACCGAGAGTGGGGTCTGGGTCGGTACTGAACCGGTATGGCGGATGGGCTTTCCGCCTATGAACGCCCAGACGAACTTCGCAAAGTCTTCCCCGGCCGCCTGCATGGCCAGGTACGAACGCGCACCGCTGATCGTCGCCTCGATCTTCGCGCGCGAGCGGACGATGCCTGGGTTCGCCAGCAGTCGCAGCACATCCCGCTCAGTGAAGCGCGCCACGCGCACGGGATCGAAATTGCTGAAGGCCTTTCGGAATGCCTCGCGCTTGCGCAGGATGATGCTCCACGAGAGACCGGCCTGGAATCCATCGAGCATGAGCTTTTCCCACAACGCGCGGCTGTCGCGTTCCGGGACACCCCATTCCTGGTCGTGATAGGCCTGCATGAGCGGATCGTTCATCGCCCAGGCACAGCGGCGGCGCGGTTTCGAAACCCTGGTGGCCAAGCGTCATCTCCGGTGTGTGCGTTGCTGCGGCGCCGATTATACTGACTGCTATGCCCATCACCGGCGGCTGCCTCTGCCGCGCCATCCGCTACGAATTCTCGGCGCCACCGATCGTCTCGCGTGTGTGCTGGTGTCGCGTCTGCCAGTACATCGGCGCCGGCAGCGGCACGGTCAACACCTGCTTCGCCAGCGCGACAATGACGCTGCAGGGCACGACAGCCGACTATCGCAGCGTCGCCGATAGCGGCACTGTCATGCATCGTCGCTTCTGTGCCGCGTGCGGCACGGCGCTGTTCAGCGAGGCGGAATCCCGGCCCCATCTGATATTCGTCCGCGCCGGCACGTTGGACGATCCGGAGATCGCGCAACCGGCCTCGACCATCTGGACCTCCGCGGCACCGAGCTGGGCTTGCATCGACGACGCCTTGCCGATGGTGGAACGCCAGCCGCCCCCGGCAGGTTAGCGCCTGCTCCACGATGAGCTATCGACTGCAGGAAAATGACGAGGCGGTGCTGCTGACGCCGGACGCTGCGCCCACGGCGAGCGTCATCTGGATGCATGGGCTGGGGGCGGACGGGCGCGACTTCGTACCCATCGTTCCGCAGCTCGGATTGGCGCCCGCCGCGGGCATCCGTTTCGTGTTTCCGCATGCGCCGCGGCGGCCAGTGACGCTCAACCAGGGCATGTCGATGCGCGCCTGGTACGACATCCGCGAACTCTCGCTGGGTGCCACGGAAGATGCCGCCGGCATCCTCCAGTCGGCCGCACGCCTGGATGAATTCATTCAGCGCGAGCGGGCGCTCGGCATCCCGGCCGATCGCATCGTACTGGCGGGGTTCTCCCAGGGCGGCGCCATGGCGCTGCAGGTGGCATTGCGTTACCGCGAGAGCCTGGCAGGTGTGCTCGCCCTGTCGACGTACCTGCCGCTGCGCGATCGACTGGCCGGCGAAGCGGCCGATGCCAATCGCACCATCGCGATACTCATGTGCCACGGCCGCGGCGATCCGGTTCTGACGATCCAGGTGGGAAGGCAGTCGCGCGATGCCCTGGTGGCGCTCGGCTACACGGTGCTGTGGAAGGAGTACGACATGCGCCACGAGGTCTGCGCCGAGGAGATTGGCGACATTGCGCGCTGGCTGCAGCGCCGATTGTCGTGAAGAAGGTTTTTATCTCGGCCGAATCGCTGCTGCGCGATTCAATGGAACTGGCGCGTCGCGTGCTGCAGAGCGGCTTTCGCCCCACCTTCCTGGTGGGGGTGTGGCGCGGCGGAGCACCGATCGGCATCGTGGTGCAGGAGGCGTTGGACTATCACGGCATCCATACCGATCACATCGCCATCAGGACCTCCGCCTATCTGGACGGCGCCACCCAGGCCAAGACGGTTCGCGTGCACGCGCTGGACTACCTGGTATCGAGTCTCTCGAACGACGATCGTCTGCTGCTGGTGGACGATGTGTTCGATTCGGGGCGCAGCCTGGAAGCGGTGATGGCGGAACTGCAGCGTCGCTGCCGGCGCAATCTCCCCGAACAGATCAGGATCGCGACGGTTTATTACAAGCCGTCGCGCAATCGAAGCGCCCTGCTACCGGATTACTACGTGCGCACGGAAGAGCACTGGCTGGTGTTCCCGCATGAATTACGGGGACTCACCCGGGAAGAAATTCTCGAGCACAAACCCGTCGGCGCGGATTTCCTTGCTGCCGGTCCGGACGGCTAGCTGCCGGCGGCTTTGCGGGCGGCCTCGGCGTCGGCCTTGCTGAGCGCCAGGGCCGCATCGGCGCGCTCGGCACAGTCGTGCCTGGCATCGCCGTTGAGCGCATCGCACTGCGCGCGCGAGATCTTGTAGCGCCCTTCCGCTTCCGTGATCGCCACATCGTAGGCGCTGGAGGCCTGGGTTCGGGCCTGCTGCTGCAGCGCTGCCACTTCCTTGGTGGCCACTTCGTGGCGGGTGTCGGCGACTTTGCCCTCGGCTGACGATGGCGAGGATGACTGTTGACACCCGGCGAGGGATGTCAGGGCCAGTATCACAAACAGCGTTTTCATGGTTGCCCTCCTGGACTTCGGATCCTGGACTGGGATCCCGCGGCCGTCATTTGACCAGCCCGGGACCCAAAAGGGCCCCGGCCGATGGCGCATAGCCGTGTAGGACTACCACCAGTAGCTGGCCACAAAGACGCCGAGCATGCTCACCGCCAGCGCGATCTTCGCCATCGTGCCTACGAGCAATCCGATCCACGTCGCCAGGCCCACGCGCGTGGCATCGGCGATGGAGCGGCGAGCCATCAGTTCGCCGGCAACGGCGCCAATAAAGGGTCCGAGCAGCAGGCCGATGAGCCCGAAAAAGATCCCCACGATTCCGCCGATGACGCTGCCGATCAGCGCCTGGCGGCTGGCTCCCACGCGTTTGGCCCCGAGTACGCTCGCCGCCAGGTCTGCGATCAGGGCCAATGCCGTGAGAACGCCGAGAATGCTCAGGGTCACCCAGCCGATGCGCGCGAAGTGGTCGATCCAGGCCGCCAGCCACATGCCCGCGTAAATGATCAGCACACCGGGCATGCCGGGCAGGATGGTGCCGATGAATCCCCCGACAATCAGGGCCAGGGCGGCAGTCCACAGCGCGATCAGCGTTGCTCTATGCATATGCGGAAAAATCGCTTGTGAGACCCAACTTGACCGTGCAGATTGCTGCGCTCAATGACAATAGCTGAATCAGAGTTGCTGCCGGGGGCGGCGCCATCGGCCCCGGCGTTACGGCCCGGCTTGCGCCAGCGGCACATGACGATGATCGCACTCGGGGGCGTCATCGGCGCCGGTCTTTTCGTCGGCAGCGGCGTGGTCATCAAGGCGGCCGGGCCCGCGGCAGTGATTTCCTTTGCGATCACCGGCTTGCTGGTGGTGATCGTGATGCGGATGCTCGGAGAAATGGCCGTTGCGCTGCCTGCGGCAGGCTCCTTCTACGAGTACGCGCGCCTGGCATGGAAGGACCAGCCGCGCATCGGCGAGATCGCAGGTTTCCTGACCGGCTGGATGTACTGGTATTACTGGGTCATCGTCGTGGCCCTGGAGGCGGTCGCGTCCGCCGGACTGGCGCACCTCTGGTTCCCGGACTTGCCTTCCTGGCTGATCAGCCTGCTGCTATTGATCGGGATGACGCTGACCAATCTGATTTCAGTAAAGTCGTTTGGTGAATTCGAGTTCTGGTTCGCGGCCATCAAGGTTGCCGCCATCACCATCTTCCTGGGCGCGGCAGGCGTCTATGTGCTCGGTCTGTGGCCCGGCGTGGCGTCCCACGTTTCCAACCTGACGGCCCACGGCGGATTTGCACCTAACGGAATTCTTCCCATCGTGGCCGGTGCCGTTGCGGCCACCGGTTTCTACTTTGGCGCCGAAATCGTCACCATCGCTGCCGCGGAGACCGCCGAACCGGCCAAAGCGGTCGCCCGCGCAACCAACTCGGTCATTTCCCGTGTGCTGCTGTTCTACGTCGGTTCCATTCTGCTGGTGGTGTGCCTGATACCGTGGAATTCCTCCGACATTCTCACGCCCTACGTCAGCGCGCTGCGTGCGATGCACATACCGGCCGCGGCGCATATCATGAATGCGGTCATCCTGACCGCGGTCTTGTCAGCGCTGAATTCGGGCCTTTACGCCTCGTCGCGAATGCTGTTCGTGTTGACCCGGCGCGGCGACGCGCCCCAGGGCCTCGCCCGCTTGAGCCGAAATGGTGTGCCCACGCGGGCCATTCTGGCGGGCACGCTGTTCGGCTACATCGCCGTCGTCATGTCCTATGTCTCGCCGGATACCGTATTCGCGTTTCTGGTCAATTCGTACGGGACGGTCGCCATATTCGTCTATCTGCTGATCGCGCTGTCGCAACTGCGGCTGCGCGCACAGCTGGAGCGCGATGAGCCGGCGCTGCTTCGTATCCGCATCTGGGGCTACCCCTATCTGACCTACCTGGCGATCGCCGCCATGCTTGCAATAGTCATTGCCATGGGATTCATCCCCGAACAGCGGGCGCCGCTGGCGTTCGGCATCGCCAGCGTCGCGGTTCTGCTGGTTTGCTACTGGGCGCGCTGGCGGTTCGGCGCCCTTCCGAGCCGCGTACAGTCTGTTGTAACCACGACTACTCCGGGGGGTTGAACAGGCGCGACAATGGCTTTGACGAGTCACGACATTGCTCCGCCTGTCATGAGCGTGTCATGGTCCACTCGCTACCCTGTCGGCGACGAGATCGCTTGTTTTGCCACAAAAGATGCTATAAGTCGGGCCAGGAGTAGCGTCTCTACAAAGCGGTATCGGCAGGCATTGGGGCACGATGGCGTGGGCTGATCTGAATCCGCAGTTGAAGTTGCGCCTTGGCAACAACATGGCTCAGTAAAACGAGTAGTCAAACTCGTTCGACGACAGTGAAATCAAGACGACCGTAAGACAGACGTCATTCTGCGTTCGCATACGACCTAAGAGGGAAGGCACGAGTATGAATTCGAATACGACACTACGAACCACCATCGCCGCGATCCTGCGAGGCTCCGCGCTCGGCACACTGGGTATCAGCACCCTCGGTGTCGGACTGGCGCATGCCGCCGACAGTGACGCCGATGTGTCCGACTCCGGTGCCATTCCGGAAATCGTGGTTACTGCCGAGCGACGCACCGAGTCACTCGAGAACGTGCCCATCACGATTCAGGCGATCAGCGGCGATGAGCTGCAGAAGCTGAACGTCCAGACCTTCGAAGACGTGCTGCGCTACACGCCGAACGTCACCTTCGCGGGCAACGGTCCCGGCCAGGGCAACATCTTCATGCGCGGCCTCAGTGCCGGCGGTGCGCCCAACCAGTCGCAGTCGACCACTTCGCCGTTCCCGAACGTCGGCCTTTATCTCGACGATCAGTCGATGCAGTTCCCGGGCCGCAATAACGATCCCTACCTGGTCGATATCGAGCGCGTCGAAGTGCTCGAAGGCCCGCAGGGCACGCTGTTCGGCGGCGGCGCCGAGGCCGGTGCCATTCGCTACCTGACCAACAAGCCGAAGATCGATGTCACGGAAGGCAACGCGAACGCCGGCTACGGTTACACCAGCGGCGGTGATCCGAATTTCATGCGCCAATGCCACGATCAACCTGCCGCTCATCCCGGACACATTGGCCGTACGCGCCACGATCTTCACGGATCGACGCGGCGGTTACATTTCAAATGTCCCGGGAACGATCGCCGCCGTGGCCAATCCAGCCACTGGCGTCAATGCCACCCCGACTGCAAATAACGCTCCGCTGGTGGGCAGCAACCTGAATCCCGTGGACTACAACGGTCTGCGCTTCTCCGCTCTCTGGAAGATCAATGAGGACTGGAACTTCCTGGTCCAGCAGAACTATCAGAGCATGGAGGCCGACGGCTACTTCTCGAGCTACCCGAAAGATCCCAACGGCGTAGCGCTGCAGCCCTATCAGATCACCGCTTTTGCTCCGGCCTACAACAAGGATAAGTACGAGAGCACCTCATGGACGCTCACCGGCAAACTGCCTGAGAGCCTGAGCCTGGTCTACACGGGCAGCTACCTGGACCGCCATGTTCAGCAGCAGGCGGACTACTCCAACTACCTGCGCAGCGCCGTGGGCTCTAACTACGATTGCACCGGCTCGGGTGCGCGTTATGCCTATTTCCGCAGCGCCAAGCCGACCACCTGCTATGCGCCGGTCGGTAACTGGAACGATACGACGCGCAACACTCACTTGAGCCAGGAACTGCGCGTGAGTACGCCGGACGACTGGCGCATCCGCGGCCTGGTCGGCGCGTTCTATGAAGACTTCAAGATCTACGACCAGATGAATTTCAACTACCTGCCGATTCCGCAGTGCAATGCGCAGAATCTGGCCATCTCGAACGGCGGCGGTCCGGATTGCCTCTCGGCCGTCGGCCCGATAGCGGGCTACTTTGCCAACGATCCGAGCCTGCGCGTCGGCTCGAACACCTCGTTCGGCGAGGACGTCATGCGCGGCTACCGCCAGACCGCGTTCTTCGCCTCGGCCGATGTCGACATCATTCCGAAAGTGCTGACCTTTACCGCGGGCACCCGCTGGTTCCATTACAGTGAGTTCGAGGAAGGCTCGGAGTTCTATTCCGAATCCTCCAGCCCCCTGGTACTCAACCATGCGAATGGCGCCTGCACCGCTGCCGGCGACTGCGGCTTCGGCATCAATCTGAAGAAGACCGAGACCGGCACCAGGAGCCGACTGAACCTGACCTGGCACATCACGCCGGACATGATGGCCTACTACACCTACTCGCAGGGCTTCCGTCCGGGCGGCTTCAACCGCACCTCGACTTCGCTCGCCGGCGTGGTGTCGTTGACAGGCGAAGCGCCGTATACCGCCGGCGTCGGTGCCACCAAGCAGTACAACAAGCCGGCAGGCTACAACTCCGACAATCTGATCAACAATGAGATCGGCCTCAAGACCGAACTGCTGGATCATCGGTTGCAGATCAATGCCTCGGCCTACTACATGTACTGGTCGAACACGCAGTTCGTGTTCTTCGACCCGGTGCATCTGGGTAACACGACCTTCGTCGTCAACGGCCCAAGCTACGAGATCAAGGGCCTCGAGCTGCAATTCGTTGCACGCGTGACCGAGGGGCTCACAGTGCAGGGATCGAGCTCATGGAACAGCTCCAATCAGTACACCTCGCCCTGCCTGCAGAGCACCCGGCCGACGGCGACCAACCCGACGCCACTGGGAACCTGCATCACGCAGGTCAACAGCGCGCCGTACTCGAATCCGTTCGGAGAGATCGGCACCCGGGCCGCGTACTCGCCGCCATTCGAGTACAACGTTCGGGCGCGTTATGACTTCCGGATCAACGACTACAAGCCGTTCGTGTCTGCCGGTGCGAGTTTCATCGGCGAGATGTACAACCAGCCGGCGAATTACCCGAGCGGAGCTCTCGCCGTCGGAGAATCCGCCCACGACCACGCTGGTGAAATACCTGATTCCCGGCTACTACACCTACGATGCGGCCATCGGCGTTACCAAGGACAACTGGACCGTCCAGATCCAGGGCAGCAACCTGACCAACTCGGATGCCGCCCAGGTCATTTCGTCCGGTCAGTACATCGAGTCGGAAGTACCGCTGCGCCCGCGTGTCGTGACACTGCAGGTGGGCATGAAGTTCTGATCGACCAGGGCCGACGACGGTCCGATCGGATCAGTAGAGTAGAATTGGGGGCGGACCTTAGGGGTCCGCCCTCTTTTTTTGTGAAGCCGCGATGAACTCAACCGAAGCCGCAACCGCCACGGCAGCCCCGGCAACGCCCGCGAATCCGGGGGCCGAGATGCCGCAGCTACGGGCGCTGCTGCGGCAGCGCCGATTCGCCGAAGCCCTGGCTTCAGCGCGGATGCTGCTGCTTGATTTCCCGCGCCACCGCGAGCTGCTGCTGCTGGCCGCCGTGGCCGAACGTTTCATGGGGCGGCCGGCGGAGGCCCTGAAGACGCTCGACACATTGCAGGGTTACCACCCCGAATTCAGCCGTGTCTACGAGGAGCGCGGGCGCTGCTTCGTGGAGCTCAAGCAGGCCCCTCCGGCCATCGAGGCGTTCGCCGCGGCGGTTCAGCGCAACCCCTCGCTGATCGGCGTCTGGCGCATGCTGGAGGGCCTGTACCGCATGACAGGCCGCTTGGCCGCGAGCGCGGATGCGGCCTCGCGTGCCGCCCAGCTGCAGGCGCTGCCGGCCGAGATTCTGCAGGCATCCGCACAGTATTCCGATGGCGACCTCGACCTGGCCGAGCCGCAGGTACGCGCTTTTCTGTTGAATCACGGCCATCACGTCGAGGCCATGCGCCTGCTGGCCCGGATCGGCATGGCGCGCCAGGTTTACGATGATGCCGAGTTGTTGCTGGCAGGGGTTCTCGAGCTGGCCCCGGACTATCGGGCCGCCCGGCAGGACTACGCCAGCGTGCTGGTCGAGTTGCACAAGCACCAGGAAGCCCGCCGTCAACTCGATCGGCTGCTCGAGGACGACCCCGACAATCGGGAGCTGCGTACCATCGATGCCCTCAATGCCGTCGGTATCGGCGAGCACGAGCGCGCCATTGAAATCTATCGATCGCTGCTGCAGGGCACGCCGGCGGATGCGGACGTCCACCTGTCCATCGCGCATGCCGAGAAAACGCTGGGCCGCAGCCAGGAAGCGATTGAATCGTATCGCCGGGCGGCCGCTTGCCGGCCTGAGTTCGGCGATGCGTACTGGAGTCTTGCCAATCTCAAGACTTACCGCTTTACGGAAGCCGAACTTGCACACATGCGTGCCGCGGAAGCGGCCCCTTCGACCGGCACCTTCGACCGCTTTCACCTGGATTTTGCGCTCGGCAAGGCGCTGGAGGATCGCGGCGAGTACGAGGAGTCCTTCCGCTTCTACACGCTGGGCAATGCGCTCAAGCGCGCGGAGAGCCGGTACGAGCCGGAGATCATCGAGCTCAATGCCCGCCGCCAGATCGAGGTCTGCACGGCGGAATTTTTTGCCAGCCGACGCGGCTGGGGCACGCCCGAACCGGATCCCATCTTCATCGTCGGCCTGCCGCGCTCCGGATCCACGCTGATCGAACAGATCCTGGCCTCGCACTCGAAGATCGAAGGCACGCACGAACTGGTGCACATCCCGCAGATGGCCCGGGCGATGCGAGGGCGCGATCCGGACCCGCGCAATCCGCGCTACCCGGGCATCCTGACGCAGATGAGCGCCGGGGAATTCGCGAAGCTGGGGCAGGATTATCTGGCTGCGGCAAGCATCTATCGCAACGGTAAACCGTTCTTCATCGACAAGATGCCGAACAACCTGCGACACGTCGGCCTGATTCACCTGATGCTGCCCAACGCGCGCATCATCGACGCGCGGCGTGAACCGATGGCCTGCTGCTTCAGCAATCTCAAGCAGCTGTTCGCGCAGGGCCAGGAGTTCAGTTACAGCATCGAGGATATCGCGCGCTACTACCGGATGTACCTGCAGCTCATGCGACACTGGGATACGGTGCTGCCGGGCCGCATCCTGCGCGTGCAGCATGAGGATGTCGTGGCGGACCTAGCGGGCAACGTGCGGCGCATCCTCGAGTTCTGTGGCCTGGAATTCGAAGCCCAATGCGTCGAGTTTCACAAAACCGAGCGCAGCGTACGCACGGCCAGCGCGGAGCAGGTTCGCAAGCCCATCTCGCGTGAAGGTCTAGACCACTGGAAGCACTTCGAGCCCTGGCTGGAGCCGCTCAAGGTCGCCCTCGGTGATGCCCTGACTGATTACCGGGACTAGAGGCCATTCGCGTGAATCCGGGCCGCAATGATCCGTGTCCCTGTGGCAGCGGAAAGAGGTTCAAGCACTGTTGCGGCGTGGTTGCGTCCACACCCTCGCCTGCCAGCGATGCGGCTGCTGCCGGCAGTCCCGACCCGCGCGAGATCACGGCGTTGGTGCGGCTGGTGGAACAGGACCGGCTGCTGGATGCCGAACGACAGGCGCGGGCGTTGCTGAACCTTTACCCCAACGCGGGGATGCTTTGGAAAATCCTTGGTGTCGCGCTCCTGGGGCGCCAGCAGGACCCGCTGCAGGCACTGCAGCGAGCGGCTGAACTGCTGCCGCAGGATGCCGAAGCGCACCGTAACTTGGGCACTTACCTGGGTGACCGCGCACAGTGGGCGCCCGCGCTCGCGAGTTTCCGCCGCGCGCTGCAGCTGCAACCGCACAACGCCGACCTGATCATCGAGACCGCGGACGCCGCCAGGGCAGTCGGCCAGGCGCGCCAGGCGGTGGAATTGTACCAACGCGCACTCGCGATCAACCCGGGCTCGGCTGAGGCGCACAACAATCTGGGTAACGCCTTCCTGCAACTGGGCTCCTGCCAGGATGCGGTTCGCTGCTACCGGCTGGGGCTCGAGCTGAAACCCGACGAGGCGCAGATCCATTGCAATCTCGGCAACGCGCAGCGCCAGCTGGGTCAATTCGATGAGGCATTGAACAGTACCCAGCGGGCCCTCGCGCTCGACCCCAGGCTTAGCGTCGCGCACAACAATCTGGGCCTGGTACTGACCGGACTGGGACGTGGCAGCGAGGCCATCGCCAGCTATCGTCAGGCGTTGCGGCTCAACCCCGGGTACGTGGAAGCGCTGGCGAACCTTGCGCGGCTGCTGCCGGAATTCGGTGAGCGTCGCGAGGCCATGGCGCTATTCGCGCGAGCCATCGAACTCGACCCCAAACGGGCCGCGACCCACAATCATTTCGGCAATCTTCAGTTTGAGTTTCGCCGCTTCGACGATGCCGAAGGCAGCCATCGCCGGGCACTGGCGCTGACGCCGCAAAACGCGGCGTTCCTGGCCGAGCTGGGCGCCGCCCAGCGCATGCAGGGCAAGGCGGCCGAGGCCGAACAAAGCGCCCACGCTGCGCTGGCCATCGACCCCATCAGCGTGGCCGCGCTGTTGCTGCTCGGCGAGTTGCATGCCGACCGGGGCCGGTTCACCGAAGCGGAGCAATGCTTCCGGCGGATCATCGCCATCGACCCGGGTTATCCATTTGCCTATTTCAGCCTGGCCGCCAATCGGAAGATGACGCGCGATGAAGCTCCGTGGCTGTCGGGCATCGAGGCGCTGCTGGCCAGGCCGTTGCCGCTGCGACACCAGATCAGCCTGCGCTATGCGCTCGGCAAGTACCACGACGACGTCAGTCAATACGACGAGGCCTTTGCACAGTACTTCCAGGCCAATGAACTCACCAGACGCTACGGCGTTCGCTATGACCGGCAGCAGGTGACGGCGCGCGTGGATCAGATCATCGCGGCCTTCAGTGCGGACTCCATACGGCAGCTCCAATCGGGCGGGCAGGATTCCGAGCGTCCGGTGTTCATCGTCGGCATGCCCCGGTCCGGCACCTCATTATGCGAGCAGATCCTGGCCTCGCATCCGGCCGTATTCGGCGCCGGGGAACTGCCGTACTGGCCCAGGGCACTGGCCACTTTTGAGACTACCCGCATCCCCGCCATTGCCCGCGATTGCCTGGCCCGCCTCGCCGCGCTTTCCGAAACCGCCGCGCGCGTCGTGGACAAGATGCCGCAGAACTTCCTGGCCCTGGGCCTGATCCACGCCGCCTTCCCGCGGGCGCGGATCATTCATGTGCGGCGCCACCCGATCGATACCTGCCTCTCGATTTACTTTCACTATTTTTCGCACCTTCACCCTTACGCCAACGAGTTCGACAACCTGGCGCACTATTACGGCGAATACCTGCGCATAACCGATCATTGGCGCTCGATACTGCCCGAAAGCGCGCTGCTGGAAGTGCCGTACGAGTCACTGATCGCCGACCAGGAGCAATGGAGCCGGCGGATGATCGAGTTCATCGGCCTGCCCTGGGATCCGAATTGCCTGAATTTCCAGGACACCGAGCGCGTGGTCATTACGCTGAGTAAATGGCAGGTGCGGCAGAAAATGAGCGCCACATCTGCCGGCCGTTGGCGCAACTACGAGAAGCACGTGGCGCCGCTGCTGCCCCTGATAGACCTCGCTGGCCGGCGGTGAATGCGCCCGCCCCCAATCCACCCTCTCCGATCGAGCAGGAGCTGCTTCGCATCCGTGCGATGCAGACCGCACATCGTTTCGAGGAAGCGCTCAGCGCAGCCGAGGTACTGCTGCAGCAGCTGCCCGAAAACCGCGATGTGCTGCTGTCGATAGCGCTGAGCCAGCGCTTCCTGAAACGGATCCCCGAGGCGCTCGCGACGCTCGAGCGGCTCGAGAAAATACATCCCGAATTCAGTCGCCTCTACCAGGAACGCGGCCACTGCCGCGTGGTGCTGAAGCAGGCCGAGCCGGCGATCCAGGCTTTTCTGCGCGCCGTGAACATCAATCCCGCGCTGCCGTCGAGCTGGAACATGCTCGAGGGCCTCTACCGTCTCACTCGCCAGCAACAGGACGCCGCGAATGCGGCGGCTCACATCGCAACCCTGCGCAGCCTGCCGCCGGAAGTCGTCACGGCGACCAGCCTGTTCTCCGATGGCGATCTGGCCCCCGCCGAGAGCATCATTCGCGAATTCCTGCTCCGGCACGGCGACCACATCGAGGCCATGCGGCTGCTGGCGCGCATTGCGCGTGCGCATGAGGTGCTGCAAGACGCCGAAATCCTGCTCGACGCCGTGCTCAAGCTGGCGCCCGACTACCAGGCGGCCCGCATCGACTACGCGCAGGTATTGCTGGACCGTCAGAAATACGGCCTGGCGCACGCGGAACTCGAACGAGTGCTCCAATCCGACCCGACCAATCGCCAGGTGCGCACCCTGCATGCGACCGCCTGCATCGGACTCGGAGAGCACGAAAAAGCAATCGGCCTGTACCGCTCGCTGCTCATTGACGCGCCCAGGGCGGCGGACGTGCATCTGTCCATAGCACATGCGCTCAAGACGCTTGGCAGGCGCGATGAAGCCGTGGCGGCCTACCAGGCCGCGGCGGCAGCGCATCCGGGGTTTGGCGACGCCTATTGGAGCCTTGCGAATCTTAAGACCTACCGCTTCAGCGACACCGAGATCGATGACATGCGGGCGGCCGAGTCGGATGCTTCGACGCGCGCGGTCGATCGGTACCATCTGTGCTTCGCACTCGGCAAGGCATTCGAGGATCGCGGCGCCTATGAAGACTCCTGGCGCTACTACCAGCGCGGCAACGCGCTCAAACGCGCGGAGAGCCGCTATCGGCCCGAAATCGTTGAAACCAACACGCGCCGGCAGCAGGAAGTCTGTACGCGTGAATTCTTTGCCGCGCGCGTGGACTTCGGTGTCCCCGATGCCGACCCGATATTCGTGCTCGGACTGCCGCGCGCGGGCTCCACGCTGCTGGAACAGATCCTCGCCTCTCACTCAGCGGTCGAAGGCACGCAGGAGCTGGCCGAGATTCCGCGCATGGCGGTCGAACTGCAGGGCCGCCAGCCGGACTTCGACAATCCGCGCTACCCGGGCGTGCTCGAAGGCATGTCCGCGGAGCAATTCCAGAACCTGGGCCGCAAATACCTGGCGGATACACGCCTGTTCCGCAGTACCAAACCATTTTTCATCGACAAGATGCCGAATAATTTCCGGCATATCGGTCTCATCCACCTGATGCTGCCCAATGCGCGCATCATCGATGCGCGGCGCGAGCCCATGGCCTGCTGCTTCAGCAATCTCAAGCAGCTGTTCGCCTCGGGGCAGGAATTCACTTACAGCATCGAGGATATTGCGCGCTACTACCGCACCTACCTGGATCTGATGCGTCATTGGGACCGGGCCCTCCCCGGCCGCATCCTGCGCGTTCTGCACGAAGATGTGGTCGAGGATCTGGAGGGCAGCGTGCGCCGCATCCTGGATTTCTGCGGCCTGCCATTCGAAACCGCCTGCATCGAATTCCATAAGACCGAGCGCAGTATCCGCACGGCCAGTTCCGAACAGGTGCGCCAGCCCATCTTCCGCGAGGGGCTGGATCAATGGCGCAACTTCGAACCCTGGCTGGATCCGCTGAGAACTGCGCTGGGCGACGCGCTGGCGCGTTACCGGGACTAGCCCTGGGCTTGGCCCTGCCCCTGAGCCACGGCGCGCTCCAGCGCCGGGTACAGATCGGCCACGGAGCCGATCGCCAGGTCGGCCCCAGCGGCCAGCAGCGCCGCGCGCGCCGCCGCGATGCGCTGCTCGCGCTCGAATGCCGGCAACGCCTGGAACGCCGCGAGCGGCAGACCGATCAGATTGCCCGAAGCCACTCCGACCGTGAATGCGCCGGCGGCCTTACCCTCGGCGATCCCGGCCTCCGCATCGTCGACCTTCACCACGCGCGAGAGCGGCCAGACGCCAAGCTCCGCGCAGGCCTTGTAGATCATCAGCGGCGATGGGCGACCAACCGGCGTCTCGCCCGAACACACCAGGTGCTCCGGGACGTAACCCTGTTCGGCGGCCCGCGCTAGCACGCCCTGCATCATGGTGCGCGTATAGCCAGTTGAAGAGGCCACGCGCAGCCCCTCGGCCCGTATCCGGTCAAAGCACTGGCGCGCACCCGGAATCAGTGTCGAGGCGAGTGCGGCCTGCACGCGCATCAGGGGTTCCAGGCGCGAGAGCAGCACTGCCACTGCGCGCTCGTCCGCAGGCGTGCCGTGCCGTGCAGCCCAGGCGGCGCCAATCGACGGCACGCCCAGCAGACTGCGTACATGATCGCTCTTGGCCATGCCCATGTCGCGGCGTGCCGCCGATTCATCGATTGCGACGCCTTCGGCGGCAAATGCCTCGATCAGCGCGATCACCGGCGCCTGGCAGCCGAAATCGATCATGGTGCCCGCCCAATCAAAGATGACCAGATCGAATCGACTCCTGATGCTCATGCGACTTCCCCGTTGCCGAATAGACTCTCGATGAGTTCCTCTCCGATCGCGAAGCCCGTGGACGCACCCGCGCCGCTGGTCACGATGGCGATCCGCACGGCCGGTTCCGGCGCGTCGATCAGCACCGCGCGATCGGGCGAGGACGCATAGGTGCCGATCCAGCGTCCGATGGCGGGCGGCGGCTCGATGCCGAGGGCCACGCGGAATTCATCCAGGATCAGTGCATCGACTTGCTGGCGGGAGAAAGGATCCGGACTCTGGCCATAGTCATGGCTGTCGCCGACGACCAGGCTGCCGTCCGCGCTCTGCACCACGATCAGGTGAACGCCATATCTCACCTGCTCGGGCCGCTCCTTGGCAAGCCGAGCCTTGAGCGGCGCGCCGCCCGCTAGCTCCGAAAATCCGTGATAGCGCGCCAGCCCGAGATCCGACATCAGCGTGGCCGGTATCCGGAACCCTGGATCTGCCAGGCGCAGCATCTGCAGCTTGCACCGCGTCAGCGCGAAGGTCTGCAGTCGATCAGGATACAGCGCGATGAAATCATCGCCCGGACACACCACCAGGCGTTCGGCCTGCACGGTGCCGCGGCTCGTGCGCACGCTCGGCGGCTCGATGCCCTGCACCGCCGTGTTGCGCAGAAATGTGACGCCATGCGCGCGCGCCAGCCAGTCGGCGAGCCGCGGGATCGCCTCGTACGGCTCCACGCGCAGCTCCGTGGTGCTCTCCAACACGGCCAGCATTGCCGGTGCGGCCAGCTGCGGACAGCGGCGGCGGGCCTCGGCGGGAGTGAGCATCCGGCAGCCTTCGGCCATGTCGGAGGCCATGAATGCCTCGAGCAGCGCCACGGATTCCGGCAGCCGTGCCGTCAGCCACACCCCGGTGTGAACGATCGGGATGCCGGCCGCATCGGCCACCTCGCTCCAGACCTGGCGGCTGCGGCGCGCGCGTGGCCACATGGTGTAGCGCTCCTGTCCGCTCACCGTCACGAACCCGAAGTTGCGCACCGAGGCGCCATGGCACTGCGCATCGCGATCGACGACGATGACCCGCAGTCCGCGCCGGGCGCCGGCCAGTGCCGTCGCCAGCCCCAGGATGCCGGCGCCGACCACCGCCAGATCGAACCGCGTTGCAAACACGCTCACTGGACCACGACGCTCACTGGAAGCGCGCACCCTGCCGTGCCAGCTCCTTGTGGACCGCGGCAATGTTGAGCCGATCCAGCGGCTCATTGCGCTGCAGGGAAATCGCCGCCGCGACACCTGCGCCCTGACCGCTGACGGCGCAACACATCATGTTACGTGCCGATGCGTGCGAAACGTAATCGCCGCCAATGCAACGACCCGCCACCAGCAGGTCCTGCACACCTTTGGGCACCAGCGCGCGATAGGGCACGTGCCAATAGCGGCCGGTAGTGGGCAAGATCAGGATGCCGTAGCCATCGATGAACTCGGGAAAGATCCCGATGGCATCATCGAAGCGCGCCTGCTCGCGCACGTCATTGCCGGTCAAATTATAGAGCGCGTCGATCTTGCGGGTATCGCGCACGCCAAGGGTCATGCCGAAGTTACGCAGCTTGGCACCCTCGCAGCCCGGCATGAATTTTCGTAATGCCTCGAGTGCGTAGATGGCCTCGCGCCGGCCGCGGATTTCGCCGATCGTCAGATCGTTCGGATCGGTGCCGTCGATCTCGGGCACATGCACAAGATTCAGGTAGGTCAGGTCGCCCTGGTCGGTGACGGTACCCCAGGTTCCGGCAATGGTCTTCAGGTAGGGCGGAATGATCCCGGCCTCGAGCGCCTTCTGGAACGGCTTGCGCAGGAACGGGGAGAACAGTTGGTCCTCCTTGCCCGTGGTCTCGTAGTCCCACTCGCCATTGCCGGACCAGTCCGCATAGGTCTGCGGATCGGCCTTCACCGAATCGATGAAGCGCTGCTTGTTGACGCCCGACATCGAGAACATGACGGACACCGCCATCATCTTCTCTTTAGGGGTCTTGAAGACCGGGGCTCCGGCACGCGTCGCGATGTCCGCGTCACCGGTGGCATCGATGACGCGTCGGGCGAGAATCGCCTGCCGCCCGCCCTTGCTCTCGATGAATACGCCGCGAATGGCGCCCTCCTGCATGATCGGCGCCACACACAGCCGATGCAGCAACGGCGTGACACCGGCCTCCTCGACCAGCACGTCCGCCACCCACTTGAACATTTCGGCATCGAGCGCATGGCTCAGCGACTGCGGCTCGGGCATGGCCGCACCCATCTGGGTGGCGCGGGTCTCGAACTCGATACCGATCCCTTCGCAATCCACCGTCTGCTCGTGCCGGTACCAGGCAAATCCTTCGACGCCGACCTGGGTGATGTTGCCGCCGAAGCAGCCATTGCGATCGATCAGCGCCGTGCGTGCACCGGCCCTGGCAGCGGCCAGCGCGGCGGCGAGGCCGCCGGGACCACTTCCGACCACGAGTACATCGGTTTCCAGCGCTACCTCGACGGAGCGTGCCGGCTCATCGATCTTTTGCATCTGCAATCGAACCCCTGGGGAGGAAGCGCTATATTAAGCGAATCATGTTTCGTCTGATCGCGTTAGTGTGCCTGTGCATGTCCGCGGCGGCCGCCGATTCAGCGCACGCAGCCGTGCTCGATGTCTCGAGCAGCGGTTTCATGACGCGCAGCGAAGTGCTGATCAATGCGACTCCCGCCAATGTCTACGCGACACTGCTGCACGATGTGGGCAAGTGGTGGAACCCCGAGCACACCTATTCCGGCAAATCGGCAAATCTGTCGATCGAGGCCCGCATCGGCGGCTGTTTCTGCGAGCGCCTCGAGCATGGCGGGGCGGTCGAGCACGCGCGTGTCATCAATCTGCAGCCCGGGGCGCTGGTGCGGATGACCGGCGCGTTCGGTCCCCTGCAGTCCTCGGGCCTGGCAGGCACGTTGTCCTGGGCGCTCGCGGCGGCCGGCGGCGGCACGCGCCTACAGGTGACCTATAGCGTCGGCGGCTACATGCAGGGTGGATTTGCCGAGCTTGCTCCCGTGGTCGATGGCGTGTTAGGCGGACAGCTCGATCGGCTCAAGGCCTTCGCCGAAACCCGCAAAGTGCCGTAGGCTTCGGATATGGACATCCAGGTAACACGGCTCACCCGCGCCATCGGCGCGATCATCGAAGGCGTCAATCTCTCGGACGATTTGCCCGGCTCGGTGATTGAGCGGCTGCGCGCGCTGCTGGTGGAACACCAGTTATTGATCTTTCGGCGTCAGCCGATCACGCCGCAGGCACAATGCCGCTTCGCGGCGCGTTTCGGTGAATTGCACATTCATCCGATCTATCCAGTACTGCCGGAACTGCCGGAAATCATGGTCATCGACACCGGCGTGGACTTTGCCCCGGACAACGACAATTGGCACACGGATGTCACCTTCAGCCAGACCCCGCCGCTGGCGGGTCTCCTGGCCGCCAAACAGCTGCCCAGCGTCGGCGGCGATACGCTGTGGTCGAGCACCTCAGCTGCATATGACGCCCTCTCTGGGCCACTCAAGCAGCAGCTCCAGGGCTTGACGGCCACGCATTCGATCGTGAAGTCCTTCCCGGCACAGCGCTGGGCCAACGATCCTGCTCACCAGGCGCGCTACGAACGCGCCGTCGCCAAGCACCCACCGGTGACGCACCCGGTCATACGCACGCATCCGGAGAGCGGACGCAAGTGCCTGTTCGTCAATGAAGGCTTCACCACGCATATCAACGACATCCCGCAACGTGAAAGCGATGCGTTGCTAGGCCTTCTGTTTGCACATTCCGGCCGGCCGGAGTTCACGGTGCGCTGGCGCTGGAGCGTCGATGACATCGCGTTCTGGGACAATCGCATCACCCAGCACTACGCAGTGGCGGACTACCTGCCGGAGCGGCGCATCATGCATCGCGCCACCGTGATCGGCGACAAACCCGTCTAGCGCGGGTTTCTCGGTGCGGCCAGCCGCTCGATCAGGGTGACATAAGATTTAAAATCAGGCGTGTCAAGGCCAGCAACCTTGCCTTCGTCATCCCATTGACGGACCCGAACCGCTTCGCGCCAGTAAGGCGTGGCCTCGAACGCGGCGATCTCCGGGGCCGTCATTGGACCGCCCTGCAGCTTCAGCGTAACGACTGATGCCGCGCTGAGCTTGTCGAAGTAGCTCGAGTCCGTGGCGCACAGATAACGTTTCGCCGGCACGTGCAGCCGCACGGGCTCGGCAACCTCCGGGCCGAAGCGCTTCGCGAGCCATCCCCCGCCGATCAGTTCGTGATGCGCATCCTTGGTCCATTCGGCCAGGTCATCGGGCGCCCCGCCGAGCAGGTGACCGACATCGTGCAGCAGCGCCGCGATCACCAGGGCCTCGGGCGCCTCCGCCGCCTGCGCGAAATAGGCGGCCTGCAAACTGTGCTCGGCGATCGTGACGTCTTCACCGAAATAGGCAGAGGCGCCACGCTGCTCATAAATCGCGCACAGCTCCTGGCTGATGCTCATGTTCGTCCTCCGGGCTCGCCTGGGCGCTGCAGCAGTGCGGCCTGGCTGTAGACGCTATCGCGCGTCAGATAGCAGCCGCGCAAATGGCGCGGGTGGCGCGCCGAGGCAAAGCTTGTACGGCCGTGCAGGATTCGCTGATTATCGAACAGCACCAGGTCGCCATCCGCCAGGCGCGTGTTCAATTGGAAGGCGCGCTCCCGCAACAGCTCGCCAAAGCGCCGGTAGGCGGCGTAGAAAACGCCGCACTCCGCGGCCGGCAGCCGCAGCGGCGCGATCGAACGGCTGTTGTAGTGAACTGCGATGATCGAGCCGCCACAGTCGAGGCTGATCAGCGGACGTTCGGCATACAGGTCGGCTGTTTGCGATTGGTATCGAAATGGCACGGCGGTGCGCGTCAGCACCGCAAAGGTGTCCGGATCGGTATCGCGCAGGTGCGCCGCGAGCGCCCAGCCATCGGCGAACAGGTTGTCGCCGCCGTCCGGTGCCGCCACCAATGTGTGGAGTGCCTGGAAACCCGGCACCGGCTCGCGGTAGGGATTATCGGTGTGCAGGCCCAGCCCCACATCCGAGTAGGCGAGATTCTCGGGTTGCGGAACGGCACGCACATCGAACACCAGCCCGTAATTGGTTTCCGCAACACGCCCGACGGGGGCCATGGCATCGAGGATGCCGGCGTCGATCCGCGGCACATCGCGCAGGAATGCGATCCCCTGCTGCAGCAGCCGCAGCAGCCACTCGCTGCGCGCCGCGATGTCGGTGGCCAGCGTGCCGGCGGACAGCCAGGCAAAATCGCGCTTGGCATCCAATCGCGCACCTTCGAGCCACGGCCGTGGACTGAAGACAGTCTCGGCCGCAGACCCGGCGCCGCACTGCTGATACAGCCAATCCAGATTGATGATCGAAGAGCGATCCTCGCCCTGCCAGTTGATCAGCAGATCGGCTTCCACCAGCGTTGCGCTGCGAATGCGCGCCTCCTGCGGCAGGTCAGTGACATCGATGAGTCGCTGGCCGCTATGACTGTCGCGATCCTCGGGCAGATTGTCGCGCAGCCAGATGCTGGCGAATTCACCGTAGGTGCCATCACTCCAGTGGATGATCAGCGCGCCCTGCTCCGCGGTCACCTCGGTTGAAACGGCCGCCGGACTCATGGCATGGGTGTATGTTTTGCCGCGGCATCATCGCCGAGCCGGAACAGGTAGCCGGCGCCTACCGCTGCAATCAGGCTCACCACCGCCAGCGCCATGAATACCACCCCCCAGCCGTAGTCCACCGACGCGCGGGCCACCGTATAGCCGCCCAGCACCGATCCGAGATACCCCACGCCATCTATGATACCGGAGGAGAGCGCGGCGCCCTGCTTGCCGCCGAAATCCACGGCTAACGCACCACCGAGGTACGAGTAGGGTCCGATCAGGCAAAACGCGGTCATGCCGATAGCGACTAACGGCAGCAACGGACCGGTGGCACTGGGACGCAGCCATCCCAGCACCATCAGCGCGATCGCCGTGGCCGCCAGCCCCACTGCCATGACCGCGGCGCGACTGTTCGCACCCAGCCGATCACTGAGCCAGCCCGCCACGATCACCGACAGGGCGCCTACGGCGGGAAACACAGCGCTGGCGCCGGCGGCATCGCCGATGTTGTAGCCAAAAAAGTCACGCAGGTAGACCGGGGTCCAATCGTTGAAGGTTTCGCGCACGATGGTGCACCCAAGCGACAGCAGGCACACCAGCAGGAAGGCGCGACTCCGGAACAGCGGCAGCACCAGCGCCGCCACACTGGGCGGCCGCCCGCTGGCGGCGCCGTAGACGTTCTGCGGGTTGGAAATGGCCTCGGCATAGCCAAGACTGGTACGCGTCTCGCGCAGCCAGATGAGATTGGCGATCAGGAAGAACCCTGCGACCGCGGCGGCCAGGTAGAACAACGCGCGCCAGCCATAACCGGCGTGAATCAGTGCCCCCATCCATTGGCGCGCAGCTGCATCGCCCACCAGGTAGCTGATGCTGAGGATGCCGATGATGGTGCCGTGGGAGGTGAAATCGAACCAGCGCGAGGACACTTTGATCATGCCCGCCCAGGCGATCGACTGCGTCAGGCGATTGCCGAGCCAGGCGAGCAGGAACACCGGTGGGGCCGCCCCCAGAGCAAACACCACCGTGAACAGAGCTGCGCCGCCGAGCCCGATCAGGAAATTCGGACGTCCGCCCCAGAAATCCCCGAGGCCAGTCAGGAAGAGCTTTCCCACTGCGTATGCGAACACGCCTACCGAGGCGATCTTGCCGATGTAAACCATGGCATCGGCATGGCTGACACCACGCGCTCCGAGCTCATCGATCAGCATCGGTGTCGCAACGGACAGATCCGCCCGGCAGAAATAGCAGGCGCAATAGCCGCCGAACAGCAATGCGACTGTCACGAACTGCCGGAACCGCAGACCCCGGGGAGCCGCTGGCTCGAATTCGCCGCCTATGGGTGCGCTCGCCGTTCCAAGCTGTCCAGCGCTCATGGAAATCCTTTATGACGGCGGCGTGACGGCCTCCCTCGCCGCTTTGCAGCAGTATAGTAGGCAATCGTTTCAGAGAAGAAACCCATGCGTGAACCCATCCTGCTGACCCCCGGACCCCTGACCACCACGGCAGCCACCAGGTCCGCGATGCTCATCGATTGGGGCTCATGGGACAGCGCCTTCAACCAGCTGACCGCGTCGGTGTGTAAGGACCTGACCGAGCTGGTCAACGGCCTCGACACGCATGTCTGCGTACCGTTGCAGGGCAGCGGCACCTTTTCGGTGGAAGCGGCCATCGGCACCCTGGTTCCGCGCCAGGGCAAAGTGCTGGTACCGGACAATGGCGCCTACTGCAAACGCGTGGTGCGAATCCTCGCCTACCTGAACCGGGAAGCCATCGTCCTGCCGCACCGAGAGGACGAACCGGCTGACCCTGCGCGGATCGATGCGGCGCTGGCTGCGGATCCTGCCATTACGCACGTGGCACAGGTGCACTGCGAAACCGGTACCGGGATACTCAATCCTTTGCCGGAGATCGCCGCCGTGGTGGCCGCACGCGGCCGCCGGCTCATCGTCGATGCCATGAGCTCCTACGGCGCCATCCCGATCGACAGTCGCCGTATCCCATTTGACGCGCTGGTTGCCGCCTCGGGAAAATGTCTGGAAGGCGTGCCCGGCATGGGCTTTGTGATCGTGCGCCAGTCGGCGCTCGAGCAGGCCACGGGCAACAGCCATTCACTGGCACTGGACCTGGCCGACCAGTGGCAGTACATGCGCAAGACTGGCCTGTGGCGCTACACACCGCCGACCCACGTGGTGGCGGCCCTGCGCGCGGCCGTCGATCAGTTCCGAGCGCAGGGTGGACAGCCCGCAAGGCTCGCGCGCTACCAGAGAAACTGCTCGACGCTGATTTCGGGCATGCGTTCGCTGGGCTTCCGATCGTTTCTGCCGGAGGCGCTGCAGGCACCCATCATCGTCACCTTTCATGCGCCCGCCGATCCCCACTACGAATTCGGCGATTTCTACCGGCGCGTGCGAGAACGGGGCTTCATCCTCTATCCGGGGAAGCTTACCAGCGTCGAGACGTTTCGCGTCGGTTGCATCGGCGCCATCGAGGATGATGTTCTGCGCGAGGTGGTCGCGGCAATCGGCGCTGTTTTACGCGAGATGGGCGTCGAGACGATCTAGGCGGAGACGCCAACGCGCAATGCGTCGGTCGAGAGCTGCAGCTGATACTCCGCCACCGTGATGATCCGCTGCGCCGTCGAATCCCACAGAATGCATTTCAGCGATCTGGGGATTTCCGACAGCTTCACACGCCGCACATCCAGGAACAGATGCGAGTATTTCCGATGACAATCGACCAGGCGATAGTTCGGAATTCTGGACGACAGGTGGTGGATGTGGTGATAGGCAATATTGACGGTAAACCAGTTCAGGCACCACGGCAGGATAAGAAAGCTGGTGCCGCTGATCGCGCCGCTGTCCACGTCCCAGGTTGCATCGTCGCTGGCGTAGGCGTGATCGAAATTGTGTTGCACTGTAAACAACACGATGCCCACGGCGCCGGCCAGCGTCACGCTGATCAGGTAGCACCAGAAGAACACGGCGGCTCCGCAAGTCCAGCACAGGGTGGCCGCCAATCCGACCAGGGCGGCGTTGTTCCAGAACATGTGCCAGTACTCCTTGCCCGTTTTCCAGTAGCGGGTGTCAAAGCTGGCTGAGTGAGTCCTCATCGACAGGTCCGGGCGGGCCATTTTGCCGCGCACGATGTGGCTGAGGAGTCCGGCGCTGCCCTTGAGCCAGGTATAGCGCGGATTGAAGATCAGGTAGATGAAGCCGACGACCGGCGCAAACATGATGTTGCACTTGCCCCGATACAGGCGCTGCCGTGCGCCGCTCATCGCGGCATACTCATTGACGGACAATGTGGTGTAGGGACCACGATATCGCTGCCAGTTGCCGTTGTGCGCGTGGTGATAGCTATGATGCTGCGACCAGACGTACTGCGGCATACCCGAGACCACGCCCAGCATGAAGCCAAAAATGCGATTCAAACGTTGCGTGCGAAACAGGCTGCTGTGGCCGCATTCGTGCATCAACGCAAATACCCGCAACACGAACAGGCTCATTGCGACGGCCGTGCCGACGGTAAACCAGATTGAAATGCCGGCCGTGACCGCCGCAAACCACCAAAGGCATCCGAGCGCTATCAGCGTCGTCAGGACCTGGGTCAATCCAATGAGATCGGCGGGAGTGGCATAACGGCGAATCAGTGCCCGCTTCTGCTCCTTCAAGAGCTGGCTCGACGACACGATGTGATCACCTCGGGTTCGGTCTGCGGAAGCTGCCCGAGTCAGCTTGACCAAATTCGCCTATATCTTCTGTACGGTAGCGTACACGCAATACCGTGCTAACACACCCCATCCAGGAGACTAGACGCTCTGCCGTACCGCGTACAGCTCCATTCGGGCCTCAAGCGGATTTGGCACTGTAAAGTCGAGAATCTCAAAGCCGGTTTCCCGCAACAGCGCAATGACGCGGTCGCGACTGAAGTTGTGATAGTTATCAAGCGCCATCCACTGTGGATTGAGCCGTTTGGCGTCCATGACTTTCCAGCGCGACGAGGTCAGATCCGGGGTGCTGACGACCAGCACGCCGCCTGGACGCAGGATCTGTGCTGCTTTGCGTAAACTTTCGCGCGGCCAGGGCAAATGCTCCAGCACATCCATCATCGACAGCACGTCGACGACCACTTCGAACTTGAGCTGCATGAAATCGTTGGCGAGCGCGGTGAATCCGAGTTCCTGCAGTCGGGTCGCGGCATGGGGCCGCTCTTCCAGCCCCACGGCCGCAAACCCATAGTCAGCAGCGGTCATCACCAGCGCGCCGTCACCACACTCGACATCGACCCAAACCGGGCGAGTGTCACGGCTGGCGATTGCCCGATACCCACCGAGTGATGTCACGACGCGCTCCACCAGCCCTGTCCATGAGGCGCGTTTGGGCGGGATGTTGTCAGAGGAGGATCGGGAAAGCTCGGCCAACCCCGCTGCCGTCCAGTAACGCCGGCTGTGCACGTGGCCGCAGGAGGCACAGCGCATCCATTCGAGGGTGGCGGGCAGCGGTTCGTGCCACAGCGCATGCGCAGCACAGTTGGCGAAGCCCAATGTGACACTGGCGCCTTCGCATAGGGGACAGGCCGGATACGGCGCCTGGAGCGGCGTTACCTCCTCAGCCGTGCCAGGCTCCTGCTGCCTATCCACGACGGCGCCTGCATCCGGCACATCGATGTGTTCGCCAGCCTCACCACGGCGATGCCGCGCCACCATCATCTCGATGGCGGTTTCGAAGTTGCGCGTGAAGCGGGCGGTGTCGAACAACGGCGAGGTCAGGCGGTTGGCAGCCACCTTGCGCCGGATTGCGGCGCGAAAGTCCGGATCGGTGCCAATGCGCTTGGCAATGCGCACCATGTCGTCGTGATCGGTCCCGACCAGTTCCGGCAGTTCTATGGCATTGAGCAGGCTTTCGCTGACCCGTGAAGCGAAGTGCCGCCCGCGAGCGGTAATCACCGGCACACCTGCCCAGAGCGCATCCGAGGTCGTTGTATGGCCGTTACACACCAGGGTGTCGAGCACGGCATCGGCCAGTTGCAAGCGCGTGAGGTGATCGTGAGGGTCGGCAAAGGGCGCGAATATCAGTCGTTCCGGCTCTATGCCTGCCAGCTGCGCCTGGCGCGACAGGTTCTCGATTGCCGTCTCGCTCTGACCCATCAGCCACAGAACGCTGCGCGGCACTTCCGTCAAAATGCGCAGCCATACCGCGAAGCTGGCGCGATCGACTTTATAGGATTGGTTGAAGGCGCCAAATACGATCTTGTCGTCCGGAAGACCATGCATGGCCCGGCTGCCCGGCTGCGAGGCGGTGAAGCGCTTGCGGTCATTGCATTGGTAGGTGTGCGGCAGCCGGCAGAATTTCTCGGTGTAATGCGGAGCGCTGCTGTCTGGAGTTACGAACCGGTCCGAGACGATGTAATCGATATGCTCGTTGGCTGCGCTGCCCGGGAATCCGAGGTAGGCAGCCTGCAGCGGCGCGGGCCGGTGAGCCAGGATGCCGGCGCGGCAGCCGCCGGTGTAAACCTTCAGATCGAACAGGATATCCAGCCGATCCGCCGCGATGCGCTCGGCCGCCTGACGGTCGCTCAGCGAATGAATGGCAATGTGGTGTTCCACGGCGTCGAGAAAGCGTTGCCGGTAATCCGATATATCTGAACTGCTGTAGTCGTACGCGAACACTTCGAACCGGTCGCGGTCATGCGCTTCAAACAGGCCGGCCATCAGATGCATGGTGGCGTGATTGCGAAAATCGCAGGATACATAGCCGACCCGGATACGGCCGCCCGCACCGCGGCCGCCACTCGGAGTGCACAGTTGCGCTTTCGGCACCGTGCGCTGCGCGTAAGCACGCGTTACGCCCAGATTGCGCGCCTCGTCCGCACACCAGGTCAGGTGCGTCAGGGGAAATTCCTGCGGTAACGCGAATTGCCCCTGGTCATACCAGGCGCTGATCTTCCGCTGCAGCAGCTCGATCCAGTCCCATTCGCAGGTGAAGCGCGCAGGACCCAGGGCCGCGCCGACAACCGCCGGATCATCGGGCGCGAGCCTGATGATCTTCCTGAACGCCTCGGTGGATTCCTCGTAAAGGTCGATGCTCTGCAGAACCAGCGCCGCGTTCGACAGGAACCTGGGATTCTCGCCGACCGCCAGCTGGTGTCGCGCAAACTCGAGCGCCTCGCGCTGACGATTGGCGTTGAACAGCGTCGTGACCAGGGTGTCCAGCACCTGCGCGTCATTGGGAGACTGCGCCAGTGCATTGCGCAGGCACTGCACCGCCTCGTCGGTCTGGCGCTCCGCGGCGAGCAGGACGCCGGCCAGCAGCCAATTGCGTGCGCCGGCGCCGCTTTCTCCGGCCCGTTTGTACGCCAGCGTGGCCTCTTCCAGGCGCCCCGTCATGCGCAGCGCCTCGGCCCTGAGCGCGAGCGCTCCAGGATGGGCTGGCTGCTGTATCAGCAGTCGATCGAGCTCCGGCAGCGCATCGGCCGCATGGCCACCGTTGATCTGCCCGAGCAGAGTCTCCAGACGCCCTGCCTGAATCGTCATAGAGTCAGTCTTCCGCGGAAACTCTCGCCAGGTTGCGACGCGCGAAGTTTAGCCTTGGCGGCTCTCGCGCTGCTACAGCAGATCGGCACGCAATGGCTCAAAAGATCTTTGAGCCACGGCGTGCCGTGTGCGCTGCCTTAGATGTTGACGAGGAACGGCGTCTGGGACGTGGATATCTCGCCGATCAGCGTGCTGATCTGCGCGTACGTCAGGGCCGCCACCTGGCCAGTCGTCAAAGACTGGACCTGGGCCGTCGACAGTGCCGCCACCTGCGTGGTCGTCAGGACCGCCACGTCCCTGGTGGTGATCGCATCGAGCTGCGTGGCACTCAAGGACGCCAAAGCGGAAGTCGACAGACCGGGTGCCTGCGCCGTGGCCAGAGTCGCGATCTGCACCGTGGTGAGATTCGCACCCAGCGCGGCGACCTGCGCCGTGGTGAAGGCGGCAATATCCCGGGTGGAGATGGCAGCCAGCTGTGCCGTGCTCAGGGAAGCCAGTACCGCGGCAGTCAGACCGGGTACCTGCGCCGTGGACAATGTGTGGATCTGCGCCGTGCTCAGGCCGATGCCCAGCGCGGCGACCTGCAGATAGCTCAGGGCCGCCACCTGGCCAGTGGTCAGTCCCGCCACCTGTGTGGTGGACAGTGACGCCACCTGCGTGGTCGTCAGTGCCGCCACATCCTTGGTGGTGATCGCATCGAGCTGCGTAGTGCTCAAAGAGGCCAGCGCCGAAGTCGACAGGCCAGGGGCCTGCGCCGTAGCGAGACTGGCGATCTGCGCGGTGGTGAGATTAGGGCCCAGCGCCGCGACCTGCGCGGTGGTGAAGGCGGCGATATCCCGGGTGGAAATCGCGGCCAGCTGCGTGGTGCTCATGGATGCCAGCACCGCGGCCGTCAAGCCCGGCACCTGCGCCGTGGAGAGGGTGGCGATCTGAACCGTCGTCAGACCGGCCGCCAGCGTTGAGACCTGCGCGGTCGAGAGCGCAGCGATCTGGCTGGTGGTCAGTCCGGCCACCTGCGTGGTGGAGAGCGCCGCGATCTGCGTGGTCGTCAGGGCCGCCACATCCTTGGTGGAAATCGCATCGAGCTGTCGGGTGCTCAGGGAAGCCAGTGCCGCGACAGTCAGACCCGGCACCTGTGCCGAGGAGAGCGTGGCGATCTGCGCAGTGGTGACATTCGGCCCCAGCGCGGCCACCTGTGCGGTGGTGAGGACAGCAATATCACGGGTGGTGATCGCGGCCAGCTGAGTCGTGCTCAAGGATGCCAGTGCCGAAGTGGTGAGGCCTGGGGCCTGCGCCGTGGCGAGAGTGGCGATCTGCACCGTGGTGAGATTCACACCCAGCGCGGCGACCTGCGCCGTGGTGAAGGCAGCAATATCCCGGGTGGAGATGGCCGCCAGCTGTGTCGTGCTCAGGGAAGCCAATATCGCGGCAGTCAGTCCCGGTACCTGCGCAGGCGACAGCGAACCAATCTGCACTGTCGTCAGACCGGGCGCCAGCGTTGAGACCTGCGCGGTCGAGAGCGCAGCGATCTGGCTGGTGGTCAGTCCGGCCACCTGTGTGGTGGACAGTGCCGCCACCTGCGTGGTCGTCAGTGCCGCCACATCCTTGGTGGTGATCGCATCGAGCTGCGTAGTGCTCAAAGAGGCCAGCGCCGAAGTCGACAGGCCAGGGGCCTGCGCCGTAGCGAGACTGGCGATCTGCGCGGTGGTGAGATTAGGGCCCAGCGCCGCGACCTGCGCGGTGGTGAAGGCGGCGATATCCCGGGTGGAAATCGCGGCCAGCTGCGTGGTGCTCAAGGATGCCAGCACCGCGGCCGTCAAGCCCGGCACCTGCGCCGTGGAGAGGGTGGCGATCTGAACCGTCGTCAGACCGGCCGCCAGCGTTGAGACCTGCGCGGTCGAGAGCGCAGCGATCTGGCTGGTGGTCAGTCCGGCCACCTGCGTGGTGGAGAGCGCCGCGATCTGCGTGGTCGTCAGGGCCGCCACATCCTTGGTGGAAATCGCATCGAGCTGTCGGGTGCTCAGGGAAGCCAGTGCCGCGACAGTCAGACCCGGCACCTGTGCCGAGGAGAGCGTGGCGATCTGCGCAGTGGTGACATTCGGCCCCAGCGCGGCCACCTGTGCGGTGGTGAGGACAGCAATATCACGGGTGGTGATCGCGGCCAGCTGAGTCGTGCTCAAGGATGCCAGCACCGCGGCCGTCAAGCCCGGCACCTGCGAAGTGGATAGCGTGCTGATCTCCACCGTGGTAAAGCCGGTGCCCAAGGCAGCGACCTGCAGATAACTCAATGCCGCCACCTGTCCGGTGGTCAGGCCCGCCACCTGCGTGGTGGACAACCCTGCCACCTGCGTGGTCGTCAGGACGGCCACATCCCTGGTGGTGATCGAATCGAGCTGTCCGGTGCTTAAGGATGCCAATGTCGCGGCAGTCAGACCCGGCACCTGTACGGATGAGAGTGTCGCGATCTGCGCGCTGGTGAGATTCGGGCCCAGCGCGGCAACCTGCGCAGTCGTGAGGGCAGCGACGTCGCGGGTTGTGATTGCGGCCAGCTGCGTCGTGCCCAAGGAGGCCAGTACCGCGGCAGTTAATCCCGGCACCTGTAAGGTGGAGAGGGTGGCGATCTGTGCGGTCGTGAGATTCGTGCCCACCGCGGTGACCTGCGCGGTGGTGAGGGCAGCGATATCTTTGGTCGTTATCGCGGCCAGCTGCGTGGTACTCAGCGAGGCCAGTACGGCGGCAGTCAGACCTGCCACCTGTGCGGTCGACAGCGAGCTGATCTGCACCGTCGTCAGTCCCGGCGCCAGCGTTGTGATCTCCGTGCTGGTCAGCACCGAGATCTGGACCGTCGTCAGCTTTGACACCTCGGTGGTGCTCAGGGCAGAAATCTGTGCCGGGCTCAGCGCAGCGATGTCCTTGGTGCTGAGTGCGCCAAGCTGTGAAGAGTTGAACAGGGCAATCGCGGCGGTGCTCAGCGAGACGATGTCGGGTGTCGACAGCACCGCCACCTGGGCGGAAGACAATACCGCCGTCTGGGCGGTACTGAGGGCTGCAATATCAGATGAAGCCAGCGTCGCTATCTGTTTGGTCGTTAACGCGGCGATTTGGGCCGTGGACATCGACGTGACGATGGAAGTCATAGTGCATCATTCCTGATAGTTGACCTGGCGGAGTCCCTGCCCGAGATCACCGCTACTCGTTTACGTTACGTGCCCACAACTCAGCGCCGGGCCGGGCCTACGCATCCTCATCGGCACAGCCGTTCAAATCTTTAGGGGATAAGGAGACGAGACCCAGCGTGGCCGACCTGCTTGCTGCATCGGCACAGCGATGGAAATCCTTAGATGAAATGCCGCGCGCAAGCCAAACCGTGAGCAGCGTCACGCGGGCTGCACTGGGCTTACATAATCGCGATCAGATCGGGCGGGTAAGTTTCGAGCCAGAGAGGCGCGAGGCGATTTCGAGTTCGCGCTCGCTCAAACCCTGCAAATACAGGGCTACCGGCGTGGCATCGATGTTCGGTTTTGCACCGGACGGCGGTAATTCACCAATGGCGCGGTAAACGCTCTCCCATATGCAATGGTAATTGACGGTGGGCCGGCTCGCGATGGCGCCCAGCAAGCCACGCGCTTTGAGCGATGACCACATGATGCGATCGCCCACCGATGAGAGCTGTTTGGGCATCAGCGCCCACGATGCAAGCAAATGGTAGGCGCCACGCAGGAACACCATGCAATTGGTGTCGACATGCTCGGATCCGGGCTCTTCGGCAATGTTGATGCGCGTGCCATCGGGCCGCATGAGATTCCTGCGCGCGACCACGAAATCACATTCCCGGCCCGCCACGCTCCGGGCGGCTGTGATGCATTCCTCGAAGTGATTGGGCTCAATCCAGTTGTCCGCATCGATCATCGAGATGGCGAGAGCGCCCTCGGACGCGGCCAGAACGCCGGCAATGCCCCGCGGCGTGTTGCCATAGTCGCCATGCGCCCGGTCGAGGCGCAAGTGCCGGACACCGGCCGAATCGATCCAATCCTGCGGAAATCCATCGGCGACCAGCAGATGGTCGGTGGCGATGGACTGCCGGCGCACGCTGTCGATGCACCGCTCCAGGAATGATCGATCTTCCTTGTAATACGGCGTCACGACGACCGGTCGGGGGGCATCCATCAAGGCGAGGATAACAACTGCGCGTGCCAGTGCGAAGCAGGATTGAAGTCGGGGCTCCATATCAAGTAATGTCAGCGCTGGATCGACAATCGAAAAACTCACCGGTCCGAAGAGTCTGCCCCGTGCCCAACAGTAGACACGTCGCGCTGATTACCGCACTTGGCCTGTTGAGCGTGGCATTCACTGCCGCAGCGAAGTCCCCGCAAGCCACCTCGGCACAGATGGATCGCGATCTCATGGAGGTTACGGTCCCACAGCTGCACCAGTACTACGCACAACACAAGTACACGGTATCGCAAGTCGTCGACTGGTATCTGGATCGCATCGCCCGCTACAACGACATCTACCGGCCCATCGAACAGGTGTTCGCCAGCGAGGCGCGGGCAGCTGCGGCTCGCGAAGATGCCGAGGCGGGTTCCGATGCCGCGCATGCCCCCTTGTGGGGGGTCCCCATCGTCATCAAGGCCAACACCAGCATCGAGGGCAAGGTGACGACTGACGGCTGGGAAGGCTACATCGTGCCCGGACACGAGTTGATCGCGCCGCGCGATGCGACCATCGTGGTGCACCTGCGGCAGGCAGGCGCGATCATTCTGGGGCATACCAACATGCCCGACTTCGCCAACGCCGACACCAATCGCAGCAGCTCATTCGGCCGCACCGGCAACGCCTTCGACGTGCGTTTCTCCCCCGGCGGATCCTCCGGTGGCACGGTTACGGCCATTACGGCAAATCTGGCGCTGCTGGGTAACGGCACGGACACGGGCAATTCCATCCGCATGCCGGCCGCAACCAGTGCTCTGATTGGAGTATTCCCGACGCGCGGGCTCGTCAGCATCGCAGGCATTGCACCGCTCGATTGGCTGCTCGACAACACCGGACCCATCGCACGCACCGTCACGGACGCAGCAATCGCGCTGGGCGTCATGGCCGGAGAGGATCCGCTCGATCCAGTGACGCAAGGCTCGGCGCAGAAGGCGCAGCGCGGCCCCTACCTGCCGTACCTGAAAGCCGATGCGCTCAAGGGCAAACGTTTCGGCGTCCCGGCGTTTATTCTCGCCGGAGTCGGCATTCCGTTTCATGGCACGCCCGCCTCCGTGCCAGAAGTGGCCGCTGCCAAACAGGCAGCTGAGGAGGCCGTTGCGCTGGACCCGCGCACCCGGACCGCGTTCATGAAAGCTGTCGAAGCCTTACGCGCCGCCGGCGCGACCGTGCTGGTCGACGACTCCCTATTGCCCGATAGCTTTGCGCGCGCCGCCGCGCGCATCAGTACCTACGCTTACGTACGTGAAGGCACGGACCTGTTCCTGAAGCAATTCGGACCCGCGCAATACCACTCGGCTGCCGAATATGAAGCCCTGATGGGCGCGCCCCTCGGCGCGCCTACCATCGGCGCCGAGGCCGCCTACTCGCAATTGGGAGACGTGAAGATCACGCAGCGCATTCTCGAAACCGACCCGGAAGCGGACAGCAATTATTCGGGTCCACGTCGTCGTGCGCTGGCGGCCTATATCGAGACCATGGATCGGCTGCACCTGGATGGCTACGTCTACCCGGCCATACAGATGCCGCCCGTCGATGAAACGATGCCGCAGGACGGACGCCTCAGTGAAGGGCCGCACTCCGACACCAGCTGGGTCAACATGCTGGGAGTTCCCGCGGTCGTCGTGGTCGGGGGCTTCTACGAGAGCGGCCTGCCTTTTGGACTGGAATTCTCGGGGCGGCCCTTCAGGGATGGCGACTTGCTCGGTTATGCCTACGCATGGGAGCAGGCAACTCACTACCGCCACGCACCGGTGCTCATCGACAGGGGATTACTGCCGAACGCACGCTGACTCGACGCTCACCGATCAGGTCAGGCCAGTGTAGAGCGCCCAGGCACTGGCCAGATCCTGCACCACATGGCCGAGTGATTTGTAGGCTGTTATATCCTGATCCGTGCGCCGGCCGACGATGTCTCCGGCGAGCACCTGCCCGATTTCGCCGACCACATGGTCATCGCCGATCATGCCGGTTGCCTTGGCTCGCAGGAACTCCGCGCCCTGCTGCAGAACCCCCTCGCGACTGTCAGCGATGAATCGCGAGCGAACCACGAACTCGCTGTCCACCTCGGCCGGACCAGCCATGCTTGAACCCACCAGATTCACATGTGTGCCAGCAGGAACCCAGGCGCCTTTCAGCACCGGTTCCTGCGCACCGGTCACGGTGCAGATGATGTCGGCGTCGCTGACCGCAGATTCCACGCCGGTTGCGCTGCTGAACGCAATGCCCAGTTCACTGCTCATGCGCCGGCAGAACGATTCCGTCCGTTCCGGCGAACGTCCCCACACCTTCACGGCTTCGATTTTTCGCACTTTCAGCAGCGCCCTGGCGTGAGTCGCAGCCTGCTCGCCGTAGCCCAGAATAGTCAGGCGACTGGCATTGGCGCGCGCCAGCGCATCAGTCGCCACTGCGCTGGCGGCAGCGGTACGGATGGCGGTGATCTCCCCGGCATGAACCACGCATACCGGCGCTCCGCTTTCCGGATCGAACAGCACCACCACTCCCTGGTGTGACTGGCGCCCTTTTGCAAAATTCTCGGGAAAGATGCTGATCAGCTTGGCCCCGAAGACCGCGCTGTCACCCATGGCGCCGGGCATGATCCCGAACAGATGCCCGTGAGCCAACGGTATGATCGACCGCAAGTGCTGGCGCGTCTGACCCTTCGAGAAAGCAATCATCGCCTGCCGAACAATCGGGATGCAGATGTCGTAGCTCAGGCGCCTCGCCACCTCCTCGCGCTCTATGACCCTCATGCGGCCTTCATGCTGCATTCATTCGATCGGCATCCAGGTATGGTCGAATGTTGCCCATGGCACGCTCTACGTACTGCTCCTTCTCCCCCACCGGTGCGACGTAGTGAATGGCGTTCTCGGCCTCGTTGACGCCGACCAGTCGGGCGATCACCCAGGCTGCCAGATAGTGTGACGCCAGGCAGCCGCCGGCGGTGGCGACATTGCCTTCGGCGTAGAAGGGTTGATTCAGCACTGTCACCCCCGCCTCCTCGACCCAGGGCTTGGTCGTAAGGTCTGTGCAGGCCGGGACACCGCGGAGCAGGTTGAGCCTGGCAAGCAGCAGCGCTCCCGAGCACTGAGCCCCCAATAACTGTCGCGAGGTATCGAATCGGAGTTGCTCCATGATGGCCGCGTCTTTGACGATTTCGCGAGTCAGCAAACCACTGCCCACGATGATGGCATCGGCTGCACGGGCATCCGCCAGCGACGCCTGTGCATCAATCACGACCCCATTCATCGATCGAACCCGAGACGTGGGGCAGGCCAATGAGACTCGCCAGGCAGACCGTTTGACGCGGTTCAGAATCCCGAGCGCGATCAGTGAATCGAGTTCATTAAATCCTTCGAAGGTGAGGATGGCGACGTGCATGGTGATCCCTGCTCCAATAACGCGGGTAGGCTGATCCTAACGTTGGTACGCGATACAATACAGTAATTGTCATAGATACATCTGTGGGCCTTCATGGGTCGGGCGCGGTACAAACGAGTAGTCGATGCGCTGGCGGCTGAGATCCGCTCAGGCGCACTCGCGCCGGCGACCCGCTTGCCGACCCATCGGCAATTGGCGCTAACGCACCGGCTGGCGCTGGCCACTGCGAGCCGCGTGTATGCGGAACTGGAAACCATGGGCCTGGTGGTCGGCGAAGTGGGCCGCGGGACCTTCGTCAGGGATCAATCCTATCCGCGTGCCATCGGCGTGGATCAGCGGCCGGCCATGCATGGAGCGGTCGATCTGTCGTACAGCGAGCCGCTGGTATCGGGGCAATCGGACCTGCTACGCGACGCGCTGCGAAAACTGGCGTCTTCCGGCGACCTGGACGCCCTTCTGCACTACTCGCCCTACGGGGGCCGCGTCCACGAGCGCGCAATCATTGCGCGATATCTTCGAAATCGACATCTGCGGCTCACCGCGGCGCAGGTATTGATCGTCAATGGTGCTCAGCATGGGCTGGCGGTAACCCTCATGTCCTTGCTGAAGCCCGGCGATGTCATGGCGGTCGACGCATTGACCTACCCCGGGATCCGGATCCTGGCCCAGGCGCTGCGGCTGGAGTTGCTACCGGTCCCGATAACGGCCGATGGGCCGGATCTGGATCAGCTGGAACGCTTGTGCCGGACGAGGCCGGTGCGGGCCGTGTACACCATGCCCACGCTCCACAATCCGCTCAGCTGCGTCATGTCTGTTTCCGCGCGGCGCCGCCTGGTCGCGATCGCACGGGCGCATGACCTCTTCATCGTTGAGGATGAGGCGTACGCCTATCTCATTGACGACGCTCCCGGGCCTATCGCCTCGCTGGCGCCCGAACGCACGATCTTTGTATCGAGTCTGTCCAAAAATGTAGCTACCGGACTTCGATTCGGGTTCCTGGCTGCGGCTGCGCCGCTGATCGCATCGATCGAGCGAGCCATCCGGGCAACGGTCTGGAACGCCGCTGGCGCGTTGACGGCCATTGCCTGCGGCTGGATCGAGGACGGGACGGTAGCGCGCCTGGAAGCGGAAAAGCGCAGGGACGCGGCCCAGCGCCAAATCATTGCCCGGCGCACATTCGAAGGACTGCACATCATTAGTCACCCGCATTCGTATCTCATCTGGCTGGCGCTGGCGGACGATCAGCGCGCGGATCGGGTCGTGGCACAACTGGTGCGGCGAGGAATCTCCGTGGCGTCCGCCGAGTCGTTCGCAACCACCACGCATGTCCCGCATGCCATTCGGATTGCGCTCGGGTCCGTCGGGACGCCATCGCTCAAGGCAGCGCTGTCGGTCGTGAGCGATGTCGTCAGAGCCGATTCGTCATGAAATGCCGCTTCGGCGCCCCTTGGGCTGCGCATCCTGGCGATATTGATTGCCATGGCAATCACTTTCTTCGCCCGACGCTCAGCACGCCTCTGCATCACCCTAACTGGGCGTCAGGAGAAGAGCCGGTATGAGCAACGCCATCGCAAATTTGCAGGCCGCACAGCAACGGGCCATGGCCGGACGGCCAAAAGTTGGCGGATTCCCCTATCTGGCGGAAACGCTGCGACGTGCGGGGGTCACCCGCAACCTGTGGTTCCTCCCCGCCTGCGAAAGCCTCTACCTCACCCGAGAGGGCCCTGTCGTAATGCAGGGGACACCGCTGGTAGCCGGCACAGTGGATGTACCGCGTTTCGACCGCGGCGCGCTGATGGCCGCCCTACGGCGGGATCAGGCAGGCAACAGCACATTTCCGGAATTCCTCGCCGCGGCCTGGCATGCAGGGGTGATTCGCTATGAAGTGGATTTCGCGCAGCGCACCGTGACGTATTTCGGCTGCACCGATGAGTCATACCTCGAGCAATATCCCGCCGTTGAACTGCCATAGGAGCGGCTCCACCTTCGTCAGGTACTGCTGTTAACAGCAACGCTGATGCTGGAGTTTCTTGCGTCTTCGCATAGTTTCATCCCTACCTGCGCCGCGACAGCCACACGGTGTGGTTGCCGCAGGTGGGATCCTCAATCGCATGTCGCTCGACTTCAAAGCCGCTGGCCTGGAGCAAGGATTGGTATTCCGAGCTGTCGAGGCTCGCATGGTACAAAGGCTCGCCTCGATATCCGCCCATAGCCACTCCGTTAGAGTTCCCGCTGGTAAACATCAGGGTGCTGCCCGGGTGCGTGAGGGCAGCCGATACCTTGGTATGGGTCGATACGTTGGTGCAATGGATCCGTCGCTTCGCGTCTGACAACTTCCCCTCAAAGAGTAATCGCTCCAAGATCGAATGGAAGTTGCAAATGAGCGGCACAAATGGAGTGAACGAAAGCGCACATACGGCCGAACCTGTCGCCGTGAGCACGCTGAGTGTGAACGTTTTTACCGCGCCGGGAAAGGCGATGGTAGGCGAGCGGCCAAAGCCCTTCGGCGAAGCGCTCGGGTTTGACCCGATCACGTCGACTTTAATCTTCGGCGAGAACGACGCGGTGCTGGTAGATGCAATGACGACAGTCGCTGAGGCCGAAGCCCTCGCGGATTGGGTTGCTCTTCACAACCGCAACCTGGAGACCATCTATATCACGCACGCCCACTTCGATCATTTCTACGGTCTGAGCATTCTGCTCGACCGTTTCCCGGGCGCTCGGGCGATCGCAACGCCGAAGACGGTGAGCGCCATGCAGATGTCCTTCACTCCTCCAGTGGAGCGGCTAGCCCGCCGAATGTTTCCCGGGCAGGTGGCCACTAAGCTGGTTGCGCCCGAGCCTTATGAGCAAGATACGTTCACTCTCGAAGGCCACGAGTTGCGCATCATCGAGCAGGGTCGCACCGATAGTCCCGATTCGACCTCGCTCTACGTTCCATCGATCGGCCTGATCGTCGCTGGCGACGTTGTCTACAACCAATGCCGCATGTACGTTGGCGATACGACTCCCGAGAGCCGACAGAACTGGATCGCGGCGCTGGATCGGTTGGCCGCGCTGAACCCTGCGATTGTCGTCGCTGGTCACAAGAAGTCTGGCGCACCCGACTCGCCCTCGACGATCCAGGAGACCAAGCGTTACCTACAGGACTTCGACCGCGTGCAGAAAGCCGCGACGTCCGACCGGGAGCTGTTCGATCGGATGACGCAGCTGTACCCGCATTGGGTAGCCAATCAGTCGTGGTTGATGTTCGGGTTTCCGGGCGTATAACTCACACCAAGGCCTGACGAGCAGGCTTGCTCGCGCCGGCTGGGCGGTAGTTATCGGAATTGAGGCCATCAATGAGCGTTCAAATCCAGCAGAAGAGCTACGAGATGCCGCCCCGCGTCGGGGTCACCATCACACTTTTTATCACCGTCGCAGACATCAATCGATCGGCTGATTTTTATGAAAAGGTATTCGACGGGCGCGTTCTGAGCAGAGGCGATAGCAAGGGTGCGTCCGGGCACATCCAGATCGAGAATACCTGGCTCATCGTGAACGTCGGGGGCGGGCCCACGCCGGATAAGCCGACGGTCACGCTGAACGTCCTCGCCGACCGCGATAAAGTCAGCAGCTTTATGAATATTCGTGTGGCGGATATTCAAGCCTGCTACAAACTATGGAAGAGCCGAGGTGCAGAGTTCATCACCGAGCCGATCGCTAAATACGGCGAGATTCGCTGCTACATCCGCGATCCTGACGGATACATCATCGAGGTGGGACAGACTACCGACCCCGCGTAAGGCGCTCGGCCCAATTAGAAAAACTGACAAAAACGGGTGGTATCCAAAGGGCATAAGGGCGGCGCGGCGCTTGCGGGGCGGTCAGCAGTCGGGCACGTTCGCCGTCTTTGAGTTGTCGCACCTTGCGCCGCTTCCCTAAGCAGCACTTTGCCACGATCGCAATTGTCTGGTCCCTCTGGCCAGCAGCGGGGCTGGCGCAAACTGACGAGATCCAGGTCTATGACGCGCAGATCGCAGCCCCGGGCGTATTCAACCTGACGCTGCACGACAATTACACCCCGGACGGCCGCACGGTCCCGGGCTATCCCGGCGGCATTGTTCCAAATCACGCACTCAACGGCGTCCCGGAATGGGCCTACGGCGTCACCCCATGGTTCGAGGCCGGTCTCTACATGCCGCTCTACAGCCTCGCCGGCAATGGCAGCCTCACCTTCAACGGGTTCAAGCTGCGCACGCTGTTCGTTGAACCCGACTCGGCGAATCAACGCTTCATCTACGGAGTAAACTTTGAATTCAGCTACAACACGGAACATTGGGACCGGAATCGCAATACGCAGGAGATTCGCCCGATTATCGGCTGGCATCTCGGCCCGCTGGACATTATTTTGAACCCGATCCTGGATAATTCTTACAAGGGCTTCTCAAAGCTGGATTTTGCGCCCGCCTCCCGGGTGGCTTACCACTTTAACGAGGCCTGGGCGATGGCGGCGGAGGAATATGATGATTTCGGACCGTTGCGGCGGCTCTACGCCGCCAACCAGCAGCAGCATCAGCTGTTTGGTGTCCTCGATTACAATCGCAAACCCTGGTTTGTGGAGGGTGGGGTCGGAGTGGGACTGACGAGCGCCACCGATCGAGTCGCTCTTAAATTGATCCTGTCGCGCGATTTGAACTGATCCCCCGGCAGTGTCGTCCGGTACCGGGATTTCCACTGGCAGGAACTCCAATACCCGGCGCAACCGTTTGGCCAGAACGGAACGCAGCTTGGGCGGCAACGGCGCGACTCCAGCCGCTAGTCGGATGCGTGCGCTGTGCGCAGACGCTGCAGCAGCACGCGCCATTGGAGGCCAGGGCAATCTCTTTCTTGATCTGGGACGGGGTGCTATGGCTTATATGGCGTGAGCGTCGCAGCAAAATGACTTGCTGCAGCGTGACGGACCCCTGGTTCAGTACCGCGATCGTTTTACCTTGTGGATGCGACACACGCTCTGTGCTTGTCAGGCCGAATGCTTTGTTGCGTTGAGATAAACGTTGCGGCTAATCGTGACCGCATCGGGTGCCTCAATAGTCGGGCGCATGACAGCTTCGAAAAGCTGTTGCTCCGTCGGGTTGAATTGTTCAGCCAGGATAGTGCCCGGGGCGGGCGCCCAGGGGTGGGGCGATGAATTGAGAAAAACGTCCCACGATCGGATAACCGATGGTAGCAAATCGATATGGAGTTCCAGATGGATATCGAGAAATCCTGCCTGGCGAACGAATTCGAATAGATTGCGCTCGGAATAGTTGACCAGCGGATTATTGGAGATCTGTTGCTGGCTGTCCGGATACTGGGCAGACTTCCAACGATGCAGCAAAGGCAGGAATCGATCCTTAGTCCGTGGATCCTCTGTCTCAAGCCTCATTTTTAAGGCCGTAGCCATAAACGCATCATCTTGAAGAATTGGCTCCGCGATGGAAATACGCCCGCCAGGCTTAAGTATTCGATGAAATTCGTCCAGCGCCGCCCGCTTATCCTCCACGTAGGCGAGCACAGCTCGCGTGGTGACGACATCGACGGAAGCAGCTTCGATGCCGTCCAGGTGGTCGGCCGGGCAATGCAGGAATGTACACTGGCTGTGTACGCGTCGCTCAAGAGCACATGACTCCGCATGTCGTAACATCGCTCTTGAAACATCTGTCAGGACGGCACTCAGGGTCGGACCGATCCGCTCAATCGCCCGTAAAGCGATAACGCCTTCTCCGGTACCGATATCAGCAAGTCTCATCCCCGGGGCAAGTTGCGCTGCGTCCAGCACGCGGTCGACAAAGCGGCTCACTTCGGCCCTCACAACTTTGGCGAACGCCGGATCATCGCCGTGCCTCCGATGCAGCAACCAGTCGGACCACACGTCGGGATTAACTTCTGTCGTATCTATCATGCGTACTGCCTTCCGTGGCTGATGGCTCCAAGGTTTGATCCGCGCCTGTCGACATCAGAACGCTGGAACGAGGGGTCGCTGTAGCTACCGATGGATTAATTCAACCAATAGCGCGATGGCTACTCCGACCGCACCACATGAAGTGAGCAGGACTCCCGCCGCTGCACAATCTTTAACAATGCGGATCTCCGGGTGAATATCAGGATGCAGATGATCTGCCAGGCGCTCGACGGCCGTATTAAAAAGCTCTGCGGCCAATACTGCGCTGCAGGCAAGCACCACAATTGCCCACCAGAACGGCGCGGGGCGTACGGTGGCGAGAGCAAGAAGCACTGCCAACAGCGCCAGGGCTTGCACGCGCAAACTTCGCTCGGTTCGCAGGCCGTGCGCGACACCTGCGACACGCAAATCTTAATCGAGTAAGGAACGACTGGTTTTTATAGGCTTTCATGCCAAGCACATTCAGGGTAGGTGTGCCACGACGTTGAACATTAGCCCATGGTACAACGGACTCACCGTGATGTTCGCTTCCTGCTTTGTGCCGTCGCTACGATTCATAGCAAAACGCGCCGTCGCTGTGCCCAGTGCGGCCCCGGCCACCGTGTCCGATAACCAATGCGCATTGTGATTGAGCCGCTCGTATACCGTAAATCCGGCTGCTCCGTAGCCAAGGACCCGCCGCAACCAGCGGTATTGATCGTTACCTGACTCGGCCAACACCGTGCCTATCGCGAACGCCGCCGTAGTGTGCACCGATGGAAACGAGCTTCCACCTGCTGCCCAATGGCTCGGATCAGTGGTTTGATCGGGGCGCTGCCGACCCGCTGCGAATTTGAGAATGTAGGCGGTCCCTACGCTGAGCAGAGCCGACTCAAACATGGTGCCGGCTTCGCGCCGGCCCCAGTGATCGTCGATAAGATTCGCATATCCCCAGGTACCCACCAGCATCGCGGCGGCGGGCAGCGCATCCTGAAGATCGTGCGTGTTAGAACTTAGAGGGCTTCGAGAGTTTGCAGTAAAATGCTTTCGGACATCGCCGTCAAACTGGTGTGCGAGGCCGATGGCAGCCAGACTTCCCCCGAACCAAAGCCAATCCGCCTCTCCCCATCGCAGCGGAGCAGTGGCGTATGCCTTGACCGGGGCAAGCAGCCGGGTGAGCGGCGACGGACAATCCGAATCTGCGTCTTGATCACAATCAACCGCCTGAGCCCACCCCGCAGCCGGAAACATTGCCAGCAGCGCAACTACGCTGACCATCGCCCGTGCAATAGCGCGGGAGGGTGGCGATGCCATTCGACCCTAACCCTGAGCCCGTGAAGTCGTGGCCGGCCGCATCGAAACGTTGTGTCGTCGAATCGGTCGTACAGCTGCCGGAATGCGAATTAGTATCAGTACAACGATTCCGGCGATCAGAAAGCCGCCGAGCTTGTGAACCGCGGCATCGATTGGATAGTTACTCCACCATGCAGTCAGTTCGTTAACACCCACCAGCAGGTATAGCCAGAGATAGATGAGCCGCGATGATCGGCGGACATTCAATGGCTGGCTCCGGAATTCACGTGTTGCAATGCCGCGATCGCCACTGTCAATGCTGATCAAGCGCCGCCAGGCAGGTACCAAACAATATCGGAAGCATGCCGTGGGGGAGCCGTTATGAGATCCGGCCGGACAGTCGAATACGCAGTTAGCAGGACAACCGACGCAGTTAGCAGTGTTACCGTTGACCTGATTGTCATAGGAAACCTTTTGCGAACAGGCGAGGGCTGGAGCGGGAGCATCTAGGGCTAGGCAGCCTGTGAGTATTTACTTTGCAATGCAAAGTAACATCCGGCGGCGTCATAAGGCAACAAATTTGGTTTGCGTGATGAGCCGCAAGACACGGCTCAGTCCGACAATCGCTGCCCGAATGTGTCCTCGGTAGAACACGTGCTGATGCGGCTCGTCCGGAGTCGCTACGGCCCCAAAATCGGCTATGGCGAGTAATACACCGAGACCGGAAGCGCTCACCATGCGCTCCGAAGCGATTTTATGAGAAGTGCAAGGGCGACCCCGAGCGCCCCGAGCCAGGCGACCAGAGCCGTACCATCCGCACAGTGCTTCAGCAGCCTGCTTTCGGGATGCAGTTCCGGATGCGGATGGCCCGCCAAGTGCTCGACCGCCGCCGCGAGGGCGAAAGTTCCGGAGAGAGTTGCAAGCGCCCACCACAGCGCGGAGGGTCTAAGATGTCCGAGGACAATCGCGACCCAGATTAGGACTAATGTTTGGATCTGCAGGCTTCGCTCGGTGCTCGCGGTGTGCCTCACGCCGGCCAGCACGAAGCGTAGACGGCTCAGGAATGGCTTGTTGTCATGTGTCTGCATTCCACATCCCTGGTCCGTTGCCCGCCGCCAAGGAACGCGTCTGAAGTTCGACGCTGATGCTGCGGGGCGGGGTCAGATCAGAGAAGCCTCCGCACATCGCATTCGAGGACATCAACGCGTTGCGGACGCGCCGGCTCGTGAGAAATGATTCAGTGACATTGCGATGACATCCGTGTCTCCTTGGCGCCTCTCTACTCCTACATGAGCCGCGACCGACACGGGTAGCATGCAGCGGCGCGGCTGCGCCGCGTTCACTTTGCAATGCAAAGTTAATACACAAGCCGAACCCAAGCAAGCGGACAACGGCATCCCCTATCGAACGAGCCTCCGCAGCAGATCAACGAGCAGTGCAACGGCTATTCCGCGGGCGCCGGCTCGAGACCACCATAACGGCCCCGGCGGCGCAGTCTTTTTCCAATCGCATTTCCTGATCCAGCTCGGGATGCAAATGATCCGCCAGCCGTTCGACCGTCGTATTGAAGAGCTCTGCCGCCAGCACGGTACTCGCCCCGAGGATTACGAGCGCCCACTAAACCGGCGAGGGCTGCAGTCGTGCGAGCGCGATCATTACCCACGCCAGCACCAGCGACTGGATCTGGAGGCTGCGTTGGGTTCGCATAGCGAACATGGCGCCTGAAAGGGCCACGCGTAGGCGACTCATGAGCGGATGATCATTATGTTATCTGCATCCCATGTCGCAGAGTCTTTGTCCGGAGCCTAGAATCTCTTTTGAATACCGACGCTGATACCGCCGGGCAGGATCTGAACCGATAGCGGCGTGTCACGATGCGCGGCCCAATACCCCGATGCGGTGCCCAGGGCCCAACCCGCGAGCACATCGGATTGCCAATGGGCCTGCTGCTTAATGCGGCCGATGCCGTCATAAAGTGGCAGCAGCTCCAGCGCCCAGATCCAGGGATGACCGCGCGCCGCTTCGTCGAGGATGATGGGTGTCACGAACCCGGCTTGAAGGGTCACCTCGCCGCTGGGAAAGCTCTGGCAACATCCGCCCTGGAACCACTTATTAGGGCCCTTGCCTTGAGAAGGACGGGCGCGGCTGAAAGCGTATTTCAAGGCTTGCGCCGCGACGCCTGAGACCGCGGTCGAGTCGATGCTCTGCCAGAATTCATGGCCCAGGGAGTCATCATTGCCGAGCCAGAGAGCGCCTGCGGCTTCGGTCGCAATCACGCCAAGTTCGAGATCGAGCTGATAACTTCGCTTCCAGATCCCGCTGTTATCGTAGGCCCATTCATGGTCAATTCCGAATAGCCCGCTCCCCGCAAGGGCGCGAGCTGAGGCCATGACCGACAGCATTAGCAGCAGGAATACGGTGCGACGCGTACTGGGCATGGCTACCTCCAGCTCTTCATGGGCGTTGGATGCCGCGGATTAGCCGTCCTCGCAACGATTAGCCGCTCGCCAGCGCTTGCTCCTCCTTACTGTTCGGAGCCACCGCAGTCGCAGCGGTTGCGTCCAGAACCACTTGCTCGAGCACCGCAAAGTATTCGAGACAGCGCTTTTTGCCTTGCCGCGACACACGGTAGGTCGTCTGCGGACGATTGCCCTCGGAACCTTTCGCAATATCGACTAGTTTTGCCTCCTCAAGCACCTGCAAGTGACGAGCGAGGTTTCCATCGGTCAATCCACAGAATTCCTTGAGAGTTCCGAAGGCGAGGCCTTCGGGATGAGCGAGGAGTGAGGTGAGCACTCCGAGGCGCGCGCGCTCGTGGATGATGCGGTCCAAGCCTGGATAGGCGAAGCGGTGCGGCTTTCCCGCCATCTCGTTATGCCTCCTCATCGGCTTGTGCATAAGCGAATTGCAGCAGCAATGCGACCATTAACTGACCAACGCCAAACGGTATGCCCATGAGCCACGGTGAGAATGCGAGATCCCCGTGACCGAAGACGAGGCAGGCCAAGCCGGTGGCCAGATACCAGACCCCGACCACAAATATTGGTCGCGGCAGAACCCGGCAAGATGAAAACACGCCCTGGCTGAAAAGCACCTGCCACAGGCCTGGAAGCATCCAAAGCGTTTCCGGCGCGCATTTCAAAAGCAGCACGGTCACAAGCAACCCGGCAACGATTGCGGGCATGAACTGCTCAAGCGCGGAGTGGACCATCTCCATCGCCAGGCCCGAATGAAGACGCGGCGCGCGAAAAAGCGCTTCGATAATGATGATCATCAGAGACACGCCGGCGGTCACAATCCAGATGGCCAGATACGAGCGAATCTGATGTGGGGAGTCACTCAACCAGCGCGCTTGCAAGGACGCGATAACAAGCGCCAGTACGCCTGTGACCGCAAGCGTCGCAGGTCCATAGCCACGAAATGCGGCGCTGCGGGCAATCTGGCCGCGAATCGAATGAATTTCCTCCAAGGCTCTGTGCAGATCCGTCATGCTACACACCATTCACTTTGCAATGCAAAGTACAGCAGACTTTCTGGCGTGGGCAAGTCCTTTTGCGTTGCCCTACATCTGCAATGACTTCGATGAACGGACCGAAGCGATGAACAGCATTACGAAGTGGCATGGTAACCGGGCTTCTTGTCTGCGCTAGCGGGATGCATGAGTATCTCAGCCCACGCCGATAGCTCCATAGATTTGGCGAGCATGCGGGGACAGGTCGTCTATCTGGACTTCTGGGCCCCCTGGTGCGCGCCGTGCCGTGAATCATTTCCCTGGATGAGATGCGCGCATCTAATGCCCGAGATATCAATTCTCGGCATCGTTACTTTCATGTCGCATGGTCGCGTCTTCAACTTCGGCCTGCTCCAAGTAAACTTCGGCATTCGCTTCAACCGCTTAATTTTCATTGCAGCGAGGGTATGCACGGCTACTTGGCGTACGTTCCATTCGCGCTGGCTGGGATTCATGCCTCATCGTAGGACGGAATCACCGGCAGATTTCCGGAAGACGCCGGCGCCGAAAATAGCCTGCATATTCCCGCAGAAATACACGGCGTCTTGACTCAGACGGTGCGCGACCCCTTGTCTCTGCGCCGCAATAAAAGTGAAGACAACGACTATGCTTTCGCCCCTGCCGCTGAAGCCGGGGATCTGTAGGGAATTCCACACGCATGATCCGGGCAATACCCGCCCGGATTCTTCGCCAGGTACTGCTGGTGATAGTCGCCCCTGAGGGCGGAAATCCCACAGAAACCCCGCGGTTGCAACGTCGGTTGGTCTGTACCGGTCGCCTTTCGGTAGACCTCATGCCGCAGCGGTCGGAAGACCGAAAGTGCAATTTCTCGACTATGGCACCGATTATGGCACTTGACGCCATAGATGCTGTATGGCATCATGTGCCATATGAGGGCTCGACTTGCGTTCCACGACAAGCAGGTTCTGCGCGATGGGTCGATCGTGGAAATGAAGATTTGGGAAGTTCCGGAATCCGTTCATGGCAGTAAGCATCGCCTCAAATACAGTTTGTTCTATGGACGACCGGGGGTTCGGTTGGTCGGCTACGACAATGAACGACACAAGGGCGATCACCGGCATGTGGAAGGCAAGGAAGAATCCTATTCATTCAGTACCCCGGAACGTCTGATCGAGGACTTCCTGGCGGACGTCCGCCGACTGCGAGGTGAGTCATGAGTAAGCGAGTCAAGGTTCACGTCGGGACGCTCGAGGAGATGGGCAAGCGCTTTGTCAGCGCTTGGCACCGCCTCGAAGGCGGCGAAAAGGTTCGTGAGCGACATGTGACGTTTCCGGACCTGCCGGCAATGCTCAACGCGTTGTCACCTAAACGCCTTGAGCTTCTTCGCGACGTCCATCGGCAGCCAGCACCGTCGGTGAAGGCTCTCGCTGAGCGTCTCGGACGCGACTACAAGCGTGTGCACGAAGACGTCGAGACTTTGGCAGCTTCCGGATTGCTGAGGCGCGAAAATGGTGGCGTCTCGGCACCCTACGATGCGATTACAGCAGAGATGAGGCTTTAGGTTGTCTCTCGACCGGCCGCGGCCCTGAGGGGATTCATGAAATTCGACACTCTCAGATCCATTGGCCACAACATCGCCGACTCCCTGGGAAGTGGCATCGGCTTATTGATCGGCGTCTACGAAATGGATGTATTTGGAGAGGCGGCAGGCGCCCCTGAAGGGACCATCACCGTCGATTTCCTGCTCGGGATCGCCACTGGCGGGATTGTGTCCGACGCCCTCGCTGTCGCCATCACAAAGTATCGGGAAGCGCTTAGATCCTTATGCGCAAAGCATGGAGCGTCAGTCTCGGATTTTCGCCAGCTATCTGCTAGATACACAACGATCAATCGAGAGCGACGGATCTCCGTGATCGTCGAAGACCACTCCGGCCACCACTGCATTGATGAATACGTGGGGATTCCGGCGAGGCACGTCAAAGTTCTCGACGCTCAGGGTCGGGTGCGCACAAAGCGGCGACCGACGGCCTAAAGTTCTTCGCGATCCCCGCCCTCCGAGCTAGATTCGGCGAGCATTCCTTTGCGGCGGACTTTCCTTGGACCAGATCACCGGTAGACTTCCGGTAGACGTAGACGCCGAACTCTGCTGGCGTTTTCCAGCAGAAATAGGTGGAGCCTTCGGGAAGATCGCCACTAACCTCGCGACTTCCCGTTGGAACCGTCGACTACGCCTTCTCCCCCACCTGTAACTGCGCGGATTTGAAGCTGACCCCACACGAGTGATCCGGGCAATACCCACCGGGATTCTTCGCCAGATACTGCTGGTGATAGTCCTCAGCGTAGAAGAATGGCGGCGCCTCGCGTATCTCGGTGGTAATGGTCCCGTGATGCGCTGCGGTAAGCGCCTTCTGAAAAATCCGCCGCGAATCTTCCGCGGCCTGACGCTGTTCATCGTCGAAATAGTAGATCGCTGAGCGGTACTGGCTGCCGACGTCATTACCCTGACGCATGCCCTGTGTGGGATCATGCGATTCCCAGAAGGTGCGCAGCAGATCCTCGTAATCGATCTTCTTCGGATCAAACACCACCAACACCGCCTCGGCATGGCCGGTCGAGCCCGTACACACCTGTTTGTAGCTGGGATTTGGGGCGTGTCCGCCGGCATAGCCGACCGCCGTAGCGTAGACACCCGGCAACTGCCAGAAGGTCTTTTCCGCGCCCCAGAAGCACCCAAGCGCGAACAGGGCGCGCTGCATGCCGTCTGGAAAAGGCGGCTGAATGCGATGACCATTCACAAAATGCGTCTCGGAAACTTGCATGGACGATTCCTCGTGCTGGTCGGGGTGTCAGGCTACAATTGTGGCGTCAATCGCAATCTCAAGCCAGCCAGCTGTCACTATGGATGGAATCGCCGCCCCCCACAATTTGCGCCGGCCCTCGAGCCAGGGCCCCAAGCCCTATGGAGTCCGCATCAGCCTTCCCGCGGGGGACCCCTTCCGCAAGCTCATGGGCGCGGAATGGCAGCGCGTTCACTGGTTTGCGACGGTGGCCGAAAGGGATGCGGCGCTCACGGACATGAGCCGCAAGCACGAATATTCCCGCGCCGGGGATAAGCCTGCGCTGGTGTTCGAGAAGGTGGAGAACCTGGCCGCCAGCCGCGGGCTCTGATCCATGACGAACCCGGTTCCCGAGGGATTTCACACCGTAACCCCCTACCTCGTGGTCGAGGATGCGGGCAGGCTCATCGATTTTTTGACGGCGGCATTCGGCGCCACCGTGCGCTATGCGCACAAGCGCCCTGACGGCAAAGTGGCCCACGCCGAGGTCAAGGTCGGCGACTCGATCCTGATGATGGGCAGCGCCCAGGGAGACACCAAGCCCATCCCTACCGCTCTCTATATGTATGTTCCGGATTGCGATGCCCTTTACCGCCGTGCACTGGCAGCCGGCGGCACTTCCGTCGGCGAGCCTAAGGATCAGCCCTACGGTGACCGGCACGGCGGGGTTAAAGACCCGTGCGGCAATACCTGGTGGGTGGCCACTCACATCGAGGATGTCAGCGACGAGGAACTCGCGCGACGCATGTCTGCGGCGCGCTAGGCTAGAAGCTGCGGCCCAGAAAAATATAGAACACCACTGAACCGCCGCTGTCGTATCCGATTGCGAAGTACGCAGGACCGATATACGTGTCCGCACCAAAGAAGACCGACGCGTCGCGGTGGGTATCGGAGAAGCTGATCTGGCTGCGATTGCTCCAGACGTTACCGTCTTCGAGCGACACGCCCACATAGGCCGGCACATCGAGAATGCCCTCGCCGCCGTTTCCAACTTTGCGCAGATAGATCAGCCGCCCGATGGCGTATTGCGGCCCGGCAAGCGTTTCGGCTCGCAAACCGGACAGGTTAAGGAAACCGCCCAGCGGGAAAAATGTGCGCACATTCGTCTCGCTACCCCCGATCGTGCTGCCGCCGGAGAGCCAGGCCACGACAGTGCTCTTGCCCCAGGTGTGCGCTCCGCGCCAGTCCAGGGTGAATTGATTGGTGCCCTCCTCGCCGCCGCCATTGTTCTCCAATGTCAGCTGGGCCGTCAGCGCCTGGCCGGCGTGCGGGAAGTTCGGGCTGTCGAGGGTGTCGTAACCGAAGCGACTGAAGTATTGGACAATGTTGAAGTTGGACGCGGGCACGCTGAAATCGCCCTGGCTCACATGCGAAGCGCCGCGGCTTTCGAGCACCCCGAATCGCATCTCACCCCAGGTGCTGAGTTCGCGCCCGACATCCAGGCCCTCATCGATGCTGTTGACGCGAAAATATCCCACCTGCCTGCCATCCTCGACCTGGGCCACGTTGTGCGCTTCCACCTGCGCGTGCGGAGCCACGAAGTAGCGGGCGGAATTCGACAGCGGCAGGTACAGCTCCGTAGCGAGTAACGGATCCGTACCCACTTGCGCGTCCAGCCGAAGCTCGGCCCCCAGCGAATTCAATTCGGTGATGTCCAGGCGTCCGGCGGCATTGAAGATCGTGTTGCCCTGGAAGTCATCCTGCATCGAGACGCCGAAGCGCAGGTAGTTGGGTCCCCACGAATTGCGCTGCGCATTGAAATCCAGTCCCGTCTGTCCGGAACCGTCCTTGACCAGGTGATAGTCCAGCAGCTCGAGATCGCCGCGACCGTAGAGCATGTCGGTCTGCTGCTTCAGCGCCGCCGGATCGACGGTGCTGCCGACGAAGGGTCCGAACATGTCCTCGATCTGGCGCTTGTAGCGCACCGCGTCCGCCTCGACGTTGATGAATGCCACCAGCGGTAACCCCGAGCGCGAGGCGCCTCGCGCCGCCAGATATCGCGTGTACTCGGCGTCCGGGACGGCCAGGTCGCCCAGCCGGTCTGCCACCGCATCGGCGGCACGCTCCCCGGCATTCACGATCTGCAGCGTGTCCTCAAAGTCGTAGGAGGAGAAGTCGCCCAACTGCGGGCTCACGACGATGTCGGCCGGAGAGAGCGTCTTGAGCTGGCGCTCCGAATCGCGCCGCAGGAGAATTGCCAGGACCTGATTGGTGATACTGGGCAAGGACACCAGATCCTTGCGCGGCTGCAACGGGAAGCCCGCATCCACCACGATCAGCACGTCGACGTGCATGGCACGCGCGACTTCGACCGGCAGATTCTCGGCCAACCCGCCATCGACCAGCAGTTGTCCGCGGTATTCGACGGGCGCGAACGCGCCCGGCGCGGACATGCTGGCGCGCATGGCAGTGGTCAGATCGCCGTCTTTGAGGATGACTGCCTCGCCCGTCTCCAGGTTGGTAGCGACCGCGCGAAAGGGGGTCGGCAGCGCATCGAAATCCGTTATGGTGCCGACCGGCAGCGTCAGCTGCCGCAGGGTTTCAGTGAGTTTTTCCCCCTGCACCAATCCCTCTGGAATGAGCAGCTGGCGACCATGCAGCCCGAGCGGCAGATTGACCAGGAAGTCCCGGTCTTCCTCCTTGCGGCGCCAACCAAGGTCGGTACGTCGCAATCGGTCGCGAAAGGCAGACTGCCAATCGACCGAGGCCATCGCACGCTCGATCTCCTCGCCGGTCATGCCGCTGGCGTAGAGGCCACCGACCACGGCGCCCATGCTGGTCCCGGCTATCGCATCGACCGGAATATGCAGGCGATCGAGTGCCTTGAGCACGCCGATGTGAGCCGCGCCGCGGGCGCCGCCGCCTGAGAGCACCAGTCCAATGCGCGGCCGCCTGGAGGCGCCCTGGTCGCTCGGCGATTGCGCGACGGCCACGACGCAACAAAGCAGCAGGGCCGGCAGTAGGAATATTCGTGCTGTGTGCATGCACTGGCCGCGGATGACACCGCCCGGTGATCTTAGCATGTGCCCCGCACGCCTCCGGCCCTGCGCTACCGCGGCGCGCGGCGAGCCAGTAAGCTTTGCCGCATGAGCCTGGCATTCATCATCTCGCTGGCGATTCAGGTCATCCTGATCGTTCACTGCATTCGTACCGGTCGCAATTGGCTGTGGATGCTGGCAATCGGTCTGCTGCCCGTCGCCGGGTCAGTCGCCTACGTGCTGGTGGAGGTATTGCCCGATCTGTTCCGGCGCAGCGGCACGCGGCGAGCGGTCCGTGGGGTGCGCCGCGCGCTCGACCCCGAGCAGGATCTGCGCCGATTCGAAGCCGAGGCGCGCATGACCGGCGGTGTCGCCAGCCGCCAGCGGTATGCCGACGAACTCACCCGCCAGGGACGGCCTGCGGATGCGATTGCAGTGTACCGGCAGGCGCTGACCGGACTCTATGAGTCGGATCCGAACCTGCTGCTGGGCCTGGCGCAGGCGCAATTTGCCTCCGGCGCCTTCGCCGATGCACGCGCCACGCTCGATTCCCTGATTGCGCGAAATCCCGACTTTCGCTCTCCAGAGGGACATCTTTTGTACGCGCGGGCGCTGGCCGGCGAGGGCAACCGTGACAAGGCGCTCGAGGAATTTACGGAACTCACCAAGTATTTTTCCGGCGCCGAGGCCCCGCTGCGCTATGCGCAACTGCTGAAAGAAAGCGGCCGGGTCGATGACGCGCGCCGCGTGTTGCGGGAGTTGCTGGAACACGCCCGCATGGCGCCGCGCCACTATCGCAAGATGCAGCAGGAGTGGCTGACGCTCGCCGAGCGCGAATTAGCCGCGCTCTGATCGCGCCCTAAGGACTTCCAGCCCGCGGCTGCTGCTGGGTGATGCAATGGATGTTGCCGCCCCCGAGCAGAATTTCGCGCGCCGCCACCCCGACGATGCGCCGACGCGGGAAAATCCGTCGCAGCGCACGGCCGGCAGCGGCGTCGGTGCGGCTATCGATCAGCGGCAGGATCACCGCGCCATTGGCCAGGTAGAAATTCACGTAGCTGCCGGCCAGCCGCTGCCCTCCGCTAAGCCGCCTGATGCCACGCTTGTGCGCGACACCGGCTGCCTCGCGGCGCGTCATGTAGAGCGTTCCCGGCGCGGGCAGCTTGTGCACCCGCAATCGGCGACCGCGGGCATCGCGCGCGGCCATGAGACGCTGGTAAGCATCCTGGGACACGCGATACATCGGATCGCGGCGGTCCTCGCACCAGGTCAGGCACACCTCACCCGGGCGCGCAAAGCAGGCTAGATTGTCGACATGACCTGAGGTCTCATCGGCGATGACTCCCTCGCCCAGCCAGATCACGCAGCTCACCCCAAGGTACTGGCGCAGCAGTGACTCGATCCGCGTGCGACTTAAGGTCGGATTCCGGTTGGGGTTCAGCAGGCACTGCTCCGTCACCAACACCGTGCCCTGCCCGTCGACATGAAAGGCGCCGCCTTCGTTGATAAAGGGGGCGCGATAACGCGGGGTGCGCTCGATCTCGAGCACTTTCTGCGCCACCGCGTCATCGAGCAGCCAGGGCCGGTAGATCCCGCCCCAGGCATTGAATTTCCAGTCGATGCCGCGCAATTCACCGGTGTCATTGGTCACGAACGTTGGTCCCACATCGCGCATCCAGGCATCGTCGCTCGAGAGCTCGATCACGCGCACCCCAGGGGGCAGCTGCGAGCGTGCGCTGGCGTAGCGCGCGGGCGAGGCACCGACGGTGACCGGCTCGAAGCGGGCAATGGCTGCGGCCACGGCAGCAAACGCGCGCTGTGCCGGCGCGGCATGCGCGCGCCAGTTATCGGGACGCTCGGGCCAGAGCAGCCAGCAACCCGCGTGCGGTTCGAATTCCGCCGGCATGCGGAAGCCGTGGGCGGCGGGTGTCGAGCTCAGAGTGATGGGCATAACCCGGCAATTCTAGCCCGGCGTTCGGTCCGCGGTGCTGTGCTAGCATCGCCGGCCATGACCAATCCCAACCCGACATCGCCCCAGCCCATACCACCGGCTGGCGGCGCAAAAATCACCACCCGGGACGGCAAGCTCAGCGTACCGGATCAGCCCATCATTCCCTTCATCGAAGGTGACGGCACGGGGCGAGACATCTGGCGCGCCAGCGTGCGCGTACTCGATGCCGCAGTCGCCCAGGCCTATGGCGGGCGGCGGCGCATCCAATGGATGGAGATATATGCGGGCGAGAAGGCATTCACCGCATTCAAGAGCTGGCTACCCGATGAGACCGTTCAGGCCTGCCGCGATTACCTGGTTTCGATCAAGGGTCCCCTCACCACTCCGGTCGGCGGCGGCATCCGCTCGCTCAACGTGGCTCTGCGGCAGTTGCTGGACCTGTACGTGTGCCTGCGCCCGGTACGCTGGTTCAAGGGAGTGCCCTCGCCGGTGCGTGCACCCGAAAAGGTCGACATGGTGGTGTTCCGCGAAAACACCGAGGATCTGTACTCGGGCATCGAATTCGAACAAGGCACCGAGGACAACCGCAAGTTTCTCGAGATCCTCAAGAGCAATTTTCCGCGTCACTACGCCAAGATCCGCTTTCCGGCCACCAGCGGCTTAGGGCTCAAGAATGTGTCGATCGAAGGCACCGAGCGCCTGTTTCGCTCGGCCGTGCAATACGCCATTGCCAACAAGCGCAAGAGCGTCACGATCGTTCACAAAGGCAACATTCTCAAGTACACCGAGGGCTCGTTCCGTACCTGGTCCTATGCACTGGCGGAACGGGAATTCCCGGGTCAGACGTACACCTGGCTGGAGTGGGAACGCACCAAGGCTGCCTCCGGAGAGAAGGTGGCGAACGATGAGCAGGCGGCGGCTCTCAAGAGCGGCAAGGTACTGATCAAGGATGCCATCGCCGATATCACGCTGCAGCAGGTGCTCACGCGTGCGGAAGAGTTCGATGTGGTGGCCACCATGAATCTGAATGGCGACTACCTGTCGGACGCGCTGGCGGCGCAGGTGGGCGGCATCGGCATCGCGCCCGGAGCCAACATAAACTACCTGACCGGGCACGCGGTGTTCGAAGCCACGCATGGGACGGCTCCCAAGTACGCCGATCTCGACCAGGTCAATCCGGGATCAGTGATCCTGTCGGGCGAGATGATGCTGCGCTATATGGGCTGGACCGAGGCGGCGGACGCCATCATCACCGCGATGGACAAGACCATCGGCCAGAAAATCGTCACTTACGATTTTGCCCGGCTCATGGAAGGCGCCACCAAGGTGAAGTGCAGCGAATTCGGCGACGCGCTGATCCGCAATCTCTAGGCGAATCGACCGGCCTCGTCGAAACTCAAGCGGGGATTGCGCGGAAACAGGTTCTTGTCGCTGCCGTAGCCGAGCGAGCAGATGAAGTTCGACTTGATGCTGGTGCCCGCAAAGAATGCGGCATCGACGCCCTCATTGTTGAAGCCCGACATTGGACCGCAGTCCAGACCCAATGCCCTCGCGGCCAGCATCAGATAGGCACCTTGCAGCGTGCCGTTTCGGAACGCGTTGGTTTGCGCCAGCGACGGATTCGATTCAAAATTGCGCTTGATCGCCTCGCCCTTGGCCGGGAACAGCTTCGGCAGATAATCCGCAAACTTCAGGTCATAGCCGATGATGACGGTCAGGGGCGCCTCGAGAACCTTGGCCTTATTGGTCTCGCTGGCCAGCTCAGACAGTTGGTGTCTGCCTTCGGTGCTGCGCACCCACAGGTAGCGCGCCGGATTCGAGTTGGCCGACGTCGGGCCCATCCGAGCCAGATCGTACAGCTCACGGATCAGCGGCTCCGGCACAGCCCGATCGGTCCAGCCGTTGCGCGTTCGCGCAGTCCTGAATAGCTGATCGAGCGCGGCATCGTCGAGTCGAGTACTCATGCGGACTCCGGTTTTAGAATCGACGCTGTTCCGCCGGCGGTGGGGTGTACTGATACACCCAGGTTTCAGTAAGCGGATGGCCGTCGAGGGCCAGGAACAGGCGCAGGTTGATCGGCTCGAGACTCTCGTCGGGTAGTTTCAGATCGAACATGGCGCGCCAGCCGTTGACCGCGTGCAGCGGCCGGGCCGAAGTGATTTCGATTATACCTCGCGAGGCGCTGATCACCGGCTCGATGTGCGCGTCATTGCCCAGCAATCCGAAATCTCCGCCCGCGAAATCGACCGCGAACCGCCAGGAAAAATAACTGCGCTTCTGGCCGACCACACCGCCGATGCCATCGCGGGTGGCAAGCACCTGCGCCAGCGGACACGGCGCGGGGTTGTAGCGACACCAATAGAGTTTGTAGCCGAACAGCAGCTCCTGGCCGCGCTGCGGCTTGTCTGCCGGATTCCAGAACGCGACGATGTTGTCGAAGGTCTCATCGGTGGCCGGTATCTCAACCAGCATCACCGAGCCCCGCCCCCAGTTGCCCTTGGGCTCCACCCAGACGCTGGGTCGGCGATCGTAGAACACGCCATCGTCCTGATAGTGATCGAAATTGCGATCGCGCTGCATGAGACCGAAGCCGCGCGGCGCCTCATCGGCATAGGAATTGACGCGCACGGCCGGGGAGTTCACCAGCGGCCGCCACAGCCATTCGCCGCCGCCGGTACGCAATTGCAGGCCGTCGGAATCGTGGATCGCAGGGCGCCAGTCCGAGTCCACTCGCCGGTCGTTCGGACCGCAGAGGAACATGCTGGTGCCCGGCGCCACTCCGAGCCGGTCGATGGTCTTGCGCGGATAGAGGGCAGCATCGATGTCCATGACGATCGAATCGGCGACATCAATCACAAATCGATACGCGCCGGCGACGCTCGCGGAATCGAGCAATCCATACACGGTGAGCTGGCTGGAATCCTTGGCGGGGCGCTCGAGATAGTAGGAAATGAAATCCGGAAACTCTTCCGGTCGCGGCAGGCCACAATCGATGGCCAGCCCACGTTGCGACATGCCGTATTGCAGCTCGCCATCCACGGCACGGAAATAGGAAGCGCCCTGGAAAGCCGCGACGTCGCGTTTCCAGTCGGTATGAAACAGCAGGCGGAAACCCGCAAAGCCGAGTGTGGGCGCCAGCTTGCGGCTGTCGACGCCGCTGCGGCTGTAATCGAACAAGGCAGGATCGTAGCTCAGCTCCTGCGACTGGCCGGCTTCGACGGCAAAGATCTTGACGGGCTTTTTGATCGTGAAGCCGAGATGAAACAACTGCACGCGGAAGCGCAGGCCCTCGCCGAACCAAAGCGAATGATCGTCACGGAAGCGGATCGACTGCCACTGATCCCAGCTCATCTTGGCGATGGCCGGTGGCAGCTCCGAGGGCGGCGCCTGATATGCCGCATTCGCCATCGCGCGCGCCTGCCCTTTGAGCTTGGCGTAATCAAAGGGGGCAGCGGCCCCGAGGCGCTTGAGCGAGGACGGCTGTGCCGTCTCAGCGGCCAGGGCCTCCGGCCACGGGACGGCTGACGCGGCCAGCGCCGCGCCGGTCTGCAGAAATCGGCGTCGCAACATGCGGGCAATCCGGCGGTTCAAGCCGCCATGTGGCGGCGCCCGCATTGTACAGGCGCGGCACGAGATGCACCCCTCCTCTGCGCTGACGCGGCGTCGGAGATCTAGAACTTCACCATGACTCCCGCCGACAGGATGGCCTGGCGAGTGCGCAGGTCCGGATACCAGACCCCGCCGGCACCGCCGCAGGCCGTGGTTGCCTGCCCCAGATTGCTGAATCCTGAGGAGGCACCCGAGTTGCAGACGTAATTGGTAGGCGAGCCATTGTTGCCGCCGGGCGGCGTCACGCCACCGGTGCCGGAGAAGTACGGGACACTCGAATGCCGGAAGCCGAATTCCGACCACCAGGTGATCCAATCCCTGGGCATGTACTGAAGGTTGATGGTCGAGTCCCACTGAAAGAGTTTCTGCCCCGGATTCTCCGTAAAGTAGGGAGTGCCGGTCTGGGCGGTGGCGCCATTGATCGGCGGCAGCAGCGCCAGGTATCGCCCGGGGTTATTCATGAAGCCACCGCCAACGGTGACCGCGAACAGATCGTTGTGAAACCACAGTCGGTTGTACGCCATCGCGCCGACGAAATTGGCTTTATTGGGGCCGCCCGTGCAGGTGACGCCGCCGCCATATTCGCAGCCGATGTCGAAGGTGAATGAAAACGCCGCCTTGGAGATGCCCATCGCAGTCCCCGGGCCGTTGTAGTACTTGACCAGGATGCTGTCATCGGTGTGAACGCGCGTGGTTCGGGACAGCGGATTGGTCGGTTGTCCCGGATAGGTGTAAGCCAGATTGTCCTCGCCGACGCCGTAGTTATTGAATACCAGTTTCACGTTCTCGTTCGGGGTATAGAGAATCTGGCCGCCAAAGCCAAGATGCTGATTGAATCGGGCATAGGACTGCCAGCCATTGATGATCCAGGGCTCGATCTTGAGCTTATTGGTCGGGAACCACTGGATCCGCATTCCATTGAAGAACCACGGCGTGTTGGATGACACGAACGATGGCTGGTAGGTCCAGTTGTCGTAGTTGTAGTAACTGAACAGGCCGATGTAGGAGACGAAGATTCCGGCATCGATATTCAGACCGTGATTGACATCGAAGTGGTAGCCAGCGTTCGCCTCGGATAGATATCGATAGGCATCGGCCAGATCCCACTGGCCCACTCCTGAACTCGCATCATTGCGTGGAGTCGTGGTCGCAAACAGGCCCATCATCGACAGGAAGCGGGCCCGAACGTTTTCGTAGTGGAAGTCACCGCCGAAACTCACCTGCTCCAGCTGGAACTCGCCCGAACGGAACTCTTCCGTCGAGCCGACGATGGTGTGGTCCTGCGGATGATTGAAGTCGTCCATGTAGTGGACGTCGAGCCGGATATCCGGCGTAAAGAACTTGGTATCGAATACCGCCTGATGGTTGCGCGGGGCACCGTTGACCCATGTGAAATCTCCAAAGGCGAATGGCGTCTCATTGTCGACGCCGGCGTTTTCCGGAGGCGCCGTGAGCGCATCGGCAATCCTGGCCACCACGCCGTTGGCGGCAGTAGCTGTGGTCGGGCTCCCGGCTACAGCGACCGCTGTCCCGGGTACTGTCGGCACCGCGCCCGGCGCCGGCACGGCGCCGGCAATGTCGATGACAACATCATGTCGCGTCGCCTTGCTGGCAAGCACGCTCAGGGAAAATGGACTTGTCTCGGCATAGCCGTTCGCCTCATAGCTGACCGACCACACCCCTGGCGTCATATCGGGAAACGTATAAAGCCCGTGGCTGTCCGAGACGGTCGCGCGAATGCCACCACCATCGGCGCGGATGGCCGTCACCGTGGCGCCGGCGATGGGTCTTTTCGCTGCATCGGTTATCAGACCGACAATGGCGCCGATGCCTGTCTTGGGAGTCGTCGCCGGCGGCGAGGTCGCCTCATCCGCCAGCACAAAAGGCGAGCACACGCCCGACAGCATTGCCGACAGAAGAAACGCCCGAAAGCGGGTAGAAACGACCATCTTTTGGCTCCCGATGTACGCATCGAATCAGCAAGCCTAATCCTCCCGCCATTAAGAAGTCGCTAAGAAAAAAGCCGCGCCTGGCTGCGACCGCGACTACGGAAACCATACGCCGTCTTGATACCTGCGCTGCTAGGTTTGTATTCCCCTGCTCAATGTGAATTTATGGAAATCGATAACTACAAGACAATGCTCTGCAGTATGTGTCTCGTCGCCTCAAGCTTGCCGGCCGCACGCGCGGCTGAAGTCGCGGAGCCCGACAACTCCGGCACGCTGGCTGAAGTCACGATTACCGCCGAGAAGCGCGTCTCGACCGTGCAGGACACACCGATCAGCATCACGGCGGTCAGCGGCGATGAGTTGCGCGAGCGCGGCATCGCCGATTTCGACGCCCTGGCTCAATCGACCCCGGGAGTGTCGCTCAAGAGCGAAGGGCCCGGGCAGACTGAAGTGGAGCTGCGCGGCATGACCTCGAGCGGCGGCAACTCGCCGACGGTGGGATTTTATCTCGATGATATTCCGTTGACGGCGCCGGCTGGCGCGCAGAACGGCAAAGTGGTGATTGATCCCGCCCTGTACGATCTGAATCGCGTCGAAGTCCTGCGAGGTCCGCAGGGCACTTTATATGGCTCGGGATCGATGGGCGGCACGGTCAGGCTCATCACCAATCAGCCTGATCCAACTGCGTTTCATGTCACCGCGGAGAGCGTCCTGTCGGGCACCGACGGCGGCGGATTCAATCACAATGACAGTCTGATGGTGAACATTCCGCTGCTTCAGGACGTCCTGGCGCTGCGGGTGGTGGCTACCGAAGACCATATCAGCGGCTGGATCAAGCGGGTCGTGGCCGATCCCTTTCCACTGGTGAGTACCAGCGGCGCCATTCGCGGCGATGTCCAGGCCGCGCCCATAGAAAAGGAATACCCGGGTTCTAATGCGCAGCAGCTCTACGGCATTCGGACCACATTATTGTGGAAACCGACCGCGCAGCTGACGATCACGCCTTCGATCTTCTATCAGGTCAGCCGTCAGGACGGCATCAGCGCGTTTGACAGCACTCCGGGCACGGAGACCCGTTATCAGCCCTTCGCTGTCGCCGAACCCCAGTCCGATCGAATCAGGATCTTCAGCCTCAATTCGGTCTACAACTTTGGGAGCTTCGATGTGAGCTCCAGCACTGCGCAGTGGAGCCGGCGCTCGACCCAGGTCCAGGATGGCAGCGAGAACTTCAACAACCCGGACACGGGCACGACCTACGCCTCGAACAGTGGCCTGCCCAATCCCGGCTATTACGGCGCGACTGGTAGCGGCGAAGTCTATGGGCGCGAAGATGATCCCTCCCAGCAGTTCAGCGAGGAGTTGAGGATTGCCTCGATCAATGACGGGCCGCTCACCTGGGTCGGCGGTGGCTTCTTCAGTCATTTTCTGTCGACCTGGAACTATGATGGGATCAGCGCAAACCCATCGGCCTATATGGACCTGGGAACCTTTGCGCCCGCCACGACGACGCAATGGTTCAAGGCCGATTCACCCACCGATGTCTCCCAGTATGCGGTGTTCGGCGAGGCCACGTACGCACTCACGAACGGTCTTGCTGGCACGTTCGGCCTGCGCTATTACAGCTACGACTACCGGTTCTCTTCAATCATCAGCGGCTGGGGATCGGCTCTCGGGGAAGCAACGCCTTCGAGTTCGGGGCTCATCAGGCAATCCGAGGTCGGCCTGAATCCCAAGTTCAATCTTGCCTACAAATTCAGTCCGGATCTGTTGGCGTATGCAACCGTCGCCAAGGGTTTCCGACCGGGTGGCGGCAATGCCCAGTACCCGACAACGGGTCCGTATTGGAGCGCCGTGTTTGCGCCCTATCGCTACACGAGCGGCAAATGGCCATCCACTTACCAGCCCGATTCGGTTTGGAGCTACGAGATCGGCGAGAAGGCACGGTCTATCGATCGAGGTCTGACGCTCAACACCAGTCTTTACTTTGAGAACTGGGAGCATATCCAGCTCGAATCGGTTCCCGGAGACTGGCCCGTGAATATCAATGGCGACATGGCTCATATCTATGGCGCCGAGGCCGAAGCGCGCTGGGTGATAGGCGCGGGCTTTACCTTCGGCATTTCCGGCAGCTACACCCATGCGACGGTCGATGCGGGGCCGCATTGGCAAATTCAGCCGACCGATAAACTCTCGGATGTGGCGCCGGAGACGGGGAATATCAATCTGACCTATTCGAGGAATCTTGCGGCCGGATACACCTTCACGGCCCGAATCGACAACGCCTATGTAGGGCCGCGCTACTCCATCGCCTTCCCATACGGCTACTCACTGAATGGCAAGTACATCGAATTGCCGTCGTATGGGCTGAGCAGTCTGCGGGCAGGCATAGAGTCGCATTCCGGGTGGGGTGCGGCGTTATTTGCCAACAACCTGTTCAACAAGCAGGCTCAGCTGGAAAGTCTCTGGCAGGAAACGCTGCCCAGTGCCTCATTCAATCGCATCATCACCAACCAGCCGCTCACCATCGGTATCGACCTGACGTACCGCCTCTAACCGGCACCCGCGCCGCCCGCGGTCGCGAGTGCCTGCTCCAGATCAGCCAGCAGATCGTCACAATCTTCCAGTCCGATCGACAGCCGCACGGTGCCGGGACTCATACCCGAGAGGCGCTGCTGTTCGGGCGTCAGGTCGCGGCTGCCCAGCAGTTGCGGTGGCATGACCAGCGAATCGGTCGACCCGACGCTGGCGGCCATGGAAAACAATTGCAGCGCGTCGGTGAATCGTCGCCCGGCATCGGCCCCGCCCTTGATATCAAAACTCACTACCACCCCGAACCCGCTCATCTGGGCACTGGCCAGTGCGTGACCAGGATCTGAGGGGAGCCCAGGGTAGTGCGTCCGATCCACAGCCGGATGTCGCGCCAGCAGTTCGGCGATGCGCTGCGCACTCTCGCACTGCGCACGGAAGCGCACGAAGTAGGTCTTGAGCCCCCGCTGCAGCAGATAGGCCGCGTGCGGATCCAGAGTACCGCCGAGGACGGTAAAGTCCGAACGCATACCCTTGATCAGATCGGTCCGCCCGATAGCGGCGCCGCCCATGACATCGCCGTGGCCGGAGACGAGCTTGGTCAGGCTGTGCAGGAACAGGTCGATATCGTACTGGCTGTGCTGATGAACACCGGCAAAGGTGTTGTCGAGCACCGTCAGCGCGCCATGCGCGCGCGCCAGTCGCGTGAGCGCCGGTATATCGGCGATCTTGTTGACGGGATTGGTGGGGCTTTCAAAAATGATCAGCCTGGTGGCCTGCTGGGACAGCACGCGTTCGACCCCGGCCAGATCCTCGATCGACAGCAGGGTGTGAGTGACGCCGAATTTCCTCAGGATCCCTCGCAGTAGCTGCCGGGTGGGACCATAGCTCTCGATGAATCCCAGCACATGGTCGCCGGTGCGCGTCAGCGACAGCAGGCTCTGCGCAATGACGCCGATGCCGGAGGCACACACCACGCAGTCATCGCGACCCTGCATTTGCGCCAGCGTCAGCTCCAGTTGTCGAGTGGTCGGGTTGGAAGTGCGCAGATAGGCGAAGCCGGGGCGCTCGCCGCGGCCCGAGCGCACCGCCTCCTCGACGCTGTCGAACTCGAATTTGACGGTCTGGTAGATCGGGGCCACGACCGGCCGGTTGTCGGCCGGCACATCCACGATGGGGGGATGATTCACGAGGGTCGGCTTTTTCACGCCACGGCTCCCTGGCGCAGGTAGCTGGTCAGACGCGCGGCCCCGTTGATCAGGGTTTCATCCCGCTTGGCAATGCAGAGCCGCAGCAACGTCATCGGCGGCGGCTTCTCATAGAACACCGACAGCGGGATGGTCGCCACGCGCGCCTGCGTCAGCAATTGCTCGGCGAACTCCAGATCGCCCACGGAGGCGTGGGCACCATAGTCGATCAGCTGAAAAAAGGTGCCCTCGGCGCGCGGCAGCGTCAGGCCGCTGCCCTGCAGGCGCTCCCCCAGCAGCGCGCGCTTGGCCGTAAAAAATGGCCCCAATGACTCCCCGCAAAGCGGCTTCTCCTGCAGGTATCCAGCAATCGCCTGCTGCAGGGCTGTCGCGATCGTGAAGGTATTGAACTGATGCACTTTGCGTAGCTCAGTGGTGATGGCCGGCGGCGCCACCGCGTAGCCGACACGAAGTCCCGTGGCGTGCAGGGTTTTGCCGAACGAGTACACCGCGACGCTGCGCTCGCGCAGCTCCGGAAACTTGAGCACGCTGTGATGCTCCAGCCCATCGAACACGATGTGCTCGTAGACCTCATCCGAGATCACGCGGATGTCACGCCCCCGCAGCAGCTGCGCCAGGGCCAGCATGTCATCGGCCGTCACGCAGGTGCAGCCGGGATTGAGCGGGGAGTTAATGATGACCAGGCGCGTGCGCGGTGTGATGGCAGCGCGCACCCGGTCCCAGTCGTAGCGGAAGTGCGGCGGCTCAAGCGGCACGTGCACGCAGTGGGCACCCGCCAGCTGAATGGCGATCTCGTAGGAATCGTAGGCGGGATCGAAGATGATGGCCTCTTCGCCGCTGCCGACCAGCGCCTGCACGCTGGAATAAATGGCCTCGGTGGCACCCAATGTCACCGTAATCTCGGTCTCACTATCGACCTGCGATCCGTAGCGACGCGCAAGCTTGGCCGCGATGGCCTCACGCAGCCGCGGCAGCCCCGGCATGGGCGCGTATTGATTAAAGCCGTCGCGCATGGCCTGGGCGGTAAGCTCCGCGAGGCGCGGATCGATGTCGTAATCGGGGAACCCCTGTCCAAGATTGACCGCGCCGAGCTCGACCGCGCGCCGCGACATGACGGTGAAGATGGTGGTGCCGACCTGCGGCAATTTGCTGCGCAAGGCCACCGCGCTCAGCCCTCCGCCGCGGCGAGCCGCTGCGCACGCGCGCGTTCGCGCTCCTGGCGCTGGAGGAACAGCGAAGAGACGACCACGCCCAACGACACGATCAGCACCATCAGCGTTGCCAGTGCGTTGACGTCGGGGCTGACCCCTAAGCGCACTTTGGAGAAGATCACCATCGGCAGAGTGCTCGAGCCGGGCCCGGCCACGAACTGCGAGATCACCACATCGTCCCATGACAGCGTGAATGACAGCAGCCAGCCCGAAAGCAGCGCCGGCGCGATCAGGGGCAGCGTGATACGGATGAACACGGTAGCAGGCCGCGCGCCCAGGTCCAGCGCCGCTTCCTCGAGCGATTCATCGAAGCCGGCGAGGCGCGACTGCACGATCACGGCCACATAGGAGAGCGAGAAACTGATATGCGCGATGGTGATCGTGGTGGCTCCGCGATGCGCCGGCCAACCGATGAGCTGCTCCATCGCCACGAACAGCAGCAGCAGCGACAGGCCCGTGATGATCTCGGGCAACACCAGCGGCGCGGTGCTCAGGGCCGCGAGCAGGCTGCGGCCGCGGAAGCGCCCGAATCGCGCCAGCGAGAAGCCCACCATGGTGCCCAGGATGACCGCACCGGTGGCATTCATGGCGGCAATCTTGAGCGACAGCAATGCGGCGTCCATGACCTGGCTGTTGTTGAACAGCGCGCCGTACCACTTGAGCGTCGGCGAATGCGCCGCGTCCCAGACCGTGACCAGGCGCGAGGCATTGAACGAATAAACGATCATCGACAGGATGGGCACATACAGAAAGACGAAACCGAAGGCCAGCATCGACGGCACCAGTATCGAGCGCCGCCCGGTCACGATCCGGCCTCCAATTCGCGGCTCTGGGAGCGCTGAAACAGAATGATGGGGCCGAGCAGCACGATCAGGATAATGATCGCGACGGCGCTGGCCACGGGCCAGTCGCGGTTCTCGAAGAACTCATCCGACAATACTCGCCCGATCATCAGCTGGTTGGAAGGACCCAGCAGCGACGGGATGACGTACTCGCCCACGGCGGGAATGAACACCAGCAGTGCGCCGGCGAGCACGCCCGGCAACGACAGCGGCCAGGTGACGCGCAGGAATGCCCGCCACGGCGGCGCGCCGAGATCCGCCGCGGCTTCCAGCAGCGATCGGTCGTGCTTCTCCAGGTTGGAATACAACGGCAGGATCATGAACGGCAGGTACGAGTAAACGATGCCCACGTACACCGCGATGGGACTGGCTACCATCGGGATGGGTTGCGAGATCAAGTGCAGTGCCATCAACACATTGTTGATGAGCCCATCGTCCTTGAGCAGTCCCATCCAGGCGTAGACGCGCAGCAGGAAGGAGGTCCAGAACGGCAGGATCACCAGCATCAGCAGCAGATTGCGTCGCGCCTGTGGCGCGCGCGTGATTCCGAGGGCCATTGGATATCCGATCGCCAGACACAGCAGCGTCGAGATTGCCGCCACCTTGACCGAATACAGAAACGAATTCAGGTACAGCGCGTCGCTGACCAGGAAGTAATAGTTGGCCAGGTGCAGCTGGATCGACAGCACCCGCTCGTGCGTCCAGGCCAGCAACGGCGCATACGGCGGCATCGCCATCACCGCCTCGGAGAAGGAAATCTTCAGGACGATCAGGAACGGTACCAGGAAGAACAGCAGCAGCCAGCCCAGCGGCACGGCCGTCACGGCCGCTCGCGCGGCAGCGCGCGAGCGCAGCGTCCGTCGCAACCTGCTCCACTGCTCGTTCAGCACGTCGTTGAGGCCTCAGGCGCTGCCGATGACGGGACTGGACGCGTCCCATGACAGGTACACCGGCATCTCGCGCGTGAACTGCTCTTCGGGTTTGCGCGTGCTGTTGGCCAGCGTGGCGCGCACCTCGCGGCCCGATTCCAGCCGCACCAGGTACATCGACAGATCCCCCAGATAGGCGATCTCGCGGATCACGCCGCGCGCCCAGTTGTCGCGCATCTCGGGCGACTCGCGCGATAACATGATTTTCTCGGGCCGTACCGCGACCCACAACGGCGCGTCCGGCGGCGCACTGATACCGTGGTCGACCAGCACCGCGGCAGGCAGATCGGCGCATTGCACGCGCACGTAATCCGGCTCGTCCTCGCTGAGCTTGCCGTCGAACAGATTGACCGAGCCGATGAAATCCGCCACGAAGCGTGTGGACGGAAATTCGTAGATCTGCCGCGGGGCACCGATCTGCACGATCTTGCCGTGGTTCATGACGCCGATACGCGTCCCCAGCGTCATGGCCTCTTCCTGATCGTGCGTCACGACGACGAAAGTAACGCCGAGCTGCTGCTGAATGTTGATGAGCTCGAACTGCGTGTGCTCGCGCAGCTTTCGATCGAGCGCACCCAGCGGCTCATCGAGCAGCAGCAGCTTGGGACGCTTGACCAATGCGCGCGCCAGCGCCACGCGCTGCCGCTGGCCGCCCGAGAGCTGATGCGGCTTGCGCGCGAGGTAAGTACCCATGCGGACGATTTCCAGGATCTCGCCCACGCGTCGCCGGACTTCCTGTTTAGACAGGCCCTCCTGTTCGAGCCCGAAGGCGACATTGCGCTCCACCGACATGTGGGGGAACAGCGCATAGGACTGGAACATCATGTTGACCGGCCGCTCGTAGGGCGGAACGGCCGCGAGATCCTGGCCGTCGATCAGCAGCCGACCAGCACTGGGCGATTCGAATCCGGCCAGCATCCGCAGCAGCGTGGTCTTGCCTGAGCCTGAGGGGCCTAGCAGGCAGAAGATCTCGCCGCGCTCTACGGACAGCGAGACCTCATCCACCGCGACGAAATCGCCGAAGCGCTTGCTGACCTGATCGATCTCGACATACGCGGCCATTATTGTCCGGTCTTGAAGCGGGTCCAGGTGCGATTGAGCTCGCGCGTATAGGCGAGGCTGTGCGCGGCATTGGGATACATATGACTCTTCTGGGCTTCGCTCGGATAGATGCCGCGGTCGTTGAAAACCGCCGGATCGATCAGGCTATAGGCGGCGGCATTGCTGGTGGCATAGTGCATCAGTGTCGAGTTCTTGGCCGCCACGTCGGGCCGCAGCAAGTAGTCGATGAACAGGTGCGCGTTCTTCGGATGCGGCGCATCGGCCGGAATCGCCAGCATATCGAAGAACATGATGGCGCCTTCGCGCGGGATGTTGTACTTGATCTGCACGCCCTTGCCATTGTCGCGCGCGCGGGCGCGCGACTGGCCGATGTCGCCGCTCCAGCCCAGGGCCAGGCACAGATCGCCGTTGGCCAGGTCCTCGATGTAACGCGAGGAATTGATGTAGCGCACATAGGGACGGATCGACATCAGCACCTGCTCGGCGGCCTTCAGGTCCTCGAGCTTTTCGCTGTTGGCATCGCGGCCCAGATAGATGAGCACCGTGCCGACCATTTCATCCGGCGCATCGAGGATCGAAACTCCGCAATCCTTGAAGTTCTTGATGACCTTGGGATCGTAGAACATCGCGAAACTGTCGACCGGCGCACCCGGCATGGCCTTGAGTACCTTGGCTTCGTTGTAGCCCACCCCCGAAGTGCCCCAGAGGTAATTGACGCTGTACTGATTGCCCGGATCGTGCACCTCGATAATGTGCGTGATCTGCGGATCGAGATTCTTGAGGTTGGGCAGCAGCGACTTATCGAGCTTCTGGAACACGCCGGCCTGGATCTGGCGTTGCAGGAACGACGCCGAAGGCACTACCACATCGTAGCCGGTGTGTCCGGCCAGCAACTTGGTCTCGACCACCTCGTTGGAATCGAAGACATCGTAATTGACCTTGATGCCGTACTCTTTCTCGAACGCAGGCACAACCGTCGGATCGATGTAATCCGACCAGTTGTAGACGTTGAGCACCTTCTGATTGTCGGCACCTGCGCCAGCGCCGCCCGATGCAGCGCCAGTCGCCGCGGCGTCGGGGCCGGCAGGCGCTTCCGGAGCACCCTGGTGGCCACAGGCGGCCAGCAGCAACGTCAGCCAGAGCGGGGCGGCGGCGCGCCAGGCGCAGCGAGTCATCGGCGGGCCTCGTGGTGCCGCGGGGGCTGCGGCGCCTTTATTATGGGTGCCCGGTCAGACGTTGAGCAACAGGTGTTCCCGCTCCCAGGAGCTGATCACCTGCAGAAACACCTCGTGCTCGGCCTGCTTGACGATGGTGTAGGCGGCGACGAACGGCTCACCGAGGATCTGCAACAGCGGCTCGCAATCGCGCAGGCGGGTGAGCGCTTCATCCAACGAGCGGGGCAGCGAATACGGCAGATCGTGCGCGCTGCCCGAAATCGGTTCGGTCGGCTGCAGCCCTTCGACCATGCCCAGGTAGCCACAGGCCAGCGAGGCCGCGATGGCGATGTAGGGGTTGGCATCCGCTCCGCCCACCCGGTTCTCGACGCGCCTCGCCTCCACGCTCGACATCGGCACCCGCAGGCCGGCGGTGCGGTTGTCGTAGCCCCACTGCACGTTGATCGGCGCCGAGAGGTAGCGCGTCATGCGGCGGTAGGAATTAACGTTGGACGCGAACAGCGACATGGCCGCCGGGACGTAACGCTGCAGGCCGGCGATGTGCGAGAAGAACAGCGCCGAGGGCGTGCCGTCGGGGTTGCTGAAGATGTTCTTGCGAGTCTTGACGTCGATGATGCTCTGGTGAATGTGCATGGCGCTGCCGGGCTCCTTGGCATGCGGCTTGGCCATGAACGTGGCATACATCTTGTGGCGCAGCGCCGCCTCGCGCGCGGTACGCTTGAACAGAAACGCCTGGTCGGCGAGATCCAGCGCCGCGCCGTGGATCAGGTTGATTTCCATCTGCGCGGGGCCGTCTTCGTGGATCAGCGTGTCGATCTCAATATCCTGGGCCTCGCAGAACGCATAGATGTCATCGAACAGCGGATCGAACTCGTTGACCGCGGCGATGCTGTAGGACTGCCGGCCCGGCTCGGCGCGCCCGGAGCGACCGACCGGCGGCTTCAACTGATAGTCAGCATCGATGTTCGGCTCGATCAGGTAGAACTCGAGCTCAGGGGCAATGACCGGCTCCCAGCCACGCTGGGCATACAGCTCCAGTACATGGCGCAGCACGTGGCGCGGCGCCATCATGACGCGGCGGCCGTCCGAGTAGAAACAGTCGTGAATCACCTGCGCGGTCGGCTCGGCCGCCCACGGCACGACCCGCACGGTCTTCGGATCCGCGCGCAGCACGATGTCGATCTCCGCGGGACTCATTGCCTCGGAGGTATCGGGCGGGTAATCGCCGGTGACGGTCTGCAGGAAGATACTTTCGGGCAGCCGCATGCCCTCATCCTCAGCGAACTTCTCCGCGGGCATGATCTTGCCGCGCGCGATTCCAGCCATGTCGGGAATGATCGCTTCGACTTCGGAAATGCCGTGGTCGCGGAAAAATTGCTGGATTTCATTAGCCATAAATCACCTTATATTTTTAGCGTGTCGCGTCATCGCCGGGCGCGGCAGGCTGCGCCGAATTCGGCAAACAGCGCTTGTGAAAAGGGGTTGGCGGCAACGCGCCATTCCGGATGCCACTGGACCGCGAGTGCGAACTGAGCGGCCTGCTCCACGCGAAACGCCTCGATCACGCCATCCGGCGCGCGCGCTTCTACGGCCAGTCCTTCACCCAGCTGGCGCACACCCTGGCCATGCAGGGAATTGACGCGAATCCGGTCGGTGCCGGCGAGGCGACGCAGCTGACCACCCTGCTCGAGTACCACCTCATGCGCCAGGTCGTACTGCTGGTCGACCGGCAGCTTCAGGTCCTCGCGATGATCCAGGTGCCCCGGCACATCGTGCAGCTTCTGCCACAGCGTGCCGCCGAAGGCGACATTCATCTCCTGGAATCCGCGGCAGATGCCGAGCACCGGCACCCCAGCGGCCACGGCGCGCGGTATCAGCGGCAGCGTGGTCTCATCGCGATGAGGATCGTGCAGGGTGCCATCCTCGCTCGGCGCACCGCGGTAGTGTCGGGGTTCGACATTCGATGCGCTGCCCGTGAAGAGCAGTCCGTCGAGGGTCTCGAACAATTCCTCGAGGTCCAGTTCGCGCCCGATGGCAGGCACCAGCAGCGGCAGGCCGCCCGCCGCGTCCAGTATCGCGGTGACATACTTCTCGCCGGCCAGATGGTACGGCTGGTCATTTTTTCCCAGCAGGCGTCGGTCCGCCGGGATGCCGATGACAGGACGCTTAGCAGCCATGGAACACATGTCGCACCGGCCGCTGGAACCTGTATGCAAATACAGTTCCGGCCGTGCTTTCCTCGCTTGAATGGGTCCCATTAGACCATAGGCAGCGACCCGAAGTCCTCGACCCACGGCACTATTGCGTGCTCAACGGGGGCGCCGGCGACCATACAAGCCATTGATTTTGTATGTATTTATCGGCGAGACTGGACCATGACAGCGATTCATTCCGCGGATTATGTAAAGAGCTGGTATGCCGCCAGCGCCACACCTCCTCCGGCCACACCGCCGCTGCAAGGGTCCATGCGGGCTGATGTGTGCGTGATCGGTGCCGGTATCGCGGGCTGCTCGACTGCGCTGTCGCTTGCCGAGCGTGGCTATCGGGTGGCAGTACTCGAAACGCGACGCATCGGTTGGGGTGCCTCGGGACGCTCGGGCGGCCAGGTCATCTATGGGCTGGCCACGGAACAGGACGAGCTCACCTCGCTGGTAGGCGCGCAGGATGCGCGCCGCATCTGGGACCTGTCGCTGACCGCCATCGAGCAGCTTCGGCAACGCATCGCGCGCCATGGCATCGATTGCGACTGGGTCGATGGCCAGATGCTCACGGCCATCAAGCCGCGCCAGTGGCGCGCCCTGCAGAGCTGGCACCACGAACTTTCCGACTCCCTGGGCTACAGCAGCGCGCGGCTGATCGGAAACGATGAGCTGCGCACGCTGCTCGGCAGCGAGCGCTACATCGGCGCGCTCTACGACACCAACGGCGGCCACCTGCACCCGCTGCGCTACACGCTTGGGCTCGCGCGGGCCGCGGCGGCGGCCGGCGCACAGTTCTACGAGAACTCGGCCATGCTCGACTATCGCAGCAGCGGCGAGGGCGTTCGCGTCCGTACCGCCGCTGGCAGTATCGATTGCGCACACCTGGTACTCGCGGGCAACGCCTGGCTGGGGAGCACCGTACCGCGGCTGCAGCGCAAGCTGATGACCGTGGGCAGCTATATCATCGCCACCGAGCCGCTGGGCGAGCAACGCGCGCGGCAGTTGATCGCCAACAATGCCGCGGTCTGCGACACCAACTGGATCCTCGACTATTTCCGGCGCTCGAGCGATCACCGGCTGCTGTTCGGCGGCCGCGTCAACTATTCCGGCGTTGATCTGCGCGCCGTCGGCCCCGCCACCGCGCGTCACATGCTGCGAGTCTTCCCGCAACTGGCCGGCACGCGCATCGAATACGCCTGGGGCTGCCTGCTCGACATAACGCTCAACCGCTCGCCGAATTTCGGCCGCCTGGCCCCCAATGTCTACTTCCTGCAGGGCTTCTCGGGCCACGGGGTCGCGCTGGCCGGGCTGGCAGGCTCACTGGCTGCCGAGGCCATCGCGGGCACCAGCGAGCGGTTCGATGTTTTTTCGCGCCTGCAGCATCGCGATTTTCCGGGCGGCATGTGGCTGCGGCGCCCGGCACTGGTACTGGGGATGCTCTGGTACCGGCTGCGGGATTTGCTTTGAATGAAAGCTTGAATTTCAAGGTCTTGGGCGAAACGCGCGGGGAGCTGATGCGCAACACGCGTCATACCTGCGATCCACGGCCACCCCTTCGCTCTTTATCCTTCCGCTGGCGGACTGAGGTCACCAAGCCGAAGTCTTCGCAATAGCGGAGTGATGCTCAGCCCTTGCACAAAGACAGAAAAGGCGACCACGGCAAACGTCAGCGTAACCACATCATCATGCCGCGGCAGGCTTGGCGGCAATGCCAGTGCCAGTGCAAGAGCGAGCGCACCGCGCAAGCCTCCCCAGAACAGCACATGCTGCTCTCGATACGGGATCCGCAGATGGCTGGCGCTGAATACAGCACAAAGCGGGTAAATCGCCAGAGCACGGCCCAGGCACACGAGCAAGATCGCGACTGCAACGGGTACCCACAGGTGATCGAAGTGCTGTTGCGCTTCCTGGGCTCCAAGCAATAGGAAAATGATTGAGTTGGCAACAAACGCGGTGTATTCCCAGAACGGCCCGAGAGCCTGCTTGCCAGCTTTGGTGATCAAGGACGAGGAACGGAAATTGCCAACTAACAGACCCGCCGACAGGGTGGCGAGTACGCCGGACAGGTGGTAATGCTCCGCGACAAAGAATGAGCCGTACGCAGACAGGGTCGTAAACGTGATCTCTACCAGGTAGTCCGGCGTCCGTCCGGCAAGTGCCATGAGGGTGGCGGAAATGAGGACGCCAACCACGACCCCGCCAACGGTCGTTACCAGCAAAGTGCCGGCAATGGACCACGCGTCCTGGTGCCCAGTGGCAAGGATACCAAGGACCGTGACGAAAGCCACCGCGGCGGTGCCGTCGTTGAGAAGGCTCTCGGCCTCGATCAATAAACGCAACCGCTTCGGAACCTTCGCGTCCTTGAAGGTTGCAATCACCGACACGGGGTCAGTAGCTGCGATCAAGATCCCAAATACAACCGCGCTGCCCCAGTCCCAGTGGAGCACATAAATCATGCCTATCGCGGTAACGGCCCCCGCCAGCACGACACCTACTGTGGCCAGCAAACCAACAACCGGAAGATTGCTCTTAAAGCCTTTCCAATCGATGAATAAGGCGGCTTCAAATACCAACGGCGGCAAGAACACCGAAAATATCAGCTCCTTCGAGAGGTGCCACCTGATGTAAATGTGAGCGAAGTACAATCCCATGCCGGCGAGCACCAGACCTACCGTATAGGGCAGGCGCAGCCGGCGACTCAACATGGCTACAAGCGCGGAGACGAAAAGCAGGAAGCCGAGCTGCGATAGATCTGACGTCATTTATCGCGTACCTGCATTCGCGGCACGCAGCTCCACCGATACAGGTTGATTACTGTAGACACCTCAGATCACGAACTCCACTCCAATTTCCATGACCTGTGCACTGGGAATATTAAAATAGGCGGCGGGTTGCTGCGCATTACGATGCATCAACGCGAACAGTGACTTTCGCCATCGCGTCATTCCATTCTCCCGGGATGTCGCAATAATCGTCTCGTGTCCGGCAAAATAGGTCATTTGCTGGAGATTGCATGGCGCGATGGTGTGACCTGCTACCGCAGTCAGAAGACCCTGAGGCACGTCGGGTTTTTCCATGAACCCGAAGCGCAATTGCATGCGCGTCATGCCATCGCAAAGGGCCGTGGCTATCGCCCGCTCGTCATCGTCGACCCGAGGGGCGTTTGTCATCTCCACCGCGACGAGCAGCACCCGCTCATGCAGCACATGATTGAAATTCACGTTATATGACAGCGGCAGCGGCACGCCCTGCGTCATGCGGCCGAGAACGACCGCGGTACCCGGAATCTGGTACGGAGGATGAGCTTTGATGCGGTCGATAAAATCCTGTGATCCCTCTCGGATGTCCAGACGGACGCGGTCCACGATCGCTTGCCCCTTCCGCCAGGTGAGCATGAGGAAGGCAATCACCACGGAGATGGCCAAGGGGAACCAGCCACCCTCGAAGAGCTTGGTCGAAGTCGATGCGACAAACAGCAGGTCAAGCGTGAGCAAGCTGCCGTTAACGACAAGCACGAGGACAGGATTGTACCGCCACTGCAGCGCCACAAAGGTTGCCATGAGCGTGGTGATGGCCATTAGCAGCGAGACCGCGATGCCAAATGCTCCGGCGAGAGCGTCGGACGAACCGAAACCAATCACGGCCGCGAGCGTACCGATGGCCAAAAGCCAATTTACTATGGGCACATAGATCTGGCCCATCTCGTGTCCTGCCGTATGGACAATGTTCATGCGCGGCAGAAAACCCAGCTGAATCGCCTGGCTGGTCAGCGAATACGCTCCGGAAATGATCGATTGGGATGCAATGACAGTTGCAACGGTTGCGAGTGCTACGAGACCGTAGTGAGACCATTGCGGCGCAAGCTGGTAAAAGGAGTTTTCGATCGCTCCCGGCTGCGTCAGCAAGAGCCCTCCCTGTCCAAAGTAGTTCAGGGTCAGTGCGGGCAGCGCTACACTGAACCAGGCGATGCGGATTGGACGCGGGCCGAAATGCCCCATATCCGCATAGAAAGCCTCGCCGCCTGTGACTGCCAAAAAAGCCCCACCTATGACGGCCAATGAAAGCGGCCCGGCGTGAGACAAATACCTGATCGCCGGGACCGGACTCAACGCCGCGAGGATCGCGGGGCCCCTTGCGATTCCGACAATGCCGAGAACGGCGATCACGGCGAACCACAACAGCATGATGGGACCGAAGAGCCGTCCGATCCAGGAAGTGCCTTTTCTTTGTATGAGAAACAACGCCATGAGAATGACGAGCGTCAGAGGCACCACAAGGCGCCCCAGCTGAGGCGCATACAGCTTGATGCCCTCGACGGCACTTAGAACCGAAATGGCGGGAGTGATTGTCCCATCACCGTACAACAGCGTCGCCCCGACCAGTCCAACGATAAGTATGAGCGTGGCCCGTCGGCCGGAAGCGGCGTCTTTGGGTATAACCATGGCGAGCAACGCCAGGATACCTCCCTCGCCCTGATTGCTTGCCCGCATGATCAAGATGGCGTATTTGACTGAGATGACGATAATCAGCGACCAAAAAATCAAAGACACGATGCCCAAAACGGCGGCCGGAGCCACTGTGCCGTCTGCACTCGCCGTCTTGACAGCTACTTGCAATGTATAGAGCGGGCTTGTTCCAATATCGCCAAACACAATGCCCATGCACGCAACAGCTGCATAAGCGAGTGAGGATTGAGGTTGAGAGGAATTCCCCCGCGCCGAAATGATTGCAGACATTAGTTTTCTTGTTTGGTAACGCTGCGCCGCAAGTACTCCTGACGTCAACGGGCTGATTTTTGATGCCCCGTCGATTGCCTTCGACCAGCCTTCAAACCACTATTTCCGTCGGGAGCCAGTTTTCCGCACGTAAGAGGCAGAGCCTGGAAGGTCTCCGCCTGATTACAATAACTGCTCGGGCGTAAAGATTCTGTGGAGAAAACGAACGCAGGCCTGGAATCGGCAGGCTGGAAACGCCAGTCCAATGTGTTTAATTCCTCACAGATCGCCTGCGCGATCTGCGATAGCATTCGCTGATAATGAACGCGTACCGCCTGACTTCCCTGGTGATGATCGGCGCCCTGTTGTCGGCCTGCGGCCTCGCCGGCACTGCGACCGGCACGGCAGCCGGCTCCGCGGCCGAAGTCGAGCAAGCGCGTCAGGCCAAACAGATCGAAGCGCAGGCCCAACAACGGCTGGATGATGCCCGCCACGCTGACGATGCGCGTCGCAACCAGGCCGAAAAGGACGCGCAGTAGCAGACCAACTACCGTCGCACGCTCGAGTCCTCAGCTCTCGTCATCCGCGACGTAGCTGCCGATTCGCTGCACCAGGTCGGGCGCGGATCTGGCGAGGACGGCGCCATAGACCCCCGAGATCACGAGCAGCGCGAGCACACCGTACGGATAGATGCTGAACGGATAGGCCTGGCCGGGCTCCACCAGCCCATAGAGCGGAAACAGCATCAGGCAGGATCCCAGCAACGGCACCACCAGGTGCCTGATGGGCCGAAAGTCCGCGCGGTGAAACTTCAGCATGTACACCGGCAGGGCGAGGTTCGTGACCAGATAGACCACGATGATGGGGATGGTCCCCAGCGTACCGGTCTCTGCGAACAGCGTCACTGGGTCGATATCGTAGGCATAGCCGAAGACGATGACCACGGCCAACGCCGCCCCGATGAAGCTCCACATCGCGATATGAGGCGTGCGATGCTGAGGATGTATCTTTCCGAAGACCACCGGCAGCATGCCTTCGCGGCTGGCGCTGAATAGGATGCGCGCCTGCGAATTGGTGAGACCGATCAGTGAGGAGAATATGCTCGTCAGGCCGGCAAGATAGGCCAGGATCAGCAACGAGGCCGCGGAGCCTTTGAAGGCATCGACGAACGGAATCTCCGACTTGGCCAGCGCCGCGGCATCCTCGTGAAAGGCGATCTCGGTGCTGTAGGCGAGCAGCAGGTACAGCGCGCCGATTGCCAGGGTTCCGGTGATCAGTGCGCGCGGCACATTGCGGCGCGGGTCGATAGTCTCCTCGGCCAGCATCGCTGAGTTTTCCCAGCCGATGAAAAGATAGATGGCCAGCGGAAAGCCGGCGCCGACGCCGGCCAGTCCACCGGAAATGTTCGAGGGCAGCAGCGGTGCCCAGCCGATGGCAGCACGATGGACCACCAGCATGATGAGTGCGCCGATCAGCAGCAGTGCCAGCTCGAAGTAAAAGAAGATCGCGGCCCAGGTGGTCGAGAGGCGCACCCCGCGCGCGACCAGCAGACCGACGAACACCGTGGCGAGCAGACTCAGCACCTGCCAGGGGATGTCATTGCCAACGAACAGCAGCCAGGTGCTGTGCGCCCAGCCGCCCGATACGACCACGGCCGAGGCCGCCGCAATGCAGTAGCCGACAGTCGCAACGACGGAGGCCGCCGCGCCCGCCGCCGGACCAAAGGCCATGCCGATGAAGGTCACAAACGAGCCGGTGCTCGGCCGGTAGCGGGAGAATTCAGCCAGCGTGTTGGTCAGGAACAGGATCACCACCATCGCCAGCACGATCGTGAGCGGGGCGCCGACGCCCGCACCGGACACGATGACGCCAAATCCGAAGAAAAAGCTCATCGCCGGGGCAATCGTGGCCAGCGTGGAAGCGATGGTCTGCGACAGACCGAGGCTGCCCTGTCGAAGCCGCAGTGACAGGCGAGTACTCATGTAAGCCCCGGTTCCGCGGCGCTGATCTCAAAGCAGCGATGCACGCGCGGATTGCGTGCGAAATCGAACGGCAGCGTCTGGGCCGAGACATCGCGCACCCGCCACTGCCTGGCGACCTGCTCGTCCAGCCGGAAGCGCTGCGCATTGCATGAGAAGACCAGCAGGCCGCCCGGCGCAAGCCGCTGCATGCACTGTCCGATCAGTTCGACATGATCGCGTTGGATGTCGAGCACGCCCTGCATGCGTTTGGAGTTGGAGAAGGTGGGTGGATCGAGAAAGATGAGCTCGAATGGTTCCGCAGGCGCCTGGCGCAGCCATTCGCGGCAATCGGCGCGTTCGAGGCGATGCGCCCGCGAATCCAGCGCGTTGAGCGCCAGGTTCTGCTGCGCCCAGTCGAGATAGCGATTCGACAGGTCGAGGCTCAGGCTGCTCCTCGCGCCACCCGCGGCGGCATACACGGTGGCGCTGGCCGTGTAACAGAACAGGTTCAGAAATCGCGCGCCGCCGGCACGATCGCGCAGCCGCGCGCGCGTCAGGCGATGATCCAGGAACAGGCCCGTATCCAGATAATCATCCAGATTGACCCGGAATTTCAGGGAAGCCTCCCGGACGGTGAAAGGCGCGGCAGCCGCCGCATGCACCGGCTCGTACTGCGAGGTGCCGCTCTGGCGCTTGCGCAGGCGGATGTGAATTCGCTCGGGCGGGATGTCAAACAGACGCGGCAGCGAGGCCAGCACTTCGCGCCGCCGCCGGCGCGCGGCCTCGAGCTCGATCTCCTTCGGCGGGGCATATTCCTGCACGTGCAGATGCAACGCCCCGCCATCGGCCTCGATGTAGCGATCGATGGCAAATGCGTACTCGGGCATGTCCGCGTCGTAGAGCCGGTAGCAGTCGATCGCGGCGCGCTGCGCGATCTTGCCGAGCCGCTTGAGGTTCTTCTCCAGCCGGTTGCTGAACATGCGCGCGCCGTCGCTGTCCGCGGCAGCCGCTTCGCGCTCGAGTCGTGCAGTCGCCGCGTCTGCGGCGCCCGGCGCGGCCAGATCAATCCGCAGCAACCGGCAGGCGATGGCGCCGTTCCACAGTTCATGGGAGCGGTAACTGCGTAACCGCAGCGCCCTCACCGCCTCGGCCGCGGTCGTCAGGATGGCAGCATCCCAGCCCACGAAGTGCTCTCGCAACACCGCTCCGAGGGCGGCATAGACCGCGACCGCCTGCGAGGCATCACCCAATCGTTCCCCGTACGGCGGATTGGTGCAGATCAGTCCCGGCTGCGCTGTCAACGGCCGTACGGCCTCGACCCGCTGATGTTCGAAGCGCACCAGCGCACCCAGGCCGGCGCGCTGCGCATTGGCATTACTGGCGGCGATAGCGCGCTGATCCGCGTCGCTGCCGCGAATGGTGCTGCCGATGCTCGTAAGCGCGCGCTGCCCGGCCTCGGCCAGCAGTCGCTGCCACAACAGATCATCGTGCTGGCGCCAGCCGAGAAATCCGAAATAGTCCCGCGTCAGTCCGGGCGCGCGATCCGCGGCGATCATGGCTGCCTCGATGACCAGCGTCCCGGCGCCGCATAGTGGGTCGAGGAACTCGGCGCCGCGAGCGGCGGCCTGATCCCATCGGGCACGCAGCAGCAGGCCCGCTGCCAGGTTCTCGCGCAGCGGCGCCTCGCCGGCCTCGGTGCGATAGCCGCGGCGGTGCAGGCCCTCGCCCGCCAGGTCGAGCGACAGCGTGATCCGCTCGCGCACCGCGTGCGCGATGATGCGCACTGCCGGCCGCGACAGCGCGACATCCGGGCGCGAGCCGACATCGTCGCGCAGCCGATCGCAGATCCCATCCTTCAGCCGCAGCGCGCCGAAGTGCGAGTTCGTGATGGTCGGATGCGTGCCGGTGAATTCGCAGGCGATGGTGCGCGCCGGGTCGATATGCGGGGCCCAGTCGAAGGCCGCGACACCGCGATGGAATGCGGCCTCATCGGGCGCGTCGAACTGGGCGATTTCCAGCAGCACGCGACTGGCAATGCGCGACCAGAGGCAGGCGCGGTAGCCAAGTTCGAGCCTGCCCCGAAACTCGACGCCGCCCATGCGCTCGCGAACCGCGAGCGCCCCGATCGCCGTCAGCTCGCGTGCCAGCAGGTCATAGAGTCCCCGCGGCGCGGTCGCGAAGTAACGCTGCTCTTCATCCGTGTTCAAGGGCTAACCGCGCGTCGAATCACTACGTCTCATTGATATCTCTTGGGCTAACCTGCGCGGCTGCAGCGGCGGCCTTGCAGCCAGTATATCGTCGCGTTCACCTCATTGGCGCCGGGCTCGGGCGAAGCGCGCGGATTCAGGGTACCCTCGGCAGCCGCAATGGGAATCTTTCCCCCGACGACGCGTCCAACCCGCAGTTCTGCTTAGGACTAGCCATGGATCCTCTAGCTGCCCCCCCTTCCCATCCCGGTTGGCCACCATCGCGCCAGATCACGGTTCTGGGGGTGGTAGCCGGGGCGGTGCTGCTGATCGTGCTGCTGATCTGGGCGATCGCGCGGGGCTTGGGCCACAGCGCCGGCGCCGCGCAGCCGCCGGCTCCGGCGGCAGGAACCTTTCATCCTTCGGCACAGCAGCTCAAGACGCTGACGGTGGAGGCAGTTGCCCTGCGTCCCTTCGTCAGCGAGGAGCGTACCGAGGGCAAGATCGCCGTCAATGGCGATCGCAGCACGCCGGTGTACTCGCCGTATTCGGGGCGCATCACGCGCGTGGTTGCCAATCTCGGCGATGAGGTGGCCCAGGGCGCCGTGCTGGCCAGCATCGACGCCAGTGAATTCACCCAGGGGCTGAACGATCTGCGTGCGGCCGCGGCCCAGGTGAAACTCGCCCGCCTGGCCGAGACGCGCAAGCATGCCCTGTACGACATCAAGGGTGGCTCGCTGGCGGACTGGCAGCAGGCGCAGGCAGATCTGTCAGCCGCCGAAACGGCACTCGGCGCGGCACGCAGCCGGCTGCGGATTCTCGGGCACTCGGACTCGCAGATCGACCAGCTGGCCACCGCGGAGCACTTCGAGCCCGCGACCAGCATCGTGGCGCCCATCCGCGGGATCGTGGTCGATCGCCAGATCGGCCCGGGGCAATACGCGCAGGCGGGCGCGGCCACGCCCGTGTACACGATCGCCGATCTGTCCAGCGTCTGGCTGATTGCCAATGTGCGCGAAGCCGATGCGGCCAAGGTGCGCCGCGGCCAGTCGGTCGACGTCCGCGTCCTGGCCTATCCGAACCGCACCTTTTCAGCCCGCGTCGTCTATGTAGCGCCCATCATCGATCCCAATACGCACCGGCTCACGGTCAGGGCTGTCATCGATAATGCCGATGGCGCGCTTAAGCCCGAGATGTTCGCCACATTCGTCATTACCACCAGCGCGGCTGACCAGTCACCGGCGGTTCCAGAGGGTGCCGTGGTATACGAGGGGGACACGGCCCACGTCTGGGTACTCCAGACCGACAACAGCCTGATCGTGCGCCCGATTCGCGCCGGCCGTACCAACGACGGATTTGTCGAGGTGCTCGAAGGACTCAAGTCCGGAGAACGCGTGGTGACGAGCGGGAGCCTCTTCATCGATCGGGCCGCGGCGGGCTGACAATTGAATGCCATGGTGGGATTTGCGCTCCGCCAGCGCGTCCTGATCGTCATTTTACTGCTGCTGGTACTCGCCGCAGGCGTAGCCAGTTTCACGCAACTCAACATCGAGGCCTATCCGGACCCGGTGCCGCCGCTGGTGGACATCGTGACCCAGAGCGGCGGACAGTCCGCCGAGGAGATTGAGCGCTACATCACCATTCCGATCGAAGTGCAGATGGCCGGCATTCCCAATGTGCAGGCGATCCGCAGCATCTCGCTATTCGGACTGTCGGACGTCAAGATTCAGTTCACCTACGACTTCACCTACGTTCAGGCCGAGCAGTGGGTCATCAACCGGCTGGCCCAGCTCCAGGGTCTGCCGAATAACGCCCAGCCGCAGATTTCCCCGACCAGCCCGATTGGCGAGATCTTCCGCTACCGCGTGGCAGGACCGCCCAACTACCCGGTCGCCGATCTGAAAACCATCGAGGACTGGATTCTCGAGCGTCGCTTCAAGGCGGTGCCCGGGGTCATCGACGTCACCGGCTGGGGCGGCAAGACCAAGACCTACGAGGTTACCGTCGATCAGCGCCGGCTGGTCGATTACGGCCTGTCGATACCGCAACTGCTGCAGGCGCTCTCCAACGCCAACATCAACGTGGGCGGACAGACCGTCAATATCGGCCCGCAGTCGGTGGTGGTACGCGGAGTGGGTCTGATCAGCTCCATGGATGCCATCCGTCACACCGTCATTGCCGCCACCAACGGCACCCCGGTCTACATTGGCGATGTGGCCGACGTGCACGTGGATCACCTGCCACGCCTGGGGATCGCGGGCAACGACAATGACGATGACATCGTGCAGGGCATCGTGCTCATGCGCCGCGGTGCGCAGAGCATTCCGACCATCCAGCGGGTCGAAGCCAAGGTCGCGGAAATCAACGCCTCCGGCGTGTTGCCGCCCGGCGTGCACATCGAGCGCATCTACGATCGCAGCGACCTGATCGCGCTCACCACGCACACGGTGCTGCACAACATGGTCGTCGGAGTGCTGCTGATCTTCCTGCTGCAGTGGCTGTTCCTGGGCAACCTGCGCAGCGCGCTGATCGTCGGCATGACGATCCCGTTCGCGCTCTCCTTCGCCATCGGGCTCATGGTGGTCCGCGGCGAGTCGGCCAATCTGCTATCGGTGGGCGCCATCGATTTCGGTCTTGTCGTCGATGCCACCGTCATCATGGTGGAGAACATCTACCGGCACCTGGCCGAGGCGGCCTCGGGCCGGCGTGGCGCGGGAGCTTCGCGGCTGGATGTGATGCGCGTGCCGCATGGCTTCAGCGGCCGCTACGCCGTGATTGCCTTGGCCGCGGCCGAAGTCAGCCGTTCCATCTTCTTCGCGGCCGCGATCATCATCGCCGGCTTCGTGCCGCTGTTTACGCTCTCCGGCATAGAGGGTCACATCTTCGGGCCCATGGCCAAGACTTACGGCTACGCCATCGCCGGCGGCCTGCTGGCCACCTTCACCATCGCCCCGGCACTGAGCGCCCTGCTGCTGCAGGGGAAGATCGAGGAGACCGAGACGCGGCTGATTCGCGCGCTGCGCCGGGTATACGACCCGGTGGTGGAGTTCGCACTGGCGAACCGATATCTGACCCTGGGCGCCGGAACGCTCGTGATCGTGCTGGCGCTGCTGGCCGTGCGCACGCTGGGCCTGGAGTTCCTGCCGAAGCTCGAGGAAGGCAATTTCTGGATTCGCGCCACGCTGCCGACTTCGATTTCGATCGAGGAAGGCAACGGCTACGTCAATCGCATGCGCCGGATCATCGCCGCTTACCCGGAGGTGCAGACGGTAGTCTCGCAGCACGGACGGCCCGATGACGGCACCGATGCCACCGGATTCTTCAACGCGGAATTCTTCGTGCCGCTCAAGCCCTTCGACACCTGGCCATCCGGAGTCGATAAAGACAAGCTCACCGAACAGATGACCGGGGCGCTGACGCAACAGTTCCCCGGTGTCGACTTCAACTTCTCGCAGTACATCGAGGACAACGTCGAGGAAGCCGCCTCGGGCGTGAAGGGGGAGAATTCGGTCAAGATCTATGGCAACGATCTGGAGACGCTCGAGCGCACCGCCAATCAGATTGCAAAAGTCCTGGCTGATGTGCCCGGCATCACCGACCTGGCGGTGCTGCGCTCACTCGGCCAGCCGACGATCCGCATCGATGTGGATCGCACGCGCGCGGCGCGTTACGGCCTCGCCCCGGGCGATGTGAACACCGTCGTGCAGGCGGCCATCGGCGGCCAATCCCCCGGAGACCTGTACGAACCCGGCAGCGATCGACATTTCCCGATCATGGTCCGGCTCGCTCCTCCGTATCGGGCCAGCCTGGATGCGATCCGGCTGATACCGATCGCCGCCCCGAATCCGTCGGGCAGCGGCTCGATTCCCGTGGCATTGGCTGATCTGGCCGATATCAAGCTGGTCTCGGGCGCTTCCTTCATCTACCGCGAGCAGCAGGAGCGCTACGTACCGATCAAGTTCAGCGTGCGGGGCCGTGATCTGGGAACCACGGTGCTGGATGCGCAGGATCGGATCGCGCAGCAGGTCACGCTGCCCGGCGGCTATCGGCTCGAATGGGTCGGGGAATTCGGCAACCTGCAGGAAGCCCTGGGCAGGCTCGAAATCGTGGTGCCGATTGCCATCCTGCTGATCTGCGTGCTGCTGTTCCTGAATTTCGGGCTGCTCAGCGATGTGCTGCTGGCAGCGAGTGTGATACCGATGGCGATGGTCGGCGGCATTTTCGCGCTGTTTCTGACCGGCACGCCTTTCAGCGTCTCGGCGGCCATCGGCTTTGTGGCGCTGTTCGGCATCGCGGCGATGGATGGGATCCTGGTGATCTCTTATTACAACCTCAGTCTCGAATACGGCGCCGACCGGCGCAGCGCCATCCGTGCCACCTGCCGCACGCAGCTTCGCCCCGTGATGATGACCTGCATCGTCGCCTGCGTCGGTCTGATTCCCGCGGCGCTTTCCACCGGCATCGGCTCCCAGGTGCAACGGCCGCTGGCCCAGGTCGTGGTAGGCGGGATGCTGTTCGCACCCGTGCTCATACTGCTGGTGCTGCCGGTGCTGATCGACACCTTTTCGCGGCGCACGCCGGTGTCCAATGATGAATCGCGCAGCGGCGAGCCGGAGGACGCCTGATGCGCGCGCTGGCAATCATCGCCGCAGCAATCGTGGCCGGCTGCGCCGTGGGCCCGAACTTTCATCGCCCCGCCGCCCCGCAGACCGATCGCTACACGGCACAGCCGCTGCCGACGCAACAGCACTTCGTGCCTGGTGCGAATCCGGATGCAGACTGGTGGAAGGGCTTTGGTTCGAGCGATATCGATGCGCTGGTGGATCAGGCACTGCGCGCCAATCCGACGATTTCGGCTGCCGAAGCGACCTTGCGACAAGCGCTCGAGAATGTGGCAGCGCAACGGGGCGCCTACTTTCCCACCGTCCAGGCGCAGGCCAGCGCGACGCGCAACCGCGATGCGGTGCAGGTGCTGTCGCCAACGCTGACCTCGGGAGTGTCCACGTATTCACTCTATACGCCGCAGCTCACGGTGGCGTTCGTGCCGGACCTGTTCGGCGGCAATCGACGCCAGGTGGAGTCGCTGCAGGCACTGGCTGATGTCAGCCGCGATCAGTACGACGCGGCCTACCTGACGCTGGTCGCCAACGTGGTCAGTGCCGCCATCCAGGAGGCCGGATTGCGTGCGCAGATCGATGCGGCGCGACAGGTGATCGCACTCGAGCGCGAATCGCTGGAGGTGATGCGCAAACAGCTCGAGCTCGGTGGCATCGCCGAGTCGGATGTACTCGCACAGGATGCCGCGCTGGCACAGATCGAAGCCACACTGCCGCCGCTGCAGAAGGCGTTCGACCAGCAGCAGGATCTGCTGGCCTTCCTGACCGGCCGGCTGCCGGCAGACATGCCACAGCTGACGCTGCAGCTTGATGAGCTGAAATTGCCGGCCGAGATTCCCATCGGTGTGCCTTCGAGCCTGGTGGAACGCCGCCCGGACGTGCGCGCGGCTGAGGCGCAGCTGCATGCGGCCACGGCGGAGGTCGGCGTCGCCATCGCCAACATGCTGCCGCAGATCACCCTCAGCGGCGCCATCGGCAATGTGGCGACGCAGTCCGGGCAGATCTTCTCGGGAATGAATGAATTCTGGACGGTCGGCGCCTCGCTGAGTCAGACACTGTTCGCCGGCGGCACGCTCTATCACCGCGAGCGGGCGGCGCGCGCCGGGGTGGACCTTGCCGGCGCGCAATACCGGCTGGCCGTGCTCACCGCGTTTCAGAACGTCGCCGATGCGTTGCGTGCGCTGGCCGCCGACGCGGATGCGGTGCAGGCCCAGGAGCGCGCGTTCGACGCATCCACGCGCAGCCTCGCGATCGCGCGCCAGCAGCTCGCACTCGGCGCGGTCAGCTACCTGGCACTTCTCAATGCCCAGCAAAGCCTGCAGCAGGCTGTCATGGGCCGCGCGCAGGCACTCATGAATCGCTGCGCCGACACCGTCGCGCTGTACCAGGCCTTGGGCGGAATCGCCCCGCCGGAACTTCAGAAATCACCTTAGGTAAACCCACCAGTTAGTTGTGACCCAAGTCATCCACCGGTCACAGTCCGGCCATCTTGCTGTCATGCACACAAGGCAGGATTGCTTCGGCTAAGGGAGTTCAGGGGCCCTATCATCCACGTCCGCAGCGCCTTCATTTCCGATATTCATCTGGGTTCACGCGAGTGCCGGGCCGACCTGGTACTCGATTTCCTGCGCCACGTGCAGATGGAGCAGCTGTTCCTGGTGGGCGACATCGTCGACATCTGGAGCATGCGCCGCAGCTTCTACTGGCCACAGATCCACAACGATGTTTTGCGCACCATTCTCGGCAAGACCAAGCACGGTACGCGCGTGATCTATGTCCCTGGCAATCACGATGAGCAGCTGCGCGAGCTGTGCGGCAGCAGCTTCGGCAACCTGGAGATTCATCGCGAGTACGTCCACACGACACTGCGCGGCCTGGAATTGCTGGTCATGCACGGAGATGAATTCGACGCCGCCGTGAAGTGCAGCCGCTGGCTCACCGCGCTCGGCTCAGGCCTGTATGACGTGACGCTGGGAGCCAACCGGGTCGTGAATGCGCTGCGGCGCCGCCTCGGCTATCCCTATTGGTCGCTGGCCGCCTATCTGAAGAGCCGGGTCGGCAATGCGGTCCGGTATGTGCACGAGTTCGAGCGTGCGGCCGCCCAGGCAGCCCGCCGTCGCGGCGTCGATGGCATCGTCTGCGGACACATCCATCGCCCCGAGATCGTCGAGCTCGAGGGACTGCTTTATTGCAATGACGGCGATTGGGTCGATAGCTGCTCGGCACTGATCGAAGATCGCAGCGGCGAACTGGAGCTATGGCATTGGAACGATGTCGGCACCGCGTTGCGGCCGGTGGTGACCCCGCGCACGGAAGCGCGGGCTGCCTGAACAGCAGCTAGTCGAAATCCGCCGCCAGCACCGGGTCGCGCCAGTGAGCAAACATGCGCGCTATCTGGGCGGGATTGGTCCTGCCCAATGACAGCGGCGGCAGCTGATCGGCCGCAAAGAAATCCACGCCGCTGGTCTCGAAGCTGGTGCGGGCTTCTCCGCCGGTCAGCTCGCAAACGAAAAACAGCTTGTAGATCGAGTTAGGCAGCGGGTTGAGATTGCCTTGCCGCCGATAGTCGTACACCGCGGCCAGCTTGATGGCCCGGGCTTCGAAGCCCGACTCCTCGCGAATCTCACGCTCCACGCCCTCGCGCGGCGACTGATTGACGTCGGCCCAGCCTCCCGGCAGTGTCCATCCGCCGTCGGTGGCTTCCTGCACCAGCAGAATCCGTTGCTCACGGAATACCGCGCCCCTGACGTCTACCTTTGGCGTCGCGTAGCCGGTTTCCTGCTCGAATAGCGAACGGATGCGTTCGATGGGCGTATCCGAGCCGTGCGCATACATCTCGGCCGCCAGCGCGCGGATGCGTTCATAACGCTCCCGGTCGTAGGCGTCGTTGCTGAAGGCGAGCCCGGTTTGCGCCAGCGCCTTCAGCTCGCGCGCCCAAAGCAGCCAGGGCGGATCCTCGTTCACTTGGGCCCCACGCAGCGGTTGCGCCTGGGCGTTGCCCTGACACAAATTGCCAAGGCTCGCCCGAGCGGGTCGTTCAGTGCGGGTGGCGGTGGTGCCGGTGATGCTTGTGGTGGTGATGCGCTCCGCTGGTCGTGCCCAGCGTCGAGGAGGTCATCGCGGCGTCGTCATGCGTGACATGCGCGGAGGCAGTCAGTGGAGCGGCGAACAGGACAGCGGCCAGAACGGTCAAAGCAGCCAGATTGATCTTCGTACTCATCCTTCATCCTTGTGTGGTTGAAAATAGCCCGCGTTCGGGCGCGGCATAGTTTAACGGCGAAACTGCTGCAAGTGCGAGCGGTACCAATCATAGGTGCTCTCAAGCCCCGCCTTCAGCCGGATCCGCGGACGCCAGCCCAGGGCCGTTAGCCGCGTGGTATCGAGCAACTTGCGCGGCGCTCCATCAGGCTTGTTCGGATCGAAGCTGAATGTCCCGCGGAATCCCACCGCGTCCGCGACCAACTGCGCCAGTTCAGCGATGCTGACATCCTCGCCCCAGCCGACGTTGATAGGCGACTCCTCAGAGTAGCGTTCCATCAGATAGACGCACGCGGCGGCGAGGTCATCCACATGGAGGAATTCGCGGCGCGGAGTACCGCTGCCCCAGACTTCCACGGCCGCGGCGTGCTGCTCTTTCGCCTCATGGCACTTGCGTATCAGGGCCGGAAGCACGTGCGAGTTCCTGAGATCGAAACTGTCGCCGGGCCCGTAGAGATTGGTCGGCATCAGGCTGATGGCGTCGAACCCGAATTCCCGCCGATATGCCTGGCACATTTTGAGACCGGCAATCTTGGCGATGGCATACCACTGATTGGTCGGCTCCAGCGTTCCGGTCAGCAGGCTCTCTTCCACCATCGGCTGTGGCGCTTCCCGCGGGTAAATGCAGCTCGATCCAAGGAACAGCAGCTTACTTACGCCATGGCGCTGGGCGGCATCGATGACATTGGTCTGTATCTGCAGATTGTCGCGCAGGAACTGCGCCGGCTGACTGCGATTGGCCTCGATTCCGCCGACCTTGGCGGCCGCCAGGTACACCTGCCGAGGCCTGTGCTCCGAGAAGAACTGTTCAACCGCGGCCGCCGAGCGCAGGTCGAGCTCGGCGCGATCGCGAAGCAGCAAATGCTGCGCACCGTCCGCGCGCAGGCGGCGCACGATGGCGGAACCCACGAGGCCGCGATGCCCGGCTACAAAGATCATTCCCGGGCCTGGAATACCTTGAATCCCTGGCGCACCATCATTGAGTCGCGCCGCGCCAGATCCAGGTCCTCGGCCACCATTTCGTTAACCAGGGTCTGGAAGTCGATCTCCGGCACCCAGCCGAGCTTCTCCCGGGCCTTGCTCGCGTCGCCCAGCAGCGATTCCACTTCCGTCGGCCGGAAGTAGCGCGGGTCGATCCGGATGACCACGCGACCGCTGTTGGTGTCGATTCCGCGCTCCTCCACGCCCTCCCCCTGCCACTCCAGGTGCATGCCCAGTGCGGCGCCCGCAAGCTCGGCAAATTCGCGCACCGAATGCTGCTCCCCGCTGGCGATGACGAAATCTTCCGGCTGCTCCTGCTGCAACATCAACCACTGGGCGCGCACATAGTCGCGTGCATGGCCCCAGTCGCGCAGCGAATCGAGGTTACCGAGAAACATGGCGTTATCCAGCCCGGCATGGATCCGCGCCAGCCCCCGGGTAATCTTGCGGGTAACGAAGGTCTCACCGCGAATCGGCGACTCGTGGTTGAAGAGAATCCCGTTGCAGGCAAATAACCCGTACGCCTCGCGGTAGTTGACCGTGATCCAGTACGCATAGACTTTCGCCGCGCCATAGGGCGAGCGCGGGTAAAACGGCGTGGTCTCGCGCTGCGGCACTTCCTGCACCTTGCCGAACATTTCAGAGGTCGAGGCCTGGTAGAAGCGCGTCTTCGACGACAGTCCCAATATGCGGATGGCTTCGAGCACACGCAGCGTCCCCAGGGCGTCCGAATTGGCCGTGTACTCGGGCGTCTCGAACGACACACCGACGTGACTTTGGGCCGCCAGGTTATAGATCTCGTCCGGCTGGGTCTGCTGGACGATGCGGATCAGATTGGTGGCATCCGTCAGGTCGCCATAGTGCAGGTGCAGGCGAACGCCGCGGTCATGCGGATCCTGGTAGAGATGATCAATGCGGTCGGTGTTGAATGAGGAGGCGCGACGTTTGACGCCGTGTACCTCGTAACCCTTTTCGAGCAGGAACTCAGCCAGATAGGCGCCGTCCTGGCCGGTTATCCCGGTGATCAGCGCTCGTTTCATGTCATGCGGTCGGGGCTATCGATCATCGTCGGTAGGCTAACATGGCACTGGATGCGCTGCGTAACCGAAGGAGAATGGAATGTTTCGCCGATGCCTGCTGATCACCTGCCTGACCGCGCTGGCCGCGTTGCCGCTGGCTGCAGCCGAACATCCTGTGCCCGATGGAAAATTCGGCCGGCTCGATCATGTGTTCCTGATCATCATGGAAAACGAGACCGACACTGACATCCTCGGCAACTCCAACGCCCCGTTCATCAATGCCTATGCGCACCGGGCCAATCAGGCCAGCAACTACTTTGCGGTGGGACACCCCAGTGCGCCGAATTATCTTGAAATCACCGGCGGATCCAACTTTGGCCTAAAGGACGACTATTGGCCGGACTGGGCGGGCATGGGTTGCATCGATCATGCGCCCAACAGCCCCGACTGCCAGCACGCGCTGGCGCCCATCGATGCGCCCGGCCTCGACAACGCCGTCGCGGCGACGGCCACCGACGCCAGCCAGTGCAATGGCCAGATAGAGGGCCACGGCGCGCCGATCCCGAATAACTGCGCCTTGCGCGACTACCCGGCCGTAACCTACACGCCCGAATCGATAGCCGATCAGCTGGTCCAGGGTCATAAGAGCTGGAAGAGCTACCAGGAGAGTCTGCCGACCGTCGATTCGGCACTGGCAGGGGTCAACTACTCCGACGGCGCCTGGTCCAATCTGAGCCCGCCCGAGGCGTTCGTACCGGCACCGATTCAGAAGCTCTACGCGGTCAAACACAATCCCTTCGCCTACTTCCGCAAAGTGCAGGCGGGCGAGCGAGCCGATTTGAGTCTGCGACGCGTCGCGGATTTCGACGGGCCCGATGGACTGTGGGCCAATCTGCAGGGGCAGATGCCCAACTTCGCCCTGATAGTACCGAACCAGTGTCACGACATGCACGGCTTCGTCAAAGGCGGCACAGCGATCTGCGGCGGCACGACCCCCCTCGAGTGGGGCTTGCTGATCGCTCAGGGCGATGCGACTATCGGCAAGCTCGTCACGGGCATCAAGGCGTCACCGGCCTGGAAGCATGGCCGCAATGCCATCGTGCTGGTATGGGACGAGAACGACTTTACCAATGCCGCCAATCGCGTAGTCATGCTGGTGGAGACCAGCTACGGCACCAATGGCCATGTCAGTACCGAAGCCTACGATCACTACTCGCTGTTGCGGACCCTGGAGGCCGGCTTCGGCCTGCCCTGCCTGAATCACGCCTGCGATGCGACCTCCCGGGTGATGAACGACTTGTTTGGCGGTTAGGCGCCTGTCTCAGGCATGCCCGGCCGTGTGCGCCATGGCATCGGGCGCCGACCGCACGACCGCGGCGTCGCCACCGCGCGCCACCTGCGGCGCGTCCTGCTGCAGCAGCATTACCACCCGCAGACCGGGGTTATTGTCCTCAAAGCGCAGTGAACTGCCATGCAGCCGTGCGACGGCGTCGACGAGACTTAGCCCCAGGCCGACACCGGGTGTTCCGCGGCTGGCATCTCCGCGATAGAAGCGTTCGATGACCTTGGGTCGATCGACATCGGGGATTCCCGGCCCGCTATCCGACACCGTGACGCCCACCGAGTGACTGGGGCCGCGGCGCACGTCGACCCGGATGCTGCCGCCCTCCGGTGTGTACTTGAGCGCATTGTCGATCAGGTTGCCAAGCGCCTGCGCCAGCAGCACAGGATCGCCGCGTATCGGGGCCGCACCATTGCTCGTGAGCGTCAGCGAACAGCCCTTCAGCTCCGCGGCGGGCTGGTAGAACTCGACGGCGTTGGCGGCTACCTCCGCCATATCCAGTGACACGAAGCCCGAACGGCGCATGCCGCTGTCGATCTCCGCCAGCCGCAGCAGTGCATTGAAGAGCCGAATGACCCGATCGACATCAGCCACCGCGGCCTCGAGCTCGGTAAAGGTTTCCTCCGGGGAGGGCCGCGTGAGCGACAGCTCCTCCAGCCTCGAGCGCAGCTCGGCCAGCGGCGTGCGCAGATCGTGTGCGATGGCATTGGACACATTGCGCACGCCATGGATCAGCTGCTCGATCTGCTCGAGCATGCCGTTGATGGTGCGCGACAGTGTGTTGAGTTCGTCGCCGCTACGATCGATTGCGAGCCGCCGACTCAGATCCCCCTGGATGATCCCCGAGACGGCCTGACGGATGCCGTGGATACGGTCCAGCATCGCGCGCCGGATCAGCACGCCGCCCAGGGTTCCGAATATCGACAGGATGCCGACCGCACCGGCGAGTGCGTACCAGAATCGATGCTCGAGCGGTTGGTAGCGCGCCACGTCGCGGCCCACCAGGAGGTTGTAGCCACCCGGCAGTGCCACATAGACGAAATCGGCGCTCCGCAGCTGACCGCCAGACTCCACCTTGAAGGTGTAGCTACCGGAAGCCGGCGGTACATTCGCCGGCCACGAGCGCATGTTGCCCGCCAGCGGCTGGAAGGCGGAATCGCTCAGCAGCAGGAAACGCTCATTCGGAATGTTGAGGCCGATGCGGGTGTCTATGTAGGCAGTCAGCCCCACGACGCCTTCGCGCCGGAACACATCGCTGAGGCGCTGCGCATCGGCCTGCAGAATCTCGGCACGCGCATCCTGGATGGTCACTCGCCACGCATACCACATCGGCGTCGCAAACAGCGCCAGGGCAGCCAGGCCGAGACTGATGTAGCCGACCGCGAGATTCAGCGCCGAGGAACGCATGAAGGGTAGCATCTGCCGCCGATTAAACCGCAACCGGCCATCGCCGCCAACTAATCGTGCGCCGTCATGGTGTAGCCGGCATTTCTCACTGTGCGCAGCAGCGGCCGCTCGAAGTCGGCATCGATCTTCTGCCGCAGCTTACTGATGTGCACATCCACTACATTGGTCTGCGGATCGAAGTGATAGTCCCAGACGTTCTCCAGTAGCATGGTACGGGTAACAACCTGGTCGGCATGCCGCATCAGGTACTCCAGCAGCTTGAACTCGCGCGGCTGCAGGACGATGCTGCGGTCCCCGCGGCTGACCTTGCGGGTCAGCAGATCGACCCGCAGATCGCCCACTTCGAGCTTGGTCTGTGCCCCCTCGCCCTGGGCGCGCCGCGCCAGCGCATCGAGTCGGGCCAGCAATTCCCCGAAGGCGAATGGCTTTGTGAGGTAGTCATCGCCGCCGGCGCGCAAACCGCGAATGCGCTCATCCACATCCGATAGCGCACTCAGAATCAGGATGGGAGTTCGCTTGCCCGACTTGCGCAGCGCCTCGATGATGGCGAGACCGTCAATATCCCCCGGCAGCATGCGATCCATGATGATGACATCGTAAGGTTCGCTGGCGGCCAGGAACATCCCGTCGCGCCCGTTGGCGGCGTGATCGGCCGTGTGGCCGGACTCTTTCAGTCCCTTGATGACGAACTGTGTGACACGCTCGTTATCCTCGACCAGCAAGACTTTCATGATGCCCCTTGAGTCAAACCGGCCGCCGCCTGCTCGCCAGGAGGGATGTGTTGCGCCGCGCGCTTGTGGCGGCGCGCGCCGGTCAGGCGATCGAGGTACAGATAAACCACCGGGGTGGTGAACAGTGTCAGCGCCTGGCTCACGATCAGGCCCCCGACCATCGTGAAGCCCAACGGCCGGCGCAGCTCCGAGCCGGTGCCCTGTTCGAGCATCAGCGGCAGCGCGCCCAGCAAGGCCGCCATCGTGGTCATCATGATCGGACGAAACCGCAACAGGCAGGCCTGCCGGATGGCTTCCTCCGGCGCCATGTGCTGATCGCGCTCGGCCTGGATGGCGAAATCCACCATCATGATGCCATTTTTCTTGACGATGCCGATCAGCAGGATGATGCCGATCAGCGCAATCACGGACAGATCGAAATGGAATATCAGCAGCACCAGCAGTGCGCCCACCCCAGCCGAGGGCAGGGTCGACAGAATGGTCAACGGGTGTATGTAACTCTCGTACAGCATTCCCAGGATGATATAGACCGCCACAAGCGCCGCCAGAATCAGGTAGGGCTCAGATTTGAGCGAGCTTTGAAAGGCCTGCGCAGTCCCCTGGAAATTGCCGGTAATGGTTGCCGGCAGTCCAATTTTGGCGGCCGCCTTCGTTATGGAGTTCACCGCATCGCCCAACGCCGCGCCCGGGGCCAAATTGAACGAGAGCGTCACCGCGGGAAATTGTCCCTGATGATTGATCGACAGGAACGTGACGTGACGTGTATCGAATTTGACAAAGCTGGAGAGCGGGACCATCTGACCGGTGCTGACCGATTTGATGTAGATCTTTGATAGCGTCTGCGGGTCGCTCTGCAACGCAGGCGTAACCTCCAGGATGACGTGGTAGCTGTTTTGCTGCGTGAAATATTGGGTCACCTGCCGCTGCCCGAAGGCGTCGTCGAGCGTCTGGTCGATCAGCGAAGGTTGGATGCCGAATCGCGCGGCCTGGTCCCGATCTATCACGAGCGTCAGCATGGTGCTGTTGGTCTGCTGATCGGTGGCCGTGTCCCGCAACTCGGGCAGCTTCTGCAGCTGGGCCAGGAGTTTCGGCGCCCATTCATTTAGTTCATTGATGTCGGCGTCGGTCAAAGTGTATTGGTATTGCGTGCGTGTCGTTCGCCCACCGACATTCAGGTCCTGCGCCGCCTGCAGAAACAGCGTGGCGCCCGGTACTTCAGCAATGTTGTGGCGCAGCCGCACGATGATCTGATCGGCAGTGGACCGCCGCTGATCACGCGGCTTGAGCCCGATGAACAGAAACCCTGTATTGATCGGTCGCCACCCACCGATGAAGGCACCGTAATCCTGTACGTCCGGATCGCGCGATATGATGTCGGTGAGCTCGTGATAGCGGCGCTTCATCTCTGCAAAGGAGATATCCTGCGGCGCATCCGAGAGCCCGACGATGATGCCGGTGTCCTGCTGTGGAAAGAATCCCTTCGGGATCACAATGTAGAGCGCGATCGTGAGTGCCACGGTGCAGACGAAGGCCGCAAGTGTCGCGGGCTGATGCCGCAGCACGAAGTCGAGGCCACGCCGGTAACCGTCGAGCAGACGATCGAAGCCACGCTCGATGAACATGTACGCACGGCCATGCTGTACGTGCTTCTCATCGCGCAAAAAGATTGCGCACATCGTGGGCGAGAGCGTCAGCGCTACAAAAGCCGACACCGCGATGGTCATCGTCAGGGTGATGGCAAACTCGCGGAACAACCGTCCGACAATGCCTCCCATGAGCAGCAGAGGGATGAATACCGCCACCAGCGAGATGCTGATCGACATGATCGTAAAGCCGATCTCACCGGCCCCCTTGAGCGTCGCCTCCAACGGCGAAAGCCCGTCCTCGATGTGCCGGTAGATGTTTTCCAGCATGACGATGGCATCGTCGACGACGAAGCCAACCGCAATCGTCAGGGCCATCAGCGACAAATTGTCGAGGCTGTAATGCACCGCCAGCATGAGCGCCGCGGTTGCTAGTAGCGACAGCGGCACCGTGATGCCCGGGATGATCGTCGCCCAGGCATTGCGCAGGAACAGGAAGATCACCATCACGACCAGCGCGATCGTCAGGAGCAGTGTGAACTCCACATCGCGCACCGAGGCCTTGATGGTGGTGGTGCGATTGGCAACCTGGTCGATCTTGATGGACGATGGCACGGACAACTGCGCCCGCGGCAACTGCGCCTGGACGCGCTGCTCGGTAGCCAGCACATTGGCGCCGGGCTGTTTGAAGATCTGCAGCAGGATGCCGGGCCTGTTGTCCTCCCAGCCGATGAGCTGGTTATTCTCGGCAGCGTCGACCGCTACGCCGATATCGCGGACCCTGATCGGCGCACCATTCTTATAAGCGATGACCACATTGTTCCAGGGTGCAGCGCTATCAAGCTGGTCGTTGTCGTAGATCGCAAAATTGCGCAGCTCCCCGTTGATCGATCCCTTGGGCGCGTCAACCGTGGCAGTGCTGATCACGCTGGCGATGTCTTCGAGCTGCAGGCCAAGTGCGGCGATCTTGGCCGGATCCACCTGCACCCGCACCGCGGGCTTCTGTTGTCCGCCGATGGCCACCTGCGCGACGCCCGAGATCTGCGACAGTTGTTGGGCAATGACATTCTCGGCAAAGTCATCCACCTTGGTCAGGGGCAGCACGTCTGAGTGCACGGCCAGGGTCAAAATCGGCGCGTCTGCGGGATTGACCTTCTTATAGGAGGGCGGCGACGGGAGATTCTTGGGCAATTGCCCGCCGGCCGCGTCGATCGCGGACTGAATGTCCTGGGCGGCCGCATCGATGTTACGGTCCAGATCGAATTGCAGGGTGATCTGTGCCGTCCCCAGGACGCTGGTCGAGGTCATCTGCGAAAGACCCGGGATTTCCGCGAACTGATACTCCAGTGGCGTCGCCACTGACGTGGCCATCGTCTCCGGGCTCGCACCAGGCAGCTGCGTCGTCACCACGATGGTTGGAAAATCGACCTGCGGCAGCGGTGCCACCGGCAGCAGCGGCCAGGCAACGATGCCGAGCAGCAGAATGCCGCCCATGAGCAGCGAAGTCGCAACCGGACGGCGGACGAATGGTTCCGAAATGCTCATGGCATGCTTTGCGCCACCACGGGCAGATCTTTCGACGGCGCCGCGGCCTTCTCGACTGCCCGGACGCGCACGCGCGCACCGGGTTGCAGGCGGTACTGGTTGCTCGTGACCACGCGCTCACCAGCCTGCAGCCCATCACTCACGACAACTACACCCTCGCTGTCACCGCTGGTCTTGAGTGGACGCACTTCGACGGTAGAGTCGGACTTCACGACGTAGGTGAATAAGCCGTCAGGGCCGTGCTGGATCGCGGCCGAAGGCACCGTGAGTACTCCCTGCTGCTGCTGAACCAGCAACCGCACATTGACGAATTGTCCCGGCCAGAGATTGTTCTGTTGATTTGGAAATGCGGCCTTCAGACGCATCGTGGCAGTGGCAGGATCGATCTGATTGTCGATCAGACTCAACGTGCCGCTGTCGAGCTCGGTCTGATTGTCGCGCGAAAGCGCGGTGACCCGCACCGCGCCGGCGCCGAGCGCGCGATTTACCGCCAGCAGATCGTCCTCCGGCAGTGTGAAGACGACCGAGATCGGCTGCATCTGCGTCACCACGACTATGCCGGTGGTGTCGCTGGCATGGACATTATTGCCGGGGTCAACCTTGCGGATGCCGGTGCGGCCATCGATCGGAGAGACGATGCTGGTGTAATCCAGCTGGGTGCGGGCATTGTCGATGATGGCGCGGTCAACCTTGAGCTGCGCCTGCAGCTGTGCGACCAGCGCTTTCTGCGTGTCGATGGTCTGCTGGCTCGCTAGATTCTGCGGCGCCAGCTTGACGTACCGCTCCAGGTCCGCGCTGGCGCTGTCCAGCTGCGCTGTATCCTTTGCCTCGGTGGCAACGGCCTGATCGAGGGCAGCCTGGGTGGGGCGCGGATCGATCTGTGCCAGCAGCTGGCCCCTCTTGACCTCCTGTCCCTCGACGAAAGCCACTCGCTGCAGTTCGCCATCGACGCGCGCGGTGATATTCGCGGTGTAGAAGGCCTGCACATTACCGAGCCCTTCCAGGTAGAGAGGCACGGTGGCGCGCGCGACCAAGGCAGTCTCGACCGCGACACCATTGGGCACGGATGGCGGGGCGGCAGCGGTCGCCGGAGCGTGCGTCAGCCATGCGATGGCAGCCACCAACGCGACCATCGCACAGCTGCCCCACAAAATTCGACTCCGGGGCCGCTGCCACTGTCGCTGCAGTGCGTTCAAGGCAGTTTCTCCTCCGGCGTATCGCCGAGATGCCAGCCGCCCCCGAGCGCCTGGTAGAGGTTGAGCAATGCCTGCAGGTGCGCAAATTTGCCTTGCACCAGGGCATCCTGGGCGGTGAACAGCGCGGTCTCGGTATTGAGCATGGTCAGCACATTGGTGGTTCCGGCCTGAAACTGCAGCTGCGCAAATTCGAACGCCCGGCGGGCCTTGTCGGAGGCATCCTGCTGCCGCAACTCCTGCTCGGCGGTCTGCTGCACACCGACCAGTGCGTCCTCGACATTGCCCAGCGCCGTCAGCACGGTCTTGTGATAGTCGGACAGCAGCTCGGTGTAGCGCGCCTTATTCAACTGATACTGCCCGACCAGCGCGCCGTGATCGAAGATGGTCTGGGCGACATTGGCGGAGAGCGAGAACACACGCGTCGCAGGCGATATCATGCTGCCCAGTGCGGCACTCTCAAAGCCGCCGCCGGCGGTCAGATCGATGCTCGGGAAGAAAGCAGCACGCGCCGCGCCGATGTTCGCGTTCGCCTCCACCAGTTGCGCCTCGGCCTCGGCCACGTCGGGCCGGCGCGCCAGCAACTGCGAGGGCAGGCCCGCCGATATCACGGGCAGTGTCAGCGCATCGAGACTCGTATCATCGGCCTGCAGCTGCTCGGGAGTCTCGCCGAGCAGGATAGCCAGTGCATCGATGCTTTGCCGCAGCTGTTGCCGCAGCGGCGGAATCGAGGCATTCACCGTTGCCACGGTGGTGGCCTGCTGCGCCACATCCAGCGCGGTGGCGGTTCCGACATTGGCCTCGAATTCCAGATCGCGCAGGATGGTCTGCGCGTTCTCGAGGTTCTGCTCCGCCACCTGTAGTCGATCGTGGAACTCGAGCACCTCGAAATAGCTCATCGCCACGCTGGTCACGACGGTCAGCACCACGGTTTCACGATCGAAACGGCTGGCCTTGGCCGCCGCCAGCGCCGCATTGTGCAGATCCCGGTTCCTGCCCCAGAAATCCGCCTGGTAGCTGGACGATAGGCCGGTGCTGTACACATTGAAGGTCTTGAGCGGGCCGCCGGCGGACGGCTCGGCGCGTTCGCGCGTGACGCCGAAATTGCCGGACAGGTTTGGGAGTAATGCAGCGCCGGCAATGCGCGCCTGCGCGTCCGCCTCCAGCACTCGCGCCATGGCCGCGCCAATATCATCGTTGGCACCCTGCGCCTGGGCGATGTAGCCGTTGAGAGCGTTGGAGCCAAAGCCGCGCCACCAGTCATTGGCCGGCTCGTGCTGCGCGCCGGCCTCGTCCTGCGCAGCCGCAGTACCCCACGCCGCGGGCAGCGGCACGTCGGGATGGCGATAGGCGGGACCAAGACTGCAGGCCGCAAGGCTTAAGACAAGCGGCACGCAGACTATCCACCGGCGTGAGCTGGCCCGGTCTTGCATTGGCATCCAGCCAGCCTAATGCCGCCTCAGTTAAACCGGGGTGTGCGAAATATTAAAGGAATTTAATTCAGGAATTTTGTGCGGTCTGTTCGAGTTGCCGGAGCAGCCGATCGAGCCGCGCTATGTCGCCCGGCTTGAGCCCGTGCAGCAGGCGGGATTCATGCTCGAGCGCCAGCGGGACGATGTCCCGATAGATCCGCAGCCCTGAACGCGTGAGCAGTAATCGGTGGGAGCGGCCATCTGCCTGGTTGGGCTCCCGCCGCACCAGTCCCCGGCGGACCAGGCCGCGGGCCGCGCGCATGACCGTGACCTTGTCCATGACCGTGCGCCCGCAGAGGGACTGCTGCGTGAGTGGGCCCTCATCGGCCAGCACGGCGATCAGTCGCCATTCCGGGATCTTGAGTCCGAATCGGCTTTCATACGCGTGCGCGATCATCCTCGAGACCGCATTAGCCGCGACCGAGAGCCGGTAAGGCAGATAGTCCTGCAGCCGCAGGGCCGCGCGAGGAACGCTATTCGGCATCGGGCTGGGCCGCAGGCGCAGCGTCGGCAAAGGCACGCACCCGCAGGCAATTCTCGTTGATACGCCGCAGTGTCGGATAAGCATCGAGGGGCAGGCGGACCCGCTGAGAATTCGCGATTTGAGGTACCAGGCAGCAATCGGCCAGCGTAGGGTATTCACCGTGGCAAAAACTTCCCGTCTGGCTGTCACCGGCCAGCGTGCGCTCGGCCGCCGCAAATCCCAGCGCGATCCAGTGTCGAGTCCAGTCATCGCGCTTCGCGTCGTCGAGCCCGCACGATTTAAGGTAGCGCTGCACGCGCAAGTTGGTGAGCGGATGAATGTCGCAGGCTACACCCAGCGCCAGAGCGCGGACACGCGCGCGCGCCGCCGCCCCGGCCGGCAACAGCGGCGGGTCTGGATGCGTCTCCTCCAGATACTCGATGATCGCCAGCGATTGCGTGAGAATCGTGGCACCGTCCTCGAGTGACGGCACCAGCCGCGCTGGATTGATGTCGGCGTAGGTTTGCGCGTTCTGCTGGCCGCCGTCACGCAGCAGATGCACCGGCACCGCTTTGTATGCGAGCCCCTTGAGATTGAGCGCAATGCGTACGCGATACGCGGCAGAGCTGCGAAAATAGGTGTACAGGCGCAACCGCGTGATGTCCTCTGTCAGATCGTTGCCGGCAGCACGCGGCCCCGGGCCTCCCCGAAGCCGATCCGCGCTGTCCCTGACTTGACGCAATAGCCGCGCAGGATGATCTCATCGCCATCTTCCAGAAAGCGGCGCTGCTCACCGCCGGGCAGGTCGACCGGCCGCTTGCCGCCATGAGACAGTTCCAGCAATGAGCCGGCCTCGGCTGCAACCGGACCGGATTGCGTGCCGGTGCCCAGCAGATCGCCCGGCGTCAAGTTGCAGCCATTGATGGTGTGATGCGCGAGCATCTGCGCGACCGTCCAGTAGGCATGCCGAAAATTCGATTGGGACAGGCGGCCCGGCCCGGCACCCGCGGCGCGCATGGCCGCCGTCTCTATCCAGGTTTCGAGTTGGATGTCGAAGGCTCCACAACGCCGCACCGCGGCACTGTTGAGATAGGGCAATGGCTGCACATCGTCAGCCGCGCGCTGCCACTCGGTCCGAAACGGCGCGAGCGCTTCGAGCGAAACGATCCAGGGCGAGATCGTGGTGGCGAAGTTCTTGCCCAGGAATGGACCCAGCGGCTGATACTCCCATGCCTGCAGATCGCGCGCCGACCAGTCATTGAGCAGGCACAGGCCGAAGATGTGCCCGTTCGCCTCGTCAATGCCGATGCGCTGCCCCAGCAGATTGCCGGCGCCGATGAACACGCCGAGCTCGAGCTCGTAGTCGAGCCTTTCGCTGCGTCCCACCGTCGGCTGCCCGCCGGCAGCGGCCGGAGGACGCTGGCCAACGGGGCGCGCAAACCGCTGGCCCGAGACCGCGATCGATGAGCTGCGCCCGTGATAGCCAACCGGCAGCCAGCGGTAATTTGGCATCAGCGGCTGATCGGGGCGAAACAGGCGCCCCACCGCCGTGGCGTGATGAATCGAGGTATAGAAGTCGGTGTAGTCGCCGATGCGGGCCGGCAATGCCATTTCCGCCGCCGATTGCGCCAGCAGCGTCGACTGCAACGCTGGCTGCTGCGGCGCGCCGGCTCGCAGCGCGCGCGATAGCGCCCGGCGAAGCAACGAGGCCGCGTCCGGACCCGCCTCCATTAGCGCATTCAAAGTTGGTCGCGCTGCCAGTTGCGCTGCCTCCAGCGCAGCCCCGGCGAAGATATCGAGCGCACAGGCAGCCTCGAGATCCACGATCGCATCGCCGATGGCGACGCCGCCGCGATACCCCAGGGCGCTGCCCGCGGGCCGGAAAATGCCCAGCGGCAGGTTCTGGATCGGATAATCCTGATCCGGCGCGTTCGCGGACTCGACCCAGCTGCGCAGCCCCGGGTCATGCGTCTCGTTGAGGCGATCGCTCATACGATCAAACAGGCGATGCGCACCGCTCAGCGCTGCCGTGGATCGAAGTGGCGCTGCAGACCCTGCCAGCACCGGAAGTAATCGTGCTGCAGTTGCGGCGATTCGAGCGCATATCGGGTGGGGTGAATCACGCACCGGGTCTCGAACATGAATGCCATGGTGTCATCGATCCGCTGCGGCATGCGGGTATCGGCGCGGCTGGCGCTTTCGAAGGTGGCGGCATCCGGGCCGTGCGCGCTCATGCAGTTGTGGAGTGAGGCGCCTCCGGGCAGGAAGCCCTCGCTCTTGGCATCGTAGGCGCCCTCGATCAGCCCCATGAACTCGCTGGCGACGTTGCGATGAAACCAGGGCGGCCGGAACGTATCCTGCATCGCCAGCCAGCGCGGCGGAAATATCACGAAATCGAGCGCATCGACTCCGGGCGTGTCGGTGATCGACTGCAGCACCAGGAAAATCGACGGATCGGGATGATCGTAGCTGACCGAGCCCATCGTATTGAACCGACGCAAGTCATACTTGTAAGGCGCGTAGTTGCCGCGCCACGCCACCACGTCGAACGGTGAATGATCGATGGCCGTCGTCCAGAGGCGTCCCATGAACTTTGCGAGCAGTTCCCAGGGTTCATCCCCATCTTCGTAGTGCGCCGTGGGGGTGAGGAAGTCGCGTTCGCAGGCCAGGCCATTGGATCCGATGGGTCCCAGGTCGGGGAGGCGCAACGGTGCGCCAAAATTCTCACAGACGTAGCCGCGCGCGCCACTATCCGGCATCTCGACGCTGAAGCGCACGCCGCGAGGGATGACGGCGATCTCGAGCGGATCCACTGTCAATCGTCCCAGCTCCGTCACCAGCAGCAACGAACCGAGTTGCGGCACGATCAGCAGTTCACCATCGGCGTCGTAAAAGGCACGCTGCTGCATCGAACGATTGGCGGCGTAGACATGGATCGCGCAGCCGCTTTGCGCCTGCGGACTGCCATTGCAGCCCATGGTGACCAGGCCATCGAGGAAATCCGTCGGCGTTTCCGGCAACGGCAGCGGATTCCAGCGCAGCTGATCAGGCGGCGTAGCGTCGGCCCCGAACTGCGAGCCCAGGAATGCATGCGGACGCGGGGCAAACGGCCCGTGGGATGCCGCCGGGCGGATGCGATACAGCCAGCTGCGACGGTTGACATGGCGTGGCGCCGTGAAGGCCGTGCCCGAAAGCTGCTCGGCATACAGACCGTAGGGACAACGCTGCGGAGAATTTTGCGCCGGCAGCGCCCCATCCAGCGCTTCGGTTTCAAACTGATTACCGAAGCCGCTCTGGTACTGCGGTACGGGCATCATGTTTTGGCGGCACCCTCGCCCAGCGACAGCACGCCGCGCCGGACCTGATCCAGTTCCAGCGATTCGAACAGCGCCTTGAAGTTTCCCTCACCGAATCCTTCATTGCCCTTGCGCTGGATGATCTCGAAGAAGCACGGACCGACCACATTCTGCGTGAAGATCTGCAGCAGCAGGCCCTGTCCCTGCGTGGGCGCGCCGTCGATGAGGATGCGCCGCTGGCGCAATCCGGCCAGATCCTCGCCATGTCCGGGTACGCGCGCCTGGATGCCCTCGTAATAGGTTTCAGGCGTGTCCTGGAACCCCACGCCGCGCGCGCGCATGCGATCGACGGTGCGATAGATGTCATCGGTGCCAAGCGCCACGTGCTGGATGCCCTCGCCCTTGTAGTCGTGGAGGAATTCCTCGATCTGCGACTTATCATCCTGGCTCTCATTCAGCGGTATGCGGATCTTCCCGTCAGGGCTGGTCATCGCCTTGGAGGTCAGCCCTGTGACCTTGCCCTCGATGTCGAAGTAGCGGATCTCGCGGAAGTTGAAAACGCGCTGGTAGAAGTCTGCCCAGAGCTGCATGTTGCCGCGCTGCACGTTGTGCGTCAGGTGATCGATATAGGTCAGGCCGGCGCTGGCTTCGCGCTCGCGCATCGCCGCGCCTTCGATGGCGACGAAATCCACATCGTAGATTTCATGTGCGCCGTAGCGATCGACCAGGTACAGGTTGGACCCGCCGATCCCTTCGATAGCGGGAATATTGAGCTCCATGGGCCCGACGGCACCGCGCACTTCGCGCGCACCGCGCTCGATGGCGCCCTTGAGCGCCCCGGCAGCATCCCGCACACGGAATGCCATGGCGTTGATCGAGGGGCCGTGCCGGCCGCGAAAATCCGCCGCCTGGCCGCTCGGCTCCATGTTCAGGATGAAATCGACATCGCCCTGCTTGTATCGCAGCACGTTCTTGGAGCGGTGGCGTGCCACCGCCGTGAATCCCATGGCTTCGAACACGCGCGCCAGCGCCTGCGGATCGGGGCTGGTGAATTCGACGAACTCGAAACCGTCGGTGCCGAGCGGATTCTCAAACAGATCTTCTGACATCGATGCTCTCCTGCACGACCGCGGCGCGACCCCTCGAGGCCATTGTACATTAGTTTCAAATGTAACTAATCAGCCCGACTCGAGCGGCAGGCCCGCGTTCTTGACCACGGAACGCAGCACGAAGCTCGAGTCCACGCGCGCCACCCCCGGCAGCTTGGTCAGCACCTTGCTGTGCAGGCGCTCGAAGTCCTCGGCGCTGCGCGCCACCACGCGCAGCACGTAGTCCGACTCGCCCGTGGTGAGATCGCACTCGGTAACTTCCGGCACGCTGGCCACGGCCTGTTCGAAGGCGCCGAGGTCGCGATCGGTCTGACCCTTGAGCGTGATGCGGATGATGAAACTCACCGTGACGCCAATCTTGCTGGCGCTCAGCACCGCGGTGTAGCGCTCGATGACCCCGCCCCGCTCCAGCAGGCGCACGCGCCGCAGGCAGGCCGATTCGGAGAGCCCGACCCTGGCTGACAGCGCCGTGTTCGAAAGCCGGGCGTCACGCTGCAGCTCGCGGAGAATTCGTCGATCCTGGCGATCTATTAGCATAATCCGTCGCTTTATAGGATTAATCGCAATATTCTGCCAGAAAGCGGGGCTATGTTCAGCGCTTTTGCAAATCTCTGCCACGCCGCGCTGCCAGAATCTCTCCCATACGGCGTGGACCACCGCGCCCACCTTAGGGAGGGTCGTAATCATGCGTGTCGGCGTCCCCACTGAAATCAAGATTCACGAGTACCGGGTCGGCCTGGTGCCAGCCGCGGTACGCGAGCTGGTGATGGCCGGACATGAGGTGGCAGTGCAGAGCGGGGCCGGACGCGGCATCGGCTGCAGTGACGATGACTATCGGGACGCAGGCGCCCGCATCGCCCCGGACGCGGATGCGATCTTCAAAGACTCGCAGCTGATCGTGAAGGTGAAGGAGCCGCAAACGGCCGAGTGCGCGCGCTTGCGCCGCGACCAGGTGCTCTTTACCTATCTGCACCTCGCTGCCGATCGCGCGCAGGCCGACGCACTGGTCAAATCACAGTGCGTGGCCATTGCCTACGAGACCGTCACCGCCGCCGATGGTTCGCTGCCGCTGCTGACCCCCATGAGCGAGGTGGCCGGACGCATGTCGATACAGGTCGGCGCGCAGTACCTGCAGCAGGCCACCGGTGGGCGCGGCGTACTGCTCGGCGGTGTGCCTGGTGTTGCACCGGCCAAGGTGGTCGTCATCGGCGCCGGCGTCGCGGGCAAGAATGCGGTTGAAATGGCCCACGGGCTCAGAGCCGAAGTCACCGCCATCGATCGTTCGATTCCGCGGCTGCGGGAACTCGATGCGCAGTTCCGGGGCGCGGTGCGAACCCTGTTCTCGACCTCGGATGCCATCGAGCGCGCCGTGGCCGATGCCGATCTGGTTATCGGTGCGGTGCTGCTGCCAGGTGCGGCCGCGCCCAAGCTCGTCACGGGCGCCATGGTCAAGCGCATGCGTCCAGGATCTGTGCTGGTCGACATCGCAATCGACCAGGGCGGCTGCTTCCAGACCAGCCGTCCCACGACCCACGCGGCGCCCACCTATACCGTGGATGGCGTGATTCATTATTGTGTGACCAACATGCCGGGCGCGGTGCCGCGAACCTCAACCTTCGCCCTCAACAACGCGACGCTGCCCTATGCGCGCGCGCTAGCGGATAAGGGCTGGGAGCGCGCCACCGCCGAGGACCGCGGGCTTGCCGCGGGACTCAATGTAGTGCGTGGGGCGATCGTGCACCCGGCGGTGGCACACGACCTGGGCTTCCCCACGGCCGCCTAGACCCGCGGGGCGGCCTTACGCCGAAAGCCCGCCCATGCACAGATACTTGATGTCGATGTACTCGTTGATACCGTAACGCGAACCTTCACGGCCGAGGCCGGACTGTTTGACGCCACCGAAGGGTGCGACCGCGGTGCTGATCAGCCCGGAGTTGATGCCGATCATGCCGCTCTCGATGGCGCCGGCCACCCGCCAAACTCGGCCGATATCGCGCGAGTAGAAGTAGGCCGCCAGTCCGAACTCAGTGTCATTGGCGAGCCGGATGGCCTCGGCTTCATCCTTGAAGCGGAATAGCGGAGCCACTGGGCCGAAAATCTCTTCCTGTGCCAGCCGCATGCCGGCAGTTACATTGGTGAGCACCGTGGGTTCGTAGTAGGTGCGCCCCAGGGCGTGCCGGCGACCGCCGATCAGCGCCTTGGCGCCGCCGCTGACCGCCTCGCCGACGAGCTCTTCCACTTTGGCCAGCGCCGCCTCATCGATCAGCGGACCCTGTTCGACGCCGGCATCCATGCCGTTGCCCACCTTGAGCTGGGAGACGGCCTTGGCGAGCTTGCCGGCAAACGCCTCATACACCCCATCCTGCACCAGCAGGCGATTCGCGCATACGCAGGTCTGGCCGGTATTGCGGTACTTGGAGGCCATCGCGCCTTTGACGGCCGCGTCGAGATCCGCATCGTCGAACACGATGAAAGGCGCGTTGCCGCCCAGCTCCAGCGACATGCGCTTGAGCGTGGGCGCGCATTGCGCCGCGAGCAGGCGCCCGACCTGGGTCGAGCCGGTAAAGGTCATCTTGCGCACCAGCTTGTTGGCTGAGAGTTCGCCGCCGATCGCGCGCGCATCGCCGGTCACGACATTCAGCACGCCAGCCGGCACACCGGCGCGCGCGGCGAGCTCCGCCATGGCAAGCGCCGACAATGGCGTCTGCATCGCCGGTTTGACAACGATCGTGCAGCCGGCCGCGAGCGCTGGCGCAACCTTGCGCGTGATCATGGCCGCCGGGAAATTCCACGGCGTGATGGCCGCGCAAACACCCACCGGCTCACGCGTGACGACGATGCGGGCGTCGGGCCAGGGCGAGGGGATGGTTTCGCCGTAGATGCGCCGCGCCTCCTCAGCAAACCACTCGATGAAGGAGGCCGCATAGCCGATCTCACCGCGCGACTCCGCCAACGGCTTGCCCTGCTCGGCGGTCATCAGCTGCGCCAGGTCTTCCTGGTGGGTCAGCATGAGTTCGTACCAGCGGCGCAGCACGCGCGCACGCTCGTCTGCGCTCCTCGCGCGCCAGCCGGCAAAGGCGCGGTGTGCGGCCTCGATAGCGCGGCGCGCTTCCACCGCATTGCCATCCGGTACCGTACTCACGAGCTCGCCGGTGGCCGGATTGTTCACTTTGCGCGTGGCGCCGGTATCGGCACCTACCCATTGGCCATCGATGTAGCACTGGCTCTTGAGCAGGCCGCTGTCCTTGAGATTCATTGCTCTCTCCAAACGAAGCTTTAAATGGGGTCAATCGAAAACGAAGCGCGCGGCGGTCTAGACCGAACGACGTCCCCGGGCCAGGAGCACCGCGATGCCCGACAGCAATGCGAAGCAGCCTGCGATCAGCGCGGATCCGGCCGCCCGGTGTTCCTCGCCCAGGGCGAGCAGAATCGCATAGGCGGCAAAGCCGGCAGCGGCGCAGGCGAAGATCGCGGCCGCGAAGGCGAGCGCCAGCACCGCGGCCAGCTTCCGAACCTCGCCGCGTTGGGCATCTATTACCTGGGCAGTGCCGCTGGCGAGCAGCGAACCGACGGTCGAAGTCACCCGGGCAAGCGTGGCCAGAAACGGCGTCACGCGGTCGTGAACATCCTCGCTATCCTGTTCTGCCATGGCCTGCTCCCCCGACGCACCGTCACGACTTGCGGCGCGTAAGCAGCACTCCGGCCACGAAGCCCGCAGCGGCCGCGACGGCAACCGCCGCCCAGGTATTGTCGCGCAGCGTGGATTTGAGCAGCTGCTCGAACTGGCCGAGTAGCTGCTGCAATTCGTCCGTCAATGGACTGTTGTCATCGCTCATGCCGGATCCGTCACACCCAGGGCATGGCGATGATAGAGCAGTTCGGCGCGAATGGCGCGTCCTTCCGTCTAGCCGCCGAAACGGAAACCGTACCCGAGAGTGATGATGTCGCGATCGTCATCGTCGTTGGTGAAGCTACGGTACCAGGTCAGCATCACGCTGCTGTTGCGGTTCCAGCACCATTCGACGCGCAGTCCGGACAGCCCGGATAGCGCCGCGGAGTTCTCCTCGCCCGGCGGTTGCGCGCCGAGCGGGGTGTAGATGCCCACTCCGGCGCTCAGGGACAGCCTGCCTTGAAGCACGCTGTCCACCAGCCAAATCTGGCTGGCGATCTGTTCACGCTGTCCGCTGGTACTGCCGACATTGTGAAACCAGCTGGCCGACCAGGCCGCCCAGGGAACCAGGGCCAGCCGATATTCCAGCCCCACGGTGCGATCCTGGTGTGAGTTCAGCTCGTTGTAGATCATCTCGCCCGCGAATAGTTGAATCTGCTGACGAGCGAATGACGATGAACCATCGGATCCCGACCCCCAGAGGGAGCGTTCACTGCGGCCGAAGTGATAGCCGCCGCCCACCAGAAAGCCGATGCTGCTCACATCCCCGGGTGCGTATATGCCGTTTACCCGCAGATTCATGAACCACGAGGGCGTGATGTTCAGCGATAGCGATGCGGAGGCAAGCCCCGCGACGCTGTGCACATCGCTGTAGCCGCGCGCCGAGGATTCCTGCTGCGTGTCGAAGTAGAAATACGGCCCCACACCAAAATTGAATTGCATGCGATTGCGCCACGCGGGCACGCCCAGCCACAGCTGGGTCGCCAAGCCGTCGCGATGATGCCCCAGGGTATGCCCTTCGTTGAGCCAGGACAGCGAGGCGCCAAGCTGGCTCGATACGGGTTCCTGGAATTCGAGCTGCCAGCCATAGGTGTTGACCGGATCGTTACTGGCATCGGTGACGCCGGCGAGCGCCAGCAGCGTTTCGCTGCGCGCCGGCGCGGACATCAGGGCGCAGGCGATCGCCGTGCAGATCGTCGGCTGCGCTGTGCATAGCCAGGCCGCGCGGGGCATGGCTGCAGGCCAAGTCATACCCCTCCCCTGGGAAGTCGCTGCGATGGAGCGCGCGCAGATGTATCACTGTTCGCGGCCGCGCGGCAGATCAGTTTACATTTCTTGGCACTGGGGAGTGATCAGTAGTGGACATAGACCCCGACGGTCAGGCCGCGCGGCAGTAGCTGCACGGATATTGGAATTTCGCGCTGAGTGCTCCAGAAGCCCACGCCGCTGCCCAGCGCCCAGCCGGCGATGACATCGCTCTGCCAGTGCACGCGATTCTTCAGGCGCGCGACCCCGGTGTAGAGCGGCAGCGCTTCGAGCGCCCAGATCCACGGATCGCTGCGCGCATAGTTGATGATGAGCGGTGTAACGAAGCTCGCCTGCACCGTGACCTCGCCGCTCGGAAAACTATCGCAGCAGCTGCCCTGAAACCATTTGTTGGGATTGCCGCCCTGATCAGGCCGCGCGCGGCTGAATGCAAGTTTGAGAATCTCCGCGCTGATCGAGGAAATCGCCGTGGAGTCGACACTTTGCCAGAAGGTGTGTCCGAGCTCGCTGTCGCGGCCGAACCAGACGCCGCCGCCGATTTCAGTGGCGAGTGCGGCATATTCGAGCACGTTCTGGTCCTTCTGCGCCCAGATGCCTTTGGTGTCGAGGCCCCACTCGTGATCGATGCCGAGCGGTCCGCCGCCCGCCTGGACACCGCTTGCGGGCAGCAGGCCCAGCAGCAGAAACCCAATCGGAGCCCAACGATTCGCCCTGTGTCGCGACTTACTTTGCATTGCAAAGTATAGCCACAAAAATTTCAGGCGCGCACCAGTGTCTGGCCGCCCGCGGACTCCGCATCCGCCTTCACCGCCGCCGCGGCATCGAGAATCACCTGCTCGAGGACCGACACGTAGTCGAGGTAGCGCTTGCGGCCCCTGGCCGTAATGCGGCACATCGTCTGCGGTCGATTGTGTTCGAAGCCCTTGGAGATCTCGACCAGCTTTGCAAGCTGCAGCACCTGCAGATGCCGACTGAGGTTGCCATCGGTCAGGGCACATAGTTGTTTGAGATCCGCAAACCGCAGGCCCTTGGGATTGGCGACCAGCGAGCTCAGCAACCCTAAGCGTGCGCGCTCGTGAATGATGCGATCCAGCCCGTCGTAGGCGAATCGGCTACCGCGAATTTGAGGCGATTTACGCTCGCTCATCATTGTCCCAGCGATTGGATTTCAGTACTCCCGCCACGATCAGCTGCCCGACACCAAACGGCACACCCATCAGCCATGGTCCGAGTGCCCGCGGACCGGCTCCGATCGAAAGACACGTGAGGCCGCAGCACAGATACCAGATCCCCGCGACGAACATGGCGCGCGGCAAAAAACGACACGAGGCAAACACGCCCAGGCTGAAGATCACCTGCCAGAGCCCCGGCAACATCCACAGGTCCTGCGAGGCATAACGCAGCAGCACCACCGTCAGCAACAATCCGGCCACGATGGCGGGCAGGAACTGCTCTGCCGCGGCCTGCACCATCTGCGCGGCGAGTCCACAGTGCAGTCGCCGCGCACGCGTGATCGTCTCCACGCTGATGATGAGCAGTGACAAGGTCGCGGTGGGCACCCAGATGGCAAGGTATGCCACCACGTCGCGTTGCGGCGCCGCGAGCCAATAGGCCTGCAACAGGGCGGCGGCGAACGCCAGCAGCCCGGTGGCTGCCAGCGTGATCGGGCCATAGCCCCGAAACACCGCGCCCCGCGCGATGTGGCCGCGAATTGCGCTGATCTCGGACAGGGCCTTGTGCAGATCGGTGGTGGCCATGAAGCACCGCTTTAACGTCGTGGTGCCATGCTATCGCAATCGGGCCACGCTGGGGCGGCGCCGGCAGCCCGGCCGGCACCGCCCTGGGAGCGCAGTTCGGGTCAGTTGGTGTCGGCCGCTTCGCCGGCCCCCTTCACGGGCACATCGCTCGGGTTATCGAGCACGATCAGCACCACGCGGCGGTTCATCGATCGGCCCGCCGGCGTGGCATTGGTAGCGACAGGCTGAGTCTTGCCATAGCCCTTGGCGATCAACTCGTCGGCGGGGACCTGCTGGCCGATCAGGTAGTCGCGCACGGACAACGCACGGCGCTGCGACAGCGTCAGGTTGAACTCGGCCGATCCGATGCCGTCGGTATGGCCCTGCACCTCGATGCGCAGGCGCGGATGCTCGCGCAGTCCCTCGGCGGCCTTATCGAGAACGGGCTTGGAGGCCTGCGTCAGCGTCGCCGAGTTGTACTCGAATTCGACGCCCGTGAGCGTGATCGTGCGCGGCGCCGGCGGTGGCGGCGGCGGCGGCGGCGGAGCTGGCGGCTCAGGCGGAGGAGGAGGCGGCGGCGGTGGCGGCGGAGGCGGCGGCGCTACCGCCGCGACCGGCGCTGGCGCATGCGGGCCGCCGAAACCGAATTGGAATCCCAGGGTGGCGATATAGTCGAACAGGTTGCGTGAGTCGTTCGCGTCGGCGTCATAACGCACTTTGAAATCCGGGCGCAGCGCGAAGCTGGCGGTCCCATCGTTGCTCTCCCAGAGCTTGATCATGAGTCCGACGCCGGCCTGCGCCAGAAAGTCGGTGGTATCCGGCGCGGTATTGAAGTTCTGCACGGCGCCGATGCCCAGCGATACGAAGGGAGCAATGACTCGATCGCGGTTCCACACGCGCAGCACATCGAACGAGAATGCGTACGGGTATTGATGACCCGCCGCGTGCTTGTAGTCGAGCTTGGAGCCGTCGTAGTTGACTTCGGCACTCCAGTCCTGCGACAGGTTCATGCCAGCGCCGAGTCCCCAGAGCAGGGAGTCGTCCAGACCGCGCTTGCTGTCCGGGATGATGCCGCCGATCTGCGGGTTGAAATAGAACTGTCCGACTTCGTCACCCGCAGCCGCTACTAGCGGCGCGAGGGCGATCAGACCAATCAGGGCGAGACGTTTCATTGCAGAGCTCCTTAGGCATGCTCGGATGGCGCCTAAGATAGCGGACTTTGAGGCGCGTCGCTACTGCGCCACACGTTATAAAAGCCCACTAATTTTGTAAGTTATACCGTGTTTTTTTGCTGCAACATGCGAAGCTGCGTTTTATGTGTGTTACCGCTCATAGGTAGGGCGAGATCAGCCAGCACAGGCTGTCACGAAGCCGCGCCAGCACCGGGGTCTTGTTCAGATCGGCCAGAGACAGTTCGGGCGCGCGATCACGCGCCGCGGCCACGGCGTCCCCCATCCGTGTGCAAAGCGCGGTATCGAAGACTTCCAGCGCGACCTCGAAGTTCAGCCGCAGGCTGCGGGTATCAAGATTGACCGAACCGATCTGCGCATAATCCGCATCGACGATGAACAGCTTGGCATGGGAAAACGGCGGCTCCTGCAGGTGCACATGCACGCCACGTTCGACCAGCGCGGGTAGCCAGTGCAGCGTGGCCCAGTCGATGTAGTGCAGGTTGCTATGCCGGGGCAGCACCAGTGACACCTCCACTCCGCGCAGCGCCGCCTCCTGCAGCGATGCCACCAGCTCGGGGGGCGGAATGAAGTACGGCGTCATGATCAGGATTCGGCGCCGCGCCGCGCCGATGGCGCTGGCGAGGATGAGCAGCAGCTTGTCGATATTCTCATCCGGGCCACCCGTGATGGTGCGGCAGATGGAGTGACCAGGCGCGTCGAGTGCGGGGCTGGCCGCGACCGACAGCGCCTCTCCACAGGCAAAGCGCCAGTCCGCGGCAAAAACCCCGATGAGTTGCCCGACCACGGGCCCCTGCAGGCAGAAATGGATGTCGGTCATGTGCCGCCCGGACTCGCGACCGCCGATATTCATTCCGCCCATGAATCCGACCTTGCCATCGATGAGCAGGAGCTTGCGGTGATTGCGGCAGTTCAGCGACAGATTGGGCGGCAGCAGCCGCGGCGGCAGGAAGCGCTCGGTTCTGACACCGGCCCGGCGCAGGATCGGGACCACGTGCGGCCAGTCGTACCACTCGCCGATTCCATCCACCAGCACCCGCACACTGACGCCGCGCGCCACCGCGGCGCGCAGCGCGTCGACGAATCGGCGGCCGACGGGATCGGTCTGGAAGATATAGGTGGCCAGGTAGACAGTGCTGCGGGCCTCGGCAATTGCCTGCAGCATGCGAGGGAAAGCGACCTCGCCGTTGTGGAGCGTCTCGACATGGTTACCCGCGAGCAGTGGCAGCCCGGTCAGCGTGTCGCCGACGCGGCGCAGCCCGGCCAGGGCCGCCCCGATCGCTACCGAATCATCGGGTCGTTGCCCCTGTTCCGCGCCGGCATCGTGGGACCGTCCGGAGGTGGCCACGCGATTGATGCCGAACAGCCAGTAGAGGATCGAGCCGCCCAGCGGGAACAGCCAGCACACTGCGATCCAGCTGATGGCGCTGCGCGGATCGGATTTTGTGAACAGCGCGTGCAACGCCGCGGCCGCGGCGCTGACGAGGTAGACCAGCACGAACAGGCCACCAGCCAGCGCTCCGGCCGAGCAGGATTGGACTGCGCATTGAAACACTGGGCTGGATCATAGCCCACTGACCTGCGGCGCGCGGTTGACCTGAGTCGGCCGCGCTTTCAGACTCGTTCCCCAGGACAATGGGAGGTGCAGGTGAGCGGTGCAGCGGCAGAGATCATGCTGGTCGGAGATATCGGTGGCACCAACGCGCGCTTTGCCACGGTCGATGTTTCGAGGCCCCTGCCCTGGCGACTCGAGAACCGGCAGGAGTTCGCCGCCGCCATCCCGACATTCGAGGAAGCGCTAAAGCGCTACGTCGATGTGGCCGGACTGCCGCAGGTGCCGCGTGCGGCGACAATCGCCGTCGCGGGCCCCGTCACGGACGGTCAGGCGCGCCTGACCAATCGCGACTGGCTCATTTCCGAAGATGCGCTGCACCGTTTCGGGTGCAGCGCCGCGCTGCTGATCAATGACTTCATCGCACTCGCCTTTGCCGTCGAGACCCTGGGGCCCGCGGATCTGCGCCTGCTCGGACCGGATCTTGCCGGCATCGCAGCCGAACCCATCACCGTTCTGGGCGCCGGCACAGGCTTTGGCGTCTCCTGCCTGGCACGTTATCGCAAGCGCACCGTGCCCGTGGCCACCGAAGGCGGCCATATCGGCTTCGCCCCCGGGGACCCGCAGGAAGTCGCGGTGCTGGAGCAGATGACGCGGCGCTTCGGGCGGGTTTCCGTTGAGCGCCTCCTGTCCGGTCCCGGACTGGAAAACATCCACCAGGCACTCGACGAAGTCGCCGGAAGACCACCCGCCAGTCTGACCGCGGCGCAGGTGACACAACAGGCGATCGCGGGCGAGCCGGCGTGCGTGGCGGCACTGTCCATGTTCTGCGCGGTGTATGGTTCGGTGGCGGGAGACTTTGCGCTGGCGCACGGCTCCCGCGGGGGCGTTTACATCGCCGGCGGCATTGCGCTGAAGATCGATGCCTTCCTGGCAAAGAGCGCGTTTCGCAGCCGTTTCGAGAGCAAGGGCCGCCTGTCACCGTTCGTGCAGTCCATTCCCACCAAGATCATCACCAGCGGCGATGCGGCACTGCTGGGATCGGCGCGAGCCGGTTTCACCCTGCACGAAAAATCCTGATGCGCACACAGGTCGTCATTGTCGGGGCGGGCCCGTCCGGCCTGCTGCTGGGGCAACTGCTGAGCAAGCACGGCATCGCAAATATCATTCTCGAGCAGCGCAGCGCCGAGTATGTGCTCGGCCGCATACGCGCGGGAGTGATCGAAAAGTGGTCGGCCGACCTGCTTGATGAGGCCGGGGTCGGCGCGCGCATGCAGCGCGAAGGCCTGATTCACGGCGGCGTGGAATTGTGTTTCGACGGGCAGCGGCACCGGATCGATTTCCAGGATCTGATCGGCAAGAGCGTGGTGATCTACGGCCAGACCGAGATCACGCGCGATCTCATGAATGGACGCGCAGCCACCGGTGGGCAGACACTGTACGAGGCCACCGATGTCAGCCTGCACCAGGACCAGTCGGATCGCTGCCGCGTGCGTTACCGACATAGCGGCGCGTCGCACGAGATCCAGTGCGACTTCATTGCCGGCTGCGACGGGTTCCACGGCGTCAGCCGCAAGAGCATCCCGGAGAACATCCTCAAGTGCTTCGAACGCGTCTACCCGTTCGGCTGGCTCGGCATCCTGGTGGACCAGCCGCCGGTTTCGAATGAACTGATCTATGCCAATCACGAGCGCGGCTTCGCACTGTGCTCGATGCGCTCCGCCAGCCGCAGCCGGCTGTACCTGCAATGCCGCCTCGACGATCATGTGGAGGACTGGCCCGACCAGCGATTCTATGAAGAGCTCAGCCGCCGATTGGACCCGGCGGCGGTTGCAGCACTGCAGCACGGCCCCTCGATCGAGAAGAGCATTGCGCCGCTGCGCAGCTTCGTGGCCGAGCCCATGCGATACGGCAACCTGTTCCTGGCCGGGGATGCAGCCCATATCGTGCCTCCCACCGGCGCCAAGGGACTGAACCTCGCTGCCAGCGACGTCTACTACCTGTGGCAGGCGCTGCTCGAGTTCTATCGCGAACAATCCCGGGCCGGGCTTGATGCCTATTCCTCGCGCGCACTGCAACGCGTGTGGAAGGCCGAGCGCTTTTCGTGGTGGATGACTTCCCTCCTGCACCTGTTCCCGGAGAGCAGTGGTTTCGATCAGAAGATCCAGCGCGCCGAACTCGAATACCTGGTCTCCTCGCGCGCTGCCAAGACAGCGCTGGCCGAAAACTATGTTGGCCTGCCCTACTGATCAGGCAAACGAAGCTGTCCGTTATGTTCAGCATGAAAAGAGCTGCACAAATCGTTCTGGCAGCTATGGACCGGCGCGAATTCTTGTGACAGCCTAGGGGTGATTTCGAAGCAATCCATCCATCCGCTGCAGTCGCAGCTGGGCAGTCATGGAACACCGATGGGGCGAGCGGATCGTGGTCGACATCCCGGTGCAGGTGTCGGTCCCGCCGTTGATCATCGGTACCGGGCGCATTACCGATATCAGCATCAGTGGCGCCTGGATCGGCGGCCGGTTCGATCTACCGCCGCTGGCGCGCGCATTCATCGTGTTCGATTTCTCATTGGGCGGCGTGCGCGAATCGTTGCCGATTGCCTGCTTCGTAGCACGCGTGCGTCCGGAAGGCATGGGCGTCGAATGGCGCGAACTCGCGCCACAGATCGTGAGCGATTTGATGCTGTTCGCGGCCGGAACCAATCATGCACGCGAACAGGGACTGCTCACGCCGGCATTGGCGTTGCCTGAGGCGGACGCGCCGGCGATCGCGCTTCCGGTCACATCCCGGGTCGGTTGAGCCCGTTGTAATCGTCGCAAACGCTCGACGCCGATACGTAGCGGTCATGGCGGCCGCAGAGCCCATCTTCGGCTCGCACCGATGCCCACGCCGAACTCATGCTGTTCAATCCACGCAGTCGGCGTTCAATCTCCGCTGGGCGGGACCGAAAGTGAGCGCAGCGCGCACATCCAGCGGCAGCGGCAGCAGTCATTGTCCCAGCCGCGTCCAGAAGTCGACAAACACCTGGGTCGACAGAAAGAACCCCAGCACCACATTGACCACCACTCCGGCCGTGAATGCGTAGAAAGGACGCGCGCCCACGGAGAAGAATTCGCGAAAGCGGGTGGTCAGGCCAATGCTCAGGAAAGCAAAGGTGAAGGCCCAGGTGCGCAGCGCCTGCAGCGGTGCGACCAGTCCGGGGACCACGGTCTGCTTGTAGTCCGCGTAACTATGACCCTGCGCGACCCAGGTCACGAGGGCGGAAGCCAGCAGGAAGCCGAGCACGAACTTGGGAAAGCGGCGCCAGATCTCCGCGGCTCCCGCCCGGCTGCGAACGCCGGTGGATTCCCAGCGCGCGGTGGCCACTAACGACAGCACCAGTGCCCAGACACCGATCCAGATATCCCGGCCGATGACTTTCATCAGCGTAAATGCGCTCACGGCCGCTTCGGCGGTGCCATGAATTCCCGGAACATTGCCGGCATAGCCGCCGTAGGTCTGCGCGGCCGCCAGGCCCGCGGCGTCGGCAAACTCGGAAGTACCGATCCAGGCGCCCGCGACACCGGTGGACAGGCCGAGCGCGCGCGAGGCGAGCGGCAGCGCATAGATCATGACAATCGCCCACGCCACCACCAGCGATATCGCTACCGACACGTGTTCGCGCTTGGCGCCCACGGCGCCGGCGACCGCGATCGATCCGGACACCCCGCAGACCGCGCCACCCGTGCCCAGCACCGCGGCCAGCCGCCGGTCCAATCCGAGCCGTACTGCGGTCAGATAGATAACGCCGAAGGTGACGAGCGAAACGATGGCTGCCTGGACGATGGCGACCGGCCCGGCCCAGGCAATCAGGGTCAACGGCAAGCTGGTACCGAGCAGGACAATGCCAGTCTTGACATAAAACTCCACGCGCAGCCCGGCGTCGGCCCACTTGGGCACATCGAAAGTGTTGGCAACCAGGAGGCCCAGCGCCAGCGCCACCAGTGGCGGTTCCAGGTTGTAGCGCGAGGCCTGGTCCCACAGACCGAGAAAATACAGCGCCAGCGCGACCACATAGATGAGTGCAAAGGAGACCAGGAATCGCGAAACCCGGATGCCGAGCGCTGCCGCGGCAATGCCGAACAGCACCGCCCAGAGCACGAACAGGCTTAGATACTGCACCCAATGGGCCCGCAGCTGCGCGCCGACCTGCGAAATCTGGCTCCATTTCTGCGGCGCGATGGCGATCCACTTGAGGCTTTGGCCATTGGCGAACAGCGCCGCTGCGACCACCACCAGACCGAGACCGATCCAGATGGCCCACCAGTCCTCCTTGCGGATGACATCGCTCCAGAAGGAACTCCCACCCTCGACGGATGGTGCGGACCGCTCTGCAATCTCAGTCATTTCAGCTCCATTTGCGAATGACCCCAGGAGGTCTGCACGCTAAACGACTGAGCGGCGGGAATCGATTAGCAATTCGACATGGTTAGATTCGCGGGCGCTATGTGCGACCGGCTGGGGCGGGACGGCGCCAGCGAACCGAAGTGGAGCCGGTTTCCGCGGGCGCTGGACCGATTTCCCGATTCGCCAGCACGGCTGCCAGGGCTTCCGCGCGCACTCGCAGCTCACCGACCGCGGTGGCCTCCCAGTAAGCCGCCCTGAGCATGGGACCGAGGTAGAACAGCCGTTGGGTACAGTGCCCACTGGCATCGATGAGTGCGCCGTGCGGTCCGGTGACAGGTCCTAGTCCCAGCGTGTCGGGGCTCGCCAATCCGGAGTCCAGCAGCTGGCGCCACAGTACATCCCTGGTGTGTTGCAGGCGATTACCCGGTCCGGTGCAATCGATAACCCGATCCACGACAAACTGCCCGGCCTCGCCTTGACCACGCGCGCGCCAGCGCACCGCGATGCGTTCGCCGTCCCGGCGCAGCGCATCGACCATGCCGGCACGCACTTCGAGCCGCCCCGTGCGGAACAAATCCTCGACGCGCCGCGCAAACTCGGGGGGCATGCGATGCCGGCTCGTTTCCCAATAGACGCGCACATGGCGCAGGAACCGGCGGCGCTCGCATTCATCAAGCCGCTCCCAGACAGCGGGAGCACATTCGCGCATGCGGGCAATCGCCTCGCGCCAGTCGCCGCCGCGCGCCTCAGCACCCTCGGCGAGCACGCGCACGGCCATCGCAAGCTCACGCACCGAACGAGACGCCAGAATCCCGGGGCGATCGAAGGCTGCTTCGAGTACGGCCGGAACGGTCACGCCGGGTTGCGAGGCCGGCAGGCGGCCATGGCGCGACAGCGCGATCAGATTCAGCGCCGGATATTCGGCCGCGGCCGCAACTGCGATATCCACCATCGTGAGCCCGGTGCCGATCAGCAGCAGGGTGCGATCCGTACTGCGCGCGCGGGGCGTCTGGTAAGGATCAGGAACATAGGCGGGGCTGTCTGCGACATCCGCCGCATAAGGCCGTACGGGCGGCGGCGGATCGCCACACGCCAGCACTACCCGCTCGGCCAGCAGCCGCTGCTCGCCCAACATGACCAGGGTTTGCCCGTTGCCCTGAGGTCGCAGCGCGGTGACCTGGCCATGCACGCACTCGAGCTGCACGTGGCGCGGCGCGGCGCGCTCAGCCGCGCGCAGGAACTCACGCAGATACTCCCCGTAGAACTGCCGCGGCAGGTACGTCTCCGCCCCCACCTGCGGCAGTTGGCGCCGTGCGAAGTCGGTCAGATGCCCCGGCTCGTAGGACGTCGCTGACATGCGGGCCGCGGGCACATTAAGTAGAAAGGGGTACTCGCTGGGACCGTAGGCCGCACCACAACCGATTTGCGGCCGCCGCTCCACGAGCACGATGCGGGTCGGGGCCGACGGCGGCCGATGCAGCAAATTGGCGGCCAGTACGGTTCCGGAGAATCCGCCGCCGATGATCGCGATTGTCGCTGAACCTGCCTGCATCGAATCGAGAATACGACGACGGCTACCGGAAGTCAGTCTTACGCCATCGCCGCTGCCGTCAACCTGGGGACGCCGGATGCGTTGGTGAAGCGACGGCCCCGCGGGAACTTCATTCTCGAGCCGTCAGTCTCAGGACCGAAGCTCCATTTACATCAGCGCTCGAGGAAAGGATCTTATGATCAAGCATGGTTTGTGGATCGGACTGGCCTCAAGCGTGCTCGTGTCGTCGGCTGCCATGGCGCAGGGTTACGACTACAGCAGCGGGCCCAGCTACGGCGGCTTCTACTTTGGCGCCAGTGCCGGCGCAGTGCTCTACAACGAACAGGCCATTCCGCAACTGACTCCCACCGTGGCGATCTTTCGGGTGGGCCAGCAATTCAATCCCTATCTGGCCATCGAAGGCCGCGTCGGCACCAGCGTCAGTGGCGGCAGATCCGACGGCGATCATGTCGACCTCGACGCGCTGTATGGCGGTTACATCAAGGGCATGCTGCCGCTCAATCCATGGTTTTCTCCCTACGTGATCGCCGGCATCGGCGGGGCGGAGATTCACCGCAACTACGAGGATTTCCACAGCAGTGATGCCGGTCTATCCTATGGTGTGGGGACGGAATTCAACCTGGGCGGCGGCGCATCGCTGAACCTCGAATGGGCGCGCCTGATCAATAACGGCAACAATGTCGGATACGACTACACCGCGGATCAATTCACCTTCGGCGTCAACTGGCATCCGTACTTCTGGTAAGCAGTCGTAGCGGCGCATGCATTTCGCCGCCACGGTAACCGATCGGTATCTCGGCGTACTGGAGTCGCTGGTCGAGCGCGGCTGGCGACCGCTGAAGCTGTTCACGACCACGGTCGATAACCGGCTGCATCACAACTCCGCGGTCATCGAATTCGCCCGGCGCCTGAAGGTCGAAGTGCAGATCTCCCGCCTGACGCAGGAAAATCTGCGCGATCTGGGGCAGCGTGGCTGCGAAACGCTGGTGGTCGCCAGCTATCGCTGGCGTATCGGCGAGTGGCGATCGCACCTGAAACGCGCGGTCAATTTTCATCCCTCGCCGCTGCCGCACGGACGCGGACCGTATCCCTTGCCCGCCGCCATTCTCGAGCGCGCGCCCGTATGGGGTGTGGCCTGTCACAAGCTCGAGCATGAGTTCGATACCGGCGACGTGCTCAAGAGCATCGAGTTTGCCCTGTCCGATCACGAGGACCACGACAGTCTCGATTTGCGAATCCAGCTGGCCGCCCGCCGGCTGAGCGCCGATGTTGCGGATCACTTTGAACAGTACTGGAGCGCAGCCAGAGCGCAGGATGGCGGCAGTTACTACCCCAGCTGGACCGAACGCGACCGCACACTGGACTTCTCGCGCAAGGTTGCGGACCTGCTGCGCCAGCTGCGGGCATTCGGTCCGCTCGAATGCGTCGCCGCGCTGAATCAGACCCGCTTTTTTGTCCGGCGCGCGGTCGGCTGGACCGAGCCGCACACTCTGCCGGCCGGCACCGTGACCTACATCAACAGTCTTGCCATGGTGGTCGCGGCAGCGGACGGCTTCATCGGCTTGACCGAATGGAGCCTGATCGATCAGGAGCGGGTGACCGGCACCATCCGGCGCTGAGGCTCATAGTATGATTGCGCCTCGTCGAATCTGGCGATGCGATGAGAACAACTAATGAGCCAATACGTGATTCCGTTCAATCGGCTCGGGCGCGGCGACGTCGAACTGGTCGGCGGCAAGAACTCATCATTGGGGGAGATGCTGCACAGCCTGTCCGGCCTGGGAGTCAGCGTGCCCGATGGATTCGCCACCACCGCTCAGGCGTACCGCGAATTCCTGCAGCAGGACGGCCTCGCCGACCGCATTACGCAGACCCTTGCCAAGCTTAACGTCGACGATGTGGCGTTGCTCGCGCGCACCGGCGCACAAATCCGCCGCTGGATCCTCGACACGCCGTTCCCACAGCCGCTGCAGCAGGCGGTTCTGCAGGCATGGCGCGACATGGACCAGGGACGCGGCATCGCCGTGGCCGTGCGCTCTTCCGCCACCGCCGAGGACCTGCCCGAGGCCTCATTCGCCGGGCAACAGGAAACTTTTCTCAACGTGCGCGGGGAACAGGCATTGCTGTCGACCATGCACGAGGTGTTCGCATCGCTATTCAACGATCGCGCCATCTCCTATCGCGTGCACCAGAATTTCGACCATGCGGCGGTGGCGCTGTCGGCCGGTGTGCAGCATATGGTGCGCAGCGACCTCGGCGTCAGTGGCGTCATGTTTACGCTGGATACCGAATCGGGCTTTCGCGACGCAGTGCTGATTACCAGTTCCTATGGGCTGGGCGAGACCATCGTCCAGGGCGCCGTCAATCCCGATGAGTTCTACGTCTATAAACCGGCGCTGCGCGCGGGCCGCCTGGCAATCCTGCGGCGTAATCTAGGCAGCAAGGCCATCAAGATGGTGTACGCGCCGGAGAAATCGAAGGAGCGCGTCGTCACGGTCGATGTGTCCGCTGAGGATCGCAGTCGTTTCTCGCTCTCCGATGCCGAGGTTCAGCAGCTGGCGCGACAGGCACTGACGATCGAAGAGCACTACGGCTGCCCGATGGACATCGAGTGGGGCAAGGATGGCGCCACCGGTCAACTCTATATTCTGCAGGCTCGACCGGAGACCGTGCAGAGCCGCGGCGGCCGCAGCATCGAGCGCTTCACCCTCAAATCGCGCTCGCGCGTACTGGCCGAGGGGCGCAGCATCGGTCAGCGCATCGGTGCCGGCCGCGCGCGTGTCATTCGCGGCTCCGGGGAAATGGAACGGGTGCAACCCGGCGATGTCCTGGTCGCGGACATGACCGATCCGGATTGGGAGCCAGTCATGAAGCGCGCGGCCGCGATCGTCACCAACCGCGGCGGCCGCACCTGTCACGCGGCCATCATCGCGCGCGAGCTCGGGATACCCGCGGTGGTGGGCTGCCGCGACGCCACCGACGCGGTCAAGGATGGCCAGGAGGTCACGGTTTCATGCGCCGAGGGCGACACCGGCTATGTTTATGAGGGCATGCTCGGGATCGAAGAGCAGCAGATCCAGCTCGATTCCATGCCGCCGGCGCCGGTGAAAATCATGATGAATGTGGGCAACCCGGACCGTGCCTTCGCGTTTGCGGCCCTGCCCCATCACGGCGTCGGTCTCGCACGCCTCGAGTTCATCATCAATCGCATGATTGGCGTGCATCCGCGTGCGCTGCTCGAATTTGACGAACTCGATGTCGAACTGCAGGCTCAGATCCGGCAGCAGATTGCAGGCTACGCTGATCCGACCAGCTTCTACATCGACAAGCTCAGCGAGGGTATCTCGCAGATCGCCGCGGCGTTCGCGCCCCAGCCGGTGATCGTGCGGCTGTCGGATTTCAAGTCCAACGAGTACGCCAACCTGATCGGTGGCCGCGCCTACGAGCCTCACGAAGAGAATCCGATGCTCGGATTTCGCGGCGCGGCGCGCTACATCGACGAAGCCTTCCGGCCCTGCTTCGAACTGGAGTGCCGCGCACTGCGCCGGGTGCGGGAGGAAATGGGCCTGACAAACGTGCAGGTCATGGTGCCGTTCGTGCGCACACTGACCGAGGCACGACAGGTCACCGAACTGCTGGCGGCCAACGGCCTCAAGCGCGGCGAGAAGGATCTGAAGCTCATCATGATGTGCGAGCTGCCGACCAACGCAGTGCTCGCGGACAAGTACCTCGAGTACTTCGACGGCATGTCGATCGGATCGAACGATATGACCCAGCTCACGCTCGGGCTTGATCGGGATTCGGCCGTGGTCGCCAAATTGTTCGATGAACGTGATGAGGCGGTCAAGGCCATGCTGGCGATGGCCATCACGGCCTGCAAGCGGCAAAACAAGTATGTCGGGATCTGCGGCCAGGGTCCCTCCGATCACCCCGAACTGGCTCGTTGGCTGGTGGATCAGGGAATCGACAGCCTGTCGCTGAACCCCGATACGGTGGTGGAGACCTGGATGTTCCTGGCCGGCGTCAAGACCTGAACTGCTGCCCGATGCGCACCATCTGCTTTGTATCGGATCGAACCGGCGTCACCGCCGAGACGATGGGGCACAGCCTGCTGTCGCAGTTCGAGGGTTTGCAGTTTCGCTCCGTGACCATGCCGTTTGTATCGAGCGTCGAGCAGGCCGCCGGTGTGGTCAGGCGCATCAACACCATCGCGCAGGAGGAAGGGGCACGACCGATCATCTTCTGCACCCTGGTCGACGATCAGGTGCGCGCGGCGGTCAAGCAGGCCAACGGTCTGTTCCTGGATTTCTTCGCCGCCTTCCTGGGTCCGCTCGAAACCGAACTGCAGATGGAATCCGCTCACGCCAGCGGCCGAGCGCTGCATGGTTCGAACAGCGATCCCACCTACACGGCGCGCATCAATGCGGTCAACTTTGCGCTGGCCAACGACGACGGTGCCGGACAGCGCAACTATCGCAGCGCCGAGGTGATCCTCATCGGCGTATCGCGTTCGAGCAAGACGCCCACCTCGCTCTACATGGCGCTTCAGTACGGGATATTCGCCGCCAACTACCCCCTGGCCGAGGAGGATCTGGAAACCGGCGTGCTGCCCTCGGTACTGCTGCCCTATCGGAATAAGCTGTACGGACTCACGATCAAGCCCGACAGGTTGCAGCAGATACGCAGCGAGCGCCGACCCGGCAGCCGCTACGCTTCCGCACAGCAGGTACAGTACGAGGTGCGCACTGCGCACACGATGCTCGAGCGCCTGAATGTGCCCTATCTCGACGTCACCGACTGCAGCATCGAGGAAATTGCCAGCCGCATTCTGGACCACATGGGCCTGGACCGGCACGCGCGCATGTAGCGGATCGCAGCGCCGCCGATCATGCGCGGCGTCACAGATTGCGCATGGCGCATCCCATAAACTGTCACCCGCCATGGGCGATAAAGCGACACCGGAAGAGAAGCAGAAGATCGTCGTCGGCAGTCCGCTGCCGTTCTCGGTCTTCGGTGCACAGGGGCAATTGCTGCTCGCGGAAGGTGCCGTGGTGGAGACCGACCACACGCGACGGATGCTGCTGCTCAAGGGTGTCTATCACGACAGCGTCGAAGAAGAGCAGCGTCCCGAGGAAGACCGCGAACCAGGCGGCTCAAGCCCGCAGCCGCCGCTGGCGGCACTGCGCCGCGACTACGGCGCGGCCAGTGTCGGGCGACGTTTTGCGCTGACCATGGCCTCGCCGGACAGCGATGAGAACTACAGTGCCTGGGTCATCGGCGTGCACGATCGGAGCATCATCGTGACCGCGCCGCGCCGGACCAATGGCGCGCTGGTGACCTTCAAGCTCGGCCAGGCCTGCATCTGCCGTGCCTTCCAGATGACCTCGGCGTTCCGCTTTCGCAGCACCGTCACCCGGGTGGTGTTCGAGCCATTTCCGCACCTGCATATCGAGGCCCCGCAACACGTCGAACGTCGCACCGTGCGCAATCGCCCGCGTGCCGCCGTGTTCGTCGACGTCAGCATCGAAGGGCAGTCGTCAACGGCCGCGGTGATCGTCGACCTGAGCGTCAGCGGCGGCCGGCTCGCGGTTGAGGAAGGCGTCAACTTCCTGCGCGGTCACGGACTTCGAATCGGGGTGAAGATTCAATTGATCGACTCGACCTTCGACCTGACCCTCAAGGCCAATGTGGTCCGTGCATTCGGCGTCAGCGATGGGCGTCACCCGAAGGTTCACTTCTACGGCATCCGATTCGAAGGCCTGAGCGAGCTGGAACGGCTGGTGCTGCACGGCTACGTCAGCGGCGAGCTGGCCCTGGAGCTCAATTCGCTCTGGCAGTTGCTCTCCAGCGCGGCTCCCACCGGTAGCGACTCGAGCGGCAAGACGTAGCTCGCGCGGCAGCCGCCGCCATTGACCCCAATGGGCGATAATGCCGCGGCCATGCCGAGCACAGCTTCCCAGAGCATCGATCCCGCGCGACAGCGCCTGATGGTAGCGGCGCTCTGCGGCGCTTTACCCGCGGCCTGCGTGCTGCACCGGGAGGAAGACACCAGATCCTACGAATGCGATGGGCTGACGCTCTACCGGCAGGTGCCCATGGTAGTGGTGCTGCCGGAGACCGAATCGCAGGTCGCGCAGGTACTGAAAATCTGCCATGACCACCAGGTTCCCGTGGTGCCGCGCGGTGCCGGCACGGGCCTCGCCGGCAGCGCGCTGCCGCATGCCGGTGGCGTGCTGCTGTCGATGGCGAAATTCAATCGCATCCTCGAAATCAACGCGCGGGCGCGCACGGCAACCGTGCAACCGGGCGTACGCAACCTCGCCATTTCCGAAGCCGCGGCCGCGCATCGGCTCTACTATGCGCCCGACCCGTCGAGCCAGATTGCCTGCACGATTGGCGGCAATGTGGCGGAGAACTCTGGCGGCGTGCACTGCCTGAAGTACGGACTGACGGTGCACAACGTGCTGCGGGTGCGCGCCCTGACCATGACGGGCGAGAGCATCGAGTTCGGCGGACATGCGCTCGACGCGCCGGGCCTGGATCTGCTGGCCGTGCTGGTGGGTTCGGAGGGCATGCTCGCGGTCACCACGGAAGTCACCGTGCGGCTGGTGCCGGTGCCGCAGCTGGCCCGATGCATCATGGCGAGCTTCGCGCAGGTCAGCGATGCCTGTCACGCGGTCGCTGCGCTAATTGCCGCGGGCATCATCCCAGCGGGTCTGGAGATGCTCGACCAGGCCGCCTCCCGGCTCGTCGAGCCTTTCGCGCATGCCGGCTACGATCTGGATGCGGCGGCGGTGTTGCTGTGCGAATCCGACGGCACGCCCGAGGAAGTCGGCGCCGAGATCGCGCATATGAGCGCGGTGCTGCGGGAGTCCCACGCTACCCGCGTGCAGGTGTCGGACAGCGAAACGGAGCGGCTCCGCTTCTGGGCCGGCCGCAAGAACGCCTTCCCCGCCGCCGGTCGGGCGGCGCCGGCCTACTACTGCATGGACGGCACTATTCCACGGCGCCACCTGGCTTCGATGCTGCTCGCCATCGAGCAGATGGAGCTGAAGTACCGGCTCAAGTGTCCCAATGTGTTTCACGCCGGCGACGGCAATCTGCACCCGTTGATCCTGTTCGATGACGGCGATCCGGATTCAGTGGCGCGCGCGGAAGCTTTCGGCGCCGACATTCTCGAGAAGACAGTGCAGCTCGGCGGCACCATCAGCGGCGAGCACGGCATCGGGGTGGAGAAGCTCGACCAGATGTGCGCGCAATTCGATCGCGCCACGCTCGATGCGTTCACCGGCATCAAGCGCGCATTCGATCCGACCGGGCTGCTCAATCCCGGCAAAGTGGTGCCGACGCTGCATCGCTGTGGCGAGTTCGGCAGGCAGCGCGCTGGTGTGCCGTCACCATTCGCCGAGCTGCCGCGGTTCTGATGGACGAGGCAGTCGAGAACCTGGCCGAGCAGATCCGCGCTGCGGCGGCCGCGCGCACGCCGCTTCGCATCCGTGCCGGCGGCAGCAAGGATTTCTATGGCAATCTGCCTCGCGGCGCGATGCTCGACCCGCGCGCGGCCTGCGGAATCGTCGCCTACGAACCCACGGAGCTCGCGCTGGCCGCGCGCTGCGGCACCACGCTGGCGGAGATCGAAGCACTGCTGGAATCGCACGGCCAGATGCTGGCCTTCGAGCCGCCGCGATTCGGTGCCGGCGCCACGATCGGCGGCTGCATCGCCTGCGGCCTGTCGGGGCCGCGGCGCGCATCGGCGGGCTACGCCTACGGCGGCGTACGCGACTTCGTGCTGGGCGCGCAGTTGCTGGACGGGCGAGCGCAGCTGCTCTCCTTCGGCGGCATGGTCATGAAAAACGTCGCCGGCTACGATGCCGCAAGGATGCTGGTGGGCTCCCTCGGCGCGCTCGGGGTCATCGTCGAGGTATCGCTCAAGGTGGTGCCCAGGCATCCGGTCGAAACCACACTGCGATTCTCGATGGACGAAACTGCCGCTCTGGATCAGCTCAACGCCTGGGGCGGCCAGCCGCTGCCGATCTCGGCTTCGGCATGGCAGGGCGAGACTCTGTGGATACGGCTGGCCGGCCCTGCCGCCGCGGTAACTTCCGCGGCCGCAAGACTCGGCGGCGAGCCGCTGGCTCCCGAGATCGGGACGGCTTACTGGCTCGGCCTGCGCGATCAGACCGATCCGTTCTTTGCCGGCGATACGCCGCTGTGGCGGCTGTCGCTGCCCCCGACCGCAGCGCCGCTTGAACTGGGTCCGCGGCAGCTGATCGAATGGGGCGGCGCGCAACGCTGGATTCGCACCGAGCTGCCGGCGGCGCAAATCCGCGCGCGCGCGCAGGACTCAGGCGGTCACGCGACGCTGTTTCGCGGTGGCAACCGCACACTGGGGGTGTTCTCCCCGCTGAGCCTGCCGCTGGCGGCCATACATCAACGTCTGCGCAGTCAATTCGATCCGCTTGGTCTCTTTGATGCGGGACGCCTGTTCCCGGATACGCTTCATGCAGACCACGCTCGCTGAATTTATCCGCGATACCCCGGCGGGCAAGGAGGCCGCGGACATCCTCGGCCGCTGCGTGCACTGTGGGTTCTGCACCGCCACCTGCCCTACCTATCAGATCCTCGGCGACGAGCTCGATGGCCCGCGCGGACGCATTTATCTGATCAAACAGATGCTCGAGGGCGCCGAGCCCACGCATCGCACCCAGCAGCACCTCGACCGCTGCCTGACCTGCCTGAACTGCGAGACCACCTGCCCGTCCGGGGTGCAATACGGACGCCTGGTCGATATCGGGCGCCAGGTGGTCCGCCAGCGCACGCCGCGGCCGTGGCCGGCGCGGCTGTGGCGCGCCCTGATTCGCGGGTTCTGCGCCGGCCCGCTGTTTGCGCCGGCACTGGGACTGGCGCGGCTACTGCACCTGTATCCACCGCCCCGCGGCGCTGGCGCCTGGCCGCACGCTAAGCATGCGCGGCGGATGCTGCTGCTGACGGGCTGCGTGCAGCCGAGCATGGCACCCAATATCAACGCCGCTACCGCGAGGGTGTTCGATGCGCTGGGAATTGAAGTGATCGTTGCCGCCGGCAGCGGCTGCTGCGGGGCCATTCGCCACCACACTGACGATCCGGACGGGGCACTGGCCGATGCCCGCCGCAATATCGATGCCTGGTGGCCCCACATCGATTCCGGGATCGAGGCCATCATCATGAATGCTTCCGGTTGCGGCGCCATGACGCGCGAGTACGGTCACCTGCTGCGCCTCGATCCTGTGTATGCGTCCAAGGCCGCGCGCGTCAGCGCCCTGGTACAGGATGTGGCCGAGCTGCTGCCGGCCCTGCTGGCGCCGCGGTTGCCGCAACTGGCTCGCGGCAGAGCCGAACGGGTCGCGTTCCACCCGCCGTGCTCGCTGCAGCATGCGCAGCGGATTCGGGGCGTGGTCGAAACGCTGCTGCGCGATTGCGGCGCGCAGGTGATGCCGATCCGGGACAGCCACCTGTGCTGCGGCTCGGCCGGCACCTATTCGCTGCTGCAACCTGAGTTATCCGGGCAGCTGCGCGATCGCAAGCTCGAGGCCCTGCTGCAGGGCGCGCCGGAGACTATTCTATCGGCCAATGTGGGGTGTATATCCCACCTGGCCGCCAGGGCGCCGGTCACAGTGCAGCACTGGATCGAGTGGGTGGATGCCAGGCTGGCGGCCTCTGCGTCCAACATATGATTCTCACATCATATGTAGGCCAATCAGGAGACGCCAGTCTCGGGGCTACAACGCGGATTTTGTTACAATTCGCCGGTCCTGATTCAAAGCCCTGTTTACCCCTCTATATTGAGCTTCAGCAATGGTCGATCAGATCGAAAACATCATCGGTCGGTTCCGCGGGCAACCCGGCCCGCTGCTCATCGTGCTGCATGCAATCCAGGAAGAATTCGGCTACATCCCCGAGGAAGCCGAAGCGGTGGTCGCGGAGGGGCTGAATCTTTCGCGCGCCGAAGTGCATGGGGTCGTGACCTTTTATCACTTCTTCCGCCATCACCCGCCGGGACGGCACGTGGTGCAGATCTGCCAGGCCGAGTCCTGCAAATCCATGAACTCCGACAAGCTGACCGAGCACGCACGCCGGGCACTTGGCATTGAAATGAACCAGACCACGCCGGACGGCCAATTCACGCTCGAACCGGTCTACTGCCTGGGCAACTGTGCCTGCTCGCCGGCGATGATGGTCGACGGCCAGATCTATGGCCGGCTCACCAACGCGCGCTTTGATGCGGTGCTGGCCGAGCATCGGCAGGCCTCGGACCACGAGGCCCCATGAGCGTCGTCATCTATATTCCAAAGGACTCCGCAGCACTCTCGGTGGGCGCGGACAAGGTGGCACGCGCCATCGCCGGCGAAGCCGAGACGCGCAAGCTGTCGGTGAAGATTAAACGCAACGGCTCGCGCGGCATGCTGTGGCTGGAACCGTTGATCGAAGTCGAGACGCCGGCCGGACGCGTGGCCTATGGCCCGGTCGAAGCGGCGGATGTGCCCTCGCTGTTCGAGGCCAATTTCCTGCAGGGCGGCCAACACCCGCTGTCCCACGGGCTGACCGAGCAGATTCCCTACTTCAAGAATCAGCAGCGGCTCACCTTTGCCCGCGTCGGACTGATAGAACCCGCGAGCATCGACGAATACATCGCGCACGACGGCTATCGGGGCCTGAAACAGGCACTGCAGATGAACGGCGCCCAGATCGTGCAGGCCATTACCGATTCGGGCCTGCGCGGCCGCGGCGGCGCGGCATTCCCGACCGGGATCAAGTGGAAGACGGTGCTCGATGCCTCCGCATCGCAGAAGTACGTCACCTGCAATGCGGATGAAGGCGACTCCGGCACCTTTGCCGATCGCATGCTCATGGAAGGCGACCCGTTCACCCTCATCGAAGGCATGACCATTGCCGGCATCGCGGTCGGCGCCACGCGCGGCTTCATCTACCTGCGCGCGGAATATCCGCATGCGCATCGCACCCTCAATGAGGCCCTGGCCGTGGCCTATGGTGCCGGTTACCTGGGTGAGAATATCCTCGGCAGCGGCAAGCAGTTCGAACTCGAAGTGCGCCTCGGCGCCGGCGCCTATATCTGCGGGGAAGAAACCTCGATGCTCGAGAGCCTCGAGGGGCGGCGCGGCGAAGTGCGCGTGCGCCCGCCGCTGCCAGCCATCAAGGGCCTGTTCGGCATGCCCACGATCGTGAACAACGTCATCTCGCTTTCGAGCGTGCCCATCATTCTGGACAAGGGTGCGGCTTTTTATCAGAACTTCGGCGCCGGCAAATCGCGCGGCACGCTGCCCATCCAGCTGGCCGGCAACCTCAAGCGCGGCGGCTTGGTGGAGCGCGCCTTCGGCGTGTCGCTACGGGAACTGCTGTACGACTATGCCGACGGCTCGGCTTCCGGTCGTCCGCTGCGCACCGTGCAGATTGGCGGTCCCCTGGGTGCCTATGTGCCGGCATCGCAATTCGACGTGGCGGTGGACTATGAATCCCTGAGCGGCATTGGCGCGCTGTTGGGGCACGGCGGCATCGTCGGCTTTGACGACACCGTAGACATGGCGCACATGGCTCGCTACGCGATGGAATTCTGTGCGGTCGAGTCCTGCGGCAAGTGCACCCCATGTCGCATCGGATCGACTCGCGGCGTGGAAGTTATTGATCGCATTATGTTTGGTGGTCACCGCGAGCAGGACCTGACGCTCCTTGAAGAGTTGTGTGACACGATGTTAAATGGCTCGCTCTGCGGGCTCGGGGGCATGACGCCATTCCCCGTACAAAGCGCCCTGAAACACTTCAGGGAAGACTTCGTCAAATTCCGAAACCCTTAGCGAAACTCCTATGTACTCACTACATCACCACGACCTCGGAACGCCCGCCAGCGACAGCGCCCAGCAGGTGACGGTCGAGATCGACGGTCACAGCATCACCGTACCGGCCGGCACATCCATCATGCGCGCCGCCGCCAGCATCGGGGAGCAGATCCCCAAGCTCTGTGCCACGGATTCGCTCAAAGCCTTCGGCTCCTGCCGGCTGTGCCTGATCGAGATCGAGGGACGCAAGGGCTATCCGGCTTCCTGCACGACGCAGGTCGCCGAGGGAATGAAGATTCGCACGCAGAGCGAGAAACTCTCGACCCTGCGCCGTGGCGTCATGGAACTCTACGCATCGGATCATCCGGCCGAGCTGCTCAACGGCTCGCCGCTGCGCACCGAGATCCGCGACATGGCGCATAAGCTCGGTATCACCGGCGAAACGCGCTACGGCAACGACGGCGAGCGCCATACGCATATCGCCAAGGATGAGAGCAACCCGTATTTCACCTTCGATCCCAATGCCTGCATCGTCTGCTCGCGCTGCGTGCGCGCCTGCGATGAGATTCAGGGCACCCTCGCGCTGACCGTCGAGGGCCGCGGATTCAAGTCGCGCGTGGTCGCCAGCCAGGACGAGCCGTTCGTGGAATCCGAGTGCGTCTCCTGCGGCGCTTGCGTGGAGGCCTGCCCGACCACCGCGCTGACCGAAAAGACCCTCATCAGCGCCAAGCCGGTGGATACCTCGACCACAACCACCTGCGCCTATTGCGGCGTGGGCTGCTCCTTCAAGGCCGAACTCAGTGACGGCGAAGTTGTGCGCATGGTCCCGAACCGCGACGGACGCGCCAACGGCGGTCACGCCTGCGTGAAGGGACGCTTCGCCTACGGCTATGCCACCCACGAGGACCGCATCCTCAAGCCCATGATCCGCGCCAAGATCACCGACCCGTGGCGCGAAGTCTCCTGGGACGAGGCCATTGGTTACGCGGCCTCCGAGTTCAAGCGCATCCAGGCCAAATATGGCAGGAATTCGGTAGGGGGGATTACCTCCTCTCGCTGCACCAACGAAGAAGCCTACCTGGTGCAGAAACTGGTGCGCGCCGCCTTCGGCAACAACAACGTCGACACCTGCGCGCGCGTGTGCCATTCACCGACGGGCTATGGGCTCAAGAACACGATGGGTGAGTCGGCCGGTACCCAGGAATTTGCCTCGGTCATGAAGGCCGATGCCATCATCCTCATTGGCGCCAACCCGACCGAGGGTCATCCAGTGTTCGGCTCGCAGCTCAAGCGCCGCCTGCGGCAGGGTGCGAAACTCATCGTCATCGATCCGCGCCAGATCGCACTGGTGCGCACGCCGCACATCGAGGCGAACTATCACCTGCAGCTGCGCCCAGGCACCAACGTCGCGGTCATGAATGCGATCGCGCACGTGGTGGTTACCGAAGGGCTGCAGAAAGACGCGTATGCCGAAGAGCGCTGCGAAATCGAGTCGTACCGCCGCTGGAAGGAATTTGTGGCACACCCGGACCGCTCGCCCGAGGCGACGGCGGATGTGACCGGTGTCCCCGCCGATATGGTGCGTGGCGCGGCGCGGCTGTTTGCCAGCGCCAACAATGGCGCCATTTACTACGGCCTGGGCGTCACCGAGCACAGCCAGGGCACGACCACGGTCATGAGCATCGCCAATCTTGCCATGGCAACCGGCAATCTCGGCCGCGAGGGCGTGGGCGTCAATCCACTGCGCGGACAGAATAATGTCCAGGGCTCCTGCGACATGGGTTCCTTCCCGCACGAGCTGACGGCCTACCGGCACATATCCGACAACAAGACGCGCGCGTTATTCGAGGCCAACTGGGGAGTCACCCTCGACTCCGAGCCGGGCCTGCGTATTCCGAACATGTTCGAGGCGGCGCTCGACGGCACCTTCAAAGGCATGTACGTCGAAGGCGAGGACATGGCGCAGTCGGATCCGAACACGCTGCACGTCACTTCGGCCTTCTCGGCCATGGAATGCGTGGTGGTACAGGATCTGTTCCTGAACGAGACGGCCAAGTACGCGCATGTATTCCTGCCGGGCGCCACCTTCCTCGAGAAGGATGGCACCTTCACCAATGCCGAACGGCGTATCTCGCGTGTTCGCAAGGTTATCGAGCCGCGCGCCGGCTACGCGGACTGGGAAGTCACCTGCCTGCTGTCGAACGCACTCGGCTACCCGATGAATTACCAGCATCCATCACAGATCATGGACGAGATCGCGTCCCTGACCCCGACCTTCACGGGCGTCAGCTTCGCCAAGATCGATGAGCTCGGCAGCATCCAGTGGCCCTGCAACGCCGAGGCGCCCAACGGCACCCCGACCATGCATATCGATCACTTCGTGCGCGGCAAGGGTAAATTCTTCGTCACCGAGTACGTGGCAACCAGCGAACGCAGCACCAGCCGCTTTCCGCTGCTGCTGACCACGGGCCGCATCCTGAGCCAGTACAACGTCGGTGCGCAGACGCGCCGCACGCACAACATCGTCTGGCACGATGAGGATCGGCTGGAAATCCACCCCGACGACGCTGAGACGCGCGGCATCAAGACCGGCGATTGGGTCGGCATTGCCAGCCGTGCCGGCGATACCGTGATGCGGGCGATCCTGACCGAGCGCGTGCAGCGCGGCGTGGTCTATACGACCTTCCACTTCCCGGAGTCCGGTGCCAACGTGATCACCACGGAAAGCTCGGACTGGGCTACCAACTGCCCCGAGTACAAAGTTACGGCGGTACAGGTGGTCAAGGTCAATCAGCCTTCGGAGTGGCAGAAGCGTCACCAGGAGCTGACCGAGCGGCAGCGCAAGATCGTGCGGGAGCACAGTGTCAGCCAGTTCTGATGCTCTGATCGCCACCATGACTTCGGGGCCGCTCTACAGTGAGGTCCCCATTGAGCGCTGGGTCGATGGCAGAACTGAGCAGGCGCTTGATCGCGTCGCGGAAGAGGAACCGGTCGCACTGACCTATCAGCGCACCCCGCACGTGGTCATGCTCACCACACCGGCTGACCTCGAGGATCTGGGCGTTGGCTTTACGCTCAGCGAAGCGGTGGTCGCGCGCCCGGATGAAATTAGATCCGTGGAGGTGATCCGCGATGCCGGCCGCTTCGAAGTGCGCATCGGCATCGCAGGTGAACGCTTCGCGGCGCTGCTGAATCGGCAGCGGAATCTCACCGGACGCACCGGCTGCGGCCTCTGCGGCGCCGAAACCATCGAACAGGCCATACGCCACCCCGCTCCCGTGCAGGGCGGACCGGTCATCTCGCTGACCGAACTGCACCAGGCGCTCGTCGAATTACAGGCGCGCCAGCCGCTGAATGCGCAGACCGGCAGCGTGCACGCGGCCGCCTGGGCACTGCCGGGCAAGGGCATTCAACTCGTGCGCGAGGATGTCGGCCGCCACAACGCGCTCGACAAGGTCATCGGCGCCCTGACACGCGCCGGCATCGATTGCGGCACGGGCTACCTGGTCATCACCAGTCGGGCCAGTTACGAAATGGTGCAGAAGGCCGCCACGGTGGGCATAGCCCTGCTGGCCGCCGTCTCCGCGCCCACCGCACTGGCCATCCGCCTGGCACGCGAGACACAGCTCACGCTGGTGGGCTTTGCGCGGGCCCATCGGCACGTGGTGTACGCTAACCCGCAGCGCTTGCTCGCCTGAACCACTATGCACATTGAACAACTCGTGACCATGGCGAATGACATCGCCAATTTCTTCCGCGGCGCCAGCGATCCGGGTGCCGGGGCGCGCAATGTCGCCGATCACCTGCGTCGATATTGGGCGCCGCCGATGCGTAAGCAGATCATCGCGCACTTCGACGCCGGCGGATCGGGGCTGAGCGATCTGGCGCGCGAAGGCGTGGCGCTGCTGGAGCGGGCATCGTCCGCTTCGAGCGCCACCGGTGAGATGTCGTCCGGCTGAACGCCGCTAATTCGGGAGCCCGAACTCGCGCAACGCGGGCAGGAAGTTCTCGTTGCGGTGACCCGGCCGCGTCAGCTTGATGAGCACGTAGCGCTGCAGCGGCGCCAGTCCTGCCCATTGCGACAGCGTCAGCGGGCTGCGGCCCTCGGCAGCGAAGTACTCGCTCACCTGTGACGGGATTCGTGATGGCTCCAGCCACTCGGGATGCTCGGCGACCGCCAGTTCGCCGGCCTTGTCGCCGGTGCGCGCCTGGATCGCGGCGACCAGGTAGTCATGGTAGGCGCGGCGGTCCGCCGGTGTATCGCAGGGCCTGACCAGCAGCTGGTCCCGCTCATCGCGCTCCAGCTTGTTCCATTGCTTCAGCGACACCTTGACGCCGACATTGTCGAGCTTTAGCCGTACCGACATCGGAATGCAGTACAGCGCGCCGGCGAAGTCGGATTCGAAATCGAAGATAGGGGGCGGTTCGCTCATCGTGTGAAGTTTACGTTGCGCGTGCTTTCGAAACCAACTGAGAAATCATAGGGCCAGCGCTCAAGCCGATTAATTCGTCTCCGACACGTTGCGTTGCGGAATCGGGCAACGGCGATAGTTGAGCGCGCACCCAACCCCAGAATGGTGATCCCGTTCACACTTGCCATATCCCTTATAGTCTTGGCCACGCACGCGCGCCGTCTTCATGGGCTCATAATCTTCGGTCCATGCGAGTCGTCAAGCCACCCAGCGTTCTTGGTACCGAACAGGACCGATCGGGGCCGAGAGCCCGCGACCTCGCGCAGGTGCTCGAGCAGAGCGCTGAAGCCGTGATCGTCAAGGACCTGAACGCGGTGGTCACCTACTGGAACCGGGAAGCGGCCTCCTTGTACGGTTTTTCCGCCGAGGAGGCCATCGGTCAGCCGTTGCGCAAGCTCCACGCCGCCGAGCTCTCCGAAGCCGACTATGCGTCTCTGCTCGCGCGCGTTCGCGCGGGATGTCCAACCTCATCCACCACCGAGCGACGCAAGAAGAACGGCGAACTCGTCCGCGTTACGCTCAATACGACGCCGTTGCTGGACGAACAAGGTGCATTGATCGGCGAGATCACCATCGCGCGCGATGTCACCGCAATGCTTCAGAAGGAAGAGGCTTTGCGTCGGGCGGACCGAGAGCGACGTCTGCCTGGGCAGCACTCATCAGCTCCGCTGGCCGTTCCCTCGAACCCAACGGAACCGATTCAAGTTCAGGGGGGACTGAACCAAGCACCGATCAACGAAATTCTCATTGGACTGACTTTGCTTGTGTCCTCCTGTATAGCCTTACTGCTTACCCGTGGACCGGAAGGCATATCGCTTTTCTGGCCTGGCAACGCGATAGCCGCGGCAGTCTTGATCCGCCTGCCACGAATTCGATGGGTTAGCGCAACTATCTCAGTGGTGGCCGCACTCTTGATTGCCAATATGGTTGCGGCCCATAGATCGTTGCCAATCGCCGCGTTGCTTACCTGGGTCGGCCTGATGGAGATCGTCATGATGGTCGCGGTCTTTCGCGCCTGGCGATTTCCGTATCCCTATATCACGGTTAACCAAGCCGCCATCATGACTGCGATATTTGGCATTGCGATTCCAGGGATCGCAGCGGTCGGGGCGGGGCTTGTCCTTTACATGAATTTTGCGATTCCGTTCGGGGAAGGCACCCTCCAGTGGTGGTCATCCCACGCCATCGGTGCCTGTCTCCTGGGTCCTCCGATCATGTTATTCAGCGTCAAGGGGTTCAGGCGCCTGCTGCAAGGACGATTTCTTGCAATCAATGCATTGACACTGCTCGTGTGTCTCATCGGCTGCTACTTGACTTTTAGCTACTTGAGATTCCCCTTCGTCTCGATGGGCCTCCTGCTCCTGGTAGTGGCGTTTCGAATGGGTGGCTTGGGTGCCTCGCTGATGAGCTTGTGCTTTGGACTCATGATTACGAATCTCTGGATCCTCGGGATTCGCCCCATCGGCCTCGACCCCACCGCATTGACGAGCGCTTCTTTGCTGGGACTGCCGGTGATTGCACTACTAGCCACCGTGATGCCGCCGATCGCGGTGGGTTTGGGAAGCGACGCGCGTCGCGCAGCTGACCGAGCACTGCGAATCAGCGAACGGCGATTTCGCGAATCGATGGAGCATTCCCCGATCGGGATGTTGATATTCGATCTCAATGGCATCTGGATCTACAGCAACATCGCGCTACAACAGATGCTTGGCTATACCGCCGAAGAGTTACGAGCGCTCCCGCCAGGAGGACCTGCCAAGCCCGAGAGCTGGAAGGAGGGCGAAGCTCGCCTGAAGCCACTCCTATCCGGTGAGATTGATGCCTACAGTATCGTGCGTAGTTTTCAACATAAGGACGGTCACTGGATATGGGCGCAAGTGGCCGTCTCGGCCCTGCGCGATGAGGAGGGTTTGCCGATCCATCTGATCGCGCAAATCGAAAGCCTCGAGGCACGGCGGCGCGCGGAGGGAAAGCTCGCCGAAGAGCGCGAGCGACTGCGGATTACGCTGCAGTCCATTGACGATGCCGTCATCACCACGGATGCGCAAACGCACATTACCTATATCAACGCCGCGGCCGAGTCCTTGTTGCGCCTGACTACGAACGCGGTTGAGGGCCGCCGCATTGACGAGGTGATCCACCTGTTGGATCCTGAAACCTCCAAGGCCGCCGCGAATTTGATAGGTCAAAGTGCCCTGCATGGAAAGGTGTTTCGGCGAGATCGGGCCTGTTTGCTGATTCGGGCCGACGGGACCTTTTGTCACGTGACCGACATCGTCTCTCCCGTGTTGGAAACGACGGGTCTAGTGAGCGGCATCGTCATTGTATTTCATGATGTGACGCTCGACGTCGGCCGCACGCGGGACTTGCAGCACAGAGCCACGCGTGATCCGCTCACCGGTCTCAGTAATCGGACTGAGTTTGAGGAGCGGCTTCATACTGTTTTCGGAAAGTCTCGTCACTTAGACCGCCCGGCCGCTGTAATGGCGATCGACCTCGATCGATTCAAGGCTGTAAACGATGCAGCCGGCCATGCCGCTGGCGATGCTGTGCTATGCAAGGTCGCCGAGGCGTGCCGGCTTGCGGTGCGCTTCTCGGATATTGTCGGGCGACTGGGAGGAGATGAGTTTGCCATCATTCTTGACAACTGCTCCGAGAATCGCGCGAAACACATTGGTCAACAGCTACTGCAGGCACTAAACCCCTTGGAGATTGTCTGGGGAGGATCACGCTACACGACCGGCGCAAGCATTGGCGTGGCCATGAACACAACGTTAATGGCAGATGCCAAGACTTGGTTAGAGCGCGCCGATCAAGCCTGTTTTGAAGCCAAACGCCAAGGCCGTGGCCGGCTTCATATCGCCACGCCTATGGGACAAAGCGAGCAGTTACCCGCCATATAAGGACAGAGAGACACATGCGATTTTGACCGGAAGGTCGGTCGTGACCTCGATTGCCGCTTCTTTGCGAGACACCTCAGGCCTGGAGCCATTGGTTCCCAGAGATCAAGACTACAGCCACCCCAACCGGCGTAACAGGAAGTACAGCAAGACCAGCGTAACTGCGAACGAGACACCCGCAATCATGAGCACCTTGCTCAATCCCGCGCGCGCGCCGGGTTCCGCAGAGCGCGCCGCGCCACCGCCGGTCGGCAACTGGAACACGCACTCCACGGTTCCGAACGATATGCGATCGCCGGAGCCCAGATAACTGACGTTGCAGCGCTTGCCATTGACGAAGGTGCCATTGGCCGAGAGCTGATCGACTACTTTCCAGCGCGTGCCGTCGTTGACGATCTTGGCGTGCAGCGCCGAGACACCCACGCGCTTGATCAGAATTTCCCGCTCGCCCTCGCTGCCGACGGTCCATTCTTTCTTGTCGGTCGAGGCCGAGCGCAGTTGCACGCGCATGGCGCCATCCGGGTTGCCGGGCACGATTAACAGCGGAGTCTCGACGTTGCCGAGGGGATCGACCGCGGCCGCGCTCGACTGCATGCGCCGACGCTCGGCCTCCATCTGCTCGGGCGTCATGAACTGTGTCTTGGCGCCGCCCTGGGCTGCCGCGTTGTCAACCCATCCGGCGGGCACCTTCACGCGGCCGACATCGGCGATGACCTCCTTGGGAGGCATCGCGCGACGCACGGTGAGGTCGCTCGGAGGAGCCGGAGGCTCCTCGATATGAAACAGATATTCCTCGACGTCGAAGCGCACCCGATCATTGGTGTTGAGCTTGACCTTGGCATCGATGCGCTTGTCATTGACGAAGGTGCCGTTGGTCGAGCCGAGATCCTGCACCGACACGCCATCATCGGCGAGCGTGAGCAATGCATGCTTGCGCGATGGGCTGCCTTCCACGATTTTCAGTCCGCTCTCGGCGCTGCGTCCCACGCTGACCTCGCCGGTGAGGGGGATCACAGGCCCGTTTGGCAATTTCTTGAGCGTGAATTTTCTGTCGGCCATATATCTTTCGCGTCCCGATCCCTAGTGCCCGGCGCGCAATCGCCAGGCGACGATCACTACCGCCGCGGCCAGTACTACGCCGGCCAGCGCAGCAATCCAACCGATGACCGCGGTGTCGAGCCGGGTGAGTGAGGCCATCAGACCGCTCGACGGTGGGCCTTCGTGCTGCACGACCACCGCGCTGGTGTTATCGCGCCCGCCCTTTTTCAAGGCACCATCGACCAGCTGCTGCGCCGCCTGCTGCGGATTGGCGCTCGCCTGCAGAATATGCGCGATCTCATTGTCACGCAATTCCACCGGCACCCCATCACTGCACAGCACTATCCAGTCCCCGCGGCGCAGCTTCTGCATGCGCTCGGAGGGTACTGGGGTGCCCATCCCAAGAGTCTGCAGCACCACGCTGGCGTTCGGATGGCTGCGCATCTGCGTCTCCGTCAGCGGTTCGGTCTCGCGCAGTGCCTCGACGAAGGAGTGATCGCGCGTGAGCCGCTGCAGCGCACCCTGACGCCAAAGATAGGCCCGGCTGTCGCCAACCCAGACGATGCGGCAGTCGTGGCGACTGATCTGCGCGCAGACCACGGTGGAACCCATGCGATGATCGCCTATGCCCTGCTCCGCGGCTTCGCGTACGACCTCGTGCGCCTTGAGCACGGCGGCCGGCAGCTCCATCTGGCCGATCTGCGCCAGCAACGTTTCCTTGACCAGGCGGCTCGCTTCCTGGCCGCGCGAGTAACCGCCCATGCCGTCCGCCACGAACCAGAGCTGATGCTCCACATCCCAGCCGACCACGTCCTGATTGTCGCCCTCGCGGGCGCCCGGATGCGTAACTGCGGCGAATTCGTTCACGTTCTCTAGAACTGATTGAGCGCGCCGCGCGCAACGCCGGCGAATTGGGTCGGATCGAAACTGGACGCGCTCTTGACCGAATTGTATAGCGCATCGAGCGCGGCCTTGCGGCGCTCATGATCGCCCGCCGCGTAGCTCAGGCTGTCCATCCCCATCACCACCTGCTCGGCGGCGCCGAAGTCGCTGGCCTTGTCCTCGGCGGCATAGCGGATGACAGTCTTTCGCACCCGCGCTATTTCATCGGCCGAATACTGTTTGCGCGCCCAACCGTCATGGGCATCGATCCATGCATGCAGTTTCTGCGCGGCGGCGCGCATCGAAGCCAGGTCGACCTGCCCTGCATGCATCAGCGCGTCGGTATCGCCGAGCAGTTCCGGCAGCGCGTCGGGAGCCAGCACTTCGGTGATCACCTGGATGGTCACCAGCTGTGATCGCTGCAGGCGTAAGGTTCCAGGAAGGATGCCATTGCCGGCGCGCGCCCGGGTCCAGCGCTGCTTGTCCATGGGATGGTGGCAGCTGAAGCAGTCGTACAGCGCAAAGTCGGGCAGGAAGCTATCGGGCACCGTGGAGCGGGTCTGCAGTAATTCGAGGTAGCGCCGGGCGTTCTCGAGCTGACCGGTAACCCACAGATTCATGTCGTCGATCTTGCCCTTGCGCTGCACGTAGTCGGCATCGATCTGTACATGCGCGGGCTGATTGAAGGTGAACACCTGCAGTTCGAAGCGCAGGCGCGGATGACCGGCTCCCATGATCATATGCGTGGCAAACTTGTCCTTCGTTCCCAGGTGGCAGGACAGGCACAGCTCCGCGCGCCGCAACGGTTGCTCGCTCGGGTACATGCCGCGCGCCAGGTTGTCAGCGTGAGTCGCATTCTTCTGCGTATGGGTTTCAATCCACTTCTCCGCCCCGCCATGACAGGCCTCGCAGGCGACGCCGTCGGATAACTGAAACTTCGGCCCGCGGTTCGCCGGCGCCGTATTGTCGGCATGGCAATCCAGGCAGATCTTGGCGGTGGCGGCACTGGCCAGACCGAGCTTGGAGGCGATCGATTGCGACTGGGTATTGCTGAGGTCCTTGAAGGCGCGCGAATGGTAATCATCATGCGACCAGATCCGGTACTCGTTCAGTGCCACATCGCGTCCGGTCTGGGCCGTAAGCTTGCCGTGACACACGCTCGAGGCGCAGGTGGCGACCCCCAGATGCTTGTAGTCGGCCGGCGGCGCGTCGGCCGCCAGCGCTGAACCGGCGATCAGCAACGCGGTTGCTGCGATGATGAGCCGCATGCTCAATGGCCGGGCTGCAGCGCCTGCGCGGTTTGCCCAGGGTGCACGGGCGTATCGCGGACATACCAGGGCTTGCCCGAGGCATCCAGGTACAGCCGCTGGGTCTCCTCGTTGCTCAGCGCGCGCGTCCCGCGCCGGCCGAACACGGCGATCTGGTTGCCGGTCTCATCGATGGCACGGTCGCGATCGAGCCCCTTGGACAGGCTCAGCGCCGCCTTTGAAGTGGCGTAACTGGCAATCAGCTGCGGCCGCGGCTCGGGACTGAACCCATAGAATTTCGGCTGCGATTCGGGCGAGGTCAGCTGCAGCACCTTAAGCCCGCCGCTGCCGTCGGCCACGTAGGCGAACAGCGACGCGTTGGTCGAGGCCACCACCACATCGCGGCTGTCGGTGAGCTTGCCGTCGGCGTTGAAGCGCTGCTGTTCGCGCATCGCCTCGGGGTGCTCGACATTGACGATGACCAGCCCCTCCTTGCGCGCGGCAACGTAGGCATAAGTGCGCGCAACGTAGACGCGCTGCGCATCTGCGATGGCGATCGCGTTGTTCGGCACCAGGCGTGGGCTCTCCGGGTGAGTGACATCCACCACCTCCAGGCCGTGCGCGTCGGTGACGAACAGATAGCGGAACTGCAGCGCGCTCGCCCGAGGATCATCCATCGCCAGCTGCGCGATCAGCTTCGGGTGCAGCGGGTCATCCACGCTGACGACCACCAGGCCCCTGGGGGTCGTGATGTAGATGTAGTAGCCGCCGATGGCCAGGTGCCGCGCGCCATTGAGCACGCCGTCCGGGTTCCAGGTCACCGCACGCTTGAGGAGGTTGTTGCGCGGATCGCCATCGACCAGCGTATTGACGTTGGTCAGGATCAGGCCTTCGCGCGCGTCCGTGATGTACGCATAGTCGTACATCGGGTGAAACGGCGACTCCTGGTTGTCCACCCGCATCTTGTCGCCGACGTTGCGTGCCGGATTGATCGGCTGGTTGGTCGGCAGCGCCACGCAGGTCGCATCGCTCGAGCCGATGTGGGTGTTGTCGCCCAGCGGGCTGAACGGGGTCGTGACGATGCCCTCGGACACGCCTTTATTGGCAACGCTGGCCACGTCGTAGACGCGCATGCCGCGGTGGCCTTCGGCCACGTACAGATATTCTCCGCGCAGCTGCAGGCACTGGGCATCGCCGGCCGAGTGCTGGGTCGCGTGCTGCAGCACGCGATCGCGCTTGAGATGCGCGGCGTACCAGTCGGGGTAGGCATAGCGGTGCAGGTAGCTGCCGATCACTGCCTGGGGCTCGTCCCACTCGGTGACGGTGACCGCGTTGATCTCGCCGGCGCCGCCAACATAGGCGTTGTAGCCGACGAAATTGATGAAGTTGGTACCGTACATCAGCAGCTGCGCCATGATGGCGTTGTTGTCGTTGTCCGCCGAAATATGGCAGTCATCGCAGGTCTTGGTCTCGACCTTGCGTTCGGTGTGCGGATAGTGCGCGTTGAACACCTGGCTGCTGTAACCGCTGGCCGAGATCGGCGCCTGCTGGACGTAGATGCGCTCACGATTCGAGTTGGTGGATGACAGCACCAGCGCGGAGCTCGACCGGAACGGCGCAATCTTGCCGCCCGCCGCGGTCTCGCGGCGTCCGAGCAGGAACATGTCGTCGCGCGCGACCTGCGGATTGTAGGTCGCGTAGTTGCGGGTCTCGCCGCCTTCGTAATGATGGCGCGCGGTCTTGTTGTTGGCCTCGATCGGCAGGTGGCAGCCGCCGCAGCTCGTGGTCCACGAGGTATGGCAGGTATAGCACTCCATATTCTTGTCGCTGTGCGCCAGCGCCTGCATCGGCACACCCAGCCCCCAGTCCTGTTTGGCCGTATCGCTGCTCATGAGCTTGGCGCGTGCCGCCTTCTCGTTATAGGCGGGATTGCCGGGGGTCACCGAGTCCTTGACCAGGCTCACCTGCCATTCGAGCTTCGGATCCAGCATCGAGCGCTGGTAGAACTTGCCGCCGATCCACTCGAAGCGCCGCCTGCCGTCCGGCGTGCGCAGCGCCATCAGGTCGACGCCGCCATTGAGCGCGGCGGGACCGGAGGTGTAGGCATTGGGATAGCTGCTGACCGTGCCGTGGCAGTCCTTGCAGCCGATTTCCACTGCCGCCGCCACCTCGCCATAGATGTGACCGTTGCCGTGATTGTCCTGCGAGTAGTGGCAGTCCACGCACTGCATGCCCACATCGACATGCGTCGATGCCAGATGCACGGCCTTCTGGAACTTCTGCGGATCATCGTCCGCCACCATCGCGCCCTTGGCATCGAGCAGGTTGCCGGCGCGGTCGCGCTTGAACACGGCGCGGAAATTCCAGCCGTGGCCGTGATAGTCGGCGAACTGGGTGTCCTTGAGCGTCGGGTTCAGATCGGCGACGCCCCGCAGGAAATCGACGTCGGCCCATTTGCCGCGCGGCGCCGCGCCCTCGGGGTTGCGATCCAGCACTTCGCGCATGCGCTTGGCGGAAGGGTACTGCTGCTTGTCGGGCCACATTGCCGGCGCGTCCGACTCGTAATCCCACATGGTGTAGCCGAGCATGCTGTTCATGAACATGTTGGGCTGGTGCATGTGGCAGACCATGCATTGGCTGGTCGGCACCGCTCGGGTGAAGGCGTGCTGCACCGGGTGGCCGGATGCGGCGTGATCGATGGTCGGATCCAGCGTCTGCGAAGTGCCGTCATGGCCGGCGGCGGCGTAGACACTCGAGTGCTTGGGATCCTTGTCGTTGGCGTATACCACGTGACAGGCTGCGCAACCGGACTGTCGGTAGTCGCCCGGCTGATCGTTGGTGCCGATGAACCAGAGATTCGGGTCGTTGAGGCGCGTCTTGGTAATGTTGATGACCGGCACGGAAATGCGCGCGCCGGTGCCCGGACCGCGGTTCGAAGCACGGAAGTCCGGGCGGCCGGGCTCCTCGAGTTTCTGCAGCTCGCCGGTGGCATCCGGCAGTCCCGTTTCGGAGAAGATATTGCCGGCGTTGCGGCCGCCGCGTTCGAAGATGCGGAAGATGTCGCCCGGCTTGATCGTCTCCCATGCGGGCAGCGGCAATAGCGCCGGCACGATGCCGGCGTTGAAGGCCGCCTCGTGATCCGGGATGACAGGACCCTTGATCGAGGTGCCGACACCTTCGCGGCTGTAGGACTCGCCAAGAATGTAATTCTTGAAATCCAGAATGCCGTTGTTATAAGAGGCGCCGCCCCAGAACATGGCGCTGGTGGCATGCAGGCTGCGCACCGAGGCCTCGATGATCTCGCGATGGCAGGCGCCGCAGGATTCCCGCACCACGCGGAAGTCCGACGGGTTGATGAAGCGGATGAATTCGGGCGCTTCGCGGTTGAGCAGCGTATAGCTGCGCTGCGGATTGGCACTCGAGGGGTAATGCCACTCGGAGGGATAGCGCGGCAGCACGTGCGCGCTGTCCTGCGTCTTCTGATATTCGCTCGCACCGCGCTTGATCCCTGCGGCCAGGCTGACGCCCGCATCGCCCCCATGGCAGTCGGTGCAGCCCAGATTGACCGCGGTATTGGAATGCATGGTCGCATTGTCGGTCTGGGTGTGGCAGGAACGACAACCTTCGCTCTTCGCGGTGGCCATCTCCGGCGACTGGTTCATGGGCGAAGGCGGCGCCGTCACGTAATGACGCGCGATCGGTTCACCCGCCGCAGCCGTGAAGGTAACCGCGAGGCTCAGCAACGCAGCGGCAGCGACGGCGGATTGCATGTGGACACCAGGCATCAGTAGGCCAAGATCACGTTCAGGAGAAAGTAATTGGGATTCATGTGAGGAAACAGCGCATCGAATCCACTGGCCGTGAACAGGCGCGCGTAGGAAGTGCGCAGCACTATGTTCTGCGACATCAGCGGCCGATACGTCAGCGAGATCGACGCATCCTCGCCGACGTGCTTGCTGTCGATCGGCTGGTTACGCAGTGCCGCCAGCACGGCCGTGTTCGCAAAATAGATGGTGTTCAGGTTCATCGAGACGCGCAGCGTCGGCAATACGTCGAGGTCGGCGCCCAGGCCGCCCAGCATGAGGCCGGGATTGTCGAAGTTCGACTGGCCTTCGCCCTTGGAGGATCGCAGGTCCGGCAGCACGCCGTTGCCGGAGGTCAGCGTGACACCGCCGCCGCCGATCAGCGGCACCGCCTGGCTGATCCAGTAACTGGTATCGCCACCGGCGAACTGCGGGTTCTCGAACACCGCGTCGAAGCCGGTCGCCTTGCGATCGTACGGGTTGCTGTCACCGGTGGCGTAGAGCAGCGACAGCCGGGCCCGTATCCAGTCGAAATCGCGCGATATCTCCATGGCCGCGAAGGCCGCGCTGATGTCGACCCGCGAATAGCTGAAAACCCCCGGCTGCTCGTGGCCGGTGGCGTAGTAGAACGAGGCGGTGGCGTTGGTGCGGCCGAAATGGCCATCGCCATTGTAGCCGAGGTAGACCACATCGTAGTTACGCTGCGCCTCCAGTCCGATCTGTGACGGGCGCACCAGGAAGCCATTGGAGTCATAGTGCTGTTCACCGCCCTCGGTATTGTGGTTGTACAGCACCGTTCCCTGGGAGGTGAAACCGCGCACCGGCATATCCTGCCAGTAGAGATTTGCCACCACGATATCGTCGTGACGCAGCGGCTGGGTCAGGTCATTGAGCTCGCTGTTGGTGTCCTTGTCGATGCGGCGGAAGTAAGCCAGGTTGTACTGGAAGATATTGTTGTCGCGGGTACCGAAGAAGCGGACACCAAGCTGATTGTCCTGGAACAGGAAGCCGCGAAAATCGCTCGAGAAGGGTTGAATGCCGATTCGGACGCTGTCGAAATCGAAACGATCCGACACCGTGCGCAGGCGCTTCTCGGCAAACGCGTTCTGTATGCCGATGAACTGGTCCGAACGCGTGGTGCCCTCACGCGGATCGATGTTCAGCAGGCCGACTTCATCGACCTTGGCGTAGTTGTAGTTGAACACCGGCGTAAACCGGAACTGCCAGTCAGGCGGCCGAAACACGGTGTCGCCCTTGTAGATTACAAAGTCGGTGGTGAGATTCTCCACCGCGTTGAATCCACCGGTGTGTCCGAAGACATCGTTGCTGCCGGCACGCTCGGTCGAGGCGTTGCCCACGGCGGAGACGATATTGCGGTACAGGTAGGTCGAGTCGGAGATAGCGCTGATGTTGTAGAACCAGTCGCCGCTGAAAGGCTTATCCGCCTTGAGCGAATTGCGGTTGTACGGATCGAGCGGGTTGTTCTTGTAGCCGAGCGCATCGACTATGCGCCAGCGATCCGGCACCGGCACCGATTCCACATAGTCGGCCAGTCCCGGCAGCGGGATCGGCGATGCTGCGGGCGGTGGACCGCGGTCGAAGCCGGGCGGCTCGGCCTGCGGTGTCTGCGGCTGCTCTGTGGTGGGTCCATTCGAATCGTATTTTCGAAGCTCCGGCGCCGACAGGCGCTCGGTTGGACAGGGCACTTCGACCGTGCCGGGCAGACGCCGCTTGACGATGCGGCCGGTGTCGTCGCGATAACAGGTCTCGGCCTTGGTATCGGGCTTGGTATCGGTCTGCGCCGCCGCGGGCAGCGCGGCAACCGCCAGGATCAGCGCGGCCAACCCCGACGCGAGGGTACGATCAATACCCATCGCAGACATTCTCCTGGTCGCTGTTCAGGAACGGCGACTGCGGACACTGCACGTAGATCAGCCGCGTGCCGTGCGGCGACAGCGTATCTGCGCGGCGGTTTTTCGGCGCCTGGTTGACCGAGCCGTTGAGCGCCGTGCTGGCGCGCTGCAGGCCGAGGAAGGCGACCATATCATCCTGGCTGACGCCATCGCCGGAGACGCCGATCGCCCCCACCAGCGTCGAGCCGCGATAGATCGGCACGCTGCCCGGGAAAATCTGCAGCCCGTTGGCGATGCGCGGCGCAGCGGTGCTCGGTGTCAGCGTGGTGGGCGTGGCAAGCGGCGGCACCAGCAGTCCCACTCCGGCGCAGCCTGGCGTCACATCCGGCACTCCGCCGCCCACGGCGTAGAGCACGTGCTGCAGAATGGCATTGATCGAGACGTCGAGCTGCAGGCCGGTGGAAAACACGCTCCACTGGCTCAGCGGTTTGCTGAAGGGGCCATTGGGGCTGCCATCGATGCCGTCCGGGAACAGCGGCCGGGCGAGATTGCCGACGGCATGATCGCTGTACGCGATGACGCCATCTGCAAAGGCGGTCGCATCGGCGTTGAAGGTCTGCGCTGCGCTCATATAAGCGCCCAGGGGCACCTGCCCATTGGAGGTCAGTCCTGCGGTGCCGGTCGAGATGTACTGTGCGGGCGGCAATGATCCGATGAACGCCGCCGCCGTTGCCGAGGACAACAGCGCTGCGGTGCGGGCCTTCTGCAGTGCGACGTCGGCGCCGAACAGTGGTGCGTCTTGCGAACGCACAAAGCCGAGCGGGACCCCGAGCGTATCGACCACCGTGATCGATACCCGGGCACTGCTACCCAGCGGCAATCGAATCTGGCCGCGCGCCTGATTGGCCACTCCCAGTGCCGACTGCAATATCTGCAGCACTTCGGCCTGGGTCAGCGCATTGGCGCCGTCCGTGCCGCCCTGAATCGGAAAGCGCGGCGCGTTCGCTGCATCGACCAGCACGTAGGCGTCCAGGCCGGGGAAATTCACTCCGCCTTCGGAACGCACACCCGATGCCGGCTGACCGAAGGCGGTGCCCGCATGGATGAGGCCGTCGGCGTAGCCCGTGACAGCGATCAGCGTGCCATCGGCACCGGTCAGCGACGCATAGGCGGGCGCGTTGGCCGGATTCGCCGACAGCGCGCCATACTCAATGTTGGTGTAATGCAGGCTCAGGCCGCCGGCCGTGATTTCATCGGCCCGACGGTCCGTCGGCGCGCCATAGTTGTAAGTCGCGGCCATGGCGATGGCCTCATCGAGATCGATCTTGTCCGACGAAAAGTCGGCATCGATGCTGTAGAGACCGTCGGCGAGCACGCCGACACCGCCGACCACGGTCCCGCCCTTGTACAGCGGAAAGCCGCCCGGATCGGCCGACAGCCCGAGCGGCGAGCGCTGCGGACCGACGGTGGGTGCCGTGCCGGCGGAATGATTGACCAGGTCCGAGCAGGCGAGCTGGCTGAACTGCACGCCAAACAGCGGGCCGCTTGGCGCACCGGCTGTGCCCGGATCGAAGTGCTGCTGCACGATCTGGCTCGCGGTGCGCGAGGAGAACGCATTACCTTCGCTCGAAAGATAGGCGCCGGTAATCGCCTTGGCGATCGCCGCCAGCTCATCCAGGTTTACGCCGCTGAGCGGACCGCTGGCGGCCGGCAACCGGATGCCTTCGAGGCCGGTGTTGACGACGGGGTTGCCGGCGGCGTCCACGGCGGTCGCGATCAGGGTCGTACGATTCGCGGCTGCTCCCATCCGATACACAGCCAGCACATTGCCGACCCGATCCACAACCGCGATGGTGGCATGAAGGCTGCGTGCCTGGGCTTCGGCAACCCCCTGGGCGATCACCTGCTGCACGTCAGCGACGGTCAGAAAGGTACTGGCGCTGGCACACGATCCGGTGCAGCCACTGCCGCCGGAACCGCCAGGGGCTGTGCCGGTCGACTCCACGGCCGGTCCGCCGCCGCCGCACGAGACGAGCGACGCCGCAATCAAAGCCGCCAATATTCGCTGCTGTCCTGTCACTGGACGTCGGCCTCCCTGGTGCGGGCGATTATTGTCGTCGGATGATAGCTGTGGCAACTCGAACACTGCAGCGTCACCCGATCGACGGTCAGGCGTTCACTGTGGCAGTCAAGACATTTCGGCAGATCGGGTACGAAAACATCCGCACTCGACTTGGATTGCTTGACCGCATGGCATGAGAGGCAGGCGGTGTCGCCGCTCTTGTCCTTCTGCACCGAGTGCAACTTATGGCTGAAGTGCACATCGGGAAAGTAGTCGCGCGTCAATCGTACCGGAAGAATCTGAAATCGATCGGGCAGTTCGGCGGCATGGGTATCGTTGACGTTGTGGCAGCTGGCGCAGCCGCGGGTCTTGAACTGGTTTTCGATCTCGGCCTGGGCGCGCTTCATCGCGCATGGAAAGGCCGGTCCGCTGCAGGACACCTCTTCGACCACCGGCTGGTCCGGCAGGCGGCGGCGTTGCACCGCGGGTTTGACCGGGGTCGGATCGACTGCCTTGCGGGCAAAATAATCCTGGATCAGCAGGATGGCATCCCGCGGGCGGCCGTGCGGTAGTACCCGCTCGGGCGCGTCCGGGTCAAAAGTGAGCTCATGGCACGAGCCGCAGGAGCGCTGCATCGTGATGGGCACGAAGTGCTCGCCATCGGCATCGGGCGTGTGACAGTCCGCACAGCCAAGCGCACCGCCATCGCTGGTCCGGGTCACATGCGCCGGGTCGAGGTGCTGCCCGTGCGAGAACTTGAGGTTGGACTGTTCCCGCGCGGTGGCGATGGGCTCGCGCACCGGCTGCCAGTCGATGAGACCCGCGGCATCCGGCTTCGCCGCGGGCTTGAGCAGGCTGACCGTGAAGGCCGGATGAGCCTCGCGCGTGAATCCGGTCACCGGCTTGACCTTGAGCGATCCGAAGCGCGTGTCCGACTTGGCGTGACAATCGGTGCACAGCGCATCGTCGCGCACCACCAGGCCCGACACCGTGGCCTTGTGTTCCCGGTGACATTCGGCACAGCGCAGCGTAGGCCCGAGCTTGGTCTGGGCCAGGCGCGCGGCCTGCACGTGATCGGCAATCGACTTGTGGCATTCATGGCAGGCGGTGTCCTGCACATGCACGAATAGCTGCTGATGGCAGCTGCTGCAGTGCTGCCCGGCCGCGAGCTCATGCGCCGGAATCAGCGGACCGGCGCTCCAGAAATGATCGCTGGGCAGCATCGAGGGCGGGGGGTGTCCCGCGCGTTGCGGGGCAATGCTGACCAGGGGCACGAGAAATCCCAGCAGCAGCACCAGCGCCGCGAGCACCCAGGCAGCACGGCGCTTGGATAACCAGGTTTCATCCAGCGTGGTACGGAACGCCTGCTCGTAGGCACTCGCATCCACCTGTGCGTTCGCTTCGATTTCGATGGCGGCCTCGAACCCGGCCGGGGGCTCGACCAGGCGCAGCCGGTTGCCGCCGATTTCGGCCAGGTCGCCCACCTTGAGCGGCGAGGCAGTAGTGAGGGTACCGTTGACCGCGACCTTGCAGCCGCGAAAGCAGCTGATCGACAGTTGCGCACCGGCGCCGCGGATGGTCGCGTGCCGGGGTGCGACGCCCTCGCCCAACAGCTGGATAGTGCAATCCGCAGCGCTGCCAACCGAGAGCGACTCCGCGGACAGTTCCGTGTCCTGGTACTCGATGGCGCCATCGGCGCCCTGACGCACTTGTCGCAGCAACACGTCCATGGCATCACCAGTACATGAACGTGGTCACGATGTGCACGATCAGCGCCAGGATCAGCGCGATCGTGATCGGCACATGAACATACAGCCACAGACGCAGCCAGGCATGCAGGCGGATGTCGCGACGGATGCGGCGCAGCACCGCCTGGCGGCGACACAACAGCACGATCAGCGCCTGCAGATTCGCCGCCTCGGTGCGCTTGGCGGCGCGCGGCACGCGTCGCGCCACATCGTCGATGACGCCCTGCTGATCGGCATTGGCGACCACGATGGCGCCGCCAGCGCCCACGGCCTGCGGATCCGCCCGCATGAACAGCGAGCGATCGAGGCCCAGCAGCTGCGCGGTGACTCCGCCGCCGATCATAGTCCGCTCGATGCTGCTCTTGACCGCGGTGTTCACGGCCGGATCGCACTTGCCGGCAAGCTCGCGTCCCTTGCGGTCCAGATCGAACAGCTCGGCAAACAGCGCGGCCCGCGCCAATCCATTGCTGTTGGCGGATAGCTGCCGCGGCGTGGACAGATACACGTAGACACCGAAGATTCCGCTGCCGATCACGGCGCACATGAGCACATAGGCCAGCGTGTGCACGTTCCAGCCGAAGCGTCCCGCGCAGTGCAGTGTCGCCACCAGCAGCAGCGCCAGTCCCAGCCAGACATGCGCGGAGGTCCAGCCCTGCACCGAACCCGCGCCGGAGCTGTAGCGGCGCTTGCGCACCCCGAGCAGCGCCAGCCAGACGATCAGCAATGCACCGGCGGTGCCGAGTACGTAGCCCTGCCAGGTTCCCCCACCCGGCTCCTGGCGGCCGCCCTGGGTTGCATAGAGCAGTGAGGATGCGATGCAAAGACCCAGCGCCCACCAGCTGTAGCGAGCGCCGCGATAGCGCAGCAGGCTCTCGTGAATCATCGGCGCTGCTGGTCGGCCAGGTCGAGATACTGCGCGGGACCGATGCGCATCGCGGCGCCGGTCGGACAAGCCTTGACGCAGGCAGGCCCGTTGTTAACGGTGCTGCAGGCGTCGCACTTGGTGGCCTTCTTGCCCTTGGCCTTGGCCGCGGCGGTCGGATGATAGTCGTGCTCCTCCCCGACGCCCGGTCCTTTGCCGAACATCAGCCACGACAGCAGGCCAGGCTTCTGCGGCGCCTCGTAGGCCATGCGAATCACGCCATAGGGGCAATTGACCTGGCAGTTGCCGCAGCCGATGCAGGTGTCGTCGATGAACACCTCGCCGTTGGCCGAGCGCTTGATGGCGTTCGGCGGGCAGTCCTTCATGCAATGCGGCTGCTCGCAATGGCGGCAGGAAATCGGGATGTGCACCTGTGCGAACGAAGCGCCGGCCTTGCGATCCAGCCGCGAAATTCCGCCGTGCGTCTCCGCGCAGGCCTTCTCGCAGTTATCGCAACCCACGCACAGAGCCTCATCGATCACCAGCACATTGGTCGCCTCGCCGAGGCCCTGCGACATCAGGAAATTCATGACCGAACTCGCCTCCGGGCGCACTTCCATGCGTGCGCTTTCGGTGACGTGTTCGCTGGCGGACCGCTGCAGCAGGTCCAGCGGCGCATCGAGGCGCTTGGAGAGCTGCAGGAATTCCGCGCGCCGTACTTCAATGAGTTCGGAGGCGACCGTGGCGCGCGCCGATTCGCGCCGCAATGAGTCCCCCATGAGCGACATCTCGCCCACCAGTTCACCACCCGGCACCTGCGACACCATCAGATCCTGCCCATTGCGCCGGCGCGACAGGGTCACGCTGCCCGATCGCACGATGAACAGGCTTTCGCCCGGATCGCCCTCGGCGAAAATCGACTCCCCGGCCTTGAAGCGACGCACCGCAACCTGTCCGGCGATTTCGCGCAGGTCCCGCGCGCTCGCCTGCGGCGCGAAATGCCGCTGCAGCTCGCGTACCACGAAGATCCAGTCGATGCCGCTACGAACCTCCTCGTTGGAGTTCATGAGCTTCACCATGGTCCGGCGCGGCGTCTCCATGAGAATGCAGCCCGCGCCGGCGATCGCGCGCTCGGTGCGCGGCCGGCCCGAGAGCAGGCTCATCTCGCCGAAGAACTCGCCGAGCTTCAGCTGCGTGGTCACCGGGGTGGGCCCCTCGGTCTGCAGCGTCGCTTCGCCGTAGGCAATGGTGAAGAATGACGTGCCGAAATCGCCCGGCTGATAGATCACATCGCCTTCGTGGATCACGCGCGTAACGCGCGGTTTGCCGGGCCGGCCGGCAATGCTCTGCCGCAGCGCGTCGACCTTGCGCTTGGCTTCCTCGTATTCGGGACCATCGGGATAAGCGACGATGACCGTGCTTTCAATCATCAGCTCACGAAAGGCCAGCGCATTGAGCTCGCGGAACATCGGCACGATGGACTTGAAGCGATCCAGCAGCTCATCCGCTTCGCGCTCGAACGGCGTGCCGCACAGCTGCCACTCGAGCAGTGGATAGTCGGCCGGCTTGATGTCGTTGCCATAGATATATTCGGCGACGTCATAGCCCTGGTTCATGGCCTGCTTGATCAGCGGATACCCCGCCAGCGAGCCGACGATAAATACACCCGGTACATTGGTCTCGTAGCGTCGCGACAGTGCGGGAATCGCATCGCGCTGCGGACCGGGAAAGCGGATACCGATCGACTCGACGAACGCGCGCGGCGGATCCGCACCGAGCCGTGCGACCACGCGATGACAGTTCACGGTCTTGGGCCCGGCGGGCGTCTCCAGCGTGACCACCAGCGGCGGCGCCCCGGGTTCGCCGCGTGTGATCGACTTAGGCTTGGTCTCGTAGTAGCCGCCCAGGCGGCGTTGCCGGTCACTGATGGCGGCCAGGATGGCATTGAGATTGCCGTCCTTGGCGCGGCTGAACTCCTTGCTTCGATTGACGATCCAGACATCGTTCTGCTCGCTCAAGGCCAAAGCGTTTTCGATGGCGGCATCGCCCGCTCCGAATACCAGGATGGTCTCGTCGCGATATTCCTTCGGATCGTCGACCTGGTACTGCACCTCGTCGTACTGCTCGCCGGCCACGCCCAGGCGCCGCGGGTTGCCTTCCAGCCCGATCGCCAGCACCACGTGGGCCGCGCGCAGGGTCTTTCCATCGGTGGTCTGGATGGAAAAGTCGCCGCTCTGGCCGGTGATCTTTTTGACCTCCGCGTTGTAGCGGATATTGACGCCGAGTCGCGTGGCATCCTGGACCCAGCCCTCGAGAATCCCTTCGCGGCTTCCGGCCCCAAATCGCACGTCGCTGCGCAGCTCCAGGAAACCGGGCTCCGCCATGACATGCTTACCCTTCTGGTAGCGCTGGATGGTCTTGGCAACCTTCGGCGAGCCCTCGAGCAGCACGTAGCTCGGGGTGGTGCGCTGCATACGGCGATCGATTTCAGCCGCGCGCGCGGCAGCGCTCAGCCCTGCCGGTCCGGCGCCAATGACCGCCAGATGAAAATCAACGGGCGGTGTGCTCACACCGATCCGACCAAATGGTGAGTGCTGGCATCATGATTTCTTCTCGAGCAGCCATTCCCTCGAAACTGCCTTGATACATAACGAGACGCGCGCCGTTTCGGATGCTTGAACAGCAACCTTGCGTTGTTATGGACTCCCTTGGCATGGCAGCGGCCGTCTGCTTGACGGACCTGGACCTGTCTGCAATGCTCGCGCGAACTGATCTCTACCATACTGGCTGCTAGCTGGGAAGACCGCGACCGTGATCATCGCCCGAAAGTGTCAGTCGGCGCCCCGAACACCGACGGCACCACATTTCGGACCATGAGCCATGGCTGCCGTAGTCGATGAGTCGACCACCAGCCTTCGCAATCCTTCACGCACACTGCAGATGAGCGAGCCGCCTCCAGCCGGCGAGGACAACGCCGTCATCGTCGATGCCCGTTACGTACTCGAGCATCGTCTCGGCGGCGGCGGCATGGGCGTGGTCTACAAGGCACTCGATCAGCTGATGGAAAAGCATCACGATCGCGACCCGTACGTTGCTCTCAAGCTCATCAGCGAGTCGCTGCGGCAGAACGAAGAAGCACGCATGATGCTGCAGCGGGAATGCAGCCGCGCGCAGAAGCTGTCGCATCCCAACATCGTGCGCGTGTTCCACTACGGCTGGGACCGCACCACCGACTCCGATTATCTGACCATGGAACTGCTGCGCGGGGAGTCCCTGGAACGCGTGGTCCGCGCAAATCCGAAGGGCATGGCCTGGGCCCGGGTGGCGCCCGCGATCGAGCAGTTATGCAACGCGCTTGATTATGCTCATGCCGAAGGGATCGTTCATTCCGACATCAAACCCAGCAATCTGTTTCTGACCGATTCGATGGCGCTGAAGGTCCTGGACTTCGGCATTGCGGCGCCGATGCGTTCCGCGGATACCGCCAGCAGCGAGACCCTGCTCAATCCGCGCCGACTTGGCGCCGTGGCGCCACGCTACTCCTCGCTGGAAATGTTCCTCGGCAAGGATGCCGATCCGAGCGATGACGTCTACAGCGCAGCCTGCGTAATCTACGAGCTGATCACCGGCAAACACCCATTCCAGGGCCTGGAGACGCCGCGGGCAGCCGAGCTCAATCTTCAGCCCGAGCCTGTGAAGCTGCTCAGTCGGGCGCAGAACAAGGTGCTGCGCAAAGCGCTGAACTTCCGACGCAAGGACCGTACGGCAACCATCGCCGAGCTGCGCGACGGCCTGCTGCGGCACCAGCCGATCATGCGCGGCATCCGGCTGTTCTACGCCGGAGTCGCCGGTATCGCGATCGCAGCGATAGCCATGACGCTGGTGCTGCGGCTCAGTCCAGGCCGGTCACCGGCGAGCGATGGCCTGACGGCGACACCTCATGAAGCACCCCTGGAGCGTGCCAGCACGCCGGTCCCCACCACGGCTGCTGTCGTCTCGACCCCATCGGCGAGCACCCCCCCGGTGAGCAATACCCCGGTGAGCACTACCCCGGTGAACACTACCCCGGTGAACACTACCCCGGTGGCTAGTGTCCCCGCGGGGGGCGCCTCCGCGGGGCAGGCATCTGCGCCCGCGCAGCTCGCGCCCGTGACGGTCCCGGTGGATCGCGGAAAGTCCTCCTCCTCCTCGCCGACAACCCAAACCCGGCGCGCTGAGGTAAAGTCGAGCGAGCAAAAAGCAACGAAGGCACCGTCCGCCGCATCTGCGCCGACCACCCAGGCGCCCGCGGCAATCGGAAAGGCATTGACGGAACGATGCCAGTCTCTTTTGGAACATGCCCAACTCGGGGAGCAGCTCAGTGAAGAAGACAACACTTACATCCGCGAGAAGTGCCACTAACGCACTGCTCGGCACATTCGGAATCATCGCACTCGGCGTGCTGATCGCCGCTTGCGTGCCAATGCAGCCTGACGCCGCGTCCACCAGCGCTCCATCAGCCGCGGCAGCGCCCGCAGGCGCAGCCGCCACCACGGCCGCGCCCGGCGCGCCGGGCGCGGCCCCCGCTCCCGCGGCGCCACCCCCACCACCGCCGCCACCGATCCTGCCGTTTGACGATGCTGTGGCAAATGCGGCGCACGCGGTATTCACGGCAGCAATGGCGGCTGATGCGGGCGCCAATGTCGTGGTGATCGACCCGCTGGTCGACGGCATGACCGGCTACCAGTCCAAGGCCACCAAGACGATTCAGGACCGTATCGTCGGGGTGGTCAAGAAAGACTTCCCGCAAATGGCCGTGCACCGCATCACGGCGGAAAGCCTCAAATCGCAGCCGCGGGTGCTGGTAGGCACCTTTACACCGGTCAATGCGCAGATGAAAACCACGGGCGAGCGCGAGGCCTATCGCTTCTGTCTCGTCATGGGCGACCTCAGGACCGGCAAGATCGTCGCCAAGTCCGTGGCGCGGGCGCGCCTCGAGGATGTCGATGCGACGCCAACCGCCTTTTTCCATGACAGCCCGGTATGGACCGATGACAAGAGTGTCCAGGCCTACATCGCGACCTGCCAGGCGAGCAAGGTGGGAGACCCCATCAAGCAGGAATACCTGGAAGGCCTGCTTGCCGCGGCGCTGGTCAGCGAGGCCGAGGACGCCTACAGCGAAGGCAAATACAGCGAGGCGCTCGATCTCTATCAGACGGCCAGCAAGACGCCGGCTGGCGATCAGCTGCGCGTGTACAACGGCATTTATCTGGCACAGACCAAGCTCGGTCACACCGATCAGTCGGTCGCGGCGTTCAAGGAGCTGGTCGATTACGGCATCCGCAAAAAGCGCATTGCAGTGAAATTCCTGTTTCGGCCCGGCTCGGTGCGCTTCGTGACCGACAGTCCATTCAGCGCGAACTATGGCGTGTGGATACAGGCGATCGCCTCGGAAGCGGTCAGGAATAAAACCTGCCTGCAGGTGGTTGGCCACACCAGTCCCACGGGACCACCCGCGCTCAACGACAGTCTGTCGCTGGTGCGTGCCGAGTACATTCAGTCGCGCCTCGAAGGCGACGAACCGCAGCTCAAGAAGCGCACCGTCGCGGTCGGCGTGGGCTCGCGCGAAAACCTGAGCGGCACGGGCCGCGACGATGCGAGCGACGAGCTCGATCGCCGGGTGGAGATCAAGCCGATCGAGCCCTGCGACGCGCCGGGAGTCTAGGAGCAGCGCGCCGCCGGCCCGACCCATCGGGCTGGCGACGCCTCACCCATGCGGGAAATGAAGGTTCGGCCGATCTCGCTGGTATTGATCGATATCAGCGGCTACACCCGCTTTACCAAATTGCACCGGCTCAGCGCGCTGCACGCCGAGAAGATCATCGGTGACCTGCTGGAAAGCATCGTCGCCCGCGCCCGGGCCCCGCTGATCGCGCACGAGATTCTTGGCGACGCCGTCAGCTTCTACGCCGAGTCTGACGGCAGCGAAGCGTTGGCAGACGAGATTCGCACGCAGGTCGCCTCGATCTTCGATGCCTTTCGACTGCGCGAGGGCGAACTGATCAGCGACTGCAGCCTGTGTGTGTGCGAGGCCTGCCGCAACGTCGGCAAACTGCAGCTCAAAGCGATCCTGCATCACGGCAAGGCGGTCTTCAGCCGGATACAGGATTTCAAAAAGATCTCGGGAGAGGATGTCATCCTCGCACACGGACTGCTCAAGAACTCCGTGCCGGCCCGCGAATACATTCTCGAGACCGAGGCGTTCTCGCGGCTCGGCGGAGGCTTCCCGGATCTGACACCCGAGCCGAGAACCGAGGCTTGTGGGGAATTCGGATCGATTGCGGTTCGCGTGTTCTATCCGGCGGGTGCGAAGACTGTGGTGAGGCCGGTCCGTCGCTCGCTGGCGGATAAGTTGAAGAGATCGTTCCGCAACGACTGGTACTCACTGCAGCGAGCGTTCATGCGGCGTGCACCGCAGCCGAGGGATTCGCAATCCGTATCGGAAGCCGCGCGATTCGTCGAGCTAACGCATTTCCCCGGACGCAGAGGCGATCACAAAAAATAGTCAGCCGTGGGCGCCGCGGCGATCGCCGTTCGTGTCAAGTAGTTGACGGAAGCTGCTGCCGCAAAAGCTCAACATTGCTCCCGACGAAAGCAACGCACCAACGCAAGCTTAAGGAGCAATCAGTCATGAGCAGCAAACTTCGCACGGTTATCCAGTCATTCATCTGCGCTTCGGTTGCCACCGTGATGACCGCGGCACTGGCATGGTCGGTGATCGACTCCACCACCAGCGGGTCGCAATTCGAAGATCCCTCGCAGCCGTTCGCGCAGGGCTGAGACGCCCCACCGGCCGGCTGAAGCCCGCTGCCGGTGAGGCGGCGGGCTATTCGCTGCCGGCGGCGACGCCTTCCAGGGCATCCACTTTCAGCAGGGTAATCTGGCCACGGCCGAGCTGAACCCAACCCTGCGCCTTCCACTGCTGCAGGTACTGATTGATCATCTGGCGCGAGAGTCCCAGAAATCGTGCGATTTCCTCCTGAGAGAGTGCCACCCGCGCGCCCGGGACCGTCGTTTGTCCCGCTACGCGCGACAGGCTCAACAGGCGCCGGGCCAAACGCGCCGGCGTGCTCAGCAGCGCCGAATCCTCGGCGAGTCCACTGGTCCAGCGAATGCGCTGGCAAAGCAACAGCAGCAGTTGATAGGTTAGGTTCGGATCACGCTGCAGCAGCAACAGGAACGGCTCGCGCTTGATGACGAACAGTTCCGATGCCGCGCTCGCGGTCGCACTCGCCGTGCGCGGCGCTCCATCCAGCAGCGCGATCTCACCGAAGCTGTCGCCGGGCTCCATGATGTTCAGGAATACCTCGCGGCCGTCCGGTCCGCTGGCGCTGATGCGAACGCGGCCACTGGCAACGCCGTAGAGCGCATCCCCCCGGTCTCCCTGCGAGAAAATACTGGCGCCATCGCGATAGCTGCGGCGGACCGCGAGCGCCGTGATCTGCTGCAGCGCTGCCGCCGGCAGAGTGCGAAACAGGCGGCTGCGTTCCAGAATGGTCTGGATGGCCAGGGCCAACGGATTCTCCCTGCTGGGCGTTCGGCTCGAGTGTAATGCTTGTGTCCAGTGCTTGACAGAAGCTTGAGGAGAAACGCACGAGGATTGCTCCCGACGACAGAGCAGCGGCAGGACACGGAAGTGTCACACCGCAACAACTTTACTCAAGGAGCAAGAGTCATGAGCAACATCATCAGTTCAGCCTTCAGCAGATTCGTGAGTGCCGCGGTCGCGACCGTGATGACCGGTGCACTGGCCTGGATGGTGGTCGATTCGACCAGCAATGGTCCGCAGGACAACATCCTCGTGTTGCATGCCGACGTGTGGAGCCAGATCCACGTCGAGGCCTGATACGCCAAAGGACGACGGGCGCTACTTCGGTGGCGCCGGATCCTTTCGTACGGGCAGATCGACGTAACTGCCGCCGTACCAGCGAATAGCCAGTGGCGGAGCATCGGCATCCAGCGATTCGGCGCTGACATCGTCGCCGCCACCGTAGTTGATCTGTTGTTCCGGGGTCTTGTTGACCCCCAGCACGATGACGATGCGGCTTCCAGCCTGGAGGCGGCGGCTGGTCAATCGCTCGACCTTGAAGCTCAACTGCTGGCGCAGGCCTGCGCCAAGCAGATGGCGATGCGCACGATCCGCGGCGTAACTGGCGCGAAACGCATACACCGGATCGTATAAAGCCAGGTAATCGCCATTCGGCAATGCCTCGTACGCGGCCGCGGTCAGATCCACATCCATGCGATTCACCGTGAAATCCAGCCGTCCGGATATCACTCCGCTCAGTTCCACCGGCTCCGCGAGCGGCTCGCTGACGAATTTCAGCGAGTTGTGCATCGGCAGCTCGTTGCCGATGATGTTGAAGGGCGGTCGCCAGGCGGCATCGCTGCGATCGGCGAAATTCACGGTCTGGCGGATGGACGCTGACTTTGAGGATTGGTGCAGGGTCAGCGAATGTCCCCCGGCCGAGTCGGCGGTACCCAGGAAATAGCGCAGCCGCGTATCAGCCATGTCATCCAGGGAGGACGCATGATGCCATTCGTTTGCTCCCATGACTTCGAAGTTGACGCGGCCCGACAGCAACGCCGGCTTCGGGGTTCCCTTGAACACAGAATCGAACCACTGATAGCGCAAATCGCGCAGATCGACGAGCGCCGCCTGATCGACCGCGTAGCCGCGAAGTACCGGGAGCGGCCCGCTCTGCATGGCGCCGTCGTCGTACGGACCCACCAGCAGGGTGTGATCAGCCTGCGGATTGCTGTGCAGCTGCTGGGCAAAATAATACAGCGCCCCGGGCAGATCGCCGCCGTAATAGCCTGCCGTCGTCAGTACCGGGATATTGATGCGCGCCAGTTCCGCGGCGTCGGGAATCAGCCGCCGCCAGAACCCATCGAAGCTCGGATGGTGCAGCCAGGTATGGAAATACAGATTGGGCTTGTCTTCCGTGTGGTCGAACTCGAAGTACGCCTTGCCGCTCTGGTACCAGGTCTCCTCCATCGACCGCCAGCGCTTGTCGTTATAGGTGTCATCCCAGCCCTTCTTGTTGGTGACGTTGTACGCCCAACGGTAGGCGGAATTGCGGAAAATGCCTCCGCGCATCGGAAAATCGACACCTGGCGCATTGGGACTCGATGCGGCGATGGCCTTCAGGGCAGCCGGCAATCGCTTGGCCGCGGCCCATTGCGTGAATCCGCTGTAACTGCCGCCGTACATCCCGACACGGCCATCGCTCCAGGGCTGCCGGGTGATCCAGTCGATCACGGCGCGCGCGTCGTCGCCATCGGTCTTGAATGGCGCCACCCGATAATACGAATCGTGGGTCTCACGGGTGTAGGCCACGATGCCGGCATAGCCGTGGGCCGCGCACTCCTTGGCGTAGTTGGGAGAATTGGCGTAGATCGTGAACTCGAGTAATGCCGGAATCGGCTTGCCGTCGGCCTTGGGCCGCACCAGCACCGCGCTGATGGTCGCGCCATCGCGGGTCTTGATCGACACACGTTCTTCCGCCACGTAGCGGCGTTGTTCATCTTCGGCAGCCAGCGGCCCGACCAGCGGAGCAGCCAGCAGTGAGGCCTGGTAGGCAAAGTAGATGCGTATGAGTTCGACCGCATCGCTGACCGTGATGACGTCACTGCCGCGTCGTTGGTCGAAGGCGCTTTGCACCGCGTTGCGCAAGTCAGATACCGGGGGCCCATGCCAGGTAGTGACGGTGTAGGCGTCCTGGTCGCTCAGGCGTCCGACCGTATTGTGAAAGGCGTTGGTGAAGGCCTGGGGAAACGGCGTCTTGGTGGACTCCTGCTCCACGCGCGCCTGGGCGAAGACATCGATCAGGATCGCTCGTCCCTCGACGCGCGCGGCCTCGGAGCCCGGCAGCCGCTCGCGCAGCGTCTGCAGTGTTTCCATCGCCGCCGCATAGCTGCCGGCGACGATCTGTAACGCCGCGAGATTGTTCAGGTAGCGATTCTGGTCGTTTTCCTGGTAGACCGGCAGCACACGTCCGGCCAGGTCGCGCATGACCTCGGGCACATCGGCATCGTCCGGATGGGCCGGCGCATGAAAGTCGAGATTCTGCGCCAGGGCCCACGAGCAGGGCAGCAGCAACACCAGGGCCCACAGCCGCCGGACCATGCTCATGTCCGCGCGCCGCCGGCGCCATCGGCCGCGGTTGGGTTGGCCGCTGCCGCGTTGGTCGCTTCGCCGGTGCGTGCGCGGCTACCCGCGGGCTTCGGCGGCGACTTGACCAGATGCAGCACGCGGGAGAACAGCGGATCGTGCGCCTCGGCGGCACGGCCGATATGAATCACGCTGGTGCGCGCGAGTTCATGATGGAATACATCGACGATCCGCTCGCGCGCCTCATCATCGAGCGAGCCGATGGTGTCATCGATCAGTACCCAGGCGGGTACCTGAAGCTGGATGCGCGCAAAGGCAAGGGCCAGCTGTTCATCCTGGCTCAAGTCCCGATCCCAGCGTCGCATGATGTCCAGCAGCGGCTTTAATCGCTCCAGCCCGAGGCGCTCGAGCGCGTGTGTGTAAGCGTCCGTGCCGAACTTATCGGCCTCGTACGGATAGGCGAGCACTTCGCGCAAAGTGCCGCGGGGCAGGTACGGCGTACCGCGCGGCAGGTAGACGATGGTTTCATCCTTCGGTCGCGTGACCCGCCCCGATCCCCACGGCCACAATCCAGCCAATGCGCGGAACAATAGTGTCTTGCTGGTGCCGGGCGCGCCGATGATAAGCACGCGCTCCCCGGGATGAATTACGACGCTGCGCTCCTTGAGCTCCTCGCTGCCGTCCGGGGAGGAGACCTCCAGATTCTCGATCGCCATCGTGCCGGCATCGCCATCAGCGTAGGCAATGCTGGTCTCGAAATCGTGCACATCGGCGGCGGTGGTGAGCGCCTGCCTGAAGCTCGCCACACGCAGCAGCGTTGCGCGCCAATCGGCGATGGTGCTGAAATTGTCGACGAACCAGCGCAACGATGATTGCGCCTGGGTGAAGGCCGCGGCCGCCATCATCAGGCCGCCGAAGGTGATCTTGCCCGAAAAATAAAGCGGAGCCGCCACCAGGATCGGCGCCACCGTGGTGACCCAGCCGAACCCGGCAGTGACCCAGGTGAGGTTGGTGAGGCCGCTGACGAGTCGCTGGGTCGCAGCCAGCACATTGCCCAGGTGCATCTCGACCCGCCGTCGCTCATCCTCTTCGCCGCCCGCCAGCGCGATGCCATCCAGATGCTCGTTGATGCGCACCAGCGAGAAGCGCAAATCGGCTTCGCGCGCATAGCGATCGGCATTGCGATTGATGAGGCTGCCGCCCACCCAGTAGCTCATCAGCGAGCCTGCGCTCGCATACAGCACCGCCGCCCACAGCATGAAACCCGGCACGGCATAGTCGTGATGCGCAATGCGGAAGTTGAAGGTGCTCGAGAGCACCCACAGCACTCCGGCGAAGCTGCCGAACAGGATGGCTGACTGCAGCAGTCCCGTCCCGAGGTCCGCTGACAGTTCGCAGAGCTTGCGCGCATCCTCGTGGATACGCTGATCGGGATTCACTCCCATCGGTCCGGCATTCGCCAGCCAGAAGGCACGGCGCGGCTTGAGCCAATCCCGCAGCAGGTCCTGCACCAGTCCCTCGCGCAATCGGACCTTGAGCGTCTCGACCAGCCAGCGCTGCCCGACATTGAGCACGAGCAGCGCACCGGCGATGATGAAGAACACGCCGAGCTGAAACAGGAAGTCGTGCAGATCGCGCCGCGACAGCGCATCGAAAAACGGCTTGTTCCAGCGATTGAGCAGGATCTGCGCATAGGAGGTCACAATGACCACGACGGTCACGCTGGCGACGAGGCCCAGCAGGCGCTTGCGAACCGAAGATCCGGCCAGCGCGCGCAGGATCATGCGCAGTTCCCGTACCAGGCCTACATTCGAGTACTCATCTCCCGCCGAGGCGTCATCGAGTGCGGTGTCAGCGGCGGATTTGGTTTGCTCAGCCATCGTCCTCAGCCCCGCTTCGCAAGGCCGATGGCCTCGCGCCGCGCGTGCACGCAGGAGATGAACGCCGCGTAACTCCACGCCAATTCCCTGGCGGAGCTCTGTACGCCGGTGTGCTGGTCGAATTGCTCCGACATGGCCCCATCGGATGGTATGTAAGCGCGCACGGTGCGCAGATAGGCATCGCCGCGATGGATCCAGGCATTGGCATCGCCGGCGCCTTGCGCCGCGCGAAAGCAGAACTCGGCGGCCCCGAGCGTCGAGAAGAAATAGGCACCGCCGGAATAGTAGACATCGCCCGCATAGCGCCCCATGGCTGGCCCGCGCTCACTCGGGCGGCCGCGATTGATGGCATAGGCCGCATCGAACAGCGATTCGAGGCACTCGAGGGTCGCGTGCATCCGCGGATCCTGCGCCGAATGCGGACCCGCAGCCGCAGCGTTAGCGCTGTGAATGATCGCGAGGATGACGGCAATATCCAGTTCCTTGGTCGATGTCGCGCCCGAGCTCAGCACGCGCGAGCCATAGTAGCCGGCATCGGCGAGCCAGAATTCATCGAGTGCGCGATGGATGGCCTGCGCCTCGGCTCGGTAGTGCCGCGCGAGTTCCGTCTCGCCGAGTTGCTCGAGCCAGTCCGCGCCTGCTGCCAGAGCGGCGGCGGCTACGCGCAGGGTGTAGTAGTGCTGCCCGCGCTCCTCTTCCCAGATGTCGAACGATGGCTCGCGCCAATGCCGCAGCGTGTAGTCCAGATCGAAGCGCAGCAATGCCGCCAGTGCGCGGCCGGCTTCACCCTCGATGGCAGCCTCCTGCAGCCAGCGCAGCAGAGCCAGCGCGCGCAGCGCCAGGCCGTCGTGCTGCGGCCGCGGCCAGCTTGAAATATCCAGCGTGCCATCGGGATTGACGCGCGTTTCACCGGCAATCGCCTCGCCATGGGCTGCGCCGAGATCGGCATCGGTGCGAAGGAACTGGGTGAAATCGGGGGCCACCGCGGCTCGCCAGCCCCGGTCCGTCACGAGCGTGCGGCCGTCGAGCTGCAGTAGAGCGCGACTGAAATGCACGAAGTCCACGAGATGCTCGCGCGCCGCGGCAGCGATGCCGGCATCGCGGGAGAGCAGGCGCAGCGCATCGATGATGACGGCTGAGTCGCGATACCAATGAAAGAAGTAGTCCGGGTCCGGATCATACGAAGCCAGCACCGGCGATGCCACGATGGCGCCCTTGCATGGCCGCACGGTTTGCCCGAATCCGGGGCGCTGTTTGATGATCCCGATCGGCGAGATACTGCGCAACATGGCACTCGCCGCGTGGCGATACTGCAGATCGAGCCATGGCTCGATCTGCTGCATCAGGCGACTGCATCCAGATGGGGGCTCGTGAATCCGAGCCGGCGCAATCCGGTCTGCACTTCAGGGGCGCTCATGAACAGCTTCCAGAGCAGCCCGGTGCGATGATTCTCCATCATGATGATGATGGGACCCTGATCGATGGCAAGACAGGTCGGCGCATACCAGTCGCGCCGTTCGCTGAAGGCATCGCAGAAGCCGTAGCGACCCCAGATCCGTGAGCCGTGTGCGCTCAGGAAATGACGCAGCACCTGCAGCACCTCCTGCGGCGCGTACGGCAGGCTCGACAGTGCCGCGGTCGGTGAGATCGTGCCGTTATCGACCGTGGGAGAGTGGGCTTCGTAGCCGTCCGGATCGTCGCTGGCGGTCAGGCCCCAACAGGCAGGACCATAGCCCTTGTGCCCATGAGGGTTGGCGATGCAATGGGCGCGATTGATCTGCACGTGCCGTACGTTCTGCTGCCAGTAGTCGGCGTAGCGATCCTTCAGCCCGCGAGGATCCAGACCGCAAAAGGAATAGTGTGCAAAGAACAGGGGCCCGCCGCAGGCCACTCCGAGCGGCAACTCGATGCCGTAGTAACTCTTGCCGTTCAGAAACTCGCGGCCCGAGGCATAGCCGCGCGTGTAGGCGTCCGGGTTGATGGCATGGCGCTTACTGCCTGCGGCCAGTACATAGGTGATCAGGCACTCGTTCCATCCCCTGATCTCATGGTTCATCGCCCAGCCGTTGTTGGGACTCCAGTGCCAGTACAGCAGATCGCGGCCATCACGCGTGAACCAGTCCCACTCGATTTCATTCCATAGATAAGTGATGCGGTCGCGTACGCTGCGCTCGAGGCGATCCTCGCGCTGGAAATATTGACGCGCGCACAGCAGCCCCATGAACAGCAGCGAGGTTTCCACCAGATCCGCGCCATCATCCTTGCGCATGAACGGAATGGTCGTGCCGGTGATGCCGTCCAAGAAATGCGGGAAAGCGCCGTGGTAGCAGGTCGCGCGAACCAGCAGCTCGAGCTGGCGGTCAAGTTTTGCCAAAGCTTCCGCGCGCGCCACCCAGCCGCGCTCCGCGGCGACGATCAGTGCCATCACGCCGAAGCCTGAGCCGCCGATCGCAACCAGGTTCTGCGGATGATGGCTGCGACGGGGAATGACATCGGGCGCCAACGCGCTGACCGGGTGACCGCCCTCCCAGAAAAAGCGGAACGTCTGGCGCTGAACCGCTTCGAGCAGCGCCTCATCGGACAGGCCGGCAAGCGATGCGGCACTCGCATCACTGACCACGGCTGCGACTGCCTGGCTGGCGTCAGACATGGGTAATTTTTGCACCGTAGCGTTCGAGCATCATCGTACTTCCTAGCAATTTTTACGCCATGCCGCGCAAATCCAAGGGCGGCCGTGACCCCATCGCCCGCGCATTAAATCCGAATGCGCCCGTCAGGGACAGCAGCCCGTTTAAATTGCGTCGCCACGGTCACGTTATGATGCCGCGATGAGCCGTATCGAGCAGCTGATTGATGCCATGACCCTGGAGGAAAAGCTCGGTCAGCTCACCATGACGGCATCCAGCTACGCGGTGACCGGGCCGGTCATCGCCGGCGATTCCACGGACGCCATCCGGTCCGGGGCCATCGGCAACCTGCTCAACCTGGTTGGCGCAAAGGCTGTTCACGAGGTGCAGCGGATAGCCGTCGAACAGTCCCGCCTGAAGATACCGTTACTGGTGGGGCTGGACATTATTCATGGCCACCGCACCCTATTTCCGATTCCGCTGGCCGAGACGGCGTTGTTCGACCCGGAAACCTGGACGCTCTCGGCTCGCGAGGCATCGCGCGAAGGAGCAGCCGACGGTATCGCCATGGCCTTCGCCCCAATGCTCGATGTTTCGCGCGATCCGCGTTGGGGACGCACCGCCGAGGGACCAGGCGAGGACTACTGGCTCGCGACGCGCGTCGCGGTCGCCAAGGTGCGCGGCATCCAGGGCCCCGATCTGGCAGCGGCCGATTCGCTCGCAGCCGTGGCAAAGCACTTCTGCGCCTACTCGCCGGTGACGGCGGGACGCGAATATGCCTCGGTCGACATCTCCGATCGCACGCTGCGCGAGGTGCACCTGCCGGCGTTCGCCGCCGCGGTGGAAGCCGGCGTGGTGGCGATGATGCCCGCCTTCACCGATCTTGCGGGCATTCCCATGACGGCGAATGTGACGCTCCTGCGCACTTGCCTGCGCGATGAACTGGGCTTCCGCGGGGTGCTGGTAAGCGATTACAACGCCATCGCCGAGTTGATTCGCCACGGCGTCGCTGAGGACCTGCCCGAGGCCGCGGCGCTCGCGCTGCGCGCCGGGGTGGATATCGACATGATGTCGGATGCCTACCGCAAAGGGCTACCAATCGCGCTGCGTCGCCGGCGGGTCGTCATCACCGATATCGATGAATCCGTCTGGCGCGTGTTGCAATTGAAGGAGCGACTCGGCCTGTTCGATGATCCCTATCGTCGGGGTGCGACGGCCGAGTCGTCCGCTGCGATCAGCCAGCGCCGGCGCATCGCGCGGGACATCGCGACCCGCGCCATCGTGCTGCTCCGGAACCAGGCCGACGTGCTGCCACTGCTCCCCTCGCCGCGCCGTCTCGCCGTGATTGGGCCGCTGGCAGACGCGGCCGGCGAAATGGCCGGTCCCTGGGCACTGACTGGAGACCCGGCCACATACATCAGCGTGCTTGCGGGACTGCGCACCGCTCTGCCCGATGCCGAGCTGCTGCATGCGGCCGGGGTGGCAATCGATTCCGACGACACCAGCGGCATCGCGGCTGCCGTGGCCCTCTGCGAGCGCGCGCAGGCTGTGCTGCTCTGCCTGGGAGAAGCGGCCTCGATGAGCGGCGAGGCCGCCAGCCGCGCGGACCCCGGTCTTCCAGGACGCCAGCGCGCACTGGCGGAAGCGGTGTTCGAACGCGCGCGCGCGCGAAACCTGCCGGTGATCGTCGTATTATTCTCGGGCAGGCCGCTGATAGTATCGTGGCTAGCGGAAAAGGCCGACGCGCTGCTGGCTGCCTGGTTCCTCGGCAGCGAGACCGGTAACGCGCTCGCCGATGTGCTTATGGGGCGCGCTTCACCGAGCGGGCGCACGCCCATCAGCTGGCCGCGCATGGTCGGACAGGTGCCGGTGTTCTTCGGCCAGCGGCCCAGCGGCCGCCCCTTCAATGCCGCCGATCACTACACCAGCAAATACCTGGATACGCCCAACGACCCGCTCTACCCGTTCGGTTTCGGACTCAACTATGGCCGCTTCCAATTCAGCGATCTGCGGGTGACGCCGCCGATCGTTGGGATATACGACACCATCGAGGCCTCCGTGCGCGTGACCAACCAGGGGCCGCGAGAGGCCGAGGAAACCGTGTTTCTCTTTACGCGCGACAAATTCGCCTGCGTCGCGCGTCCGCTGCTGGAACTGAAGGGTTTCGCAAAAATACGCCTGCGACCAGGCGAATCCGGAACCGTCACTCTCGCAGTTCCCGCCACGGACCTGCGCTTTCTGGGACCGGATCTGAAGCCCCTGTTCGAAGCCGGGGAAGTGGAAATCCTGGTGGGACCGAATGCGGATCGATCACAGCTGCAGGTGGCCAGCATTCAGCTGCGGGACTGAACGGTCATCTGATTGAGATAGCCAATCAGCAGGTCCAGTCCACGCGTGCGCCACTTCAGGGCGTGCGTGACCAGGTGAAATCGACGCGTCAGCCGCGGCAGCTCGGAGGCGGGAGCCACCAGTTGGCCTGAGGTCAGAAAATCCTCGACCACATAGCGCGACAGGCAGGTGATCCCGAGGCCACTGGCCGCGGCCCGTTTGATCGCTTCAGAATTGCCGAATTCGATACCGGCACGCAGCTGGTGCAGATGCGGGGTCAGCAATTGATCGATGGTCTCGCGTGTGCCTGAGCCGGACTCGCGCAGCAACCAGGTCGCCTGCCGCAGCATTGCCAGCGTGAGCGGTTGCGCTCGCTGCACGATGGGGTCGTGCACGGCCGCCACCAGTAGCAGCTCATCCTCGAGCCACGGCTGCACCGTGAGCTCCGGCTCATGACACGGTCCCTCGATCAGTCCCAGGTCGAGCTCGAAGGCGGCCACCTGCGCGGTGATGGCCGCGGTGTTGGCGATCACGACCTGGACCTGCAACGCACCCGGCGCCGGTCGGGCCAGCGTCTTCTGGAATTCGGCCAGGATGCCCGGCAGCAGGTAATTGCCAATCGTGGTGCTCGCGCCTAGGCGCAGCACGCCTATCTGCGAATCCCGATCCCGCGCCCAGCGTTCCAGCGCGCCCGCGCCATCCAGCAACGCCAGCGCCTGCGGCAGCACGGCACGCCCGTTCTCGTTGAGCTGCAGGCGCTTGCCCACGCGATCGAACAGCCGCACCTCGAGCAGCCGCTCCAGTTCGATGATGGCGGCGCTCGCGGCCGACTGCGACAGCGCCAGCTCGATCGCGGCCGCAGCGGTGCTGCCGCGATCGGCAACCTCTTGAAATATTTGTAATTGGCGCAGCGTGAGGCGAGGGGCGCCCATGGCCTTTTTGTTTCCTAGTCAACTTATTTATTAGGTTGATTCTACATTAATAATGAATTGGATTAGTTTAATCGGGACAATTACAGTGCGGACCTCATGAACCACACTCGCCTGTTGCCGGGCCTCGCGCTGAGCGCCGGGATTGCCGCCGTGGCGATGGCGCTGGGAGGCTATGGCTGGCTTGCGGCCCACGGCATCAGCGCGCTGACCCTGGCCATCGTGCTGGGACTGCTCGTGGGCAACTCGATCTATCCGCGCATCGCCGCCGCGAGCTGCGATGGCGTGCGATTCTCTAAACAGATCCTGCTGCGCGCCGGCGTCATCCTCTACGGGCTGCGCCTGACGCTGACCGACATCGGACATGTGGGCCTGGTGGGCGTCCTGATCGATGCAGTCGTCATTCTCTCGACTTTCTCGCTGGCCTGCCTGATAGGCACGCGGCTGCTCGGGCTTGATCGCAAGACCGCCATGCTGATTGGCGCTGGCAGCGCGATCTGCGGCGCGGCGGCCGTCATGGCCACCGAACCGGTGGTGCGCGGCCGGGCCGACCAGGTCACCGTCGCGATTTCCACGGTGGTGCTGTTCGGCACCGTCGCGATCTTTCTCTACCCCCTGCTCTACACGCTCAATGTGCACTGGCTGCTGCTGCCGGCGGGGGCGAACGCGTTTGGCATCTACGCCGGCTCCACGATCCATGAAGTCGCACAGGTGGTCGCTGCCGGCCGGTCGGTAGGCACGGACACTGCCAACACGGCCGTCATCACCAAGCTGGTGCGCGTCATGATGCTGGCTCCGTTTCTGATTGGCCTGGCGGCGTGGCTGGCGCGCGATAACGCCAAGGTTCAGCCGGAGATCGGGAACGAATGCACTGCGGCCGGTGACGATGCCACGGGCACGGTGCGCCGGCGCCTGCCCATCCCGTGGTTCGCATTCGGCTTCGTCCTGGTCGTCATGTTCAACTCGCTGTCACTGTTGCCGCACAGACTGCTAGCCATTGCCATCAATGTGGATACGCTGCTGCTCGCGATGGCGATGGCGGCGCTCGGACTCACCACGCACCTCAGCGCCATCCGTCAGGCCGGCCTCAAACCGATGCTGCTCGGCTGTATCCTGTTCGTGTGGCTCATCATCGGGGGCGGCACCATCAATCGCCTGGTGGAGAACTGGCTGTAATTGAGATGGCGGAGATCCTGGGACTGCTGTCGCTGCTGACGTGGCTGTATCTGCTGCTTGGGCGCGGCAACTTTTGGCGCATGTCGACTGCGCCCTGCGCCGCGGCTGCATCCGCCGCCCGCGTGGTGGCGATCATCCCGGCGCGCGACGAGGCGGACCTCATCGGCGATACCGTCCGCTCACTGCTGCAGCAAACCCATGTGCTCCCGCTACAGATCATCGTGGTCGATGATGCGAGCACCGACGGCACCGCCGGAGCTGCCGCCGGGGCCGCCTCCGCGATCAACGCCTCCGGACGCCTGACCGTGGTACGCGGCACAGCGCTGCCTGGCGGGTGGAGCGGCAAGCTCTGGGCCATGTCCCAGGGTGTGAAGGCCGCGGCCCCGTTGCAGGCTGACTACCTGCTCTTCACGGACGCCGACATTCATCATGAGGCCGATGCGGTCGCGGCCATGGTCGCGCGGGCCGAGAGCGATCGGCTCGATCTGCTCTCCTGCATGGTCGAGCTGCGCGCTCAGACATTGGCGGAAAAGCTGCTGGTGCCGGCGTTCGTATTTTTCTTTTTTATGCTGTATCCGCCCAACTGGATCGCATCATCGCGTGCCAGGACTGCTGGCGCGGCGGGGGGTTGCATGCTGATGCGGCCGCGCGCGCTGGCCGCGATGGGTGGCCTGGAAGCGATTCGCTCCGCGCTCATCGACGATTGCGCGCTGGCGCGCGCCGCCAAGCACTCGGGCGCCCGTATCTGGCTGGGACTGACCCGGCGCTCACGCAGTACCCGACCTTACGGCTCCTTTGGAGCCGTGGGCCGCATGATCTCGCGCACCGCGTTCAATCAGCTGCGCCATTCGTATCTGCTGCTCGGCGCCACGTTGGCGGGACTGTGCCTGACCTACTTGGTGCCACCCGCGCTGCTGTTTTCGCGCCATCCGACCTTGATCGCACTCGGCGCCGGCGGCTGGTTGCTCATGAGCCTCGCCTACTGGCCCATCGTCCGTTTCTACCGGCTGCCCGCAGCCTGGGTCCTGACGCTACCGGCCGTGGCCGTGTTCTACGCTGCCGCCACTGCGCACTCGGCTGTGCAATACGGTCTGCATCGCGGCGGTCAGTGGAAGGGACGCATCCAGGACGTCTGAGCGATAGCTCAGTGCGTGGCCAGCCAGGCTTTATAGTTGACGCCCTCGCCATCGGTCGGCGTGCCGATGGCATCCTTGATCAGCAGGTCGGCTGTGCCGCCGGTGCTGCTCCAGTCGTTCCAGGTCCATGGCAACACGCTGGCGTGATTCGCATCGGCCCAGGTAAGTACCGATGACAGCGTCGGTGTGCTGGTGGTGCCGTTGCTGCTCTTGTCGCCGGTCTCGCCGATGACCACAGGAATCCCGGCACCGATGACCGCCTGGGCGAAGCCGCCTTCATTCGCCACCGTGGCGGCAGGATAGGCATGCCACGACAGGGCCAGTTGGTTGAGCGGGTCGCTGGGAGCGTGCGACAGCCAACCCGACAGATCTCCGGCGCCGCCCAGTCCCCCGGCCAGCAGCACATTCGTGGCACCGGTGGCACGCACGGCCGCGATAAGCTGATTCATGCCCACGCTGTTCCAGGGCACCGTGTTGATGGTGGTGCTGGTGTTGATATTTCTTAGCGACGTCGTGGCGCCGCCATTGAGCCAGATGGCCCAGTAATCCGCACCGGTCGGATAGCCGAGGTTACCGCTGCCGATATTGGGCTCATTGAAGAGATCGAACAGCACGGCCGGGTTCCCCTGGAAGGTGGTGGCGACGCTGGTCCAGAAGGCCAGCGCATGGTCCTGGTCGGCCATCTGCACCTGTGATTGCGGACAGGTGGTGCCCGGCGCATTCCAGTGCAGATCGAGGATCACGTACAGACCGGCGGCGTTGGCCGAGGTCACCGATTGCTGCACTGTGGCTTGGTAGTTGCCCCACGGATCCGGGTTGGTTGAGACGCCTTTGTTATTGATGCAGCTGTATCCCAGCCAGGAGGCCTCGTTGAGTGGCAGGCGCACGGCGTTGGCTCCCCAGCCCGTGGCAATCGTCGACCACTGCGGGACTGCCGTCCCGGTCTGTCCGCCCCAGGGGTCCTTGGCCGTGGCGCCATTGTTGATGGCTACGAACTCGAGTCCCGAGATGTTGACGCCCCGCAACTGCACCACGTTGCCAAGCGCATCGACGAGATTGTTGCTCTGCGCCTGGATGCTCAGTCCACTCCAGAAAAAGATGTTGGAGTAGCCGCTCAAATTGCCGCCGGCATCGGTGGCCCGCACGCGGTAGCTGTAGCTGATGCCAGGCGCGATTGCCGTATCGCTGTAGGTCGGTGTCAGAGAGGTATCAATCTGCACGAAGCTCGTGCAGTTGACGCCCTGACAGCGCTCGATCAGATACCCGGTCACGCCGACATCGTCGGTGGACGCCGTCCAGCTCAGATTCATCTGCGTGCGCGAGAACAGTATCCCGGTCAGGTTCAACGGAGCCGTCGGCGCATTGGTGTCCGGCGGGGTACCCGTGACGGCGCTCGCGCTGTTGGAGGGCAGACTCATATTTCCGGCCGCATCCATCGCCTGCACCAGGTAGCTATAGCTGGTTGCGGCTGCCGCTGTGTTGTCGACATACGCCGTCGTCGCCGAGGTATCGAACTGCACAAAGTTCGCGCACCCGGCGCCCTGGCAGCGCTGGATGAGATAACCCGTCACGCCGACATCATCGGTGGAGGCCGTCCAGCCAAGGACTATCTGCGAGCTCGAGGTGGCGCTGGCGACCAGGTTGGACGGCGCCGTGGGCGGAGAGGAATCGCCAAAGCTGCTGGGGTTGGCGCTGGCAATGTTGGAGTAGGCACTCATGTTGGAGGCCGCATCGGTGGCGCGCACGCGATAGCTATAGTTGGTGGCGGCCGTCACGTTGTTATCGAGATAGGGACTGCCCGCAGAAGTATAAATCTGAGCAAAGTTTGCGCAGTTCAGACCCGTGCAGCGTTCGATCAGATAGCCGGTCACGGCGACGGCATCGCTCGAAGCCGCCCAGCCTAATGTGATCTGCGCCGCTGAGCTTGCAATCGCGGACAGAGCGCCCGGCGCGGTAGGCGGCGTGAGGTCGGCGGCGGCATTGGTGACGGCGGTCGCAGGACTCGAATACGGGCTCAGATTTCCCGCCGCATCGCTGGCGCGCAGGCGGTAGCTGTAGGAGGTGGCAGCGGCGAGATTGGGATCGTTGTAGCTGGCAATTGTGGAACTGCCGACCTGGGCGAAGCTGGTGCAGCCGGCCCCCTGGCAGCGCTCAATGAGATAGCTGGTGACGCCGACGTCATCGCTGGAGGCGGTCCACCCCAGGGTGATCTGCGCGCTCGAAACCGGCGTCGCGACCAGGCTCGCCGGCGCAGTGGGGGGGCTGGTGTCCGGGGCACTGCTGGTCGTGATGGACAGAATGTTGGAGTAGCCACTCAAATTGCCGGCAGCATCGCTCGCTCGTACCCGGTAGCTGTACGGGGTCGAGGCGGCGAGATTGGTGTCGTTGTAGCTGGCGGTGGTGGAAGTGCCGATCTGTGCGAAGCCGCGTGCAGCTGGCACCCTGGCAGCGCTCGATCAGGTATTTGCTGACCCCTACGTTGTCGGTGGAAGCCGTCCAGCTCAGTGGAACCTGCGTGCTCGACACCGCGGTGGTGGCCAGAGCGGACGGTGCGGTCGGGGCCGTGGTGTCGCCCGCTGCACTGGCGGCGCGAAAGGCCACCATTTGCATGACCCACCAGCTCGACGGAGTCTGCGTCGAGTTGGCGCTGTAGCTACCCGTGGCCGCGACGATCCGATCCTCCACGAGATCGGCATCCGGCGTGGTCAGCAGCCGCTGCGTATAGCCGCTACCGGTGGCGGCGAAGCCCGCCCCGATGTAATCGCCTCCGAGCAGCAGATCATTGGCATTGGTCGTCGCTACCGGGCCGCTGTTCGGAGCGGTGCTGCTGCCGCTCGCCCCCACGGCTACGTCGAGCGCCGCGCTGGTGCTGATGCCGCTGTACTCCACGATGCGCACGTCGGGAAACTTCACCGTGGTGTTGAAGGTCACCGTCACCGTGTTGCTGCCGGCGGTCGCAGCCGCGATGTTCTGCGCGTAGTAGATCACTTGCGTGGCGTTGCCCGATTGCATGGTCGGCCCCACCGCAAGCAGATAGGCATTGCCCTTGGAGTCGGCGATGGAATTGATCCGCGAAGTGGAATCGTTCCACCCAACGACAATCACATTCAGATCACCGGCAAGCTGTGCGGCCGCGTACTTGACCGCCACCGAACTGGCCGATGCGGGATCCTGGGAGGCGCTCTGTACGCTCGCAACCGAAGCCCCCGAACCACCGCCTGAACTGCCGCCCGAGCTGCCACCGGCGGCGGCGGTGGTGGCGCTGGCGGTCCCGGAGTAGCCGCTCAGATTTCCGGCTGCGTCGGATGCGCGCACACGATAGCTGTACGAGCTGACCGCGGAGAGATTGGTGTCGTTGTACGTCGCCGTAGTGGAGGTGCCGATCTGGGCGAAACCGGTGCAGCCGGTGGCCTGGCAGCGCTCGATCAGGTACTTGGTCACACCGACGTTGTCGCTCGAAGCGGCCCAGGCCAGGTTGATCTGGGAGCTTGAGGCGGGCGTCGCGGTCAAAGTAGTCGGCGCAGTGGGCGGGCTGGTGTCCGCGACACTGCCGGTGGTGATGGACAGGATGGTGGAGTAGCCACTCAAATTTCCAGCCGCATCGCTGGCGCGCACCCGATAGCTGTACGGGGTGGAAGCTGCGAGGTTGGTATCGTTGTAGGTGGCGGTCGCGGAAGTGCCGATCTGTGCAAAGCCGCTGCAGCTGGCACCCTGGCAGCGCTCGATGAGGTAGCTGCTGACTCCGACATTGTCGGTAGACGCCGTCCACTTGAGGTTCACCGTAGTGCTTGTGACTGCGCTGGTGGCCAGAGCGGACGGCGCGCTCGGGGCCATGGTATCTGCCCCGGCACTGGCGGCGCGAAAGGCCACCAGTTGCATCACCCACCAGCTCGATGGACTCTGGGTGGAATTAGCGCTGTAGCTGCCCGTGGCCGTGACGATCCGATCCTCCACGAGGTCGGCATCTGGCGTGGTCAGGACCCGTTTGGTGTAGCCGCTGCCCACGGCACCGAAGGCCGCACCAATGTAGTTGGCCCCCAGCAGCAGATCACTGGCGTTCTTGCTGGTCACCGAGCCGCTGCTCGGGCTGGTGCTGTTGCCGCTCGCCCCCACGGCCACGTCGAGCGCCGCGCTGGTGCCGATGCCGCTGTACTCCACGATGCGCACGTCGGGAAACTTCACTGTGGTGTTGAAGGTCACCGTCACCGTGTTGCTGCCGGCAGTAGCCGCGGCGATGTTCTGCGCGTAATAGATCACCTGCGTGGCGTTGCCCGATTGCGTGGTCGGCCCCACTGCAATCAGATAGGGATTGCCCCTGGAGTCGGTGATGGAATTGACCCGCGAAGTGGAATCGTTCCACCCAACGATGATCACGTTCAGATCACCGGCAATCTGTGCGGCCGCGTACTTGACCGCCAGAGAGCTGGCCGAGACCGGGTCCTGGGAAGCACTCTGAACACTGGTGATCGCCGCCGAAGCGGGGCGAGTGATGCCAAATAGTGCGATTGCGAGCAGTGCGCCCAAAAGCCCCAATTGGCGTCTGCGCGCACTCCACCAACTGGATAGTTGCAATCCGGACTCCCTGTCGCTGCCCGGCCCTGGCGATTCCTCGCCTGCCGTCGTATCGTGAATACACGACGCGCGACTTGTATTGCAACACAAACTATTCGCGGCGCGTCCATGACTTTTAATGGCGCCGTGCACTTAACATATGATGCGGGCGACCGGGTCTGCGATCACAGGAAGGACGCTGCTTGCAATCCACGCGCCTGACAAAGCTGATTCTCATTGGACTGATAGCCGGTATCGCGACCGGCTATTTTGTTTTTCAGCTGACGCCCCAGGCGGCGGCCAGCTTCGCGACGGTCGCGGATCTACTGCCGACCATCTTCCTGCGATTGATCAAGATGATCATCGCGCCGCTGGTGTTTGCGACCCTGGTGGTCGGCATCGCCAAGATGGGCGACCTGCCCACGGTCGGGCGCGTGGGCGTCAAGACTCTGGGCTGGTTTCTGTTCGCCTCCCTGATATCGCTGACACTGGGTCTGGTACTGGTCAATCTGTTCGAGCCCGGCAAGGCGCTGCACATGCCGTTGCCGGACTCCGGCTCCCACAGCGACCTTGCGACCAACGGGCTGTCGATGAAGGATTTTGTTGCCCACACGTTCCCGGTCAGCATCATCGATGCCATGGCGCGCAACGAAATTCTGCAGATAGTACTGTTCTCGCTGTTCTTCGGTTCCGCCGCGGCGGCCCTCGGCGAGCGCGCACGCAAGCTGGTGGAGATGCTCAATGAGCTGGCCCACATCATGCTGAAGGTGACCAGCTACGTGATGCTGTTCGCGCCGCTCGCGGTCTTCGGCGCGCTGGCCGCGACCGTGGCACAGCAGGGACTCAGCATCATTCGCATCTATGGCGTCTTCATCGGCGAGTTCTATTTCGGTCTGGCGGTGCTGTGGGGAATTCTGACCGCTCTTGGCGGAAGCATCATCGGCAAACGGGTGCTGGCCCTGGTGCGCGGTATACGAGATCCGCTGCTGCTGGCTTTCTCCACTGCCAGTTCGGAAGCGGCCTATCCGAAAACACTCGAGCAACTCGAGCGCTTCGGCTGCAGCAACAAGATCGCTTCCTTCGTGCTACCGATCGGGTACTCGTTCAATCTGGACGGCTCGATGATGTATTGCACGTTCGGCAGCCTGTTCATCGCCCAGGCTTACGGCATTCACCTCTCCGCCGGCCAGCAGATCCTGATGCTGGCAATACTGATGCTGACTTCCAAGGGCATCGCCGGCGTACCGCGCGCCTCACTGGTCGTCATTGCCGCCACCCTGCCGCAGTTCAACATCCCCGAAGGCGGCCTGCTGCTGCTGCTCGGCATCGATCATTTTCTGGACATGGGCCGCTCGGCCACCAACGTGGTCGGCAACAGCATCGCGGTGGCCGTCGTGTCGAAGTGGGAAGGAGAGCTGGGATCCGCTCAGCCGAGCGGCGCATTAGAGTAAATGTCAGAGTAAATGTCGCCCGTGTCCGCGACCGCTCGTCCTGCCGGATTTATTCGAGCACCGCCTCAAACGCACGCCGGATGATCGCCGTGCACACACACGATCGTTCCTCGAGCTTCTTGCGATTGAGCAACGTCACGCGGCCGCGCACGTAGTCGATCAGGTCCTCCTGCTGCAGCTGCATCGCCGCCTTCGAGATCGACACTCGCCGCGTGCCGAGCAACTGCGCCATCCGCTGCTGCGTGATTCCGAGTTCATCTCCCACGCGATCGAAGGCGCCCAACAGAAAGCGGCACAACCGCTGCTCGATCGGGTGGTGTTGACCGCAGATCCCCAACTGCGAGGCCTGCATGATCAATGCGAATACATAGCGCAGCAGCAATTGTTGAAAGGCGCCGCCGCGGCGGAATTCCGCCTGCAACGCCCGGGCAGGAAGTCGAAATGCGCCGCCGCCGAATTCAACCTCCACTCGCCGGACAAAGTGCGGTACCCCGAGAAAAACTGAAATTCCCAGCAGACCTTCGCGGCCCACCGGCCATGCCTTAGCCATAGTGCCGGCTGAATCCACCTGGTGCAGTAGCGCAACGATGCTGCCGGTGGGGAAGTAAGCATATTTCATGGTCTGGCCCGGAGTGAGCAGGAGGTCACCGCGCCGCAGTCTCGTGACTTCCAAATCGGGCGCCAGGCGCTTATAGACCGCGGCAGGCAAGGCAGCGAGTAGCGCGTTGGCCTTGCGTGTGGCGCTAGCTGTCATCGGGTCAGTGTACCCCGGTCGTCTTGAGACAAGATGTAGGACGAGTCTGTGTGGAGAATTGCCCCGGCAACGCACGATGATGCGCGAGGTGCGCTCCTTGCGCGCGTCCCGCTGACCAGGCGCAGATCGATAGCGCCATCGATGTCCCGGAATACCCGCTGGCGCTAAGCATCGCAAGCGAAACGATCGATCAGGCCACCGGCGCGCTTGAACCCGATGTTCTGCTGGATGCGAGGCTACAAGAATGCGAGGAGGTGTCCCATGGCTAAGGCAGGGAGCACCAAGCCCGTGAGTGGCGAAAAGTCATGAGCAGGCCTATCGATCATGGTTCGAGGCGCAACGGAAAGCATCTGCAGCGGCCGATGAGGCAGGCGGCGCGTTCCTGCAAGTCGAACTGGGTAAGCCCAAGCCCGACGTATCTAGAGCGGAACTCAACTTTGGGAATGCTCGCGCTCTCCTCCAGATCCTGGCTGTCGCCATTGCGGAGAACAAAATCGACATCTCCGAGAGCGATCTTGGCGAAGGCCTCTGGGGCATTCGCTCACTGATTGGCCAGGGAATGGAACTACTGGGCCGGGAGGCGGAGCGATGAGCCCCCTCGAAGCGCGCGCTCTCGCGAAGGCCAATGAGCTGCACAACCTGCTCGGGGAGATCTGCGACCAGCCGCAGCACGGCATGGGATCGTGCCTCGAGCAGGCATGGGATCTCATGGACGATGTGGTCTGGTATCTGGACCCCAACGCACCTGACGAGCAGGCCAAGCCCGTACGAAGCCTCGGCGCAGCGGAAACGCTGTCATGAGGCGCAGCGCCTGCGGCCCGCTGCTTGAGAGCGATATCGCCGAGATTGAGCGACGATTGCTGCTGTATCGCCTGAACGCCCCGAAGCGTATCGCCGAGGACTTGGGCGTCCACATCAACACTGTCACGACAGTCAATCTCGGGCGGCACCCCGTCCAGATTCGATTACGCCAGCCACGTGCAACGGGCCGACAGCGGTCGGTTGCTATAGAGGAGATACGAACATGAGCACCAAGACAATTCCACCACAGCCTGCAGATCTTCCGACGTTCATCCGGGACGCAGTTGCCGAGCAGCAGGACCGGGTGTGGCGACTTCGCAATCTAATCAGCTGCGTGAGGGAGGCCAATCGGGAACAGGTCGATGACTACGAAGCGGCTCTGTCTGGGCTGGTGGACCTCGCGGACGAAATCCACTTGGCACTCGATACCGGGGCACTGGCGCAGCGCGCCGAGGCACTCCGGGGGGAAAGTCGCGGAGGCTGAGTTCGCCTCGAATGCTGATCGACGCAAAACAGGAAGATACCTATGGCCAAGGTCCCTCGCTGCCCCGAGGTTTTGTATGGGATACCGAGCAAGGAAATCGCCCGCATCTGCCAGGTGGATCTGCGGACCGCACGACGATGGAAACGAGGCGACGCCAGTCCGCCGTTGTCGGCCCTCATGATGCTGTCTCGTAACCTCGGGCACCTGGACCCGAAGTGGGAGGGCTGGACCATCCGCAGTGGCGAGATTATTTCGCCCGACGGCCGCCGGATCTCCAGGGACGACGCCCTGATCGTGCAGCTGATGCACGGCCAGATCGCGGCATTGAGATACGACCTTGCGAAGGCCAGGGCCGAACTCGACACGCTGAAGGCATCGCAGACGGACGATCAGCCGCTGCCTTCGCAGTGGACCGGCGCCGTCAAGTCCGCCTGAGGGATCACTATGAACATTGATTCCCTGACATGGATCGAGCGATTCCATCGGCATCTGCAGACGGAGCGGCGGCTCGCTGTGAACACGATTAAGTCCTATGCGCTGGACCTGGCCACGCTGGTTGCCTTCTGCGATGGCGCGGGCCTCGATACGTGGCCTTCGGTCAAGGCCAGCCATGTCCGATCGTATGCGGCCGAGGCATTCAGGGCCGGAAAGTCCCCGCACAGCGTGCAGCGCCGGCTGTCGATGACGCGGACGTTCATGCGCTTTCTTGTCCGCGAGGGAGTTCTTACAAGCAATCCGGCTGTCGGCGTTCAGGCCCCACGTAGTGCCCGACTCCTGCCAGACACGTTGACGGTCGATCAGATGACTCAGCTGCTCGATGTGCCCGAGACCGAGCCGCGAGCCGTACGGGATAAGGCGATCATGGAACTGCTGTACTCGTCGGCCCTGCGGGTCTCGGAACTCACACAGCTCGATTGTGATGACCTCGATCTATGGGATCGCAGAGTCAGGGTCATGGGCAAAGGAAGCAAGGAGCGCATCGTTCCAGTGGGAACATATGCATTGACCGCCCTCCGGTCGTGGCTGCGATACCGGAGAAGGACCGCCAAGGCTGGCGAGGCCGCACTATTCGTCGGCCGCTGGGGCAATCGTCTGGGCCAGCGCCAAGTGCAGATGCTCGTTGCCTATTGGGCGAAGCGCCAGGGGATCGCAATTCACGTCCATCCGCACATGTTCCGGCATTCCTGCGCCACGCACGTGCTCGAGCGCTGCCAGGACATCCGAGCGGTGCAGGAACTGCTCGGGCACGCGAGCATTTCGACGACGGCGATCTATACGCACCTGGACTTCGAACATCTGATGAAGGTCTACCGTCAGGCGCATCCGCACGCCATCAGCAAGGCCGCGAGTCAAATCAGGGCGAACGCGCCAGATGCCGGCCCTGAATTGGAAAAAGTTGGATCGCGTATTTCGAACGGCGGCCTGGATCAAGAAATCGGATGCGGGCAGGTGTTACGCGAGCGCCCTGCGCCCAACGCGCGAGAGACGGAGCTTCTCCCATGACCGACGGCGATTCAGAGAGCGCTCATTACGCAGCTGCGGCCACCCAGCTGCCCGCAGAGAATCTAACCGTAGAACAGGTTCAGGAAATTGAGCTGCGGCTGTGCCTCGATGCCAGCGTAAGGGTGATGATTCTCCATACGCTTACGATGACGGGCGCCGAGCTGGTCGATATTGCGACCTCGAGCGATGGCGCGGCGTTGGCTACCGCTGAACTTTCGGTCGGCGCTGAGGACTTGGCTTATAAGCTTCGCGGCCTCGCGGGTCTTCTCGAGCGGGCGCAGAGACGGCTGGAGCTCTCTCTGTGCTCTCGAACCGATATGCCAAGCCTACTGGCACAGGCCCGCGCCACACTGCTCGAGGGGTATGGCCAAGTCGGGCAGGATGACACCATCGGATACAAGCCATCAATGCCCTCTAAATGCGGGCAATTCTGCTGAGCGGATCGGCTGTCATAGCGGCTGGTCCATACAGAATCGCCGCATCAGTGGTGGGATGCTCCGGCCAGTAGGGGTGGACCAAGGGCTTCAAGTCGATCAGGACCGACTCGCGAGCCGTGAAGTCTCTGCGTCCGAAGCTATCCAGGTCTCGAAGCGAAAATTGTCTGGCCGCGGTCTCTTCCTGGGTCACAAGAAACGCCAGTGGAAAAAATCATTAGCCAGAAGGCTACGATGACGCTGTTGCTTACCGTCAATCTGACAGCGTCTCGGATCAGGATTTGCTGACGATAAGGATACAGCCAATAGTAGATGCGCAGCGACGTCGGCAGGGACAGGCTCCCATCAAGTATGTAGTCCCTCACCGGTTCGGTGATCTGACCCTTTTCGTACCGATCGACCCCTTGGGCCGATAGATGCCCCAGGACGGAGCGCATAACCGCTTGGGGTTGAACATCTACCGAAATAGCACTCGGTAGCGTCAAGGTCGTCTTTGCATCGGAGATCATCCGCACCTGTCGGCACATGTGAGCCAAGGCGGGATCGTAGTCATTGCCCATCAGGTTATTACATCGCTCACAGATGGTCCTGAAATGAGGACCTGCCTGGAATCGGCGTGGGGCGACAGTCCGCTCTCCGATGGATGACAGTGTGTCGTGGAAGCTCTTGAGTTCTGCCGCGCCAACGCCGCCGCATGACTTTGGTGGCACGTGGTCATCGGTCAGTTTGGCCGTAACACCACAGATATTGCAGCGCCCAGTCAGCGGGCCCGCGGTCCTGATGCGAGTCTGAGTTTTCTTCTTTGACACGTGCGCGTGCCGCGCGCTCGAATAGATCTCACATAAGCTTCAGGCCTGCCCCTCGAGTTCATTCGTTATGGCCTCGAGTGTGGCCAGCGTCCGCTGGATAGCGGGTGCGACAGCGCCGCCTCCCGTGAGCGCAAGCGCTGCCACAGCCTTCTTGAGCATCGTTGCGATTGCTGCTCGGTCTCTCACGCCGGATACGGCCTCGTGGCAGGCCGCCAAAGTACTCTCGGCCAGGTCGAACCCAACGTAACCCTGTTGGACCTTCGTATTGGCGCGCAGCGCTCGAACGTCTGCCTGCGCTTCTCGGATTGCGCGCAAGATGTCGGCGTGGGCCTGCGGAGAAATATCTGCCATAGATGGAACCTTCGGGAACGAAAGGGGCGGCTGGATGCTACACCCGGTGCTGATCCAAGAGCTACAGGCCGACTACTCGCGTACGAACGGCCCTGGATCGAGCGGTGGCTGCGTCAGTGGCTCGATCAGGCTTTCGTGATTGTTCTTCGGCGAGTTGACCCGTGTGCTGACCTTCAGGGCGTGCATCAAATCGTCGGGGTAGGGTTTCAGCGTCGCGCGCGCCTCATCCGTCGATCCAGTCAGCCATGTCTCGATATCCGTCTGCTGCAGAATCGCCGGCATGCGCTGCTTGGCGTTATGAATCTCGGCCATCAGAGCGTTTGGTGGCATGGTGATGATGGTGCAGCTCTCCAGCGCCACACCCTCGGCGGATACGGAGCGGTCCCAGAGCCCGGCGAAGCCGAACACGGGCTGATCGGCCATCGTGATGTAGAACGGAGTCTTCGAGCCGTCATCGTTCACGTGCCATTCGTAGAAGCCTGCCGCGGGGAGGATGCAGCGCTGCCCACGCTTCCATGGACCGCGCCAAGTGGGGCCATCCACGAGCTTCTCGATCGTGGCATTGATGGTGCTGTACTTCGGCGGCACGCCCTTGGCAAAGAATGGCACCAAGGCCCATCGCATCATCAGGCCCTCGCGCTGTCCGTCGGTCAGCCGCACCACTGGTACCTGCTGGGTCGGGGCGACGTTGTACGAGCGATCGAACTTCCAGCGGATGAGGTGAACGGCGAAGTACCGCTCAGCTTCGGCTGTCGCAGGATTTACATAGCGGCCGCACATGCGAGGACTATCGTGCCTAGACGAATTCCGGTGCAATCATCATGGGACGGCGGATTTTAATGATCCGACACCAAACGGTAATGGGCCTGTGCCGCGGACGGTGTAGCCTTTGCACGTCAGAGACCGGGAGTCCGATATTTCATAATCTCTTGCCATCCCATTGGCTGTCGAGCGGGTTACGCCACCGGAACCTAGACGGTATACTTTGCGAAACATGATGGCGCGACAGTAATGGGGCTATACGAAGACGACGAGACCTACCCCAACCAACCGCTGTCGGATGTTGCCTGCGAGGTCCGATTTAAGGGCGAGATGCAGGTGGAGTGCGAAAAGCACTTGTTCTGGAAAAAGATTCGAAACGAGTACCCCGACATTCTTGTCCCCCACATGCAGGAGGGGCAGGCTGCTGCGCTGCAACATTATAAGTTTCGCAATCCTGAGAACGGCCGCACGGTGGCCGTGGCGCTCAACTCGTTAGTGTTCTCAGAGGCTAGGTACACGGGGCATAAGTCGTTCATTGAGCAGTGCTGCCGAATCATCAAGATTTTCCGCGAGACGTTCCCGGACGTCGGGGCTATCACGCGGGTGGGATGGCGCTATATCAACGTCATTCCCTTCTCCCGCGAGGACGGGGTGGTTCCGGTGGGCAGATTCTTAAAGTTACAGGTACCGTTTCCGTCCGACATGTTTCGAAGCACGTCCACGCTGGAATTGAACTGGAGCGGGAAGTGCTTCGGTGGCGAAGTAATACTGAAGCTTGCTGCCGCCAAGCAAAAGAGCGTGCCGGAGCAAGAGGCACTACTTTTGGACATTGATTTCGGCAGACTCGGATCAACTATAACGTGGTCGAGCGTCACTGAAGTTATCCAGGAAGCTCGGAAGACGTGTCGCGGCATTTTTGAAGATTTGATCACCGACGACTATCGCAGCTACCTTAGAGGAAAGGCCATTTGAACGCGCAGCCTACGTTGATGCTTGACCCCCATTGGGCGGTGAAGTGGGACTACGACCCGCGAGTTAGTCTGCAAAAAGTGGCCATGCCTATGGACGCAGACGGCGCTACGCGGATGCCCGTATGGCTCTTCGTGGCCTGCGACGGTACGCGCATCATCTCGTCACTTCCGGTCCAGGTTGAAGTCACTCAGGAGCGACCGCGCCCGGATAATGCAGACGCCGCATACGTCTTCGCGTGCCGGCGACTTCATGTATTCGCTTCGGCCTCTACATACGAGGAGGCTGAGAATCAATTCCACGACCAGGTGGTGCACTTCTATCGCGCCTACCTGGAAGCGAGTCCTAATGATCTCGCGGATGATGCGGTTGAGATTCGAGACCTATATAGGACGCACTTTCAGGTGTCTGCGGAGCCGCACCGCGGATGACCTTTAAGTTCGGGGAGGTTCAGCGGAATCTGCCGACGAAGGGATTCAGGATCGATCCCGATGCCGCGCATCCCTATTTCTATTTTTATCGCAACGGGAAAAAGACGCGCTTCTATACGTACACGTCACACGGCAAATCGGGTGATGACGTTGGTAATGCGATTGTGAGCGCGATGAAGATGCAGCTCGGCCTAGGCACGTTACAGCAGGTGAGAGACCTCGTGGCGTGCACCATTAATGAGAAGCAATACTTGGCGCTGCTGATTGCCTCGGGGGCACTGCCGAAAGAGCCGCCCCCCGATCCGCCGGCAGACAAGGTCAAGGATGCCCCGGCCCGAAAGAAGAGATAGTCAAGCATCTTGAATCCATACAGCTTGCTGCACTGCGGACTACTGGATGGACTCACTACGGGCGGGTCGCTACCGTCCCGCCCATGCGCCGCAACGTCTTCGATCCCCTTGAGCCGACTAAAGAGCCGCGCTGGTACATCGTGCGGAACATGCACCGGATAGTGATCGAGGCGCGGCCGCTACCGGCCGGCGCTGACCTCAAGCGCGCCCTGGTGGCCGCAATGCTCGAGCACATCGACGCCGGCTGGCGCCTGGGGGAATTCAGCTCGCGCACCGGCTTTTTCTTCTGCGACAAGGCCGGCGATCGGCGCATGGTCGAGATCAGTCCGAGCGATCCTGGCCCTTGGCGGCACGTCTGAGGATGCTGTGCAGTCGCGCGAGGTGGCGCTCGCCCTCAATGTCAATGTTGGGAGCTTTAAGGGCTGTCCTGTGGCATGGCTGGCGGAAATAGTGACACACTCGTTTCTGACCGCTGGCACCGCTTGTTATCGTTACAAATGGCCGAAAGATCTCAAGCGCAGAAGACGGCACGTGCTGGCGATTCGAACGAGGAAACGATCGAGTTCGAGCTCCCAGGCGAGCAGCTGCTCGATTTGTCCGAGGCCGGCCGTGACGCCCAGACCGCGACGATCCCCGTCAAGCTGATAGCTGACCCTGCGGTTGCTGCGTCCCTCGTAGGGAAGCCTCGACGCCTGTGGCCAGCCGCGCTCGTTGCAATCGCTGTATTGCTAACGACCATCGCCTGGTGGACCGCCGCCAGGCTGCCCACGACGGATCGGGATGCGAGCGTGGCTAATGTCCCCAGCTTGCCGGCCCCAGCGCCTCAGTCCGAGTCAGCCCTAGATCCAGATGCGCCTGTGAAGATCAGAAACCCGTTCGATGCAAGTGAAGTGTTCGAATTTCCTGCCGGCACCGATCCAACGGCGGCCCGACAGTCAGTGTCGCAATTGCTGCTCCAGCGCGCGCGCGAAAGGCAAGCTACTGACCATACTCATGCTCCCCGAGTCGCTAAATCGCAGCCTAAGTAGTAGATCGGGCTCAACCGGGGCCCAGGGCGTACAGCCTTGATCGCCTACCTCGCAGAAAACAAAAAGCCGCGGTTGGGCGGCTTTAGTGAGATCTATCCGTGATCCCAAGCGGAAACACCAGCATCTTTAGCAGAGGCGCGGCGTCACGACCAACTTTGGCTCATCCGCCATCTTTCTTGTTCCGCTCAGCGCGTTTCTTGGCCTCGAGCCATTCCTGCACTTTGCGCAAGTCTCTTTTGCGGCTGGGGGGCTTTGAGGACATGACACCCTGGTAGGGATCGAATCGGCTGGCGGAGTGTCCCATGCCCATGCGCCGCTTCACCAGCCCGGTGTCTTCAAGGAACAGTGTAGGAGCCTTAATGCCTTTGTCCTTTTGCATCGCGACCATCCTTGGCAATGCGAAGTATTGTTTGCCAATTCCTGCAGGGACGGCCGCGACTCGATCACAGTTGCAGGGAGTAATCCTTTACACATCAAGTTCCAATTAAGACTGTGCCGCACGTCCGCGCGCCGGGTGCCAATCCGGATTATCGTTCAATCGCATTATCCTGATGCTTTTCGCTCCCATGCACTTACCGTCTGGGGCGATTTTGTCCCTGTGCATCCGAGCCTCACGTGTTCGGCATGCTGGAAGGTCTCGCGCGAAATCTCCAAATCCCCTGCGCCGCGCTGCTTGACGGATAGTTGGATCAGATCCGACAGTCGTCCCCGTGAGTCGATGTGCAATTTCAGCAGATCGTAGATGTCGCCGCCCGTCCTTCGCATCGGGTTTGCTGGGTGGGCATGGCAGCGAGTCCGGGCGCCAAGCGTGGCAGTTAGAAAAGTCGGCGCGCCGCACGACACCTTCACATAACTTCACAACGCCCCGGCTCGACGCTTAGATCTGTACGACACCGTACCGACATATTCCAAATGGCGAGCTAGCATCGCCTTGGGGAGAACATCGATTGGTCTCGTCCGAACCCTGATGTTGGAGGGCGGTACGCGATGCGCGCAAGAACAAAGGCGAACATCAGTCCTACAGACCCGGCCGTGGCGGCGGCATTTCGGCCGAAGTTGGGCGATAAGCTTTGCCACCAAATCCTCGCTCAAGAGGCACGGCTAGCGCTGGTCGAGCGATTTTATGAACTCACAGCAGGTGGGAAGCACCCGGAAGCCCGTATGCTCATCCATGAAATCGCTCAGCTACGAGAGTTGATGTCCAAACTTGAAGGCAAGGCGCCTAGAAAGTGACTGGCTCCCTAGGTGACGCCCCGGCGGAGTCTTCCGCTGCGGAGTCCGGTGTGTCTGAAACTGTCGAACTGGCTCGGCTGTTCAATGCGCTGCCGGGCGCGCTTGGACTCGCGAGCAAACTACTTCGTGAGAGGTCCACTAATGCGCCCGAGTACATCGCGGCTGATGCCGAGGTCGCGAGAATCATTACCCGTATCAACGCAATCGTGAACGGCTAACGCTGGCGTGCGGGCAAAAAAAGAACGCAGCATTCGAAGCCCTACCACGGGGTGGCGCGCCGCAGAGGAGTCGACCCGGAGGAATAACAAGATGAGCGTCTCTGCGGCGAGCCTCAACTAGCGCTGAGTCGACGATCCACCGCCGGTGTTTGAGTTGCTGCGACCGGATTCGGTCTTGCGATCTGATCGTTTTAACGCTGCGGATCATCTTTATTAGTACCCGAGATCCGCCCCCGTGCTGGCCCTGGGACGGATTCGAACTTGGCTGATTTGCCATGATAGGCTTCCAAAAAGTATTGGTTAGATCGCACTCCGTTGACATTGTGGCTTTTGGCGCGGGAGGCATGTGTCAGCGGAAATGACCGTCCCGATGTAGATCCGCGCTGCCGCCGATTTGCCTTTCGTACAGGAGCGCTTACGCGCGCATCTTCTCAAAACCCTAGCCCTGTGCAGCTTGCAGGTGCGGCTACTGCGGGACTCGGGTCTAGTTGGCCGTTGCCGTCCCGATCTAGTGCGCAGGTCTGAGGGTGGCGACGAGGCGGGCCGCCAGCTGCCCCGGGAATGTCAGTCGCCACTAAAGCGCGCCTGGATTGCCGTGTCCTACACGAAAACGTGAAGCGACGCGGCGATTCTCTGCCTTAACCGGCGGACAGTGAGCCCACGTGTCCGGTTGTCTCCTTGGCCGCCGGGCGCCCTACCTTTTGTCGAGGCGCGTCCATGTTGCTATCGGAAGCCCAAAAGCAGGAGCTGCGTGAGATCAGCTCACATGCGGTCTATGTTGCAGGGATGATCCGGCAGGACGACGGCCGACCCGATCAGTGTCAGACCGCTATTCGCAGAATGCGATCGCAGCCTGCGCCGGATAGGCCTTTGCAGGCCATTGAAAGGCAGCTTGAAGAAATTGCGGGCGCGATTAGCCAATACCTCCATGGCCACGCGGCTTCTTCTGCCGCGGCGGCGAAAGCAGTCCAAGATGCACGGGCTAAGGATGCTCAAACGCACGATCGATGACGGCTGCGGGGATTGCGCATCTCCCTATCTCTGCCGTGGGGCTTGCGGAACCACCCAAGCTTTCATGATTGTCCCTAGGCGTTAATTCGCCGACCGCCCGGCCCTCGATTCGCCTATAGATTATAGGGTTTGCCCCGCAGGGCGGCGAGCCGACTCAACGCATGGATGGCCCAATAAGGAGGCTGGAGCTTGCCATTGGGTTGGCACCAGTTGAGTAGCGTATTTTCCTCTACGCCTAGCGCGCAGGCTGCCTTCGACGGGGAGAGTCTACTGAGCAACAGCAGGTCACGCAGACGATTGGCGTCTGATCCCGGGTAAACGTGCTCTGGCGCGACCGAAGAAGCCTCATGCGTCTGAGAATCCATGATATCCCTCCTTCGCCGTAAGCGAACTTTATGATCTCAGGATGCCGCCAGTGCGCCATGCAGGTTCCGCGAGGACGATCGGGGTTGATGGACTCGCCCAAGGCCAGCTGCTACGCAATCTTGGAAGATGCCCCGTGTAGGCCATATGCGACTTGAGCCCGGCGGCGTGCGCAGGAGTGAGACGGAGAGCCATCAGGTACACCGCGTGTCCGCGACAGGTCGTCACATAGGTGGCTGTGTAGGGCGGGGTGCCGACTTTGACGCTTCGAATGCTTCCTGCCACTGACAGGCGCTCCCTAACTTTGCATTTCAAAGTACATCGTAGAGCGCATAGCTAGATAAACCAGTAGGTGTCTCCATCGGCTCGGTTACGGACCCTTCCTACAATCCTAGTTGTAGGCCATCTATAGTCTGTATGGGAGGCGCTCTTAGCGGAGCCTACCCGACGAGTTAGCGTAGGACATCGGCGGCCGTTTGGCGCCATAGATCAAAGCAGCTACTGTGCATCGACAGCTTGCTGGCACTCGGCGTTGCTCCCCACTCAACGATTTGCTGTAAATTGAAATCTTCAATTTTCCTTTCGCAGCAGGCACAGCTCATTCCTTGCTCTGAGCCGGGATATGACGGTGAAGCGGGATCAGATGGGAGAGACCCAACGATGATCTTCTGGCGGATTCGCTGACTTAGGTCGGATTTGAGCCAGTGAATGGTCATGGCTCTAGGACGCTTTGCCGCTTCGGACGATCTTGCGGGACGGAGGAAGCAGCCTGTCGAACTCGCGGGCAATGAGCCGATAGCAGTCACAGGAGGCTTTCTCGAGACTGGCACGATCCAGCACCGTGATCTTTCCCCGCCGATAGCGGATGAGATCACGCTCCTGGAGCACTGCCGCTGCCTCGGTGACGCTGGCACGGCGGACACCTAGCATGAGGCCGAGGAATTCGTGCGTCAGCGGAAACTCGTTCCCTGTGACCCGATCATGGGTTTGCAGTAACCAGCGTGCGCAGCGCTGATCAATGGGGTGGTGGCGATTGCACGCGGAACTTTGGGCCACCTGACTGACGAGTGCTTGCGTATAGAGCAGCAGCGTGCGCCGGAAGGATGGCTCGCGATCCACATGCCGCTCGAATGCGTCTGCGGCCAGGTATAGTCCGGTGCCCGGCACTTGGATGAAAACCTCAACGGCAGCCGCGGTCCCTCCTAAGAGCAGCGGGAGTCCCACGAACCCCTCGCAGCCGATGGTGGCGACCTCGACGGAGTCTTCCGAGCTACCCATCGAGACCATGGAGGCCACACCATCCAAGGGAAAGACGGCTTCATTGAGAGCTCGCCTTCGGGGCTGCACCACTTGGCGCATTTCAAACGACCGCAGGTCGAGATCGGGAAGAATGCGCTCAAGTGCCGCACGCGGCAATGCAGCAAACAGGCGGTTGCCTTGTGCCGTGCGCAAATTCGGCGGTGACATGGGCGGCTCCTGAAAGGGAGATCCGCCTGGCACTTCCCCGGCTACGGACCAGTTTTCTAATTAGTCTGTAGGTTACCCTTTCTGCATGGGCAAATCGGTACGGTGACGTACCGACATAAGGCTAAAAGCGGGAGTAGCTTTCCAGCTATACCCCATAATAGGGAGATATCCCCTGACGGGGAGGACCTCGGCCATGCCAGACGATCACAGCCTCTCCGAAGCTCTGGCCGATCGGATCACTAGAAAGATTCTCAATGGGCGACTCCCGAGCGATATCAAATCGCGGATATTCACGGGGAGGGGCTCCGGATTCCCTTGCGCCTGCTGTGGTATGGCGATAAGTAACGTACAACCGGAGTATGAAATTGAGTGTGCTCCGTTGAATGCCAACTCGCTTTGTGTGATGCATGGCGGGTGCTACCGAGGCTGGTTCGCTGCGCTCAGCAGAATCGAACTCGAGGCGAGAACAACCGAACCGCAACCGGAATCGCTGGGGCAACCGACACTGGCAAATCTGGTGGCCTTAGCAGATGAGAACCCGCCCCTTCGTATCTAATCCACTGGTGTCCTCGCGCTTTCCTGCGCGAATACAGTAGGTTTGCCAGCCACCCGCAATGCCGCCGAGCGCTACGCGTGCGGCATGAAGATTCCCTCAAAGCCAAGAAGCGCCAGTCGGACTCGTATTTCGATATGCTCATATGGATAGACGACGGACGCCACAACTGGAATCGCAAGCCGCGGAGGCAATCCGCCAGCAAGTCCGTCAGGTCTGGGCGCCCTGGCAGCGAGTAAGAACGGCCGTAAGCCTTCCGCCAGCCGTATCCAACAGCTTCGCGACCTTCCGCAGATGGATGGACTCTCGCCGCAACCAAGCCACCGCGTCGGCATAGGTCTTCGCCGAGACCTCGTTTTCACAGACACGGCGCTCAAGTGTCGTATCGTCTTCGCGCAGCAGGACCGCCGTCAGACGTACCGCGGCGCCGCGCTTGCGCTCCCACGAATTGTCGAACCGGGCGACGTTCAGGTTCACAGGCCTGAACTTGCGCGTGGGTTCGATCGTAAGCGGCTTGTTAGTGAGCTGGCGAAACTCACGGTCAGCGAGGGCGAGCAGACGCGAAGGATTTCCGGAAGGCATGAGACGCTCCTTATGTGGACAGATTGGAAAAGGAATTGGACCAATTTCGGGACGAAATTGGCTCCCGTTGGACTTGGTATGGACTTGATTGGCCGGACACCGGTTTCAGGGCCAGCCATGTAGGCATAAGATCGAACGATTAAACCGCTTAAAAACCAGTCTAATTGACTGGTGGCTAGGGTGAGACTCGAACTCACGACCTCGGCATTATGAGTGCCACGCTCTAACCAGCTGAGCTACCTAGCCTCGCGGGACGCGCATTCTATGGGCATCGCGGATGATGGTAAACGCTGGTTGAAAAAACGTCATCAAATCTGGTGCTTAGGGCACATTAGCCGCCTCCGGAATGACGCTATTCTCGGCATCCATGAACGGACAGCCGGATTGCCAGTACTGGTGGGTCAATCAGAGCAAGGCCGTGAGCCGCGGCCTGATGGGCGATTACCTGTGGACGGCCCGGGATAAACGCGGCGAGCCCACCGATGCCGCGCAGAACATGGTGCGGGTACAGGCGGGCGATCTGATTTTCGCGTTTGCGGACGGTGCCGTGCGCGGTGTGGGCATTGCGCTGCGCGAAGCGATGGAGGCGGTGCGGCCGCACGAGCTGGCCTCCTCCTCGAAAACCGCGGGTTCCCCGCAGGGCTGGTACCTGCCGGTGCGCTTCTTCGAACTGGCGTTGCCGCTGCATCCGCGGGCGCACATCGAGGTCCTCAAGGCCGTACTGCCCCAGACTCAGTCGCCGCTGCGGTCCAGCGGTGCGCGCAATCCGGCCGTGTATCTGAGCGCGGTATCCACCGCCATGGCGGAGGTGCTGCGGCAACTGCTGTCGCAGCAGCTCGAAGATGTCGAAGCGCAGATCAAATCCTCGGCAGTGTCCGAACTGGCGAATGACTGGGTCGAGACCTCGATCGTTCGGCGCACGGATCTGAACCCGGAGGAGAAACAGCAACTGATTCGCGCGCGACGCGGGCTGGGCAACTTCCGGCGCAGCCTCGAGAAAATCGAGAGCGCCTGCCGGTTGACCGGCCTGCTCGACCGGCGACACCTTCGCGCCTGTCACATCAAGCCCTGGAGCGTCTCGGACGACCAGGAAAAACTCGATGGCTGCAATGGATTGCTGCTTTCGCCGCATATCGCGCATCTTTTTACGCGCGGCTACATCTCCTTCTCCGATCAGGGCGACCTGCTGGCATCGCGGCATCTGAATCCTGCGATCCTGAGCTCGTGGAGCCTGCGGATGCCCTTGAAAGTCGGGGTGTTTCAACCCCGCCAGCGTCTCTACCTGGACTATCACCGGCGCGAGGTCTTTGACCGGCCCGAGTCGGGACGGCGCAGCTGGAGCTGAGCCGGTAGCGTCGCCTCATTCGCGTGACGTACCATGCGAAACCCAATGCGACGCCTATTCACCGGCCGGTTTCAGCGCGAATTGCTCACCAGCCTGCTGCTGGTGGCGATCGCTTTCCGCGCGCTGATTCCCGCAGGCTTCATGCCTTCGGCGCAACGGCCCTTCTCGCTCGAGATCTGCCACGCCGGCACGCTCGCACCCGGCCACACGGTACCCCCCGGTCATCCCTCGCACTTCGAGCACTGTCCGTTCGGCTCCGCTCCCGGCGCCGCCCCGCTGCCGAGCCTGCCGCGAGTGGCACAGCCGGAACTAACCGCAGCGCCTGCGATCGGCCACTTTGCAACGCGGCGCGTCGGCGTACGCCTCGAGCGCGCGCACGCCGCGCGCGCCCCTCCCTTCCTGGCCTGACTTGATGTCGGTGCCACGCTCCGCGGTGCCGCGGCGCGTCGGTGTCCATCCGTTACGGCCGATCGCGCAGGCGATCGATGAGGGATTACGACAATGTCTCAACCATGCTGGGGGCGGTATCGCCCGATCGGCGCGCAAGCCGCGCTGTGGGCGGTCGTCTGCGCGCTACCAGGGGGCGCGTGGGCCTGCGCCACCTGTGGCTGCACCGTGGACTCCGATGCGGCCATGGGATACTCGAGCGATGCCGGCTGGCGGCTCAATCTCGAGTACGCCTATATCAATCAGGACGAGTTGCGCACCGGCACGCGCACCGCCACGCCGGCCGACGTGGTCAACCACCCTTTCGATCCCGCGCTGGGCGGCGGCGAGATCGAACAGGACACCATCAACCGCTACATCAACTTGGGCTTAAGCTACCGGCCGAATGCCGAGTGGGCCGCCAATGTGCTGGTGCCCTACGTGATCCGCGGCCACTCGACCTTCGGCGTGCAGCCGCAGCCCTATTCGCCGGCCGAGACCGCGCCCGATCAATTGAGCTACACCGATCTCTCGCATCTGGGCGACATCAAACTCATCGCCAGCTATCAGGGCATTCTGCCCACGCATAATCTGGGCGTGCAGCTGGGTGTGAAGCTGCCCACCGGCGCCTATGGCACCGACGTCAAATTCCTGACCGGCCCTGCCACCGGCACGCCGCTCGATGCCAGCCTGCAACCCGGAACCGGCAGCACCGACCTGATCGTGGGTGCCTACTACTTCCAGCCCGTCAGCCAGGACTTCGACGCCTTTGCGACCGGAACGTTTCAGTCGGCCGTGGCACATCAGCAGAACCAGCCCGGCAATGACTTCCGTCCCGGCAACTCGCTCAATGTCAGTTTCGGGCTGCGCTACGCGGCCCATCCGCGATGGGTGCCGCAACTGCAGGTCAACCTCTACGACAAGCGCGCCGATCAGGGCGCACTGGCGGATGTGCTCGACACGCAGGGATTCGTGGCTTATGTGAGTCCCGGACTGACGGTGCAGATCAGGCACCACCTGCAGCTTTATGGCCTGTTGCAAGTACCGGTGTATAGCAACCTGGGCGGCTATCAACTATTCCCCCACTGGGCGGGAACGGTAGGCATCAGTTATGGCATGTAAGGGAGTTCTGCTCGGCCTCTGGATCGCAGCCAGCGCAGTGGCTGCCGCGGCCGCGCCGCCGGCGAGCATCGCCGTCAGCGACGCCTGGATCCGCTGGCTGCCCGCGAATCTGCCCGCCGGCGGTTACGTGACGCTCAGAAACACCGGCACCCAGCCACAGATGCTGACCGGCGCCACGAGCCCCGACTTTGGCGAGGTATCGCTGCATCACAGTGTCCAGCGCGATGGTGTCTCGCAGATGCAGCCGGTATCGCAGATAGAAATTCCGGCCGGACACGCGCTGAGTCTCGCCGCCGGCGGTTATCACCTGATGCTCGTGCACCCAACGCGGCCGCTCAGACCAGGCGATGAGGTCTCGATCACGCTCCACTTTGCCGGGGGTTCTTCGACCACGGCGCGATTCGACGTCCGTCCGCCAGGCGGGAGCAATCAATGAACGCGCGGAACATCCGGCGAGCGCGGCTGGCATCGCTCGCAGTACTGGCCCTGAGCGGCTTGCTGGCATCCGTGACGCGCGCCAATGAGCTGCACCTGGGCGCCGCCGCGCCGCCTGCAGTGCTGGTCACGCTGGATGGCCGCCGTATTGCCACGGCGGATCTCGCGGGTCAGGTGGTGATTCTCACCTTCTGGGCCAGCTGGTGCGTGCCCTGCCGCGATGAATTGCCGCTGCTCTCCGCCTATGCGCAGGCACACGCGGCGCAGGGACTGACGGTGCTGGCGTTCAGCCTGGACACGCCCGAAAATCTGGCGCGGGTGCGCGAAATCGCGCGTAACTACGTTTTTCCGTCGGGCCTGATGGCGGCCTCGAGTGCACCGGGTTACGGCCGCATCTGGCATATCCCGGTCAACTTCACCATCGACCGCCAGGGTGTGCTCGTCGATGACGGCTGGAAGGACAAACATCCGGTGTGGACCGCGGAGCGACTGGAACGGATCGTGACCCCGCTGCTGGCCACTGTCCATTAACGGCTGACGCCGCAGTCGCGATGCTTACTTCGACACGGGCCCGCTCCAGCCAGGCAGATAGCGCGCCTCCTCCGAATGCGCCAGCCGCATGGCGGCCTGCCGCGCACGCGCCGGCGCGCGCCGGATGAGTCTTGCGGCCACACGCGGGCGAAAATAATCCGCCCACAGGAATTCCACGAACGGCGCCTCGTCCTTGGCGTACCCTCCGGCGCGGCGCACCAGTCCGGCAAGACTGCGATACGGATCGTCCTGCAGGTCCTTCAGGCGCCGTGGCATATCGCGATAATCGCAGCGTCGCCCGCGCCGATCGTAGGGATGGGTCCAGGAGCGAAACTCCATGGTGCGCCAGAACACCAGCGGCTCCAGGTACGACAGGTCATCGAGCACCGCCACATATCCTTCCCTGACGCCCTGCTCGATCAGCGCGATCCCCAGGTGATGATGATCGATGATGTAGTGCTCGCCCTTGGGCCCGATCACCGCCGGGAATACGTGGCTCTCGAGTTCGGCCTTGAGGTGCTTGCGCGGCAGACGTGCCCACTCGCGCGCCTTGACGGTGACTTCCAGGTATCCGACGGTCAGCTGCGTGGGGCGCAGCCGTGCCAGGCGGACACATACCAGCGAGGGATTTCGGGATAGCTGGTACACAAAGCCTCAGGCCGGAGGGAGATCGAGTTCGTGCAGGCCCTTGCCGCTCATGATATCCAACGGCACCGGTTCGCTGTCGGCGGCGTAACGCTCCGACAGCGCCGCGCCGCGCATGGCCGTGCAGTCGTAGATCATCGCATCCAGCCGACGCACGCGCTCCTGCAATGCGCCCTCGATGGCGCCCGGGCGGTTGCGGCCGTAAAAGCCGGCATGGAAAGCACGCGGAGTGGCCGGGTAGGCGATCGGCAGTGGACCGCCCTCCTGGATACGGCGCAGCAGGCTCGCCTGCTCCACGAAACCGAGACTGACCCGGCTGTCCGCAAAGTGCTTCCGCAGATAGCGCTTGGGGTGCGAAAGGTACGGGAGTGTCACATGCGGCGCGATGCGCTCCCGGATAACCGCGGTATCGAAACACACGCCCCAGGAACAATAGTCGCCGCTGCTCAGATAGTAGCCGTCCGGATCGTCGGGCGTCTGCACGTCGCGATTGTGATTACGGACCGCGATCGAACAGAACAGGCCCGCGCGCTGCGCATGCACGGCCGCATGCCAGTGAAAGAAATCGCGCCCGACCATGATGTCTTCCTCGACCAGGTAGACGTAGCGGCGCGCGCGGGCCGCGGCATTCAGATACCCAAGCAGGATATTGGCGCTGAGCTTGGTGCGACGATAGGGACAAGGCGGCGCGGCCTGGATCTCATGGCTGGGCAGGCGCTCGGCGTGCTCGCGAATAACCGCGAGGTTATCCGGATCGAAACCGCTGTCGGGCCGGAAGACCACGTGCACGGTCTCCAGGCCCTGGGCCTTGCAGATATTGTCGATGCAATGCCAGAGCATCTCGGGCCGTCGCCAACAGGGCACGAGCAGGATGTCCGGCAGGTCGGCCGGGGAATTCGGCGGCGCCGCGTCCGGCCGCGTGGCCGCGAGCACGGCAGCGCGGGCGGCGCGTCGGAATCTCCAGCGATCAGTCGCCCATTGCAGCATCGCTCTCCCTGATATTGATGGCGTCCGCGCGTATCAAGATTACCGAGATTGCCCTCGCATCCATTAAACGAGCGTGAGCGTGCGGTTAAGACCGCTTAATGTCTCTTTGAGCCCACCCGAGCATATCAGACGATTCCAGCGCCCCTGGTTGTGCAGGGTTAAGAAATGTCTACCTTCGGCGGTGGTTAACGGGGCGGCAGGTCAGACATTGAAGCGAAAATGCATGACGTCGGCCTCGTGCACGACATATTCCTTGCCCTCGAGGCGCAGCCGCCCGGCTTCGCGCGCCCCGGCTTCACCGCGATAGCGGATGTAGTCATCGTAGGCGATGACTTCGGCACGGATGAAGCCGCGCTCGAAATCGGTATGGATGACCCCGGCCGCCTGCGGCGCGGTGCTGCCGCGGCGCACGGTCCAGGCCCGGACCTCCTTCGGTCCGGCGGTGAAATAGGTGATCAGCCCGAGCAGCTCATAGGCGCCGCGGATCACGCGGTTCAGTCCGGGCTCGGCGAGTCCCAGATCCCGCATGAATTCATCGCGCTCGGCCTCATCGAGCTGCGCGATTTCAGCCTCGATCGCCGCGCACACCGGCACCACCACCGCATGCTCGACCGCCGCGCGCGCGCGCAGCGCCGTCAGATAGGCGTTGTCGGTCTTGAGCCCGGCTTCATCGACGTTGGCGATGAACATGACGGGCTTGGCGGTCAGCAGGTGCAGTTCTCGCAGATCGCGCCGATCATCCTCGCCCAGCTCCAGCAGTCGCGCCGGCTTGCCCTGATCCAGCAGCGCCTTGGCGCGCTCGAACAAGGCGCGCCGTCGCGCCGCATCTTTGTCGGTGCCGCTCTTGCCGGCCTTGATGGCGCGATCGAGCGCTTTGTCGACCGACGTCAGATCGGCCAGCGCCAGCTCGGTATTGATGATCTCGACATCCGACATCGGATCGATGCGGCCGGCCACGTGCACGATGTCATCGTTGTCGAAACAGCGCACCACGTGCGCGATGGCATCGACTTCGCGTATGTGCGCCAGGAATTGATTGCCCAGACCCTCGCCCTGCGAGGCGCCCGCGACCAGGCCGGCGATATCGACGAATTCCACGGCCGTGGGGAGAATCTTCTCGGGATGAACGATGGCGGCCAGCTCACCGAGCCGCGTGTCGGGCAGCGGTACTACGCCGACGTTCGGATCGATGGTGCAGAAGGGATAGTTCTCCGCGGCGATCTGTGCCCGCGTCAGGGCATTGAACAGGGTTGATTTGCCCACATTCGGCAACCCGACGATGCCGCACTGAATCGCCACTTAGTTTGCTCCCTCGCTGCCGTTGCCGTTGCCATCGCTATTGCCCGAGTGCAACCGGTGCATGGCTTTCTGGCCATCGCCGCGCAGCATCTCGGGCATGCAGTCCAATGCCCGCTGCATCGCTGCATCGATCAACTGCTGCTCGAGCGGCTGCGGCCGGTCGAGCACCGCATCGAGCACCTGGTCCTTGGTGCCGGGGTGACCTACCCCTAAGCGCAGCCGCCAGAAATCGGGACCCAGGTGCGCGATCACATCGCGCACGCCATTGTGGCCGCCATGGCCGCCGCCCAGCTTGAATCGCGCGACGCCGGGCGGCAGATCGATGTCATCGTGCACCACCAGGATCTCGGACGGCTCGATGCGATAGAAAGAGGCCAGCGCGATGACCGGCGCGCCGCTGCGATTCATGAAGCTCTGCGGCTTGGCGAGCCAGAGATCGGAGCCGGCCTCGCCCACCCGCGCCAGCTCCATCTGCAGCTGGCGTTCGTGCCGCCAGCTGCCGTGGTGCTGCGCCAGCAGCGCATCGATGAACCACCAGCCCGCGTTGTGACGCGTGCGCGCGTATTTGGGCCCCGGGTTGCCGAGGCCCACCACGAGCTTGAGCGGCAGCGCGGCCACGATCGACCGCGTCGCTTACTTTTTGCCGCCTTCCTTCTTGGCCGGGGCCGCGTCTTTCTTGGCCTCTTCCTTCTTGCCAGCTTCGGCGCCGGCAGCCGGAGCCGCCGCCGGAGTTGCCGCAGCGCCTGCCGCCGCGACTTCCGTGGTTGCCGCCACTGCCTCGGGCTCGGGCTCCGCCGCACGCGGGCTGTGCACCGATACCACCACCGGGTTGCGATGCGCCAGCTCGGGGATCGTGACCCCCACCGGCAGTTTGATATCTCCGAGCGAGAGGGTCTCGTTGAGATTCATGGCCGACAGATCAAGCTCGAGGAATTCCGGCAGATCGGCCGGCAGGCAACTGATTTCCACGTCCTGCATCAGGTGCGAGACGATGCCGCCCTGGGTCTTGACGCCCGGAGCCACCGCCTCGCCCTTGAAGTGAATCGGCAGGTGAATCCTCAGTTTTTCGGACTCGACCACCCGCTGCAGGTCGACATGCACCACGGCGTTGCGCGCCGGATGCATCTGCACGTCGCGGATGATGGCCGGCTGCGACTCCGACTCGACATTGACGCTGATGATCGAGGAGTAGAACTTCTCCTTGTCGATCAGCGTCAGCAACTGCTGATGATCCAGCGTGATGCTGCGCGGGCCGCCCTGCCCGCCATAGATGACGGCGGGGACCTTCCCGGCACGACGCAGGCGGCGGCTCGCACCTTTGCCCTGATCGTGACGCGAATCCGCGCCTACCTGATACGTGATACGCATTTTCAAACTCCTGACTTTCGTTTACACCCAAGGACACGCACCGCGACCTGTGCCTGCCACCCAAAAAAATCTGATCGATGTCTAATCGATGTACAGCGAACTCACCGAATCATCGTCGCGCATGCGACGGATGGTCTCGGCCAGCAGCGAGGCCACCGAGAGCTGGCGAATGCGCCCGCAATCCTTTGCCGCCTGCGACAATGGAATCGTGTCGGTGACGACCAGTTCATCGAGCACCGAGGTGGCGATGCGCTCCACGGCGCCACCGGACAGCACCGCGTGCGTGATGTAGGCCACCACGCGCTCGGCACCCTCTTCCTTCAGCGCCTTGGCGGCAAGGCACAGGGTACCCGCGGTGTCGACCATGTCATCGATCAGCACGCAGGTCTTGCCCGCGACTTCGCCGATGATGTTCATGACCTTGGACTCATTCGGGCGCGGGCGGCGCTTGTCGATGATCGCCAGTTCCGCGTCATCGAGCCGTTTGGCAAATGCGCGTGCCCGGACCACGCCTCCCACGTCAGGGGAGACCACGATCAGATTTGGGTAGCGCTGCCGCCAGACGTCGCCAAGCAGCACCGGCGAACCATACACGTTGTCGACCGGAATGCCAAAAAAGCCCTGGATCTGATCGGCATGCAGGTCGATCGTCAGCAGGCGGTTGACCCCGGCGGCGCCGATCATGTCGGCCACCAGCTTGGCGGTGATCGGCGAGCGCGTGGCGCGCGGCCGCCGGTCCTGGCGTGCGTAGCCGAAATAAGGCACCACCGCCGTGATGCGGGCCGCTGAGGCGCGCCGGCAGGCATCGCTCATCATCAGCAGTTCCATCAAGTGATCGTTGGTCGGCGGACAGGTGGGCTGCACGATGAACACATCGCGCCCGCGCACGTTCTCCATGATCTCGACGTTGGACTCGCCATCACTGAAGCGGCCGATGTCGGCGTGGCCGACCGTCAGCCGCAGGTGCCGCGCGATGTCGTGCGCGAGTGCGGCATTGGCGTTGCCGCTGAATAGCGCCAGGGTCTCCGAATCCACGATGGACGTTTCCTATCTGATCAAACCGTGGCTGGGGTGGAAGGATTCGAACCTCCGTATGGCGGGATCAAAACCCGCTGCCTTACCACTTGGCGACACCCCAGCAGTATTCAAATCCTCACTCTCTCTCCAACTGCTCGTGCGCCGGCGAACGATCCACGCCGCGAGCCACGAAACTGCTCCACTTATCCGGAACCGATTGCGCGATTCGCCGCGCGTCCTGCTCGCGCTCGAAGCTGGCGAAGATACAGGCACCGGTACCGGTCAGGCGCGCGCCGTTGTTCGGCTCGTGCGGTTCAAGTTGCGCATCCAGCCAATCGAGCGCAGCCGCCACCTCGCCGTAGCGTGCACGCACCACCGGTTCACAATCGTTGCGGGTCAGGGCAAAAGCCGCGGCGCGCATTGTGATGAGGCTAGAATTTCTTGTCAATTCAGGGGCCTGGAAGATCTCGGCCGTGCTAACCGAGATGCCCGGATGGACGATGAGAAACCACCGGGGCGGCGCCCGGAAGGGCGTCAACCGCTCCCCGCGCCCCTCGCCCCAGGCCGAGGCGCCATGAACGAACAGCGGCACGTCCGCGCCCAGTGACAACCCAAGCGTGGCCAGTTCCGGCAGGGCAAGGCCGGTATTCCAGAGGTGATTCAACGCCAGCAGCACCGTGGCGGCATCCGAACTGCCACCGCCCAGGCCGCCGCCCGCCGGAATATGTTTAATGACATGCAGGTTGGCGCCCAGACGGGTGCCCGTGTGGCGCTGCAGCACGCGTGCCGCCCGCACGGCGAGATCTTTCTCGGGCGGAACCTCGGCCATCCCCTCGATGCGCTCGATAATGCCGTCCTCACGCAGGGCGAGTCCGATCCGATCGCACAGATCGACGATCTGGAAAAGCGTTTGCAGTTCGTGATAGCCGTCGACCCGGCGTCCTATGACATGCAGGAACAGGTTGAGTTTGGCCGGTGCCGGCCACCAGGACGGCGCCGGAATCAAAGCCGCCACATGTTGACGATGAGTTTGAGCCGCAGTGCCTGTCGGGTGACGGTCAGCCGCCGCGGCAGCCATTGTTGATTCACCAGCGCGTAGTCCTCGCAGTCGACGTGCCAGCCATCCTGATCCAGGTGCGCGAGGCGCTGCTGCTCGTCGAGCGACTCCTGCGCCGGGAGTGCCGGATCGCTGGCGCCGAGTACCCAGAAACGCAGGCTCCCCAGCGGCGGCTCGAAGCCCAGCGTAGCTGCGAGCTGATCGCTGGCTCCGGCACCCTTGTAGGTAGCGCCCTGCGCGGTGGTGACAGTCAGGCCATCGGCACCCTGCTCAATATGGGCCGCCCCGAAGCCCAGCGGCGCGGACAGATCGATGGTCGCGGCATCGCCGTGCTGGCGCCAGCGCAGGCCGGCGCTGAAACCCTGCTTGCCATCGCTGGCGGCGATCTTGCCGTCGATATCGAAGGATGCGATGGCTTGCAGCGCGGGCAGCCGCTGCTCCCATGGGACCGCTGCGGGCACCGCGGCGTTCGGCGGGGAAGACCTGGTTCCATGCGGCGCGGTACTGACACAGGCTGCGAGCAACCATGAGGCCGTGAGGCCCAGAAGCACCGCAACGCGGATGCCTGAGTAACCCCCGATGCGCATCGTTCAGATGGAGGTGCCGGTACCGTTCGCTGGCATCTGCGGCACGCCGGCCCGCTGCTGCGCGGCGTGCACCAGCGCGTTGTCCGGATCGGCGATCAGCGCGCGGCTCCAGGCTTCGCGCGCCTTGGCCTTATCGCCCAGCGACCAGAGCACCTCGCCCCAATGGGCGCCGATGTCGCCATCCTGTGCCAGTCGAAACGCGCGCTCCAGCAGCGGCAAGGCTTCACGAGCCTGGCCGCGGCGAAAGTCGAGCCATGCCATGCTGTCGAGAATGGCGGGGTTGTCGGGTTCGCTCCGGAGCGCCGCCGTGATCAGGTGATCGGCACGCGTGAGTTCGCGGTTGTGATCCGCCAGCAGGAAGCCGAGCGCATTGGCGATGGCGCCGTCCTGCGGCCGATCGCGGTACAGGGCCTCGAGCTGAGTAATGGCCGCCTCGGTGCGTCCGGCCTTCTCCAGCAGGATGGACTTCTGATACAGCAGGTCCGGATGCGCGGGGAAACGGGCCAGCGCATCATCGATGCGTGCCAGCGATTGATCGGCCTCACCGCCGTTGGACAGCAATTGCGCCTGTTCGATCTCGGCATTCAGGCGCGAGGGCGGGCTGGCGTCTTCGCCCGGCACCAGCAGCTTCAACGCCTGCTCCCGCTGTCCCTGCTTGTAAAGCAGCGTCGCCGCCCGGTCGCGTGCGGCCCCATCCAGCGGGGTCCCCGAAAGCATTTGATAGCCGCGCAGGGCCGTCCCCACATCGTCGCGGCGGTCCGCAATGGCCGCCAGGTAGTACACCGCCACCGCCGAAGAATCGTGATCGCTCAGCAGTTCGGAGAAGTCGTGCTGCGCTTCCTCATAGTCGCCGCGATTGAAGGCCATCAGGCCCAATCGGCGTTGCGCCTGCATGTGCGAGGCCGGGGCATCGCGCAGTGTCTCGAGCGCCGTGCGCGCCTCGCGGTCCCGACCGAGCAGCATCAGCACGTCCACCGAGGCGAAGCCCTGCTCTTTAGGAGCCGCGTTGTGTGCCGCCGCCGCCGCCGTCACTGCCTGGTCGGCCTCACCGAGGCCCGCGTGCGCGCGCGCCAGCAGCAGCTGCGTGGGTGCGGGAGGGGCGCCGGCGCTGAGCGCCTTTTGCCCATATTGCAGGGCCTCGCGGTAGTTCCAGCCGTCGAAGGCAAGATCGGCCAGTGCCAGCTGCGAGGGGCCGCTTTGCAGCGGCCGCGCCTGGACGCCGCGCAGCATGGCAAGGGTCGCCGGCACGCCTGATTCCTGCGCCAGCAGCCGCACGGCCTCGGCCACACCGGCCGCGCCGGTCTCGTCATTGCCGGCAACCCGGGCATTCGCCAGGCCGCCGCTCTTGACCCATTCTTCGAAGGCGCCGCGCGCGTCATCGATCTTGTAGAGACCCAACGCGGCGCGCATGGAAGCGTGCAGCGCCGCCGGCTCGTTGGGTGCGAGCGAGCGCCAGCGCGCGGCGGAGCGCTCGGCCGCCTGGAACTGCCCGCAATCGAGCGCCACTTCGGTGGCGCGTGCCGCCAATTTGACATCTGTCAGGCGCTGGGCGGCGATGGTGTAGTTGGCTGCAGCGCGGCCGCAGTCATCGCGCTGCAACGCGATTTCGGCCGTCATGATCAGCGCGTTGGAATCCTCGGTGTCGTGCGTGCCGCGCGCTGCCTGCGCGTTCCACGGCACAACGGCCAGCGCGCCGCCGAACAACGCGATGCGTGTCAGCAGCCCCTTAAGCCCGTGGGTGCGGTTCCAAAGCTTCATGGCCGTTAGACTATAGCTGAAGATGAAAGCATCAATCCGCCAAAAGCTTGAAAAAGCGGAACAGCGCTTCGAAGAACTCGGAGCCCTGCTTGCCGATCCTGAGACACTCGGAAACTCCCAACGGTTCCGCGACTTCTCGGTCGAATACGCACGCCTGCAGCCCACCGCGGAGGCCTTCGCGGGCTATCGGCGACTGGAGCAGGATCTGCGTGACGCGGAGCTCATTTTGACCGATGCGGATTCCGACATGCGCGCACTGGGCGAGGAGGAAATCGCCGCCATCCGGCAGCGGCTGCTGCAGCACGATGCCGAACTCGAGCGGCTGTTGCTGCCGCGCGATCCGCGCGATGACCGCAATGTGTTTCTGGAGATTCGCGCCGGCACCGGCGGCGATGAGGCGGCGCTGTTCGTGGGCGATCTGCTGCGCATGTACAGCCGGTACGCCGAAGCACAGGGCTGGCAGATCGAAGCCCTGAGCGAAAGCCCGGGCGAGCATGGCGGCTATCGCGAAGTGATCTGCCGCATCGTCGGCCGCGGCGTATTTTCGCGATTGAAATTCGAGTCCGGCACGCACCGCGTGCAGCGCGTACCCGCCACCGAGGCGCAGGGACGGATTCACACCTCCGCGGTGACCGTGGCGATTCTGCCGGAGCTCGAGGAAATCGAGAGCGTCACGATCAATCCCGCCGACCTGCGCATCGACACCTACCGCTCCTCGGGCGCAGGCGGGCAGCACGTCAACAAGACCGATTCGGCGGTGCGCATCACGCACGTACCCACCGGCATCGTGGTCGAGTGCCAGGATGAACGCTCGCAGCACAAGAATCGTTCCCGCGCCATGTCATTGCTGGCGGCCCGGCTGCTGGCGGCCGAACAGGAAAAGCAGCTCAGCGCCCAGGCACAGTCGCGCAAACTCCAGGTCGGCAGCGGCGATCGCTCCGAGCGCATTCGCACCTACAACTTTCCACAGGGCCGCGTCACCGACCACCGCATCGATCTGACGCTGTATCGACTGCAGGCGATCATGGACGGCGCGCTCGATGAGCTGCTTTCGGCGCTAAGCCAGGAATATCAGGCCGAATTGCTCGCCGCCGAGTGAAGCACCAGCTGCAGCGCACTCAGGAACACCACGAACAGCGCACCGAATGCCACGGTGCCGGCAGCACTGAGCGCCTGGAATGCCGGACCGTCGCTGCCCAGCACACCGGCCAGCGCCGCAAGGATGGCGCCGAACACGATCGCCGCGATGATGACCAGCAGCAGCACGATCACCAGCGCCGTGAGCGCCTTTGGCCAGATCGGACGGATCAGGCGCACACTGCGCAGCAAGGAATCATACGGTCCGGTGCCGTCGAACAGCACCACCGGCAGCCACACGAGATAGCACACGGCCAGGTAGATGCCCGGCAACACCAGCAACAGCACGCCCGCCGCGACGCTGATCGTTGCCAGCAACGCACTCAGCAGAATCGCGGGCAGCCGCTGCGTCGCCGCGCGCAGCTCCTCGCCAGTATGCAGCGGCGCGCCGACGGCCACCGCGCGTTGCCGCAACATCATGGCGCCGAGCAGCCACAATTGTATGGCCGTACCAATCACGGTCAGCAGGTTGAAACCTGGATCGTACTGGGCCCTGAGGCTCATCCGGTGCCCGGTGGCAGTCCAGTAGAAGTTGGGCAGCTGCCAGCACACCATGGCCAGCATTCCGAGCGGCAGGCACTTGAGCAGCGTGGCGCGAAACAGGCGCGCGGCCGTCTCGAGCAAATCGCTGACGCGCACGGCGCCCGGGGCCGGCCTGGAAGCGGTCATAATGGCTCCATCATGGGAACGGCGGACAATCTAGCCGAGCCGGTCCGGCTGCGCCAACTGCTGACAGATGGCATCGAGGCGCTGCGCTCACAGGAGAACAATGCGCCGCTGGCCGCCGGGATACTGCTGGCGCAGGTACTGAATCATCCGCGCGCAATATTGATCACGCACGAAGAGCTGCCGATCGAGCCCGCGACCGCCGCTCGCTACCGCGCATTGATAGCCCGCCGCGTCGCGGGCGAGCCGATCGCCTATCTGACCGGGCAGCGCGAATTCTGGTCCTTGCCGCTTGATGTGACGCCCGCCGTACTCATTCCGCGCCCCGAGACCGAACTGCTGGTGGAACGCGCCCTGGCATTGCTGCCTGCAACAGCGGCGGCGAGCGGCGAGGTGCGCGTGGCCGATCTTGGCACCGGCAGCGGCGCCATCGCCCTGGCGCTGGCTTCCGAGCGACCAGGCTGGCGGCTGACGGCCACCGATCGATCGGAAGCGGCCCTGGCGGTGGCGCGCGGCAACGCGGCGCGTCTGAAGCTCGGGCACATCGAATTTCTGGCCGGTGATTGGTTCACGCCGCTCTCCGGGCGCCGCTTCGAGGCCATCCTCAGCAACCCGCCCTACATTGCCTCAGGCGATGTGGCGCTCGCGGCGCTGCGACACGAGCCCGCGGCCGCATTGAGCCCGGGCCCGAGTGGGCTCGAGGCACTGCGGCAGCTGATCGCGCAGGCCCCGGCCCACCTCGAGCGCGAGGGCTGGCTGCTGCTGGAACATGGCGCCGATCAGGCCGATGCGGTCGCAGCCGCGCTTGTGGCGGCAGGCTATGCTCGCGTACGCTGCCATCGCGATCTCGCGGGCCGCGATCGCGTCACCGAGGGACGGTGGTTAGGAGTGCATGCATGATTCGATTCGAGACCTCTCATGGCGACTTCACAGTCGAGCTCTATGAAGAGGATGCGCCGCAAACCGTGGCGAATTTTCTGCGTTACGTCGACGAGGGTTTCTTCGACGGCACCATCTTTCATCGCATCGTCCCGGGATTCGTCATCCAGGGCGGCGGGCTCATCAGCGATATGTCGCAAAAAAAGACCCATCCCCCGGTTAAAAATGAGGCCGGCAACGGGGTGCGCAATCAGCGCGGCACGCTCTCGATGGCCCGCACCGATGAGATCCACAGCGCCACCTCGCAGTTCTTCGTCAATCTGTCGGATAACGATTTTCTCGATCAGCGGCCGGGACAGTATGGCTACGCCGTGTTCGGGCATGTGACCGAGGGCATGGACGTCATCGACAAGATAGCCAAGGTGCCCACGGGCAAACGCAAGGGCCACAGTGACGTGCCGACGCAGGACGTGACCATCAAGTCCGCCCGGCGTCTCGACGCCGCCAAGTAGGTCCGCGAAGTCTCGATGGCGCGTCCGCAGCGCGGGCGACTCTGGCGGTTCGCACGGGCGCTGTTGTCCGTGACGCTGGGATTGCTGGCGATTGCGGCCTTAAGCGTGCTGGCGCTGCGTTTCTGGCCACCGCCGACCACCGCATTCATGCTCGAGGCGCGCGCCGAGGCTTTCGAACACGGCGAGCATGACTACCACACGCGCTACGAGTGGGTGCCGCTGGAGGATATCTCACCGCAGGCTGCCGTCGCCGTGATCGCCGCCGAGGACCAGCAATTCCCGTTTCACGCCGGCTTCGACTTCCGTTCCATCCGCGAAGCCGTGCGCGCCCATGAGCGCAGCGGCAAAAAGCTGCGCGGCGCCAGCACCATCAGTCAACAGGTGGTGAAGAATCTGTTCCTCTGGTCCGGGCACAGCTTCGTGCGCAAGGGTCTTGAGGCGCTGTTCACGGTGCTGATCGAATCGCTCTGGCCGAAGGAGCGCATTCTCGAGGTCTACCTGAACATTGCCGAGTTCGGCCGCGGCATCTACGGGGTACAGGCGGCGGCGCGTACCTTCTTCCACAAGGATGCCTCCCGCCTGGGCAGCAGCGAAGCCGCGCTGCTGGCCGTGGTGCTGCCCAACCCGCGGCTGCTGCGCGTCGATGCGCCCTCGCACTACGTACTGACGCAGCGGGACTGGACCCTCAAACAGATGGAAAACCTGGGCGGCCCGGGGTACCTGAGCTCCATCGAGCCGCATTAAACATCGATTGCCGCCCCCGGAATCGCAATTCTGCGCACTGCGACAAAGTGTCGACGGTGCCAGCCGGTAAAATTTGCCAGGTCCATGGTCACGCGCTGCGAAACGCATCACAAACCCACGCCGGGCACGTCATGAGCTCCTTTGCGGATATGAATCTGAAGATGGGCCAGCCCATGCAGCTGCAGCTCACACGCATGTCGACCTCGCGGCTGTACACCCAGCTGATCGGCTTCCTCTCGCCCCGCGCGGTGCTCGTCACCACGCCCAAGATTCCCTCCTCGAGCAATGCGTTCTCGATCGTCGATGGCGATCAGTTCGTGTGTCGCGCTTTTGCGGGCCGCAGCGCCTTTGCGTTCCAGACCGATGTGCTGAAAGCTGCGCATCTGCCCTTTCCGCATCTGCACCTGCGCTACCCGCAGAGCGTGGAAGCGGTGGTCGTGCGCCGGGCGAGTCGCGTACCGATGGAACGGTCCGTGTCACTCATCAATGGCGCCGCCGAAGGTGAAGGCACGCAGCCGGCCTCGCTGCTGGATCTGAGCCTGACGGGCGCGGGTCTGGCCTGTTCGGCCGGCCTCGCTGCGGCATCCGATGCCGTCGAACTGCTGATCCCCGCGGTCGAGGACCAGCAGCCGGAACTGCGGCTCAAAGCGGTGGTGCGCAAAGTGCGGGCCGCCGATGCCACGCCGCAGGCTCACTACGGGCTGGAGTTCGTCGACCTCACTCCGGAACACACGCGCTGCATTCAGGACCTGATCCAGCAGCAGCTATTAAGTGAAGTATAGATAGACGGCGTCGGGTAGGATCTGGCGCATGTCGATCGATACGCGCGTCGCGCGACAGTACCGCTATTACGATTTTTTCATGGCGGCTTACGTGTGCATCGTGCTGTGCGCCAATCTGATCGGCGCTGCCAAGAAATCCACCGTCCACCTGCCGCTGTTCGGCGATGTCACCTTCCTCGCGGGGGTGCTGTTTTTTCCGCTCTCCTATCTGTTCGGTGACATCCTCACGGAGGTCTACGGCTACGCCCGTGACCGGCGTGTCGTCTGGGCCGGATTCGTCGCCCTCGGTTTTGCCTCGATCATGGCCAGCGTCATCGTGGCACTGCCGCCGACGGCCGATGGTGCCGAGGAACAGCACGCGGTGGCCCGCATCTTCGGCGCGACGCCGCGCATCGCCGGCGCTTCGATCATCGCGTTCTGGTGCGGCTCCTTCGTCAACAGTTATGTCATGGCCAAAATGAAACTCTGGACCGGCGGCCGCTGGCTCTGGACGCGAACCGTCGGCTCGACGCTCTGCGGCGAGCTGGTCGATTCGGTATTGTTCTACACGCTGGCCTTCTACGGCATCTGGGACAATGCCCAGCTCGAGGCGGTGACGCTGACGCAATACGTGTTCAAGAGCGGCTGGGAGATCATCATGACCCCGCTCACCTACCGCGTGGTCGGCTTCCTCAAGCGCGCCGAGCAGGAAGATTACTTCGACCGCGACACCAACTTCACGCCGTTCTCGCTCAGGGCCTGATCGGTTGTCGGCTCAATTGAGCGACTGCGGCGTATCGGGACTCGCGCCCGCGGCGAACAGCCGCTCGACATCGATCGGATCGAACGAGTAAGGCCGGCCGCAGAACTCGCAGGTCACCGTCACGCTGCCCTGCTCGGCCAGGATAGAGCGAAGTTCCGCCAGGCCCAGCGAACGCAGCACGTTCTGCACGCGGGTAGCGTCGCAACGGCAGACGAATTTCACCGGTGAACTCTCGAACAGACGGCAATCAAACTCCCCGCAGACCCGTTGCAGCACATCCGCAGGGGTGCCCAGCCGCAGCAGCGGTCCGTCCAGCGATGCCATGCGCGCCTTCAGCAGCCGCCAGTCCTCGTCGCGCAGTGGTGTCGAGGGCGCGCCTGCCAGGCTCGAGGGCGGCAGATGCTGCAGCAACACGCCGCCGGCCAGCTGGCCATCGGCCGACAGGGTGATGGAAGTCGGAATCTGCTCGGAGCTCGCAAAGTAACTCTCGAGGCATTCGGCCAGCGTGCGGCCTTCGAGCGCAACGATGCCCTGGTAGCGTGCCGATCGCTCGTCGGCCTCGATCGTGACGCTCAGGCGGCCAGCGCCGACCAGGTCGCGAAAGTCCGGCTCGCCGGTGATCGATTCAGGCGCGTGCGCGACGGCGCGGACCGAAAAATCATGCGTGCACTGTGCTACCAGCAGGGAAACCAGGCCATCGCCGGCCAGTTGCAGCGTCAGCGTACCGCGGAACTTCAGCGTCGCCGCCAGCAGCGCCGAGGCGGCGACCGCCTCACCGAGCAATGCCTCGACACTCACCGGATACTGCTGATGGCTTCGCAGCGTGCGCCAGGCCTCATCGAGGTGTATCCAGAAGCCGCGCACCGGCAGCTTCTCAATCAGGAATCGGCGCAACTCTCCGGGCGCCGCGGCCAGGCGCTCAGCCACCGAGTTTCTTCTTCAGCAGCTCATTCAGTCGCGCCGGATTGGCCTTGCCAGCGGTCGCCTTCATGACCTGGCCGACGAAGAACCCAAACAGCTTTTCCTTGCCCGCCCGATAGTCGGCCAGCTGGCCGGGGTTGGCGGCCATCACGGTTTCGATGGCACGCTCGATGGCCGATTCGTCGGTGATCTGCCGCAGCCCGCGAGCCTCGATGATGGCGTCGGCCTGCGCGCCTTCGTCCCACATGACTTCGAGTACATCCTTGGCGATCTTGCCGGAAATCGTGTTGTCCGCGACGCGCATGAGCAGCCCCGCCAGATCCAGCGCGTTGACACGACTCTCGCCGATTTCGACTCCGTCCCGATTCAACAGCCCCGACAGTTCTCCCGTCACAGTATTGGCGGCAAGCTTGGGAGCCGTCGGGATCGCGAGTGGCGGCCTTGAAAGCTCCTGCACCACCACCTCGTAATAATCGGCGAACTCGGCACTGGCGGTGAGTACACCGGCATCGTAGGCGGACAGGCCATAGTCCTGGATGAAGCGCTGCGCCTTTTGATCCGGCAGCTCGGGCAGCGTGCCCGCCACGGTGTCGATGTAGACCTGATCGATCTCCAGCGGCAGCAGATCGGGATCGGGAAAATAGCGGTAGTCGTTGGCTTCTTCCTTCGAACGCATCGAACGGGTTTCGCCGCGGTCTGAATCGTACAGGCGCGTCTCCTGCACCACCTTGCCGCCGCCCTCCAGCAGTTCAATCTGGCGGGCGACCTCGAAATTGATCGCCTTTTCGACGAAGCGGAAGGAGTTGAGATTCTTGATCTCGGCCCGGGTGCCGAACTTCTCCGTGCCCTTGACACGCACCGAGACGTTGGCATCACAGCGGAACGAGCCTTCCTGCATGTTGCCATCGCAGATGGCCAGGTAGCGCACCAGGGTATGCACTTTCTTGAGATAGGCGACCGCTTCGCGGGCGGAGCGCATGTGCGGCTCGGAGACGATCTCGATGAGCGGAGTACCGGCTCGATTGAGGTCCACGCCGGTCAGCCCTGCGAGCCCCTCGTGCAGCGATTTGCCCGCGTCCTCTTCCAGGTGCGCCCGCGTGACTCCGATCCGCTTGGTGCTGCCGTCTTCCAGCACGATGTCGACGGCGCCTCCGCAGACGATCGGCAGCTCGAACTGGCTGATCTGATAGCCCTTGGGAAGATCCGGGTAGAAGTAATTCTTGCGCGCGAAGATCGACCGCCGCATGACGCGCGCGTTGATCGCCAGGCCGAACTTCACGGCCATGCGGACCGCTTCGCCGTTGAGCACCGGCAGCACTCCGGGGTAGGCCAGGTCGATCAGATCGGTCTGTGCATTCGGTGGCGCACCGTAGGCCGTCGCCGAACCCGAAAAGATCTTCGAGCGCGTGGCGAGCTGCGCGTGAATCTCCAGTCCGATGACGGTTTCCCACTCCATCACGCAAAACCCGGCGGCGCGCGTCGGTGCCAGTCGGTCTCCAACTGGTAGCGATGCGCCACATTGAAGAGCCTCGATTCCGAGAAGTGCGGACCGATGATCTGCAGTCCGACCGGCAGGCCGCGCACCAGGCCACAGGGCACCGAGATGGCAGGCAACCCTGCCAGATTGGCGCCGATCGTATAGATGTCGTTCAGATACATCGTCACAGGATCGGCCGTCTTGGCACCCAGCTCGAAGGCCGGCGTGGGCGTGGTCGGGCCGATCAGCACATCGATTTCGTGAAACGCACGCTCAAAATCGGCGCTGATCAGCGCGCGCACGCGCTGGGCCTTGAGGTAATAGGCATCGTAGTAGCCGGCCGAGAGCACGTAGGTGCCGGTCATGATGCGTCGCTTCACCTCGGCTCCGAAACCCTCACCGCGCGAGCGCTGATACAGGTCCAGCAGATCGCGCGGATTCTCGCAGCGATACCCATAACGCACGCCGTCGAAACGCGCGAGATTGGAGGAGCATTCCGCCGGTGCCACCACGTAGTAGGTCGGAACGGACAGCGGCAGATTGGGCAGGCTGACCTCTTTGAGCGTGGCGCCCTGTTCGCGCAGTACCTCCAGGGCGTCGCGAATGCGCTGTGCGCTATCGGGCTCGAGCCCTTCGTCGAAGAATTCCTTCAGCAGGCCGATCTTCAATCCCTTGAGCGGCTGCTCGAGCGTGGCGCAGTAATCGGGCACGGGAAGCTGGACGCTGGTGGAGTCGCGCTCATCGAAACCCGCCATCGTCCCCAGGAGCAGCGCCGAATCCTCGGCGCTGCGCGTGATCAGGCCGCCCTGATCGAGGCTCGAGGCAAAGGCAATCATGCCGAACCGCGACACCCGGCCGTAGGTGGGCTTGAGCCCGGTCACGCCGCATAGCGCGGCCGGCTGGCGGATCGAGCCGCCGGTATCGGTGGCGGTGGCGGCCGGCGCCAGTCGCGCCGCCACGGCAACGGCCGACCCGCCCGAGGAGCCGCCCGGTACGCGCGCCGTATCCCAGGGATTGCGCACCGGGCCGAAATAGCTGGTTTCATTGGACGAGCCCATGGCGAACTCGTCCATGTTGGTCTTGCCCACCGTCACGACGCCGGCGGCGCGCAGGCGTTCCACGACCGTAGCATCGTAGGGCGAGACGAAGTTCGCCAGCATGCGAGAGCCGCAGGTGGTCTTCTGTCCGCGTGTGCAGAAGATGTCCTTGTGCGCGATCGGCACGCCGATCACCGCGCCCTCTTCGCCGGCTGCGAGCCGCGCATCGGCGCGCGCCGCTTCGGCCAGCGCCTCCTCGCGCATCACGGTGATAAAGGCGTTCAGCCCCTGCTGGTGCTGCTCGATGCGCGCCAGAAAGGCACGCACCAGCTCCACGCTCGAGACGGTGCGGGTTCGCAGCGCCTTCGAGAGCTCAGCGACGGTCAGTTCGTGCAGCGCCGTCATTCGATGACCCGCGGTACCAGGTAGAGGCCGGCTTCCACCTGTGGCGCATTGCGCTGGAAAAGCTCGCGCTGATCGCCGGCCGTGACCTCGTCGGCACGCAGCCGCTGGCGCTGTCCGGGCAGCGGATGGGCCATGGGCTCGACCTGGCTGGTATCGGCGCGTTCCAGTTCGCCTACCAGTGCCATGATGCGCGATAGATTCTCGACATAGGCGGGCACCTCGCTCTCGGTGAGCGCCAGTCGCGCCAGCAGGGCGATCTTGTCGATGTCTTGGCGGTTGAGGCTCATGTGATAGCGATCAAACTCTGCAGAAAAAACGGCGCGAAATCATACACCTCGCCTTGTGCATTGTCCTGTCGGTTGCTAGATTAGCGCCCGCTTCACGTAAGCCCACTCGAAAGGTCTGCCGCTCTCATGTTCAAGCGCCTGCGCGGCTATTTCTCCAGCGATCTGTCGATCGACCTTGGCACCGCCAATACCCTGATCTACGTCCGCGACAAGGGCATCGTACTCAATGAGCCCTCAGTAGTGGCGGTTCAGGATGAACCCTCGCGCGGCGGCAAAATCATCGTCGCGGTCGGCGCCGAAGCCAAGGGGATGCTGGGCCGCACCCCGGGCCATATCACCGCCGTACGCCCCATGAAAGACGGCGTCATCGCCGACTTCACCTATACCGAGAAGATGCTGCAGTACTTCATCAACAAAGTACACGGCAATCGATTTCTCAAGCCCTCGCCCCGGGTCCTGGTCTGCGTCCCTTTTGGCTCCACCCAGGTCGAGCGGCGCGCCATCCGCGAATCCGCCGAGGGTGCCGGCGCCCGCAATGTCGCCATCGTCAGCGAACCGATGGCCGCGGCGGTAGGTGCCGGATTGCCTGTGCAGGAAGCACGCGGCTCGATGGTACTGGACATTGGCGGCGGCACCAGCGAAGTCGCGGTGCTCTCGCTCAACGGCATTGTCTATGCGAATTCCGCCCGTATCGGCGGCGACCGCTTCGACGACGCCATCATGAACTACGTGCGCCGCAATTACGGCATCCTGATCGGCGAGGCCACGGCCGAGCGCATCAAGATCGAGATCGGATCAGCCTATCCCGGCACGCAGGTGCGGGAGCTGTCGGTTAAAGGCCGGAACCTCTCCGAGGGTGTGCCGCGCAGCTTTACGCTCAACAGCAACGAAATCCTCGAAGCACTGCAGGAACCGCTGCAGGGCATCGTCAGCGCCGTCAAACAGGCGCTCGAGCAGACGCCTCCGGAGTTGGGCGCGGACGTGGCGGAGCGCGGCATCGTCCTGACGGGCGGCGGCGCACTGCTGCGCGATGTCGACAAGCTGCTCATGGAAGAGACCGGCCTGCCCGTGGTGGTTGCAGATGACCCGCTGACCTGTGTCGCACGCGGCGGCGGGCGTATTCTCGAGCTCATGGATCAGATGGGGCCAGGACATTTCGGTCTGGAGTGACCGGCGCATGCGCCGCGCTGCCACGGGTCCGTAGGATCGCATGGCGGTCTTCGGCACCGAGGTGGATCGGCCCCTGTACGGGCGCGGCCCTTCGCCGGGGCTGCGCTTTACGGTCTACGCGATACTTGCGGTCGTACTCATGTATTACGACTCGCACGGCCACTGGGAGCAGCGCCTGCGCTATTTCCTGGAAGCCGGGGCCTACCCGGTCCAGGTGGTCGTCAATTCCCCCGGCGCCGGCTGGCGCTCTCTCACTGAGAACTTCCGCGGACGCGAGCAGCTGCGCGCCGAGATCGAACAGCTCAGGACGCACGAGCGCGAGCTGCAATTGCAAGTCATGCGCGAGGCAGCGCTGGAGCAGGAGAATGCCGAGCTGCGAGGACTGAAAGCCTCGATGCTGCCGTCCCTTATCAAGAGCTCGATCCTGGCGGAAATCATCAGCATGGAGACCGACCAGCTGCGCCAGCGCATCGTCATCAACAAGGGCGCTCGCGACGGAGTCAATCTCAACCAGGCAGTGGTCGACGGCAACGGCATTCTCGGCCAGGTCTCGCGTTTGGGTCCCTGGAGTGCCGAGATCATCCTGGTGACCGATCCGGAACACGCGATCCCGGTTGAAATCACCCGCAACAGCCTGCGCTCGATCGCGGTCGGCTCGGGCAATTCCGGCGAACTGCTGCTGCCCTACCTGGCCGTCAACTCGGACGTCAAGAGCGGGGACCTGCTGGTCACCTCCGGGCTGGGCGGGGTGTTTCCGGCCGGGCTTCCGGTGGCGCGCATCAGCGGCGTGCGCCGCGAAAGCAATCAGCTGCTGGCGCAGGTGCGCGCACAGCCGCTGGCCAGCATAGAACGCGATCGGGAGGTGATCCTGCTCGAATTCGAAGCGACGCACCCGGATGCGCCGGCCCCGAATCCGCCCATCGCTCCGGTGGCGCAGCCGCAGGTCAAGCCGCCGCCGAAGATTCCGGAAACCGACGAATGAGCGACCGTAATCCCGGGCTGACCATCTACCTGACGGCCATCATTGCGCTGGTGCTGACGGTGCTGCCGTTGCCCACCTGGTTCGCGATTGCGCGGCCGAACTTCCTGGTGATCACGGTGCTCTACTGGTCCATCATGATTCCGCGCGGCGGCGGTATCCTGCTGGGCTTCCTCGGCGGCCTGGCGCTCGACGTACTGCAGGGGCCGCTGCTCGGGGAGCACGCGCTGGCGATGGCTTTTGCCACCTACCTTGCGATCCGCCTGAATCTGCTGATTCGCGCCAAACCACTGTTCGAGCAGTCGCTGTTCGTGTTTGCGGCGCTCATGGTCTACGAGTTTCTGCTGTGGGTTCTCGATGGCTGGAGTGGCCATCCCCTTTCCACTCCGACGCGCTGGGTACACACCTTCACCGGCGGCCTGATCTGGCCGCTGGTAGTGGGCGTGCTCGGCCGCTTCCATTCGACTCGCTGAGCCGGCCATGGTCTCAAGCGTCCGCATCAAGGATCAATGGAACGAGCAGCGCATCTTTTCGCAGCGCACCCTCGGCGCCATGCTGGTGATCGGCCTGCTGGTCGTGGCGCTGCTGGCGCGCCTGAGTTACCTGCAGGTGGTGCGCCACGACTACTATCTGGAGTTGTCGCAGGGCAATCGCGTTCGGCTCGATCCCATTCCAGCCAGTCGCGGCGTGATCCTTGACCGCAACGGCAACGTGCTCGCCAACAACGAGCCCGCCTACCAGCTGGAGCTGATCCGCGAACAGGTTCCCAATCTCAACGACACGCTCAAACGACTCGCTGATCTGCGCCTGATAGACCCGGATGAAATCGACGACACGCGACGCGTGATTTTCTCGCGCCGCAGCTTCGACAGCGTGCCGGTGCGCCTGCGCCTGACCGACGATGAAATCGGACGGTTTGCAGTGCACCGCTTTGAATTTCCGGGCGTCGATCTTGCGACCCGGCAAACACGGCACTATCCCTACGGTGAGCTCGGCGTGCACGCGCTCGGCTATGTCAGCGCCATCAGCGAGCAGGATCTCGAACGCATCGACCGGGCAACTTACGCAGGCACGACGCTGATCGGAAAACTGGGCGTGGAGAGCGCCTTCGAGCCGCAGCTGCACGGGCACAACGGCTTCCGGCAGATTCTCGTGAATGCCCAGGGACGCTCGGTCCAGCGCCAGGGAGCCTATGCGCCCATCCTGCATTCACAGCCGCCCACGGCCGGTGAGGACCTGGTGCTGTCGCTCGATCTGGCCGCCCAGCAGGCCGCCGAGGATGGCCTCGGCGATCGTCGCGGCGCGGTCGTGGCCATCGACCCGCGCAATGGCGATGTATTGGCACTGGCCAGCAAGCCGGGCTTCGATCCGGCCAAGTTCGCGCGCGGCATCTCGCGCAGCGAATACGCATCGCTATCCGACAACGACGACAAACCGCTGCTCAATCGCGCGCTGCGCGGCACCTATCCGTCAGGCTCGACCATCAAGCCGGTGATCGCCCTGGCGGCGCTCACCAATCATCTGGTGGATCCCAACAAACTCGAGTTCTGCGCCGGCGTATTCCACCTGCCCGGTAGCAGCCTGCTGTTTCGTGAAGGCAGGACCGGTCGGCACGGTTGGCTAGATCTCACGCATGCCATCGCCAAATCCTGCGACGTGTACTTCTATGGCCTCGCCTCGACGGTGGGTGCCGAGCGCATCGCGGCCTTCATGGCCCCCTTCGGCTACGGCGAGCTCACCGGCATCGATATCAGCGGCGAGAAGCCGGGACTGCTGCCCTCGCCGGAATGGAAGAAACGTTACTTCAAGAAGCCGGCGGACCAAATCTGGTTCCCGGGTGAGACCGTCAATTTCGGCGTCGGCCAGGGCTATCTGCTGGTAACCCCGCTGCAGCTGGCGCACGTGGCATCGGTCATCGCTGAACGCGGCAAGAGCTTCCGGCCGCGACTGGTGACCGGCGTTCGCGATGGCAACGGGCACACCAGCAGCATCGCGCCCATCGCCAATCCACCGATCGAAGGCGTGAACGCCGCCGACTGGGATATCGCCATCAACGGCATGATCGGCGCAGCCAGCTACGGTACCGCGGCCGCCATCAGCAAGGGCGCCACCTATGCTATCGCGGGCAAGACCGGTACGGCGCAGGTGTTCACAGTCTCGCGCAGCACCACCCTGACCCAGAAGGTGGCCGAGCGGCTCAAGGATCACGCCTGGTTCATTGCCTTCGCCCCGGCGGATGCGCCGCGCATCGCGGTAGCGGTGCTGGTCGAGAACGGCGGCTTCGGCGCCAGCGCCGCGGCGCCGATCGCGCGCAAGGTCATGGATGCGTACCTGCTGCGCCAGACCAGCAACTCGACCGAGACGGCCATTCCCGAATCGGAAGCGGCGGACTGAGCAGCCATGGAAGACACCGGTTACGCCCGTACACGCCGAACGCTGTTCTCATCCGCGAGGCTGCTGTCGGTGCTCAACCTCGACGGTCCGCTGCTGATCGGACTGGCACTGCTGGCGCTCTACGGGCTGGCCATCCTCTACAGCGCCTCGGGCCAGAGCATCGACACGGTGATCCGCACCGTGATGCGGCTGGCGCTCGGCACCGCGGCCATGCTGGCTCTCACGCATGCCAGTCCGAATTTCCTGCGCCGCATAGCGCCGTGGCTGTACCTTCTGGGCATCGTGCTGCTGGTGGTAGTCGAAGTCACCGGCGTCATCGGCAAGGGAGCCCAGCGCTGGCTCAATCTGGGACTGTTCAAATTCCAGCCCTCCGAAATCATGAAGCTCGGCGTTCCCATGCTCGCCGCGTGGTACCTGCACGATCGGCCACTGCCGCCTGACTGGGGCACTCTCGGGGTGCTGGCGGTCATCATCTTCCTGCCCGCTGGCCTGGTCGCGATGCAACCCGATCTGGGCACCGCTGCCCTCATCGTGGCCAGCGGCGCACTGCTGGTACTCATGGCCGGGCTCTCGTTGCGAATCGTGTTCGCGCTGGCGCTGGCGGGGGCCGGAGCGGCCGTGCTCGGCTGGCACTTCCTGCATGACTACCAGCGCGCCCGCGTCATGACGTTTCTCGACCCGCAGACCGATCCGCTGGGGGCGGGCTATCACATCATCCAGAGCCAGATCGCGCTGGGGTCCGGCGGCGTATTCGGCAAGGGCTGGATGAATGGCAGCCAGGCGCAGCTGGAATTCCTGCCCGAGCGTTCCACCGACTTCATCTTCGCGGTAGTCGGCGAGGAATTCGGACTCATCGGGCTGATCGGACTGATGGCGCTGTACCTGTTCATCGTCGCTCGCGCGGTCTGGATGGCGACCCAGACCAATGACACTTTCTCGCGCCTGCTCGCGCTGTGCATTGCGCTCACCTTCTTCGTCTATGTGTTCATCAACGCCGGCATGGTCAGCGGATTGCTGCCCGTCGTCGGCGTGCCGCTGCCACTGGTGAGCTACGGCGGCACTTCGGTGGTCACGCTGCTCGCAGGTTTTGGCATCCTCATGGGCCTGTTTTCGCATCGCAAGCTGGTCGGCTCATGAGGTTCGCGCAGTCCTTGCCGTTGATCGCGTTGGCGAGCACCCTGGTCGCCTCGGCGCAGCCGGGCGGCGAGCCGGCAGCACCGCAATCACAGGCACCATCGCCGCCGGCAGCTTCGACGCCCCCTGCGCCGCCAGTCCCACCAGCGCCGCCGATAATTGAGCGCGGCCACTTCGATCTTTCGCGCCCGGAAATTCAGGCGTTCCTGGATCAGCTGGTGGCACAGGGTCTGAACCGCGCGCAGATGACGACCGTGCTCGCGGCCGCCGAGGCACAGCCGAAAATCATCGAGTCCATGGATCGGCCCGCTGAGAAGACCCTGCAGTGGTGGGAGTACCGCGCCCGCATGCTCACGCCGCTGCGCATCGATGGCGGCGCGCAGCTCTGGCACGATCACAAGGAACTGCTCGACCGCGTGGCGATCGAATACCAGGTGGCCCCCGAATACCTGGTTGCCGTGCTGGGCGTCGAGACACAGTACGGACGGACCACCGGCCGCTATCGCGTGGTCGATGCGCTCGCCACGCTGACCTTCGACTATCCGGCGCGCGCCAACTATTTCCGCAAGGAGTTTGTCGAGTTCCTGTTGCTCGCGCACGAGGATCATCTGGACCCGCTGAGCATCCGCGGCTCCTACGCCGGCGCCATGGGAGCGCTGCAGTTCATGCCCTCGAGCTATCGCCGCTACGCCGTAAGCGGCAGGCATGCGCCGCGACGCGATCTGTGGAACGACTGGGCCGACATCTTCTCCAGCGAGGCCAATTACCTGCACCAGTACGGCTGGCAATACGGTGCCCCGGTGCTGGCGGAGGCCCAGCTCGTGGGCAGCAGCGGCCTGCCCGCCCCCGAACACCTGGCCCTGAACGACACGCTCGGGGGCCTGCGCGCACGCGGACTGGCCGTCGACTCGCCGCTGCCTGATACCACGCCCGCGCTGTTGATCGAAGCGCCGCAGCAGGATGCCATGGGCTATCGCGTCGGCTTCCAGAACTTCTACGTCATCACGCGTTACAACACGAGTCCGCTGTACGCGATGGCCGTGCATGATCTTGCACAGGCTATCAAGCAGCAGGTGACGCAGGAGGCGGCACTTTGAGGAACTGCAGCACCGCCTCGCGGGGCTGGGGGCTGACGCTGCCGTGCATCGCGATGCTGCTGCTCGCGGCGTGCGCCGCGCCGCGCCGCCCGTCACCCTCCCCCTCGCCAATGCCCACGCCGCCAGCCAACGTCATGGGCGTGCCCGAGCCGCTGCCACACGCCGAGCCGCGCAGCGCATCGGGGAATCCGCCTTTCTATGAGGTGGCCGGCCATCGCTACATCGTGCTGGCCAGCGCCGCGGGCTATCGGGAGCGCGGCGTCGCGTCCTGGTATGGCCCGGACTTTCACGGCTTGAAAACAGCCACGGGCGAACGCTACGACATGTTCGCCATGACAGCGGCGCACAAGACCCTGCCGATTCCCTGCTATGCGCGCGTCACCAATCTGTCGAATGGCCGCAGCGTGGTCGTGCGCATCAACGATCGGGGCCCGTTCGTCGCCAACCGCATCATCGATCTGTCGTACACGGCAGCCTCCAAGCTCGACATGATTCGCAATGGCACCGCCTTCGTGGACGTGGAAGTGCTGTCACCAGCCAGTCCGCCGTCCGGCACGGCCCTGCCGGTCACGACCCAGGCCGCATCGGCCGCCAGTGTCGGGGTCAGCAGCGTACCGGCCGTCACGACACCGGCCGAACCGGTGGCAGCCGCTGCGCCCGACGGCGCCGCGACAGACGCACCGGGCGCCACCGCGCCGCCCGCCATGCCGCCGCCTGCATCGGTGGCCGCGGGTCACTTCTATATTCAGGTCGGCGCTTTCTCTCAGGCGGACAACGCACAGCGCGTGGCGAAGAAGCTGCGCGACGGCGGGCTCGAACACGTGTTCACCCTGGCGCCCGCGGGCGATCAACCGCTGCAGCGCGTGCGTATCGGCCCCATTGCGAGCGTGCAACAGTTCGACGCGTTGATCGCGCGGCTCTCGGCCCTCGGGTATCCGGGCGCACGGCTCGCACAAGACTGAACACTGCCGCTACACTTATCGCTCAATTCAGTGGAGATCCGGATCGGCATGAAATCGCGCGCGTTGTTGTTTGCCTTGGGTTTGATGTCCCTCGCCGTGCTCAATGGCCAGGCGATCTCAATGGCGGCTCCTCACAAGCACAAGCCGGCGGCAGCCGCGCCGGCGGCCGCAGCCCCCGCCACAGCCGCGCCGGCACCGGCGCTGGGCCCGGATGGCATCCCGGCTGCACCCGATGTGGATGCGGTCGCCTACATACTGATCGACTACATGAGCGGCAAGGTGCTTGCCGAACGCGACGCCGATAAGCGCCTCGAGCCCGCCAGCCTCACCAAGCTCATGACCTGCTACGCGGTGTTCCACGCGCTGAAGGCCGGCACGCTCAAGCTCGACGACATGGTGACGATCAGCGAGCACGCCTGGCGTGCCGAAGGTTCGCGCACCTTCGTCCAGGTGGGCAGCCAGGTGCCCGCGGAAACCCTGATCAAGGGCATGATCGTGCAGTCGGGCAACGATGCGACCATTGCGTTGGCCGAACGTGTCGGCGGCACCGAGGCGGCCTTCGTGCAGCTCATGAACGGCTACGCCCAGCAACTCGGCATGACCAACACCCATTTCGACGACAGCAGCGGCCTGCCATCGGCGACGCACTACACTACCGCCCGCGACCTGTCCAAGCTCGGCTCGGCTCTGGTACGCGACTACCCGCAGTACTACGCCTGGTTCTCGATCAAGGAATTCATCTGGAACAACATCAAGCAGCAGAACCGCAATGGGCTGCTGGAGCGTGATGCCAGTGTCGATGGCATGAAGACCGGTCACACCGACAGCGCGGGCTATTGCCTGGTGACCTCCGCCAACCGGCAGAACATGCGCCTCATCACCGTGGTGCTCGGTTCGCACAGCATCAAGGGCCGGGAGGATGCCAGCGCCGCGCTGATCAACTACGGCTACACCTTCTACGAGACGGTCAACGTCAAGCAGCGCGGCACCGTGGTACTCAAACCGCGCGTCTTCAAGGCGGCCGAGGAGTATTACCCGGTCGGTCCGGCGCAGGACATCAACCTGGTGATCGCGCGCGGCCACGCCGGCAGCATCCAGACCACTGCAAGCGTGCGGCATCCGCTGATCGCGCCCTTGAGCAGCACCACGCCGGTGGGCGAGATGCAGGTCACCATCGACGGCAAGCCGGTCAGCACCGTGCCGCTGTTCCCGACGGTGGACATTCCCAGCGGTGGGATCTGGAGCCGCCTGAGCGATACCGTGCTGCTGTGGTTCCAGAAATGACGCGCATATCGCGCTAGCGTCGTGGCTGATCCGCTGCCGATCTGCCATCTTAATGGCCAGCTGCTGCCGCTGCTGGAAGCGCGCATTTCGCCGCTGGATCGCGGTTTCCTGTTCGGTGACGGCGTCTACGAGGTGATCGCGGCCCGGCGCGGCCACGCGCGTCGCATGGCCGCGCATCTGTCGCGACTGACGCGCAGCCTGCGGGAACTGCGCATCCGCAATCCGCACCAGCCCGGGCAGTGGCAGCAACTGATCGAAGCGCTGATCCACGCCAACGGTGGCGGCGATCTCTACGTATACCTGCAGATCTCGCGCGGCGCCGAATTTGGCCGCAACCACGCGCCGCTGCCTGACGTCGAGCCCACGGTATTCGCTTTCTGCGCGCCGCTGCCCATCACCAGCGCCGAGACTCTGGCGAATGGCGTGGCCTGCATTACAGCCGAGGACACACGCTGGGCGCGTTGCGACATCAAGTCGGTGGCGCTGCTCGCCAACGTGTTGCTGCGCCAACAGGCGGTCGAGGCCGACGCCAGCGAGACCATCCTGCTGCGCGATGGCTGGCTGACCGACGCCAGCTCATCAACGGTGTACGTGGTCATGGAAGGGCAGATTCGGGTGCCGCCGAATTCACAGCGCCTGCTGCCCGGCACCACGCGCAGCCTGCTGGAGGAACTGGCCGAGGCCAATGGCATCGAGCACCGCAGTGTTGCGATCAGCGAGGCGGAGCTGCGCTCGGCGCAGGAAATCTGGCTGACGGCGGCCACGCGCGGGGTGCTGCCTGTGACCAGGCTCGATGGCAAGCCGGTCGCCAATGGTCGTCCGGGGCCGCTGTGGCGGCGCATGCACGACCTCATCGAGACTTTCTGGACCCAGTGATTTGAAAACCCTCGGCCTCATCGGCGGCCTGAGTTGGGAGTCGACCGTCCCCTACTACAGCTACATCAATCAGGGCGTGAAGCAGCGGCTCGGCGGACTGCATTCGGCGCGGCTGATTCTCTACAGCGTCGACTTTGATGACATCCAGCGGCTCATGCACGCCGACGACTGGGACGGCGCCGGCGCGGCGCTGGGCGCCGCCGCGCAATCGCTCCAGGCCGCGGGCGCCGAGGGACTCGTGCTGTGCACCAACACCCTGCACAAGGTGGCCCCGGCCATCGAGGGCGCGGTCCGCATTCCGCTGCTGCACATCATCGATGCGACCGCCGCGGCGATCGCCGGCGCACAGCTGCAAACCGTGGGCCTGCTTGGCACGCGCTTCACCATGGAGCAGCCCTTCTACCGCGACCGCCTGCTGGCCTCGCACGGCATCAAGGCGCTGTCACCCGAGGCCCCGGATCGCGCGATCCTGCACGACATCATCTTCGGGGAGTTGTGCCTGGGCCGCGTGGAGGAGGTCTCGCGCAGCGAAGCGCGGCGCATCATGCGCACCCTGGTGGCCGGCGGCGCGCAGGGCATCATCCTCGGCTGCACGGAGCTGGCGATGTTGATCGGCGCCGCCGACGTGAGCGTGCCGTTGTTCGACACCACGGCCATTCACGCGCGCTACGCCGTGGACTGGGCGCTGGCGCGCTAGAGTTCCTGTCGGCGCCAGACGCTGGCGAGCCAGGGCTGCTGTTCCAGCGGCAGGCCCGCCGGGCGATAGTAGTGTTCGAGTTCGGTGAAATGCGCGCCCGTCAGATAGCCGCGCCAAGCCGCCAGATCGTGATAAGCGCCGTAGCGGCCGCGGTTCCAGCCCTCCTGGTTCTCACCGCGTGGATTGGAGCTGAACAGCACGCCCCCTGGGCGCAGCGTATGGTGCAGTTGCCTCAAGACCCGCGGCAAAACCTCGCTGGGAACGTGAAACAGCGAGGCATTGGCGAACACGCCGTCGAATCGCGCCGCGGGCAAATCGGGATTCAGGAAATCCTGCTGCCAGACTTCGCTGCCGGCAGCGCGCGCCATGGTGACAAAAGGCGTCGCGCCTTCGAGGCCGATGGCGATGTGGCCGAGCGCCCGGAACGCCGCCAGGTCACGGCCCGGACCGCAGCCGAAGTCGAGGATAGTGAATGGCGGCGTACCCGTGATATGGCGCAGCAGCGCCTCGATGTTCTGGCTGACATCGTGATCCTGGGTGCCAGCGCGAAAATCCTCGGCGCGCCCTTCGTAGTAGGCGAGCGTGCCGCGCGCGATGGGGTCGAGTGCGGCCTGGTCGAAGGATTCGGCGTTCATGGAAGTCTATAATGCCGCATGATTCCCCAGCTCACAGCCCTCGAGGCGCGCGTCATCGGCAGCCTGATCGAAAAGCAGATCACCACGCCCGACCAGTATCCGCTATCGCTGAATGCGCTGCTGCTGGCCTGCAATCAGAAGAGCAACCGCGACCCATTGCTGGAGCTGACGGACCGCGCACTGCAGGAACTGGTGGACGGTCTGATGCGCAGGCACTTCATACTTGAGAAGTCCGGATTCGGCAGCCGCGTGCCCAAGTATCAGCAGCGCTTCTGCAATACCGAATTCAGTTCGCTGCAGTTCACGCCGCAGGAACGTGCCATCGTCTGCGAGCTGCTGCTGCGGGGACCGCAGACGCCCGGCGAATTGCGCACGCGCGCGAGCCGCATGGCCGAATTCTCCGAGGCGGGGCAAATCGAGGCGGCGCTGGAGCACCTGGCCGCGCATGAGGCCGGCGCCTGCGTGGTGCGGCTGGCCCGCGAGCCCGGCCGGCGCGATTCGCGCTACGCGCACCTCTTCAGTGGCGAGCCCGCGGTCGCAGTCGCGGCTGTGGGCATGGCGGACAGCGATGAGATGCCCCCGGTGGAGACGCCCGGAGTGCAGGCCCGACTGTCTTCGCTGGAGCAGCAGCTGCGCGAACTGCGGTCTGAATTCCAGTCGCTGCGCGAGAAACTTGGGGACACTTAGACGTTCGGCGCTCAGCCCTCGGCGGCGCGCACCGAATGGAAATGGCTCTGCACCCAGCCGCCCGAACGCCGCACCCAAAGCTGTGTCACCCAGGATTCGGCGTTCACGGGTTCGGGTTTGTCCGCGCGCTGCATGCGCGCTTTCTGTCGACCCGTCATGAGCGCGGCATCGCCATACACCTGCACTTGCAGATCGCTGCGGGTGAGTTCCAGGAACTGCAGCGTCTCGAGCACATAGCGCATCAGCTGATCCTTGCCCATAACCGTGCCGGTGCTGTGGATGTGCATCAGGTCGTGCGGCCAGAGCGCATCGAGCGCTGCCGCATCACGCCGGATCAGCGCATTGCAGCGCAGCCTCTCGAGTTCGATCAGTTCGGCGTTAGCGTCGGCGGCATTCATGGCGGCGGAGGCGCTGCGGGCATGGGCACGAAGTGCGGCTGCGCCTCGATGCGTGCGATCCAGTTGCGGATCGCCGGGTAGGCAGCCAGGTCGAAGCCGCCATCGCCGGCCGCGTGCGTGTAGGCGTAGAGCGCGATATCGGCAATCGAGTAACGGTTGGCGACGAAGAAGCGGCGGGGCCCCAGGTGCCGCTCCATGACCGCCAGCGCCGCGGCGCCCCGCTCGTGCAGGCGCGGCAATTCCTGGCGGCGGGCATGGTCGGGAGGCAGGAATGCACAGATGTAGCGCGCCACTGCGATATAGGGTTCATGACTGTACTGCTCGAAGAACATCCACTGCAGCACCTCGGCGCGTTCCATTCGCTCCTGCGGCCAAAGATCAGAGCCGTCGGCCAGGCAGTAGAGAATGGCACCCGACTCGGCCAGATACCGCCCGGGCCCGAGTTCGAGCAGCGGCACGCGACCGTTGGGGTTTTTGGCCAGGAATTCTGCCGAATGCGTGCGACCGCTGCGCGTATCAATTTCGACCCAGTCGTATGGCGCGGACAGCGATTCCAGCAGCAGTCGCACTTTGTAGCAGTTGCCGGAGCTGGACATGCCGTAAACGGTGGGGCGGCTCACGCGGCACCCGCGCTGATGGAGGCAACGTGTTGCTCCCATCGCCGACCGTCAAACGGCCGCACGCCTTTGATGCTGAAGGTGCCGGCATCCAGGCAGCGGACATTGACGCTGTAGCCGTCGGGCCGCGAACGCGGCACATAGAACGATTTGACGCCGCACACCGCGCAGAACAGGTGCTTGGCAGTGCCGGTATTGAACTCGTAGTGCGTGAGTGAAGCGGCGCCGGACAACAGCACGAAACGCTCGCGCGGCACGATCAGGTGCAGGTAACCCGACTTGGAGCAGATCGAGCAGTTGCAATCGTCGAGTTCGAGCTCGGCGGGCGCGAACACCTCGAAGCGCACGCGGCCGCAGTGGCAGCCGCCGGTATGTCGGATCAGCTCGTTCATGTCAGAGGGTGAAGCATAGCCGCGCGAGCACGGCGAGGCTACCGGCGATCGGGACCGCCCAGGCGATGATGCGCAGCCGGACAGGATTCGACAATGCCGGCACATGGCGCGCCATCGGCAGCACACCGAAGTAAGCCGCCAGGGCTACGATGATGAATAGCAAACGCGTCGCCTGTGGCCCGAGAGCAGCCGGCTGCGTTTTGACCGTCAGCACCGCGATCAGGCCTGCAAACACCAATCCAAGTAACGCCCATAGCAGCGCGCCAGCCATACGGTCTCCGCTCACGGTTTGACAACATGCGCCATGGTACGGTGTGCAGACGCCGGACTGTCAACGCGCGGTGCCGGCGGCCGTTAGCTTACGCATACGCGGAGGATGCCTTGTCATTGATCCGACGGATGGCGGCCTGCGTCGCGACGCTGAGTGTGCTGCTACCCGCCTGCACCGGCCCCGGGGTACGGACGCCGAATGCGTCCGCGACCCCATCGCTGCCAGTACTCAGGCGCGAGGATGCCTTGTGGCTGGGGCGCGTCGACTTTGGCATCAACAGCGCCAGTGTTGCGCTCTATCGAAACCTCGGGCGCGAGCGCTTCCTTGAGCTGCAACTGGCAACGCAGACCCAGGAATTGCCGGCGCCGATCGCCGCACAGATAGCCGGCATGGAGGTGACGCACGCCGATCCGCTGCGCTGGCTCGCCGATGTCAACGCAGCGTACAAGAACATCAACGCCCTGGCCGACGGCATGGACAAGGAACAGCAGCGCAAGACGCTGAATGATCGCGGCAACAAGCTTGCCTACGAGGCCATCCGGCGCGAGCTGCTGCGATCGCTGTACTCTCCCGCGCAACTGCAGCAGCAGATGATCTGGTTCTGGCTCAATCACTTCAGCGTGCAGCAGTACAAGGGCAACCTGCGCTGGCTGGTCGGCGACTACGAGGAGCGCGCGATCCGGCCGCACGCGTTCGGACATTTCCACGAGCTGGTATTGGCAACGCTGGAACATCCGGCAATGCTGCAGTACCTGGATAACAACCAGAATGCGGCCGGACACCTGAATGAAAACTACGCGCGCGAACTGATGGAGCTGCACACGCTCGGGGTCAATGGCGGCTACACGCAGCACGACGTTGAACAGCTCGCGCGCGTACTGACCGGGGTCGGGATCAACACCGGCGATCCGCCGCATCTCAAGGCTGAATGGCAGCCGCTGTATCACCGCGAAGGCGCGTTCGAATTCAATCCGGCGCGGCACGACTTCGGCCCCAAGGAATTGCTGGGACATCCGGTCGAGGGCAAGGGCATGACCGAAGTCGAGAACGCCGTGCGGCAGATCGTGCGCGAGCCGGCCTGCGCGAGCTTCATTTCGCACAAGATCGCGGTCTACTTCGTCGCCGACGATCCGCCGCCGCGGCTGGTCGAGCAGATGGCGCAGACCTTCCGGCATAGCGATGGCGATATTGCCGCGGTGCTGCGCACCATGTTGCTGTCGCCCGAATTCGCCGCCGCACTCGGCGGCAAGTTCAAGGATCCGATGCGCTACGTGGTATCCGCTGTGCGCTTCGCCTATGACGACAAGCCGATTACCAACTCGCGGCCGCTGCTCAACTGGCTCAACGGACTGGGCGAGGCGCCTTTCGGCCGCTCCACGCCGGATGGATACCCGCTGACCGAGTCCAATTGGGCCAGCCCCGGCCAGATGAGCCGTCGTTTCGAGATCGCGCGCGCCATCGGTTCGGGCAATGCCGGCCTGTTCGACCCTGAGGATGGCAGTGCCGCACTGACCACAGGATTTCCGCAGTTGTCGAATCGGCTTTACTTTGAGGCAGTCGAACCCTTTCTCGCCGCAGCTACTCGCGCAGCGCTGGATCGCGCCAACTCGCAGCAGGAGTGGAATACCTTTTTGCTCGGCTCGCCGGAGTTCAGTTATGAATAAGGCGGAGATGATGCCGTGAATCGACGTCAGCTATTGCGGAATGGGGCAGCGGCGCTTGGCACACTAGGCTTTGGCGGGCAGCTGTATGCCGCTCCCGCGGCCGGGCCGCGCCTGCTGCTGGTATTCATGCGCGGCGGCTACGATTCGGCCAATCTGCTGATCCCGTATTCGAGCAGCTTCTACTACGAAGCGCGACCGACGATCGCAATCGCGCGGCCCGATCCGGCCTCCGCGATCGGGGCTGTGGCGTTGGACGATCACTGGGCGCTGGCGCCGGCCGTGCGCGACACGATCGGAGCGCTGTATGCACAGCGCCAAGTCACTTTCATCCCATTCGCCGGCACCGATGATCTCTCGCGCAGTCACTTCGAAACCCAGGACAGCATCGAATTGGGCCAGCCTGGCAATGCCGCGCGTAATTACCGCTCAGGCTTTCTCGGCCGACTGGCCAGCGCGCTGGCGGGCAAGTCCGGGGCAGCAGCGCCGATCTCCTTCACCGAGGGCTTGCCGCTGTGCTTCCAGGGCGATATTGCGGTGCCGAATCTCTCGCTCAAGAGTGTCGGCAAGCCGCCATTCGACGAGCGTCAATCGCGCATCCTCAGCGACATGTACCGCGGGCATCACCTGCAGCCGGCGGTCGACAGCGGCCTGGAGCTGCGACAGGAAGTGGCCCAACAGATGGCGGATGAGATGCGGGCCTCGGGTCGCGATGCCATCAACAGCAAAGGACTGGAGCTGGAGGCGACGCGCATGGGCCGCCTGATGCGCGACAACTATCGCATCGGTTTCATCGACGTCGGCGGTTGGGACACCCACGTCGGCGAAGGAGCGGCACAGGGCAGTCTCGCCACCAATCTGGCAAGCCTCGGCACTGCGCTGCAGGCGTTCTCGCAGTCGCTGGGGCCGGAGTGGAACAATACGGTGGTGGTCGTGCTGTCTGAATTCGGCCGCACTTTTCGCGAGAACGGCGACCATGGTACCGATCACGGCCACGGCACGGTCTACTGGGTGCTCGGCGGCGCCATCAACGGCGGCCGGATTGCCGGCGAGCAGCAACGGCTGGAACGCAACACGCTGTTCCAGGATCGCGACTACCCGGTGCTCAACGACTACCGCGCGGTGCTGGGCGGCTTGTTCCGATCGCTGTGGGGCCTGTCGAAGGAGCAGTGCGAGCGAGTGTTCCCGCAGACCGAACCGCTCAATCTGCAGCTGGTTTAGTCTCGGCTGCCTCGCGCCGGCGCCCCGACAGCAGCAGGTGTGCGAGGTAGGCGGCGATCAGCACATTGACCGCCAGCGTCGTAGCCACGGTCCAGCGATGCCCCGGCTGCCTCTGGATCAGCTCCCAGAGCTCGAAGGGAATCAGCGAGGTGGTCGCCACCACCGTGACCCATTCGGCCCAGCGCTTGCGCAGCCATAGCCCGGTGCCTTCGACCAGCACGACCGCCGTATACGCCACGGTCACCAGGATCACCAGGTGCAGTTTGCCCGCGCCCATGCCTTCGATGTAGCTCAGCGCACGCAGTATCAGGCGCTGATCCACGCGGTCGGTGACGGTCGCCGACCACACATGCAGTTTCTCGATCAGATTCGGATCTAGCAGCTTGTGCACGCCATAGCTGGTCAGGATCAGCAGCAGCGCCTTGATGAACTTGAATATGGCGATGACGCGCCGTCCATCTATGGTGGGAGGCTTGGCTGTGGTCGGGTTGTTCTCCATGGCTGCGCTTGCTGATGTTAAACCGCCACATTAAGCGATCGTAAAGCGCCGCGCCACGCGATGCGGGAGCCGCGCGCCAGAGGCCGCGCGGCTCCCCGACAGGTTGACTACCGCCGGTGCGACGCGCTAGAGAGCGCCCAGAAACATCAGCACTACCAGGATGATCAGCAGCGCTCCGAGACCCCCCACCGGGTAATAGCCCCAGCCGCTGCTATAGGGCCACGCGGGCAGCGCTCCCACCAGCAGCAGGATCAGCACCACTAGCAGAACAGTGCGCAATGACATGGTCTCTCCTAAGACTTGCGTAAGCGCACACGCAGACTAGAAGCGAGCGCATTGTGCAGGGCAGTGTCCGCGCGCCGATTTGCCTGTAGGAGAAACCCTCAGCGCTCGATGGGCGTGTCCGGACGTGCGCCCCACTCGGACCAGGAACCGTCATAAAGCGCGCCGCTCGGCAGCCCCGCGACTTCGAGCCCGAGAGTCAGCACCGCCGCCGTGAGCCCGGAGCCGCAGCTTGTGACCACGGCGCTGCGCGGCTCGACACCGGCGGCCGCGAAGCGCTGGCGCAGCAGCTCGGGCGGCAGCATGGTCTGGCCGTTCGAGAGCAACTCCGCGTAGGGCAGACTGCGGCTGCCCGGAATGTGGCCGCCGCGCATGCCGGCACGCGGCTCGGGAACCCTGGCAAAGAAGCGGTCCGCCGAGCGCGCGTCGAGCACCAGCTCCCGCGGCTGCGACAGGTTGGCACGCACATCGCCCAGTCCCCGCAGGTAGCGTGCGTTGAGGGCAGCGCGAAACGAGCCGGGCGTGGGCGGCGATGCCTCGCCGACGCTCACCTCACGACCCTCTCGCTGCCACTTGGGCAGGCCGCCGTCGAGCACGGCCACGCTTTCGTGTCCGAACAGCCGCATGAGCCACCAGCCGCGCGCGGCCGAGAAAATGCCCAGCTGATCGTAGAACACCACGCGCGAGTCCTCGTTGACGCCCAGCGCCGCTACCAGATGCTCGAATCGAGCCGCCGTCGGGGCCATGTGAGGCAGCGTCGATTCGGTATCGGCTATGCGATCGATATCAAAGAAGCGCGCGCCCGGCAGATGCGCCCCGCGGTAAAGCGCCTGCGCATCGCGCTGATCCCCCGGCATGTACCAGCTCGCATCGAACAGCACCAGGTCCGGTGCACCGAGCTGTTGCGCGAGCCATTCCGTACTGACCAAAGACTGCACCTCACTCTCCTTGCGGCAATGCCCGCGAGGGCAGCGACCGCGCACCGATGAAAGGATCGAAGCCGCGATCGCACAGTGCAACCCATGCCGCGGCGCCCAGGTGTTCCAGATGGCGGTACACGCGCGGCTGGTCGGGATCCGTGTCGAGCATGAATCCCGTGGGCAGCGCCGCCGAGGTGGTGGCGAAGTAGCCGCCATCCGGGGCATGCGCAAGACCGATGGCCGCGACCGCCGCGGGAGCGCCCGCCGCAGCGCCCAGAAGTTTGCGCAACAACTCCGTCATCGCCGTACCCTCGGTCCACGCGCCGCCGCCGGCCTCGCTGTAGGCATAGCCGGCACCATCGGGCGTACGTAGCGACTGCGCGCCCCTGACATAGGCCTGATGATAGCGCGCGGCACCGTCCGGCAATGCCAGCAGCGGCCAGACCTGCGCATCGATCGCCAGCAGCGCATTGCGAGTCACGCCATCCTCGCGAGTGCCGGCATCGAAGCCACCGCGCGGCGCGTCCCACATGGCCTCGACGAAGCGGCTCGCGGCCAGTGACAGCCCGCGCCAATGCGAATCGCCGCTGCTGGCGGCCAGCCACGCGAAGGCTGCGGCCAGATCGACATTGTGCTCGGTGGACTTCCACTGCAGTGCGCGCGGCGCGGTCTCCGAACCGAAGCTGCCGCCCATGAAACCGCCGGCACCTCGTCGGTCGCGCTTCGCCGCAAGCCAACTGCCCAGGCGAGTAGCGCCCGCGAGATAGCGGCCATCGCGGTAGCCGGGATCACGCTGGTGTGCGTAGCGCTCGAGCGTCAGCAGTGCCAGCATCGCCCAGGCGAGGTTGCCGCTATCGCTGCCGGACTGGTAGTTATCCTCGAGCCAGCGCTGCTCGCGGCTGCTCCACCAGCCGGCAAGTTTGAGCGGCGCTGAGTCGACGGCACCGGCGAGGTAGCCGTTACGCAGGCGCCCGTCGTGCCAGAAGCGATCGTGATCGAGGGCCAGCAGCATGGCGTCGCCGATACGGCGGGCATCGCCGATCCGGTCGCAGCCCGTGAGTGCGATCGCGGCCAGCGCGTTGTCATACAGGAACGCGGCCTGGTGCAACGGCCCGGGCTCGGCATCGGGATAACTGGCAAGGAAAACCGCCGGCGCCGTCTGCATCGACATCTGCCGGGCGAGCCAGGCGCAGGCATCGGCTGCGGCGGCCGGAGCAGCGGCGGGAACCGTCGAACTGTTAAAAAGGGCCAGCAGTGCCAGCCCGGCCGCAAAGCTATGCCGTCGCACCCACGATGGTGTCGTGCACGAAGCGAAGTTTCGCGATCGCAGGCGTGGGCAGAACGAACGGATAGCCATCCTGCAATCCCATGCTGCGATTCAGATTGTTGAGAATATAGGTCAGCGGAAACCAGTTGGCGATCAGATGCTCGAAGGGCTCTTCGGTACCACTGCGCGCCCGCAGCAGCGTGGGATCGCCGCGACGGTCCGGCACCAGGGACAACCCGGTGTCAGCCGCTGTTTCCAGCATGTCGCTCATGTGCAGGTAGTGCGCCCAGCTTTCGGCCCAGTCTTCCCACGGATGCGATGTCGCGTAAGCGCTCACGAAGCGCTCCGCCCAGTCTGCCGGCGGCCCTTTCTCATAGTGCAGTTTCAACGACTCCGCGTAGTCGGCCCGCTCGTCACCGAACAGTTCACGGAATTGATCGATGCGCGGGCTGTCGCGTATGAGGCGCTCCCAGTAGTAATGCCCGATCTCGTGCCGGAAGTGTCCAAGCAGCGTGCGATAGGGCTCCCCCATCTTCAGCCGGCGTGACTCCCGCTCCGCGTCATCCGCCTCCGCGATATTGACCGTGATCACGCCGTGCGCATGCCCGGTGAGCACCGGCTTCTTCGGATCGGTATCGCTCAGGAACTCGTACGAGAGGCCGTGTTCTGGGTCGCTCACGCGGTCCTGGATCGGACAGTGCAGGTGCCGCAGCGAGTAGATCAGGCGGCGCTTGGCGGCTTCGAGCTTGTACCAGGCCTCACGATTACCGTTGATGCCCAGATTAGGAATGACCTGCGTGAGCCGACACGACTCGCAGAACGGCTCCGGGTCCTCGGCGGCCACGGCCCAGTTGCAGATGTTTTCCTGGAGATAGTTCTGGCACAGCCGGAATTGGCGCTGTTCGCCGCTGCCGCCCACCATGCGCCACAGATCTCCGGAGTCGGCCTCAACTGCGGCCATGGCGCTCAAATCGGGGACGAAGGCGAGTTTGGATCCGCAATTGACACACTGGGTGTTCTCAAAGAACACCACCTGGCCGCATTGGCTGCAGTGAAGGACGCGCATGAAGAGAATCAGGTCGTCGCCAGCGGCTGCTTCGATCGCGGAGGCGGAAATACCTCATCGAGCTGTGCCAGTTCGGCGGCGCTCAGCTGCACCTGCGCCGCCGCATGGTTCTCATCGATGCGCCGCGGGTGCACGGATTTTGGAATTGCCACCACATCGGCCTCGCGAATGCTCCACGCCAGCGCAATCTGCGCGGCGCTCAGGCCCCGCTCCCGGCCGATCTGCACCAGCAGCGGATGGGAAGTCAGCGAGCCCTGTCCGAGCGGCGAATAGGCCATGGTGGCGATGCCACGCGCACGCTGCCAGGGCAGCAGCGAAAATTCGATGCCGCGCGTCTCCAGGCAGTAGTAAAGCTGATTGCATCGCGCGCCATCGGAGATGCCCAGCGCCTTTTCGGCCTTTGCCCACTCCTCGAGATCGCCGAGGTCCAGGTTGCTGACGCCGAAATGGCGAATCAGCCCGCGCTGCTGCAGATCGACGAAAGCCTGCAGTGTTTCGCGAAACGGATGCGAACCGCGCCAGTGCAACAGATACAGATCCAGGTATTCGCAGCCCAGCCGCGCGATTGATTCTTCGCAGGCGTGGATCGTGCCGCGTCGCGAGGCGTTGCCTGGCAACACCTTGCTGACGATGAATAGCTCCGCGCGGCGCGCCCGCCCGAAACTGTGCAGGGCGGTACCGATGACATGCTCCGCGCCGCCCTCGCCGTACATCTCGGCGGTATCGATGAGCCGGTAACCGGTGGCGAGTGCGTGCGAGACGGCGGCGACTTCCTGGTCCCGCTGCGCGCGCGACTCCCCCATCCTCCAGGTGCCAAGGCCGATGCGAGCGGGGAATCGAAGAAACTGGTGCGGTTCCGACATAGCGCGTCTTGTAGCGCGCTTTCCGCCTTTTGGCCATCGGACGCCGACGCTTTACGGGCCGCAGCGGGCGTCGATGCGCGCCTATAAATAGGCACGCAATAAAAAAGGCCCGGGTTACCCCGGGCCTTTTCAATCGCTATCGGTCTAGCGTTGGGTGAATCGCGTAGCGCTTACCAGCGCCCGCCACCACCACCACCGCCGCCGCCACCGCCACCATTGCCGCGGAAGCCGCCGCCACCGCCGCCCGGACGACCGCCGCCAGTGCGCGGCTTATCCTGGGCTTCGTTGACGCGCAGCGGACGGCCATTCATCGAATAGCCATTCAGGCTCTGGATTGCGCGAGCGGCGTCAGCCTGACTCATCTCGACAAATCCAAAGCCACGCGGACGACCGGTCTCGCGATCGGTCGGCAACGACACAGCTTCCACGGTGCCATGCTGCGCGAACAGCGTACGCACGTCGGCCTCACTGGCCGTGAACGGTAGGTTACCTACATAAATCTTCGCCATAAAAATCACACTCTCCGGAACAGTTCGATCTTTAGAGATCGTATAACACGGCAGGAACAACAACTCAGGTCAGGGAGAGAGCGTCTCACGAGCCGTCGAAGCGTAGATCCTGTCACCATGATCGAAGGCGGTTCGGTCCTAGACAACGAGACCCGGACGGTCGACGATCGTCGGGGAGTCTAGCACAACTGCCTGAATTTCAAGCGCCAATCCTGCCGGACCGGTCGCGACCTTCCCCGGGTCATAATACACTCAAGCTGCCTATGACCGATTCCACGCCCCCCCGCCTGCAGTTTCCCTGCGACTACCCCATCAAGGTCATGGTTCGCGCCGAGGCCGGGGTTCGCGAGCAGGTCGATGAGATTGTGCAGCGCCATGCCGGCCCGCTGCCGCCGGAGTCCGTCACCGAGCGCAGTTCGGCCCAGAACCGGTTCATGGGAATCACCTATGTCATTCATGCGCAAGGCGAAGCGCAGATCGCGGCCCTTTTCGATGCACTGAAGCAGTGCCCGGCGGTGCTGATGGTTCTGTGAGGCTTCCCTAGGGGTCCGGCCAGCTGCGCGATTCGCTGCCGAACCGCGGCGACTGTACCCGTACCACGCAGAATCGCTGGCCGGTCGGGGCTTCCATGACCCACCAGGTGCTGATCTGGGCGACGCGCCTTGCGCCCAGGGTCTCCAGGCGACGTACCTCAGCCTCGATGTCGTCGGTCTCGATGTCCAGGTGTACCCGGCTGGGGTGGCTGACCGACTGCACCTCGACATGCAAGCCCTGCGGATCGAGCAACTCGACGTATTTTTGCCCTTCCGCGGCCGGCAGCGGGCGCGTCGGCATCCCGAGCGCCGCACCCCAGAACTCCGCCGCTGCCTGCAGTTCCTGGGTCTGGCAGTCGATGATGAAGCCGGCCAGTTTGCTCTTATGCAATCAGAGCCTGGCGGTACGCCGATGCATCAGCGCGCTGACGATCAGGTTGAAAAGACCCAGCAGCACCGCGGCGATCAACGCGGGTACGAAGCCCACGACATGGAAACCTGACACCAGCGCGCTGGTGAGCTTGAGCATCAGCGCATTCACGACGATCAGAAACAATCCGAGCGTCAGGATAGTCACGGGCAGCGTGATCAGGATCAGGATCGGGCGCACCAGGAAATTCACGATGCCGAGCACCAGCGCGGCCAGCAGCGCATAGCCGAAGCCGTCGACATGGATGCCATCCACGATCTGGCTGATCAGCAGCAGCAGCAGCGCGGTGACGATCAGGTGCACCAACAGGCGTTTCATGACTCGATGCTACGCTGCAGCAGCGGCGCCTTCAACGGGCCGCCGATTTGATCACGCGCTCTTTAGCGCGGCGGCACGTGCAGCGCAATGTCGAGGCGCTTTTCGAGCCGGACCGCATCCATCGTGCCGCGGTAGTAGCCCGCGATCCGGCTCGCTTCCCGAAAGCCCTGCCTGCGATAGAAGGCGATGGCGTTGGGATTGTCGGCTCGCGCCTCCAGTCGGATGCACTCGATGCCCGCTACCCGCGCCGGCTTCTCCAGCCACTGCAGCAGCAGTGTGCCCAGACCGCGGCGCTGCTGGGCAGGGCGCACGGCCAGCAGCGCCAGGTGAGCGCTGTCGTCGCCGTAATGCATGATGCCGAAGCCTGCCAGATCGCCCGCCACCGCGACGTTGGTGGCCCGGTTATTCACCGCCGCAAGCACGCGCGCCACCGTCCAGCTCCAGCCGAGGCCGTGCTCGACATAGTCACGCGACATCTCGGCGATCAGGGCCGCATCCTGTGCCATGGCCAATCGGATCGGTGTATCCGCCGACATGGGCCGCGGCGCCCTCAGCCCGCCAGCTTCGCGGCCAGTAGCGGCCCAAACTCGGCCGCCACGGCCGCCACATCGCCCGGACCACCCAACTCCGACAGCTGCGTCATCTGAAGTCCCGCGTAACCGCATGGGTTGATGCGCGCAAACGGCGCCAGATCCATGCGCACGTTCAGGGCCAGTCCGTGATAGCTGCCGCCGCGGCGGATGCGCAGCCCCACGCTCGCGAGCTTGCGGTCATCGACATACACCCCGGGTGCACCGGTGCGGCATTGCGCCTCGATACCGAAGCGCGCGGCGTACTCGATCACGCTGCGTTCGAGCGCATTCAGCAAATCCCGCACCGTCAGCGCGGCGCGCCGCATGTCGAGCAGCGGATAGACCACGAGCTGGCCGGGTCCGTGATAGGTCACCTGCCCTCCGCGGTCGATCCGCACCACCGGAATCTCGCCCGGCGTCAGCACATGCGAGGCATCGGCATTCATGCCCAGAGTGAACACCGGCTCGTGTTCCAGCAACCAGATCTGATCGGGCGAATCCGGCCCGCGTTCCTGGGTGTAGCGCTGCATCGCGCGCCAAGTGGGCTCGTAGGCACAGCGGCCGAGCCAGAGGATTTCCGCGGCTTCCGAATCGGACAGGGCCGTTGCCGGGACGCTCATCGCAACTGCAAGCCGACGTTGTTGCCAGCCAGCACGCGCTCGGCGCGATAGCTGGAGCGCACCAGCGGACCGGCGACGCACTCGCGAAACCCGCGGTCAAGGCCCCACTGGCGATACTGCTCGAACTTCGCCGGCTCGACAAATCGCTGCACCGGCAAATGATGGGCGGTCGGCCTCAAGTACTGGCCCAAGGTCAGCACATCGACCGAGGCAGCGCGCAGATCATCCATGCATTCGATGATCTCCTGCTCGCTCTCGCCCAGCCCGAGCATCAGGCTGGTCTTGGTCAGAACTGCGGGCCGATGACGCTTGGCATGGGTCAGCACGGTGAGTGTCTGCCCGTAACCGGCGCGCGGATCGCGCACGGGATGGGTGAGCCGGCGCACGGTTTCCACGTTCTGCGCGAACACTTCCGGCCCGGCATCAAGCACAGTCTCGACATCGCGCAGCACACCCTGGAAGTCGGGTGTCAGCGCTTCGACGGCAACCTCGGCGGAGCGCTCCTTGATGGCGCGGATGCAGGCCGCGTAGTGCGCGGCGCCGCCATCGGCCAGGTCATCGCGATTGACGGAGGTGAGCACCACATATTTGAGCTGCATCAGCGCCACGCTTTCGGCCAGGTTGCGCGGCTCCCCGGAATCGAGCCAGCCGCGCGGATTGCCGGTATCGACGGCGCAGAAGCGGCAGGCGCGCGTACAGACGGCGCCCATGAGCATGATGGTGGCGGTGCCGGCGTTCCAGCATTCACCGATATTGGGGCACTTGGCTTCTTCGCAGACTGTCGAGAGCCGGTGCTCGCGCACCGTGCGGCGCACGAAATCGTAGCCCTCGCCCGTGGCGATGCGCGCGCGCAGCCAGGCCGGCTTTCCGGTCAGGCCGCCGCGATCGATCTCCCCGCGCGGACGGATGCCATCCTTGATGGCGCTGAATCCCTGCGGCGTGTGGTACTTCTCGCCGCTGCGGACAGGGATCGCCGGCATGTCGTCAGATTTACTCATATGGGCCCCGCGGGGCAACCCATACTACTGCAGCGCCGCCAGGCGTTCGACCGTGCCCACATCGCTCCACACGCCCTGGTAAATCTGGCCGGACAGGGAGCCTGCCGCCATGGCGCGCCGGAACAGCGGCAGCAGGGGGAATCGCCCCGGTTGGCAGCCATCGAAGAGCTGCGCACGAAACAGGCCGATGCCGGAATATGTCCATCGCGCTGACCCGGTTTCGGTCACTCGGCCGTTCTCGAGCGCAAAGTCTCCCTGTGGGTGCTGCACGGGATTGGGTACCAGCAATAGATGCGCCCGCGACTCGGGCGCGATCGACAGCGCCGCGAAATCGAAGTCGGTGAACACATCGCCGTTCACGACTACGAACGGCTCGCTGCCCAGCCACGGCAGCGCCTGGAAAATCCCGCCGCCGGTCTCGAGCGCCTGCGAGCCCTCATCACTGTAACGAATCGAGACGCCGAAGGCGGCGCCGTCACCCAGGGCGGCGCGAATGCGGTCACCGAGCCACGCCACATTGATCACCACATCACGCACGCCGCAACCCGCCAGCCGCTCCAGGTGATGCACGATCAGCGGCTTGCCGCGCACCGGCAGCAGCGGCTTGGGCACCTCATCGGTCAGCGGGCGCATGCGCTCGCCGCGGCCGGCGGCGAGCACCATGGCATGTCGCGCATTGAAGCTCATGGGCCACCCCCGGCCAGCTCGCGCGCATTGGCGTGCGACAGTTGCGGAACTAAGCGAGTCTCGACCCAGCGCGAGAAATCGCGCAGCTCCGCGTACCGCCGGGCCGCATCGCACACGTAGTCGAGTGTGCGCGGCAGATCGGCGAGGTAGCCGCTTTTGCCGTCGCGATACCACAGGCGGGCGAAGATACCGAGCACCTTGATGTGACGCTGCAGGCCGATGAGGTCGAACCAGCGCAGGAAGGTGGCCGCATCACGACCGCCATCGCCGCCGCCGGCGATCCATTGCTCGCGATAGCCCAATACCCAGGCTTCGACGCGCGGGCGCGGCCAGTCGATATAGCAATCCTTGAGCAGCGATACCAGGTCGTAGCCGCAGGGGCCGGCCAGCGCGTCCTGAAAATCGATGATGCCCGGGTTGTCCCGCGGCAGCACCATGAGGTTGCGCGAGTGATAATCACGGTGCACGAGCACCGTCGGCTGCAGCAGCGCCTCGCCGATCAGGAACTCGAACGACGCCTCGATCAGCGTGCGCTCGCGATCATCAAGCGTCACTTTAAGATGGCGCGCACAGAACCATTCGGGCATGAGGGCCATCTCGCGCGCCAGCACCGGGCGGTCGTAGGGTGGCAATTGCGCGCACAGCTCGCGCCCCCGCAGCTGGATCTGCAGCAGCGCTGCGAGTGCATCGCCATAGAGCGCATCGGCATGCGCGCGGTCCTGCAGCCGCGTCAGGTAGGACACCGTGCCCAGGTCTTCCAGCAGCACGAACCCCTGCCGCGCATCGCTGGCATCGACCCTGGGCACATGAACCCCGCAGCGCTCGAGCAGCGCCGAAACCGCGAGGTAGGGAGCCACATCCTCCTTGTCCGGGGGCGCGTCCATGACCACGCGCGTGGAACCATCGCTGCTCCAGACGCGGAAATAGCGACGAAAACTGGCGTCGGCCGAGGCCGGCGCCAGCCGTGCGAGCGGCCAGCGCTGCTCTGTGGCCAGCCAATGTCGCAGTTGCTCGAGTCGCGGGTCGCTGCTGCTCATGATCAGTTAGAAACCTTATGCTGCAACCCGTCATTATAATGAGACCCACATGAGTTCTTCCCCGCATCTGCGCGCGCTGTGGGGCGCGGCACTGTGCTGCGCTCTTCCATTCGCGACGCGGGCCGCCGACGGACCGTGCGTCGAGCCGTGGCAGACTGCGCCCACACTGCTCGCCGCCGCTAATCCGCCCGTGCCGGGGCATCGGGGGCCTGGCGGCGACATCACCTACCGCTCCGATCAGTTCGACTACACCTCCGACGGGCTCATGGAGCTCACCGGTAATGTCGATGTCCACATGGGCGACCGCGAAATCCTGGCTGACAAGCTGACCTACGACCGCGACAACAACAAACTCACGGCCACCGGCGCCGTCCGGTATCGGGACCCCATTGTGCTGTTACAGGGCGATACCGGGCACTACGACGAGCAAAGCGCGGACTTCAGTCACGGCAATTTCCAACTGCTCAAGCAGCCCGGCCACGGCACCGCCGATCAGATATCGATGACGCCGGACAAGGTGATCACGCTGAAGCATGTCACCTACAGCAGCTGCCCGAAGCCGCACAACGACTGGATGATCATCGCGCGCGATCTGACACTCGATACCAATGCCGGACGCGGCGTCGGCCATGGCGCGATCGTGGACTTCGAGAGCGTGCCGATCCTCTACCTGCCGTGGATCTCGTTCCCGTTGAACAGCGCGCGGCAGAGCGGCGTGCTGTTTCCGAACTTCGGCAGCTCCAGCCTGAGCGGCGCATTCATCGGCGTGCCCTGGTACTGGAACATCGCGCCCAACCAGGATGCAACCTTCACGCCGACGATCTACTCGACTCGCGGCATCGATCTCGGCGCCGAGTACCGGCTGCTGACGGAATCCACGCGCGGCACCCTCGATGCCAACCTCATGCCGCATGACCGGCAGACCGACGGTGACCGCAGCTTCGTCAAACTCATCGATCGCTACCAGCTGGGCTGGAATACGCGCATCGACACCACCGTCGAGAACGTCAGCGACGATGAGTATTTCGAAGACTTCACGCAAGGCACCGAGAGCACCAGCACGCCGTTCCTGCCGCGCAGCATCGCCATTACGCATCGCGACGACATCTGGACGCTGCGCGCCGAGATGATCGGCTATCAGACCCTCGATGACACGCTGCCGGTGGACGAGCGGCCCTACATCCAGCTGCCGCGGCTGACAGCCGCGGCGCAGTGGTCGCCCTGGAACATCACGCAGGTTCAGACCGGCTTTACCAGCGAACTGGTGAATTTCACGCGAGCGAACTGCATCCCCTGCCCCGCGGTCGGCGCCTGCAATGTTCCCAACCCCTGCAATCTCTCCAACGCGCCGCTCGACCCGATGGCCAACGTCGACGGCTGGCGGCTGGATGCGATGCCGCACTTCGGATTGGACTTCTCGGGGCCGGGCTACTTCCTGCGGCCGAATGTCGGCTGGGAATTCACCCAGTACGCATTGCGCGACAACGACAACGGCAGCGGCATCGGCGAGAGCTCGTCCCCGCAGCGCAACCTGCCGATCTTCAGCATCGACAGCGGTCTTACGTTCGAGCGTTTGAGCAGCAACGCCACGCGCACCATCACGCTCGAGCCGCGGGCCATGTATGTCTACATTCCCTACCGCAACCAGAATGACCTGCCGGTGTTCGATACCGGCATCCCGGATCCGAACCTGATCGAGCTGTTCCGCCCGAATCGCTTCGTCGGCACCGATCGCGTGGGTGATGAAAACGGCCTGACGCTCGGCCTGACCTCACAGACCTTCGATACCGCCAGCGGCACGCGCTACTTGAGCGCCACTATTGGGCAGGCGATCTACTTCGAGCCCGCGCGCGTGACGCTGCCCGGCCAGGCGCTGCAATCGGTCAACACCTCCAGCCTGATCGCCGAAGTGATCCTGACGGCCTATCACAACTGGAATCTGCAGTTCGATATCGCCTCCAACCCGGATGTCTCAGCCGTGGCGCAGGATGAGATCACGCTGCAATACCACCCTAGCAACCAGCAGGTGGCCAACCTGAGCTACCGGTACCGCACTGGCGAGCTCTCACAGGTGGACGCCTCGGTGGCCTGGCCCATCGCCAGCCATTGGGATGCCTACGCGCGCGCGGTCTACTCGTTTCTCGACAACCCCTCGGCGACCCCAGCGGTGCGTCCGGGTTCCATCGAAGACTTCGCCGGCTTCCAGTATCGAGGCTCCTGCTGGAACATCCGGGCGCTCTGGCAACGCTCGATCAGCACCCGCACCGGCATCCAGAGCAGTGGCGTCTCCTTCCAGCTGGAACTCACGGGCCTCTCGAGTGTCGGAAGCCAGGTCACGTCTTTCCTTGAGCAGTCGATTCGAGGATACTCCAGCTCCGCGAACAGACAGCCCCTCTTTTGAACTTAACCTACTGAGGCCAATAGACATTTAATGCCTGTGCGTACCCTCGCCTTAAGCGCCTTCACGGCGATCATTGCCCTGAGTGTACTGGCCGCGCCCGGTACGGCTGAGGCTGCGCGCAGCAAGACCAAGCCCGACGCCACTACCACGACCGACTCGACCACCAAGGAAGCCGGCACGGCCGATGCGCCCGCCGGGCCGCATAAGGACCTCTCCACCGACGGGGTGATGCTCGATCGCGTGGTCGCGCTGGTCAACGACGGACTGGTGCTCGATAGCGAGCTCCAATCCCAGACGCGGGAGATCACCGCCCGGCTCCGCGGACAGAACGTGGCGCTGCCCAGCACCGAGGTCATGCGCTCGCAGGTGCTCGATCGGCTGGTGCTGGAGGAAATCCAGGCGCAGCACGCCGACCGCGCCGGCATCAAGGTATCGGACGAGCAGGTCAACGCCGCGATGGACGACATCGCCAAGCGCCAGGGCATCACGCTCGAGCAGCTGCCGACCAAACTGGCCGCGGACGGCATCGACTACGCCGAGTACCGCATCGAGCTCAAGCGCGAAATCGCGCGGCAGATCCTGCGCTCGCGCGATGTCGTGCAGCGCATCACCATCACACCGCGCGAACTGGATCAGTACCTCGAGCACCAAAAGAAGACCGCTTCGGCCACCAACGAGTACAACGTCTCGCACATCCTGGTAGCGGTGGCGCAGGACGCCTCGCCCGCGCAGCTGGCCAGCGCCGCGGCGCGTGCCAAGGATGTCGATGAGCGTGCGCGCGCCGGCGAGGATTTCGGCAAGCTCGCCATCACCTACTCCGCCAGCGAAACCGCGCTCGATGGCGGTTCGCTCGGCTGGCGCAAAGGCACGGAACTGCCGACCTTTCTGGCCGACGTCATCGCCCGCATGAAGCCCGGCGATGTCAGCGAGGTCATGCAGACTCCCAGCGGCTTTCACATCGTGAAGCTCAATGAAACGCGCGCCGCCGGCGGCGCACAGATCATTCAGCAGGTGCACCTGCGGCACATCCTGCTCAAGACCACGGAAATCGAGGATGACGCCACGGTGCGCCAGAAACTCACGCGCATGCGCGATCAGATCGTCTCGGGCAAGGAAGACTTCGCGGTACTGGCCAAGACCAATTCGCAGGATGCCAGCTCCGCCATCAATGGCGGCGACCTCGGCTGGACCCAGGCCGATGCCTTTGTGCCCGAATTCGCGGCGACCGCCGAGTCGCTCAAGCCCGATGAGATCAGCCAGCCATTTCGCACCCAGTACGGCTGGCACATCGTGCAGATGCTCGGCCATCGCGACTTCGACAACACCGCCGAGGCGGCGCGCGAGCGCGCTTTCGAAGCGCTGCGCGACAGCCGCGTCGAAGAGGCGACCGAGTTGTGGCTGCAACAGATTCGCGACGAATCCTTCGTCGAGCTACGGCTCTGACGCCGACGGCACCGCTCGCACTGACCTCCGGAGAACCGGCCGGCATCGGCCCCGATCTGTGCCTGGCCGTGGCCACGCGGGCGCGCAGCTGGCCCCTGGTCTGCCTCGCAGACCGCGCCATGCTCGAGCAGCGAGCACGACTGCTCGGCTTGCAGGTAAGACTGGAGGACTGGTCGCTCGGCCAGGGAGCTGCAACCGCAGCCGGCGCGCTCAGCGTGCTGCATCAACCGCTCGCGGCCGAGAGCATTCCGGGCCAGCTCAATCGCGCCAACGGCGCGGCGGTACTGCAGTTGATCAATCGCGCCGTGGACGGCTGCCTCGCCGGAACCTTCAGCGCCTGCATCACCGCACCAGTGCAGAAGAGCCTTATCATGGAAGCCGGATTCGACTTCACCGGCCACACCGAATACATCGCCGCGCGCACCCATGCGCCGCTGCCGGTCATGTTGCTGGTGGCCGGTGAGCTGCGCGTGGCGCTGGCGACCACTCACCTGCCGCTGCGCGCCGTCGCCGATGCACTCACCACGCCCGGACTGCTGCAGGTGCTGACCATCCTGGCGGCCGACCTGCGGCGATTCTGGGGACTCGCGCGCGCCCGCATCGCGGTGTGCGGCCTGAATCCTCACGCCGGAGAAGGCGGACATCTGGGGGATGAAGAGATTCGCGTCATCGATCCTGCCATCGCGCAGGCGCGTGCACAGGGACTGGATGTACACGGTCCGATACCCGCCGACACGCTGTTCGTGCCGCGCCATCTCAAAGGCTACGATGCGGTGCTGGCCATGTATCACGACCAGGGACTGCCGGTGCTCAAGCACGCGGGGTTTGGTGAGGCCGTCAACGTCACCCTGGGATTACCCATTGTGCGCACCTCGGTCGATCACGGTACGGCGCTGGACCTGGCGGGTAGTGGGCGCGCCGATGCCGGCAGCCTGCTGGCCGCCATTACACTTGCCGCCGCCATGGCCCAGCGAGCGTGATCCGCGCCCGCCGGCGATTCGGCCAGCACTTCCTGCACGATCCGGCGGTCATCGCGCGCATCGTGCAGTCGATCGCCACTAAACCTGAGGACAGCGCCGTCGAGATCGGTCCCGGCCGGGGTGCGCTGACGGCTCAGCTGCTCGCGACCACCGGATCACTGGATGCAATCGAGATCGATCGGGATCTCGCCGAGGATTTGCAGGCGCGATTCGGCGGCGAACCGCGCTGGCAGCTGCATCGTGCCGATGCACTGGAATTCGACTGGCGGGCCCTGGCGGCGACCCGCGGCGGCCGGCTGCGCGTGATCGGCAATCTGCCCTACAACATCTCCACGCCGCTGCTGTTCCGCCTGCTCGAGGCCGGGGACGTCATCAGCGATATGCATTTCATGCTGCAGAAGGAAGTCGTCGATCGCATCGTCGCCGCTCCCGGCAGCCGCGACTACGGACGCCTGGGCGTGATGCTGGCGCCGCGCGCCGCGGCCACCCGCCTGTTCGATGTCGGCGCCGGCGCCTTCCAGCCACCGCCCAAGGTCACTTCGGCCTTCGTGCGGCTGGATGTCATCGAGACGCCTCCCGCCTGGTCGCGCGAGCCGCTCTATGGCGAGGTGGTGACGGCGGCCTTCGGCCAGCGCCGCAAGACCCTGCGCAACTCCCTGCGCAACTACCTGTCGGCAGAGGCCATGGCCGCACTGGGTATCGACCCGGGCGCACGCGCCGAGACCCTGTCACCGCCCCAGTTTGGCGCACTGGCACAGGCCGCTGCAGCCGCGCGCGCGGCCGCCCCGTCGATCCGTTAAGCTTGCTCGCGGAGTTGCCATGAAAGCCTATGCACGCATTCTCGCCGCAGTGGACCTGACCGAAGGCAGTCGCGCCGTGGCGGATCGGGCCTGCGAACTGGCGCGCGCCAGCCAGGGCACCGTGTGGCTGCTGCACGTGGTGGAGTTCGTGCCGATCGAACCCATGAGCGACTCGCTGATTCCCGTGATGCAGATCGACGATCAGATCATCGAGCGTGCACGCGCACAGATCGCCGCGTTCGCGCAGGAACTCGGGTTGCCCCCCGGTTCCGGCAGCGTCGAGGCCGGCAGCGCCCAGAGCGAAGTGCTGCGCCACGCGCGCGAGCACAACTGCGATCTGATCGTGCTCGGCGCACGCGAACGTCATGGGCTCTCGATCCTGATTCATCGCACCGAGGACTCGGTGCTGCACGGCGCGCCCTGCGATGTGCTGGCCGTGCGTACGCGCTGATCGTGGAGACCATCCGTCACAAGATCAGCGTCGAAGTGGAAACCTCCTATCTCGAGGATCAATCCGAGCCGCGCGAGCGCCGCTATGTGTTTTCCTACACGATCACCATCCGCAACGAAGGCGACGTGCCGGCAAAACTACTGACCCGCCACTGGGTCATCACCGATGCCAACGGACGGGTGCAGGAAGTGCGTGGCGATGGCGTAGTGGGCGAGCAGCCCTATCTGAAGCCCGGCCAGGGCTTTCGCTACTCCAGCGGCGCGGTACTCGAGACGCCGGTCGGCGCCATGCAGGGCAGCTACCAGATGGTTGCCGACGATGGCGCGACCTTTGATGCCAACATCCCGGCATTCCGCCTGGCGATGCCGGGCATGCTGCACTGACGATGCTGCATTGACGGGATGGCACGCTGGGCCATAGGCGATATCCAGGGCTGTGCCGATGAGCTCACCGCGCTGATCGCGCGAATCGGCTTCAAGAGCGATCGCGATCAGATCTGGTTCGTCGGCGACCTGGTCAACCGCGGCCCCGACTCCCTCAAAGCGCTGCGGCTGGTGCGCAGCCTGGCTGGCAATGCGCTCTGCGTGCTCGGTAACCACGATCTGCACCTGCTCGCCGTGGCAATGGTGAAGGCCAAGCTGCGCAAGAGCGATACGCTCAAGCCGATTCTCGAAGCACCGGACCGCAACGAACTCATCGACTGGCTGACGCAGCTGCCGCTGGCGCATTACGCGGCCGATGCTAACGACCTGCTGGTGCATGCGGGCGTGGTGCCGCAGTGGAGCGTGGACGATACGCTTACGCTGGCTGCCGAAGTGCAGCAGGCGCTGCGCTCCGATCCGGAAGCATTGCTCGCGGCAATGTATGGCGATGAGCCTGACCGCTGGCAGTCATCGCTCAAAGGCAGCGATCGCCTGCGCTTCACCGTCAACGTGCTCACGCGGCTGCGCTTCTGCACCGCCGAGGGCCGCATCGATTTCCGGCAGAAGGGTAAGCCCGACTCGGCACCGCCGCCGTGGATACCCTGGTTCAAGGCGCCGCAGCGTGCCGCCGCCGGCACGCGCATCGTCTTCGGACATTGGTCGGCGCTCGGTTACTACAATGCCGATGGCGTGCTCGGCCTGGACACCGGTTGCGTCTGGGGCGGTGCGCTCACGGCGCTGAATCTGGATGAGCCGCGGGCAAAGCCCGTCAGTGTGCCGAGCCGTCAGCCGCGCTCCATCGAGCAGTGATCTGAGGCGTGTTCTTGGCGTAGCTCCCGGGTGCCAGCCTGAACACCACCGGTGCGCCCTGGGCGGGCACTTCGAATACGACGCGCTGGGCCCCGGTTATCTCCAGCTGCACGAAGCGGCCGGGTTGCACTTTGAACTCGAGCCGGATGGGCCAGGCGTGGCCCGGCTGCGGGCGCAGGCTCGCGCCGCCCTCACCGCTCACACCGGTCAGATCCAGCTGCAGCGTATTGCGGTCCCAGAACTGAAGAATGGGCGCCGCCGTGGCGCCGTCCGCCGGGGCGATGATGAGCTCCTGCACCGGTGGCGGCGCACTCGGCTTTCGGTGGCGCCAGGGCCAGTGGACGCCGCAGGCAGTCAGCGCCACGCACAGCGCCAGCACGATTCCGACACGCCTGCACCGCGATGCATTCGAGGTTCCGCGATTCGACATATGCCAAGTGTCCGAAAGTCGCCACCCTGCGGCAATATGCTTACCATACGCGAATACACCCGCGTTCGGACATTGTCGGATATCGTCGACATGCACCCTCTTCGTCCCATCGATTTAAGGCAGTGGATTGACAGCAACCGTCATTTGCTGCGGCCTCCCGTGGGCAATAAGGTCATATACGAGGACAGCGAATTCATCGTCATGGCTGTCGGAGGCCCTAACAACCGCAAGGATTTCCACGTAGATCCGGCCGAGGAATTCTTCCACCAGATCGAAGGTGAGATGGTGCTGCGCGTGGTGCAGGATGGTGCCATTACGGATCTGCCGATCCGCGCCGGCGAAATGCTGTTGCTGCCGGGGAGCGTACCGCATTCGCCACAGCGGTTCGCCAACTCGGTCGGCCTGGTGATCGAGCGGCGACGGCGGGAGGGCGAGCTCGATGGCCTGCAGTGGTACTGCGAGCGCTGCCAGCGTCTGCTGCATGAAGAGTTCTTTACGCTGACCGATATCGAGATGCAGTTTCCACCCGTGTTCAAGCGCTTTTTCGGCAGCCTGTCCTTGCGCACCTGCAAGCACTGCGGTGCCGTCATGGAGCCGCCAGCGATGGCGGGCGCCGACCATGGCTCGCAATGAGCGCGCGCAATGGGCGCGCCTGGACATCGACGGGGTAGCGCTGCTGGCCGATCTGGCTGCGGGCGCCAGCCTGGCGCGCGTGCTCGATTTCCAGGGTCCGCAGCTGCGCTGCTTCGGCGCACCGGCTGCCAGCAGCGTGCCGCTGGAAGTGGGAAGTTTCAACGGCCGCGTGGTACGCGGAGCGAGCTGCAACTGCAGCACCATCGCGCTTACCCCGCATGCCAATGGCACGCACACCGAGAGCGTCGGCCATCTCACCGTCGAACGCGTGGATGTGCACAACCTGGTGCCGCAGCGATTGCTGCTGGCGGCGCTGCTCACGGTTGAACCCGAGATCGCCGCCGACAGTCGCGAAGGCAGCGAGCCGGAACCCGCGGATGCGGATCTGCTGATCACGCGTGCCCGGCTCGAGGAAGCGTGGCCCGCACCGCTGGCGCCTCGCTTGAGCGCGCGTGCGGTGGTGATCCGTACACAGCCCAACGACCCGCTCAAATTCACCGAGGAGTATCGCGCTGCCGCACCGTTCCTGTCGGCCGAGGCCGCCTCGTGGCTGGTAGCGCGGGGTATCGAGCACCTGGTGCTGGATGTGCCCTCGGCAGACCGCAGCAGCGACGGCGGCGCACTGACGGCGCACCGCCTGTTCTTCGGGCTGCCGCCCGGCAGCACGCAGCTGGCGCAGGCGCAGCGGCAGGGCTGCACCATCACCGAGCTGGCCTACATCGGCGCAGCGCTGGCCGACGGCTGGTATCTGCTCAGCCTGCAGGCGCCTGCCATCGCCGGAGATGCCGTGCCCTCAAGGCCGGTGTTGTATCCGATCAGGGCGGCATAGCCGCGATGACGGACCAAGCCTGGGCCCGAGCCGAGGATGCGCGCGATCCGCTGCGCGCACTGGCGGCACGCTTCGCACATCCGCGCGGCCGTGACGGCCAGCCGCTGCTGTACCTGTGCGGGCAGTCGCTGGGGCTGGCGCCACTGGCCGCGCGCGAGTGCATTGCGGCGGAGGTCGCAGACTGGGAGCGGCTCGGCGTGCGCGGGCACGAGGAGGCGGGATCGCCCTGGATCGGCTATGCAGAGCAATTGCAGTCACCGCTGGCGCAACTGTGCGGCGTCAGCGCTCTGGAAGTCGTGGCGATGAATTCCCTCAGCATCAATCTGCACCTGCTGCTGGCGAGCTTCTATCGACCGGTCGCGGATCGCGGCGCGGTGTTGATCGAGGCGGGCGCATTCTCATCCGACCGCCAAATCGTCGCCTCCCAGATCGCCTGGCACGGACTGGATCCCGCACGCGAACTCATCGAGCTCGCGCCACGCCCCGGCGAAGAGTGCCTGCGCATGGAGGACATCGAGCGGCAGATCGCGGCCCTGGGCTCCCGACTGGCACTGGTGCTGTGGCCCGGCGTGCAGTACCGCACCGGTCAGAACTTCGATCTCGCCCGCATCGCGCGCGCGGCACACGCGGCGGGTGCCACGGTGGGATTCGACCTGGCGCATTCGATCGGCAATGTGCCCTTGCGGCTGCATGACGATGAGGCCGATTTTGCGGTCTGGTGCAGCTATAAGTACCTCAACGGCGGACCTGGTGCGATCGGCGGCGCCTTCGTGCACGCACGGCACCTGGCGCGCGAAAATCTGCCGCGGCTGACCGGCTGGTGGGGTCATGAGGCGCCGACCCGGTTTCGGATGAGCCCCGAATTCAAGGCGGCAGCGGGCGCCGCAGCCTGGGCCGTGAGCAATCCACCGATATTCTCGGCCGCTCCGCTGCGTGCATCGCTGCCGATCTTCGCCGAGGCAGGCATGCCGGCACTGCGGGCCAAGTCGCTTGCCTTGACCGACTACCTCAAGACGCTGCTACTGCAACTGGCGGGCGAGGATCTGACTGTCATCACACCTGCGGCGCCACGGGAGCACGGCTGCCAGCTGTCGGTGCGCGTGCACGCGGACGGGCGGCAGGTATTCGAGGCGCTGAATCGCAGCGGCGTGGTCTGCGACTGGCGCGATCCGGACATCATCCGTCTGGCTCCCGTGCCGCTTTACAACGGCTTCGAAGAGGTCTGGCACGCCGCGCAGCGCCTCGCCGTCATCCTGAAGGAACGATGCAACGCTACACGGTGATCGGCGCCGGGCCGGTCGGCACCCTGATGGCGCTGATGCTCGCCAACCGCGGTCGATCAGTGCGGCTGATCGAGCGCCGAGCCGATCCGCGCACCGCGCCGCCGGAACGCGGCCGCTCCATCAACCTGGCGATGGCCGCGCGCGGCATGCTGGCGCTGGAGCACGCCGGACTTGCCGCCAGGGTGACACCCGCGCTGATGCCGATGCCGGGCCGCATGGTGCACAATGCAACCGGCACGCCTGCGTTCCTGCGCTATGGCCAGAACGATCACGAGATCATCTATGCGCTGAGCCGGGAACGGCTCAACCGCATCCTGATCGATGCCGCGGCCGAGTGCCCGGGGATCGAGCTGCGATTCGGCACTCGCTGCCTGGATGTCGATGTCGCGGCGGGTACCGTGGCGCTGCGCGATGAGCAGACCGGCCGCAACTACCAGGAGAATTTCGACGTGCTGCTAGGTGCCGACGGCGCCGGCTCGGCGGTGCGCAACGCGCTGGTGGCGCGCGGTCTCGTAAGTGCGCAGGAACAGCCGCTGGATCACGATTACAAGGAGCTCATCATCCCCGCCGTTCTCCCGGCCAGCGCCGCGTCGGCGGCGCAATACGCCTTTGAACCTCGGGCGCTGCACATCTGGCCGCGAGGCGGCTACATGCTGATTGCGCTGCCCAATACCGATGGCAGCTTCACGGCAACGCTGTTCCTGTCGCGCGATGGAGATCCTGGATTCGGCCGGTTGCGAAGCGATGCGGCCGTGACCCGCTTCTTCGAGGCCGAGTTCCCGGATGCCGCGCGCGCCATCCCGGACCTTGCCGGGCAATTTGCGGCGCATCCACAGGGTCGGCTCGGCACGCTCTATTGCCAGCGCTGGCAGGTGGACGGGCGGCTGCTGCTGATCGGCGATGCGGCCCATGCCATCGTGCCCTTCCACGGCCAGGGCCTCAATTGCGGTTTTGAGGATTGCCGGCTGCTCGATCGGCTGCTCTGCGATCCGGGGGCGGATGATCTGCGGGTGCGCGAGGCGTTGTTGCATCAGTTCGAGCGGGAACGACGCGCCGATACCGATGCCATCGCGGCCATGGCGCTGGAGAACTACCAGGAGATGCGCGACACCGTGCGCTCACCGCAGTTCCTGCGCCGCCAGGCGCTCGCCGCGCAACTCGAGCGCGCCTTTCCGGGCCGATTCATCCCGCGCTATTCGATGGTGATGTTCCACCCCGAAATCGCCTACTCGGAAGCGCAACGCCGCGGCATCGCACAGCAGCGTGTCCTCGAAGCCCTGCTCTCGCGTGCCGAACCCCATGGGGCCCTGACCGATGGCGCCGAGGCCCTGCTCGACCGTGCGGGCCTGTAGGTAGAATGGCGAGCCCTGCCCACGGAGCCGCTGCCGTACTGGAGTTGTCATGAATGCCCAAGCCAAGCCCCTGCCCGATACCGATGCACTCTGGATGCCGTTCACGGCGAACCGGCAATTCAAGGCCGCGCCGCGCTTTCTGGTCGGTGCCAGCGGCATGTACTACACCGCGCACGACGGACGGCGCGTGCTGGATGGGACATCGGGCCTGTGGTGCGTCAATGCGGGTCATTGCCGAACTGAGATTGCCGAGGCGATCGCGCGCCAGGCGCGGGAACTCGACTACGCCCCGGGATTTCAAATGGGCCATCCGATGGCTTTCGAAGCCGCCAGCCGCGTGGCGCGCATCATGCCGCCGGGCCTGGACCGCATCTTCTTCACCAATTCCGGCTCCGAGTCTGCCGATACCGCGCTGAAGATCGCGCTGGCCTATCACCGCGCTCGCGGCGAAGGCCAGCGGCATCGATTCATCGGACGGGAACGCGGCTACCATGGCGTGGGTTTCGGCGGCATCTCCGTCGGCGGCATCGCCGGCAACCGCAAGACCTTCAGCGCCAACCTGATGCCGGGCGTCGATCATCTGCCCCACACGCTCAACATCGCCGAGGCCGCGTTCTCCCGCGGACAGCCGCAATGGGGCGCGCACCTGGCCGACGATCTGGAGCGCATCGTCGCGCTGCATGATGCTTCCACCATCGCCGGGGTCATCGTCGAGCCGCTGGCCGGCTCGACCGGTGTGCTGGTTCCGCCGCAGGGCTACCTGGAACGCCTGCGCGCGATCTGCTCGCGGCATGGCCTGCTGCTGATATTCGATGAAGTCATCACCGGCTTTGGCCGGCTCGGTGCCGCCACGGCCTCCGAGTACTTCGGCGTCAAGCCGGACATCATCACGCTCGCCAAGGGCATCAACAATGCTTCGGTGCCGCTGGGCGCCGTAGCGGTCAACCGCCCGATCTACGACACCGTCGTGAACGCCGCCAATCCGGACAGCATCGAGCTGTTTCACGGCTATACCTACTCGGCACACCCGCTGGCCGCGGCCGCCACCGTGGCCGCGCTCGACATCTATGAACGCGACGGACTGTTCGAGCGCGCCCGCTCGCTGTCGGGACAGTTCGAGCAGGCCGCGCATGCGCTGCGCGGGACACCGCACGTGCGCGACATCCGCAACCTGGGGCTCGTGGCCGGCATCGAACTCGAGTCGCGCGAGGGACGTCCCGGCAGCCGCGGCTATGAGGTTTTCCTGCGATGCCTGGAGCGCGGCGTGCTGGTGCGCTACACCGCGGACATCCTGGCATTGTCGCCGCCGCTGATCGTCGAGCCGGCGCAGATCGAACAGATGTTCGCCACGGTGGCCGAAGTACTCAAGGGCATCGCCTAGACCCGCCGGTGACGTTGCTGCTGCTCCATATCAAGACCGTGCTGCGGGAGCTGGTGCTGCCGCCTGCGGGTCCGCTATTGCTGGGCTTCGCGGGACTGCTGCTGCTGCGCCGGCGGCCGCGCCCGGGGCGCATCCTGATCGCGCTCGCGCTCGGCTCGCTGTGGCTGCTCGCAACGCCGCTGATCTCCGATGCCGTGGTCGCCCTCGCCGAGTCCTATCCGCCGCTCGATCTGTCGCGCCTGGACGGTGCGCAGGCCATCGCGATACTCGGCGGCGGCGTGCACCGGACGGCACCGGAATATGGCGGGGCGCCCAGCGCGGGGGCGGAACTCATGGACAAGCTGGCCTACGGCGCCTACGTTTCCCGGCGCACCGGGCTGCCCATCCTGATCACCGGCTTCGGGTACGAGACCGATGCCATGCAGTCGACGCTGCGCACGATCTTCGACATCCAGCCGCGCTGGATCGACCGCGATGCCTACGACACCTTTGAAAATGCGCGCAACGCTGCCGCATTGCTGCGAGGCGATGGCATCGAGCGGGTCGTCCTGGTGACCACGGCGACCCACATGCGGCGCTCGGTGGGGGAATTCACGGCGACCGGTCTCACGGTGCTGCCCGCGCCCATGGATATCGTGGCCCCGCGGCGGCCGGTGGTGGGGAACTACGTTCCGAGCGCCAGGGCACTGCTACGGTCCAACGAAGCAATTTACGAGCTGATCGGCGAACCGGTGCGCCGGATTCTGGCCGCGACTCATGCCCGCCGTCAGCTCGTCACGCCATGAAGCCACCCCACGAGGTTCGTTTATGCGGAACGGGCGATCAACGCGCTTGCCGATTCTGATGCTGGCCGCACTGACAATGGCTTCGGGCACCCTGGCCGCCGCCCCGGCCACCGCGGCCGCGGGGTTATCGCCCGACAACCCGTTTGCGAAGCGCAGTGCATTGCCCTTCGAGCTGCCGCCGTTCGATCGCATCCACGATCAGGATTACGCGCCCGCGTTCAGGGCCGGCATGGCCCTGCAGCTGGCCGAAATAGTGGCTATCGCCCGCAATCCCGAGCCTGCGACCGTCGACAACACCGTGGTCGCCATGGAGCGCAGCGGTGAGTTGCTCAACCGCGTGAATATGACCTTCTCCAATCTGATCGCCGCCAACAGCGACGATGCGCTGCTGCAGCTCGAAACCGACATCACCCCGAAGCTTGCGGCCCACGAGGATGAGATCTACCTCAACGCGGCGCTATTCGCCCGCATCGATGCGCTGTATTCGCAACGCGACCGGCTGCCGCTGGATCCGGAATCGCGACAGCTGCTCGAGCGCTATCACATCGATTTCGTGCGCGCCGGCGCGCGGCTCGGAGCGGCCGAGCAACGCAAGCTGCGGCGCTTCAACCAGCAGATCGCCGCTCTCACCACCAGATTTCGGCAGAACGTGCTCAAGGCCGGCAACAGCGGCGCGATCGTGGTCGATGATGTCGCGCAGCTCGATGGGCTCTCGGCCGATCAGGTCAGCAGCGCCGCCGCGGCCGCCAGGGCGCGTGGACTATCCGGGCGTTGGCTGATCGCCTTGCAGAACACGACCACCCAGCCATGGCTGGCGCAACTGAAGAATCGCGCGCTGCGCGAGCGCATCTATCGCGCCTCGATCGAACGCGCGCGCGGCGGCAAGTACGACAACACCGTCATCATCACACGCCTGGTGCGAGCGCGTGCGGAGCGAGCCCGGCTGCTGGGCTATCCATCGTACGCAGCGTACGCACTGGAGGATGAGACCGCGCAGGACCCGGCCGCGGCCGAAAAACTGCTGCAACAGATCGGCGATGCCGCGCTGCGCGCCGCCCGCCGCGACGGGGCCGAGCTGCAGCAACTGGCCGGCTTTGAGCTCCAGCCCTGGGACTGGCAGTACTACGCTGAGCAATCGCGCCGCCAGCGGTACGACTTCGATGATGCCCGCATCAAACCCTACTTCGAGCTCAACCGGGTGATCGAGGATGGCGTGTTCTACGCTGCGCACCAGCTCTATGGCCTGAATTTCAAGGAGCGCCACGATCTGCCGGTGTATGAAGCGGACGTGCGCGTGTTCGAGGTTTCCGACGCCGACGGCACACCGCTGGCGCTGTTCCTGGGCGACTACTACGCGCGCGACAGCAAGCAGGGCGGCGCGTGGATGGATAACTTCGTCAACCAGTCGAAGCTGCTCGGGCAGAAGCCCGTGGTCGCCAATCACCTGAATTTCCCCAAACCCGAGCCGGGCGCCCCGACCTTGCTGTCGTTCGATGATGTGACCGGCTTGTTCCACGAGTTCGGTCATGCGCTCCACGGCATACTGTCGGATGTCCGGTACCCCTACCTGTCAGGCACCAACGTGCCCGACGACTTCGTCGAGTACCCCTCGCAGTTCAACGAAATGTGGTCGCGCGAACCCGCGGTGGTGGAGCAGTTCGCGCGGCACTACCAGACCGGGGAGCCGATGCCGGCCGCCCTGCTCGACCAGGTGATTGCCTCGCAGCACTTCGATGAGGGTTTTCGCGCCCTGGAGTATGTCGAGGCGGCATTGACCGACCTGGCGATTCACGAACTCCCCGCAGAGCGCCTGCCGACCGCGGATAAGCTGCCGGCCTTCGAAAGCGCAGCCCTGAAGGCTCGCGGTCTCGAGTACGAACCGATACCGCCGCGCTATCACTACCCGTATTTTCTGCACATCTTTTCCAACGATTACGCGGCACGTTACTACTCCTATCTCTGGAGCGAGGTGCTGGCGCGCGATACCGGCGCCTGGGTACATGCGCATGGCGGACTGACGCGCGCGAACGGAGAGGTGCTGCGCGCCAAGATTCTCTCGCGCGGCCGCAGCGTGGAGCCGCAATTGCTGTTCAGGGATTTCTACGGCGGCCCGCCCGATGTCGGCCCGCTGATCGAGTATCGCGGGCTGCAATAGCTAGCGGCGCTCGAGCGTCACGAAGCTCATCGCATAGAGGTGCCGTTCATCGGCCGGGTGTTCACGCCGCTCGGTTTCGCGCCAGTCGGCGCGATCCCAGTGCGGAAAGTGTACGTCTCCGGCTACTGCGCCGTGCACCTCAGTCAGATATAGGCGCCGCGCGAGGGGCAGCGTCTGTGCAAACAGCGTTGCGCCGCCGATCACGCACAGCTCGGGTGTGTCGGGCAGCAGCGCCAGCGCCGCATCGATACTCGCGACCGCTTCCACCCCGGCAGGAAATGCGGCTGCGCCGCGGGTCAGCACCAGATTGCGGCGGCCGGGCAGCGGCTTCCCAATCGACTCGAAGGTGCGCCGTCCCATCAACAGCGGCTTGCCCATGGTCACGGCTTTGAAGAATTTCAGGTCATCGGGCAGGTGCCAGGGCAGCGTGCCGTCACGGCCAATGACGCCATTGTCGGCGACGGCCACCACGAGGACGATGGGCGCGGACACCTGCGACTCAGAGTTCGACCTGCGTCGCGAGCACGATCACGCGACGTTCGGGCATTCGGAAGAACTCCACCGCCTGGGTATTGCTTCGCTGCATCCATGCAAACAATCGTCGCCGCAATCCCTCATAGCCGCCGCGCGGCCGCGGCGCGACCAGGTGCCAGCCGAGAAAGAACGAGCTGTCCTGCCCGAACAATTTCAGCCCGCGTACGCGGCACTGCTTGAGGGCCTCGCTGACATCCGGGGTTTCCATGAAGCCGAAGCGCGCCGCGATCGTATAGACCTCCGGCATCAGCATCGCGATGCGCACGCGATCCGCGGGATCCTGGCGCGGCGAGCGCGTGATCTCGACATTCAGGAACACGATGCGCTGATGCGCCACGTGATTGTGTTCGAGGTTGCGCAGCAGTGCGGTCGGAACGTAATCCGGGTCGCTGGCCAGGAACACCGCGGTGCCCGGCACGCGCGGCACGTCTTTCAGCAGTTTCGATAGTTGCGACAGCGGCACCGCCACCGAACGCAGCGCACGCCGCATCAAGCGTCGGCCGCTGCGCCAGATCATGAAGACGCAGAACAGCAGGCTGGCCAGCGTCAGCGGCACCCATGCGCCCTGCGCAAATTTGGTGAGATTGCCGGTCAGGTAGACCAGGTCGACGATCATCAGCGGACCGAACACCAGCGCGACACGATGGTTCGGCCAGCGCCACTGCGCCAGCGCCAGCTGCGCACCGAGCAGCGTCGTAATGAACATCGTGCCGGCCACCGCCGCGCCGTAGGCCGCACCGAGCGCGTCCGAGGAACGGAATCCGAGCACGAACAGGCACACTGCCAGCAGTACCGTCCAGTTGACCGCCGGAACGTAGATCTGGCTGTGCTCGCGCGCCGAGGTCTGCGTGATGCGCAGGCGCGGCAGCAGATCCAACTGGATGCACTGGCGCGTGACGGAGAAAGCACCCGTGATCGTGGCTTGCGAGGCGATGACTGTCGCCACCGTTGCCAGCAGCACCATCATCGGCAGCATCGACACCGGCACCAGCTGGTAGAGCGGCAGATGCGCCGCCTCCGGGCGCTGCAGTATCAGCGCGCCCTGGCCAAAATAGCTCAGTACCAGCGAGGGCCACACCACCGCAAACCAGGCGATGCGAACCGGCTTTTTGCCAAAATGGCCCATGTCGGCGTAGAGAGCCTCGCCGCCCGTCATGGCCAGGAACACTCCGCCGAGGATGGCCAGCGCGACCCCCGGACGCTGCAGCAGCAGCCAGATGCCGTAGCTGGGACTCAGCGCGACCAGCACCGAGGGATTGCGCAGCAGCGCGCGCGTGCCCGTGACAGCCAGCACGATGAACCACAACACCATGATTGGGCCGAACAGGCGCCCGACCCGCTCGGTGCCGCGATACTGGATCGCAAACAGCGCGACGATGATCAGCAGCGTGATGGGCACCACCGCGCTGGCCATGTCGGAATTAAGATTCTCCAGGCCTTCCACCGCGCTCAGCACCGATATCGCGGGGGTGATCAGCGCATCGCAGTAGAACAGCGCCGCGCCGAGCGCCGCGAGCATCACGATGGTCTGCTGCCAGCGCGTGCCGGCCGTGAGCGTGCGCTCCACCAGCGCGAACAGCGAGAGGATACCGCCCTCGCCTTCATTGTCGGCGCTCATGATCAGCACCACGTATTTAAGCGTCACGACGATCAGCAGCGACCAGAAAATCAGCGATAGCACGCCGAGTACTGCCAGCCGGTCCAACGGCGCGCCGGCAGCATTGATCGATGCCTCGAGCGCGTACAGCGGACTCGTGCCAATGTCACCGTAGACGACACCCATGGCGCCGATCACGGCGGCGCGCGACACCTGTTGCGCTTTCACTTTGGCCTGGGGCGTGATTTGCGCTTTGGAGGCCAGAGCATCGAGCCGCGGCAGCTCCCCGCGCCGCAGCGGCAGGCGTATATCTCATCGACGTTGGCCGGATCCTCTTTGTCGCGGCCGATCTGGTAGTCGTAGGTCAGCTCATCACCCGGCTGAATGGTTCGGATCGCCTCGATGAAGACGCGGCGGTCCTCGATCAGCGACTCGCAATTCGGATCACAGGAATGATTGATGTAGCGCGCATCGTTGCCGTTGGCACCGCCATCGATGACGGTGGATCGATTGACGATGAAAAGGAAGGTGTGGTTGTCTTCGACCGGCTTGTGACTGTAGCGGTCATCCGCTTCATCATGCGACACCCGGTCGCCCAGATACTCGAGCACCCTGGTGCCCTTGCGTATCCGCCGCAGCGCGAACACGCCCCTGCCGTGCAGGCGCGAGCGGCGCACGCGAACCATATCGGGGCGCGCCTGGATGAGGCTGACGGGTAATGCGGCGCTCTTGCCCTGGCTGCTGCGTTTGCTGCTGCGCTTGCGCTTGCTCTTTTTCTTGGGTTTACGGCTCATGGTCAGCGTGTTTCCAGTGCAACTGCAGATTGTACCGACACGGCGGGGTGCATTGGGGCGACTATTTCGAGATTGGCGCCGCAATGTGCGGATGCGGCTCGTAGCCCGTCAGCTCGAAATCCTCGTACTGGTAGTCGAAAATCGTTGCCGGCCGGCGCTTCAGGTTGAGCCTGGGAAGTGCACGCGGCTCGCGCGTGAGCTGCAGGCGCGCCTGTTCGAGATGGTTCAGATATAGGTGAGTGTCGCCCAGCGAATAGACCACCTGGCCGGGCTCAAGGTTACATTGCTGCGCGATCATGCAGGTCAGGAAGGCGGTGCTGGCGGCATTGTAGGGCAGCCCAAGCATCACATCGCAACTGCGCTGGGTCATCATGCAGCTCAAGTCGCCGTTCTCGACGTAAAACTGGTACATCACATGGCAGGGCGGCAACGCCATTCTGCCGGCCGCGGCGTTATCCTGCGGCGGCAGCGTTTCATCCGGCAGGAAGGCGACGTTCCAGGCGTTGATGATGTGGCGACGGCTGTTGGGACGCGCCAGCAGGCCCTGCAGCAACGCCGTCACCTGATCGTAGGACTCCCCGGACGGACCCTGCCATTTGCGCCACTGCGCGCCGTAGACCGGACCCAGCTCGCCCTCAGGGGTCGCCCACTCGTCCCAGATCGAGACCCCATGCTCGGTGAGATATCGGATATTGGTGTCGCCGCGCAGGAACCACAGCAGCTCATAGAGGATCGACTTGATGTGCAGCCGCTTGGTCGTCAACAGCGGAAATCCGGCCTTCAGGTCATGACGCAGCATGCGGCCGAACACCGACAGCGTACCGGTGCCGGTGCGATCGCCGCGACGGCTGCCGTTGTCGAGGATGTCCTGCAGCAGCGCCAGATACGCCTGGTCCATCGAAGCGATCCGCTGCTTCACGCCGCCGGCGCGAAGTTGCCCGAGGGCGCCTGCTGCCGGTAGGCGATCAGCATCAAGGCGATGCCGAAGGCCAGCATCGGCAGCGACAACAGCATCCCCATGGTGAACCAGCCGCCCGCCAGGTAGCCGATCTGGACGTCCGGCTCGCGCACGAATTCGACCGCGATGCGCGACACCGAATAGCAGATCAGGAACAGCCCCGATGGCGCATAGCGCGGGCGCGGCTTGCGGGTGAAGGTCCAGAGAATCACGAACAGCACCAGTCCCTCGAGTGTGGCCTCGTAGAGCTGAGAGGGATGGCGCGCGACATCCGGTCCGCCGTTTGGGTCCTTGACGAGTACCCCCCAGGGCACATCGGTCGGACGCCCCCAGAGCTCGCTGTTGATGAAGTTGCCGATGCGCACCGCGAAAATGCCGATGCCTGGCAGCGGCGCGGCAAAATCGAACACATCGCCTATACGCCGGCCCCGTTGCCGCGCGAACAGGGTAGCCGCGGTCAGGACGCCCAGCAGACCACCGTGGAAAGACATGCCGCCTTCCCAGATCTTGAGCGGATAGAGCCAGTCGCCGCGCCACATCGGCAAGCCGTAGAACAGTACGTAACCGATGCGGCCGCCGATGATGACGCCCAGCATCGCGTAGAACACGAAATCGTCGACATCTGCCGGCTTCCAGGTCGAATTCGGCTGCGCAGCACGGTCACGTGCAATCCACCAGCCGGCCGCAAATCCGACCAGGTACATGATGCCGTACCAGTGAACGTGCAGCGGTCCCAGACTGAAGGCAATCGGGTCGATGTGGGGATAACGGAACATGCGCTGATTCTACCGTCGACAGCTCACTCGCGTGTGGCGCGGCAGAAAAATGCCTTCAGATAGCGCGTCTCGGGTATCGCCGGATGGAGCGGATGATCCGCGGACTGGCCGCCGCTGTACAGAATCTGTACGAAGCGGCCGCTGTGGCGGGCGGCGGACTGGATCAGGTTGATGAGCTCATCGGCCCCCAGGTGATAGGAGCACGAGCAGCTCACCAGCAGCGCATCGCGCTCGAGCAGCCGCATCGCGATCTGATTGAGTTTGCGATACGCAGCCTGGCCGCGAGGGATGTCTTTTTTGCGCTTGATGAATGCGGGCGGATCCAGAACGATGGCATCGAAGCGTTCGCCGGCGCGCACCAGCTCATCGAGCACTTCGAACGCGTCGCCCTGGCGCGTAGAGAGCGTAACGCCATTGGCGGCGGCGTTACGCGTGGCCACCGCGAGCGCCGCTTCCGAGGCATCGACGCACAACGCGCTCGCAGCACCGCGCGTCAGGGCACCGATCGCCCAGGCGCCGGCATAACTGCACACGTCCAGCACGCGCGCACCCGGCTGAATCATGGCGCGCCATTGCTCGCGGTTGGTGCGCTGATCGTAGAACCAACCAGTCTTCTGCGCGCTGACCAGCGGCACCGTGAAGTTCAATCCCGACTCGAATATCTGCAGCTCTTCGGGCGCCCGCCCGATAGGCGTGATCACCTGCCGCGGCAGCTGCTCCAGTTCACGCGAGCCGCCGTCGTTCTTCCACACCAGCGCGCGCGGCGAGAGCACGCTGACGACCGCGGCCTCGATTTCGCCGCGCAGAGCTTCCATGCCGGCCGTGGCGATCTGGCCGACGATGATGTCACCGTAACGGTCCAGCACCAGGCCCGGCAGTCCGTCCGATTCCCCGAAGACCCAGCGATAGAATGGTGCGCTGTAGAGACGCTCCCGCAACGCCAGTGCGAGCTTGAGGCGATGTACCAGCAGCGAGCGGTCGGGCGCGTGCACCGGGCTGCGACTGAGGATGCGGGCGCAGATCAGCGCGTGCGGATTGACATAAGCAAAGCCGAGAAACTGATCGCGATCGGATACCACCCGCACCATCGCACCAACCGGGAGCGTCGTGAGCGGTGTCGCCTCAGTGTCTACCTCGTTGGAGAACACCCACAGGTGCCCGGACCGCAGCCGGCGATCTTCGCCGCGCTTTAACTTAAGGATCGGCCAATCGGCCGCCACGCCCGGCAGGGCCTGGATTTCAGTCTCGACAGACATTGAGCGTAAGTCCGGTACGTTGCGGGGGCGATATCTTAGAGCAGCTTGGCTCCCAGCGGCACCGCCTGATCGGGAACGCACAACGCCACCTCGCCGCGCTCGTTGTGAAACCCGGTGACAAGGCACTCAGACATGATGGGACCGATCTGCTTCTTCGGGAAGTTCAGCACCGCCACCACCAGGCGGCCGATCAGCTCCTCGCGCCGGTACAGCGCGGTGAGCTGCGCGCTGGACTTGCGCACCCCGAGCTCAGCCCCGAAATCCACTTGCAGCAGGTAGGCGGGCTTGCGCGCCTGTGGAAACTCATCGGCGGCGATGATGCGGCCCACGCGCAGTTCAACCCTGGAAAAGTCATCCCAGGAAATCTGCTCCATCTGCCTCTCCCAATCCTCGCTGCGCCGTTGCCGCGCCAGCAGATAGCATATAGACATCCGCTCTGGGAGTGACCGGGCATGACGATGGGGAAACAGGCCGCGGCGGCGGCGCCACCGATGCCGACGCAATCGCCCGCGGGCAACCATGGCGCCATCGTGGGCGCCTGCATCGGCAACCTGCTCGAGTGGTATGACTTTACCGTCTATGCACTGTTTGCCACCTACATCGCCAACAGCTTCTTTCCGAGCCACGATCCGGCTGCCGCCCTTGTAAAGACTTTCCTGACCTTTGGCGCGGGATTCGTCATCCGGCCGGTCGGCGCGGCATTGATCGGCGCCTATGGCGATCGCGCCGGCCGCAAGGCGGCACTGATGCTGACGATCTGGGTCATGGCGGCGGGAACGCTGCTGATCGCCGCGGCGCCCGACTACGCCACGATCGGCGTGGCGGCACCCTGGTTGCTGCTGCTCGGGCGCCTCCTGCAGGGTTTTTCCGCCGGCGGGGAAATCGGCAGCGCGAGCGCCTTCCTGGCCGAAAGCGCTGCGGACGGCGCGCGCGGCCGATTGGCCGCCTGGCAGGAAGCGACCATGGGCATGTCCAACATTCTCGGCGCGCTCGTGGCCTTTACCGTCTCGACCCTGCTCACTCCCGCACAGCTGCAGCACTGGGGCTGGCGCGTGCCCTTCCTCGTCGGGCTGCTGATCGCGCCCGCGGGTCTGCTGCTGCGCCGCTCGCTGCGCGAAACCGCCGAGTTCGAATCCGAGCGCATTCGGCACCGATCGGTGACACCGCTGCGCAGCGCCTTCGGTGAACACGGCGCGGCGCTGCTGGTCGGCTTCGGACTGTCGATCCCCTGGGCCGTTGGTGTCTATGTGCTGAACATCTACACGCCGGTGTACGTGCAGCACGCGTTCGGATTCACAGCGCGCCAGGCCTTCGCCGCCTCGCTGATCGGCAATGTGTTCTTCGTGCTGACCTGCCTGGCCGCGGGCAGGTTGTCCGATCGGCTCGGCCGCAGCACGATATTGAGCTGCGGCGTGCTGTCCATGCTCATCGCCGTGCTGCCGCTCTACCTCTGGCTGCAGGCGCAGCCGACGGCCGGCGTGCTGATCGTCGTGCAATCGCTCTTCTGCATCATGGTGGCGACCTTCGTGGGCGTCGCCCCAGCCGCGCTCGCAGATCTGTTTCCCACCAGCGTGCGCGCAACCGGGATCTCGTTGGTGTACAACGGCGCCTTCGTGATCTTCGGCGGCTTCGCGCCCGCCATCCTGACCTGGTTCACGCAACAGGCGCACGGCTCGGCGATGGCTCCGGCCGGATATGTCATGTGCGCCGCTATCATCGGGCTCGCAACCGTACCCTTCTTCACGCGCAGCTGCCGCAACGAGAACATCCGATGACACCTGATGCATCCTGGAGCGCCAGCGCGCGCATGTACGCGGTGTCCCCCGCCGCCGCGGAAGCATGGCGCGAGCTGTTCCTGCAGCTCGCACGGCGGGCGCGCATGCCGCTGCAGGTCCTCGATCACCCGGCCCCCGCGCCGATCGCCGAACTCTGGGCCCGCAGCGACAAGGCAGCCGTATTCATGTGCGGCCTGCCTTTTAGCCGCGCCACACCGCAGCCGCAGCTGCTCGCGTCACCGGTTCCCGCGGCGCCCGAATTTCACGGGCAGCCGCTCTACTGGAGCGAGTTCGTGGTCGCGGCGCAGAGCGCGCACCGCTCCCTGGATGACACCTTCGGCGGACGGATCGCTTTCACCACTCCGGAGTCGCAATCGGGATTTGCCGCGCCGCTGCGCCATTTGCGCGAGGCCAGCGACGGCACCCCCCTGTACCGCGAGGTCATCGCCCCGCAGGTAACCCCGCAGGCGGCGCTCGCCGCGGTGGCCGAGGGACGCGCCGATACCGCGGCCATCGATGCCTATAGCCTGCAGTTATTGCGCCGCTTCGCCCCGGAACTGGTGGCAAGGGTGCGGGTGGTGGCACGAACCGAGCCGCGCCCGATTCCGCCGCTGGTGGCCTCGCAGCCCTTCGGCGCCCTGACCGAGGCTTTTCTGGCGGCGCACCAGGATCCCGCGCTGCATGCGCTGCTGGCCGACCTGCGCCTGAGCCGCTTCGTACAGCCCGAGGCGGGATCCTACCGCCAGCTCGCGCAGGAATTGGAGGCCACGCTGGCGCATTGGCGCACGCATAAGCTTAGCCTTTCGGTGGACCCCGGGTTCCCGATGCTGGCCGCCGCAACCGTGTAAAATTCGCGCCCTATGGAGCGATTCCGACAGCACGACGGCCCCACGATCCTGGTGGCGATTGCGATCTATGCCGCCTGGTTTTGCCTGATCCGCTACAACGCGCTGTTGCCCTGGTGGCTGATCGTTCCGATTGGCGCCTACCTGATCGCATGGCATTTTTCGCTGCAGCACGAGGCGATCCATTCCTTCCGCGGCGTCCCCGCCTGGCTGCGCTTCCTGATCGTATTTCCGCCGCTGGGCCTGTGGTTTCCGTTCGCGCTCTATCGCAACAGCCACAGCATTCATCATCGCGATCAGAACCTCACCGTGCCGGGCCAGGACACCGAGACCTATTACGTGCTGCGATCTGACTGGCAGCGCATGAACGGGCTCTATCGCGCGCTGCTGGTGTTCAACCAGACCCTGCTGGGCCGGCTCACGATCGGTCCGCTGCTGCGCCTGTGGACGCTACTGCGCCGCGAGGGCGCGCGCCTGGCACGCGGCGACTTCTCGCATGTACGCACCTGGATCGTGCACGCCGTGGCCGTGGCGGCATTGCTGTGGGTGTGTGCGTACTACGGCATGCGATGGTGGCAGTACGTGCTGCTGATCGCGTATCCCGGCTTCAGTCTCGGGCTACTGCGTGCCTTCATCGAACACCGCGCCGCGTCCGGCCCGTCGGAGCGCATCGCCTCGGTGGAATCGAACCCGGTATTCGGGCTGCTGTTCCTCTACAACAACCTGCACATCGCGCATCACCTGCAGCCCACGATGCAATGGTTCGAGCTGCCCGGGTATTACCGCCGCAATCGCGAGGCGCTGCTGGCAGCGAATGACCATTTCATCTTCCGCGGTTATGCGCAGATCGCGCGGAGCTTTTTCCTGCGGCCGGTGTTTCACCCGATCCACCCGTATCTCTGACGGGTTGAAATCGCTCAGACCGGCAGCGGCTCGGGCGCGCCGGTGTCGCCCGGCCTGCGATTGACCGCCACCACGGTCGGCTTGGGAAAGAAATTGAACTCCGATGCGCTTGCCCAGGTGTAGGCACCCATGGAGCGTCCCACGATCAGATCGCCGGCCTTCAGCAGCGGCAGCATCAGGTTCTCGGCGATGACATCGATGCTGTCGCAGGTGGGACCCGCCAGCACCGAAGGCAGCAACGGACCGCCCTGCCGCAGCGATTCGACCGGATAACGCGCGTGATCGTAGAGCTGCCCGCTGTAGGCCCCGTAGAGGCCATCATCGAGGTAGTACCACCAATGACCTTCGCGGCGGGCGCGTCCCATGACACTGGCCACGCCGATGGCGGCCGGTCCTGCGATGAAACGGCCAGGCTCCGCCAGCACGCGCACCCGCGCCGGCAGCTTTGCCAATGCCGCGCGGATCGGCGCGCAGTACTTGCCGATCTCGAGCGCGGGCTTGAGATAGTCGATAGGAAAGCCGCCGCCGATATCGAGCGTGTCGAGGGTGCCGAGCTTCTCGCGCCTGGCTGCGCCCAGCAGCTTGCGGCAGGCCTCGATCGCCTCGACGTGCTTGAGCGCATCGGCAGTCTGGGAGCCGACGTGGAAGGAGAAGCCCTGCACGTCGATGCCCAGCGAGGCCGCCAGCCGCGCCAGCGCAATCGCATCTTCCGGATCGCAGCCGAACTTGCGCGACAGGTCGCACACCGCCCCGGGGCTGCGAAAGGACACCCGCAGCAGCAGCGAGACGCGCTCGCCGTAGCGGCGGAACTTCCGCACCTCATCGGGATTGTCGGCCACGAAGGTACGCACACCGTATTCGAGCGCATTGCGAATATCGCGGTCGCGCTTGATCGGGTGGGTGTCGATGCACAGCGCAGGATCGATACCCAGGGCGGCGGCCAGCTGCACCTCACCGGTGGTGGCCAGGTCCAGCGAACCTCCCAACTCGACGATGGTCCGCACCACCGCGGAATGCGGCAGAGGCTTCAACGCGTAATGCAGCGCGACCCGCGGCAGCGCCCGACGCAGCTTCTGATACTGCGTGCGCACGCGCGCGCAGTCGACGATCAGCAATGGTGAGCCAAATTCGCGGACCAGCCGCCGAATCTGCTGCGGCTCGAATGGATCGATGAAGCGGGGCATCAGGAGCGGGAGATTACGACACCACGTTTACCGCCAGCGAATCATCTTCGCCCGCGCTGTCATCGGCGCCGTGCCCCGGGGCTTCGGCCATGCTGGCCGCCGCGGCCCGTGTCAGCCGGTCGCGCACCGCGTCCCAGCGCTCATCCTCCGGCACTGCCTGCACGAGAATGCGCGCGCAGGCTGAGCGGTCGAGTGCGCGCAGGTGAGCATAGAGCTCGTGCGCGTAGGCATCCGGCCGGATACCCCCATTGATCCAGGTCACGAACTGATGCGCGCGCAGCGGCGCGCGCTGCGCGAGTACCGCGATCCGCTGCCCCGTGGCCGACATCTCGCTGGCGAGCTGCTCGATCTCCCCCGCCGAGATGATCTCCAGCGGCGTGGCGGGCGCGTAGTGCGCTCGCTCGCTGCCCGGAGTGCGCGGCGCAGCGGTCCCGCGATCCGCAAGCACCTCGCCGACCACTGCGCGCAGCGCCGAGAGCGTGATTGAGCCCGGCCGCAGCAGCCGCACACTGCCATCCAGGCAGGAGACGATGGTCGATTCCAGTCCGATCTTCGAATCCCCGCCGTCGAGTACCAGGCGCAGCTCGTTGCCGAATTCCTCGCGCACGTGCTCGGCACGCGTCGGACTCAGGCGGCCGAAGCGGTTGGCAGATGGGGCCGCGATACCACCACCGAAGGCGGTCAGCAGCTGCTGCGCCATGGGATGCGAGGGCACCCGCACGGCAATGGAGTCCTGGCCGCCCGTGACCAGCGGGTGGACGTTGAAGGCGCGCGGCAGCACCAGCGTCAGCGGTCCCGGCCAGAAGGCCGCCGCGAGCTGCTCCGCTGCCGGCGGAATCTCGCGCGCCCAGCGGGCGAGATAACGCACGCTGTCCAGGTGCACGATCAGCGGATGGGAGAGCGGACGGCCCTTGAGTTCAAAGACCCGGCGCAACGCCACGGGATGGCCCGCGTGAGCCCCCAGTCCGTAAACGGTCTCCGTTGGAAAGGCCACCAGCTCGCCGTCGCGCAGAGCCTGCACGGCGGCGTCGAGCTCGGCCTGCGTCGCCCGCAATACTCTTACCATGGGCCAATTGTACCGGCCCCGTGTGACGCTATTCGAGCGATTGTCGCTCCCAGCCCACAACTCCGCGTTTCAGTTCATAAGATGGCCAATAATGCCGATCCAGCTTCAGAGTGATCACTTCTGGTGCGCCGTTCCATGTCAATAACTTGATACGCAGCGAAGAACGGTCGGGTCGGCCGCTGACCTGTCGCAGAAAAGCATCAATATCCGGTGTCACCTGCCCGTCCACCTCGACGATTCGTCGACCCGGCACCAGACCATAACGCGACGCCGGCGAGCCGAACTCGAAATACGCGACATAAACTCCCTCCGGGGCAATGCCGCGCTGTGCGCTGATGGCGCGATGGGGCGCCTGCAGGGTGGCGCCGGCCCATTCGATCACGCGATCGACATCGCTGCCCGTGAGACTGGCAGTCTTCACTCGCAGCGTGCTCTCGCCGCCGCCGCGCCAGACCGTGGCACTGACCTCTTCCTTGCGCGCGACCGCGCGCTCGACATCGCGGAACTGCGTGACCGGCTTGTCGTCGATGGCCAGCAGGATGTCGCCGGGCTTAAGCTCCCGCGCGGCGTCCGAGCCGCCCACCAGCCGCGCCACGCTCAGGGCCTGGCGTGCGGCCGGGTTGGCCTGCGAGATGCGCGCCACCCAGACATCGCTCAGGCCCAGTCGCCGCGCGTCAGCCAGGGTCTGCTCGACGAACTCCGCCTCGAGTGAATGCAGCGCCCGGCCCTCGCGCACGATGTCGAGCGTCTCCTCGATCAGCTCGCTTGGGATGCCGCGGTTCTCCTGCACCAGTTCGCGGCCGTTGTCGGAGGCGAAGCTGGCCCACAGGCCCCGTACGCGCCCGGCGTTGTCCGCCAGCACGCCGACGAAGTCGTCGGGAGCATTAACCAGGGAGGCCACTTCGAGATTGGTTTCGCGGAACATGACCGAGCGCGACAGCGGCAGCTGCAGCGGGCTCACATCCGCGATCGTGGTGGTACGCGATTTGATGATGCCGCCGCCATCCATGCCGACCACGTTGACCGTCTCGCCTGGCTTAAGCGGCTCGGTCGAGAGCTTCGCCGCGTGCACCGGCGTCGTGCCGATGAGCTTCGGATCGTAGTGAATCACCGCCAGGTTGTGCAGCGGATGCACGTAGAGGATCTCGCCGGGAATCTCGATGGTGCCGGCGAAAGTCAGGCGCACATCGCCCATCGACACTGGCACCGTGTTGCGGTCAGTGATCAGCAATCCGCGCTCGGCATCGATGATCAGACCCACGCCGTGGTAGTTGCGCTCGGTGACTCCCGAGATCGAATAGGGCATGTCGAAGGTAACGAAGGCCAGCGATGGCGCGATCTCGGCGGCGTGTTTGTCATCGATGCGCGGCAGCTGCGTCGAGGCAGGCGCCGGCGCGGCAACCTTGGCCACGGCGGGCAGATCCGTGCACTGCCAATAGCCGGCCTGGTCATCGCGCTGGCACTGCCGCGCGGGAAACCAGCGCCGATCGATGCGCACCGAGCGCAGCTGGCTGCCATTGGGGTCATCGATGGTGGTGTAGCGCACGGCCATCTCCGCGCCATCGCCGAGACTCGCGACGATGGCAGCGAAATCGGCCAGGTCATCGACTTTCTTCGAGTTCACTTCGGTGATCACTGCGCCGCGCGGCACACTGGCACCGTCGAACATGTAGCCCGAGGCGGCCACGAACACCCCGCGCACCGGGCGATGAAAGGCGCGCGCTTCCTGGTAGGAGAGCGTGTGCACGACGGTATCGCCGAATTCAAGATAGGCGGCCGGCGTGATGGCATCGAGGTCATCGACCTTGAGCCTGGCGGTGTACAGCTTGCCGCCGCGCTGCAGCTGCAGCTCCACGGTGCCGCCCACCGAGTCGTCGAGCACGGCCTCGAGCGGTTCGAAGCGGGTAACCAGCGTGCCGTTGACGCGCACCAGCACATCGCCGGGCAACATCAGGCCATCGCTGCCCGAGCCGGGCTGTACATCCGATACCACCAGCATCCCGGTGCCGTCGGGCTGCGCCTTGCGCACCTCCGCCTCGGTACCGGCCAGCAGCCCCAGGCGTCGCAGCTCATCGTAAGGTCGATAGCGGAATTCGGTCTGCAGCGTGCCGCGCGTCACCGGCTTGCCTTGCTGTATCAACTGCAGCGCGCGCCGCACGCGATCGAGCGGCAGATAAAAGCTCGAGGCGGCGCCGGTGGCACCGCCGGCATTCAACGCCAGCACGCGGCCGCGGATGTCGATCACGGGCGAACCCGAGGAGCCTCCGGAAGTGCCGGAGGCCGCCTGGATGTAGAAGGTATTGAAATCGTTGTAGCGGCCGAGTCCGTATTCGGGCGCTTCGCGATCCAGGCGCGCAATCGTTCCGGCCAATATCGACAGCTGCTCGCCGGCGTTATTGCCGACCACGCGGATCTCGCGGCCGATCTGCGCCGCCTGCGGCGCCAACGGCAGCGCCTTGGGCGTGATGAACTGCAGCTTGCCCGGATCGTAGCGATAGAAGCCGAAGTCGTGCACCGGATCGCGATAAACGGGATAGAGCTGCACCTCCTCGTGATTCAGGAAGGTCGCTTCGGCGGTGACCGGTCCAGGTGTCACCACATGGCGGTTGGTGAGGATGAGGCCGCGCTCGGCATCGACCACGAAACCGGTGGCCTGCGCCGATACATTGCGTTCGGTATCGAAGGAGCGCGCCTGATCGATCTGGATCGCCACCACGCTGCCGGCGATGCGTTCCAGAGTAGCAGCCCAGTCAGCTGCCGAGGCCTCCGTGGCCGGCACAGGCACCGCCGCGGGCGGCACCGGCGGCGCCGACCGCGCGGGAGTAGCCGCCGGCAGCGGCATCCCGATCAGTGCCGCGGCCGCCAGCAGCGCGACCCGAAGCAGGCCATGGCTTGATTTCATAATGCATATCCAAAGGCCGCCCGAAAGCGCTGGTGGAATTCTTCCAGGCCGACCTGGTGATGTTGTGTGCCGTGGTGCTCGATCTTGATCGATGCCAGCAGCGCGGCGATGCGGCCGGTCGTTGGCCAATCCAGTCCGCGCTCGAGCCCAAACAGCAATCCTGCGCGATAGGCATCCCCGCAACCGGTGGGGTCGGCGAGATTCGCCGCCTTGGCCGCCGGTATCTCCAGGCGCTTGCCATCCGAGAAAATCCACGACCCCTCGGCACCGCGGGTGACGATCAGCGCCCGCACTTTCGCCGCGATCTGTTCGAGCGACCAACCGGTCCGCTCCGACAGCAGGCTGCCCTCATAGTCATTGACCGCTACCCAGGCGGCACGTTCAATGAAGGCGCGCAGATCTTCGCCGCCAAACATCGGCAGACCCTGCCCGGGATCGAAAATGAAGGGCAATCCCGCCGCCGCGAACTGCTCGGCGTGCGCCAGCATGCCGTCGCGCCCGTCGGGCGCCACGATCCCGATCTTCACGCCTTTGCCGTCGCTGACCCGGTTCAGGTGCGAATGGTTCATCGCACCCGGGTGAAAAGCAGTGATCTGGTTGTTGTCCAGGTCGGTGGTGATGTAGGCCTGCGCGGTGAACTCGCTCGCCACGGTACGCACGTGCGTGCGCGGCAGGCCGCAGCGTTCGAGCCATTCGGCATAGGGACCGAAATCGTGGCCGACCGTGGCCATGATGAGCCCCTCGCCGCCGAGCAGCTTGAGGTTGTAGGCGATGTTGCCGGCGCAGCCGCCGAAATTGCGCCGCATGGCCGGGGTCAGAAAGGCAACGTTCAGCACGTGCAGTTTGTCGGGCAGAATGTGGTCGCGAAAGCGGCCCTCGAACATCATTACGGTGTCATAGGCCATCGAGCCGCAGATCAGCGCTGTCATCGTTGGGGGTCCTTTGGGTTGTTATCGATCCAGAAGTACCAGCAGCCACATCACCCCCAGCAGGATGAAGGACAGCATGACGGCGGCGGAGCCGATGTCCTTGGCGAGACCCGCCAGCACATGACGCTCCAGGCCGATGCGGTCAACGGTGGCCTCGATCGCACTGTTGAGCAGTTCGACGATCAGAATCAGCAGTACCGGACCCGCGAGCAGCGCACGCTCGACTCCGGTGCGTCCCAGCCACAGCGCGAGCGGCAACGCCACACAGGCGAAGCCGACTTCCTGACGAAAGGCCTGCTCTTCACGCCATGCGCCGGTAAAGCCCTTGGCACTGGACGCGAAGGCCCGCAGCAGCCGGCCCATGCCCCGCATCTTTTCGCGTTGCATCAGCGAGCATCGCTCTTGTAGATGAGATCCGGCTCGCGCGCCGCGCGCACATCGTCCAGGCGGCGCACCGGCAAGGTATGCGGCGCGCGCCTGAGCAGTTCGGGTTCCTGCGCGGCTTCGCGCAGGATCTGCGCCATGGCCGCTGCAAAGGCATCGAGCGTCTGCTTGCTTTCGGTTTCGGTCGGCTCGATCAGCAGGCACTCGCTCACCAGCTGCGGGAAATAGGTGGTCGGTGCGTGAAAGCCGAGGTCCAGCAGCCGCTTGGCCACATCCATGGCCGTTACGCCCAGTTCCTGCGCCTGGCGCCTGAGCGTCAGAATGAATTCGTGACTGGCACGGCGCTGCGGATAAGCCGCCTCATAGCCGATTTGCGTCAGCAGCTTTGCCAGGTAGTTGGCATTGAGCGTCGCGTACTCGCCCACGCGTCGCATGCCGTCGCGACCGAGCATGCGCATGTAGACATAGGCGCGCAGCAGCACACCGGCGTTGCCCGCAAAGCTGGCGAGCCGGCCGATCGACTGCGGCAGATCGCGCTCGGTGAGCCAGCGGTACTGGAAGCCTGCGCCCTGCTCGGCGCTCTCGCGCGCGACGATGGGCACGGGCAGGAAGGGTTGCAGCCGCGCCGAAACACCGACCGCGCCCGCCCCGGGGCCGCCGCCGCCATGCGGCGTCGAGAAAGTCTTGTGCAGGTTCATATGAATGGCATCGAACGCCATGTCGCCGGGGCGCACCTTGCCCAGGATCGCATTCAGATTCGCCCCGTCGTAATAGAGCAGCCCTCCCGCGGCATGCACGATGCGCGCGACTTCCTCGATGCGCCGTTCGAACACTCCAAGCGTGGAAGGATTGGTGAGCATGATGCCCGCCGTAGCCGGCCCCACCGCGGCGCGCAGCGCGTCCAGATCCACATCGCCATCGGGTCCGACCGCCACCTCGCGCGCCACGCAGCCACACATGCTGGCCGTGGCGGGGTTGGTGCCATGCGCGGCCTGCGGCACGATGATCTCGTTGCGCAGCAGCTGGCCGCGCGAGCGGTGGTAGGCACGCATCATGGCCACGCCGGCGAATTCTCCATGGGCCCCGGCCAGCGGACTCAGGGCCACCGCGCGCATGCCGGTCACGGCCTTGAGCATTTCCTGCAGCTCATACAGGCAGGCGAGGAAGCCCTGTCCTGCACCGACGCTTCCGAGCGGATGGCGGCCCGCGAACTCCGGCAGCAGCGCCGCGGCGTTACACGCCTTCGGGTTGTACTTCATGGTGCAGGAGCCGAGCGGATAAAAGTGTGTGTCGATGGAGAAGTTCAGCTGCGACAGGCGGGTGAAGTGGCGCACCACATCCAGCTCGCTGACCTCGGGCAGTTGCGGCCGCCGCTGCCGCCGCAGCGCCGCGGGTACCACCGCCGTGCTGGCGGCAGGCCACTGCGCGCGCGCGCCGCGCCCGGGTCGCGAGTATTCGAAGATCAGTTTTTCGCGCATGTCCGCCTCCATGGCTCAGGCCGCGCGCGCCGCGTGCAGCACTTCGCCGAGCGCGCGGCCGTAGCAATCGAGATCCGCCAGCGTCTTGGTTTCCGTGGCGCAGACCAGCAGCGCCGGCCCAAGTTCGGGGTAGTAATCCGCCAGATCCAGTCCACCCTCGATGCCGCGCTTGCTCAAGGCAGCCAGCACCGGTGCCGCGGGCCGGTCCAGGCCGAGCACGATCTCGTGGAATCCGGCACGGCCGAACAGGCGCCGCACCCCGGGGATGCCGGTGAGCAGACTTGCGAGTTGCTCGGTGCGCTGCATCGACAGGGCGGCGACGCGCTCGAGCCCTTCGGCGCCGAGCAGAGCCATGTAGACCGTGCCTGCCAGCATCAGCAGACCCTGGTTGGTGCAGATGTTCGAGGTCGCCTTGGCGCGACGGATGTGCTGCTCGCGCGCCTGCAGCGTCAGCGTGAAGCCCGGGCGGCCGTCCAGGTCGACCGTGCGGCCCACCAGCCTGCCGGGCATTTGCCGCACGTGCTCCATGCGCGTGCTCATGATGCCGAAGTAGGGACCGCCCGAGGATAGCGGGCAGCCCAGCGGTTGACCGTCACCGACCACGATGTTGGCGCCTTTTTCGCCCCACGCGCCCGGCGGCTTGAGCAGCGCCAGCGAGGTCGGATTGACCACCGCGATGACCAGCGCGCCCTGCGCATGCGCGAAATCGGTCAGCGCATCGACATCCTCGAACACGCCGAAGAAGTTCGGCTGTTGGATCACCAGCGCGGTGATGTCCTGGCCGGCAAAGGCATCGAGGGCCTGGCGCGCAGTGTGGCCCTGGCCACGCTCGTAGGGCAGCAGCTCGAATTTGACGCCCTGGTTGCCCGCGGTCGTCAGCGCGACGGCGCGATAGTGCGGATGCAGATTCGCCGGGAGCAGGATGCGCGCACTGCTGGATTTGCGATTGGCGCGCACCGCCATCAGTACCGCCTCCGCCAGCGCCGTGGCCCCGTCGTACAGCGAGGCGTTGCAGACCTCCATGCCGGTCAGGCTCGCCATCATGCTCTGGTATTCGTAGATGCTCTGCAGCGTGCCCTGGCTGGCTTCCGCCTGGTAGGGCGTATAGGCGCTGTAGAATTCACCGCGCGACACCGTCGACCACACCGCCGCCGGGATATGGTGTTCGTAGGCTCCGGCGCCAATGAAGCACAGCGGCCGGCCGTCCTGGCGCGCCCGCGCCTGCATGAGCTGCATGACTTCGAGCTCGTTCAGGGCCTCCGGCACCTCGTCCAGCGAGGCGACCCGCAGCGCGGCCGGAATTTCATCGAACAGCGCCTCGATGCTCGGCGCGCCGATCAGCCCGAGCATCTCGCTGACATCCTGATCGGTGTGCGGAATGAAGGGCACTCGCTCTCAGCCCTGAGTGGTCAGCACGGCATACTCGCTCGCAGTCATCAGCCCGGCATCCGGGGTCGCTGCTGGCCGCAGCCGCACCAGCCAGCCGCCGCCGTAAGGATCGCGGTTGATCAGTTCGGGGGTGTGCCGGAGCTGATCGTTCACGGCCACCACTGTGCCCGAGAGTGGAGCGTAGACATCGGAGGCAGCCTTGACCGACTCGACCACGGCACAGGACTCGCCGAGCTTGAGCACGCGGCCTATGTCGGGCAACTCGACGAACACCAGGTCACCGAGCGCATGCTGCGCGTGGTCGCTGATGCCAAACTCGGTAATTCCGTCGCCGAGCTGTTTGACCCATTCATGGCTGCGCGTGAACCGTAGATCCTGCGGAATGTTGCTCATCGCCTTCCTTTCAAGCCGTCAAACCAGCGAAATAAGTGCCTTGCCATGCCGCACAAACGGCACCCGCACCACGCGGGCCGGCAGCTCGCGGCCGCGCACCTCCACCTGCACCGATAGCCCGGTCGCCATCGGCACACGCGCGAGGCCGATGGAGCGCTCGAGTGTCGGAGAATAGGTGCCGCTGGTGACGCAGCCCTCTCCCACCCCGGGCACCAGCACCCGCTGATGGCTGCGCAGCACTGCGCGCTCATCCAGCACCAGGCCCACCTGCTTGAGTTGCGGACCGCGGGCTCGAATCCCTTCGAGCGCCGCGCGGCCGACAAAGGCACGCTCGGGCGGATCGAAGGCGACCGTCCATGCCAGGCCCGATTCGAGCGGATTAGTCTGCTCGTTCATGTCGTTGCCGTACAGGTTCATGCCCGCCTCAAGCCGCAGCGTGTCGCGCGCACCGAGGCCGCAGGAGCGTACGCCTGCGGCATTCAGGCGCCGCCATACCGAGATCGCTTCCGGCGCAGGCAACATAATCTCGAAGCCGTCTTCGCCGGTGTACCCGGTGCGCGCCACCAGCCACTCGCCGATCTGTGCACCGAAGAATGGCTGCAGCTCCAGCACTGCCCAGGCGGCCTCGGCAGTCAGCAGCGCGGCGCTGCGCTCGCGCGCCTGGGGGCCCTGGATGGCCAGCATTGCCAGGTCGCGCCGTTCGCGCAGGACCACGCCCTGCTCGGCGGCCCGCGCACCGATCCAGGCCAGATCCCGGTCGCGGGTGCCGGCATTGACCACCAGCCGAAAGAAGTCGTCATCGAGGTAGTAGACGATCAGGTCGTCGAGCACGCCGCCCTGCTCGTTGAGCATGCAGCTGTAGAGCGCCTTGCCCGGCAGGTTCAGCCGCGCGACGTCATTGGCGAGCAGCCCGCGCAGGAAATCCCGACAATGCTCGCCGCGCAGGTCGACGATACCCATGTGGGAGACGTCGAACACGCCCGCGGTGCGGCGCACTGCGTGATGCTCCTCGATCTGCGAGCCGTAGGCGACCGGCATGTCCCAGCCGCCGAAATCGACCATGCGCGCGCCAAGTTCCACGTGCAGATCGAATAAACAGGTATGCCTGCCCAACCAGCTCTCCACTTGGGGGCCGAATCATAGCAGTTTGGCCGTGGACGACACCCCTGAACTACAATAGCGCCATGGGACCAGAACGCCGTTTGAGCCGCCCCGTACAGGTGGGCCGAGTCACGATCGGAGGCAGCGCGCCGATCGTCGTGCAGTCAATGACCAATACCGACACCGCCGATATCACCTCGACGGTCAATCAGTGCGCGGCGCTGGCCGCGGCTGGGTCGGAACTGGTCCGCATTACCGTCAACACGGCCGAAGCGGCCGCCGCGGTACCGCATATCCGCAATCGGCTGGATGCTATCGGCTGCAATGTGCCGCTGATCGGCGATTTCCATTTCAACGGTCACAAGCTGCTGCAGGAACATCCAGGCTGTGCCGAGGCGCTGGCCAAATACCGCATCAACCCCGGCAATGTCGGACGCGGCTCCAAGCGCGATTCGCAATTCGCCGAAATGATCGAAATAGCCTGTGCCAACAACAAGCCGGTGCGCATCGGCGTCAACTGGGGCAGTCTCGATCAGGACATGCTGGTGCGGCTCATGGACGCCAACAGCCATGCTGCCGAGCCTAGATCCGCACAGGAGATTATGCGCGAGGCCATCGTGCGCTCGGCGATCGACAGCGCCGAACGCGCCGTCGAGCTCGGCATGGCACGCGAACGTATCGTACTGTCGGCCAAGGTCAGCGCGGTGCAGGATCTGATCGCCGTTTACAGCGATCTGGCCGCACGCAGCGATTTCGCGCTGCATCTGGGGCTGACCGAGGCGGGTATGGGTTCCAAGGGCATCGTCGCCTCCTCGGCGGCCATGGGAATCCTGCTGCAGCGGGGCATCGGCGATACCGTCCGTGTGTCGCTGACGCCGGAGCCGGGCGGGGACCGCACGCGCGAAGTCATCGTCGCCCAGGAATTGCTGCAGACCATGGGCCTGCGCTCCTTCACGCCGCTGGTCACGGCCTGTCCGGGCTGCGGCCGGACCACCAGTACGTATTTCCAGACTCTCGCGGACAGCATTCAGCGCCACCTGCGCGAGCGCATGCCCGAGTGGCGCGAATCCTATGAAGGCGTCGAGACCATGACGGTGGCCGTCATGGGCTGCGTGGTCAACGGTCCCGGCGAAAGCAAACACGCCAACATCGGCATCAGCCTGCCTGGAACCGGCGAGCGCCCCGTGGCACCGGTATACGAGGATGGGGCCAAGACCGTGACGCTCAAAGGCGATCGCATCGCCGAGGAATTCCAGGAGCTGGTCGAGCAGTACATCGCGCGCACGTATGCTCGCCGGGTGGAAGACGCGGCGGTAAAGGCATGAGCGGCGCGGGCGAATTGAGCGGGCGCCGCTGCAAGCCCTGCGAGGGCGGCGTGCCGGCCCTGACCCCCGAGCAGGCGCAGCGCGGCCTGGCGCAGCTGTCCGGCGACTGGCGTCTGATCGAGGAAGGCAAGGCGTTGTGGCGCGAGTTCGCGTTTCGCGATTTCTATCGCACCATGAGCTTCGTCAATGCCCTCGCCCACATCGCCAACATCGAGGATCACCATCCGGATCTGCAGGTCGGCTACAACTACTGCCGCGTACGCTATTCGACTCACGCCATCGGGGGCTTAAGCGATAACGATCTGATCTGCGCGGCGAAGATCGACCAGATCCCGACGGGTTAGAAACCCTTACGCGTTAGCCGCCCGCGCGAGTCGCGGCAGCTCGCCGGCGATGCCAAGCGCCTGGCGCGCGAAGGCGCGCTTGAGCGGGCCGCTGCGATCGACCATCGCAAAACCCTGATTGACCAGCCAGGCCGCCGGCCCTCGCGCCGCGGCGAAGCCACTCTGGAACAGGTGCATGGCGGCGTCCATGGCCAGATTGTGGGTGCGCCGCCGCTGCTCATAGCGGCGCAGCAGGCGCAATGCGCCGGGATCCTCGCGCTGCGAGGGCGCGGCCCCGACCGCCTCGCACAACGCCGCCGCGTCGAGCAACCCCAGGTTGGCACCCTGCCCGGCCAGCGGATGGATCACGTGTGCGGCATCGCCGATCAGGGCGCAGCGCGGCGCCACATAGGAATCGGCCGCGACACTGCGCAGCGCAAAGCTGGCACGCTCGCTGGCCAGTCGCATGTCACCGAGCGCAAATGCCGCAGCGCTCGACAGGCGCCGCTCGAATTCCCGCGGCTCGCAGTCAAGGTTTGAGCGCGCGAGGCTCTCATCCAGGGACCAGACGATGGAACTGCAGCCATCGAACAGCGGCAGCAGCGCCAGCGGCCCGGTGTGCAGGAAGCGCTGCCAGGCCGTGTGAGCATGCGGCTTGGCGGTGGCCACGGTGGCGACGATGGCACGCTGATGATAGTCGCGCGTTCGCACCGGCAGCCCCGCGCTCTCGCGCACCAGCGACTCTCCGCCATCGGCGCCGACCACCAGCCGCGCCTCGAACAGATCTGCGCCCGAACGCAGTCGCGCAACATCGGGGGCGAATTCGAGCGCATCGACCGCGGCCTCCCGCACCAGCCCGCCGGCTTCGCGAAAACTTTCGATGCAGGCACGCTGCAGCGCATTCATCTCCGCGATATGCCCCAGGTTCGGCTCGCCAAGATCGGCGGCATCAAAACACAGCGAACCCACGCCATCCACGGCGCCCGACTCATGCCACACGCGCATGCGCTCGTAGGCGCACAGGCGCTGCGCATCGAGCCGCTGCCAGGCGCCTGCGGCGCGCAGCACATGCTCACTGGCGCGCGACAGGGCCGCGACGCGCAACTCGGGTGCTGCGCCGGCCACGGCCGGCAAGGGTAATTGCGCCGACAGCAATGCCACCCGCGCGGCATCGATGCCAGCGTGACGCGCGAGCAGCGCCGCCGCGCAGGCGCCGGCGAGGCCGCCGCCGATCACGATCACCTCGAAACGCTCGCTCACAGCGGCAGACCGCGCGATAGTCGCGGCAGCGCGTCCCCGAAACCAAAACTCAGGCGCGCCAGGGCCTGCTTGGCCGGCGGGCTCAGGTCGAACAGCAGCAATCCGAGATTGCGTGCCGCGATCATGGCGGCGCGTTTGTCGCCGAACAGCTTCACGAGATTGTCGGTGAAGCCGATCATGCCGCGCCGGTCGTCCGCGCGGCGCGCCGCGAATTCGGCCAGCACGGATGGCGCACCGGGATCGGCAGCCGCGGCGATCAGTTCGGCCAATACCGCCGCATCGCGTAGCCCCAAGTTGAAGCCCTGGGCCGCAATCGGATGCAGCGCCTGCGAGGCATTGCCGATCAGCACCACGCGCGTGCCGGTAGCCTCGAGCGCGCGCACCAGCGCCAGCGGGTATGCCGCACGTCGACCGACCTCGCGAATGCGGCCGACACGCCAGCCGAAGGCGCGCTGCAACTGCTCGCAGAACAGCGCCGGCTCGCAGTCCTTGAGTGCCGCTGCACGCGCCGGCTCAAGCGTCCAGACAACCGTGTAACCCCCAGAGGCCAGCGGCAGCAGCGCCATGGGACCGGCCTCGGCGAAGCGCTCATAGGCGATGCCGGCGGCGCTCGCCTCGGTCCTGATATTCGCAACCACCGCCACCTGCCGGTAGTCGTCCTCGCTCGAGGCGATACCCGCGGCCTGCTTGATGAGCGAGTGCGCGCCATCGGCCGCCACCACCAGTGCCGCATGCACTTCGGTTTCGACACCCGCGGCGTCCACGATCCGCAGTCGCGCACCGTCGGCATCGAGCTGCGCGGCGAGCGTGCGCGCGGGACACAGCAGGGCAATGCGCGCCTGCGCGCGCAGCGATTGCCACAGCACCGCACCGATGTGCCGGTTAGTGACGGTGTAGCCGAAGGCGGCCAGATGATGCTGCGAGGCTTCGAGCCGGGCAAAGCCGAAACGGCCGGCATCGGAAATGTGGATGCCGCGGATCGCGGCCGCCTGGGTCTCGATCTCGCGCCACACGCCGAGGGTGTTGAGGATGCGTCGCGCACCGTTGCCCAGCGCCGTGGTGCGGTCATCGAAGCTCAGCTGCGCGGCACTTTCAGGCGCGACCGCTTCGATGAGCGCCACGTTGAGTGCCGTACCCTGCAGCGCCAGCGCCAGACTTGCGCCCACCATGCCGCCACCGACGATGGCGACATCGACCCGCATGGGCGCGGGGCTCAAATCACGCCGCCGCCATCAGCGCTTCGATCTCGTCCGGGGCCTTGGGAACGCCATCGGTGAGCACCTCGCATCCGGCACGCGTCACGACCACATCGTCCTCGATGCGGACCCCGACATTCCAGAAACGGCGCGAGACACCGCGGGTTCCGGCGGCAATATAGATGCCCGGCTCGACCGTCAGCACCATGCCGGGCTCGAACACCCGCCACTCATCGCCGACCTTGTAGTCCCCGACATCATGCACATCCATGCCCAGCCAATGGCCGGTGCGATGCATGAAGTACTGCTTATAGGCGCCGCTCTTGATCAGGGCCGGCACCGAGCCGCGCAGCAGGCCGATCCGCACCAGGCCCTGGGTGATGGCCTTGACGGCCGCATCGTGCGGCTCATTCCAGTGGTTGCCGGGTTTGACCTTGGCGATGGCCGCGGCCTGTGCTTCGAGCACCACTTCATACACGGCCCGCTGCTCGGGGGTAAAGCGGCCGTTCACGGGGTAGGTTCGCGTGATGTCGGAGGCGTAGTAGCCATATTCGCAGCCCGCATCCACCAGCAGCAGGTCGCCGTCGTTCAGGCGCGCGCTGTTGTCGCGGTAGTGCAGCACGCAGGAGTTGGCGCCGCCCCCGACGATGGGGTGGTAGGAAATGTCGGCACCATGGCGATTGAACTCGTGCAGCAGTTCGGCCATGACCTCGTACTCCATGAGTCCCGGGCGGCAGAAGCGCATGCCGCGCACGTGCGCATCGGCGCCGATCTGACCGGCGCGGCGCATCAGGCCAACTTCGGCGCGGCTCTTGAACAGGCGCATGTCATGCAGTGCGTGATCGAGAGCAACGAATTCCTGCGGCGGGTGCATCCCGCTGCGCGCCTGGGCGCGCAATGAATTGACCCAGCCGATCACGCGCTGATCGAACTCCTGGTTCAGGCCCATGGTATAGAACACGCGCTGGCGGCCCTCGAGCATCCCGGGCAGGATCTCGTCGATATCGGTAATCGGAAAGGCGTCGTCGGCGCCGTAATCTTCCACCGCGCCGTCCGGGCCCGCGCGCTTGCCGTCCCAGATCTCGCGCTCCCGATTGCGCTCGCGCACGAACAGCACGTACTCGGCCGCCTCGCGGCCCGGGATCAGCACGGCCACGGCGTCCGGCTCGCTGAAGCCGGTCAGGTAGTAGAAGTCGCTGTCCTGTCGAAAGTTGTATTCGACATCGTTATTGCGCTGCCGTACCGGGGCGGACGGTACCACCGCGATGGCATCGCGCCCCATCAGACGCATGAGCGCCCGGCGGCGTCGCGCGAATTCGACTTTGGATGCTTCGGCCATGGATGCCTCGATACTGGAGAGCAGCTTAAGGTAAATCTGGATCGCCCATCAGTGCAGCACCTGTCCGGGCACGGTATGACGCTCACGCAGCGGCTCGAGCTCATCGAACACCAGCTGCACCCCGACGCGCACGAATTCCACCAGCTCCGCCAGGGCCGATTCGTTGGCCTCAACGGTGTCGGCATTGTCGACATCGGCGTGCGTGATCTCCGTCAGATCGCGGAGGATTTCGCCCAGATCGCCCGGTAGCCGCGCAGGATCGGCGGCGCCGTTGGTGCCCAGGCCGTAGAGAAATCCACTGCACCAGGCGGTCAATGCCTGGGTACGCTCCTCGATCGGGCGGTCATCGTCGGGAATGAGCAGATCGAAATCCATCTGTCGATCCGACAGCGCCGCGACCGTGCCCTCGTAGAGCATCTGCAGTGCCGGGTCGGCGCGGGCGGCGGGCACGCCCTCGGGAAGAATCTCCGCCAGCCAGTCCTCCAGGCGGTAGGGGACCAGGGCGCACAGCGCACCGGCCAGGGTGCCGTGCGCCTCGGCGGCATCGGCCAGCGCGTGCGAGGCAGCAAGGGTGCTCTGGATCTGTGAATAATCATGATGCCCGGTCACTCCAAAATGGTATGCAGGAGCTGCGCCAACCGCAACACAAACCGTGCATTTTTAAGGATTCCGTTGACCTGTCAGACGGGAGCGAACTATAGTTTTGCCATGACAGACACCAATCGTTCCTCTGCGGTCGAACTCGAGCTCAAGCGGCTCGAAAAACGCATCGATGAGTTGCTTGCGAGCATGCATCAGCTCAAAGAAGAGAACCGCGCGCTGCGGTCTCGCCAGGACACCCTGGCATCGGAGAAAACCTCGCTGCTGCACCGGAGCGAGCAGGTCCGCACCCGGGTCGAAGCCATGATCGGGCGCCTCAAGTCGATGGAGCACAGCGCGTGAGCGAGCGCGAGGCGCGCCCGCTGAGTGTTCGCATCCTCGAAAAGGAATACATGGTGGCCTGCGCTCCCGAAGAGCGCACCGAGCTGCTCGACAGTGCCGAGTATCTCAACGGCCGCATGCGCGAGATCCGCGACAGCGGCAAGATCGTAGGCCTGGACCGCATCGCCGTCATGGCCGCACTGAACCTGGCACATGAGCTCATTACATTGCGCGCGCGCGAAGCCGGCACCGAGCAGGACGTCGGGCATCGCCTCAAAACCATGCGCGAACGTGTCGAATCTTCCTTGCAGAAGGGACAGCAGCTCGAACTGTAGACTGTGTCTTACGCCAGTCCCCCGCGCTTTGGTGTAGAGTCTTTGCAAGCGTCGCCTGCGGTGTTCGACAAGTGGACTGGGTTACCTCTCGGCCCTAATTGAAACACCCAAGGGATCGATAGCCTTGCCGACAGCACTGTGCAGGTCTGCCATGCAGCAGAAAGCCTTACCTGTCGCAGGTGATCCCACTTGTTGCTCCGGTCGAGAGCAACGGTTCGCAACGGCATCTGCGGGTGACGCCCTTTGA
>CAWFVL010000004.1:0-92389 GCA_963819195.1 uncultured Gammaproteobacteria bacterium
ACGCCGTAACGCCGGATCAGGCGCTTATACTTCCTCTATATATGAGTGATTCCGCCCGACTCGAGGCCATCGAGATCAAACTCGCCCACCTCGAGCGCTCGCTGCAGGAACTCGGCGAGACGGTCATGCGCCAGCAGAGCGAGATAGCGGCGCTCGCCGCGCGCAATCGTTCACTCTCCGATCAGATGCAGGCACTGGAGGGTGGCGGAGACAGCGCCGGGCAGTACGAGAAGCCGCCGCACTACTGATCGATCACCGAATTCGCGTACAAAAATAGAATAGCCAGCCAATTCACGCGTTTGTAAGTCTTTCCAAATCATCAGCTGAAGTTGTGGCGACGATGTCGCGTCGCTGCGGCGCCGACGCACGCTTTGCGCGCACTGAAAACCGTGCGTGCACCGATTGGCACTTACGGCGTTCTACCTGGGGAATGGGATTTTTGTTCTCGTCGCGTCAATCGCAGAATGATGCCGGTGTGCGCAAACGCTGATATAGGCGTGAAATTTGAACGAAATGTTCATACGGATTTCATTTTTGAAGTGACATAACTTTGCGACAATTGGCGTAGCGATTTTTTTGCTCTCATTACATAACGTCGTGGTATGCCGATTGCACATACGCTAAAGTGTGATCGCCTTCTTACTTACGGACGGATAAGTGCAACCAGCCCGCCTAAGTGATGACGGCCCTATCGGCGCCGGCTTAGAAATTCCCGCAATCAAAATCGAGACGCGCCCCCGCGTCTCGGCGCTTTCGAGCGCCTCCGTCGACAAGAAAACCGTCCAGCTCGGCTCGGTGGAATCGCCGGGACTGGCGCTTCTGAAGTACTGGTCTAAACCGCTCAGTGTGCTGCTCGCGCTGCTGCTCGCTATTGTGATGACGTCGCAGCCGCTGACACCGGCCTGTGGGGCACTCGCCATTGCCACAGTGCTGATTTCCCGCCAGATGTTCAGTCCCCTGCGCGTGCTCGCGCGCGCTGGCGCCGGCATCGTTACGCGTCGGCTGCTGCGCCTGCTGTTGGAGTGCGCTGTCTGGACCGGGCTGCTGCTGTGCTTGGGACTGTCGCTGGGCATCGATGACGAGTTCCAGCGCAATACCATGCTGCTCTGGTTCGCGCTGACGCCGGTGAGCCTGGTTCTGGGCGATTACTACACCACGCGCGCACTCTCGCGCACGGGCGCGGCTCATAAACGCCACATCATCATCGGCGCCAACGATATCGGCATGGAACTGGCGCGCCGCATCTCGGAGAACCCGGGGGCCGGCACCTTCCTGGGATTTTTCGACTTCCGCAGCCCGGACCGTCTGCCGCTGCACGGCCGCGAACGCTTCGCCGGCCTGTGCAAGGATGTCTCCGCCTTCGTCCAGCAGCACGCCGTCAACGCCATCTATATCGCCCTGCCGATGAGCAACGCGCCGCGCATCGAGGTGCTGCTGCACGAGTTCCGCGACACCACCGCCTCTATTTACTTCGTGCCGGACATCTCAGGCTTCGACCTGGTTCAGGCGCGCTGCGCCGAGATCCATGGCATTCCGATGCTCGCGATCTGCGACACGCCGTTCCACGGCATGAACGCGGTGCAAAAGCGCGCGATCGACATCGTGCTCTCCTTGGTGAGCGCTGTTGCTGGGCTGGCCGCTGCTGCTGGCGATCGCGATCGCCGTCAAGATCAGCTCCCCCGGGCCGGTGCTCTTCAAGCAGCGCCGCTACGGCCTGCATGGCGAGGAGATCCTGGTCTACAAATTCCGCAGCATGAGCGTCTGGGAAGATGGCCCGGTGGTGGTGCAGGCCATGCGCCAGGACCTGCGTGTCACCGGTATCGGCCGGCTGTTGCGCCGCACCTCGCTCGACGAGCTGCCGCAGCTCTTCAACGTGCTCCAGGGCAAGATGAGTTTCGTCGGGCCGCGGCCGCACGCGGTGGCGCACAACGAGCTGTACCGCAAACTGATCAGCGGCTACATGATCCGCCACAAGGTCCGCCCGGGCATGACCGGCTGGGCCCAGGTGCATGGACTGCGCGGCGAGACCCGCACGGTCGAGCAGATGCGCCAGCGGGTGGAATTCGACCTCGACTACCTGCGCAACTGGTCGCTGTGGCTGGACGTGCGGATCATCCTCAAGACCGCCGCCATCGTGTTCTTCAACGGCAAGGCCTACTGAGCCCGGCCCGGCCTCGTCAGCCTTGTCGCGCCTGATTCCGGCGCGCCCTCCTACGGCGGCCCAACGCCAACTGCCTAGAATCGGAACCCGCGGCGCCCCTGACCCAACTCATTCTGACGGGCATCGCGGGAGGTCCCTATGGAACCCAAGAATCGCCCCTGGCAGCCGCGCATCGACAAGGAGCCGGAACTGAACCCCTCGGTGCGCACCACCGAGCCCGAGTCCGAGATCGACGAGCGCACCTTGCAGGAAGTCGAGGACGAGTCCGAAGAGAGCGAGGCCCGGGAAGACGAGGCCGAGCCCATCAAGATCCACAAGTAATCGGTAATAAGCCGCCGCCCGATTAGGTTCGGGCGGCCGCTGACCGGTACACTGCGCTGCCAGTTGTCCGGTCCTTTCCCTATGGAATCCGATTCCCCCAGCCCCGTGTCCTTTGCTGATCTCGGGCTCAGCGACCCCGTCGTGCAGGCCCTGAAGGAAGTCGGGTATGAGTTCCCGACCCCCATCCAGGCTGCGACCATCCCCGTGCTGCTGGGCGGCGCCGATCTGCTGGGCCAGGCCCAGACCGGCACCGGCAAAACCGCTGCCTTCGCCCTGCCGCTGCTGTCGCAGCTGGACCTGACCCAGCGAGAACCCCAGGCCCTGGTGCTGGTGCCCACGCGCGAGCTGGCTATCCAGGTGGCCGAGGCATTCCAGAAATACGCGGCGCACCTGCGCGGCTTTCACGTGCTGCCCATCTACGGCGGCCAGAGCTATGTGCCCCAGCTCAATGCCTTGAAGCGCGGCACGCACGTCATCGTCGGCACCCCCGGGCGGGTGATGGACCATCTCGAGCGCGGCACCTTGAAACTGGACGGCATCCGCTTCGTGGTGCTGGACGAAGCCGACGAGATGCTGGCCATGGGATTCGTCGAGGCCATCGAGACCATCCTGTCGCGCACCCCGAAGGAAAAGCAGGTCGCGCTGTTCTGCGCCACGCTGCCCTCGCAGATCCGGCAGATTTGCCAGCGCCATCTGCGCCAGCCGCGCGAAATCACGATCAAGAGCAAGACCACCACCGCCACCAATATCCGCCAGCGCTACTGGCTGGTCAGCGGCATGCACAAGCTCGATGCACTGACCCGCATTCTCGAGGTGGAGACCTTCGATGGCATGCTGGTGTTCGCGCGCACCAAGCAATCCACGGTCGAGCTCGCCGACCGTCTGATCGCGCGTGGCTTTGCGGCCGCCGCACTGAACGGCGACCTGCAGCAGTCGCAGCGCGAGCGCACCATCGCCCAGCTGAAATCCGGCGCGGTGGACATCCTGGTGGCCACCGACGTGGCGGCGCGCGGGCTGGACGTGGATCGCATCAGCCACGTGGTGAATTTCGATGTGCCGCACGACACCGAATCCTACGTGCACCGCATCGGCCGCACCGGTCGCGCCGGGCGCAGCGGTGAGGCCATCCTCTTCATCGCGCCGCGCGAGCGCAACATGCTGCGCATCATCGAGCGCGCCACGCGCCAGCCCATCGAGGCCATGAACCTGCCGACCATCGATGATGTGAATCTGCGCCGCATCAGCCGCTTCAAGGATCGCATCAAGCTGGCGCTGGAGAGCGGCGCAGCGACTCCCTACCGGGGCGTCATCGAGGAATTCGCGCGCGAAACCGGCGCGGATGTGGTCGATGTGGCCGCCGCACTGGCGAGCCTCGCCCAGGGCAAGACGCCGCTGATCCTGGGCGGCAAAGCCGCGCGTGAGGAAACCGGTACTGCGCCGCGTGAGGATCGCGACCGGCCGCGGACCACCGCACACAAGGGCGGACGCTTCGGGCCCGCAGGAAACCTATCGGCTGGATGTGGGCCGCGCGCACGGTGTGCAGCCGGGCAACATCGTCGGCGCCATCGCCAATGAAGCGGATCTGGATGGCTCACAGATCAACGGCATCGACATCCAGGAAGATCACACCTTCGTGCGGCTGCCGGCCGGCATGCCTGCCGAGATACTCGAGCGCCTGCAGCGCGTGCGCGTCAAGGGACGCCCGCTCGCCGCCGGCGTGGTCGAGCGGCGCCCGCCGCCGCGCAAGAAACCCAAGCCGCATCGCGGCCAGTCGCGCTAGGCGCACTCCGCACGCGCACAGAACTGTGCGCTGTCCTATTGATTCGCGAGGCACACTGCCCTATCGTGCGCGCGCGTTAAAACCCACGGAGGTGTGAAACAAAGGCAATGAAGAAGCGCAAAGCGTCCGCTACCAGCGAACCTGGGCCCCGTCTTCACCATGTGAATCAGTATCTCGAAAAGAATTTTCCCGATTTTTTTGCCGAAGCCCGCTTCCAGGTCGGCAACGACGATTACTTCCTCTACAGCCGGTTTGGCCAGTATCTGGCCCGCTCCATCGAATCCCGGCGCACCCCGCGCGACAAGATCTACCGCGCCTTTACCGTGCTCAACAAAATGGCCCGCATCTCCGCGCGCGACCCGGCCGTGCGACGCATGCTGGTCACCGGCCCGCTCGAGCACATTGCCGATGCGCCCAAGGCACGGGAGCTGGCGCACAAGCGGTTGTCCGCGCTGGCCAAGGGCTACCTCGAAAGCCTGCGCGAATAGCCGTTGCTACGTTAGGCTTAGGTTGATGCCCGCCGCGCGCGCCCAGGACGTGCTGCTGTTCTGGTTCGGACCGCGTCCTTACACGGAACTGTCGGTGCGGCACCATTCGCGCCTCTGGTTCGGCGCCCAGGCGGCGCCCGAGCTGATCCCCCAGTACGATGAACTGATCCGCGACCGCTTCGGGGAAACCATGCAGGCCGCGGAAGCCGGCTTGCTTGCGGGCTGGGAATCCAGTCCGCGCCGGCGGCTGGCGCTGATCGTGCTGCTGGACCAGTTCTCGCGCCATTTCTATCGCGGCACCGCGCAGGCCTACGCCCAGGATCACCAGGCGCTTTCCTTAAGCGTGTCCGGGATGCTGTATGGCGCCGATGCGGCGCTGGATCCGCTCGAGCGCATCTTCTTCTATATGCCGCTGCAGCACGCCGAGTCCCTCGACGTGCAGGATGAATCGGTGGCGGCGTTCCGGCGGCTGGTGGATGAGGCGCCTGGCGAACTTCAGGCCACGTTCAAGGAGGCGCTCTCAGACGCCGTCGAGCACCGCGACATCATCGCGCGCTTCGGGCGCTTTCCGGCGCGCAACGCCGCGCTCGAGCGCAAGAGTTCGGCCGAGGAAGCCGAGTGGCTGGCGGACGGATCAGGCGGCGCGCTGCGCTGACTGCGATCGGCTTCGCTATAGAAATGCCGGCGGCGCCCCCGGGAAAGCTGACAGATTCGGCAGTACCTGGGCCAGCGCACTCGCGCTGGCTCCAAACCAGCTGGAGAGTGTGGCGGCATACTGATCTACCGCGATGCTCGGAATCCAGCGTCCTTCATTGCCCTCATCGTCCGGGCTGCCGAGCGCCAGCTGCGGCATCGTCCCGTACAGAGCCTGGCCTTTAACCGCATCCCCGATCACGAGCTGGTGGCTGCCCCAGGCATGATCCGAACCGCCGCCGGTATTGGGCTGGAAGGTCCGTGAGAAATCGGACAGCGTGAATGTCGTGACATCGCTGCCGGCGCCGATGGCCGCCATCGCGGCATGAAAGGCCGAGAGCGCCGGATCGAGCTGCGCAAAGAGAGTCCCCTGCTGATTGATCTGGTCGGTGTGGGTGTCGAAGGAACCCAGCACGGCCAGAAATACCTGCCGCTGCGCACCCAGGGTGGCGCGCGCTTCGATGACCTTGGCGATCGCCAGCAATTGCTTGGCGATGCTGGTCGTCAGCCCGGCAAAGGGCCCGGCAGCCGTGGTCGTGCTCGCCGTCAGGATCGGATTGAGCACCGCGCTGCTGCTGAGCGCACCGCTCATGACGTTTTCCGCCGCGGCGATCAGGTCGGCACTCTGATCGACATCCAGCAGACTGGCGAGCGCCGAGCGGCGTGCCGCATCCCCTGCGCTGCCCGTAAACCCGCTGAGCCCGAAGGATCCGCTGGTGGGAATCACCAGCGCCTGCGAGGCCGCACCGGTCACGAACAGGTTGTTGCCGCCGGTCGAAATCATCGGCGGCACGCTGGCATTCAGATTCATCGCGGCCAGCTGGTCCGAGAGTCGGCCTCCCCATCCAGTGTTGGAAGAGACGCTGGCAATCGAGGCCTGCATCTCGTGCTGCTGATCGATATGCGAAAATAGCGATTCCGGCTTCTGTGTCGCGGTGGACAGGTACTGCGCCTTGGTGAGCGGCTGCACCAGCGTGCCCACGTTCGCGACCACCGCCAGATGCCCGGTGCTCCACAGGGACTGCAGCCCGCTTAAGTTCGGATGCAGACCGTAACGCAGTACGCCACCGGCCTCCTGCAGCGGTAGCAGCCCGGCCTGCGGCAGCGCCAGGTCGCCCCTGATGCTGGCGTAGCTGGCATAGCCTGCGGCATCGACCGGGACGATCATGTTGTTGCTGTCATTGCCGCCGGCCAGGAAGATGCAGACCAGCGCTTTGTAGTCATCACTTCCCGCGGCGCTCACAGCCAGGGAGCCGAGTTGACCCAGCGCGGCCGAGCCGGCCAGCGCCCCGGCATGGCAGAGGAAACTGCGACGCTTCATGTCAACGCTCCACCTGGTACTGCCCGGAGGAAAGAATCAGATAGGCCGCGGTCTGCGCCCCGGCGAGCGGGCTCGCGGGATCCTGGGAGCCGACGGCGGACGCGATGATCGCGCTCGCCTGTGCCGAGAGACTGCCGTGCATCAGTGTTTGATTGAATTGCGCCACCAGTGCCGCCGGATCGGTGATCGTGGCGAACGAGCTCAATGAGAGGCTGGTGCCCGTGCTGCCGGTGACGGTCGGGTCCGCCTTGGCGCCGCCCTGCACGATCACGGTGTTGATGAAATTCGCGCGCGCCAGCGCCGTCGCGGCGTTGGCGATTGCAAACTCCGGCGCCAGGGTCGAGGTGCCCGGCAACAGGTTGCTCGGCGGGTAGTAGTTGAAGACCGAGGGCGCGCCATAGATGGGCTGTCCCATCGCCGCCGAGGCGCTCTCGAGGTACTCACCGTCCGACTGGCCACCGAGGCTTCGAATTGTCGCAGTGACGAACTGCGCCGGTTCGCGCAGGTGACCGAAGTCGCTGGCGGTGGGTGCATCGCCGCGCGCTTCCGGGTCGGTCAGGATGGCCGTCACGACCGCGCCCAGATCACCCCGCACGCCCTGGCCGTTGTTCGCAAACACCGCCGAGATACGCGCGATATACGCCGCACTGGGATTGCTCGTGACCAGGTGCTGGATCAGTTGCTTACCAATGAACGGACCGACATTCGGATGATTGAAAATATCATCGAGCGCCGTTTTCAGATCCTCCTCCGGGGTCTGGTTCGCAGCGGTGGTAAGCCCGTCCAGCAGCAGTTTGGAAGCAGGTTCATGCTGCGCGGCCACCGATACCATGACCCCATCGAAATTGATCGGATCGTTCCACTTAAGCGTAGCGCCCGCCAACGGCGGATAAGTCCAGCCGGTGAAGACCGCCGAGAACCCGTCGACTACCGCTTGGTTGTAGGTGGGTATGGGCGCGCCGCTGCTATCGAGCTGCAGCGATCCATCGGCATTCAGGGCATTGACGCCGATGGACATCAGTTGCAGCACTTCGCGACCGTAGTTCTCATTCGGTTCCGTGCCGGCGGCAGCGTTAGTTTTGGCGTTGTTGGCCATGTCCAGGTAATGCCCCATCACCGGGCTCAGCGTCACGTCCTGCAACAGCGTGCGGTAGTTGGCAAACGCATCCTTGAGCAGCATGTTCTGATAGTCGGCCATGCCGTAGGCCTCGTAGATCTCGATGTTCGAGACCACGAAGATCTGCGACAGCGCGAATGCCACGCGCTGGCGCAACTGATCGGGCCCGGTCAGCGCGTGTATGAAGAATTGCCGCTGCACCTGGAAGTTCGAATATTGATCGCGCGCACAGATGCTGGCGGCATCGCCCGGTGTGCCGTCGCTCTTGCAGGTACTCGGCGCCGTGTGCGGTGTGTAACTGAAGCCGGTGTACTGTGAGGGCGCTACATTCAACTGCGCCGTTAGATAGGCATCGATCCCGATGCTCTGGACATTGGCGAGATCGCCCGCGGTCACACCGAAGGTTGCCTGCTCCAGCAATCGCGAGGCGTCCGAAACCGTGGGCGCAGCGGCTGAAGGCGGCGTGCTTGTCGGAGGCGGTGTGGTCGTCGATGACGGCGGCGCGGTGCTCGAGGCGCTACCGGAGGATCCACCGCCGCCGCAGGCACTGAGCAGGATCGATGCTGCGAGTGCGGCGGTTAAGCGCCAGTAGTCCTTACATAACATGGTTTGCCGTCCTCCCTGACTGCGGCGTCTTTGACCAGCACGCCGTGGCAGTAGGAAGCCAACGGCGCAACGCGCCGTCCGTTGACAGGAGTCAGGCTAGGAGAATTCCGGCGTTGCCAGCGAGCGCTCGCTCAAAGTCCCAAAGGTCGCAGCCTCGGCCCGAATCCGCGCGGCATCGCCGATCAGCACGATATCGACGTCATCGCTATCCGGGAATGCATCGGCAATCACCTGGCGCGACTGCTCGCCATCCACGGCGCGCAGCGCCTCGGGGAATTCATTGATGTTGCTGTCGGGCAGGTCATACAGATCCAGCTCCGCCAGCGCCGTGGCCCAGTCGGCCGCGGTCTCGAAGCCCTGCGGGTACTGGCCCAGGATGTAGCTGCGCGCGGAGTCGATGGCGCGTGCAGGTAAATGCTGCCGCTTGAGCGCATCCAGCGTCTCGAGCGCAATCGTGACTGCGCGGCTGGTACTCGGCGTCTCGGTAAAGGAGCTGATCGCGAATTCCGCCGGCACGCTGGCGCGGCGGAAATGCGAACTGGCGGAGTAGGTCAGGCCGCTGCGCACGCGCAGCGCCTGCATCAGCATCGAGCCAAAGCTGCCGCCGAAGGCCGTGTTGGTGATCTCCAGCGCCGCGCGCGCCGGAAACTTGCGGGCTACGCCCAGGTTTCCGATCCAGAAATAGGTCTGCGTCGACTCGGGGGCATCGATCAGCCGCACCCGCCGCCCGCGCGCGCGCTGCGCCGGCGCCAGCGGCGCCAGCGGCACTGCGGCCGCGCGCCAGCCGCCAAAGGCGGCCTCGACTTCAGACTTAAGTTTGTCGATGTCGATGTCGCCTGCAAACACCAGCGTGGTGCGGTCGGCGCCGATGTGATCGCGTTCGTAGCGCCGCAGGTCCTCAGGCGTAAGCAGCGCGAGGCTGCGCTCGCTGCCGCCCGTGGGCTTGGCAAACGGATGTTCGCCAAACAGCAGCGCGCGCCCGTAGTTGCCGATCAGGCTCTGCGGCTCGGAATCCTTGGTGGCCTTGATGAATTCCACGCGCCGTTCCCGCACCCGGCCCAGCTCGGCCGCATCGAACCGCGGCCGCTGCAGGGCATCGGCCAGCAGCTCGAGCATCAGCGCGTGATCGCGCGCCAGGAATACACCGTGCAGTCCCACCGCCTCGGCATGCGCGCCGGCATCGAGACTGGCGCCGGCCCCTTCCACCGCGTCGGCGAAAGCAAACGCATCGCGCGCACCGGCGCCGCGCGTCAGCATATCGGCCGTCACGCTCGCAAGGCCAGCCAGCGGTTCAGGATCCAGCCGCGCGCCACCGCGCACGATGGCATCGCAGGCAATCAGTGGCACATCCGCGCGCGGCAGCAGAATCAGCTTCAGCCCGTTGGACAGGCGCAGGCGCTGGTGCGGCGGGATCTTCATGCATCCGCCTCATCGAGCGCGGCCTCTTCGATCAAGGGTTCGCCGGTGGGTTTCAATATGCCCACCGTGCGCCGCTGCGGCTGAAACACCTGGCGCGCAATCCGCTGCACATCCTCCAGCGTCACGCGCTCGTAGGCCGCGGGGGCGGTAAAGAGATGCTGGTAATCGCCGTGCATGACCGCGTATTCGCCCAGCATCCGCGCCTTGCCCTCGATGGTGGCGACTCCGCGCCAGAAATCGGCGGCGGCCAGATTCTTGGCGCGCCTGAGTTCGGCCTCGGTGATGCCCTCGGCCACCACGCGCGCCAGCTGCCCATCGATGGCGGCCTCGAGCACACGCGTGTCGCCGCCCTCGGAGAGCGTCGCGTGCAGCACGAACACATTCGGATCGAAGCCTTCCGACCAGCCGCCGCCGATCGCTACAGCGAGCCGCTCCTCCTCGACCAGCGAGCGGTGCAGCCGGCTGGCATCGCCGCCCACGAGGATGGTCTGCAGCACGTTCAGGGCCGGTTCGCGCACATCGCTGGCGCGGATCGCATGCCAGGCCAGCTGCAGCAGCGGGTTCTGCCCCGGGCGCTCGAGTGCGATGCGGCGCTCGGCGCGCTGCTCGGGCTCTACCAGGTCCACCGTCGGCGGCGTGCGCCCGCGCGGGATCAGGCCGAAGGTGCGCTCGGCCAGCGCGAATACGGGCTCGGGTTCGACATCGCCCACCACGATCAGCGTGCAATTGTTGGGCGCGTAGTAGGTGCGATAGAAACCCTGCAGGTCATCCAGCGTCCAGGACTCGATATCCTTCGGCCAGCCGATGGTCGGAATTCTATAGGGATGCACCTGGAAGGCCGTGGCCTGCACCTGCTCATCCAGCAGCGCCGCGTTGCTGTCATCGACGCGCATGCGCCGCTCGGAGTAGACCACCTTGCGCTCGTTCTCGACCACCGCGGGCTCGAAGGCGAGATTCGCGATGCGGTCGCTCTCGAGCTCGAACACCAGTTCCAGCGCCGACTTCGGAAACCAGTCCTGGTAGACCGTGACGTCCTGCGAAGTGAAGGCATTGTTGCTGCCGCCCTGCGCTTCCATGAGCCGGTCGAACTCGCCGCGCGCGTAACGGCTGGTGCCGTTGAACATCATGTGCTCGAAGAAATGCGCGAGCCCGGTGCGGCCGCCGCCCTCGTTGCGGCTGCCGGCGCGCACCCAGTTGTGCAGCGAGACGCTCGGGATATTGTGGTTTGGCCAGACCAGCAAGGTCAGACCGTTGGCCAATGTGCGCGCGCGCACCTGGGAGGCGGCGTCGGCAAACGCGCGCGGTATCACCTGGTTCAATGCGTCGGGGACCATATAGGGAGTGTTGAGCTAAAAGCGCGCAATTCAACGCCTGGGTGCGAATCGGCGCCGCAAAAGAAAAGCGCCGCGAAGCTGTTTAGGCTGCGGCGCCTTAAAGGCGAACACCGGGGAACGTTGTTCGCAAAGGTTAGGGGAAAACCTTACAGCTTTGATGAAGCAAATCGCGTACCAATTTTACAAAGTGGTTAAAATTCAATCACTTAATATAATGGTACACAATCGGTAATAGGCGCCGGTGGCGCGGATATGACATTTCCTGTCACCGCCGACTTAAAGTTGACGCGTTCTGTCCGGCAAAAATGGTCGGAACCTGTCGCCTGGCGGCGTCAACCGGCGCCCACGGGCACACAGGGCTGCTGGTGCGCCTTGAGCTTGTCGCACAACGCCTTGGCTTGGGCCCGCGAGCTCACCGCCACCTGCAACCGCACCACGGGCTGCGATTTCACCTTGCCCGCCACGTAGCGCGGCGTCAGCGTGCCGAGCTCGCGCGCGTACTTGACGCTCAAATGCTTCCACTGCGATTCCGCGCCGGCCTGGTTGTGATAGGCGCCGAGCTGCACGTAGTGCGCGCCGGCCATGGTCGCCACATGCGACTGTTTGCCCGGCATCTTGGTGGCACCCGGGCTGACACTGGCCACGGGAGCACCGGTCGCAGCACTGGCGGCAACGCCTGCGCCCGCGCCGCCGGCAGCGGCACCGGACTGGGCAAAGTTCTCGATGCGAATGCGCGCTTCCTGCACCCACTTGCTGTCGGGGTGCTGCGCCGTGAACTGCTCGTAGGCTTCGCGCGAGTCGGCTGAGGTCGCGGCCTGCCAGTCATGATCTTCCTGGATCTGCTGGATGCGCGTCTGCGCCTGCGCCGCATTGGCACTCTTGGGATGCTGTGTCAGGAACTGCTGGTAGGCCTCGGCGGTGTCGGCCGTGCTGGCGGATTTCCAGTCGGCGGCCTCGTGACTGCAGCCGGCGAGCATCAGGGCGCCCGCCAGCGCGACGATGGACCATCGATTCGCATGCGTTTTCATGGCCGGCATTGTAGCAGTCCGCGGACAGATGACGGCCCAGTGGCCGGCGTGCACACTAGCGCCCATGGCTGAGAAACCACGACGACGGCTGCTCGATCGCATCGGCGGCACCCCTTCCCTGCTGGCCAGCGGCACGCGGCTGGTGGGGGATATCGAGACCCCCGGCGCGCTCATGCTCGGCGGCAGCGTGCAGGGCGATGGCAACGTACGCGGCGAGCTCTCGATCAGCGCGGATGCGGAATGGGTGGGGGAAGTGCATGCCGTCAGTGCCGTGGTCGCGGGCCGCATCACCGGCGCCATCAGCGTCACCGAGCGCATCGAAATCGCCGCCACGGCCGTGATCCGCGGCCGCGTCAGCGCCCGCAGCATCGCCATGGCGCGCGGTGCCACCATCGACGGCGATGTGATCGTCACCAGCGGCGAGCCCATCGTCCAATTCGAGGAAAAGCGCGGCTCGGGAAAAAAGAGCTAGCTATACTGCTGCCTTGATTATTGGACGTTTCGCTTGAGTAATCCCCGACCGATTTCGCTGGTCGCGCACCGCGGTAACGCGCGCGACTTCCCGGAAAACACGCTGGCCGCCTTCGAGTCGGCGCTCAACCTGGGACTCAAATACCTCGAACTCGACGTGCAGCTCTCGGCCGACGGCGTGCCCATCGTCATCCACGACCCCTCGCTGGAGCGCACCGCCGGCGTCACCGGCAGCGTGTTCGAGATGCGCGCGCGCGAGATCCGCGAGATCGAAGTGCCCGAGACCGTGCGCTTCGGTGAACGCTATCGCGGCACCCGCATCCCGTTGCTGCGCGATGTACTCAAGCTCATCGAATCCCGGCCCGAAGTGACGCTGTTCGTCGAAATCAAGCGCGAGAGCCTGCTGCGCTTTGGCCACGACCAGGTGGTCGGCCGCGTGCTCGATGTCGTCAAACCCTCGCAGCGCCAGTGCGTGGTGATTTCCTTCGATCTCGCCGCCGTGTACCGCGCGCGCCAGGTCAGCGGCGTGCGCATAGGTTGGGTCTTAAGTGACTATACGGACCACGCCCGCCTGAAGTCCGAGGCGCTGCAGCCGGAGTTTCTGTTCGGCGACCAGGAGCATCTACCGCCCAATGGCGCGCTCTGGCGCGGCACCTGGGAATGGGTCATCTATGAAGTCGATACCCTGCCGCTGGCAGTGTCGCTCACGCAGCGCGGCGCCCACCACATCGAGACCATGGCCGTGGCCGCGATGAATGAGGCCGTGCGGGCACTGCCGCAGTCCTGATGGAAAGCTTCGACGTAGCCGTCATCGGCGGCGGCATTCACGGCACCGGCGTTGCCCAGGCGGCCGCTGCGGCCGGTCATTCGGTGCTGCTGCTGGAACAGACTGCCGTGGCGGCCGGCTCCTCGAGCCGCTCCAGCAAGCTGATCCATGGCGGCCTGCGGTATCTGGAAACCGGGCAGTTCGGGCTGGTGCGCGAGAGCCTGCGCGAGCGCGGCCTGATGCTGCGGCTGGCGCCCGGGCTGGTGCGAGTGCAGCGTTTCTACATTCCGGTGTACGCGCACACGCGCCGCCGGCCCTGGCAGCTGCGCATCGGCTTGAGTCTCTACGCGCTGCTGTCCTCGCTGCGGCCCGAGTCGCGTTTCGGCACCGTGCCGAAGAGTGAGTGGGGCACTCTCGATGGCCTCGACACCGAAGGACTCCAGGCCGTGTTCTGGTATCAGGACGGCCAGACCGATGACCGCGCGCTCACGCGCGCCGTGCAGCAGTCCGCTCTGCAGCTGGGCGCGCAGCTGCGCTGCCCCGCGCGCTTCGAATCCGCCAGCCTCGAAGAGGACGGCGTGCTATTGCGCTATGCACAGGGCGAGACTTCGATCGAGGCGCGCGCGCGCGTGCTGGTCAATGCCGCCGGCCCCTGGGCTGATCGCGTCGCACGTCTGATCACGCCGGCCATCAGCGTGCCGGCGCTCGAGTGCGTGCAGGGCACTCACCTGGTGCTGCCCGGCACGGTCGAACGCGGAATCTATTATCTGGAAAGCCCGCACGACGGCCGCGCGGTGTTCGTGATGCCGTGGAAGGGCCAGCTGATGGTGGGCACCACCGAGACCCGCTACGAGGGGGATCCGGCGCTGGTGGCACCGACAGCGGCCGAGACTGACTATCTCCTGGGCGTGCTCAAGCATTACTTCCCGCGCTGGCGCGCGGTGGCGGATTCGGATCTGATCGAGAGCTTCGCCGGCCTGCGGGTGTTGCCGGCCGGCCCGGATCGCGCGTTCTCGCGCTCACGCGAAACGCAGCTGATTCCCGATCGCGCCATGAAGCCCCGGGTGCTGTCCATCTACGGCGGCAAACTCACCACCTGGCGCGCGGTCTCCCAGCGTGCTCTCGGGTGCATCGCAGCTTCGCTGCCGCAGCGTCGTGCGGTGGCACGCACCGATCAGCTGCCGCTGCGAGCGCCCGAGTAGACACGCTCTGCATCTCTCTCAACCGCGCTTGGTCGGCGCGGCGGTCTCGCTCTGGTACATCGCCTGCAGCTGCGGCAGATCGATCTGCGTCACGGCGCGCTCCAGGGCCGCGTTGTAGCAGCGCTCGAAGGCCAGGTGACGAGCCAGTTCCTGCTCCGGCACATTGCCGCAGACATCGCTGGCCGCATGCTTGAGACGGCGATACAGCACGCGCACGTCGGCCTGGTTCGACAGATTCAGATCCTGGTACGACACCGTCATGCCGTCAGAGTTGGCGGCCGAGGCAGGCTCGCTGCTGCAGGCCGCGCCGAGAGCAGAGCCCGCGCACAGCACCAGTACCAGGGGTCGGAAGGCGGTTTTGAAGTTCATGTTCATGTCAGCGTCCTCAAGGTTGATGATTCACTGAGGAATACAATCCAAGCGCCGTGCCAGTTTCTAAAAATTTGTAAGCTGCTGTTTGTTCGACAGATATAGAAGAACGCTGGTCGCCTAAACATTGTCCGCGGACAGGTGTGAACGAACTCAGGCGGACAGTGCGGACACGGCCAGCGGCAATGCCAGCAGCACCGACAGTCCGCCATCTTCGCGATTGGCGATCCGTATGCGGCCGCCATGCGCCTCGGCAATTTCGCGCGTCAGTGCCAACCCCAGGCCGGTGCCATTGCGCTTGGTGGAATAGAACGGCAGCACGGCCTGCGTCAGCACGGTCTCAGTCATGCCCGGTCCGCGATCGCGCACCTCGATGCGCTGCTCGTTGCTCACAATGCTGACCTGCAGTTCGATCTGATCGGCCGCCCCATCGGCCTCGCGCGCGTTCTTGATCAGATTGATCAGCGCCTGCATGAGCTGCCCGCGGTCGAACCAGCCAGGCGCGGCCGGCAGCGCGCCGACCACGCGGCAGGGCTGCACGCGCAGCAGCTCATCGATGAAGCCGGCCCATTCCACCGCTTCGGGGCGCGGCGCCGGCAGCTTGGCAAAGGTCGCGTAGCGACTGATGAACTGGTGCAGATGCTCGGCGCGCTCGCTGATGGTGGCGAAGATGCCATCCAGTGCCTCGCGATCGCCGCGCTGCGCGAACTGCGCGCCGGAGTGCGCCATCGAGGCGATGGGACCGAGGGAATTATTGAGCTCGTGGGACAGCACGCGGATCAGCCGCTTCCAGGTCTGCACTTCCTGCCGCGACAGCTCGCGAGTCAGGCGCTTGATCAGGTACAGCCGGTGCGCCCGGCCCTGCAGCAGGAAGGGTCGCTGCGAGAGATGGAAGGTCTCCTCATCGCCATCGATCTCCACCGAGAACAGCGTGTCGGCGCCCGACTGGGTGGCGCTCTGCAGTCCCTGCGGATAGCGCTGCAGCAGCTCGCCGAAATCCTGGCCGAGCAGACTGCGCCCATCGTTGAACAGGTGCCGCGCGGCCAGGTTCGCGTAGACGATGTTGCGGTGACCATCCACCAGCAGCAGCACCACAGGCGAGTTCTGCGTCACCGTGTCGAGCAGCAGCTCGCGCTGGACCAGGTGCGAGCGCTGCTCGCGCAGCGCGCGGCCGAGCTCGTTATGCGCCACCAGCAGCTCGCCGAGCTCATCGTCGCGGTCCACCACCAGCGAGAGACTGAAGTCGCCATCCCGGTAGCTCGCCACCGCGCCCGACATGGCGCGCAGCAGCCGCCGCGCCGGGCGCAGCGCTCGATTCGCCAGCCACATCGCAGGCAGCAGCCCCAGTGCCACGGCCGCGGCCAGGGCCATACCGGGGCGTTCGATCCAGCGCGGCAGCAACAGACCCGCCAGCGCGCCGCCGGCGCCCACCAGCAGCAGCAGCGCCGCGAGCTTGCCTTCCAGGCTCCAGGCGCGGGACCCTGAGCGCATCAGCCGCCGCTCGGCTCGCGCAGCCCGAAGCGCTCCATGCGCCGATACAGCGCCTGGCGCGACAGCCCCAGGCTCTGCGCGGCGCGCGAGATATTGCCGGCCGCGGCCCGCAGGCTGGCCTCGATGTTCTCGCGGGTCAGGTGCTCTTCATCCCGCCCGGGCACGCTGCCGTGCGCCGCGCCGGGGCGATGCGCAGCCGGCGGCAGATTCAGGTCCGAGCGCTGTACCACCGAGTCCCGCGCCAGCAGCTTCGCGCGCTCGATGGAGTTGCGCAGTTCGCGCACATTGCCCGGCCAGTCGTGCGCCAGCAGCGCGGCCACGGCTTCATCGCTGAGGCGCAGGGCTGATCCCAGAAAGTACTCGGCCAGCGGCAGGATGTCCTCGGCCCGCTCGGCCAGCGGCGGCAATGAGATCTCGATGACGTTCAGGCGATAGTAGAGGTCCTCGCGGAAACGCCCTTCGCGGATCAGCGTCGGCAGGTCCGCGTTGGTGGCGCTGATGACGCGCGCGCGGGTCTGGCGTGTGCGGCTGGAGCCGAGCTGCTCGAACTGGCCGGTCTCGAGCACGCGCAGCAGTTTCACCTGTCCGGCCAGCGGCAGGTTGCCGATTTCATCCAGGAACAGCGTGCCGCCATCGGCAGCCTCGAAGCGCCCGACGCGCGCACGATGCGCGCCGGTATAGGCGCCGGCCTCGGCGCCGAACAGCTCCGCCTCGATCAGCTCCGAAGGAATGGCGCCGCAGTTGATGGCCACGAACGTGCCGCTGCGCGCGTTGGAGTTGGCGTGCAGGATCTCGGCGATGCGCTCCTTGCCGGCGCCGTTAGGCCCGGTGATCAGTACCGGCACCGGGGCGCGCGCCACGCGACAGGCCAGCTCGATGGCCGCTTCCATGGCCTGCGACTCGAACACCGCCGAGCGCAGATCGTACTGCGTCGCCAGCCGGGCGCGGCGCGCGCGCCGTTCGCGCTGCAGCTTCTTGGCGTGGTGCGTGCTCTCGGACAGCTCCAGCAGGTTCTCCACCGTCGCGAGCAGTTTGTCGTTGTCCCAGGGCTTGGCCACATAGTCGGCCGCGCCTTCCTTGACCAGCCGCACCGCCGACTCCAGATGCGTCCAGGCGGTCAGCAGGATCACGGGCAGGTCGGGGTAAGGCTCGCGGATGGCCTTGAACAGCGCCTGGCCTTCCTCGCCCGAGGTGGTATCGGCGGAAAAGTTCATGTCGGCGATCACCAGATCCACGTGCTCGCGCGCCAGCGTCGCCAGCCCCTGCTGCGGCGTGAACGCGGCCAGGGTGCGGATGTCGTGCAGCCGGAACAGCAGCTCCAGCGCCTGGGCGACCGCCGGCGTATCGTCGATCACCAGTACAGTGCGCATGGTGGCGATGTTAGACGCTGCGGGTCGCCAATGCCGGCGGAATCGACGCGGCGCGCAGCGCCGGCCAGAACACCGCCAGCTGGCCCAGCAGCAGCACCGCCACGGCGCCGATGATGGGATAGGCGCCGTGCAGCCGATGCTGTTCGAAACTGCTGACCATCCACAGATTCAGCGAGATGGCGAGCGCGATGCCGACCACCGCGCCAGTGGCCGCGATCATCAGGTTCTCGGTCTGGAAGTAGCGCACGATGGCGCCGCGCGTGGCACCGAGCGCGCGGCGGATGCCGATCTGGCGGCGGCGCTGCGCCACCCAGTAGCTGGTCAGGCCCACGATCCCGAACGCCGTGACGCCCAGCAGGATGAGGCAGACCACGGCCAGGATCAGCGCCAGTCCGCGATCGTCGCGATACACCTCGTGCCGCGCCTCGGTCATGGACTGCAGTTTGTCGAGCACGCGCGCGCGATGGACCTCGAACAGTGTCTGCTGGGCCGTGTGCCGCACGGCATCGAGCTGTCCGGGCTGGGTGCGCACCAGGTAGTAGGAACTCTGCGCCACGTAGCGAAACGGTTCGAGCACCGAGTTCTCGACCCAGTCCGCTGCCCAGGACCCATTGCCCACCCACGGCGCCTGCAGCCGATCGACGATGCCGATGATGGTCGAGCCCTCGGTCTTGTTGCCGCTGGTGTAGACCACCTTGCCGAGCGCATCGCCGGCGGGAAACAGCTGCGAGGCCAGCGCACGCGAGAGGATCAGCGTCGAGGGCACGATGTTCGCGTTGCGTTCGTGATCGACGATCTCCTCGGCGCGGAAGTTGCGGCCCGCGGTCAGCGTCAGGCCCAGCGCCGCGAGGGTGTGTTCATCGGCGAAGTAGCGCGCCATGTGGCCCGTGGACTCGTGCTGATTGGGCTTGAGGTCCACGCCATCCCCCCAGCCGGAGTTGGTGAGTGGATAGGAGTTGGTCACCGTGGCATCGACCACGCCGGGCAGCGCGCGCAATGCCGCCAGGTCCGCCTGGACCATGGCCGATTCGTCCGGCGGGTTGCCGACCCACTGGTTCGAGATCGCCAGCACATTGGCTTCATCGGCGCCGCTCGGACGCGCGCTATTGGCCAGCCGCTGCTGGATGATGAACAGCGCGTTGGAGAGGATGGCCAGGGTCAGGGCCATCTGCATGGCGACCAGCACGGCGCCGACCTTGTTACGGCGCATGGCGGAGAGGATTGGCAGGATTTCCATCGGCTCGTCTCCTGTTGCGCCTATTGGGCCTTGAGCTGCCAGGCCGGCTGCACATGCGCCGCCCGCCAGGTGGGATAGAGGCCCGCCAGAATCGTCGCGGCGATGGCCAGCAGCAATGCGATCCCAACGCCCGCGGGATCCAGGTTGGTGAGGTCCAGGATCTGCTCGGACAGCACACCGCGCAGCGCCCACAGTCCCAGCACGGTCAGCAGCACGCCGAGCAGTCCGCCCGCCAGTCCGACCACACCGGCTTCGATCAGGCACTGCGCCAGGATGGCGCGGCGGTTGGCGCCGAGCGCGCGCCGCACGCCGATGTCGGCCGCGCGGCCCATGAATTTCGCCAGCATCAGTCCCATGGCGTTGAGCACGCAGACCAGCAGGAAGCTGAAGGACACCAGCACCAGGATGCGCGTTTCATCGCTGACCACGTGCTCGTAGCTCAGCCAGTCGCGCAGATTCCGCAGCTTGGTGTGAGCCGGCCAGTTGAAGCGGCCGTGGTGCTGCTGTTCGGCCGCGTAGTTGTTGAGCCAGACGCGGTAATTATTCTCGGCCTTGAGCGTGGGCAGCTCCACCCAGAACTGGATCCAGACGCAGTTGGAATTGAGCAGCCCCTGCCAGCCGCTATCGTTGCGATTGGTGCAATTGGTGTTGCCCCAGGAGCTCATCTGCCGGTCGATGGCCACGGTGAACGGCAGGAACACCTGCGCGGTCTTGGCGAAATTCTCGTTGGTCAGGTCGTAGAAGCGCGGCGCCGGGTTCCATTCCGCCATGACGCCGATGATGCGGTAATCGTGGTCGTCGAGATTGATGCTGCGGCCGACGCTGTTGGCACCGCCGAAGAGTTTTTTATTGAGCTCCTGGTTGATGACCACTACCGGGGTGTGCGCTTCGTCCTCGGCACTGCTCCAGGGGCCGCCATACTGGAACGGCACATCGAACATCGAGAAGAAATCGGTGAAGGTCGCACGCCCCTCGGCCTTGAAGGGTTTGAGCTCGGGGTTGTCAGGCGTCAGCGCGAACAGCGTGGCGTAGGCGGCGTTCTGGTGCGGCGCCTCGTGCGCCCGCATCAGCGTCACCGCGTCGATGTAGCTGAGCTGATCCTCGAGCTTGTCGACCGACTCCGCGTTGTGCTCGCCCGGCCCCCAGTTGTCGATCTGCGGCACGAACAGCTGCCGCGATTTGTGCGGCAGCGGATCCGCATCCATGGCGCGGAACACGGTCAGCGTGGTCATCGAGGCGCCGATGCCGACCCCGATGGTGACCACCATCAGCGCGGTGAGCACCGGGTTGCGCCGCAGGCTGCGCAGCGCGAGACCTACGTAATAGTTAAACATTCTGCACCCGCGCAGCCCCGCTCATCAGGCGCGGTTCGACGGCCACGTCCACCACCTGGCCATCGACGATGTGCACCTCGCGCTGCGCGCGGATGGCCAGCTCCGGATCGTGCGTCACCATCACGATGGTGGCGCCATCGCGATGCAGCTCCTCCAGCAGTTCCATGACACCGCGCGCCATCTGCGTGTCGAGGTTGCCGGTGGGCTCATCGGCCAGCAGCAGCCGCGGCGTGCCGGCCAGCGCGCGCGCGATCGCAGCGCGCTGCTGCTGCCCGCCGGACAGTTCGGCCGGGTAGTGGCGCTGGCGCGCGGCCAGGCCCACGCGTTCCAGCGATTGCTGGATACGGCGCCGGCGCTCGGCGGCGCTGAAGCCGCGATAGCGCAGCGGCACCTCGACGTTCTCGGCAATGCTCAGGTCCGGTATCAGGTTGAAGGCCTGGAAGATGAAGCCGATCTTCTCGTTGCGCAGCCGCGAGCGCTGATCGTCATTCATGCCCTGCACGTCGACGCCATCGAGCTGGTAGGCGCCGCCGGTGAACTCCTCGAGCAGGCCGGCGATCGTCAGGAATGTGGTCTTGCCCGAGCCCGAGGGTCCCGTGACCGCCACGAACTCGCCCTCGCGCACGTGGATCGAGAAATCGCGCAGTGCGTAGGTCTCGACCACTTCGGTGCGGTAGACCTTCGACAGGTGGGTCATCTTGAGCATGCGGAGGCCTCTTGCGGGTGGAGTGCGTTCATCGGCGCGTTCATCGGCTCAGCACCACGCGCTCGGCGCCGCGGAACGCGTCGGTGCCTGAAATCACGATCTGATCGCCGACGGCGGCGCCGTCGAGGATCTCGACCCTGGAAAGACTGGCGGCGCCGAGCTGTATCGGGCGGCGCTGCGCGACATTGCCGGTCACAATGTACGCCGAGGTGCCGCCGTCCTGGTCCATGAAGGGACCGCGGTCCACCATCAGCACGTTCTCGCGCCGGTCGAGCAGGATGCGCACCGCGAGGCGCTGGCTCTGGCGCAGGCCGGCGGGTTTCGCATCGCCGAAGCGCAGCCGCGCGGTGACCTGGCCGTTGACGACCTCGGGCGATACGCCGCTGACGCTGGCGTTCCAGTGATGACCATCGCCGCTGATGTCGCCGCTCATCCCGGGCTTCAGATCATGCGCAAAGGTCTCAGGGACCTTGATCTCGACCTCGAGCGCCGACAGATCCACCACCGTCAGCAGCGGCACGTCTTTCGCAACGCTGGCGCGATCGGCGATCTGCACCTGGCCCACCTGGCCGTCGACCGGTGAGGTCACCTCGAGCAGCGCGACCTGGCGGCGCAGGTCCTCCACCAGCAGCTGCTGGCGCTGCGCCAATGCCTGCTTTGCCGCGATGTCGAACCGGTTCTGCTGCGGCCCGGCGTCGTAGTTCTGCTTGGCCTGGGCAAAGGCGAATTGCGATTTCTCCAGCGCATCCTGCGCGCGCAGGGCCTGCAGCTCCGAATACGCGCCCAGCTCATAGGCCTTGCGGCTGCGCTCGAGCTCGCGCTGGGCCGTGTCCTGGTCGACCCGGGCCTGTTCGAAGGCGGTTTTCAGTGCCAGCAGTTTCTGGTCGGCGTCGCGCTGCGCGCGCTGCCAGTCGTTGCGTACGCTCTCGAGCGTGGCTTCTTCCTGCGACAGCTTGGCCTTCAGATCCGGGCTGTCGATCGTCGCCAGCAGTTGACCCTTGGTGACCGCATCGCCGGCATGCACTTTGAGCGTCACGCTGCCGGCAGCGCTGGCGTACAGAGTCGGGCTCACCGCCGCGACCACCTGGCCCTCGGCGCTGATGTCGCGCACGAAGCTGCCGCGCTCCACGGTCGCAATGGCCACGCGACCGCGATCGATCGAGCCGCTGATGCCCGCAAAATGCCGCAGCAGCAGGATGAGCGCGATCAGCACCAAAAGGCCGATCCCTGCCGCCGCAAGCACGTCGCTGCCGCCGCCACAGCGGCGCCGGTTCCAGCACGCGGTCCTGCGATTCGGTGCCGCGCATCATGGCGCGCGCTCCACCAGCAGCGCATCGATGGCCTGCAGGTCCGCGCGGGTAAGCCTGCCGGCCTGCTGCTTGAGGGTCAGGAGGCTGGTCAGATAGTCGTAGCGCGACTGGCTGTAGGCCCGCACGGCGGTGTAGTAGTTGTTCTGCGCATTGAGCAGATCGAACTCGGTGCCGGTGCCGAACTCGACATTGCGGCGGCTGGCCTCCACCGCATCGCGGCCCGACTGCACCGCGCGCTGGGTCGCGCCCACGCGCGTGATGCCGGTGACCACACCGCGGAAGGCCGCGCGCGTGAGCCGCTCGGCATCGCGCTGCGCGGCATCGTAGAGAGCGGCATTTTCGTGATACAGCGCGCGCGACTGCCGCACGGCCGAGGCGATCAGCCCGCCCTGGAACAGCGGCCAGTTGAAGGCCACGCCGACGGTGTCGAGCGATTGATTGCCGCCGAGGGATTCATCCTGGTTCAGCCGTGAGCTGGTGCCCACCAGCTGCAGGGTCGGCAATCCGCGGCCGCGCTGCGCGGCGATGTCGCGCTCGGCCGCGTCGGTCTTCAATTGGGCGGCACGCACGTCGAGGTTGTCCCGCTTTGCCGAAGTCACCCAATCTTCGGCCGACGCCGGCTCAGGGGACGCCAAAGGAATGTCCTCGCGCAGCGGAATCAAGGCATCGGCGTGCGTGCCGACGATCTGTGTCAGTGCCAGCTGGGCATCGTCGAGCGCGTTACGCGCATCGATGACCGCCTCCTCGGTCGCATCGAAAAAGGCCTGGGCCTGCTGCGCATCGCTGCGCGGGCCCACGCCGGTGGATTCGCGCACCTGCGCCTGGTGCAGCAGGGTGCTGAAGGCTTCGCGCTCCGCGATGTTCGCGGCCAGCTGGTCCGAAGCGGCCAGTATCGAAAAGTAGGCCTGCGCCACGCGCAGCACCAGGTTCTGCTGTGCCGAGCGCAGCGTGGCCTCGGCGGCCGCGGCCGAGAGGCTGGCTTCCTTGAGCCGACTGAAAGCCTCGTAGCTCCAGATGGTCTGCGACAGCGTGAGTTCGAGCTGCTGCGCATTGCCGTAGCAATGCTGCATGCGCTGGTCGGACGCAAAGCTGCAGCTGGCCCCGAGATTGTTGGTCAGCGAATCGCTCTCGTAGCCGGCGCGGTCGCGTCCGGCACTGCCGCTGGCTGCGAGCTGCGGCAGCAAGGGCGCCAGCGCCTGCGGGCGAGCCTCGATGTCGGCGGCACGTTCGAAGGTAGCGGCCTGCAGCGTCGCATCGCGCGCCAGCGCCAGCTCGTAGAGCTGGTCGAGCTCGTTGGCTTGGGAGGGCGCCTGAAAAATCAGGGTTGCGCCGAGCGCTATCAGGTATCGCTGCATGACGGCTGATAAGGCAAGCCCCGTGCCAGTCGTGCATTGCAGCTAAGGCCCTGTTTTTATGTGTGCTTGTTCGTTTAGGTGACCGGCCCGGCACTGTCCGCGGACACTTCCGCGGACAGTGCGGACAGGGCTTGTCTCATGACTCGCGGGACGGCTGCGAGCGGTAGAGAGCCAGCAGCTCGGGTGAGCGAACCTGCATTACTGCGGAGTCGATCGCCGCGCTGTAGCAACGCTCCCAGGCCAGGTGGCGCGAGAGATCCGCGGCCGGCGGTGCCGGAAGGCAGGCGCTGGCAGCAGCATTTTCGATGCGCTTGTACAGGGTCCGGACATCCGCGGGGCGCGACAGGTCCAGGTCCTTGTACGAGACCGCGACATCACGGCTGGTCGATGCGTCCGCGTCCGCGGCGGCCATGGCGGCGCCGAATCCCAGCAGGGATGTGAGCGTCAGGGTGATGACATTGAATCGATTGCTTTTGGCGTTCATGTGTAAGTCCTCCGACTATTAAGATGTAAGTGAGTACGTTTGGGTTTAAAGCGCGTTTGGGTTTAAAGCGCGTTTGGGTTCTTAGGCTCGCGGCCGCGCTCGACCAGGAAAGAAAACAGGTAGGCCACGCCAACCGCGACCGGGACCAGGCCCCACCAGAAGTCGCCTTCATGCGTGCCCCACAGTGCCGCGGTGACGGCAATGCCGATCAGCAGCCACATGATCCCGCGCCGAAAATACGTGTACGGCGTCTTCTCCTGCTTGCGCTCGCCCTGGAAGAATTCCGGCGGCAGCGGCGGCAGATCAACGCCTTTCTCGATGGCAGCCATGCGCTCGGCGTGATGCAGCTGGAACATTTCGCGCTTTTTGCGAAAGTCGAGCCACATGCCGAGCATCGCGACGCCGATGCCAAAGACGATGGCGACGATCGGTATCATCAGGCTCAGGATGGCGGGCAGGTCCCCGTGGCTCATGGTCAGGTTATCGGTCACTTTGGCGTCCTCGCTTTCCTGTTACAGGCTTAATACCCCCGGGCTGCTGAAATGGTTTCAAACCTCGCTCGGCCACGCGTCGCTGCGCTCCAGGCCCCGGGTTGAAACCGGATGGCTTTCCTAAGGGTATAAAGGCATGAGGAGCGAATCATGCAGCCAGCGGTAGACAGCGCGGCGTCCGAAGACCGCGACGTTATCGAGCTGCTGCGAACCGACGGCCGCGAGCGCGCCTTTGCGCTGCTGCTGCCGCGGTATGAGCGCAAGGTCTATCGTCTGTGTTGCGCACTGCTGCGCGACCCGACCCAGGCGCAGGACGCCGCGCAGGAGAGTCTGGTGCGAATCTGGAAAGCACTGCCGGGATACGATGCGCGCGCCTCGTTGTCGACGTGGATCTACGCTATTACCCGCAATCGTTGCCTCAGCGCGCTCGAGCGCCGTCGCGCGGTGGCGGCCGTCGGCGACAGCGAGCTGGATCTTGCCGAGCTGCCGGCGGAGTCCGCTGATACTTATGAACCCGAAGAGCGCTCGGCGCGCCTGCGGGAGTTGATCGAGCTGCTGCCGGAGCGGTATCGACGCACACTGACGTTGTTTTATTTCGAGGATCGTTCCGTGGGTGAAGTCGCGCGTCAGTTGGGCCAGCCCGAGGGCACCGTGAAGACCACGCTGTTCCGCGCGCGCGCCGCGCTGACCGAACTGCTGCGACAACGCGGATTGTTGGATAAGCGGGAATGGCTGGAGACAGGTCCATGACTATAGAGCGCCAAAGCGAACACGAGCAGGCACTGGATGCCGCGCTGGCCCAGGCGCTGGCGCCGCCGGAACTGCCGCCGGATTTTCGTGCCCGGTTGACCGCTGCCATCGCGCGCGCCGCGGATAGTGAGGCCTTGAGTCCGGAGCGTCGCGCGCGCCTGCAGCGGGAAGAGCGCCAGCGCCTGCTGGAATTCGAAGCCGGCGTGGTGCGGCTGCGCCGCCGCACGCTCGGTACCCTGATCGGCGGTGCCTTTGCGGCCGGTGCGGCAGTGGCGGTCGCGATGCCCTGGGCGCGGGCCAACTTTGGACCCAATGCCATGCTGGTGCTGGCCTCGATCGGCGCCGCCGTGGGACTGGCGATCGCGCTGTCGTCCTGGCTGTCGCGCAGTAGCCTGCGACTGACGCCTTAGGTAGGCGCGCCTTAGCTCCGCAGGCCTGCCTCGCCGCTGGCGTGTTCGATCTGCTCGAATTCATCGAGCATGTAGCGGTCGGCAAAGCTCGGGCCGCTCACATAATCCACGAAGCCGCAGTGCCCGCCGTAGCGCGTGCGCACGATGCGTAAGCGTTCGCTGGGCGCCAGCGAATCAAGATCGCCTGCCGGGATGATCGGATCATCGGCCGAGAGCAGGATGCGCGCCGGCACGCGCAAGGTTGCGAGCCGTCCGCCGGTAATCGCATAGCCCGACAGATAAGCCTCGAGACTGCCGAACTCGGTGCAGTGCTGCACCAGGTCGGCGGTCATGCGCCGCAGATCCTGCGAGCGCATCAGCGGTTCGTAGTCGCGCTCCGCAGGCCAGGCGCGCTGCTTGGCGCGCAGCGAGCTCGTCCAGCGCTTGACGAAATAGCGCGTGTAGATCGCAAGCCCCTGCTCCAGCGCGGCCAGAGTGGCTTCGGGATCGAGTACCGGGGACACCGCCACCACACCGGCCATTGCATCCGGCGCCTGCGCGTCGGCCGCGACGCGCAGCATGAAGTTGGCACCGAGCGAAAAGCCGGCCAGATAAATCCGCGCGGCCGGGAACTGCGCGCTGATGGCGCGCACCGCACCCACCACTTCCGGCAGGCGGCAGGAATGGAAGATCTCTTTGTTGAGGGCCTGGGTGCCGCCGTGATCGCGCAGGTGCAGCCGCACGATGTTGAAGTTGCGCTGGTAGAGCATTGAGGCGGCCGACAGCACGTAGGGCGATTCGACATTACCTTCCCAGCCGTGCAGCAGGATGGCCAGCCGGCGGCCGTCGGAGGCGCGGCGATTGTGCGGCTGCGGGCTGTGCCAGGCCTGAAGTTTCACGCCGTCGCCGCAATCCAGTAACAGGGGCTGGGAGCAGGCCAGCAAGGCCTCGGCGCGGCGGCGGATCAGCCACGAGCGCGGCGGCACACTGCCAATCATGGTCTGCACGTGAGCGCCGCGCAGCAGTCGCGGCGGCGAGAAATCCGAACGATTCAGTGCCTGGCCTGCCAACGCACTTCGACGCGATTGTTGGCCAGCGCGACGCGGTTCCAGTCGCCGGCCGTCAGCGAATCACTGATCGGCGGATACGGGGTCACGGTTTCATCGGCCGTGCCGGCGTCGATCTGGATGTTCAGCTTCCCGTTCCCGTTGTGTCGCGCGATGGCGATCATATTAGCGAATGCCACCGACTGGCGCAGGCTCACCGAGCCATTGTCCTCGCGCGGATTGCCGATCTGGTCGCAGCGGGCAAACGGCAGCGTATCCGCGCCCAGCGCGGGCATCTGCCCGGCGCCATTGAGCATGCAGAAGCGGCCCGGGATGCTGCGGATATCGACATCGCCCTGGAACCCCTGCGCGTTCAACTTCGCCAGCAGGCTCTGGATCCGATCCAGACGCGAGCCCGCCAGCGGCATTTCCCCGTAAGGCACCGGCTCGATGGTGACGTTGGTGACCGGCGCGCTGTCGGCGACGCCGGCGCCCGCGCCTGCCGACCCCGCGGCATCGGGCGACAGCGCCGCTCCCGCGGGTGATGCCGCGTGCCCCAGCTCGAGCTGCTGTTGCGCCTGCGAGAGCTGCGCGGCCAATGAGGTCGCATCGAGGCGCTGCTGCTGCCACTGCCACAGCGCGAAGCAGGCAATGATCACCCCCGCGATGCCGATCCAGATGCCGCCGCTGTTACTGGAGGCCGGCGGCTCGTAGTGAGCAATCGGCATGATCGGCGGCGGCTGATCCTTGAGCAGCAGCCGCACGTCGGCGACCACGCGTTCAGCCTGGGTATCGACATGATCGGCCACGAAACGCTGCAGGTTGCGAATGTGATGCAGCACCATGGATTCGACGATGGCGCGCAGCTCCGGGGACAGTGCCGGCAGATTCGGTGGGCGCGGGGCCCGGCGGCGCTCCATGGCATGTGCCGCGCGCGTCGCGTCGGCGGCGGCCGCGCTCGCGGCGCCAGCCCCGGCTGCAGACCCAGCCGCCGCGACATCCCGCGCGCCCGGGGGCAGCATCGAAGCGGTGGCGATGTCCGCGGTTTCTTCGAGCGCGGCGCTGTGCGCAGCCCTGTGGGAGGCGGTGTCTTCGATCACCTCCTCTGGCGGCGTGGCAATGATTTCGCTGTCGAGGCGATGCTCGCCCAGCAGATGCAGCTGGTCCAGCGCCTTGGCGACATCGGTGTGCTTGGTCTGCTTGGGCAGCACACCGATCGCACCCAGCGCGCGCGCCTGGCTCAGGTACAGCTCGCCTTCCTGCGAGGTGTACATCAGGATCGGGATGGTGGCGGTGAGCGGGTTTTCCTTGATGGCCTGGACCGCCTGGAAGCCGTCCATGCCCGGCATGAGGTGATCCATGAAGATCACGTCCGGCCGCTGCTGGGTCAGGTACTCGAGGGCCTGTTCGGCCGATTCGACGCCATCAACCGCCAGCTCGTAACGCTCGAGGATGCGGGTCAGAAATGCGCGCGCGGATCTCGAATCATCGACGACCAGCGCTAGTCGTGCTGTCATGCCGTGCCCGCTCGTGACGACCCTGAGCGGATCTTACCGCATGGCTCCCGGACAGGCGTGCGGTGGCTCCAATCCGCGACAGGGTTCGCGGAACCGGGCCACGCGCGCCGGCATTTGACCTCGCTGATGCCCTATTTCAGTAGCTGAAGGTCTCGCTGAAGGTGCGATACGGCTCCGGCGGCCTCGGCAGCAGCGGCGGGGTGCCGTGGCCGCTGTAGATCCAGACATCGCTTTGCGGGCGGGTGGGCTTGGGCCATTCGCCGCCCACATCGGTGGCTTTGGGCGGCGGCGGAAACCCGGGCGCATCGACCCAGCTCTTATTGGCCGGGCTGAAGATCACGCCATAGACATGCAGATGCCAGATCTTCCAGCCCGTGGGCGTCTTCAGGAAATCGACCCCGTAGCGGCACCAGCCGCGGCGCGCATCGGGCTTGTGCCCTATACCCGACAGCGTCTCCAGTCCCGGCGAATCGAAGGTTGCCTTGGCGGTCTGGCCGTCATCGGCAATCACGATGATCGGTGTCGCCAGGGTGTGCACGTGCATCTCGCCCGAATGGATCCGCGCCCACTGCGGATCGTTTTCCTGGTGCTGCTGCGAGATCAGCGCCGCGCGCACATCGTTGGGGCCGATCCATGCACCCGGCCCCGGCTCCCAGCGCACATCGGGAGCCTCGAGCGCGAACAGCGGCAGCACGCGATCGAACTGCAGCGCGCTCTGGTATTCCTCGTAGTAACCCAGCACGACCTGCACCGCCTGGATATCCTCGAGGCGAGCGATGCGCTGCTCCAGCGTCAGCGTCGCCGGCGGGTCGGCCAGCGCAGCGCTGCCCAGCAGCGACGCGGCGCCGATGACGAGCAGGGATTTCAGCGTTCGGGAATGCTTCATGATTAAAACCTCGCCGAGATCTGCACACCCCAGGTGCGCGGGGGACCTAAGTCCACGGTCTCGAGCATGGCCGGTCCGCTCTGTCCATTGGCGAGCACGGCCTTGTTCTCGAGATTCTTGACGTAGGCGGAGATCGAAAACTTGCGGCTCGGCGCATCCAGCGTCAGGAAGATATTCGACAGCGTGTACGCGGCCTCATAGGTATTGGGCACCTCACTGAAGGTCACCCAGCTGCCCGATTCGACGTGCGTCTCGGCCCGCGCGGTCAGCTTGGCCCCATTGCCGAGCGGCCAGGAATGCTGCAGCCCCAGGTTGCTCGAGAACGAAGGCGCGAACGGCAGCGGCAGGCCGCTGTAATTGCCGCCGAAAATGCCCGAGATCACCAGCGTCTTGAAGTGGGCATGCAGGGGATCGATCGACACATCGAACTGATCATTCGGCGTGATCAGCCAGCGCGCCTCGACCTCGCCGCCGTAGGCCGTGGCGCCCTCGGAATTTGCGGTCAGGATGCCGAAGATGCCGGCACTGGCCGGATTGATGAAGCCGATGTAGTTGATCTGGTAATCCTTATAATTGTAATAGAACGCATCGGCGTTGATCTCGAGCCGGCCATCGAGGTAAATCCCCTTCGACCCAACCTCGTAGGCAGTGAGATGCTCGGGGTTATAGGAATCCGGTGCCGCGCCCTGGTAGAAGCCGCCGGATTTGTAGCCGGTGGAGACATTGCCGTACAGCATCCAGTGCGACATCAGGTCGTACTCGAGTCCGGCCTTATAAGTGAACTGATCCCAGGACTGCGAAGTCGTGAAAAGACCCGTGGTCGATGTGGTCACGCCGCCGGTCTCGGAGGCTACGTAGCCGGTCTCGGATTTCTTGTCGTTGGTGTAGCGGCCGCCCAGTGTGACGCGTAAGGAGTCGATGATCGGATAAGTGGCCTGCCCGAACAGAGCATACGACTGCGAGTTGAAATGCGTCTGCGCCTGCGAGCTCACCGAATTACCGCTGGCATTGCTGAACGAATCGGCGCCCGGCCCGAGCTGATAGCCGGTCTCCGGATTCTCGGCGTTCAGGTAATAGACACCGCCCAGCCACTTGAAGGTCGACGCCACCGGTGAGGCCAGCCGCGCCTCCACCGTGGTCTGCTGCTCGGCGGCGTGCTGGTTCTGATCGGTCTCGGAGCGATAGCAGGCCGTGCAGGTGTAATCATAATCGCGGTACGCCGGCAGCACGGTCAGCACACCAAACCCCAGGTCCCAATCGGCCTGCGCATGCACGCTCCAGAAGTTTGCGCTGCGCGATGACACGGCTGGATCGGGTGAAGTCCAGGGATTGGACGAGCTGAGCGAATTGCCCAGTCCCGAGGTGCCGGTGGGAAAGCCCGGCGGCGGCGCATTGACCTGCACCTCGCCTTCCCCGGCTCCGCCCTGATGCGTGACGTCGACGCCGAGCAGCAGCGAGAAGGCCTCATTCGGCTTCCACAGCAGTTTGACGCGCTCGGACTGCACGTTGGCGTCATCAGCGCCGTTGGTCAGGTAGCCGCTGTGCTGCTCGTTGCCAAAAGCAAAGCGCAGCGCCAGGGTGTCGCTCAAGGGCAGATTCAGGGCGCCCTGGGTCTGGATCAGCGAGTAGTTGCCGAATCCCACCGAGCCATAGCCGCCAAAATCGAAAGTCGGATCGTTGGTGACGATGTTGATCGCACCGGCGAGCGCGTTGCGGCCATAGAGCGTGCCCTGCGGACCGCGCAGCACCTCGATGCGATCCACATCGTAGAGACCGGCGTGGCTGAACTGCGGCTCGGACTGGTACACGCCGTCGATATTGAAATTCACTTCCGGGTCGCCGACATTGGAGGGCACGCCGGTGCCGACGCCGCGAATGTAGAACGTCGGTCCGTCCTGGCCCTCGAGCACCTTGACGGCGCCGATCTTCGACAGCGCCTCGGACAATTGCATATCACCCTGGCTCACGGCCGTCGCGCCGGACACCACCGCCACCGACAGCGGCGCCTGGCTTAAGGATTCACTGCGCTTCTCGGCCGTGACCACCACTTCCTGCAACGTATCGGCACCGGCAGCCTGCTGTGCGCAGGCCGCATTCGAATACGCCGCCGACCCGCACAGCGCGAACAATCCGAGTACCCGTCCCATCAATCCACTGCGACCCATGCCCTTGTCTCCCGTGTCATTGACAGGCGGCGCGTTCTCGCCGGCGCCGGGCGCCTCGTGGTGCCCGCTGTCTGTGGTCGAATGCACGGGAGTGGGCGTCGGAAAGATCCGCACCGTCCGCTCGTTCAGGAACTCGAACGTGAGCCCGGTCCCCGCCAGCAGCCGCGTCAGCGTCTCGCGCGGCGAGAGCCCCGGCGGCGCGCCCTGCGAAATCACACCAGTGACCTCGCCGGACACGTAGACGAGTTGCAGACCCGTCTGCTTTGCGAACGCGGCCAGCGCCTGGTCCAGCGGCTGCGTCGAGATCGCACTGATCGGAGCCGCGCTCGATTGTGCTTCGACATAGCCGCCCAGCCATGGGCCGAGCACGGCACAAAACAGTGCTATCTGGCGCTTCGCGCGCACGCCCCCGTGTGTCATTCGTTTATGTGCTGGCCGCTTTACGCGGCCTTCATAGATAAGGACGGCACGACGGGGTTTTCGGGCATGGTTTTTTTTGGGGACGGAACACTAGCGGCGCTTCAACGCCGCTTCAGCTTGTCGACCACGCGGATCTCGTGCGGCGAGCGCTCGATCGCCACGTGGTCAAGTCGGGATATGAATGCGACGAACGACTCGGTGTCGTATTCGCTGAAGATGCCGCTGATCTCGACCGCCCGCAGGCGCTCACTCTCCACCACGATCGGCACACTGCCGTAGCGGTTGAACTCCGCGGCCACATCGCCCAGCGGCCTTTGATCGAACGCAATTTGATGCTGCACCCACGCCACCGTCATTTGCACATTGGCCCCCATGGGACTTGCGGGCCTGGAATGATCATCGACCTGCAGCTGCTGGCCCGCGCCGACCGCTACGGCTTGCGAAGGCAACGTGGCAGCGGCCGTTGAAGGGGGGGCTTCGCCGGTGAACACCGCCACGTTGCCCTCGACTACCGTGACCAGCGTCGAGGTTGGTTTGCGCCAGACATCGAACTGCGTGCCCACCGCGATCACGCCGGTTTCGCCCGCGCTGACGCGGAAGCGGCGCGCGGCCTCGTGCGCCACGCGGAATAGCGCCTGCCCGCGCCGCATCTCGACCAGCCGCTCGCCGCGGTTGTAATGCACTACCACGTCGGAATCGGAATTCAGACTAAGACTGGTGCCGTCGGGCAGCAGCCACGAGCGTTGCTCGCCATGGCCGGTCACGAATTCCTTCGGCAGCCCGAAGCGCTCGCCATCACGCTCGTAATACGCGATGCCCGCCAGAATCGAGGCCGCCACCACGACCAACGCCGCCATAGCCGCTATCGCCACCATGGCCGCGGCCGGTCGGCCCAGCCGGTACTTGCGCGGAGCCGGCGCCAGCGCCGGATCCACCGTGCGCGGTTCCACCGTGGCCCCGCGATCGCGATCGTGCAGCCACACGACGCTGCCCGCGCTGCCGCCCGTCTGCTCGAGCAGTGCCTCGGCCGGCACGCTATAGCCGCCGATGGCCTCCTGCAGGTTGCGCGACATGGCCGCGGTCTTCAGGTATTCCTCGACATGCTGCGGCGAGCACATCAGCCAGTTACGGAACGCCGCGCGTTCGGCGGCCGAGAGCCCATCGCGGTTGCGCACGAACCATTCGATCGCCTGCCGGGCGATGACGCTGCGGGTGTCGGAGGTATCGGATCCCATGGCTACTTGAACCGCTCCATCCGGCGCCGGCACAAGTCCAGTGCCTGCATGACGTATTTCTTGACCGTGTGAGTCGAAATGCCGAGCCGCTCGGCGATCTCCTGGTAGCTCAGCTCATCCTGGTATTGCAGGATCAGCGTGGCACGACACTTGGGAGAGAGCTGCTCGAACACCTCGCGCAGCCGCTCGGTGCGGCGCATGGTGTCGATCTCGCCATCCAGTTGCGGCAGTTCCGCGAGCTGCTCCTGTATGGCCTCATCATCGATGTCATCGCAGGCCCGCCGCCGTTTCTCGACCAGCGCGTGCTCCCGGACCAGGTTGTTGGCCACGGTGAACAGGTACAGCTCCGGGTCGCGGATGGCGTCGCTGTCGCTGACCCGAAGCATGCGGACATAGACCTCCTGCGCCAGATCCGGCGCATCGGGCGCCTCGCGAATGCGGCGGCGAAAGAAACGCTGCAACGCAGCGCCATGCGCCGTAAACAACCGCTCGATCCAGAGCTTCTTCCCCCCGTCCGTTTTATTCATCCCCTGCAGCATAGCCGGCCGCCGTAGATTTGATTGCCATGGCAACTAGTCTGAGAGAAGGCGAATAGTTGCCTAGGGCAACAAAAACGAATTTCCCGCCCCCATCGCGCAGCCCCCCTATAGATAAAGGAGTCCGCTGGCGGGCAGCCGGGTACGGTTTTTCGGACGCGCGGACCGGTGGAGGCCAAGTCTCAGCGTGACCAGCTCAGGCCGTCTCCTCGATCAGCTCCCGTGATGTCGGGACGACGGGGGCACCGAAGCGGTAACTCGAGACGGTGATCGCCCCCATGAAGTCGTTCTGGTGATAGATCCGGGCACCGGCGTCGTCGCCAGCCGCTCCGACCGCCACCATCAGGGGGATCAGGTGATCCTCACGAGGATGCGCGGCACGGGCTGAGGGTGCCGCCGACCAGCGCAATAGGCGTCGCCGACGCTCATCCGGCGACGACTTGACCAAAGTGTCATCCAGCCATCGGTCGAACGCCGCCGAGGCCTGGGCCCCGGCGCCGCCCCGCATGCCGCGCAGATCGTGGTAGCTCAACCCGCTGCCGATGATCAGCACGCCTTCATCGCGCAGCGGGGCGATCAGTTCGCCGACCTTCATGTGTTCGGCCGGGTCGTAGCCCTCCTTAATCGAGAGCTGCAGCAGCGGCAGGTCGGCATCCGGATACATCGTATGCATCAGCGTGAAGGTGCCGTGATCGAAACCCCGTTGCGGATCAAGGCCGGAGGCCACGCCGCCACGCTCGAGCATGGCACGGACCGTATCCGCCAGTGCCGGGGCGCCCGGCGCGTCGTAGCGGATGTGATAGGTGTGCTCGGGAAAGCCGTAGTAGTCGTACTCCATCGGCGGACGGGCGGCTGAGGAGAGCAGGAAGCGGTCCGCCTCCCAATGTCCCGAGACCATCAGCACCGCGCGAGGCGCGTGGCCGATCTCACGCCGCAATTCGTGCAGTGAAGCTTCGAGCTGGTCGTAGGTCGTACCCCGTTCGGCCTTCAGCCACGGCCAGGGTCCGCCCCCATGGGAGAGGAAATACGTCGGCAGTCGCGCTTGCGTCATCTGAGTGTCCCGGCACCTGGCTGGCACCAGATTACCAAGCCGAAGCCGCCGGTTGGGAGCCCGGGGGCTTAAGCGGCTGCGGAGGTGCGGGAGGCCGCCGGAGACTCCGGTACGGCTCGCCGGGCGATGATCTCCTTATAGAACTCGGCCAGCCGCCACGCCATGTTGGCCGATGCCCAGCTCTGCGCGTAGATCCGCGCCTGCGCGGACAGCTTGGCCGCCCGCTGGGGATCCTCGAGTACGTCGATCACAGTCTGTGCAAACGTCTCGGAATTCTCCGTCGACACACGGGCGCCGCAGTTGGGCTGCAGGATGGAAGCGGTCCCGAGCACGGCCGTCGAAACCACGGGCCGCCCCTGGGCCAGGGCCTCCAGCAGCACCAGCCCCTGGGTTTCGGTGCGCGACGCAAACACGAACACATCGGCCGAGGCGTAGCAGTCGGCCAAGCCGCGTTCGCGATCCAGATAGCCGATGAAGTGCAGGTGCGGCGCGATGCCGAGCTGTACCGCCAGGCCTTCCAGATGCGCGCGCGCCGGCCCCTCGCCTGCAATCGCGAGCATGGCATCGGGGCGCGAACGCCGCAGCGCAACGAAACTGTGCAGCAGGAATTCGATGTTTTTTTCGTGGGCCACACGTCCGACGTACAGCAGCAGTGGGCGATCGGTCGGGATGCCGAACTGTGCGCGAAAGCGTGCGCCGTTGCCCGGCACGTAGCGATCGGCTGGCAAACCGGTGGGAATGACCTGGGTGCGCGTGGTGACGCCGTACTCGAGCAGCAGTGTGCGCATCGGCTCCGATGGCACCACGATGGCATCGAGCTGACTGCACTGCGAACGCGTGAAGTGCCGTGCGAGCACACGGCCGATCGGGCGCGGCATCAGCGGCACGTAGTGATGCAGATACTCTTCAAAGAAGGTGTGGTAGGTCGCCACCACGGGTATGCGGCTGCGGCGCGCGAAGCCTATGCCCGCGTAATGCGCGATGAACGGCGTGTGAATGTGCACCAGGTCGAAGTGCTGCGCCGAGAGCGGCTCGAGCGCGGCGCGCAGCGCATTCCAGCGCATGCGGCGATCCTCCGGGTCGCGGGGCACGCCCGATGAGGGCACGCGCACCACATTCGGATCGGAGGCCGGCGATGCCGCGCCACCCGCAGACTCTCCGGCCTGCGGGTACGCCGGTGCAATCAGCGTGGTCTCGACGCCGGCAGCGGAAAGGTCGGCGCGAAAGGTCCGGATCGAGGTGGAGACGCCGTTGACGCGCGGGAAGTAGACGTCGGAGATGAAAAGTACGCGCATAGCGCAGCGACCCCTGCAGGCAGGTCGCTACATGAAAATTTGTGCCAGCAATGCCAGCGTCGCACCAATCGCGCCGCCCGCCACCACATCGCTGGGATAGTGCAGCCCCAGCACCATGCGTGAGGCGGCGATCAGTCCGGTCAACGGCAGCAGCACCCACGCCAGTTCCGGAAACCGCGAGATGGCCAGGCAGGTAAACGACACCGCGTGCAGCGTGTGCCCCGACGGAAAGCTGTAACGGTCCAGCGGCGGCATCGCGAGCGTGATGCCCGGATGACGAATGAAGGGCCGTTCGCGCAACAGTCGCGTCTTGAGAAACTTGTAGACCAATAGCCCGATCAGGCCCGTCACGGCCATGACGAGCGACGTGCGAATGGCCGTGCGACCGTAGATAAGAGGCAGCGCGCCGATGAGGAGATACCAGACGATGCCGTCACCGAGGCGGCTGGCTACCTGGAACGGCGCTCGAATCCAGCGCTGCCCGGCCCCACGGTTCAGTCCGCGGCACAGCCGGTATTCGGCCATGTCGAAGCGAGCCAGAATGAGCTGGGCGCGTGTCATGGGAGGGAAGATTGACCGCGCGCGTTGACGGTTACGTGAAGCTTCTATGAAGCTCCAGTGACAATGTGCTGTAAGTCTCGGATTCTAGTCGCGAACCCCTACTCCGCGGCCCAATAGCTGCACTGCGGTAGCAAACAGCGCCACCGTCAGCAAGACCATCAGCCCGAAAGCCGCCACCACGTGCACATCCGAGGTGCCAAGGAAGCCGTAACGGAAGGCATTGACCATATGCAGGATCGGATTCGCGAATGATAGCTTCTGCGCCCAGTCGGGCAGCATGGAGACCGAGTAGAACACCCCGCCGAAGTAAGTCAGCGGCGTCAGCACGAACACGGGGATGAAGTTCATCTGGTCGAAATTGCGGGCGAACACGGCATTGATGAAGCCGGCCAGCGAAAACACTGCCGAGGTCAGCACGGCCGCCGCGATGATGGCGAAGAAATGCGCCACGGGCAGTCGCGCAAAGAACAAGGACACCAGCGTTACCACCCCGCCCACCATCAGGCCGCGTATCAGCCCGCCCGCCGTATAGCCGGCGACGATGATCGAAGTCGGCAGCGGCGAGACCATCAGTTCCTCGATGTGCTTGCCGAATTTGGCACCGAAGAACGACGACACCACATTGCCGTATGAGTTGGTGATGATCGACATCATGATCAGGCCCGGCGCGATGAACTGCCGGTAGTCGAACCCCGCCATCGGCCCGACGCGCCGGCCGATCAGGCTGCCGAAGATCACGAAATAGAGCGTCGCGGTCACCGCCGAGGGCACCAGCGTCTGGCCCCAGATGCGAACGATGCGACTGTACTCGCGGATGACGATGGTCTTGAAGCCGATCCAGCGCGCGCGCGCTATCGACTGTTGCAGCGGTACCTGCGTCGGGCTATCCATGGAAGGCTCGCTTCGCCGGAGCCGCCGCTGCGGCAGCCGTGCCGGCAGCCGCCTGACCGCTGGTCTCGACCAGGTGCATGAAAATCTCTTCGAGGCGGTTGATCTTGTTGCGCATGCTGAGCACCTCGACGCCCAGCCGCGAGAGCTCCACGAACAGGCCGTTGAGGTCCTGCTCTTTGGCGATGTCGGCCTCCAGCGTGTGCTCATCGATCAGGCGTATGCCAAAGCCCACGACCGGCGGCACTGCCTGCAGCGCGCCGCGCGTGTTGAGCACGAAGGTCTGGGTGTTCATGCGGCGCAGGAGGTTACTCATGCGGTCGCGTTCGATGATGCCGCCCTTGTCGATGATGGCGATGTTGCGGCAGAGGCTCTCCGCCTCCTCCAGATAATGCGTCGTCAGAATGATGGTGGTGCCGCGCGCGTTGATATCGCGCAGGAAATCCCACATCGTGCGCCGGATCTCGATATCGACACCGGCGGTCGGCTCATCGAGGATCAGCAGCCGCGGCTCGTGCATCAGCGCGCGCGCAATCATGAGCCGCCGCTTCATGCCGCCCGAGAGGCCGCGCGCGGCGCTGTTGCGCTTCTCCCAGAGCTGCAGCTGCTTCAGATACCGCTCGGCGCGTACCCGGGCTTCGGCCCGTTCGATGCCATAGAAGCCGGCCTGGTTGACGACGATCGTCATCGGGCTTTCGAACTGGTTGAAGTTCAGCTCCTGGGGCACCACGCCGATGCAGGACTTGGCGCGTTCGAGCTGCTTGTCGATGTCGAAGCCGAAAATGCTGGCGGTGCCCCCGGTCTTGTTGACCAGAGAGGTCATGATGCCGATCAGGGTGGTCTTGCCGGCGCCGTTCGGGCCCAGCAAGGCAAAGAAGTCGCCCTCCTCGACATCGAGGTCCACGCTTCGCAGCGCGTGAACGCCGTTCTTGTAGGTCTTGGTAAGTCCGCGGGTCGACAGGGCAAGCATCCAACAGGCAAGTTACCACAGAGCGGCCATGAGCTGCAGACCCCGCAGCTGCACGCGCCGCAGCGCCGCATCCGAGCCCCCGATGGCCGCCTGGATCATCTGCCGCCAGATCAGGGGCTGCCCCTCCCAGCGGGGCACGATCCAGGCCGGGCGCAGCTCGGCCAGCCCCTCCAGGTGCTTGAACGCACTGCCCGCAATGCCATCGGCGCACTCGGGGTTCATGCCCAGCAGAACCCGTGCCGTCAGGCGGTTCGAGCGCGCCAGGTGCCAGGCCAGCATCAGCGAGCGGCGTACGACCGCGACTCCCGCGGCGCTGTGGAAGTAACCCCGCGCTGCCGGGGTATCCCTGACCCCGCTCGCCAGGGCGGCGGCCTGCCAGCGTGCCGGGCAGTCGAATTCCGCATCCAGCAGCAGGTACGGACAGCGCGCGAGCCGTTCCCGGGCGCCGTCATCGAGCCGGCACCACCACTCGCGCAGTCCTTCCACCAGCCGCGGGCGCTCCTCGGTGCCCAAAGCCGCCGCGCGCATTCTTTCCAGCATCAGCTCGTTGATCTCGGCCACCGCCGCCAGCGAGGCGCCATCCCAGCGCGCCGGTTGCCGCGAGCGCTGCAGCCAGCCGTCCGCGTTTTCGTCTGCCATGACATTTCTCCAGTTACGGGCGAAATATCGTGCCCGCATCCAGCCTTGGTGTGATCGCCGATATCTGCCATAGTTAACAAGAAACTGTTACTAGTAACGTTTTACCACAGGAGATCGCCATGCGCGTTCACGATGATCGTTACAGCCGCGACCAGCGTCGATTCGAGGTAGCCATGCGCTTCATCCGGCACGAAGCCCGCACGCATACCATCCGCGCCTGGACCGGCCTGACCGACGACCGTATTCGCAAGCTCTACCGCTCCTATATAAAGGAGTCGCACGGTAAGGCCCCGGTGCGCCATCGCGGCAAGTCACCGCAACAGCCGGCGTTCTTTACGCGCAGCATCCGGGCCCGTGAGGAGAGCGCCCTGCTTGCCAGCCTCTGCCGCACCATCGGGGCACTCCCACAGGAGCCGGTGCGCATGGAGCCGGGGCTAGTAAGGGCCGAGTTGCTCTGCCACGCCTACGAGATCTACCGTACCCAGATCCCATCGCCCCTTATCAGTTTCGAGCACGCGGTGTTTCTACTGGGGGCGCTGAGCCGCGGTGATGAGCTCACGCTCGGAACCTGTCGCGATTGCGCTGCCATGGTGGTTTCCGATCGCTGGTCGCTGCGCATTACCCGCTGCCTGGTGTGTGCGCCGCCGGCTCGACCAGCGGGGTTGCCGCTGTGACCGCCAGACACGGCTGCTTTGCGCCACTGCGGCAGAGATTAGTGCTAGCGAGACCAAGATGAAGCGTTGCTACTCAGTTCGAACCGCCTCTCGACCTATCAACAGTTTCCAATCGGTTTTATCCGGGCGATGAGTGTGCGGCCGCCCGAGTCCTGTGTAAGTCGGCGCCGTTTGCGTACCCTATAGTCCCTTTAATGCGCGATGCCGTACATACACGCTCTGTGAATACAGTTAGTATTTTGACACGACTCAATTCTGGCGAACGCCATCGGCGATGGAATTCGATGACAGAGCAAGACGTCTGAGGGAGTTATGCCGCATGGCCAACCAGAATTGATCGGTACGGTCTCGGAATGCGCTGCGGACATGATCCGTGTTTCTTTGGGATATACGCGCGAAAAATCCTTCTGACGGGGAACGTCCTCGAATATGAATATAAAATTGTCGAGGTTGCGGACGCCTCTAGGCACCTTGTGTTTCAAACCAAACGTCAATCTCTCACCGTCACTGTTTAGCCCCTTATCGCAATGGCCGGACAAGGTCGATCGCGCAGCGATACTTCCACAGGAGCCGGAACTCCGACGGGCCGAGTTGCTCTGCCACTCCTACGAGATCTACCGCACCCAGATCTATCGCTAGCTGGCTGGTTTGTCCTGACTGCCGGACACTGCCGCTTCCGCTGCCTTAAAACCAGTTCGCGAGTGAGTCCCGTCGCAGAACGGCTTATTAGTAGAAGCGCCGCAACGGCATAGCGCAAACGGCCGCTTGGCAATGGCGTAGCTGGCGCCATTCCAATCGACCGCCGTCACATCGTCGCCCTGGACCAGATAGGGTCCGTTTTGAATCACCTTAATCGTTGCCATCCGAGTGCTCTCCGCTGTGAATGAAGGTAACGGCGCGTTAGTGCCGCGCCGAAGCGCTGGTGTCGCGAATCGCCTTGAACTCTGAAGTGGCCCGCCACTCAGGCCATCGCCGCGAATTCCCCAAATCCAGTCCGACCCGATAGAACAGGTCGACGTCCGCCGCCGCGCCACGCAGATCCCAGCTTGCGCTCCAGCTGTCGCAGGTCTGGTGATAGCAGTTTGCCGTGTAGTCGCTGACCCAGGCGTCGCCAGCAGTGCGGCCGCCGCTGACCAGATCTACGCCACCGCCGATCGCCATCAACAGCAGCGTGGGAACGCCGCGCTTGGCTAGCGGGAAGTGGTCGGCGCGATAGTACAGGCCGCGCTCTGGCTTGGCATCGGACGTGACTGTGCGACCTTGCTCAGCAGCGGCGCGTGCCAGCTCGTCCTCGAGTTCATTCTGACCGGCTCCGATCAGAACGACGTCGCGCGACGGGCCAGCCGTCTGCAGGATGTCGAGTGTCATGTCCGCAACCGTCTTTTCAGGGGGGTAAAGCGGATGGACGCCAAAGCTTTCGGAACCCAGTGTCCCGCGTTCCTCCGCTGTCCAAGCCGCAAACACAAGCGTGCGCTGAGTACGGGGTGACCGTGCGAAGGCGCGCGCAAGTTCGAGCACTCCGGCAATGCCCAGCGCATCATCGTTCGCCCCCGGCCTGATCGTTCGTCCCTGAGAATCGGGATCGCCTATCCCAAATGCATCCCAGTGTGCAGCGAACAGGATGGTTTCGTCAGGATGTGTCGTACCCGGCAGCTTGGCGAGGACGTTGCGACTCTCCACGCGCTCGGTCTTGATCGCCATATCGATGCTGAAGGTTGCATCGGCAAGCTGGACGGGCCGAAAGCCTGGGTCGCGCGCCTGGCGCTTGAGCACCTCAAAGTCGAGTCCCGCCTTGGCGAAAAGGCCGACGGCGGCCTCGCGCGATATCCACGCTTGCAGAAGCACGGGTTGCGGTTGTTCGGCCGACCTGACGATGTCATAAGTGCCCCCCACCGCGTGGGAGACGACGTTCCATCCGTAGCCTGCAGGGGCGGTTTCATGCACGACGAATGCGGCGATCGCACCTCGCCGCGCTGCTTCCTCGAATTTGTAGGTCCAGCGCCCGTAATAGGTCATCGCACGGCCGCCGAACTTGCCCGCTACGGGCTCGTCCGGTCCGGCTTCGAAATCGGGGTCATTGACGAGGAAGATTGCAACCTTGCCGTGCAGGTCGACGCCCTTGAAGTCGTCCCAATTTCGTTCCGGCGCAGCGACGCCATAACCGACAAACACCATCGGTGCATCGACAATTGAGACGCGAGAAAGGGATCGAAGCGTCTCCGGGTTAAGGTCGCGCCCTGCAAGCAAAGGCAGAGTGGAGCTGCCAATTCGCACCTCAAGCCGCGTGGGCGTATCTGCGATGTTGTGCAGCAAGGGCACTTGCTGCAGCCAGCCGCCGTTCTCACCACCCGGTCGCAGGCCGAGTGCGCGGAACCGATCGACAAGATAAGCCACCGTCTTCGCTTCGCCAGGTGTTCCGGGCGCACGACCCTGAAACGCATCCGAGGCCAGCGTCTTGACCGTCGCCGACATCTGAGCCGGATTGATCGGCGATAGCGATTCCCCCGCGACCGGTAATGAAGCCAGTACGGCCGTAGCAGCGATTGGGGCGAGCATCCGCTTCAATTTATTCTCCAGCCGTACCGCGGCCAATCATGCCTCCTTTGGGGTCAGCTTCAGACCCAATGCCCTCACGACCTTCAGTATCGTGCCCAGGCTCGGATTGCAATCGGCGGCCACTGGCTTGTAAAGGCCTTCCCGTGTTAGGCCTGTTTCCTTGGCAGGGCGGGCCATTCCCGGGGCACGCGCGATGTCTCCAAGAGCCGCCTGCTATCGGACAGCGAGACGCCGTGCCTGGCAAGGCCCCCGCCGTCGGCGGACTTCACGACGGCGGGAGCACGAGGTCTGCGGATCAGTTGATATCAGGGCTCGATTCGAACCGCCGATGAAGTACCCGGATATCCACCCGATGGTGCCGGCGACTGTTGTCCCGGTGCTGGCACCACGTTGCCGGACAAGTCGTAGAAGATTGAAACATTGGTTCCGGTATATGAATTTCCATCCTTCGACAGCAAGTCAGTTTCGGTCTCATTGAAATACCCGGCGATTGCGCCGGTCGAATCAAAAATCCAGCCGAAGTGATTGCGGGAATAAGTCCATGGGGCCGTCGTTTCCCAGGAACCCATGCAGATATTTCCGCCCAGTGCGGGATGAGTGATGTTTTCCCACTCAGTGCCATCGCTATGCCATTGAATGAAAGCCTGACCCACAGGGCCGTAATTCACCAGCCAGGTACCCACGATGTCCTTATGGTCCGCGAAGTGCTGGCGATGCGCCGGAAGTTGAATATCCTTCTGATTCTCGGCGCTTGGATACGCACAGTTCGCATGTGCAGGCAGTCCGAAAAGCGATAAGGCTGCGGTAGCAGCGACCCCAACGAGAGTTGTTTTCATGAAGCCATCCCCTGAGTGATTTTGTTGCGTCGCGGAGCGTTCTCCGACGGCGTGACGCGTCTCCGTAATCCTTCAGATATCGAGCACGACGCCATACTTTGGGCGAAGCCGATTGAGGCCAACGCTCATAAGTGCATGAGTGGCTGCTGCGCGATACGGGTACCAATGATTTGAAAGGAAGACGCCGTAATCTATCTGTAATAGATCGGTCGGCGACCAATGACCGTTCTTGGAAGTCGGCGAGCGCTCAGTCTGGAAACTTCAACTCCCGCTCGATCGCCTGAAAGCGCGGCTCCTTGCGCAAAGGGTCCACGAGAGGATCGGCTTTCAGGTAGTTCAGCCCCGGGTCCCGCAGCCGCCACGCCGTCTCAAGCCATTCGAGAGCCTTGGCCCGATCGCCCCACTGCGCATAGATCGTGGCGTACTGATACGACGCGGTATCGCCCAATGCCGCCTTCAGTTTCGACAGTACAGTTTCCGCATCCGCGTGCCGGCCGAGCTTGTTATAGACCACCGATAGGCACCATTGACTCAACCAGTAGTCCGGCTCGGTTTCGCACGATGCGCGCGCACTCTCCGGATCCCCGAGCGCGTAATAGGCGAGTCCGCGAAACCCATAGGTCGATTTGTAGCCGGGGTCGAGGCTGATGATGTCCCCGAAAGCCGCCACCGCCTCCACATAGCGGTGCGCCGCATACAAGGCGCGGCCGAGCTGGTAGTGGCTGTCGCGAGCGAGCGGGTCGAGCACCACGGCGCGCCGGGCGGCCGCGAGGCCGGCATCGGCGTGCCCCATCAACGCTGCGAACACGCCGCTATTTCTCAATAGCTCAGCATTGCCCGGCGCGAGAGCGAGAGCCCGCTCGTATTCGACGCTGGCCTGCCTGTAGTCGAAGGTGGTGCTCGACACCACCGCCTGCGCGAGGTGCGCCTGCGCCAGCTCCGGCGCGAGTGCGAGCGCGTGGCGCGCATCCGCCTGCGCCTCGTCAAAGGCTTCACGGACCGCCGCTTCGCTAGGGGACTGCTGCGCGAGGACGGTAAGGGCGATTGATCGGGCAGCGAACGCCAGCGCATAGTGTGGATCGAGGCGAATCGCTTCCGTGTAAGAGGCAATAGCAGCGGGGAGGTCGTTGGTGTCGCGTATCGAGTTTGTCGCCTTTGCCCCACGCAGATACGCATCGAAGGCGGCTGGGTTACCCGTCCCACCGAGCTCGACTTTGGTCGCGACATCGCCAAGGAGCGTGATTTTCAAAGCGCTCGCGACCGAGGTCGCAATCTCGGTCTGCAGCTTCAGCACATCCCCTAGTTCCCGGTCGTAGGTCTTCGACCAAAGGTGAAAGCCCGTAACTGCATCGATCAGCTGCGCGGTGATGCGGATCGTGTGCGCCGATCGCCGCACGCTCCCTTCGAGTACTGTGCCGACATTGAGTTTGCGCGCGATGGTGCCAATGTCGGTGTCTTTGCCTTTGAAGGAGAAAGCTGAGGTGCGGGCAGCGACCTGCAACTCGTTGATCTCGGACAGCGAGTTGAGCAGCTCCTCCGTGAGCCCATCGGAGAAGTACTCCTGGTCCTTGTCGCCGCTCATGTTGACGAACGGCAGCACGGCGATCGAGTGCGCGGGCGGTGCAAAAGCGTCCACAGCGCCCGCCGGGGTCGGCGCGGCGGGAACAGCAGGCACGGCAGGCGGGCTCGCGCTGACCGTTACCTGTAGGCGGCTCTCGCGGTATAACGCATAACTCACCGTGGCAAGAATCGCGACCATGGCCGCGACGCTGACTCCGAGCAGCGCTCTATTGCGAAGCGCTAACTTGCGCAGACGATAAGCGACTCGCGCTGGCCGCGCCTGGATGGGCCTGCCATCGAGGTGGCGTCGAAGATCCTCCGCCAGTGCCGCGGCACTTGGATAGCGCTGCGCCGGCTCCTTCGCCAGCGCCTTGAGCACAATGGCATCCAGGTCCCCGCGCAGTTGCCGCGCCAACCGCTCTTGCGTGCCGTGCTGCGTGCTGGGCTGCTTCGGCTCGAGCGTGGCGATGGCCTGATCGAGCAGCCCGATCGAGGCCGCACTCTTGAGTCGATACGGTCGAGTACCGGTGAGCAGTTCGTAGAGCACGATGCCCAGGGAGTACAGATCGCTGCGCCCATCGATCGGGTCCCCGCGCAACAGCTCGGGACTGGCATAATCCGGCGTCAGCGCTCGACCATAGAGACTGGTCAGCGGCGATTGATTCGTCTCTTCAGCCTCAAGCAACCGGGCGACGCCGAAATCCAGCAGGCGCACTTGCCCAGAGTCGGTCACCAGAATGTTCGAGGGCTTGAGGTCCCGGTGGATGACCTGTTTCTCATGGGCGTACTGCACGGCCTCGAGCACCTGCAGGAAAAGCCCCAGACGATCGGGTATCCCGAGTCGATGCGCGTCGCTCCAGCCCGTCAGCGGCTCGCCCTGAACCCACTCCATCGCCAGATAGGGCAGCCCTTGCGGATCCACCCCGGCATCATAGAGACGCGCGATATGGGGGTGCTCGAGACTGGCCAGGATGTCGCGCTCGCGCACAAAGCGCGCCTCCAGGCCCGCCTGCGCGCGGGCGAGCATCGGCAGCTTCAGCGCCACCTCGCGCTTGAAGGCACCATCGGCGCGCCGGGCCAGCCATACCTCGGCCATGCCCCCAGCGCCCAGCAGTCGAATAAGCTCATACGGGCCCACGCGGGCACCAGGCGCGAGGCCGCTCGCCGCCGGCGCGCTCGCCTCAGCCGCAGCATCGAGCTTCGGCAGGCTCTTCAGCGCGTTTATTTCCGCAGCCTGCGTCGCTCCCGGCAGTAGCGCGTCGTGAAGTGCAGCGGCCAGATCTTGGTGCTCGAGGGGCAGATTTGTTAGCCAGGCGCGCCGAGCGGTCTCATCCAGCGTCAGCGCCTCCTCCAGGAGCTGACTCATCCGCGCCATCTGAGGAATTGATAGGGCCATCGGTCCGTCAGATCGCCTAGCGCAGCCGCTGTGCCCAAAAGACACGCACCGCCTCGCTCGGCGGTGCGTGCTTTATGCCCGCGCCGAAATTCGCGGGTCCCTACTGCTTGTCGTAGACATCCGTCTCGTGGATCGTGCCACCCTTGGCCGACTTGAAGGTGGTCGTCAGGGTCAGGACCTTGCCTTGGCCGGAAATGGTGCGCGTCGTGTGACCAACGACTTTGCCGTCCTTTTTCAATTCCGACTTAACGGTCGATCCATTGACCTTTTTCAATGACAACGTGTCCCACATGGGCGAGCCCGTAAAGGCATCATCCTTGCCGTCGTAGGTCAACAGTGCCGACTGCGAGACAGCTGATCCGTCAGCATTCACGCCGGTCACCGTCATCGAGGTGCCATTCGCTGCTGCCGCGTAGGTTCGAGTCATGGACTTCGGTACCCGATCAGCGGCGATTTTCGACTTTTCGATATTCAGTTTCCAGGTACCAATGGCCGGGTCAGTAGAATCAGCGGCGAATCCGGCCGGCATCAGCGCGAAGGCAAGCACTGTGCTTATCGCTAATGTTCGAAACAGCGTCATCATGATTTTGTTCCTTCAGGCGTTTTAGTTGTGAGGTTCTATTGGCACACGAAGCCGATGCGATCCCCGGCATCATCTGCTGTCGAAGTATGCTCCAGAGGCTCGCCGAGCGGCAACTCGGCGCGCCTGTCATGACCGCCCGCTTCCCCGCTAGAATCAGCTGGAATGGGAGATGCCCAGGCGCTGGTAGCATAGATATCATTTCATTGTGAACACGCCCGACGATCTGCTGGAAAAATGCCGAAATTGCGACGCCGATGTCCCGCAAGGGCAAGCGTACTGCGGCATCTGTGGCCAGAAATATCTATCCGATAGGCTGACGCTGCAGCAGATCGGTCGTGATCTGTTGCATGCTGTTATTCACGTAGACCGCAGCGCGCTGGCCCTGGTTCGAATGCTGCTATTGCGTCCAGGAAGCGTCGCGCGGGAATATGTCCAGGGAAGACGAAAGCGTTACTTCGGCCCGTTCAGCTTTCTCGTTGTTGTGGTGGCCGCGGCTTCCGCGCTGATCGCGCTCACTGGATTTCGCGCTGTCTCGTCGGACAGCCCGAACCTCGTCGCTGACTTTCTCCAGAGCCACATAAATCTTCTGATGTTCGCTGAGGTTCCGCTGCTGGCCGTCTTCTCGCGGCTTCTCAACCTCCGCGCTGGCTTAAATTTGGCCGAGCATCTCGTGCTTGCGGCGTATACATCCGGCATGCGCGTGCTCTTCGCCTCCGTGATACTGATCCCCTTCTGGATCGTCTTCCATCCCGCCAACGCAGTGACGGTGGCCCTCGTCTCCCTGGTGATATGGGCGCTTTACTTCGGTTTCGCCAGCTCGCAATTTTTGGGAGGCGGAAGAGCATCGTCCTGGTGCAGGGGAAGCCTGACGGCCGTTCTTTCGTCGGCGTCTATGGAGGGTTTGATAATACTGGTAGCGGTCCTGTTCGGTCGTCCGGCAGCGTGACCTGCTCGAGGCAGTCGGATTAGTTGGATGGCAACCAGCGAGCGGCGGCTTCGGCTGTGTCCTCGGGCCGTGTGTTGAACGCAATCGCAGCCTTGGGCGCAGACTTACGCACGGCGTTGATGACAACCTCCAGCAGCAACAGGCTTTTTGGCGGAATCCGAATTCCGCCTCCGATCACGATGCAGTCATAGCTCGTAGACATCAGCTGCTTCTCGATCACGGAGGCTGCTGTCTTGTCTGGCGGGATCAGGCAAAGGTCTGCCTTCCATCCCCGTTCCTTTACCTTGTCCAGCCCGATCGCAATTCCAGCGTGGATCTTTTCGGCATTGAAGCCCGGGGGTATGGCGGGATCGGTGAAATCCACCGTTTCAGGGGTCTGGCCGATAAACAATACGCTGGTCATTAGATGTTTCTCCCGGGCACTATCTTGCTTATACGCCGCCAACCCCACTGGCACACCCGGACGCGCCCCGAAAGAGCTAGAATGCGCCCCCCAGCGGGAAAGCGCGCCCCACGGTCTTTTGGCGCTGCTCCTGCACGCCGCCTGATGTTTTGTCATATCGCGAGCCCGGCGGCACTGCTCGCCCTCATTGGACACCCATGCTTTCAACTTCGAACGTCACGATTCAGTTTGGCGCCAAGCCGCTCTTCGAACAGGTCACAGTCAAATTCTCCGATGACAACCGTTACGGGCTCATCGGCGCGAACGGTTGTGGCAAATCGACCCTGATGAAAATACTCAGCGGCGAACTCGAGCAGAGTGCGGGCGACGTCATGCTGCAGACGGGCATGCGCCTCGGCAAGCTCAATCAGAACCAGTTCGCCTACGAGGATCAGCGCGTGCTCGACGTGGTGATGCAGGGTCACGCGGAAATGTGGCAGGCGATGACCGAGCGCGATCGCATTTATGCCGACCCGGACTCTACCGATAAGGACTTTCTCCGCGCCGCGGAGCTGGAGGGTCAATTTGCGGAGTACGACGGTTATACCGCCGAGGCACGTGCGGGCAGTCTCCTCTCCGACGCCGGTATTCCGGAGGCGCTCCACAATGGGCCGATGCGTGAGGTCGCGCCCGGACTGAAACTGCGCGTGCTGCTGGTCCAGGCATTGTTTTCACAGCCCGATGTGCTGCTGCTGGACGAGCCCACCAACAATCTCGACATCAACTCGATTCGCTGGCTTGAAGGTGTGCTCAATGGCTACGACGCCACCATGGTCATCATCAGCCACGACCGGCACTTTCTGAATCAGGTCTGTACGCACATCGCCGACCTGGATTTCCAGCAGCTCAAGATCTATCCCGGCAACTACGATGATTTCATGCTGGCATCGATGCAGGCGCGCCAGCGGGTGGAAGCTTCGAACGCCAAGGCGCAGGACCGAATCTCGGATCTGCAGGAATTCGTGCGTCGTTTTTCGGCCAATGCGTCAAAGGCGCGGCAGGCGACCTCGCGTCGCAGGGAGCTCGAGAAGATCAAACTCGAGGAGATCAGACCCTCGTCGCGCCAGAATCCATTTATCCGCTTCGAACAGGGCAAGAAACTGTATCGGTCCGTCGTTTCGGTAGAAAAGCTGCGTTTTAGGTACCCGGGCTCGGACGTGGACGTGCTGCGTAATGTCACCTTCAATGTCGAGGCCGGTGAGCGCATCGCCATCATTGGCGCCAATGGCATCGGCAAGACCACGCTCATGCGCTGTCTGGCCGGCGAACTGACGCCCACGGCTGGCCATATCAAGTGGGTGGAAAATGCCCAGCCCGGCTACATGCCGCAGGATCCGCAGGAAGAATTCGCCATCAAGATGGATCTGTTTTCTTGGATGTCGCGGTTCACGGGCAAGGCGGATGATGATCAACTTGTGCGGGCGACCCTGGGACGCCTGCTGTTCTCCGGCGATGAGACGAAAAAGTCGGTCAAGGTGCTCTCGGGCGGCGAGAAAGGCCGCATGATTTACGGCAAGCTGATTCTGACCAAACCCAATGTCCTGTTGATGGATGAGCCCACCAACCACATGGACATGGAGACCATCGAATCTCTGCAGATCGCGCTGGAGAAGTATCTCGGCACCTTGGTCTTCGTCTCGCACGACCGCGAATTCGTCGGTGGACTGGCCACTCGGATCCTTGAGCTGCGCGCCGATGGCAGCATTGCTGATTTCCGGGGTAGCTACGACGAGTATCTCGGTTCGCAGGGCATCCAGACTTAGTGCCCGGAAAGGTGCCGGTGCGCTCGCGGGCCGCACCGGTCGCCTTCACTGATTCCTACGATGTAATGCGATTGGGACTGCTGCTTCCGTTCAATCCGCGGCCTCATGCTTGATGTCGTGAAACTCTCAGCCACACTCCTGGCCGCAGGGATCGCGTTATCGATCGATTCCCGGCTGTCCGCTGCAGAGCCGCCTGCGGGCAGCCCGCATCTGCAGCCGCAGGACGCCAGTGTGTCTACTGCGCCCTCGAATGATTCAACAAACATCGCCGTCACAGCGCAGATTCGCAGCGCGTTGAGTGCGGACGACACTTTGTCGGCGGACGCCAAGCGCATCTCGATCGTCACCAACACCGATGCCGTCATATTGCGTGGCATGGTTCAGACGCAGGAGCCGGACAGGATCGAGACGGAAGTGAGGCAATACGCTGGCAGCCGACAGATTGTGAATCAGCTGACGGTTATCGACCCGAACTGAATGCCGCTGGCGGTTCACACGCCCAGTTGAGCTGCGAGCTCCAGAATCGTTCCGGCCAGTACATCCACCGGGCAGCCGGGCGCGCTTTCGCTGATTCCCGGGGGCTCTTCCGGCCTTGCAATAGATGCGGTTCTCAGCCCAAGCGCAGCTGCCGCCCTGAGGTCGTCGCTGTGAACAGCGCACATCATGCATTCACTCGGTTGCAGATCGTAAGCTGACGTTCGAGGGTCCACGGTGTACCATTCAAGCACAACAATTAAGAATAGGGTCATGCGAATAACTCCGCTCTTTGTCCTCATAGGTGCTACTAGGGAGCGGCGTGATCTCCTGGTTCTTCTGACGGTCACACCGAACCAGTGGGCGGGTTCCTACCGATGATCAGCCGCCCTGCGGATGTCATTAACACTCTGCCGGCAACGAGCGCAGTCGCGCGCTTCGCCGACCGCTGGGTGTACGTATTCATGGCGGGTCTCTTCATCGTTACTGCGCTTGCAGGTTTCATCCCTGATTCAATTGCCATCCTGAGCGAAATCAGAGCGCACGCGCGGCCTCCGCTCCCACCCGTCATGCACATGCACGCGCTGCTCATGGGGTCCTGGCTGCTCTTGCTGTTCGCACAGACGCTGCTGCTGGCAACGGGCCGACGAGCTTTGCATCGAAAAATCGGCACTGCCGCTGTAGTGCTCGTGCCTCTGATACTCGTGTCGATGGTGTCTTTAGTAAGAATCAGCTTTCAGGACGTCGCAATGGCTGCGGCCGCGCCCGGTGCCGACCCGGCTGAGATCAGCAACTTGCGACTCATCGTCTCAACTCTGCTACCCGAGCAAGTGCGTGCCGCCCTGTTCTTCGGGATCTTCACAGGCTGGGCATTGCGGGTGCGGAATTGGGATTCAGAGGCTCATAAGCGCCTGATGTTGTTGGCAACGCTCATGCCGCTGCCAGCTGCGATCGACCGAATTGACTGGCTGCCCTCAACTATGCCGGCGAGCGCAGATTCAAGCTCGCTCTACATGCTCCTCTGGCTCTCGCCAGTCCTGTTTTACGATCTGCTGCGCCGTGGCCGCGTGCACCGCGTCTACGTAATCGGCTTGTTGCTCAATCTTCCTTTAGCGGTTGCGTCGCACTTCCTCTCGGGTTCGTCCTGGTGGATAGCAAATGCCCCGCGCCTAGTGGGCATCCGCTGGTAGAGCGAGCTTGCGCAGATCGGCCAACCCCGGCCGGTCAGACTGCCAGACGGGTTACCGGATAGCGGACGTTCGCAGCATACCGTAGGCTAGGCTGAGGGCCACCTCGACTAACACTGGCTTGTCTTGTGCGGTGGTAGCCAATCTTTGTGCACTATTGGGCCACACTGTGCTAGCCGCGGATCGGAGTGTGAGACGGTCAAGGTGAAGGTGGAAAAAAGCGCTGGGAGTTTCTTCGTGGATCTTTATCACAACAATATGTCGACATGCGCGCAGAAGGTGCGTCTGGTGCTGAGGGAGAAAGGGCTCTCTGCCCGGGAGCATCATATTAACCTGCGCGCCGGCGAGCAAAACTCGCCCGAGTACCTGCTACTAAACCCGAGGGGTGTCGTTCCGACACTCGTTGTTCACGATACGCCCATCGTCGAATCGACTGTAATCTGTGAATACCTTGAAGACACCTATCCCCAGGTGTCCCTGAGACCCAAGGACACGCTGCAGCGAGCACGCATGCGCTGGTGGACTCAGCAGCCCGACGCCGGATTTCATCATTCCGTAGGGCAGACATGTGTGGCTATCGCCTTTCGCCATCAGATGATGGCTGGAGGTCCGGAGAAGACGGCGCAGCTTGTTAACGGCCGCAAGGATCCGCTGATGCGGGATCGACTTCGCCTAATGCTTGAGATGGGAATAGAAGCCCCTGGCGTCTCCGACGCGATTCGCCATTACGATCGATTCATAGGGGCGCTTGACGACCAGTTGGCTCGTACCCCCTGGCTTGCAGGCGATACATTCTCACTGGCGGATGCTATGGCTGTGCCTTATGTGGTACGACTCGAGCATTTGAGCTACGAGTGGTGGTGGACTGATCAGTCGCGCGGTCGAAAGTCCATAGCCTCATGGTTGTCACGCTGCAAGGCGCGCCCAAGCTATGCCGCTATTTCTGACTATCTGGACCCGGCATATCTTCAGCTCATGCCACAAAAAGGTGCCGAGCTTCGCCCCCGGATAGAGAAAATCCTGTCTGTAAGGTAGAAATGGACTCAAGACCGCCTGCTGACGGATTGGCTTCAACCGCGCCGAGCCTCGCAACTAATGTGCCGCTGAGCGGTCCTGATCCGCGCGGGCTCCCCTGGGGTCTGCGCGCTGCTTAAGATTTCATCTCACCCTTGATGAAAGCCAGCAAATCAGCGTTGACGCGCTCCGGATCGATGATCGCAATACCGTGGGCGCCGCCTGGGTAGACCTTGAGAATTGCATGCGGAACGATAGAGGGTACGCGGCGGGCGGTCGGACCGATTGGCACGATCTGATCGTCTTCGCAATGCAGGACCAGTAGCGGCTTATCGCACTTGGCGATATCGGCAGTGTAGTCGAGCTCCCAGCTGTAGGTGGTTTCATACTGAGCCTTGGCACCGCCGAGCAAGCCCTGGAACCAGAACAAGTCGCGCATGCCCTGGGTTGCGGGGGAACCTGGGCGATTCGTACCGAAGAAGGGTGCCGACAGTTCCTTGTAGAAAGATGAGCGATCGTGTGCGACTCCGGCACGGATGCTGTCGATAACAGATTTCGGAACGCCCCCGGGTACCCCCTCCTTTTGCAACATCACCGGTACGATCGTATCGAGCAGCACCATCTTAGAAACGCGCGAGGTCCCGTGACGTGAGATATAGCGCGCCAACTCACCGCCTCCAGTCGAATGCCCGACCAGGACCGCGTCTCGAAGATCGAGACCGTTCATAATGACATCCAGATCGTCCGCCCAGGTGTCGACGTCGTTTCCGGAACCAGGTTGATCGGAGTAACCGTTACCCCGCCGGTCGTGAGCGACCGTTCGGTAACCTTTGCCGTTGAAGAAAAGCATTTGTGCTTCCCACGCAGCCCCGGTCAATGGCCAGCCGTGCGAGAAGACGATAGGCGGGCCCTTACCCCAGTCACGATAGTAGATCTCGGTGCCGTCACGGGCTGCGATCCTCGGCATGATTGTCTCCTAACTTGTTGAGCGGCCGACGCAAGGTCATTTCAGCGCTCACCGGAGCGCGACGCCGGACGAAAACTACGAAAGCTCACTCTCCGGCGACATGTTGTGGATGTCAACAAGGAATGGTCGTTGCACCGTGTCAGCGAGAAGAAGTCTCGGCTTGGCCGTCGAAGCAAAAGGAGTCCGGTTTCCCCTCTGAGAAATCCACCACCACAGTCCTTGCGCCATCCTCGTTAGTGCTAAGTAGTCGCGCCTTACCGAGGCCGCTGTGTCCCTTCGTCTTACGCGCGAGGACACAGGCGCCTTCGGAAGCGAGACCCTAGCGACTCTGTGTTTGCCACTGCGCCGCGCTTGGATTCGGCTCTCTCTCGGTATTGCGTACATTGCGGCCATGGGCTTTCTACTCGTGCTTCTTGGCTCGATGTCAGGAGTCAATGGTTACCATTATTCGATGTGATTCCCGGCGCTGAAGCGGGCATTGGTGACTGACTGCAACGGTCAACAACGGAGATTCTGGCGGCGCTACGCCCACCGACCTCTCTCTTGCGGCCGCCGTTCGTGCGCTGCTCATCGCTTGCCGTATTATCGACGCATGTGGAGAGCGTTGCGTATCAGCGTCCTGCTGCTAGTGCTACTCGTCGTGGCTGGGCAGGCGTGGCTCGACCGATTCACCACCACGCAGTGGCAGCGAACGATTTACGTCGGCGCGTTTCCGGTTAACGCCGATGCGAGCATCGCCACCGAGCGCTACCTGGCGCAACTCGATCAGGGGAGCATTGATGAGGTCGACGGCTTCCTCAAGGAAGAGGCCCGGCGCTACGGAGTCAGTGTCGATGAGCCTATTGAGCTGAAGCTATATCCGGCCTTGACATCGCCGCCCCCGGCGCTCGATTCCAAAGCGAGCGTGTTTACGCGCATCCTATGGAGCCTGCAGCTGCGCCATTACCGCTCCCGAGCGCTCGCAACGGTGTCCCGCTCCCGGCCGAAGATTGCGCTGTTCCTGCTTTACCATGATCCGGCGCTTACGCAGAGCCTCCCGCACTCCGCAGGGCTGCAGCGCGGGCTGACCGCCGTGGTGCACCTGTTTGCCAGCCGCTCACAGGAGGCGCAGAACCGTGTTGTGATCACCCACGAGCTTCTGCATACCTTCGGGGCAACGGACAAATACGACCTGGCTACGGGTCTGCCACTGTACCCGGAAGGTTACGCCGAGCCGCAACTCACACCGCGCTACCCGCAGCAGCAGGCCGAGATCATGGCCGGACAGATGCCGCTCAACGTTACGGAAGCACGCCTGCCCGACAGCCTGGAGGATGAGCGCGTCGGGCCTCTGACCGCCCGCGAGATCGGGTGGGTCAGTCACTGAATCTAGCCGCATTTGAAGGTTGCGATCGAGAAGCTCGACCGCAACCCTTCGATCAAAGTTTCCTATGCGTCCGCTTCGTCTGAGTACGCGGAGCGGCCATTAGCAGACTGCAACTACCAGACAGCGGCTGGCGTCAGCCGCGTTCCTTCGCAATATGTGCATCTAACATTCGTTGGAGCGGCCCGCGAGGGATAAAGTACGAGCATTAATTAACTGGACGCCACAAAGCGGACGTTGACGACCGGCAGCTAGGGGTGAAAATGGGTCGGTCGGCAGTTACCGCAGGTCGCGGCCACTTTGAGGCATTCGAACAGCTAGAATGTTTGCCGCAAAGCAGTCGTTGCGAGCCCATGGATACACCGATCAATTTCGGGACGAAACCGCACTGACAAGATAGCTAAGAAAGCCCCCATGAGTGATTTCAAAGGATTCATTCTCACCGCGGCCCTCGCGTTCGCCACCGCGATTGGTTATGCGGATGGGCTCAGCGGCACCCAGCGTTACGTCGAAGTAAGGGGCGCGAAGCTTTACACTCAAATCTATGGCCGCGGACCGCCGATTGTCTTTCTGCACGGCGGCATGGCTTTCTTTGATAATAGCTTCGCAAAGCAAAGGGATTATTTTGCGACTTATCGCACCGTCGTCGGCATTGATCAGCGGGGTTATGGGCATAGTCCTGATGGCCCCTGGTCACTCTCATACCAGATGATGGCGGATGACACGGCTGCCGTCATCGATCAGCTCGGCCTCGGCCCCGTTGACGTCGTGGGGCACAGTGACGGTGCCAATCTTGCCCTGATCCTCGCGCGAGATCACCCGAAGATGGTTCGCCATTTGGTTATTTCTGGCGCAAACATCCGAGTGGACCTCTCTCCGGAGCAAAAGCAGCGCGCCAATTGGTCGCCCCAGCAATTGGCCGCGCATCTTCGCGCGGTCGCCGATAACTTGCCGCCCTGGTTTCTGCCGGATTACTCGAAGGTCAGTCCCGACGGCCCCGAGCACTGGATGACATTGTTGGCGAAGAGTTACGACATGTGGCTTCAGCCCGTGGTCATAGAGCCGGCAGACCTCAAGAGGATCTCGATTCCAGTACTCGTGATGGCTGGCGACCATGACTTTACCTCCGTCGAAGAAAATGCGGAGATATTCCGAGATCTGCCGAATGGGCAACTCATCATTGTGCCAGCGAGCAACCACGGAACATTCAACAAGCGACCGGAGCTGGTTAATCTCGCAATACGGGAGTTTCTCGACCAACCCGATAATGCCGCCCCACCACATTAGCTGGGTGGCAATTGCTCGACGCGATCTTCTGGAACGGGAGCGCTCGTCAATGCTCGCTTATGGGAACGTTCGTGATCTCCCTTCGCGTAAGCGGTCGCTCGTGACTGGCTGCATGGGGTCAACTGAGGCATTAGGGTATGTCTACGCGGGCCGCTATCCGGCAGCCCAACCGCCGCGGATCAGCCAAAAAGCGGAAATGGCGCAAATTCAAAAGCCTGCCCAAAACAGCCATTCGCAGAGAATCATATCCCTGGAGCGCACCGGCACTGTCGCGGGAGTAGCCCAAGCGTAGCTGGGGGCGACGAACACATTCCTGGCGAGACTAATTTGGCCGTGGACGACCTGAAGGCCGCGATTGACGTGGTTATGCCGCCTGCTATCCGACGCCCGCAAACGGACTCACGATCGGCTGTGGCATGCTTACGTAAATGTTTGCGCTTCGAATTCGCGGGGGACGCTGGTGGCTTGGAGCGATCGCCGCTGTGCTGGTCGCAAGCGTGGCCGCGCAGTTGCTGAGATCCACGCTTGAGCGCGCAGTTCGTGCCCGATTAGAGTCCGCGGCCGCGCGCCATGACGCAGTTGCCCGGATCGGGCTGGTACACATCGGTGTCTGGCCATTGCTGCGACTGGAGGGACTCGATCTCGACCTCGCTCACGGAGAGCGTCTACATGCCGACATGATCACGGCCACGTGGCGCGGCCGCCTTCGACTCGCTGTTCGCGCCGCCGCTTTGGCGGGCCCAGAGGGGGTCAGAGTCAACTTGCCGGCCACTGCCTGGGACGCAGTGGGCATTTTCAGCAACGACCTGCAGCTCGAGCTGGTGGAGCCGCAGTCCGGACTGTCAATTCACAAGCTGGCTGATCCGGGGGGCAGCGCGTGGAACATCGAAGTACGCGGGCTCGAGGTTGCCCGTCTGCTCGACGTGCAGCGCGACGCCCACCCTCTGCTCGATGGTGGTATCGCGGACGGCCGCGTGGATCTTCAGGTCAGCGCCGATGCGCTTCATTTTCACGTGGACATGGGCGCGCGCGGCGCGCGCTTGGGAGGACTGGCGGATACCGCCGCCGACGAGCCGCAGCTCGGCGATCCGACGGACGTGACCATGAGATTCGATGGCGACTGGCGCCGTGACAGGGGCACGGTCGAGATCCCCGAGGTCCACGCGACGTTGGCCGGTGCGGCTCTGTCCGGTTCGATCGCGTTGCGCGATCTCGACACTGATCCGCTTGTTGATCTCGCACTCGGCGTGCAACATTTGGACTTCGCGCAACTGCTGAGCGCGTCCGGGATCGCGATGCCCGAGAGCTTGGGAACTGCGCCTGGCGGCGACCTTGATCTTGGCTCGGCGACGATCGATGTGCGTATACGCGGGCGCCCCGCGGACCCTGCCTCGCTCTCGGTGAGCCAGAAGATTGCGTTCAAGCCACCACGCCAGATGCCGCCGGCGATCGTGCGCCTACGCGGCGATTTCATCTTCAGCCCCCAAGACGGCTCTGGGCCGCACCGCCCCATCGACGTCTCGCTCACATCCCCCGACTTCATCGCCCTGCACGACGTTCCGCCGCTGTTCGTGCGCACTCTGCTGCTTGCAGAAGACACAGACTTCTACGGACATCGCGGCATCGACCTGCGCGAGCTGCCCGCTGCGCTGCTCACCAACTGGTCGCGCGGTGGCGCTGCGCGCGGCGCATCGACAATCACCCAGCAGCTGGCCAAGAACCTGTTCCTGTCGCGCGACAAGCAGGTTGGACGAAAGCTCCAGGAACTGGCGATCACGTTCTTGCTCGAGTCGGCGCTCGGCAAGAATCGTATTCTCGAGATCTACTTGAACATCATCGAATGGGGACCGGACCTGCGTGGCCTGCGGCCCGCTGCCCACAGCTATTTCGGTCGCGAACCTCAGGCGCTGACTCCGGCCGAAATGGCCTTCCTGGTCGCTATCATTCCCGGGCCGATCAAGTACCAAAGCTCATTCGCGCATGGCACCCCGGGGACTGGGCTGCGCGCACTGATCGACGAGTTGCTGGCGAAACTTCGGTCGGTGAATGCGATCGGCGAGGAGGAATATCGGAAAGCCCTCGACGAACCCATCGTCGTTGCCGGAGGCAAGCCGGGCGGATGATCGGTGGCGAACGAAGGCGGGCGAGGATCGACAAAGTCCCCTATCGAACGATTCTCGAAAGCGGACAGTCCTAAGTAGCTGCCAGGGTCAAGTGAGGACTGAAGATGTCGGTGCGCAAGCCTCCGGGTAAACTGCGGCATTTGGGCATGTCTACGCCGTCCGCTATCCGTCAGCCCAACCGCCGCGGATCGGCCACTTACGGTCACTGAACCCGGCAAAATCACTACCGCAAATCGGCCATTCAACGACTCATTACGGGCGTTGCTGGCCAGACACCCGTGCGGTAGGCCGGGACTTTCTCGCTCACGCACTCGCGCCTAGTACTGTCTGGTCACTCGGCGTGGGCCGTTCGTGGCATCGACTTCAAATCGCTGGCCCATGAACTAAATTCGGGGTCAATCGTATCGAGGCGACGCAGTGTTTCGGCAGTACTGAGCGTCGCAAATTTATACGTTCCTTCGGGGAAGGCTCGTCGCAATGCCTCTAAGAACTCAACGCCGTGGCGGCTATACACCTGCTTGATCTGCTCAAAAAACTGAGCTTGGTACCAGAGATAGTTCCGCGGATCCTTCACAGCGATTTCCAGGAAGTTCGACTCAAGGTCATCGAGCGACACGTAGCGTTGCGGTTGACCCGGTCGGCCGCCGACTTCGAGAACATCGATCAACCACAACTGCTCGGGATGTTCGCTCGCGAGATATGCATACACAATATAGGAAGCCACCAGTTCGTTTAGCCAGCGCGTTCCCGGATTGATTCCGTAGGCATCGAGGATCGCATGGCCGAGTTCGTGCCCACCCCAAAGATCGTAAGCGCTGCCAGCTGCCTCACTCCACGGAAGACGATGCGCGCTTACTGCTTGCCGCACGCCAGAGGCGGCGTCTTTCTCCTTCGGAAAAACGTCCGGACCGCCGACCCAGTTTACCGGCATCATGGCTACCGGCGGATCGCCCGTGCAAGAGGGCGTCGGGTACGGCATCTGGTGCTCCGTCAATGCATATTGAGCGGAGTCCAGCACGGCGAGCGAAACCGCCAGGTGAAATTGCATTCGGCGCTGCGCGAAGCTCAGCTCGTCGGAAAAGAAGGTCTGCAGTTTACGTGCGCGTGCTTTGTAGCCACGCGTGTAGTAGGTCGGAATCGAGCCTTCGAGCAATGGATCGCCCAGCAATTTAACCCGCTCCAGCCGTCCAGGCTCAAAGCTCGCCGGTTTGGTTACCTGTTCTGCAGTTGGCGTTTTCGCGGCTTGTGGCTGTGCGAGGCCCCAGTGACCTGTTGCGCTAAATATGAGGCTTGCCACGAGTAAGCCAACGGCTCGGAGGAACTTGGCCGAAGCACTAGGGTTGGATTTGCTGTAAGGCGTCCGCAGGGTTTCTTGCATGACTGATCTCCCCAAAAGGAACTAAACATACATGTACGGAAGGTCGTCGGCGACTTCGAGGTAGCGATGGGGCTCGATCCCTCGCGAATTGGAGCCGACGAAGGGACAGTTTCGTTGAGTCACCCGAAAGCTGCCGGTCGCCATCGAATGCAGTGGGTCCAACTTGAGTCGGTCAGTGGGTTACCGATTACTTACGGCAGCCTCGGCCAAATGCTGACATTCGACTAACCGGAATCATTGCCCAGAAGCCGTCCTTCGCAACTTGGGTAGGCCATTCCTACGCCAACGAAGAACTGCTGGATGACCGAGCGCGCCGGACCAGAAATGCCTCAGATACCTGCCGATAGCCCGAGGGCTGCGGCGCCCCAGATGCGGACACGTGCTCCACCTCGGAAACCTCAGCGCCCGGCAATAGGTAATGCGCTGAGCGAATTCGTAATCCCAAGTGGACACTGCGATGCGGTCACCGGTGCTTCACCTGAATCTCAATCGGCAAGTCCAATGGCAGCGTCCAATATCTGCGGAGGATCTGCCACTTAACCCAATTGGTGCCAACCGATTCGGCCCACCAGCTTGCAGAATTTCTCGTTGGAATGCAGACCCGCGGAGGAGGGCTCGCGAGTCAGCTCGATAAGATGCGGTGATCGCCCTACAGCGAATAAGTGGAGACCGATACGACATAACCAATGTTGCCGGCTCATTAAGGCGTCGATCACGCGTTGAGCAAATTGTACTAAGATTCTTCCGTTGCGCGTCCAGTCCAAAAAAGCCCATAACTCACGTAACGCGCAGTGCCGCAATTGGATCCGATAGCAGGAGTTCCGATGAGCCAGTCGCTGGTCAGCGTCATCGTCCCGACATTCAACAGGTCGGATTGCCTGGCAGCAGCCGTCAGATCGGCGCTGACTCAAACTCACCGCGATGTCGAGGTGCTGGTGTGCGATGACGGATCGACGGATCCGACCCCCGCGCTGGTCGAGTCCTTACAGCGCGACGACCAGCGAGTGCGCTACTTCCCGCAAGATAATCGCGGCGCGTCTGCCGCCCGCAACCTCGGCATTCGCCATGCACGCGGCGCCTTCATCGCATTCCTGGACTCTGACGATAGCTGGATGCCGTGGAAGCTCGAAGCGCAGCTGGCCGCACTGGCGCAGTTCCCCGACGCCGGCATGATTTGGAGTGACATGCAGGCGGTTGGTCTTGACAAACAGGTTATCGATCCAAAGCATCTGCGGACGTTCTATTCAGCTTATCGCTGGTTCAAGGCAGAACAGTTATTCGACGAAACCCGGGCCGTTTCCTCCTTCTTGCAGCCAACCCCGGACGCATTGCGCGATGCAACGGTTAGTTATGGCGAGATCTTCTCGCAAATGATCATGGGCAATCTCGTTCACACGTCGACGGTCCTACTGCGTCGGGAGCGTTTGCAGACGGTCGGCGAGTTTTGCGAGTCGATGCGGACCGGCGAGGATTTTGACTTTCATCTGCGGACCTGCCGCGCCGGCCCGGTGGCGTTCCTTGATGCGGCAAGCATCCGCTACCAATGCGGCCGCACGGATCGGCTCACGCGAGCGGATTTGTCGTGGCAGATCGGCCGCAACTTTCTCAATACAATTGAACCCATCATTTCGGCTGATCGTGCCCGCATTTCGCTGCCCGATTGGATGATCGCGCGATCGCGAGCCAGCGGTCACTATTGGGTAGGCGAATGCGCTTTGTCGGCTGGAGATCGCCGCCAGGCGGTGGCTCATCTGGCGACCAGTCTGCGTCTGCATCCTTGGCAAGGCAGAACCGCGCTATTGCTTGCTGGCGCGCTGGCGCCGCCGTCGGGCACACGCATCCTGCGCAACGGCTGGCGACAGCTGAAACGCGTGCTGCGGCCAGTGCGCAACTAAGCTGCTCGCGGAATCGCATGTCCAGGATTGGGATTTAGTCCCCGCAAAGTGCTCAGGCCAAAACACGAAACAAAGCGGCCGCGGACCACGCCCTTGTCTTGCTCGCTCCCTGATCAGGCCTTCTGCTTTACCAGCGCCTCGCGGGCCACCTTGAGCGCTTTCCAGTTCGGCGCGAGCTTGACCGCCAGGTCGTATTTGGCGAGTGCGTCCTTGGTCTTCCCTTCCTTCGTCAGCTGGTCGCCCCACGCTTTCAGCGGATCCGCCCAGTTTGGACCGCGCTTGTTGGCATCGGCGAGTTTCATTTCGGCCCCGGCGATATCGCCGTGCCTGGCGAGCGCCATGCCCCAGGAGTAGTAGGCCGCTGGCAGGTCGGGCGCCAGTGCCACGGCTTCCGCATAGACCTTTTGCGCACCACTCCAGTCGCCACGGCCGTCGAGAATATCGGCACGGAAGCGGTAGCAATCCACAAACGAGCCGCCGGTCCGCAGCACCTGGTCGGCCTTGTCGGGATGGCCTGCTGCCTCTTCAGCCGGTGCAATCCAGCAGTTATAGCCGGGGTTGTTGGTGGACTCCGCGGGATTGGCATAGTCGATCCCGAAAGCTTCCATCTCGCTCGCCGCGGTGCGCGCATCGCCCGCTTCGGCGGCCAGGCGGCCGCGCACAAAGTGAGTCATCGCGGCGATGGTCAGATCGCCGGTGGCTTCCTTTGTGGTCTTGAGTGACAGTTCGGCGGCTTCCGGATCGTGCAGTCTCGCGTAGATGTCGGCAATACTCGGTCCGGCGGAGCTCTGTCCCGTTCCCATCCCCGCATTGCTCTCAGCGTCAGCCCTGGTTTCCTCCAACCACTCGGGGAGATTCCAGGTGAGATAGTCCCAGTTCTGGTAGTAGACGTCGGGCGCCCTACCCGGGCGGCCGCCGGCGGCGGCGCGCATGTCCTCCCCGGCCCTCCATGCCCCCTCCTCGTCATCAACGATCATCAAGTCATTCATCATATTGGAGCGGGCAATCCAATCGTTCGACTGGAGATTGACGGCCGTTTGCAATAGCTCCAGCGATTCACGGGTTGAGCCGCCCGCGGAATCATTAGCCAGAGCCCATCGGGTCAGGAGTACCGAGCGGTCATCGGGACTGACGCTCGGGATTGCTGTCCGGCAGAACTCGATCGCCTCGCGGTAGCGGCCGGAGTTGTTGAGATAGCTGGACCAGCGCACCGGCTGAGACATCGAGTAAACGTATTCGGCCGCCTCAACCGTCAGCTTTGCTAGATCGGCGGCCGGTGCGCTGAAGCTTTTGGGCGGCACTCCGTTGCCGCGTACCGTGAGGTCGAGCCCGCCCGTCGCTGTCTCGACCAGGTCGCCATCGATGTGCACGTCATGTCCGAACCGTTCCTTCAACAGACGTGAGAGCTCGCCGACTGAAATTCCGGTTTCCGGCACGTCGAGCTTGATGGTGCCTGCCCAGGCGCCGGTGAGCCCGCGCGCGGCAGTACTGCTGCGGGTGGCATCCTGCAATTGGCTGAGTTGATCGAGCAATCCGCTGGCGATGACGGTGCCGTCAATGCCCCGAGTGGCCAGTCCCGGTGGCGCATGGAATGGCTCTATGACTACTCGACGCGAGGTCACCGCATCGCGGACCATGAGCACAGCGCCCAGTCCGATCGCAGTGGCGGCCAGAACGAAAAACAATTGCAATCCCACGCGCAGCCGCTCCCCCAGCCGCCTGAGCTTGAGCAGCTGCAGATTGACGATGCGTTGCTCGTGCAGGTGCTCGGTCTGGATCTCGACCAGGTGGCTCTGTTTGCGGAAGTAGCTTGATGCCGCGTGGGCGAGTTCAGGATTATTGCGCGCGGCCTCGGCAGCCAGCGCCGCGGCAGTGGGATCGAGAGGTGCCGATCCCTCGGCCGTTGAACCTTCGGCGGGCGACTCGCCTTCCGTCCCCAGAATTCCTGACACACCTCCCGACTCGGCCATGCCGTCGCCCTCCCTGGAACCGGGCTAGCGTAGCTCAAACGCGCTCAGGGCAAAGCAGTTTCATCAGCATCGTGTAGGCAAGCGGCGGCCCCCTCACTGCGGCCGGCCCTACAGCATCTCCCGTGTGCACCCGACATAGAAGACATCGCCGCGGCTTCAATCTCGCTGCCATCAAACGGTCCCTATCTTGGAGGTAAAAGTGAAACAGGAACAAGTCAAAGAGCTGCTGCTGCAGTCTCTCGAGCACGAGCGCGGCGGCGTGCAGGTCTATGAGACTGCCTTGCAGTGCGTTGTGAACGACAAGTTGCGGCCGGAATTCCAGCAATACCTGGATCAGACCCGCAACCACGAGCGCATTCTGCTGGGGGTGTTCGCCAATCTGTCGCTGGATCCCGATGAAGCCAGCCCCGGACGAACAGTGGTGAAGCTGCTCGGGGCATCGCTGGTGGAGGCCATGCAGACAGCGCTCAAGGCGGGGCCGCCGGAAGCCGCGGAGCTGGTGGCATGCGAATGCGTGGTGCTCGCGGAAACCAAGGATCACGCCGACTGGGAACTGATCGCCAAGGTCGCCGAGCACTCGAGCGGCAAACAGCAGAAAGTGTTGCAGGAAGCCGCGGACGAAGTGGAAGACCAGGAAGATGAACACCTCTACCACTCCAAGGGATGGTGCCGGGAGTTGTGGGTCAAGTCGCTGGGGCTCAAGGCGGTAATCCCGCCCCCGGAGGAACGCAAACATGTCACTACCGCGATCGGCGCGGCGCGGGCGGAACAGGCCAGCGAGAAAGGCCGGTAAAAGCTGCAGCGCATCAGGGCTGTCGGATAAGCGCTGCCGGATCAGCGCTATCCAACACCAAGCTGGACGGTTGTCCTACGCTGATGCGCTTTTTTGAGCGCTAGAGTCCGATCGCGCAATTTTCAATCAGAAGCAACTAGGGAGAACTACCATGGGTCGCGGAATTCTGCTGTGGATGCTCGGTGTGCCGATTCCGATCATCCTGTTACTCGCCATGTGCTCTCACAGTTAGAGAGCAGCAATGAACAACACATTAGATCCTGTCACCGGATACACCGGTGCTGTGGCTGTGGGCAACGACAAGGGTCGATCAGCCGTCTCGTGGGCCGCCATATCAGCCGGAGCGATCGTCGCTGCGTCAACCTCGCTGCTGTTGATCGCGCTGGGCGGAGGGGTTGGGCTGGCGTCGTTATCGCCCTGGACTCACAGCGGCGCATCGGCCGCCACATTTACCGCCATAACGGCGATCGGGCTGATAGTGGTGCAATGGGTCTCGGCAGGGGTCGGCGGCTATATCGCCGGCCGCCTGCGCACCCGCTGGCACGGCGTCCACACCCATGAAGTGTTCTTTCGGGACACCGCCCATGGATTCATCACATGGGCGACCGCCACCCTGCTCGCATCGGCAGCAGCTGCGGTCATTGCCAGCTCGACAGCCGGGGCCGGACTGCACGCCGCTTCCTCGATCGGCGCAGGGGCCGCCATGGCTGCCGCCTCCTCAGCGACGTCCGGCCCGTCAGTCGACCCGTACGATGTCGATACTCTGCTCCGACCGGCAAACCCGACTGCTGCCCCTTCAGGCAACGCGGGCTCTTCCGGCAACGATGTGCGCGCTCAAACCACGCGTATATTAGCCAGGGGATTGACGAGTGACGATGTCTCTGCGGAAGACCGTGCCTACCTGGCGCAGGTTGTCAGCGCGCAGGCCGGCATCTCGCCCGCCGACGCCCAGACCCGTGTCGATAATGGAATCGCAAAGGTGCAGGCAGCAAAAGTCCAGGCGAAACAGGCGGCCGACAAGGCGCGCAAGGCTGCAGAAGCGGCGTCGATCTTTACCGCGCTGGCAATGCTCATTGGCGCCTTCATCGCCAGCATCTCCGCGGCGCTGGGCGGAAGGCTGCGGGACCTTCATCCATAGGAGCCGATGGTGCAGCCACTGGTCAGGAGCCGCGTGCGTGAAGGCAGTCCGAATGCCCATGGCGCAATCTGGGACGGAAAGGGCACGAACTTTACGATGTTCTCTGCCAATGCCACCAAGGTGGAAGTGTGTCTGTTTGATTCCAGGGGCGAGACCGAACTGGAGCGCATTACGCTGCCGGAGTACACCGATGAGATCTGGCACGGTTACATCCCGGAGGTAGGGCCCAGTTCCGTGTACGGGTTCCGTGTGCACGGCCCCTACGACCCTACGGCAGGGCATCGATTCAACCCCAACAAGCTGCTGCTTGATCCGTATGCGCGGGCGCATGTGGGGGAGATCAAATGGGGGCCGGAATGTTTTGGCTACACGATCGGCGCCGAGGGCGATGACCTGAGTTTCGACGAGCGCGATAGTGCGGCATTCGTGCCCAAGTGCGTCGTGGTGGATCCCAACTTTGATTGGCAGGGGCAACCGCGCGCAGGCTCGGTGCCCTGGGATCGGACCATCATCTATGAAGCGCACGTGCGCGGCTTTACCAAGCTCCATCCCGTGGTGCCGCCCAAGCAGCGCGGCACGTTCAAGGGCATGGGAACCAAAGAGGTTGTCGCCTACGTCAAATCCCTGGGGGTAACGACTGTAGAACTGCTCCCCATCCACACCTTCATTAACGACAGTCATCTGCTCGAGCAGGGGCTCACGAATTACTGGGGCTACAACAGCATTGGCTTCTTTGCGCCGGACCCGCGCTACGCGTCGGAGCCGGAGCAGTGCCTTCGCGAGTTCAAGGAGATGGTGTCCCGCTTTCATGATGCGGGTCTCGAGGTGATTCTCGATGTGGTCTACAACCACACTGCCGAAGGCAATGAACGCGGCCCCACTCTATCCTTTAAGGGAATCGACAACGCCACGTACTACCGCCTGTTGCCGGATCAGAAGCGCTTCTACATCAACGACACCGGGACCGGCAATACGCTGAATCTGTCCCATCCGGCCGTCATCCAGATGGTCGCCGACAGCCTTCGCTATTGGGTGAATGAGTTGCACGTGGATGGCTTCCGGTTCGATCTCGGCACCATTCTGGCGCGGGAGCCGGGTGGCTTCGACAACCAGAGCGGCTTCTTGAAAGCCTGCAACCAGGATCCCGTGCTGCGAGGGGTCAAGCTGATTGCCGAGCCGTGGGATGTTGGCCCAGGCGGGTATCAGGTGGGTGGATTCCCTCCCGGCTGGGCCGAGTGGAACGACCGCTACCGCGATGTGGTGCGAGACTTCTGGAAGGGTGCCGCGGGTGCCGCCGATATGGCGCAGCGTCTGTGCGCATCGGCCGACGTCTTCAATCATCTGGGCCGGCGCCCTTCTGCCTGCGTCAATTTCATAACGGCCCACGACGGCTTCACGCTGAATGATCTGGTGACCTACAACGACAAGCACAACGAGGCCAACGGCGAGGATAACCGGGACGGCAGTAGCGACAATCGGTCCTGGAATTGCGGCGTCGAGGGACCCACCGACGACCCCGCAATCAATGCGTTGCGTGAACGGCAGCGGCGCAACTTTCTGGCGACACTGTTGTTGTCCCAGGGCACACCGATGATGTTGGCTGGTGATGAATTCGAACGTACGCAGCAGGGGAACAACAATGCGTATTGCCAGGACAACAAAATCAGCTGGCTGAGTTGGAAACCGGACGAAAAAGCCGAGCGCCTGACCAACTTCGTCCGCCGACTGACGGCACTGCGTCATCAATACCCCATCCTGCGCCGCAACCGTTTCCTCACGGGAGCGGTCGACGAGGAATTGGACGTCAAGGATCTGACCTGGATCAACGCTTCCGGGGCGGAGATGCTCAACGAAGACTGGAGCGATGCCAACATGCGCTGCTTTGGCATGCTGCTCGACGGACGCGCACGGCCTACCGGTGTTCGCCAACGCGGCACCGAAGCCACCATGCTGATTGTGTTCAACGCACACTATGACCTCGTGGAATTCACGCTGCCGGCGAGTGCTGGGGGAAATACCTGGACTTTGATTCTCGATACCAACATTCCCGACGGCGAGGCTGCCTACACCGGGAAAGCTAACGACCACTACGGCGTCACGGGACGATCGCTGATTCTGCTGCGCCTCAGCGATTGACACTCAAAGTGGTGGTGAGACACCACCGGGCATTCCTCGCTATGTACGATAGCGAACAGACCGGACGCTGGCATATGTTCAACTATCAGTCGCGATGGGTGAGGGAGTTCGCCCAGTCGGACCTGTAATAGTTGACAGTGGCGGGAGGTCTCGAAAAGTGCAGCATACGGCCCACCGAGTACTTGTTATTGGTCTTCCTGACGTATTCGGTAAGGGCTGATCAGTGGATCTGCCAACCCCAATCGATCCTGAACGCAACGGGCTCCTCGCCGCACTCCCGCCTGATGATCTTGAACGGCTCAGACCTCGCCTGAAGCTGGTCCCGCTGGCACTGGGCGACGCGCTCTATGAATCCGGCATCGCGCTGCACCACGTGTATTTCCCGATCGATTCCATCGTTTCGCTGCTTTGCGTCATGGCTGACGGTGCGTCCGCGGAGATCGCCGTGGTCGGCAACGAGGGTGTTGTCGGCGTCTCGCTTTTCATGGGCGGGGAAACCACCCCCAGCCGCGCGGTCGTACAGAGTGCCGGCACCGCGTACCGCCTGAAGGCCGATGTTCTAAAGTCAGAGTTCCTGCAGGGCGGCCCGATGCAGCATGTGCTGCTGCGCTACACTCAGGCGCTCATCACCCAAATGGCGCAGACCGCTGTCTGCAATCGTCATCACTCCCTGGATCAGCAGCTTTGTCGCTGGTTGCTGCTGAGTCTCGATCGCCTGCCGTCGAACCACCTGGTCATGACGCAGGTGCTGATTGCCAATATGCTCGGTGTGCGCCGGGAAGGTGTCACAGAAGCCGCCAGGCAGCTTCAGGCAGCGGGCCTGATTCAGTACAACCGCGGGCATATCACCGTGCTCGATCGCGCTGGAATCGAAGCGCGAACCTGTGAGTGCTACGCCGTCGTAAAGCGCGAATCGGATCGGCTGCTGCCCGCCCGGGTAGCGGCCTGAGTGTCGACGCGGAGTGTGATATGTCCCTCAAAACAGGGAATATGTCATTGTCCGCGGGATCACTGGGTGGGGTGTCGTACATACGCTCCGCGGGCAGCGTGTTGGACTGCTGATCGGTAGAGCAGTGCACGCGCTGGAAATGACCGCCATGTTCAAATCCATGTTTGTGAGTCGGGACAATACCGTCAGAGACGATATTGCAAGAGACGATATTGCTCGAGTCATTCCGGATCCGCAGCCCTTGTCGGTACCCAGTGCCTCTCTGCATGCGTATCTCGACGCCCTCTTATATGCGCGTTGGCTGCCTGGACGATGGGTGCAGCGCGTCTGGATGCTCTCCGACCTGCCGCCCTGCCTCGAACAGCGGGCTCGATCGATATCCTCCGATGCGATCTGGCGCGCCTATACGGACGGCGTACGCCTCTGGTTCGCAATCGCCGCAGCGGCGGTGTCATCATCCTTCGGACGCTCTGCGGTCGCCATGGAAGTGCTGTTCTTTGAAAATGACGGCGCATTCTGCTCCGGCGGCTTGTGGAGACGTCACCCCAACGGGGACTGGCGCCTGGAACGACTCCTCGGCATGTCGGCGCTGACCCGCTTCTATTAGTCAGAGCACCGCTCTGACGCTGTCATTCATCATGTCCCGGTCTATGTAGCCGATCGCAGCCGGATTCGCGCTGATTCGCTTCATCATCTCGACCGTGTTCGAGACGCTCGGCGGCGGCTGTCCCCTGCCCGTGAATATGATCTTCGACCAGTAGGCTTTGATCTGCGCCGCGGTCTTGCCAACCACTTTGACGTAAAACTCATTTCGGATCGCTGAGCCCTCCGGCTGGTCTATGGCCACAGCCAGCGCCCCATCCGGAAAGCGGATTGTCTTGCCCAGGAAAATATCCTCGACCTGCTCCTTGCTCAGGGCGCCGACCGGACTCTTGGCCGACACCACCACCACGATGTCGGCCGCGGCCATGCGGCTCATCAGGCCGAGCGCCAGCCCGATGAGGATCCATCCGTTGCGGTTGATCAGACGCATAGGCTGGTTGTTCAGAACACGAAGTCGACCACGGAACTGATGAGGTACACGGTACTGCCAGGTTCGAAGCCGGGTTGCACATTGATCAGGGTGCCGGCCGAACCGGCGCCGAGGTTGATGCGGTCCAGCTGCAGCTTGAGATCGAAGTTCTTCATGAAATCCCATCGCATGCCGACCGACCAGGTGTATTGATCGGGACGTGAATTCAGGGCCTGGTTGAGTTCCGCATTGAGGGCAGCGGCGGTCGGGACAGCAGCAGGAGGCACTGCCGCGACATTCAGACCCGGAGAGGAATTGGTGCGCTGGGTGATCTGTGCATGGGTCAGATAGGGTGTAAAGGGTCCCATCCTATAGCCGCCACTGACGTACCAGCCGGTGCTGGCGCCGAGGAAGGAGTCTGACCGGGAGGTCGCCCATTCGCCCATGACAAACCACTGGCCCGGATCGTAGCTCGCCGCCAGCGTCAGGATCGACGTGGACTTATCCACGATATCGTACTGGTTGGTGATGGCGGCGCCCTGCGGACCAAACTTTCCGAACGCATCGAACAGCGCGGTGGCGTCGTTCAACGTGATATCGGAGCTCAGGTACCCCAAGCGCACCAGGGCAGCGCCGTATTCGGCGTCGTCGAAAATGCCCCAGGCATAGTCGGCGTCGAATTTGCTGCCGCCCGCGAATTTAAAGGCCAGATTGCGGCCGTAAGTGGCCTGCAGGGTATTGGTCACGCGACCCAGGTGCAGGCGGTAGCTGGCGTCCAGGCCATCCAGGCTGGTTATCGGATTGGCGCTGTAGACCTCGGTCGGGGGCCGCACCCAGGGATTGCTGTATCCGACCTCGCGCGAATCCGAATTCAGGAAAGTGGGCATTACCACGCGGCCCACGCGCACGCTCAAATCCGGCGTGAACAGGTATTTGATATTGGCCCACTCGATGTGGGGCCAGTAGGTGTCATTGTAATTCTGCTGCGCGATGAGCTGCAGTACCGCGGAGAGCTGCGGGGTGAGGGTCGCGGTAAGTTGTCCGCCGATCAGGCTGTCGACACTCGCGCTCCAGCTGCGGCTGTAACTGGCGCCGGAGGGCTCAAAGTCGCTGGCGGTGAAATCGGCCTTGTCTTCGCTTGAATGGACCACCCCGGCGGTCCCGAAGCCGTTGAAGGAAAATGTTGATCCATCCGGACCCTGCACATCGGCGCAGGCCGGATGCGGAAACGCCAGCGCGGCCAGCGCCAGGACGGTCAGCGAGCGGGAAGGATTCCTTAGGATCAACCCGTCGCCGCTACGGCGTGCGAGCCCGTCAGTGTGGCGCCGGGGTCCTGTGCCCACAGCAGCTCGGTGAATTTATGTGCCGACAGCGGCCTGTTGAAGTAGAAGCCCTGGAATTCATCGCAGGCATGCGCCCTGAGGAACTCAGCCTGCTCCTCGTTTTCCACTCCCTGCGCCACCACAGTAACGTGCAGACTTTTCCCCATCTCGATAATCGCCTTGGTCATGCTGCTCTCCTCCCCGCGGGTGGCGATGTCCCGGATATAGGACCGATCGATTTTGATGGAGTCGAGTGGAAATCGTTGCAGCGACGCGAGCGAGGAATAACCGCTGCCGAAATCATCGATCGCGATTTTGACCCCCAGTGCCTTCAGTTGCGTCAGGATCCGCAGCGTCCGGTCGATGTCGCCGATCAGCAGACTCTCGTGAATCTCGAACTCGAGCAGACCCGCATCCATGCGCGTGGATTCCAGCACCGCGGCAACGTCGCGCAGCAGATGCTCATCGTAGAACTGGCGCGCCGTGAGATTCACCGCGATGCTCAGGCGCGGCAGTCCCTGCTTCTGCCAGGCCACATTCTGCTGACACGCGGTCTGCAGCACCCATTTGCCGATGGGAACGATCAGCCCGGTCTCCTCGGCCACTGGCAGGAACTGCATGGGCGCCACCAGTCCCAGGTCCGGGTGTTCCCAGCGCAGCAATACTTCCATGCCCGTGATCTGGCCGTGGACCAACTCCCGCTTGGTCTGATACTCGAGCCTGAATTCCTTCCTCTCGAGGGCGTGCCTCAGACTCGATTCAAGGGCGAAGCGTCCAAGCGAGTTGGTGTTGAGCTTCTCGGCGTAGAACTGAAATTGATTCTTGCCGTTTTCCTTCGCCTGGTACATCGCGATGTCGGCGTTCTTCGTCAGCGTCGGTTCATCTACCCCGTCGGTCGGATAGATGCTGATGCCGATGCTCGCCGTTACGCGAAACTCCTGGCCCATCAGCGTGAAAGGCTTTGCGATCGCGCTGACTACTTTCTGGGCGACGGTGGCCGCATATTTCTCCTCCAGCAATTCACTCAGCAGCACCACGAACTCATCACCGCCGAGGCGGGCGACCGCATCACTGTCGCGCAGACAGGCCTTGAGCCGGTTTGCCACCTCCGCCAGCAACTCATCTCCGGCCTCGTGTCCCAGCGTATCGTTGATCTGCTTGAACCCATCCAGATCGATGAAGGCCAGCGCCAGCTGGCGGTGGTGGCGTTGCGCCTGGCTGATGGCCTGGCCGAGCAGCTTGTTGAAGAGACTGCGATTGGGTAATGAGGTCAGCCCGTCGTGGTAGGCCAGGTACTCAACTCGCTTGGCGTACTTCAGCTTGGCGGCGCTCTCGCGGGCGCGGCTGCTGGTCAGCTGCCAGCTCATGCGACCCAGCAGCGCGGTCAGCAGCACCAGCAATGTGCTGGCGGTGGCCGCCCGCCATAGGTAGGTGCGGGCATTCTGCTGCACAGCGGTCAGTTGCTCGGCTTCGGACAGTCCGGCGATGACCGCGAGCGGAAAATCATAGAGCTGCTGCGTGCCGGTGAAGCGCCGCACGCCGTCCCACCCGTTGACGCCAAGAGAGACGCTGGGATCGTCCCGATCGGCTGCGGGGATGGCACTGGCGTAGTCGATTTGCTTGCCCGCCGTCACGGTTTCTCCCGTGCGCCTTATCCGAAACACGCCATCGGTTCCGAGCAGCGCCAGCACACCGTGTTTGCCCAGGAGCGCGGCATCGTAGCCGCTGACAAAATAGGAGGCATCGACCGCAACCACCACGGCCCCGGCCATCTTGCCGCGGGCATCGGTCAGTGCGCGGGTGAATCGCAGCGTCCATTCGCCCGGCGTCGAGCTCTCACGCGGCAGTTCCACCCGCAGTTCGTCATCGCTCGGCCCCTCACTGCTCTCAGGCGGCGCCTCGATCTGCGCCGGATCGGGTCGCGTCGTGGCGAGTATCCGCCCGTCAGTGCCCACGACCGTGATGGCGAACAGCAACTCCGGCGGCAATAGCTCCCGGGCTCGCAGTTCGGCCAGGGCTGCCGGGGCACCCTTCAATTCGCTCAGGTAGTTGACCAATTTCAGTGTCTGATCGATCTCGCGCAAGGCGCGTACCACCTGCGCCTCATAGGTGTTCACCAGCTGCAGGGCGGCTGCGGAGGAAACCTTGGTCGCATTGCTGCGTTCGATGTGGATGAGATTCAGGGTGCTGCCCCAGATCAGCCCGAGAAACACCACGGTGAGCGCCGGAAACAGAATGTGGGCGTCTGCAAGCCACGGTGCCCAGGCCCGTAGCCCCGTAACGGCAGCGCTGTGCAGGGCCCGTCTGCGTGCCGTGTCCTCCAGGGCGAGGCTGGTGAGCGTATTCACAGCAGCGCCAAGGGCGCGAGATAGCTCAACTCGAATAGTTCACTCGGCACGGGTCTGCCAAATAGATGGCCCTGCGACTCATCGCAGTCCAGGGCGTGCAGCACCGCCGACTGCTCATCGGTTTCCACCCCTTCCGCGACCACGTTCAGCTGCAGGGAATGAGCCAGCTTGATGATGGTTGAGACCAGCGCCGTTCCCTGCCGCCCGGCTGTCATGTCATGCACGAACGAACGATCGATCTTCAAGGTGTCCAGGGGAAGCTTTGCGAGATAACTGAGCGAGGAAAAGCCGGTGCCGAAGTCATCGATGGCGATCCCCACACCCAAGGCGCGGATGGCCCGCAGGGTCACGCTGCTATGCCGCACATCTTCCATGACGACACTTTCGGTGATCTCCAGCTCCAGGCCGGAGGCCGCTGCCGCATCGACCGCCACGGCGCGCTTGACCTGATCGATGAAGCCGTGACTGCGCAGTTGCAGCGCCGATACATTGACCGCGATGCGAACGGCAGGCAGGCCTGACGAGCGCCAGCGCGCGTAGTCCTGGATGGCTCGGTGCAGTGCCCAGCGCCCGACCTCGTGAATCAGGCCGGTTTCCTCGAGCACGGGAATGAACCTGCCGGGGCGCACCAATCCTGTTCGCGGATCATTCCATCGGATCAGTGCTTCTGCACCGGTGATCTTTCCGCTGAGCAGGCTGAATTTGGGTTGGTAGTAGAGTACGAACTGTTCTTTGTCGAGCGCCTGTCGCATCATGTTTTCGAGATTGAGCCTCGCTACTACCGTCTCGGTCATCCGCGGCGAGTAGAAGAGATAGCGATCACCGGCCATCTTGGCCTTTCGGAGCGCGGCCTCGGCGTTTCGAAGCAGCATGTCGGCATCGGCACCGTTGTCCGGATACAGCGCGATGCCAACCTTGGTGCCGATATGAAACACGGCTTCGTTGAGGCGGAAGGGATGACGCAGCAAGGCTTCTATCCACTGCTCGGTCAGCTGTCCCAACTCTGCTTCAGGCAGGCTGGTGGGAAACACCACGGCGAACTGGTCGGCACCGATCCGCGCCAGGAAGGCGGTGTCGTGCAGCGTCTGCGTCAGCCATTCGGCGACCTGCCTGAGGAGCGCATCGCCGCTGCCGCGGCCGAGACTCTGGTTGATATTCTTGAACCGCTCCAGGTCGATGATTCCCAGCACCAGCCGGTCGCCGCCAGCGCTGGCGCCGCGCACGAATTGCGCCACGCGCTCCAGGAACAGCGCCCGGTTCGCGAGCCCGGTGAGTTCGTCATAACAGGCCAGGTAATTCAGGCGCTCCTGTTTCTCCAGATGGTCGAGCGCGAAGGAGATGTTGCCCGCCAGCTCCAGCAGCAGTCGCGCTTCGCCTTCATCAAAGGCATTTGGCTCGGCGGCGCAGAAGGTCAATACCGCCGTGGCTCGCCCGGCGGCTATCAAGGGGAAACAGCCCAGGGACTTATGCCCTCTCGATAGCAGCTCATCACGCAGTCCGAACACGGACGGGTCCGCTGCCACATCATTGCAAATAATGGGGCGAGCCTGCCGCAATGCGCGGCACTCGGGTCGATCACTGTCGGGAGTGTCCTCGAGCGCGGTCAGGTTGATCCCGCTCACATACTCCGGATTTCCACCGTGACTGGCGACCACTTGGCCCCGCAGCGTTTGCGGATCGATCACACCGATCCACGCCATGCTGAAAGTCCCGGCATCCACTGCGATGCGGCAGGCCTCGCTGAACAGTTCCTGCCGGTCGCGTACGCGCACGATTAATGCGTTGATCTCGCTAAGCACGGTGTAGACGCGGCTCAGGCGCTTGATGCGGATATCGGATCGCTGCTGCTCGGTCAGTTCGCCCGCGATGCGCTGCGACTCCCGCAGCCGGTCCGAGGGCAACGGCCTGCCGGATAGATCGCGCAGCGTGGCGGTGAAATATCGCCGCCCGTTGGCGTTGAAGGTGGAGATGGAGGCTTCGCTTTGAAACTTCTCGCCGTTCTTGCGCACCGCCATCACCTGGCGGGAGGCGTTGCCCTGGGCACTTTCGGCGCCGGGCTCGCGGAAGTTTGCTATCGCGAGCGAACGTGGTGCGCGCAGCGGTTCGGATAGCAGCATGTGCAGTGGCTCGCCGCGTAGCGCCGTGGTGCTGTAGCCGAACATGCTCTCGGCCGCGGGATTGCTGAGTACCACCCGCAAATCCTCATCCAGCGTCACGATGGCATCGGTCGCCGCCACAACCAGGTTATCCAGCCGCTGCCGGCTGTCCTGCAGAGCCTGCAGCGCCTGCTTGCGGTGTGTGATGTCCTCAATCGTGCCGGTCACGCGCAGCAGCACCCCGGCCGTGTCCGTAACCGGCGAGCCTCTCACCTCGATCCAGCGTACCGAGCCATCAGGTCTGAAGATCCTGCATTCATACGCAAATATGCCCGCCAGCATGCCCGTGTCGTACTTGCTCTGGGCAAACTCCCTATCCTCCGGATGGACGCTCGCGATCCACGGCGGTCGATTGGCATCCAGGCTCTCGCAGCTTCGGCCCCAGATCACTTCATACGCTGGGCTGATGTACAACAGCTGCAGACTGACGGCGTCGATGAGGAAGAACACGTCGCGCATGCTCTCGGCCATTTGCCGGAATCGAAATTCGCTGGCGCGTAAACTGTTTTCGAGCGCTCTTTCGTCGGTGATGTCGCGGTGCAGGACGATGGCGCCGCGGGTAGGCCCATCACCCAGTCGCGTCACGGTCAGCGCAAACCACCGCTGCTTCGACGATGCATGGCTGGAACAGTCCATCGAAAAGATTTCCGCGTCGCCGGCCAGCACCGATCGGATGCCTGTGGCCATCTGTTGTGCTTCGCGCAACCCAAATTCCGACGCGCTGTCGCAGATGTCGACGTAATTGCGGCCGACTTTCGCCCCGGGGCCGTAGCTGGGCTCCGTGGCCTCGAACTGTCGCCACGCCGTGTTGACCGATACGATGATGCCCTGGGCGTCGAGTACGGCCACATGTGCGGGCAGGGCATTGATGAGTGCTGTGTGATCGTTGGCGCCGCGGTGGCGCAGCCAGTCCTGGGCGCGTCGAAATACCGATATCCGCCCTCTACGCTCTGGTGCCAGATCCTGTGCTGACCGCGCCTTGAGAAAATGTACCGCGTTCATGCCATGGCTTCCGGGTCAGGCGACCGCCATCTGCTCCGCACCGCATTCCAGGCGTCTGCTGAATTGCTCACTCGGCACCGGCCGTCCGAAGTAATAACCCTGGGCCTGATGGCAGCCGTGCTCCATTAGAATCTCCAGTTGCTGGCGTGTTTCCACGCCTTCGGCCACGACCTGCATGTGCAGGTTTCTTCCCATGCCGATCATTGCGCTGACGATGGTGGCGCCATCGCTATCGTTCGCGAGCTCGCGCACGAACGATTGGTCGATTTTCAGGGCGTCGATCGGAAATCGCTTCAAATGGGTCAGGCTCGAATAGCCGGTGCCAAAGTCATCCAGCGCGAGTCTCACGCCGATCTGTTTTAATTCGCTGAGCACATTGGCTATGGTTCGGGATTCGTCTACCAGCACCGCTTCGGTCAGTTCCAGTTCCAGCAGGCGCGGCTCCAGGCCCGAGTCCGCCAGGACCGACCGTACGCTCGCTACAAAGCCCGGGCTGCGCAACTCCACGGGTGAGACATTGGTTGACATGCACAGCGCCGGCTCTCCTGAAACCTGCCAGGTGCGCGCTTGCTGACAGGCCTCTCGGAGTACCCAGCGACCGATCGGTACGATGAGGCCGCAATCCTCTGCCACGGAGATGAAATCGTTGGGAGGAACCAGCCCCCGCTCGGGATGGTGCCAGCGGATGAGCGCTTCGGCGCCGATGACTTCTCCGGTGGCGAGGTCGAGCTTTGGCTGGTAATGCAATACCAGCTCGTTGCGCTCGATGGCGTGGCGCAAACTCTCCTCGACGGATCGGCGTTGGATGGCGCGCTCATTCATTTCCACCTTGAAGAATTGAAAGCTGTCGCGCCCGGCATCCTTGGCGTGATACATGGCCAGATCGGCCCGCTTCAGCAATGTCTCTGCGTCCGTGCCGTCGTCCGGATACGTGACGATGCCGATACTGGCCGTGATGTGCAGTTCATGGTCCTCGACGTGGTGAGGCTGGCGCAGCGCCTCGAGTATTTTCGTGGCCGTCAGGGCTGCATCCTGTGCCTGCCTGACCTCCCAGAGGAGCACCACAAACTCATCACCTCCCAGGCGGCTTACCGTGTCGGAGGTGCGCACGCAGGTGAATAGTCGCCGCGCCACGGATTGCAGCAGGCGATCGCCCACGACGTGTCCCAATGAATCGTTGATGTGCTTGAAGTGATCCAGGTCCAGGAAAATGACCGCCAGCTTCCTGCGGTAGCGGCTGGACAGGTGGATGGCTTCATTCAGGCGATCGTTCAGCAGCACGCGATTGGGCAGGTCGGTGAGACTGTCGTGCTGGGCCAGATACGACATCCGGAGTGTCATCGCCCGCGCTATGCTGACATCGTGAAACACCATGACGGCGCCGGTCACGTCGCCGTGGCGGTCGTGAATCGGTGCGGAAGAATCTTCGATGGCGGATTCGACTCCGTCGCGGCGAATCAATACACAATTCGGTTTCAGCGCCACGGTCTTGTTGTCCCGAATAGCAAGCGATAACGGGTTCTGCACCGTGTCGCGCGTCTCCGCATCCACGATCCGGAACACTTCCTCGAGCGGGCGACCGAGCGCCTCTTCCAGCGGCCAACCCGTCAGGCGTTCGGCGATCGCATTCAGGTACGTGAGCTGGCCTGACACGTCGGTGCTGACGACCGCGTCGCCGATCGAATTAAGCGTGACGACTGCGCGTTCCTTTTCCTCGAACAATGCGTCGAAATACGAAGCCCGTTCGATCATGCTGCCCAGCGCCTTGGGCAACAGATAGGCATCCAGACGAGTCTTGAACAGATAATCCTGTGCGCCACATTGCACCGCCAGCTTGGCGCTGCTCTCGTCCTTCGAATCGGTCAGCACCAGGATGGGAATCTTGGGCGCTGCGCGGAACAGGAGATCAAATGTTTCTATGCCGCGCGCGTCGGGCAAATAGAGATCGACCAGGATGGCATCTGCCTCCTTCACCTTCTCGAGTCCGTCAGCACAGCGCCTGACCCAATCAACCTGAAAAGACCCATCGCTAGAATTGGCCAAGGCCTCCATGATCGCTTTGGCCGAGACAGCATCGTTCTGGATCAGCAGTATGCGTTGGGGCATATTATGTAATCGCGCTGGTGGCACTCTGACCGGTGAGTCGGAGTCAAAGCGATTTACGAATAACTTTATGTTCGGTAGCGCACCCTGATAGGTCCGTTGGCATCGCTGCATCATCAATCTGCGGTATGGGTCTCACTCGCGATCCATCAACTACTTGGGGAATTTCAACAGCGAACGTTGTCGCGCTGCTGAGTCTTCAAGCGTAGGCGCTATGTACTGTGACGTACATTCAGCTGCAGGGATGTTCGCGAGCGAACATATCGGCCGCAGTCAGGCGAATATTGTTCGAATTCTGAGTCCGGACCTGGGTTGGCTGTTAACATATTGCCTATGCGCACTGCGGGACTCGAGCGGGGATTGTTCGCTATCGCAATAGCGAGCGTCGCCATCCTGACCTTGGCTTTTGTCGACTTCGTGCCCATGGGGCAGTCCTTTCCCGACTGGTTCCCGTGGCGGTTGGTCTGGATCTACGGATCCGCGCTACTGCTGCTTGCCGCCAGCGCCGGACTTTGCTTGTCGCGCACAGCCTTGCCGAGTGCGTTGACGATCTGCGTGTACCAGGCAGTCTGGGCGTTGATCTGTGCGCTGCCGATTTTCTCGAAGCCGCTCAGCGTCGGCGCGTGGTATGGCTTTTGCGAGGCGCTGGCGCCGCTGATTGGTGCCTGGATCCTTTACGCGCTGTTGCGATGGAACTCCGCGGGATTGCGGATGCCCATCGCCGTCCGGCGTGCCGTGCGTGTGGCGCAGATCGCGTTTGGTCTTACCTGTGTCTTCTATGGTTGGTCCCACTTTGCCTACGCCGATTACACCGCTGCCATGGTGCCTGTCTGGTTGCCCGCCAGATTGGGACTTGCCTACTTCACGGGCCTTGCTCACATTGCTGCAGGAGTTGGCCTCATCGTCTGGATTCTGCCGCGCCTGGCCGCCAACCTCGAGGCAGTCATGATGAGCCTGTTTGGACTTCTGGTCTGGGTGCCGAGCTTCTTTGCGCAGCCCAGGCCCGAGTGGGCCTCGCCGCCCCAGAACCAATGGTCGGAACTGGTTGTGAACCTGGTATTGGCGGCCGCAGCCTGGCTGGTCGCGAGCTCTCTGCGAAGCCGCCCCTGGGGCCACGAGCGGCACAGTCCTACGTTGAGCTGAGGCGTCTCCCGACTATTCGCTGCACATCCTGGATTGCATATTCCTGCTGCTATGAAGATGCGTCGCCTCATGCTGGTACTTGCAGTCGCCGGAGCGGTGGCGTACATCGTCGTCGCCTGCCAGGCTCGCCGGACTCAACGCGCCGAGGATGAAGAGGCAGTCGGCGCGTGGGAAAACGAGGGTGGAGCGGCTCCGGCTGAAGGTTAGCCCACCGCGGCCATCACGTTTTACCGATGCCATGTGGCGCGATCGCGCCGCTGATCGTATCCCCACCGACCGAGATATAAAGCTGGCCCTCGGTAACGACCAGGTCGAAGGCCATTCGGCGAGTCAGTTTCGCGCACAGTGCCGCGATCAACTCTCGATCGAACGCATGGATCCGGATCTGATCGGCGTGATGGATTTTCTCATCCGCCAGCCGCGCCAGCGGCAAACTCACATCCTTGTGTGAATAGACCACTACCTGGGGTGAGGCCTTGCTTGCGCGATGCAGTCTCGCCGGTTCTGGTATCCCGATTTCTATCCAACGGACCAGCGCCCCGGTCAGGTCATGCACCGCCAGCGCGGGCGAATCGGGCTCCGACAATCCTCCCTTGGAAAAGCTCAGGCCCTCGCCATATTCCAGGCAGTAGGCCAGCACGCGCGTCACCAGGTATTCATCGGTCTCGGATGGATGCTTGGCAATCCTGAACGCCAGCGCCTGGTAGACGTTGCGATCCGAATCGCTCAGGTTGATCTCGAAGTTGTAAACGGTTGCGCTGAGCGCCATCGGCGCCCCTAGTTCAGCGCCGCGCGTACCGAGCTGTCGTCATCGAACATGAGCCACTCGATCACCGACACCGGCAGCGACCCATAGCTGATCAGCTGATCGTGGAAAGCGCCGAGGCGGAACTCCGCGCCCTGGCGGTCGCGGTAGCGCCCGAGCAGACGCATGATCTGCCACTTGCCGGTGATGTAGGAGATCTTCTGTGACGGGTTCGAGGCCGCCCCGGCCGCCTCGCCTTCAGCAGCCTCTCGATCGAGGCCCCCGGCATCCATGAAATATTGTACTGCCTGCTCGAAGTTCCACCGGCCCGTGTGCAGGTTCACGTCCACGTTGATGCGGGCCGAACGATAACGACTGAGTCGCAGTACCTGGCCCTCGGCCGCGGACTCATCGGGATACAGTCCCTCCCGCAGCAGCATCTCCTCGCCATACAGCGCCCAGCCCTCGATGAATACCGTGTCATCGTGCTGGCGGCGAATCTCATCCGGCAGGTGATTGGCGATCGAGATCTGCAGAAAGTGCCCGGGAATGCCCTCGTGGCCGAGGATCGGCCGCGGATCCTCGATCGCCGCGCGAATATAGAAGTTGCCGCTGGTAGGGTTGTAGGTCGGGATGTAATAGAAGCCCGTCGGGTCCTTATCGTAAAGCCCCGGCGGGTTCATGAAGCCGCCGGGCGAGGTGGGCTTGAAAGCCTCGGGCAGCTGCCGGATCTGGAATTCCCCCATGTAGGGCGGGATCGTCACCAGGCGATTGGCGCGAAGAAACTCGACGATCTGCTGCAGTCGCGCCTGATAGGCCGCCAGGAACTCCGCCTGGTCCTTCGGCACGTGCGCCGCCCGGGCGGGGTCCGGCGAGGCGAGCTTCGGATCCTTGAGCATGGCCTCGAGCGCGCGATAGCGCACGCCTTCCACTTCACCAAGCTGCGCCAGGTCGTGGGCATCGAACGGCAACAGCAGCACGTGCCTGAGCAGATAGTTGTATCTGGCTTCGCCCATGGGCTGCCAATCCGGCATTTTGTCGCGGCCCGCATCGAGCCAGTCGGCAAATCCATGCAGCGCCCTGAGCGCGTTGTCGCGAGCCTTGAAGAACCGCCGGCGCTCCGACGCTGACAGCGTATCGGCCAGTGTCATCAGGCTCGCGGTGTACAGGTCATCGCCGCCGCGGGCAGCATCGACGGCCAGTGAGGCATACAGTTTCACCGGCTGCGTGAGATTCGCCCGGGCAGTCACCAGCAGCGCCGGTACCTGCTCCAGTCGGGCCGTGGCCGCGAGCGCCCGCGTGTGGCCCGACGCGTATTCCTTCTGCAACAGGCTGAAGATGCCATTCGAGCATTCGTTGACGTACAGCTGCGGATCCGAGGCTTCGGGGTTCAGTTCCCGATCGAAAAAATCCGCGTAGGCCAGCTGCGACTGGAACAGCACGCGATCGACCCGGTCATCCTTGTCCCAGCTCGCATCGTTGATCGCGGCGACCTGGGAAAGCAGCTCGCTCACGTGCTGCCGGCGTTCGAGCACGGCGCTCATGCGATAGTCGGTCAGTCGGGAATCATAGCGATGCTCGCCGGCACTGCTGGTCGCCACCGGATAAGCCGCGTCCCGCCACTCATAATATTGATGTGCCAGCTCTCGCAGCTCGCCGGGCGCCGCGCTGGCCTGCAGCGATAGCAAGGCAATGAAAGCAGCCAGCAACAGTCGATTCGGGGAAAAGAGCAATGACATCCTGGAGAGCATCCCGCTTTGGGGTTGCCGCTGCAACTGCCGGTCTGCAACACTGCGCGGCATGATCATCGCCCCCACGCCCAGCGTACTGCGCCACGCCGACCTGCGACTGCAGGAAGACTGGGTGGGCGTGGCGCGCGCCGATCCGGGCACGCGCTATGTGATCTGCAAGGGCACGGCCCACCTCGTGCGCCGCGAACCCACACCCTCGATCGCCTTTCTCGGCAACGACGATGAGGCCATCGGCGCCATCGACGCCTCGCGCTTCATCCTGCTCGGCTGGTTTCGAGGCGAGCGCTGCGTGCTGGTGGACCTGCCGCCCGATCTGTCGCTGACGCCGCCGGGCACGGAGTACGAGGAGCTGCGGCCGCTGCTGCCGTTGCAGTCGGCCGATGAAGCCCAGCTGCTCACCTACGCGCGCGCGCTGCTGGTCTGGCGCAGCCGCCAGCGTCATTGCGGGGTCTGCGGCGCGCCGACGGTGCCGCGCAATGCCGGTCACATGCTCCTGTGCACCAACGACACCTGCCAGACCCAGTTTTTCCCGCGAATCGATCCTGCGATCATCGTCCTCGTCACGGACGGCTCGCAGGCGTTGCTGGGCCGGCAGGCCTCCTGGCCGCCGGGCCGATATTCGGCGCTGGCGGGTTTCGTCGAGCCCGGCGAGAGCCTCGAGGAGGCCGTCGCGCGAGAAGTCGAGGAGGAAACCGGCGTTCACATCGGTCCGCCGCGCTACTTTGCCTCCCAGCCCTGGCCCTTCCCGGCCTCACTGATGCTGGGCTTCCACGCCCACGCGCGCGCCGGTCAGATCCGCCTCGATGGCGAGCTCGAGGACGCGCGCTGGTTCGAACGGCGCGAACTGCAGGCCTCCCCGAGCATCCTGCTGCCGCCCGCGCACACCATCGCGCGCCGCCTGCTCGAGGCGTGGTTCGACACTTAAGCCATCCCTCGGCGTGGCTCCTGCTCGCCGCCGGGATGCTGCTCGCCGGCGCTGCGCGTGCCGACATTCGCATCGATATTGATGGTGTTGATGGCGCGGTTCGCGGCAACGTGCTGGCGCTGCTGAGCCTGCAGCGCTACAAGGATCACGATCGCATCGAACCGGCGGCCATGCAGCGGCTCTACAACCGCATCGACGACGAAGTGCGCGAGGCGCTGCGACCATTCGGCTACTACGAGCCCCACATCAGCTCCTCCATCGACGGGCCGGACAAGGATCACCACTGGCACGTCGGGATCACGATCGATCCGGGTCCAGCGGTGCTGGTCGGCAGCGTCAGCGTGCAGGTGCAGGGCCCCGGCGCCTCCGATCCGGTCTTCACCCGCATCACATCGGCGCTGCCCATTCACGCCGGCGATCGCCTGAGTCACGCCGCCTACGAGCAACTCAAGAGCAGCCTTGAGCACGCCGCGGCCACCTACGGCTATCTCGATGCACGCATGCTGCGCAGCGAGCTGCAGGTGAACCGCGAAGCGCGCACCGCGGGCATCTATCTGCAGCTCGACACCGGCGAGCGCTATGCCTTCGGCGAGACCACCATCGAGCAGACCGCGGTGCGCGATGATCACGTGCGCCGCTTCCTGCGCTACCGCCCGGGCGACCCCTACAACGCGCTGGTGCTGCTGCGCACGCAGTTTGCGCTCGACGACAGCCAGTACTACTCCACGGTCGAAGTCGTGGCCGGCGAGCGCGACCGCGAACATCACACGGTGCCGATCACGATTCGCGCCAGCAAATCACACATCGGCTACTCGCTGGGCGGCGGCTACGGCACCGACACCGGTTTCAGGGGCACGGCCAGCCTCACGGTGCCGCGCCTCAACAGCTACGGCCATCGCTTCCGCGTGCAGATGCAGCTCTCGCAGATCCAGCAGACCTTCGATGCGCGCTACGACGTGCCGATCCGCGACCCGGCGCTGGAGAAGTTCTCGATCGAACTCAACGGCCAGGAATCGCTGCTCGGCAACAACGTCACGACCAACGCCATCCAGCTCGGCCCGAGCGTCACGCAGATCCTCGGCTCCTGGCAGCGCATCATCGCCATCAACGGCGTACACACGGTCACCGACGATCCCATCATCCGCCGCCAGGTCGACGACCTGATCGTGCCGAGCCTGGTGTTCGCCTCGGTGCCGGAGGGTTACCTCGGCGAGGCGCTGTTCAGTCGCGGTCTGTACGCGCAGCTGCTGGGATCCACGACGACGCTGGGCGCGCGCGAGAATTTCCTGCGACTGGACCTGCAGGCCGAGCGCGTCATCGACCTGAGCCGCCTCTGGCACCTGCTGCTGCGCTCGGAATTCGGCGCCAGCACTATTAATAATGTCGAAAACCTGCCGGGCGAATATCGCTTCTTCGCCGGCGGCGACCGCAGCGTGCGCGGCTTCGCCTACGATGACCTGTCCCCCGTGGTGCTGGCGCCGGCCGCGCCAGGCGCATCCCCGCTCACGCGCCAGCCGGTGAAACCCGGCGGCCGCGACCTGCTGACCGGCACCGTCGAACTCGAGCGCGACCTGCCGCACAGCTTCGGCGTCGCCGTGTTCGTCGACGGCGGCAACGCGGTCGACCACTTCCGCGACCCGCTGGCCTACTCGGCCGGCGTCGGCTTCCGGCTGCGCCTGCCGGTGGTCACGGTCGGCCTTGATATCGCCCAGGCACTGCGCGCGCCCGGCTTCGACGGCATCCCCGGCCCGCGCCTGCACCTGAATATTTCACCGAAACTTTGAGATCCGGACGCCGGGCGGTTTAGATTCCGCCCCACCATGCGACGGAGTCACTTCCTGCACCTGCTCTGGATCCCGCTGGCGCTCGCCGTGGCGCTGGGGGCGCTCTACGGGCTGGCCTACACCCCGCGCGGGCTCGCCATCATCGCGCACAAGCTCAACGGCCGCCTGGGCTCCGGCCCCGCCGCCGTCACCATCACCATCCAGGGCGCCAGCGGCACCCTGGCTCGCGGCTTCCACATCGATCATCTGGTGATCGATCACCGTCGCGCGCACATCGAACTCGATGATGTCTCGGGGCACATTTCGACACTGCCGCTCGCGTGGCAGACCATCCGGGTGCCGCAGTTGCACGCCGGACACATGCTGCTCCATGCACTGCATGTGCCGCCCGATCCACAGCCCACAGCGCCGCACTTCCTGCCGCCGCTGATGCGCGTGCTCGCCAACCACATCCTCGTGGATCACTGGCACCTGATCGCCACCAACGGCACCGAGTACGACGCGAGCGCACTGCGCATCTCGGGGGTCATCTACCCCGAGAGCATTCGCCTCTACACCGCCTCGCTCGACTATCGCGCCGTGCATCTGCGAACCAGCGGCGAATTGCGCGCGGCGCTCTCGCTGGAACTGACCGGCGATTTGCACGCCGATGCGGCGCCCGAAGACCAGCCGGACCAGCCGGACCAGCCGGCCTGGACCGTCAACGGCCGCTTCGACGGCTCACTGGCGCACCTCGGGCTGGATCTGCGCATCAGCGAGCCCTTTGCCGCCGAATTCCACGGCACTGCCGATGATCTGACCAATCGCTGGCACTGGCAGGGCCACACAGAATTGCGTCGCCTCGATCTGACCGCCTGGCACCTGAGCGGCAACCTCGGCCTGATCAGCGGGCCGCTGGAAGTCTCCGGCGATCGCGACGGCTTTCGCGCGCAGGGCCAGCTCACACCCCAGGCCCTCAAGGCCGGCCCACTGCAGACCGAGTTCCAGGGCTCCTTCACAGCTCCCACCCTGACCGTGACCGCATTCCATCTGCACCACGCCGCCTCGGGCGCCTCGGCCGCCGCCGCCGGCACCATCAACTGGCTGCCCGGCGGGCTCGTGCTCGATCTCACCGGCGACTGGGCTCATCTGCGCTGGCCGCTCGCCGCCGCCGACGCGCGCGCACTCAGCGATCAGGGCCACTACCACCTCAAAGGCGCCCACAACTACGACATCGACACCGACGGCGAACTGCACCTCGGCTCGCTGCCCACCATCTCGGTCGTGCACCTGCGCGGCCAGCTCAACGCCGATGGACTGCGTGCGGATGACGCCGAGCTCACGGCGGCCGGCGCGCGCGCGCAGCTCTCCGGCCAGATGCACTGGGGCGCCTCGCAGAAATGGCAGGTTCAGGCGCGCGTGCAGGAACTCGATGTCGCGACGCTGCGCCCCGGCGTTGCGGGTCGAATCAATTTTTCGCTCACTGCCGCCGGCGACCGGCTCGATCCACAGGGCGATCTTGAGGCGCGATTGGGTGATCTGTCCGGCAACGTCCGCGGCCAGTCCGCCGCGGGGCACGGCGAAATCGCTCATCAGCACGGCGAATGGCTGTTCCGCGATGTACACGTCGGCCTCGGCGCCACGCACATCGCCCTCGACGGCCGCATCGCCAGCCCGGCCACGGCCTCCACTGTCACCGCTCCCACCGCCCCCGCCGCCCCCGCCGCTGCCATCACAGGCGCCCCTGCCTCCACTGCCGTGAATCTCAACTTCACCGTCGATGCCGAGGATCTGGCGCTGCTGCACCCAGGCGCCCATGGCAAGCTCGAGGCGCACGGATCGCTGCGCGGCGATCGGTCGGATCTCACCTTCATCACCACCGCGAAGCTCTCGGCCGTTCAATGGGAAGGGGTGGGACTCGACTCGCTCGAAGCCATCATCACCTTCGACCCGCATGGCACCGGCCGCAACGACGCGCGCATCGATCTGGCGGGACTGACTTTCGGCGGGCGCCGGCTCGAATCGCTGAAGCTGCGCACCGAGGGCACCACCGCGCGACATACGCTCGCATTCGACGCGCGCGCGGAAGGCATGGACATGACCGTCCGCGGCGCGGGTCACTATGCGGCCGGCCAGTGGCTGGAGGAGATCGAACACGCCCAGATCAGCGACGGGCACAAGCTGCAGCTCGAGCTCGACGCGCCGGCGGCGCTTGATGTGGCGATGGACCACCTGCACTTCGAATCGATCTGCATGCACGATGAACCCGCACGGCTCTGCGCCAGCGCCTCATTTGATCCCCTGCTGCGCAGGCTCTCGATCCGCGCCTCCAACATGCCGATGCGCGCCTTGACCGCCGGTCTGACCGTGGCGACCGACTACGAAGGCACGCTCGGTGTGCAGATCGAAGCCACCGACAGCGCCGAGACGCCCTGGCGCGGGACACTCAACGCGCAGCTGGCACAGGCCGCGATTCGCCGCCACTTCGCCAGCGGCCGCATCGAAACGCTGAGCCTCGGCGACGGCCTGGTGCGCGCCGAACTGACCGAACATGATCTGTCGGCAGGTCTCGGACTCGACGCCGGCCGCGCCGGACTGATCGAGGGCCACCTGACCGCGCACGGCAACGACACTTCCTGGCGCGCCTGGCCGCTCACCGGCGATCTGTCGATCGAGACCGACGCGGTGGGTTTTCTCGAGGCCTATGTCTCGCAGATCGATCGCGCCAGCGGCCGCCTCAAGGCGACCCTGGCACTGTCCGGCTCGGTCGATGCGCCGGTCATCGGCGGCGAACTGGACGTCACGGGCGGGCAGCTCGACGCCTACCAGATCGCCCTCTCGCTGCGCGATCTGAATTTTCACGCCCGCCTCACCGGCACCACCCTCGACCTGGACGGCGCCGCCAATTGCGGACCGGACGGCCATGCGCAGGTAAAGGGATCGATTCGCTGGCAGCAGGGACTGCCGTGGGGCAACCTGTCGATCAAGGGCACCGATCTGCGCGTGATCAACATTCCCGAGGCGCGCGTCGATGCTTCGCCCGATGTCGCACTGGACCTGCAGGGCCAGCGCATCGATGTGAAAGGATCGGTCGGCCTGCCTTACGCCCGCATCGAGCCCGCGAATCTGACCAACGCAGTCCTGCCCTCGGGCGACGAAGTGATCGTCGGTGAGAGCGCCCCCGCGCACACCACGGTATTCAAGGTCTACAGCGACATCACCCTGCAGCTCGGCGAGCGCGTGACCGTCAACACCGCGGGACTTTCCGGCCGCCTCAGCGGCAGCATCCGTGTAGCCACCGACGACACCGGCATCAGCCGCGGCAGCGGCGAACTCAAGGTCGAGGAAGGCAAATACCTCGCCTACGGCCGCAATCTCGACATACAGCGCGGCCGACTGCTGTTCAGCAACGGCCTCATGGGGGATCCCGGCCTCGACCTGCGCGCCGTCAAGAAATTTCCCGACATCACCGCCGGCGTCAACGTGCGCGGCACCCTGCGTCAGCCGCGAATGACTTTCTTCTCCGACCCCGAAGTCGCGCAATCGCAGATCGTGTCCCTGCTGCTGGCGGGCGGCTCACTCGAGAGCGTGCAGAACACCAGCACCACCACCGACCCCACGGCGCGCAGCAGCGCCTCGCGCGCCGACCTCATGCAGGGCGGCGCCATCCTCGCGCAGCAGATCGGCGGCCGCTACGACATCGAAGCCGGCGTCGAACAGGATCTGGACAACGAGACCTCGCTGGTGCTTGGGCGCTATCTATCGCCCCGGCTCTATGTCAGCTACGGCGTCGGCCTGGCCGAGGCCATCAACACACTGAAGATGCGCTACACCATCGGCGATCACTGGACCGTCAAGACCGAAGCCGGCACCCAGCGCAGCGCGGACCTCGTCTATACGATCGAGCGCTAGAGCCGACCGTCGACTGCGCGCCGGGAAGTCAACTCCACGTAATTCGCCCGTTTGCAGCGATTCTGCTCATGGAGCCGGCAGCGGGCCCCGCGTCGCGCGGCTGAGATCAAATATGGTTGCCATAGCACCTAACTTTTGCCGCCCCGCGAGATTTAGTTGTCATGGCAATCAAAAATTGGTTCCCGACCGCATCGACGCCGCCTGGCGGCGGTTGCGCGTCGAGAACATCAACCCGAGTGCCAATTTCAGCAGCAGCCCTCAGAGCGGTTTGCGTGCGCGCAGGTGCGTCGGACAATGCTCGCCGCTTGCCAGCACCGGGATCATGCGCAGCCAGATGGCGATGTTCTGATCGACAAAGTCCTGGCCGACGATGCGAGCCGCCGCGGCACCCATCGGTCCGCGCAGCCGCTCGAGCTCCTGCCGGGCAGTCTCGCGATACCAGGCATTGCGGCTGGTGGTTGAGACGTCGATAAAGCCGGCGCTGCGCATGGCATCCTCGTAGCGCGCCGGCGATGCCATGCCGAAATTCAGTCCCTCGGCATCGACATAGGCAGCCATCTCGGCCGTCGGCTCGCCGTCATGGCCGATGAGCCAATCCGAGGCGATGAAACGGCCGCCGGGTTTGAGCACGCGGGCGACCTCGCGCATCAGCGCATGCTTGTCCGCGATGTGAACGATGCTGTCTTTGGAAAACACCACATCGAAGGTGGAAGGCGGAAGAGGCAGCGGTCCGGGCGCCACTTTGGCAAGTCCGATGCGTGCGGACAGCCCCTCTCGGGCGATCAGCGCCCGGGCACTGGCCAGGACCGTATCTTCCACATCGATTCCGGTGACGTAGCCCGCCCCATGCTCACGCACCAGCGCAATGTCGGCCCCGCCCGCACCGCAACCAATGTCGAGCACGGACAGACCCCTCAACTCAGCGTCCCCGATCAGCCGCGCTATCTCGGCAGGGCCTCCGGGCGAGAGAAATCCCTCACCCCAGAGCGCCTCCAGCATCGCCACGGCCCGGCCGGAATAGAGCTCGCCCTCGGGGTGAGAGTCCATCCGGCCGACGCGGGTGGGAAGCTACCGGTTATTTCTTCCGGCGCCCCTTCTTGCTCTTCTTCTCGCGCTTGCGGTCCTTCTTCGACTTCTTCTTGTCTTTCTTCTTCTTGTCCTTTTTCTTCTTGGCCGGCTTCGCAACCTTGCGCGCGGCCGGTGCTCGCTTGGCAGCGCTCTTCTTTTTGGCGGCCGCTTTCTTCTTCCGCGGCGCAGCCTTCTTCGCCGCAACCTTCTTCTTGGTCTTCTTGGCGGCAGCTTTCTTCTTCTTCGGCGCGGCCTTCTTGGCAGCAGCTTTCTTCTTGGGTGCCGATTTCTTCCTGGCAGGCGCAGCGGCGGGCTTCGCCGGTGCCGCGGCAGCCGGCTTCGGCGCAGCCGCTGGCTTCGGGGCTGCTGCCGGTGCTGCCGCTGGCTTGGGCGCGGGTGCCGGGGCGGCCGCCGGCTTCGCGACCGGCTTGGGCGCCGGGGGCTTTGGCGCCGCCGCGGGTGCTGCGGCAGCAGGCGCTGCCGGTTTCGGTGCTGGCGCTGCGGCCTGGGGCTTCGGTGCCGCTGGCTTGGGCGCCGGCTTCGGCGCGGGCGGCGCACTCGCGGCCGGGGGAGCCGCCGCGGCCTTCTTCATGGAGTGCACGGCAAACATGACACCGGACGGGTCCCCCAGCTGCGCTATGCGTCCGCCGCCCGGGACATCCATCGGACCGTTGTATACGCGTCCGCCCGCCTGCGTGATCGCGGCAGCGGTCTTATCAGCATCGGCCACCGAGGTATAAGCCAGCCAGGCGACCCCCGGCATCGGGGACTTGAAAATCCCGCCGAGCTGCACGCCGCCAATGCCGAAAATCCAGTAGAAACCAATGGCTCCCATGTCCAGCTTGGTGATCAGCTGCCAGCCGAACAGGGCCTGGTAGAACTTCAGGGCTGCCTCAGGATCGCTGGTCATCAGTTCGTGCCAGACGAGCTCCCCGAGCTGCGGCTCGCCGGTTCGGGCCGGGGCGTCGGACGGCAACGGCTTGAAGACGGCAAAGCTGCCGCCCTGCGGGTCGGTGAGGACGCTGAAACGCCCCGTCTGTGGAATATCAGCGGCCGGTCGCTGGACTTTGGCGCCGAGTTTCTCGGCGGCGGCCACCGTCGCATCGACATCGTCGGCGCCGATGAAGCTCTGCCAGTGGCCGGGTGTCCCCTGGGACACGCCCGCGACCGGGCCGCGGCCGGCGCTGAAAATGGTGTACGAGGGATCGACTCCCCAGGGTTCGGCGCGCCAGCCCAGCAGCTTGGAATAGAACGCGGCGGAGCCGGCGGCGTTCTCGGCCGTGAGGCCCTCCCAGATAAAACGTCCCTGAACGCTGGGCTGTGCCATGAGATTCCCCTTTGGTCTTTTGGTGCGTCTTTAATGGGAAGGAGCGGTGCCACAGAAGATAACCGAAGCCATGGCGGGTCGGTAGTACGACGTGTTTTGCGTGTCAGGCCTGTGACAGCGCCGGCGGCCAGCGGCGACCGCGCGACAAGCTCCGCGCCGGCGGCTTGCATGCCTGTGCATTTTTATGCATACTTATGAGACTTTATGCACACGCCAACATGCTGACCGACCGGCTGCAGATCGACCGCCGCAACGCCATCCTGCGCATCCTGCGCGGCGGGGTCGTGCGCCGGCAAAGCGACCTGGCGGTGCTGCTCAAGCGCGAGGGATTCGAAGTCACGCAATCCTCGGTGAGCCGCGATCTGCGCGAGCTGGGCGTGCTCAAGGCCAGCGGCCGCTACCTCGTACCGCCCGATGAAATCTCGCGCGCCAACGGCGATTTCGGCGCGCTGTCGCAATTCGTGCGCACGGTGCGCGCGGCCGGCAACTCCATCACGGTGATCCGCACCACCATCGGCGCCGCGGCCAGCGTGGCCGTCGCGCTCGACAAGGCCGAGTGGCCCGAAGTGGTCGGCACCATCTCCGGCGATGACACCATCTTCCTGGCGACGGCCGACAGCCGCGCACAGCACCGGCTCATCGATCGACTCAACGCCCTGTTCCGCAGCTGAGAATATTCCATGCAGCCAACATCCGACGTCGCGCGCGACGCGACCCCCATTCTGCTCGCCTATTCCGGCGGCCTCGACACCTCCTTCCTGGTGCCGTGGCTCAGCGAGAACCATCGCCGTCCGATCATCACGGTCACGGTCGACACCGGCGGCATCGATGCGGCCACCGCGCAGACGCTGCGCGAACGCTCCAAAGCGCTCGGCGCCATCGAGCACCACCAGGTCGACGCGCGCGCCGACTACTTCGAGCAGGTCCTGAGATTCCTGATCATGGGCAATGTGCGGCGCGGCCAGCTCTACCCGCTGTGCGTCGGCGCCGAGCGCGTGATGCAGGCGCAGACCATCGCCCGCATGGCGCGGCAGCTCAAGACCGGCACCATCGCGCATGGCTGCACGGCGGCGGGCAACGACCAGGTGCGATTCGAAGTCGCGCTGCGCACGCTGGCGCCGGACCTGACGGTACTGGCGCCGGTGCGCGACGGGGCTCTGCGCCGCGCCGAGGAACTTGA
>CAWFVL010000005.1:0-71158 GCA_963819195.1 uncultured Gammaproteobacteria bacterium
TCTAACCTCTAAATATCTCTGCTCGACTACCGACCATCGGGCCTGCGCGGAGTGCGCAAGCGCCTCGCGATCACTGGAGTCAGGTGGACTTGAAAGGTATTTGCATCGAGGCAAATACCTTTCAAGTCCACCTGACTCCACAGGTCTCAAATAACTCTCTCAAACACTCCGCCAGTCCCGAGGGTCACTGGTGGAGCCCACGACCGGAATCGAACCGGTGACCTCGTCCTTACCAAGGACGTGCTCTACCGACTGAGCTACGTGGGCGGCGGGGTCAATGGAGCGGGTAGTGGGAATCGAACCCACGTCATCAGCTTGGAAGGCTGAGGTTCTACCATTGAACTACACCCGCCTGGTTGATGACGTTGGGAAACCCAAACCCGCTCCGCGTCTGCCGCTCTCGAATCCGACCTCTCCGCGGTGGAGGGGGTAGGATTCGAACCTACGAAGGCGTAAGCCGGCAGATTTACAGTCTGCTCCCGTTGGCCGCTTGGGTACCCCTCCGCGAAAACGAGCCGCGTATTCTGATTTCAGTACCCGGGCATGTCAATGCAGAAAACGGGCCAATTGCGGCGGGGACCCGCGCTCACAGCCCTCGGGAGTTCAGATAACCGTCCACAGCGCCGCGCACTGCGCCTGCGACCGAGGGCGCGCAGAAGAAATCCAGATCCAGCATACCGAAATCGTCCAGCCGCGCGCGGATCTGCAGCGGATAGTCCTGATGCTTGTAGTTCGCCAGAAACTCCCAGCGCCGGGTCTGGTCCGCCGGCAGGGCATCGATATCGTGCGCCACCCGCTCGGCGTCGTGCCGGACGAAGCCCGCGTGCATGAGCTTGGCGACCTGCTTCAGCACGGCCTGGGCATGCTTGACGTCGAAGCTGCTGGTGATGCGCACCAGCGCAGCTTCTGGCGCCGGCCCGGCCAGTGCCGGCGCGACATCGGGAATCTCTCCCGCCCACGGCGCTGACACCGCCAACAGCGAAACAGCCAGCAGGATGGTGCCAGATAGGCGCTTCATTGGCGATGATCGGCGCATTTTATCGCCCAAGAACCTCATAATAGTTGTGCCTCGGCGTCGCCCATCAGCCGCCATTGACCGGGGCGCAAGCCTTCGGGCAACTGCACAGTGCCATAACGCAGCCGGGACAGGCGGCTGACTTCGAACCCGGCCGCCTGCCAGAGCCGGCGCACCTCGCGGTTGCGGCCTTCATGCAGTATCACCCGGAACCAGGAGTGTCCGGCACCTTCGTGGCCGGGGACCGGCCGCAGCGAATCGAAGCGGGCTGGGCCATCCTCGAGAATAACGCCGGTGCGCAGCCGGTCGAGCACCCGGGGTGGCGGGGTGCCGCGCACGCGGACCAGGTACTCGCGCTCAACTTCGCTGCCGGGGTGCATGAGCCGGTGGGCCAGCGCCCCGTCGTTGGTGAACAGCAGCAGGCCGGTGGTGTTGACGTCGAGGCGGCCGATCACTACCCACCGGCCCTGGCGCGGCTGTGGCAGGCGCTCGAATACCGTCGGGCGCCCCTGCGGATCGGAGCGCGTGGTCATCTCGCCCTCGGGCTTGTGATAGAGCAGCACCTCGCGGTGCACGGATTCACTCGCCGCCAGCCGCAACGGGGCGCCGTCGAGGCGGATATCGGCGCCCGGCTCGGCGCGTTCCCCGAGCGTGGCGACATGATCGCCGACCGTGACGCGGCCCTCGCGTATCCACTGTTCGACCTGGCGGCGCGAGCCGTGACCGGCCGTGGCCAATAGCTTCTGCAGCCGCTCGCTCACCGGCCCGCTCACCGCACGGGGAGTGAGATCTTCCGGAACAGTTCGGTCTGGTCCTCCGGATCGCGCGCTTCGATGGCGCGATCGATCAGGCGCCGTGTCAGGTGCGGCCCGAACAACTGGATGAAGTCGTAGGTGAAGTTACGCAGCAGCGTGCCGCGGCGAAAGCCGATCCAGGTGGTGTGGATCGGAAACAGATGCGAGGCATCGATGACCGTGAAATCGCTGTCCTGCGCCGGATCGATCGCCACGCTGGCGACGATGCCCACGCCGAGCCCCAGCCGCACGTAGGTCTTGATGACGTCTGAATCGCGTGCCGTCAGCGCCACCTTGGGCGTCAGGTTCTCGCGCGCGAACACGGTATGCAGCGAGGAGGAGCCGGTGAAGCTGAACACATAAGTGACCAGCGGATAGGGTGCCAGGTCCTGCAGGGTCAGGCGCTCGATGCGCGCCAGCGGGTGATGCTTGAGCACGATGACCTGGCGGTGCCAGCGATACACGGGCAGCAGCACCAGGCCCGGGAACAGTCCATCCGAGCCGGTGGCGATGGCAAGCTGTACCCGATCGGTGGCGACCATGTCGCCGATCTGCTCGGAGGTGCCCTGGTGCAGGTGCATTTCGACGTCGGGGTAGCGTTCACGGAAGGCGTGAACCACGGGTGGCAGCACATAGCGCGCCTGCGTATGGGTCGTCGCGATAGAAAGCGTGCCGCGGTTGTCCTGGTTGAGGTCCGCTGCCACGGCCTTGAGGCTGTCGATCTCGGCCAGCGCGCGATTGGCGTACTCGAGCACCTTGGTGCCCTGGGGGGTCACGCGGGAGAACGCGCGCCCTTCGCGCACAAAGAGGTCGAATCCGAGCTCCCGCTCCAGGGCCTTCAGGGCGCGACTGATGGCCGGCTGCGAGGTGCCCAGTGCCGCAGCGGCCTGCGTGACCGAGAGGCCGTGACGGGCGATGGCCACCGCGTACTGCAATTGATGAAAATTCATGGGCGCACGATAAGGCCAAACGGGGTCGCCAATCATAACGATTGGCTATCAAAAAATGGCCTTCTATTTATCGATCGGCTACCGTTGCCGGACTAAAGTGCTGCGCCGCTGGCGCTTCACAGGACAGGGAGGGTTATGATTTACGACAGCATTCTCGCCACCATCGGGCGAACCCCGATCGTGCGCCTGCAGCGTCTCGCGCCGGCCGGCGTGAGCGTCTACGCCAAGTGCGAATTCTTCAATCCCGGCGCCTCCGTCAAGGATCGCCTCGCCATCGCCATCATCGAAGATGCCGAGGCGCGCGGTACTTTGAAGCCCGGCCAGACCGTGATCGAGGCTACCTCCGGCAACACCGGCATTTCGCTGGCGATGGTGTGCGCGGCCAAGGGGTACCCCTTTGTCGCCACCATGGTGGAAACCTTCTCGGTGGAGCGGCGCAAGATCATGCGCATGTTCGGCGCGCGCGTGATCCTGACACCGGCTGCGGAGCGCGGCTCGGGCATGGTCAGGAAAGCCGCCGAACTGGCGAAGAAGCACGGCTGGTTCCTCGCGAGCCAGTTCGAGAATCCGGCCAATCCCGCCTATCACCGCAACACCACCGGGCCGGAAATCCTGTCCGACTTTGCCGGCAAGCGGCTGGATGTGTTCGTGACCGGCTGGGGCACGGGCGGGACCCTCACGGGCGCCGGCGAGATGATTCACCTGGCGCGCCCGGATGTGCGCATCGTGGCGGTCGAGCCCGAGGCCGCCGCGCTTCTGGCCGGCAAGCCCTGGGCGCCACACAAGATCCAGGGCTGGACACCCGACTTCATTCCCGGCGTGCTCAATCGCGCGGTACCCACCAGCACCGTGACGGTCAGCGATGCGGAGGCTTTTGCGACCGCGCGCGCGCTGGCACAGAAGGAAGGCATTTTCGTCGGCATCTCCGCCGGCGCCACCGTCGCGGCCACGCTCACCCTGGCGAAGCAGTCACCCGCCGGCACGGTTTTGCTGGCCATGCTGCCGGACACGGGCGAGCGGTATCTGTCGACGGCGCTGTTCGAAGGCATCGCCGATGGCTCGGATCCGGAACCCTGAGTGCAGGTCGCGCTGCCCGACAACTTCAGGCTGTATCACGGCGGTACGCTGCGCGGCGCGCAGATCGCCTATGAAAGCTGGGGAAAACTGAACGCGGCGCGCGATAACGCCATCCTGCTGTTCACGGGCCTGTCGCCGCCGGCGCACGCGGCCGCCACCGCGCAGGACCCCTCGCCCGGCTGGTGGCAGCGCATGATCGGCCCGAACCTGGCGCTCGACACCAGCCGCTACTTCCTGGTTTGCGTGAATTCCCTGGGGAGCTGCTTTGGCTCCACGGGTCCCTCCTCGATCAATCCGGCCACCGGCAAGCGCTACGGCATCGAGTTTCCCCAGCTGGCGGTCGAGGACATCGCCAGCGCCGCCTATGCCGCGATGCGCGCGCTGGGCATCGAGCAGCTCGCCGCCGTGGTCGGCGCCTCGCTGGGCGGCATGTCGGTGACGGCCTTTGCGACTCAGTTTCCCGAAGGCGCGCGCCGCCTGGTCTCGATCTCAGGCAGCCCAGCGGCCTCGCCGTTTGCGATCGCGCTGCGATCGGTGCAGCGCGAAGCCATCATGCGCGACCCGGATTGGCAGGGCGGTCAGTATTCTCCCGACCACCCGCCGCGCAACGGCATGCGCGTGGCGCGCAAGCTGGGCACCATCACCTATCGCTCGGCTACCGAGCTGCGGCAGCGATTCGGCCGCGAGCTGCTCGCCGGCGATATCGGCGCGCTCAGCCAGTTCGCGCCGCGCTTCGCCATCGAGGGTTATCTTGAAGCCCAGGCCGAGCGCTTCGTGCACGTGTTCGATCCGAACTGCTACCTGTACCTGTCCAGCGCCATGGATCGCTTCGACCTCGCCGAGCATGGCGGCAGCTACGCGGCTGCTCTCAGCGCCGTGCGCAGCGAAGCGGTGCTGGTGATCGGCGTGGAGAGCGACATGCTGTTCCAGATCCAGGAGCAGGCCGCCATTGCGCAGGCATTCGAGCAGAACGCCGTGCCCACCCGCTTCGTTCGCATGCCCTCGCTCGAGGGGCACGACTCCTTCCTGATCGACATCGCGGGCTTCGGCGGCGAGCTGGGACGCTTCCTGGCCTGACCGGCCGCAGCCTCGCCGGCCGCCAACGCGGCCTCGACCGCCCATTCATGGTGCAGTGCGTGCGGTGTTTCACAGTCCGCGCAAAAGCTGTCGTTTTTATGACTAATTGGCTTGTAATACATACTGTCGACACTACAATACAGTACGTACTACGAACCATTTGGGCGTGGTAGTTCTGTGTCGAGGAGTGGAGTCATGAGTAAATTACAGCTGAAACCCGAGTTCGAAAATGCAACCGCCGGCGAGTCGCTGCACGGGGTGGCCGCGGCTAACGATGCGACGGCTGGCGCCGATGTGGCTGGCACGGGCTCACCGGGCCGCGCTGCACGGCGGCGTTCCGATGCCGGACGCCTGCGTTGGTCGACCGACGATGGCTTCCGTCTGTTCCGGGTGTACTAAAGAAAGTCAAGTGTACGGTAACGTGCGGCACATCAGCGGCATGATTGCACCATAAGGTGCCGTCGCCGTCGCCGCCGGCGGCCGGTTGCTGCGTCCGCGGCGATTAATGTCGAGTCGCGTTTGGTAACTTCCTTCGTTGAGGCATAATGCCCTGGCGAGTTGGCCACCCATGAAGCCGACCGCAGATCGATAAGGTCATTGGCCTTTTACCGGACAGGGTAACGACGATGGAACGAAGGCTTCACACCCGCCACCGTGCACGCACCACGGTCTATATCATGCTGCCCGGCGGAGTCCGTCGTCTGTGCAAGGCGGTGAACCTGAGCGCGACGGGCGTATTCGTGCGCACCGCGGGCCTGGGACTGCGCAAGGGCCAGCAGGTCAACCTCGCCTTCGCGATCGACCTGGGTTCGGTCACCAAGGTGCATCGACGCTCCGCGGTGGTCGCTCACGTCTCGGGCGGCGGCACCGGCCTGATGATGGACGCCTACGCCGCCACGGCGCGCTAAGCGCCGAGCTCACAAGGCGTTGTTCGGCCAGATCATCGTGCGCCACATGTGCGCCACGGGCGAGCCGTCGAATCCCAGTCCTTCTTCAGGCTCGCGGAACTGGCGGCCGATGACATCCGTGAAGATCTCCGGGTCGATCGGGTCCGACTTCTCGAAGAAATAGATATCGTAGAGCGTGATGAGCCGCGAGCTCATGTACCAGCGATGCTGCCGCGCCGCCTCGGCGTCGCGGCGGATGTATTCGGGCGGCTGGTAGTCGGGCCCAAAAAAACGCACGTACGATTCCGGATACTTGTAGCCCACTGATTCGTCAGCGAAGTAACGCAGGGCCTGGTGATTCTGGACCGCCCACGCAATCTCTTCGCTGACATACGGCGCGATCAGCTGCGCGCCCCAATAGCCGTGATCGCTGCGCAACAGGCAGCCGTTGGCGATGTCGTGCAGCAGGCAGGCGAGCACGGTCTTGTCGTCGTGCCCGTCATCCAGCGCGCGCTTGCCGCTGGTGAGCAGGTGCCGGACGGTGATGTCGGTGAAGCGATATTTGAAGAAATCCAGCAGCTTCGGCCGAGCTGGCATTTTTGGCAGCGCCGGGTTGTCGCCCATCATCAGCACCGTGCCGGGCTTGAGGCGGCCGATGACGGCGGCCTCGATGTCGAGCTGGCCGGATCCGACCAGTGACACGGGCGGCGGCAGGATCAGTCGCTCAAGGCCCGCCTGCGGTGGAGGAGATTCTGGCTCATTCATCGTGTTATGTCCCCGACACTTCTGTCAAACCTAGCACGCTGCCGGCCAGGCCCGAAACGGGTCAACGCCGGCGGCGCTGCCGCGCTATGTTGTATGGAGAGGATTGCCGCATCGGGGCGCATCCGGTGCGATACGGCAGTCGTATAATCAAGTGGTTGGAGGAGCGGTATGAAACTCATCGGCGCCCGGCCTGTTATCGCAGCTGCCCTAGTGCTGTCCGGTTTCTGTATGCCGGCTGCGTTCGCTTCCAACAGCGGACATAGCGGCGGCTCGGGCGGACATGCTTCGGCAGGTCACGCCAGCATGGCGCACTCCGGCGGCGCGCACTATGCGGGACACGCGTACGCGCCACGCAGCTTCGTCGGCTCGCGCGCCACTTACGTCGGCGCCTCGCGCGGCGCTCCAGCCACTCACTGGGCCGCCGCGGGCGTGGGCCACGGCGCGGTAGCGGGGGCGCCCGGGCTGCGCGGACGCGCCATCGGTCCCGGCTACGGTCACACCTCGCGCTGGGGTGGCGGCTATTGGGGCGGACGCTACTGGCCAGGCGCCTACTACGGCCCCGGCTTCGCCTGGTTCCTGGCGTCGGTGCCGCTGTACTGCTCCACCTTCTGGTGGAACAACATTCCGTATTACTACTACAACGACGTCTACTACACCTGGAGCCCGACGGCCGACGGCTACGTAGCCACCGATCCGCCGCCCGCGGCCCCGGCTGACGCGCCGAGCAGCAATGACGCGCCCTACGACGGCGCCCCTGCCAGCGCGCCTTCGACCGGCGAGGAATACGCGGCACCCTCTTCGGCGGCCGCAGCTCCGGCGGGATCCGCGCAATCGGATGCCATCCCGCCCGGCGGCTTTGCTTCCGGCGGCCCCAGCATCTATGCCTACCCGTCCAAGGGCCAGAACGAGCAGCAGCAGGCCGTGGATCGGGCCGAGTGCACTCAATGGGCGGCGACGCAGACGGGCGGAGCCGTGGGCTCACCGGACTATCGCCGCGCGGCGATTGCCTGTTATGAGGGACGTGGATACGCGGCGCAGTAGTAGCGCCTGAAGAACCGGATCGAAGCCACCGACGATTGCAGCCACTGCAAGGCGTGTAAATACAGAAGGGAGTACTTACCTCGATGTAAGTACTCCCTACTGCATTTACACGCCATGAAATGCCGGCAGACGCCCGTCGCGTCGTCGCTTCAGTTCTTGAGGCGATACCCCGTGCGGAATATCCACGTGATTAATACCAGGCACACCGCCAGAAACCCGATGGTCGCGGCAAGACTGGTCCCCACGCCCACATCCGCGCTGCCGTAGAAGCTCCAGCGGAAGCCGCTGATCAGGTATACGAGCGGATTGAACAGCGTCACCGTGCGCCACGCCGCGGGCAGCATGTCGATCGAATAGAACGCGCCGCCGAGAAAGGTCAGCGGCGTGATGATGAGCATGGGAATCACCTGCAGCTGCTCCCAGCCGTTCGACCAGATGCCGATGATGAAGCCGAACAGGCTGAAGCTCGCCGCGGTCAGCACCAGGAAGGACACCATGATCAGCGGGTGCAGGATGTGCATGGGCACGAACACGGTCGAGGTCGCCAGGATGATCAGGCCGATCAGCACCGATTTGGTGGCGGCAGCTCCCACATAGCCGAGCACGATTTCCAGCGAGGATATCGGCGCCGACAGCAGTTCATAGATGGTGCCCGTGAAGCGCGGCATGTAGATGCCGAAGGACGCGTTCGAGAGGCTCTCGGTGAACAGCGCCAGCATGATCAGCCCGGGCACGATGAAGGCGCCGTAGCCCACGCCGTTGACCTGCGACATGCGCGCGCCGATAGCCGAGCCGAACACCACGAAGTACAGCGAAGTGGTCAGCACCGGCGTGACGATGCTCTGGACCACGGTGCGGCGGAAGCGCGCCATCTCGAACTTGAAGATGGCAGCGACCCCGCGGCGGTTGAAGACGAAGCCGCTCATGAGGCTGCGTGGACCAGGCCGACGAAGATTTCCTCGAGCGAACTTTGGCTGGTATCGAGATCCTTGAAGCCGATGCCGAGCTCGCTCATTCGCCGCAGCAGCGCCGGGATGCCCACGGGCTCGCCGCTGGCGTTATTGAAGTGGTATTGCAGTTCGGTGCCGCCGGCAGCCAGCGTCAGCGACCAGCCGCGCAGCGTAGCCGGCACTTCGCTCATCGGCTCCAGCAGGTGCAGCGTCAGCTGCCGCGTGCCGAGCTTGCGCATCAGGGTGCGCTTATCCTCGACCAGGATCAGCTCGCCGTTGCGGATCACGCCGATGCGGTCGGCCATCTCCTCGGCTTCCTCGATGTAGTGCGTGGTCAGGATGATGGTCACGCCGCGCTCGCGCAGGCCGCGCACCAGCGTCCACATGTCGCGGCGCAGTTCCACATCGACCCCCGCGGTGGGTTCATCGAGAAACAGGATCTGCGGTTCGTGCGACAGTGCCTTGGCGATCATGACGCGTCGCTTCATGCCGCCCGAGAGCGTCATGATGAGATCCTTGCGGCGGTCCCAGAGCGCCAGGTCGCGCAGCAGCTTCTCCAGATAGGGCGCATTCGGCTCGCGGCCGAAGAGCTCGCGGCTGTAGCGCACCGTGGCGCCCACGGTCTCGAACATGTCGGTGGTCAGCTCCTGCGGCACCAGGCCGATGAGAGTGCGGGCGGCGCGATACTCGCGCGCGATATCGTGACCGTCGGCCAACACCTGGCCCGAAGTCGGCCTGACGATGCCGCAGACGATGTTGATGAGCGTGGTTTTACCGGCGCCATTGGGGCCCAGCAGTGCGAAAATCTCGCCACGCTGCACCTCGAGGCTGACATCCTTGAGTGCCTGCAGGCCCGAGGCGTAGGTTTTGGTTAAGTGGGAGATCGATAATGTCGAGGGCATGGCCGGCAGCAGAATATAACGGCGCGCTCATCGGCCGCCACACGCTGGTGTGGGCCGCGATCATGATGACGACACTGTGCCCGTTGACGGTTCATGCCGCCGATCGCGATGCACTCAAGCACATCGTGCAGGACCAATGCGTGCCGCACTGGCGGCAACTGCATGACCCGGCGCCCTGTGCACGCCTGGTGCCGCCGGATTTCGCGGTGCTGGCCGACCGCAAGGGCGGCGCGCATTACCTGCTGATAGCGACCGGCGACGTCACAGGCATCGAGGACCCATCGCTGCTCGTGGATACCTCGCCAAATTACTTCGCGGCCGCCTGGAATGCCCGCGACCGGCTGGACAGCGTGATCGGCCATCCATTGCGGCGCGAGGCGGTGGGCCTGGCGATCAACTCGGCGATCATGCGCGGGCAGGACCAGATGCACATCCACATCGAGTGCGTGAAACCCGGCGTATCCCGGGTGCTGCACGCGGCCGCCGCTGCGCTGGGACACCAGTGGAGTCCGCTGGTGCTCGACGATCGTGTCTACTCGGCGCTGCGAATCGACGGCGAGGATCTGGCAGGCGCAGATCCGTTCAGGCTGCTGGCCAACGGCGTGCCCGGCGCGCGCGCCGAGATGCGCGCCTTCACCATCGTGGTCGTGGCCATGCAATTCGCGGACGGCGCCGGATTCGTGGTGCTCGCAGGACGCACGCCGGCCGGCGGCGAGAATGCGGTCCAGCTGGTCACGACCCACGGGCTCGTCGCGCCCGGCGAGACGCTGCTCGATTCGACCTGCGCTATCGACCCGTAGCGACGGGCAGCCGCTAAGTCCAATCGCCTAAGTCCAGTCGCCGCCGCCGCTGTCACCGCCGGAAGAGCCACCGTCATCCCAACCGCCGCCATCGGAGACCCCGAAATCCGGGCCGCCGAGATCGGCATTCGGATCGACATTGGCAGGGTTGTCGTTGCCGGCATAGCGCTCGGGGACCACGTTCGCACCCTCGCGGCCGTGCCCGAAGGCGTGCTCGACGAGCTCCTCGCCCGCGGCAATGCCGGCGCCAACCGCAAGTCCGCTCGCCAGGCCGCCGACCAGGCCGGAACCGCCACCCATGACGCTTGGGAAGCCCCCCGGTGGCGGCATCATCGGGCCAGGACCCATGGTGGTGTTGGGCATCGTGCCCGGCGGATAGGCACTGTAGCCGGGCACTGCGGCCTGGCGTCGCCGTACCAGCAGCCAGAGCACGAACACCACGGCGGCCACGATGGCCACGAATCCCCACGGGAAGGATTTCGCCGGCTCGCGCGCTACGGGGAAGCCCGCCGCGGGTTCCCGCGTCTGCGCTCTGGATTCGCCGGGCGGGACCGGCGCGCCGATCTCCTTGCGCAGCTCGGCAACGGAGCGCGGATTCACATTCGGCAGACCGGGCTCGAGCTGCTCGGCCCTGGCAAGCTCCTCGCGCGCATCGCCATAATTCTTCATGTCGGCGTCGATTTCGGCCGCCACGTAATGCGCCCGCGAACTCTGCGGGTGATGGGCCAGCACGAGGGCCATCATCTGCTTGGCCTGGTCCAGGTGCCCGGCGCGCGCCGCCTCGTAGACCTGGTTGACCGTGGGATCATTCGGATTGGGGGCTTCGGCGGGATTTTCCGCGGCCTGCAATGCGGCCCCGGCGGCCAACGCCATCAGGCCCATGAGCACCACCCTCAGCTTGTTACGCATCGATTTCTCTCCAGCTCGTAGGACACTGCGCTGTTGCTTAGGCATGAAAGCCCTATCGAGGTTCCGCCAGCTCGCGCGCTATGCTGCATGGAATTGGGGTCAGGATCGGGGATTACAATGCACATGTACCTGGGCATCGGTCCGGTGGTTTCGCTGATCGCCGGCATTCTGATTCTAATAGTGCCGCGACTGCTGAACTACATCGTTGCTATCTACTTGATCCTGATGGGCCTGATCGGCCTGTTCGGCACCGGCGCGATGCACCTGCACTAGCTCAGTGCTGCTCAACCTGGTAGCCCGCCTGCCGCAGCAGGTTGACCAGGCCATCCTGACCGACCAGGTGCAGGGCCCCGACGACGACCAGGTAGTCCTGCCGCGCCGCCAGCAGGCTGGTTATCGTGGGCAGCCAGCGCCGGTTCCGGTCCGTGGTGAGCATCCGGAACAGCTCGGGGTACTGCTCCGAGCTCTCGCTCAGCAATCCCTCGAGCCGCGCCACATCGCCTGAACGCCACGCTGCCACCACGGCGTCGGCAGAATCCAGCGTGTCATCCGCATCATCGAGCATGTAGAGCAAAAAACGGCGCTGCTCGTCGAGCGAAAGATGCGCGAAGAAGCCCAGCTGCTGCTGGAACGTCTCGAGCGCGATGATGGGCTTGTGATCGCTGGCAGCGCGTTCGGCGAACTGCTCATCGACGCCCGATCCTGCATCGAATCCCTGCTGCGCGAGCTCCGCCTGCTGCATGGCCATGGCGGCAAACCACGGCTGATAGCTGCTGAATATGTCGGGCTCCAGACCCAGCGCGTGCACGTGGGTGGCGAATCTTTCGTAGACCGAAGGGCCGAGCACCGCGGCGAGAGTTTGTCCCGCCGGCAGAGTCTCCAGGTCAGGATCTATGCCGAGCGACGGGTCGGCGCCCAGGCTGTTGAGATCGATCTCCATCACCAGCGCCGCAGCTTTTGAGTAGGCGCGCAAATCCTCGGCGGGTAACTCGCGATCGCCCGGTTTCAGAACGTGCACCGAGCCGAGCAGGTAGACGGTGTTGTGTGCACCCTTGACGGCCCAGAGGGTGTGATGCGCCTGGTCCGCCCACGCCCGGGGCGCCGGATACGCGAGCCAAACAAGCAGCAGCAGCACCGCGCAGCGCGGCAGTCGGCGCGTGCCGGTCAATCCGGTGCCTTCGCAGGCGCTCGCTCGGCCCAGCGCTGCATGATTTCACGCACCGGGTCCATCAATGTCAGGAACCGGTCCACGAGCGCCGGATCGAAATGCCGACCGCGATTGTCGCGCAGATATTTCAGGGCTTCTTCCACCGGCCAGGCCTTCTTATACGGTCTCTCGGACGTCAGTGCATCGAAGACATCGGCGATCGCCACGATGCGCGCCTCAAACGGGATGGCCTCGCCGGCGAGGCCTGCAGGGTAACCGCTGCCGTCCCATTTCTCGTGGTGCCCGAGCGCGATCCGATGCGCCAGCTTAAGCACGCCGCGTTCATGCTCGCCGATGATGCGGGCGCCGATCTCGACGTGCGACTGCATGATGCGCCGCTCTTCGGCATCGAGTGTACCCGGCTTTTGCAGAATGCGATCCGGAATGCCGATCTTGCCCACATCGTGCAGCGGGGCGGCATGCAGCAGGTCTTCGGCTTCGGCTTCGTTCATTCCTGCTGCCAACCCGAGCAGGCGCGCGAAGTGGCTCATGCGAATCACATGCAGGCCGGTCTCGTTGTCCTTGTATTCCGCGGCCAGGCCCAGCCGCTGCACGATCTGCAGTCGCGACTCACGCAATTCGTCGGTTCGCACCAGCGACAGATGCGTGCGCACGCGCGCCCTGACGATGGGCGCACTGACCGGCTTCATGATGTAGTCGACCGCGCCAGCCTCGAACCCGGAGAGCTCGTCACTGGTCTCGGCGAGCGCGGTCACGAAGATCACAGGAATTGCAGCGGTGGCCGGATTCGCCTTGAGCTGCCGGCATACCTCGTAACCGGTCATCCCCGGCATCATCACATCCAGCAGTATCAGGTCGGGGCGTTCCTGCTGCGCAAGCTCCAGCGCGCGCTGGCCGTCCTTGGCATAGAGCATGCCGTAATCATCCTGCAGAATCTGCCGCAGCAGCTGCAGGTTCGAAGGTTCATCATCGACCGCCAGGATGCGGGGCGGCAACCGCTCGATGGCATTCATGCCAGGGCCGCCGCCAGCGGCAGTTCGAACTCGGCGCAGATCGCGCGTATCAGGGCATCGGCAGCCACGAAATCGAAATCGTCGACCAGGCGCTGCAGCTCATCGAGCCGCGCAGCCTCAATATTTCCCGCCAGTGCATCGAGCAACTGTGCGAATGCGGCGCCGTCAAGTTCGCCGCGACGGAAACGGGCGCTCAATTGATCACCCAATGAACGGATGTGGGGAACATCGATCGGCTGCGCGGGCCGCGGCCCGGTGCCGGAGATGGGGGATTTGGCGAGTTCGAGATCGATGGCCACGAAAGTGTCGTAGATCAGGTGGCGCAGGCGCGCCAGCATCGGCCGCACGGTGCTGGCGGCGTCGCTGGCGGCACCTCTGGCCAGAGTGCGCTCGATCTCATCCAGCAACTCCGCCAGTTTCTCCAGCCCCAGGTTTCCCGCCACGCCCTTGACCCGATGCGCCAGCGAGTGTGCCTCCGTGGCCCCGCCGAACGCGTCATAGTTCGAGAGCAGCGTGGGCAATTTGGTGTATTCGTCCACGAAGTGCCGCAGCGCGCGCAGGTACGGCTCGCGCTGTCCGCCCCAGCGCGCCAGCGCCTGCTCGCTATTGATCAACTGCGGTCGCGCGCCGGGCCGTGGTGTTCGCCGCTCCATGCTCTCGCCCAGTCCGAGCACCCGCGCCATTTGCAGCGAGAGCTCGGCCAGGTCGACGGGCTTGGAGACGAAGGCATCCATGCCGGCCTCGAGTGCCGCGCGGCGGTCGTCGCTGAGCACGCTGGCGGACAATGCGATGACCGGCACGCGCGGCGCACCGCGCGCGGCCTCCTGTGCCCGGATCGCACGCGTCGCGGCGTGGCCATCCATGCCGGGCATCTGCACGTCCATGAGCACCAGATCGAAACGCTGCTCGCTTGCCAATTGCACCGCTTCGATTCCATCGTGCGCCGGCACGATGGTGTGCCCGTGGGTGCCGAGCAGCAGTGTCAGCAGTTCGATGTTCTGCGGCGCATCGTCGGCCGCCAGGATACGCAGCGGCGGCAGCGCGGCGATGCGCCGATTGCGCTGCGTCTGTTCGAGCACGTCGGCGGCCACCGGCAACGGCAGCAACACGTGAAAACAGCTGCCCTCACCGAGCTTGCTCTCGACCCAGATCCTGCCGCCCATGAGCTCGACCAGCTGTTTGCTGATGGTCGTGCCCAGGCCGGTGCCGCCGTAGCGGCGGCTCATCGAGGGATCAGCCTGCGTGAACGGATCGAAGATCGCCTCCAGCCGGTCGGCCGCGATGCCAATGCCGGTATCGCGCACCGTCAGATGCACCTGGTCGTTCGAGTCCGCCACGGCGAGGGTCACGCTGCCCTGGATGGTGAACTTGACGGCATTGCTCATGAGGTTGGTGAGCACCTGGCGGATGCGCAGCGCATCGCCGTGGAAACGCTGCGGCAGCGTATTCTCATACCTGATGTGCAGGGCCAGTCCCTTGGCGCGTGCGCTGGCGGCCAGTGTCGAGGACACCTCGTCGATCAATTGCTGCAGGTTGAAATCGCGCAGCTCGAGCTCGACCAATCCCTTGTCGAGCTTCGCGGTATCCAGAATCTCGTTCAACAGGCGCAGCAGCGAGCGGGCCGCACCGCTCACGGTCAGCAGATGGCGCCGTTGATCGCTGGTCATATCGCTCTGCAACAGCACATCGGAAAAGCCGATGATGGAATTCATCGGCGTACGGATCTCATGACTCATGTTGGCCAGGAACGCCGCGCGCGCCGCGGCGGCCTGCTCGGCGCGCTCCTTGGCCGCACGCAGTTCCGTTTCCATCTGCCGCCGTTCGGTGAGGTCGAGGATGACACCGTCGAGAAACTTGAACTCGCCCTGGCCATCGCGTACCGCGCAGCCGCTGCCCCACATGTAGCGTTCGCGCCCGTCCCGGTGCCTGATGCGGTATTCGAGCACGTACGGCCTCTGCTCACGGATCGCTTCCGCCACCGAATTCCTCAGTGCCTCGCGATCGTCGGGGTGCACCAGGTCGATGATTCGGCGCCTGGAGTTGGGCCCGACGAAATCCGTCGGCGGGTAACCGGTCAGGCGTTCCACCGCATCACTGACGAACACCGCAGGGAAGTCTTCCTGCATGAGGCAGCGATACGAGATGCCCGGGATGTTGCCGATCAGCGAGCGCAGCTGCCGCTCACTGTCGCGCAGCGCCTGTTCGATGGCGCGGCGCTCGCTGACATCGGTCACGAAGGCGACGTAAAGTTCTTGCGGCGTGTGCTTCTCTCCAATCGAGAGCCGGATCGGCAGCGTCGAGCCGTCGGGCCGCACCGCCAGCGCCTCGCCCGAGCGCAGACCGACTGTCCCTGAGATCAGCGTGTTCAGGTCGTGGCCGACGATCTGCAACCGGGTGCGCGCGAAGATCTTCTCGGCCGATGCATTGCAGTCCGCGATCATGCCCGCAGCATCGAATATGACCATCCCATCCGCGGCCGTCGCGAACAGGGCACGCTGCCGCGCGTCGCGATCCCGCAGCTGCCGGACCAGTTCGCGGTAGCGCAGCGTGCCGTTGAGAGTCATGACGAGCAGCGTGAAGGCGACCGTGATCGCCGAAATGATCAGGGCCAGCAGCCCGGCATTGGTGGCGGTGCCCGCCGGCACATTGCCCACGAAGCGTGCCGCGGCCATGCCGGTGTAGTGCATGCCGGAAATGGCGAGACCCATGACCGCGGCACTCATGAGCATTTTCTGCAGCCGGAAACGAACCCAGAGCGCGAGGGTGGCCAGCGCGACCGCCACGATGATCGATACGCCGAACATCACCGGGTCGTAGCGCAGGAGTGGTGCCATCTGCATGGCGGCCATGCCGGTGTAGTGCATCGCACCGATGCCCGCGCCGACCGCAATGCCGCCGCCGATGAGCTGCCAGCGCCGGATCTCGCGGCCGCCGATCAGGTGCAGCGCCAGGGCCGAAGCGCCGATGCTCGGCACCATGGACCAGAGCGTAATGGCGGGGCTGTATGTCACCTCGCAGACGCTGAAGGCCAGCATGCCGATGAAGTGCATGGCCCAGACGCCGGTTCCGAGGCTCAAGGTGCCGGTGATCAGCGCGACCGCGCGCAGTGCCGGGGTGGTCTTCTGGTCCGAGTGCGACGCCAGGCGCAGCGCCATCCAGGACGCGAAGATCGCGACCAAAACGGATAACGCTACAAGCCGCAGATCGTAGTGTCCCGTTGCCAGCAGCGTGGGGTCGCTCGGTGGCGAAAACAGCGCGTAGAAACCAGCCACATCCATCGAGCTGCAACTGCCGAAGCTGCCACACACCGGGGCGGTGCCGTTGGCGATAGTGACAGGAGGACGGCCGCATTCCCGAGGGCCAGCCCACAGTTCAGCGCTTGCGGCGCTGCACCAATTATCGTGCTTTGCGGTGGCTCAGCGTCCAGACATAGGCCGCGACTGCCGCGACCTCGTCATCCGAGAGCTCGGCGCCTCCCATAGCGGGCATTGGACTGCGGTATTTCCTGGGCGCCGGCACGCCCGCAGCGATCGTCCGCCGGATGCCGGCGAAGCTGCCATCGCTCCAGAGCCACCGATGCGAGCCCAGTGTCGGCCCAAGGGGGCTGCCGCCGCCGTCCGTTCCGTGACAGCCCGTGCACCCCGCGCCACTGACCTCACCCCGAAAAACGCGCGCCCCGAGCGTGACCATGGCTGCGGTCGCGCCGGGCGGTACCGGGGCATTCCCGCCCGCCGCGCTGCCGGTGTCGGTGTCGGAACGCAGCCCGGCCACCGGCCCGGCCGGCGCATCCGCCGCCGGGCACGGTGCCGCGCCGCCGCCCCCGGAACCGGCCGCGGCGGCAGCGGAAGGCGTATAGACGATGCGGTAGATGCGGCCGTGCACGTCGTCGGCAACATAGATGGCGCCGTCCGGTCCCATCGCCAGTCCGGCAGGCCGCTGCTGCGCATGCTGCGGATCCACGCGCGGCCCGGCAAAGCCATCGGCGAAGATCTCGCAGCCGCCGCTGGCCTTGCCGTCGGTGAGCGGCTGGAACACGACGTTGTAGCCGCCCTGTGCATAGGGAGCGCGATCCCACGAGCCATGGAATGCGATGAAGATGCCGTCGCGATAGCGTGGCGGAAACTGCTCCGCGCGATACACCAGCAGCGCATCGGGGGCCCAGTGCGCCGGAAAGTACGCCACGGGGGGAAGCTTTTCCGCACAGACCCCGACCGACTTGCCGCCATCGCCGCCGAATTCCGGGGCCTGCACCAGCTTGCGCTGGACCACATCGAAATAGCATTCCGGCCAGCCATAGTCGCCGCCCGGCTGCAGCTTCAACAGCTCCTCGGCGGGCTGCGTGGCTTCCTCATCGATCCTGTAGAACTCCGGCCAGTTGTTGCGCAGCTGATCGCGTCCGTGCTGGCTGACATAGACACCGTGACCGTCAGGAGCGAGCGCCAGGCCCACGGCATTGCGAATCCCGGTGGCGTAACGCTCGGCTTTCGAAAACACCTGCCCGGAGCGGCGCGCCTCATAGCGCCAGATCCCGCCGCGCGTCTCCAGTTCGACACAGGGCCTGATACCCGGGTCATGCCGCGTACGATTCTTGTCCTGGCAGGCATTGGTCGCCGTGCCCACATCGATGTACATCTGGCCGTCAGCGTCGATCACAAAGGGATGCATCGGATGATCGCCGCCCAGCGGCAGCTTCGAGACGATGGTCTCGGATGCGCCCTTCGGCACTGCACCGCCGGCCGGCAGCCGATAGCGCACGATGCGATCGTCGAGCTCCGCGTAGAGATAGCCATCGAACACCGCGATGCCGGTGCCGCCGTGGGCGCCCGATTCGTGCGTGGGTCCGAAACGCCGCACGGAGTCGGCAATGCCCGCGCCCTTCGAATCCTTGAGCGCGATTAAAAATCCCCCCGGATGCACAGCTCCGGTGTAGTAATCACTGTCCCAGGTATTGACGTACACCACGCCATCCTCTGCCACGGCGAGATGCCGCGCGTGACCGAGACTGTCGGCAAATACCGTGGCGCAGAAACCATTCGGCAGCGTCAATCCGGCGTGGTCGCACACCGTTGTGGCCGCGGCATTCGGCGCCACGGCCGCCGCCGGCGAGGCCGTGTTGAGGAGCATCGACAGTAGCGCCAGCGCCATGAACCTGTTCATGCTCAAACCATACCACCGTCGCGAAACGTTGTTATCCCGGTACAATGTGGCCGATGAATCGATGGCTGATGGCCAGCACTCTGGCCTGCTTGCTCTGCGCCGCCGCTGCGTGGCCCGCCTCATCCGCAACGCCGGGGATTTACGATCCGCGCGAAACCTTTGCGCCCCTGGTGTTGCCGCAGCCGGTCAACGCATTCCGCTCGGGGGACGGGACACCCGGCCCGCAGTACTGGCAGAACCGCGCCGACTACACCATTCACGCCAGCCTCGATACATCGACCCATGCGCTCAGCGCCAGCGAAATCATCGCCTACACCAACAACAGTCCGAGCGCGCTCGACTGCCTGTGGGTTCAACTCGATCAGAATATCTACCGCAATGACTCGCGCTCGCGCTATGCCAGCGGCCGCACGCCTCGCGGATTCACCGAGGGTTTCATTCTCGAGTCGGTGCAGATCGAGCGCCAGGGTCACATCGTCAATGCCACGACCGTCATCAGCGATACGCGCCTGCAGATCAGGCTCGAGAATGCGCTCGCCGCGCATGGCGGCAAGCTCAATATCCATATCCGCTACCACTACCAGATCCCGGGGGAATTCGGCGGCCGCACCGCCCATGCGCCCAGCCGCAACGGCGAGATCTACGACCTGGCCCAGTGGTATCCGCGCATGGCGGTGTTCGACGATCTGCGCGGCTGGGATACGCTGCCCTACATCGGCTCGGAGTTCTATCTCGAATACGGCGACTTCGACTACTACGTCACCGTGCCCTGGGACATGCTGGTCGCAGGCTCGGGCGAACTCGAAAATCCGCAGGAGGTACTGACGGCCACCGAGCGGGCGCGGCTCGCACAGGCACGCAACAGCGATCAGACCGTGCTGATCCGCAACGCCGATGAGATCGGCGATCCAAAGAGTCGCCCGGTGTGGCAGGGCTCATTGACCTGGCATTACCGCATGCACGACACCCGCGATGTGGCCTTCTCGGCCTCGCGCGCCTTCATCTGGGATGCGGCGCGCATCACGCTGCCCGGGAAGGCTCAGTCGCTGGCGATGTCGTTCTATCCGGTGGAAAGCGCCGGCCCGGATGGCTGGGTCCGCACCACGCAGTACCTGCGCGATGCGGTGCAGAATTTCTCGCGGCGCTGGGCGCCCTACCCCTGGCCGGCAGCGGTTGCGGTCGCCGGCCCGGTGGATGGCATGGAATATCCGGCCATGGTATTCGACGGCGTCGAGGATGCGGGCAAGTTCCTGTTCTGGATCACGGCGCACGAGATCGGGCATAGCTGGTTTCCGATGATGGTGGGGTTCAACGAGCGCCGCGATCAATGGATGGATGAAGGCTTCAACACTTTCATCGATGTCTACGAGTCGGACGACTTCGAGCAGGGCGTTTATGGGCCCAAGCGCGACTCCGAATACGCGCCCGGCGGCGGCAATCCCGTGGATGAGATTCTTCCGGTGCTGGCCGATCCGGCAGCGCCCGTCATGCTGACCCGCGCCGAGCAGGTACGCGAGACTTACCGGCACCCGGTGACCTATTTCAAATCCGCGCTGGGCCTGATGCTGCTGCGCGAGCAGATCCTCGGGCCCGAGCGCTTCGACTGGGCGTTTCGCAAATTCATCCGCGACTGGACCTACCGCCATCCATCGCCCTCGGATTTCTTTCGCGCCATGGAGAGTGCCGGCGGCGAGGATCTGTCCTGGTTCTGGCGCGGCTGGTACTTCAACAACTGGACGCTGGATCTCGCGGTGACGGGGGCGGCCCCGGCCGAGGGTGGCTGGCAGAACGGAGCGCTGATCAGCCTCGCCAATCTCGATCCGCTGGTCATGCCGGCTGTCATCGAGGTGGATTTTCAGGACGGCAGCAGCACTCGCATCGCCTTGCCCGTGGAAACCTGGATAAAGACCGCCAGCGCCACCGTAAAGATCGACAGCACCCAACCGGTGGCGACGGTGACCATCGATCCGGACCATCGGCTGCCGGACCGGGATCGCGCCAACAATGTGTGGAAGGCGCCCGCAAGCCCATAGTATGGTGTCCGGATGATCAAAGAGCCTGATGCGCCGATGAATCGCCGCGCGCTGTTTCGAATGATCGGCGCCGCCGCCGGCAGCGCCGTCATGTACCAGGCGATGAGCCAGCTCGGCTATGCGGGCGAGTCTGGCTATACCGGGCCGGTCGAGCTCAAGGGAAACGTCAAGGGCGCCTCGGTGCTGATCCTCGGCGCGGGCCTTGCGGGCATGTCGGCGGCCTACGAGTTGCGCAAGGCCGGCTACCGTGTGCAGATCCTCGAGTACAACGATCGCCCGGGCGGCCGCAACTGGTCACTCTACGGCGGCGACACCTATACCGAGCTCGGCGGCTTCACCCAGAAGGTGCAATTCGCAGACGGGCTGTACCTGAATCCCGGTCCCTGGCGTATCCCGCATCATCACTACGCGCTGCTCGACTACTGCAAGCGCCTGAAGGTGACGCTCGAACCGTTCACGCAGGTCAACTATGCGGCCGGCCTGCAGAATCCGGCGGCCTTCGGCGGCAAAGTAAAGCGCTACCGGGAAGTACAGGCGGATTTCCAGGGCCACGTGGCGGAGCTGCTGTCGAAGTGCGTCAAACAGGGCGCGCTCGATGAGACGGTCAGCGTCGAAGACCGCGAGGTGCTGCTCGAAGCCATGCGCGACTGGGGCGCCGTCGATGCGAGTTACGAATACAAGAAGGGCCTGCTTTCGAGCGAGCGTCGCGGCTGGGTGTCCGATCCGGGCGGCGGTACGACCTCGGTGCCGATACCGTCCGAGCCGATGGCACTGAGTGACATGCTGCAGTCGAAACTGTGGAAATTTATCGCGGCTGGGCACATCTACGAATTCCAGAGCATGATCTTCCAGCCCGTGGGCGGCATGGGCATGATCGGCAAGGCCTTCGGCCGCGAGCTCGAAGGCGTGATCCGCTACAACGCCAAAGTCACCGACATCCGCCAGGATGCCAACGGCGTCACCGTGGCCTACCAGGATACGAAGTCGGGCGGCGCCACCCAGACCGCCTCGGCGCAGTGGTGTATCTGCACCATCCCGGCATCCATCCTCGGTCAGATACCGCTGCAGGTTGGCGCACCGATGAAAAATGCCATCGATGCGCTCTACTACGACGCGGCCATCAAGGTCGGACTGCAGTTCAGGCGCCGGTTCTGGGAGCAGGATGAGTCGATCTACGGCGGCATCACCTTCACGGCGCTGCCCAACGCGCTGATCGGCTACCCGAGCACGCGCTACTTCGATGACGGTCCGGGCGTGCTGCTCGGCGCCTACACCTTCGGCGCGAATGCGTTCCAGATTGCGGCCATGCCGCCGGAGGAACGCGTGCGCAAGACCGTCGAGTGGGGCGCGCAGATCCATCCGCAGTACAACACCGAATTCCAGCACGGCGTCGGCGTCGCCTGGCACCGCGTGCCCTGGACGCTCGGATGTGCCGGACACTGGACCGAGGAGTTGCGCGCGCAGCACTACGATAATCTGTGCGCGATCGACGGCCGCATCATGCTGGCCGGGGAACATGCCTCACGGATTCCGGCCTGGCAGGAAGGCGCCCTGCTCTCCTCGCTCGATGCCATCCGGCGGCTGCACCAGCGCGTACTCGCAAGCGGGGGTGCGGCATGAGCGCGCGTTACGGCAAGTTACTGCCGGCCATTGCACTGCTGGCAGCGGTCACACTTGGCGCGCCTGCGGCCCGGTCGCAGGAGATCTTCGCCGGCAAGTACCCGCAGCAGACCGGCGAGGATCTATTCAGGAATATCTGCCAGGGCTGCCACATGCCCGATGCCAAGGGTGCCATCGGTGCCGGCGCCTACCCGGCACTGGCTTCCAACCCGCGCCTCGCCGCTGCCATCTATCCGATCACCGTCGTGCTGCACGGCCAGCGCGCCATGCCGCCCTTTGGCGAAACCCTGACCGACGAGCAGATCGCCAGCGTCCTCAACTACGTGCGCACGAATTTCGGCAACCGCTACCGGGATGTCATCACCCCGGCGGCCGTCCACGCGCGACGCTAAGAAACGTAACGTCCGAAAGCGGACAGGCCCGCGGGACTTGCGTCTCGCGGGCCTGTTGCATTTACCAGACCTGATCAGCAGACCTGAGCGGTCAATCAGCTGCCGGCCAGTGCCGTCAGTCCCGACTCGTAGATGCCGTCGATGGCCTTTTTGGCATCGGCATCCGGGGCACCCTTGGCCTTGTAGTGGCCGTGCCAGGAAATCACTGAACCTGAGCCGGACTTGTCGGCCTTGACGTGGATCGTGGATTCGTAGTCTTCGACCGGCAGCGGGCCGCTGACGATCTTGTAGGTATAGGAATGGGTCTTGTCGCTCCAGCGCACCAGATGCTCGACGATCGTGCCGCCGCCCTTGAGCGTCAGCGTGCGCTCCTTTTTGTCGGCAGACAGGTCGCACTTGGCGATGGCCGGGTGCCAGTTGGCGATGCCGCAGAAATCACCGATCTTCTGCCAGACCGCATCGACCGATTGCGAGCTGGTCTTTGAATCAGACGACTTGATCTCGGCCGCTTGCACAGAGCTCGCAACCGCGAACAGACCCAATGCAGCGAGCGCAGTACCTAACGAAACGCGCATAAAACAACTCCTTTGTAAGCCAATTAGAATTCGAGGCCAGTTTGAATGGCGTGCGATCATAGCGCCGCGCCGACCCATCAGCGAGAGAATCGCCACCCTCCACTGCCTGAGCTCGCCGGGTGTGTCATTTCTGACATTCGAGACTTCAACCGCGCATCCGGATCTGCAGTTCATGGCGGCGGTAGTCAATGATGACGGTATCGAGCAGACCGATGGCGTCCATGCCTATGAGTACCACTGGCTCATCAGTTAGTTTCCAGTGATCAAATATCCGCATATCGCCATAGGTCACGCGCGCACCCTCGATCCGCACCGACCCGAACTGGATCGCCGGTGTGGAATACGATTCGCCGCTCTGCTCATCAGTGGTCACGCCGATGACCTGCTCGGGACGCGCCGGGCCGCGCTCGCGGCGTAGCAGTGCGTTACGCATGGCCCAATTGCCGATGGTGATCTGGCCGCCAGTATCGAGGATGGCCTTGACCGGTATGCCGCCTACATAGGCCTTCATGACCACAAGGCCCAGATTCGTGCGCTGCATCGGCACGGTGATGAAACCGATATCGGCGCGCTCATTGTGCGATCGCGTGATCGTGATCAGATCGTGGCGGAAATCGATGTAGATGCGCTTGTCCTCGAGTCCCTCGGTGCCGAGGATGCCCTCCGCGCCTCCGAGCGCATCGATGACGATCGGCAGGATCACCGGATGCAATGCCAGATCCCCGACCGTCAGCGAGTCGACGCGAATAGTCGGAACCTCCGCGCTGCCGGTGACTCCGCGCAACATCACCGGCGGGGAAGCATCGAGCGGTATGCCCAGGGTCTCGGCAACCCGCTCGGTCACGCCGGAATGGCTGGCACCGGTATCGAGTACCAGGCGAAACGGTCCCTTCCCGTTGATGTACACCGGAGCCCAGATGCGACCGATGCGATCCCGGCGGGTGGGCGCCACGTAGCGCGGCTCGGGCGCATTGACCTCAATCTGTGGTAAGTCCGGTACCAGCGCTGGTTCAATGGGTTCGGCAGCCGCACGCGGCGCCTGGCTCAGCAGCAGCACGCTCGAAGCGATGAGCGCCGCCGCGGTAGCGCGCAGTTTCAGGCGCTGAATCCGTTCGTTGTGCATTGCCCCACCCCCGCACGCGGTCAGGTTCGCACCATATCCCGCGACACTCCGATCATGCGCCTCACGCGGTCATGACGCTACCGACTGGATTTGGGATACTGCCGGCCGCTTCATCTACCTCACCCCAATAGAAGGTGTCCCTTATGTCCACTCTCTGGCGTGGCCGCACCGGCTTTTATGCAACCCTGGCCGCCATGGCATTCGCGCTTCCCGCGCTGATCCAGGCCGCCCCCGCGGACCCGGCACTGGCGGCCGCCATTGCGAGTCCTGCGCGAAGCCCCAACTTCGTCGCGCGCGATGCCGCGCGTCATCCGGCTGAAGAACTCACCTTCATCGGGCTCAAGCCGTCGATGACGGTGGTCGAGTTGTGGCCGGGCGGCGGCTATTGGACCGAGATCCTCGGGGCCTACCTGGCCCCGCAGGGCCACTACTACCTGGCGATCGAGTCCTCGGGCGATGCCGAAGAAGACGCCTCGACCGCCAAGCTGCGGGCCCGTATTGCGGCGCAGGGTGATCGGTTCGGCAAGATCAACGAGACCGTGCTCGGACCGAAGCAATTCGACATCGCTCCCGCGGGCAGTGCGGACCTGGTACTGACTTTCAGAAACCTGCACAACTGGATGGATGGCGGCTACGCCGATCAGGTGATCGCGGCCTGCTTCAAGGCGCTCAAGCCGGGCGGGATCTTAGGGATCGAGGAGCATCGCGGCCGCAACGATAAGCCGCAGGATCCCAAAGCCAAGGACGGTTACGTGCGGCAGGATTACGCGATTGCGCTTTTCAAGAAGGCAGGCTTCAAGGTATTGGCATCGTCCGAGATCAATGCCAATCCGAAAGATACCAAGGACTGGGTCGACGGAGTCTGGACGTTGCCGCCGACGCTATCGCAGAAGGATAAGGATCGCGAAAAGTATCTTGCGATCGGTGAAGCCGATAACTTTGTGATGACGTTTCAGAAGCCGCGATAGAAGACATAGTCGGCGGTGTAGTGCACGCGCACTTCACTGCCGGCAAGTCCGGCGCCGCAACCGCCTTCGGGGGCCTTGCCGCCCACGGTATTGATGCGCTGGATCGATTGCGTGTGACTGAGCAGCCCGCTTCCTGTGGTCGACTTGGCGTGCAGCAGCAGCCAGGGAATCGCCATCGGATCCGGGCCGTTGTCTTTTGATACCACCTCGCCGACGACCTTGCTGCCATCCAGGGCTTCCCAGCTCGGCCCCGCGTAATGCTTGATGATGGGTTTGCCGCCCTTATCGAACAGCTGTGCCTCCGGCGCCTTGAACACCCAGTCGAATCGCGCCGGATCATCATGGTTGGCCTGGCAGACATAGATCTGCACGCCAACGGCATGCGCCTTCAGGATCAGGGATTCCTTCGATGAAGGCCGCAGCGCTTCGGGGACCGGCGCGGCGGCCGGTCTCATGGACGCACAGCCCGTCGCCGTCAGCAACATCAGCAGCGCAGCGGCCGTCGCCGCCCCTGCCGCGCCCTTACCCCGGCAGGTGGCAGACCGCTTCGATATTGTTGCCGTCCGGATCGAGTACGAACGCGCCATAGTAATTCTCGTGGTAATGGGGACGAAGACCCGGCGCGCCATTATCACGGCCACCGATGCGCAGCGCCGCCCGATGGAATTCATCCACCTGCGCTCGCGAGGCCGCCGTGAACGCCACGTGCAGACCGGTCAGCGGCCGGCCGTGGTTGCCGATCCAGAAGAATGCCTTGCCATCGGCACCAAATCCCGCGTACGAGCCCAGCCCGGTCTGCTCGGGCGTGACCTCCATGATCAGCGTGATCGACAGCGGCGCGAGCGCCGCGGTGTAGAAGCGCTTGGAGCGGTCGAACTCGGTGACGGCGAAACCGACGTGATCCATCATTGGCGCTTAATCCGTGAAGCGATCGGGCGTCAGCGGATTATAGCGATTCAGGTCCGAGGCTGCTCCGCGGGGTCCGGAACCTCGATCGGGAGTTCGATCCGCTTCTGCTGCCGCATGATGTGCAGCTTGAGCGTTTCGCCGACACGATAGGATCTGAGAATCTGGTAGGCATGCGTGGCGCCGCCGGGGACGCGGCCATCGATGTCGATAATGACATCGCCGTCCTGTAGCTTCAGGCGCTCATCGTGCGGCGCCCGCACCACCAGCAGCCCCTTCTCGACGCCGAAGTACTGGCCCAGGTGCGGCGACAGCTCCACCAGCTCCGCCGTGCCAAAGCCTGCGGGATCGCGCACGCCCGCGGGGAAAGGCCGCACTCGCGGCAGCGGGGGCAGTCCCGCCATATCGCCGACCCCACCGTCCCTATCACCCATATCGCCCATACCACCCATGTGGTCCATATGACCCGGGTCCCCCAGGTCTCCCATATCCGCGAGCCGCAGTTCCGCCATCGATTCGACCAGGTTATTCGGCACGATCTGGACGGTGTTTGATTTACCGTCACGGCGATATTCGAGCGCGACCGGCTGATCCGGTTTGGCCTGCCGTACCGCTGCCAGAAGTCGCTGGGGCGGCGGTTTGCCACCTTCGCCCGCCAGCGACTGGCCGGCAAACGACACGATCACATCGCCTGCCTTGAGGCCGGCGACATCGGCCGGACCACCCGGACTCACGCTCAGGATGCGAACGCCCTGAGCATCGGCGGGTCTGCGCTCAATGGCGCCGATATTGATTCCGAGCGTCGCACGCGGCCCGCCGTGTTCGAATCGCACGACCGTCTGCCCGATTTCGTCGTTGAGCGACATGCTGAGTTCAGCGACTTTCTGCGCCGAGCGTTCGAGCTGTTCCTGGGCATCGTGCAGCTGGCGCTCGATCTCCACGCGCGGCACAGCGGGGGGCGCGGGAGGCGCGGGAGAAACTGCCGCGGAAGGCGCTGATGCAGGATCGGTCGCGTGCGCGCTGGCGCTCAGGACACCGATCGCGAGCGAAAATGCGACCGCGAGCCGCGCGAACGGAGCAGCAGTCCCGATTGAATGGGTGTGGTCCATCTAAATGTCTCCTGTGGAACCTGTCGATCCAAAATCACTGTGTGCGGCGTGCTCCGCATAGCGCAGGCCGAAGAGCGAATCGAGCAGCTGCACCCGGGCTGTCCATAGCTGCTGTGCCTGGCTGCCATCCAGATCGCTGCCCTCCGAGCCCGAGAGCTGTACGTCCAGCACCTGAATGCGCGTCTGCAGCTCATCGATGGCCGCGGACGTTGCGGCGCGTTCGACCGCCGGGCGCGGCAGACCGCGCAGCAGCGACTCGAGCCGCTGCGATCGGGCCACGAGCAAGGGCACTGACTGCGCGCGAACGCTGCCGAAGTCGGCGTTGATCGATGGGTGATTGGTGGATGGCCGATCTCGCCTGCTCTGCCACAACAGTGCCGACAGCAGCGTGGCGACGAGCAGCCCCGCAATCAGCAATGCCGCCCGCTTGCCCACTACCCGCGTCGTGACAGGCCGCGGATTCGACAGCGTCTGCTCGATCGCGGCCCACGCCCGCGGCGGCGGCGCGAACCCGGAAAGTTGCCGCAGGTGGGTGCGCAGCTCTTTAAGGCGCGCGATTTCCGCGCCGCATAGCTCGCAGGCGTTCACGTGTTCGGCGCTGCGCGCCACGACCGGAGCGCCGTCGCGCAGCGTTAAGAGTTCCCGGATACCGGGGTGCATGGCAATACTCCTGGGCGCGGCAATGATTGAGAACCCTCGAGCCATTCGCGCAGCAGCCCGTGCGCCCGCGCGAGCTGCGACTTCGAGAAGCTGACCGAATTACCGAACAGCTGCGCGATCTCTGCGTGTTTGTATCCCTCGACGTCGTGCAGCCAGACGATGCTGCGCGCCACTGCCGGCAGTCGATTCAGCGCGCGTTCGAGTTCGTCCTGCCATTCCTCCGCGACTGTCGAACCCGGACTCGAAATGGAATCGAGCGCGCCGTTGGACTCGTCGAACAGCAATCGCTGATGCCAGGGTGATCGCAGGTGCATGAGCGCCTTGCTCACGGCGATGCTGCGAACCCAGCCTGCAAAGGAACCCTCGCCGCGATACAGCTGCAGATTGCGCAGCAATTCGACGAACACATCCTGCAGCAGGTCTTCTGCGGCGGCCGGGTGCACGACCAGGCGCCGGATCAGCGTGTAGACCGGCCTCGACAGAGCCGAGTAAATCTCAGCCCGTGCGCCGCCATCCCCGGTTCGTGCACGCGCGAGCGTCTCAGCAGGCATGTGAATGTCGAAAAGATGGGACATGTGGTGCTTAGATGCACCAGGCAGGGAAAAGGTCGCAGCCGGTCGCCACAATATGGGGTGGCGGCCGCCATGCATCGCCAGGGTGTTACCCAGGTGTCCGGAACGAACCCTGGCGTGGGTCTGCCGGCTGAGAGATTTGAACTCCCGACCAACGGTTTACAAAACCGCTGCTCTACCACTGAGCTAAGCCGGCATTTCAAGGACTTGAGCGGAAAGCGCTGCCCTGGGCAGCGGCTTTGTCAGCGTCGTAGTTGGATACTGGCGGTCCGACCACCGTCGACGTGACTATTCTACCGCACGCCTCCGATCTCGATGATGCCGACGGAGTCTTTAGCCAGGATGCGGGTCCCAAATTGGGCCGAGTCCTTTTCCAGGTTCTTCAGGATCCGCTGGGCATCGGCCGGTGCAGCCAGATGAGGAATGCCCCGGCGCTTGCGGTCGTAGGTATTGCCGAGATCCAGCGGATAGAGCAGCACCCGCTTCGCCTCCCCGCCTTCGAACTCCGTCACCGCGACCACGCCGTCGTACCAGCTGGCAGGGTTGCCGCCTTTTCGAACGGATTGCTGCGGCGGATCGGGTGGTGGGGCATGACCGCTGGCATCGGGGAATACCCGCAGCGCACTTTCCTGCGTCATTTCGACGTCGCCGTTGATGAAGAAAGCGCCCAGCCCGTAGAGGATGGGGCGCCCCTTGTAGATCTCGACGCCGCGCAGCGAATGGGGGCCGCCGCCCATGATGACATCGGCGCCCGCATCCACGGCGTCGTGAAACAGACGCACCAGAAAGTCGGGCGGTTCAGGGGTATCGTCATCGTCACCGGTCGGGCTCTGATGCGCATGGATGGTAAAGACGACCAGGTCAGCCTCCCGCTTTGCGTCGCGGATCGACTTCAGCAGCGCCGCATGATCGTAAAGTTCCATCTCATAGCTAAGGCCGGTTGACCGCGACAGCCGATAGATCTCATCTTCGAAGGTGATTTCAGTCGCCTCCGGGTCTGGAGCAGGCTTGAGCGGCGAGGCCAGGTCCGTGGCCAGCTTGCGCACCGAGGCGAGCTGCTGCTCGTTGACCAGGTGAATCACGCGTGTGCGCAAAGTGCTGATGCCGGCACGTGCCGCCGTGATCTCCAGGGCATCGTTGGCGCGCGCGTTGGCCTTGAAGCTCGAGGCCGTCGATATGAGTGCCACGCGGCCTTTGGGTGTCGCCAGGATGCCCGGCTGCCGCGCCTCGGCCAGGCTCTCTCCGCCGCCGGCGGTGACGATGCCGGCGCTGCGGTGCAAGCGAATGGTGTCGCGCAAACCAACGTCGCCCCAGTCCATGCCGTGATTGTTGGCCAGCGACACCATGCCGACACCCATCGCTTTCTCATCGGCGGCCAGGTCGCTCTCGGACCACAGCAGCCCGTCACCGTAGCCGGCCGCGTGCGTTGTGCTGTCGAGCGTGGCGCCCTCGCGGTTGCCGATGGTGACATCGCCGGACTGAATGAGCTTTATGACCCGCTGCAATTCAGCGTCGTCACGATGCGCCATCGGGTACGAATACAGCAGGTCTCCGATCGAGACCAGCCTGAAGGACCCCTTGATGGTGCTGGGCTTGAGAGCCTGCTGCAGGAACTCCTGCGGCTCCTTCGAGGGCTCGGGCGCGGACTCGGATGCACGGCCATGAACCGCTGCAATCGTCATTGCAATCGCCACTGATAGACAGGCCAGAAGAGTGTTGGCTGTCAGTCCGCGTCCGTGCTGCGCCATTACTTGCCCCAGATTGCCTGTGCGTAGCGCAGGAAGTTTCCACCCATAATCTTCTCGATGCGACGCTGCGGAATCTGCCGCTTCGCCAGCTTGTCGGCGAGGATGCGAAACTGCTCGCGCCCATACATGTCCGTGGCGAAGGTGAACCCATACGGCGTTTCTCCCGGCGAGGAAATGCCAGCGACACGCCGCGCCTCGATCTGCTTGCGGAAAGCTGCCTCCCACGCGGGCAGATCATCGATGCCGGTGGCGCTGCCATCAGTGCCGATTCCGACGCAGTCCTCACCGCAGACCTGGAGAGCATGCTCGACATGACGCACCACATCGTCGCTGGTGATCGATCGCCCGATCGCCAGATAAGGCATGAAGTAGATTCCGACATACCCGCCGCGGTCCGCAATCAGCCGCAGCTCCTCGTCCGACTTGTTGCGCGGCAGATCAACCAGTGCGCGACAACCGGTGTGCGATATGCAGGCAGGTGCCCTGGAATATTGGGCAGCATCGAGACAGGTCTGACGACCGCTATGGGAGAGATCGACCATGACGAGATGGTCGTTGATGTGATCGATGACCTCGCGGCCGAATGCCGTGAGCGGCGTGTCCTCCGGCGCCGATGAGCCGCCGCCCAGCCGGTTGCGTTCGTTGTAGGTCAGCTGGAAGACGCGTACCCCCATGTCCGCAAAAAGGTCCACGCGATCGGCGCTCTCACCAAGAGCGGCTTCGTTCTGGAAGCCGTAAATGAGCCCCAGCTGGCCGGCCGCGTGGGCACTGCGGATGTCGCCTGCCGCGGTGACCTTGCGCAGCGTGCCCGGGTTCTCGGCGATGCGTCGATCCCATTTCACGATGTCCCGCACCGTGTACTCGAATGGATCGCCGGGGCCGTGGATATAGCCCAGCGTGAGGTTCAACGCCGTCAGGCCCGATGCGCGCGCATCCTGCACGACGCGCGCCGACAAGACCTGCGGAGCATCGAGATCGGCGGTGTTCGGATCATCGAGAGAACCCAGCGAATCGATGATGATCGGCGATGCCGCCTGGGATCCCGCCGACGTGGCTGCGCTTGAGCCGGTCGCGAGGGCGGTGGCCATGGCGCCAGCCGACACCAGCAGCGAACGGCGGTCGAAGTCACGTGATTGAGTCATAGCCGCACGCGCTGTCCAGTGATCAACGGTCCGGGGGACGGCACGCGGAGTCTGGCACGCCCTCCACGCGCTCCCACTGCCAAGCGTCGACGGCGGCACCGCGCGGCAGGTAGGTGATCGGAAAGGTCTTCCCGTCGCGCGTGATTTTGACGGTGATCGTCCTGTCAGGATCGCGCTGCGCGCCGTCGGTATTGGTCCGCAGCACGATCGTATCGCCCTCGCGGATGCCGGCTTTGTCCGCTTCGGAACCAGCAATCAATCCCTCCACGACACCGCCGACCACCGCGCGTTTTTGGTTGTAGCCCAGCTCGTAACGCCGGATCTTGGCGGCAACGCGCTGGAAGCAGGGGCCGTAGGCGTCGGAATCGGGCACGAGGGTCTCGCCGCTCATCATGGCCTTGTGCAAGGCGACGCCGCCCTGGCCGAGCTCATGCTCGAGCATCGTCACCCAGTAAGCCTCTTCCGTGCTCACTCCCTTACGGTTGCGATCCACGATCACGCGAATCAGATCGTCGACCGAACGTTTACCGTGGCTGGCCTCGCGAATCCTGTCGTCCAGGATCGCGAAATATATGGCGCCGCGGTCATAGGGAATGACGATGAGCCGAACGTCGCTCCAGTAATCCCGGATCACATCGGCATCGGACAGATGAATGAGATCGTTGGTGTAGTAACGGGCCGCGGTCTTGTTGATGTCCCGGAGATAATCCTCGGTGGAGACCATGTGGTCTCTCCAGGGCAAGCGCTGCTGATAGTAGACGGCCAGGCCTTCATCGAACCACTTGCCCATGTCGGTGGCGGTCCAGGTATGGGTCATCTCGTGGCCCAGGATGCCCTCCATGTAAGTCGCTCCAACCCCCTGTCCGTAAGTCCACAGAAAGGAATTGGGGAAGGCCGTGCCGCCGCCGGCGTTCGCCGCCGGGTTGTAGCGCAGGAAGATGCGATAGGTGGCTTCCTGCGTGTCCCCGAAGAAGTGGCTCATCCAACCGTGCAGCTGCTGTGCCCAGCGCAGCGAGGGACGCGGATCGAAACCCGGATCGCCGGTCCAGACCGCGGAGAAGGCGCCCTGCAGCATTTCGGGCTCGCGCTTGATGTGTCCCGCCATGAAAAAACTGTTCTGCAGCCGCGATACCGAGCCGGCCGGCAAGGTGACACTGCCTTCCCCGTAGGTCCAGACACCCACGGCGCCCGCTCCCATCGCGGCAAGTTCCCATTGCAGGGACAGGCGATATGGGTGCGAGGTCTGGGGCTGCATCAGCAGCATTTCCCCGACACTGGAGATGCCGTCGCCGTCGATGCGCGGACTGCCCTGGGGGCCGCCGGTGGCGTGGGTATCGTTGACGATGGGCAGGCGATAGCGGATCGTCAATGTGCCGCTGACCTTGCGGGTGGTATTCCAGGAATCGGGGAATTCTTCCTTGTCGGGCGTCAGGCTGACCGGTCCCTGATCGTCGGTCACGAGCAGGCTTTCCATGCGCTGGGTCAGTGTCATGCCCGGGGCAGAATTGGCGATAGAGAGCAGGTGGGCGCCCGACTCGGCCGTCATTTCAGGGAACACTTCCACCACATCGACGGTGCCGCCATCGCTTTCGCTCATCGCGCTCGGAGTTATCACGACGCGCGCCAGCGGGGCCTCGTGCGCCGGTGCCGCCCACGCCGCCGAGGCAGCCACGACGGCAGCTGCCAGCAGTAATGGGGCAACAGCCCTGGAGCTCGAGCGGGATGCGAAAGACACGTGTATCACCTGGTTTCCCCCTGTTGGAGCAGCGCTCCTGTCTAGAATGACGCGCGAGATGGCTTATTCAGACAACAGAATATTTCGATCGATGGCCAGATATCTGTCCGATCTCGCCGGCATCAGCGTCTTATATAGTGTGTAGCTGTGAATAAACCCGGATCCCGATCTCCAGTGCATCGCATGTGGAACAGTATGCGGTCCCTGATCGTCAGGCGGGGCGTCGGCCCCGATGAAGCGGACGACATCATCCAGGAGGCGTTTGCCCGCCTCGAGGCCTATACCCAGGCCAAGGAGGTGTGCTCCCGGGAGGCCTTCCTGATGCGCACCGCGCAAAACCTGGTGCGCGATCGGGCAAGGCGAGCGCGCGTGGCTCCGTTTGAGAACGTGAGCCTGGATCTGGAACTGGTGGCCGACGGCAGCCCGCAGCCGGATGAGATCGTGCAGGGCCGGGAGCGATTGCGGCGGGCACAGACCGGGCTCGACCGGCTCGATGAGGTGAGCCGGCGCTGCCTGCTCGCACGGCGCATCGACGAACTCTCTTTCGGGGAGATCGCCGCGCGCGAGGGGATGACGGTGGCGGCGGTCGAGAAAAGAGTCGCCCGCGCGGTACTTTTCCTGGTCAGGTGGATGGACGGTTGGTAACGGGCGCGAGGGGGCGAGATCATGGACTTCTCCACCGATGTGGTGATGGCCGATGCGGCCGCGTGGATCGCGCGGCTGCAGCGCGGCGATCGTACCCAGGCAACCGAAGCCGCGTTCCATGAGTGGCTGAAGGACCCGGCTCACGCGCGGGCATTTGCACGCGTCGCCGATCTCTGGGAGATCATCCCGGGCGCCGCGCAACTGAGCGCGGCACGGGCGCCGCGGGCCAGGGAGCCACTGCTCAGGCAGCCGCGGGTAGTTCGCCGGCTGGCGGCGGCCAGCCTGGCAGCCGCGCTTGCGATTGGCATCACGGTGTATCTGGCATGGCTTCCGGCCTATCGGACCGCCATTGGCCAGCAACAAGTGGTCACATTGGCCGATGACACCAGGGTTGCGCTCAACACCGATAGCCACCTCACCGTCAGCTATTCCGCCCGGGAACGCCGCGTCAAACTGGACCGGGGTGAGGCACTGTTCGAGGTCACCAAAAACAAGGATCGCGCATTTATCGTGCAGGTGGGCGACACCGAGGTTCGCGCGCTGGGTACCAAGTTCGATGTGCGGCGCAGGGATGGGCAAGTGATCGTGGTGCTGCTGGAGGGCAAGGTCGAGATCACGACCCGGCCGGAGTCGCTGCCAAAGCCGGTGGTCGTGGCCACCCTGACCCCCGGGGAACGCCTGACTTTCGGCGCGGACGAAGGCGTGGCGGCCGTCGACCATCCCAATGTCGATGCCACGCTCGCCTGGCGCCGGGGCGAGGTCATGCTCGACGATACGCCCCTGTCGGAGGCGGTCGAGGAGATGAACCGCTACGCGCGCGTACCCGTGGCGCTCGGTGATCCGGCTCTGGAGAGCCTGCGCGTGTCGGGCGTTTTCGAGAGCCAGAGTGTGTTCGAGTTTGCCCAGAGCGTCGCCGCGCTTCATCACCTGCAGATAGAGCGCCAGGGAAATGCACTGATACTGCTTCCGACCCCGCCGCGACGATAAAATTTTCTTCAGCAGACATGTCGGGAATCCCCTGCCCGTGCGTCTCTGTCTATTAGAAGGGGTCTCACAGCAACCCCGATACCGACGACCAGGGAGAGATCACGATGTCTGCTATCCGCCGGAGCGCGCTCATCGGCGCGCAAATTCTGTTGCTTGCTTTGTCCTTGGCGCCCGTAAGAGCCATGGCGCAGGCCTTGTACCAGTTTGACCTCCCAACCCAGGCCCTCTCCGACACGCTGCGGGCCATCGGCAGCCGCAGCGGCATCAACGTCGCCTTCGATCCGGCAGCGGTCAGGGGCAAGACGGCCCCTGCGCTATCGGGTTCCTACACCGGCGAGGACGCCATCAAGCGGGTGCTCGAAGGCACCGGCCTGACCATGCGCGAAGTCAAGGAGGGCTCGGTACTGATCGTGGACCCTTCCCCGGCGTCCGGCAGCGCCAGTAACGAGGAGCCCAATCTGCAGGAAGTTCTGGTGACGGCACAGAAAAGCGTTCAGCTGGCGCAGGATGTGCCGATCGCCCTGACCGTGCTGAACGCGCAGTCGCTGATCGGTCGCAACGACATCAGCCTCGATGACTATTACACCCAGGTCCCGGGCCTGTCGTTACTCGACGATGGCAACGGCTTCAAGCTGCTGGCCATTCGCGGCATCACCACCGGCGCCAACAACACCCCGACCGTGGGTATCTACGTCGATGACACGCCGGTGGGTTCCAGCACCGCGCTGGCCCGTGGCGATGTCCTGGTGCCTGACCTGGATCCCGCCGATCTGGAGCAGATTGAGGTACTGAAGGGCCCGCAGGGCACGCTTTATGGCGCCAGCAACATGGGCGGACTGCTGAAATACGAGACGATTCAGCCCAACCTGAGCAATTACTCGGCGTACGTGGAGACCGACGGCGCGGAAGTGGATCATGGCGGCGCCGGCTGGGGATTCCGCGCCAACGTCAACCTGCCGCTCGTCACCGATGTATTTGCCCTGCGCATCAGTGGTTCGACCCGTTACGATCCGGGCTATATCGACAACGTCGCGACCGGGCAGACCGACGTCAATACCCACCGCGTCGACTCGGGGCGCATCGCTGGTCTGTGGGCGCCGTTCGGAGACCTGACGGTCAAGTTCAGTGCCTACGTTTCGGACCGCAACGCCTATGGCTCGGGCCGCATGGACTATAACTTCCTGACCAATCAGCCGCTGTACGGGGACCTGACGCATAACCAGATTCCCGGCACCGGCACCAACAATTCGACGCTGCATCTTTACAACGTGACGGTGAATGACGACTTCAGCAACTTCTCGCTGCTCTCTTCGACCAGCTACGCACACGTCAACTGGCAGAGCAATGCCGATATCTCGCCGTTGTTCGGATTCTTCGGGGGAATCTTCGGCATCCCCGACTTCGGTGCCACCATTTACCAGCACTACGGGACCGAGAAGTTCACGCAGGAATTCCGCGTGGCAAGCCGCGGCGATCACGTGGTGGACTGGCTGGTCGGCGCGTTCTACACGCACGAGGCTTCAATCTTCGTGCAGAACCTCGACGGCGCATCCACCGTCGACGGCGGACCGATCCCGGGGCTGCCGCCGCTTTCAGACGGAATCGGCAACTCGGAGTACAAGGAAGCCGCGCTGTTCGGCGATCTCACCTACCACATCACCAAGAGCTTCGATGTGCAGGGCGGTCTGCGCTACAGCAAGAACTGGCAGAACTCCCTCAACCTGAGTTCAGGACTGCTGGGAAATCCGGGAGTGACGGTTGGGCAGGGAGACTCCTCCCAGGGCGTAACGACTTTCCTGTTCTCGCCAACCTACAAGCTGGATGCCAACGACATGATTTATGGCCGCATCGCCAGCGGCTACCGCGCTGGCGGTCCCAACTACACGCTACAGGGGTACGAGTATCCCTTTGGCTCGGATAAATCGACCAACTATGAGGTCGGCTACAAGGGGGAGTTGCTCGATCACACCCTGACGCTCGATGCCGATGTGTTCTATATCTCGTGGAAGAACATCCAGCTGCTCGGGTCCGATGCGAATGATCAATCCTTTTTCAGCAATGCCGGCAGCGCGATTTCCAAGGGCGCGGAGCTCGCCACCGAATACCGGCCGCTGCGCGGGCTGACACTCGGGCTTTCGGCCGCCTATACCGATGCCTATCTGAACTCCGTGGCGCCGGCCGGAATCTACGCACTGCCCGGATTCCGCCTGCCATACAGTTCGCGCTGGTCCGGACGCACATCGGCGGACTACGAGTTCCCGATCGTCGGCGACTGGAAGGGCGATGTCGGCGGCGACTACAGCTATGTCGGCGAGCGCGAGTCGGATTTCACGGCGGATGCCGCGACTCCGCGGGTTGCGCTGGCGCCCTATCGAGTGCTCGATATCCATACCGGCATCTCGGTCGGTCACTATGCCTTCAGCCTGTACGTCAAGAATGCCATCGACGACCGCGGGATTATTGCCGCCTCGCCCCTGACTCTTTCGAAGACCCCGGCTGACGAGGGCATTGCGGTGATCCAACCCCGTACCATCGGTATCACGGCATCGGCCAAGTTCTGATCATGCGCGGCGGCGTGCGTCCCGCGGGGCGTGCCTGGCGCTGGCCACTGAAACTGCGTGCGGCCTTGTGCGCGGCGACGGTGGCGGGGGTCTGCGTCCCTGGGTTTGCCGCGCCGGTCGACAGTCTGCCCTCGGATATCGTTGCCGATTTCAAGCCGCCCACCGAGAGCGATGACTACCTGTTGCGCGAGTCCATGATTCCGATGCGCGACGGCGTGCGCCTGCACGCATTGATCGCCATGAAAAAGGGCGCCCATGCAGCTCCCATGCTGCTGGAACGCACGCCGTATGGTGCAAATTCGATAGCGTTTCGCAACATCGGTGAACATCTGGCAGCCCGCGTGTCGCTGATGAACGGCCCCTTCGCCGATGACGGCTATATCCTGGTCTGGGAGGACATACGCGGACGATCGAAGTCGGAGGGTGTCTTTCTGCTGAATCGCCCCCCGATCGGCCCGGCGAACTCCACTGGCGTCGATGAGAATTCCGATGCCTATGACACCATCGCGTGGCTCACGAAGAATGTGCCTGAGTCCAACCAGCACGTGGGCATCATCGGCGGCTCATACGATGGCGCCAACGCCCTGACGGCTGCGCTGAATGCGCATCCGGCACTCAAGGCGGTCGTTGCCATCAATCCCATGGTCGACGTCTGGAAGGGCGATGATTGGTATCACAACGGCGCCTTCCGCCAGATCACATTGCCGGTGCTTCCCATCCTGCTGGCCGGCAAGGACATGGGCACTGCTCTGCCGCCGCGCTGGCTGGACCTGTATTCGGTCTATCTGGAATCGGGCTCCGCCGGCGATGTCATGCGTCGCTACGGTATCGATCGGTTCGCGCCGGCGAGAAAGTTCATGGAGCATCCGAGCTACGACGACTGGTGGCGCGCACAGGCATTGGATAGCCTGCTCGCGACCAGGGCCGGCGCAGCCATTCCCACCCTGGTGGTGGCTGGCATGTGGGACGAGCAGGATCAGTACGGTGCACCGGCGGTGTTCGAGGCCCTGCGCGCCAGAGATGCCAATTACCCCGTATCGCTCCTGATTGGACCTTGGACTCACATGGGTGTCTACGCGGACGGCTCGAAAACCGGTCCACTGCACTTCATGGAAGACACGGCTGCCGTCGCGCGGCGCGAAGTCATCAAACCATTCCTTGATTCGCAGTTGAAGCAGGGCGCAGTGCCCAAGCACCTGGCTCCCATCATCAGCTTCAGCACAGGGGCTGAACGTTGGCACGACGCGGACTCATTGTCTGCGGCCTCCACGGCCCTGTACCTGGGCGAACACGGGGCGCTGTCGTTCGAGGAACCCGCGACGGGCACGAATGGGGCCGATGAATACATCTCCGATCCGGCCCATCCGGTCGGCGTGATCTCCGCGCCCTTCACTTTCGCCCATGCGTGGGCCACCTCCCTGGTGGCAGACCAAAGGTTCGCCGCGCAGCGCCCGGACGTGCTGAGCTATCGCACTTCACCGTTGACGCAGGCGGTTCATATTTTTGGACGACCCCAGGTCGATCTCTTCGCCGCCACCACCGGCACCGATAGTGACTGGGTGGTCAAGCTCATCGACGTCTATCCGGATGAGATCTCCGATCAGGACATGAGCGGCTTTCAGCTGGCGGTGTCGGCGGATATCTTCCGCGGGCGCTATGTTCACGGACTGGATCAGGTCTACTGCTGGACACCGGGAAAGCCGGAAGAGATCCGATACCCGCTGCCGGTCGTTGATCACACCTTCCTGCCGGGACACCGGATAATGCTGCAGATCCAGTCATCCTGGTTCCCCGTCTATGATCGCAACCCCCAGACCTGCGTTCCCAATATATTCCATGCAAAGGCGTCGGACTACGTCCCGGCCACGCAGACCGTGTTTCGCGATCGCGCGCGTGCGAGCCGAGTGGTGCTACCGATCGCGTTGAACTGAATTTTCGCGGAGCAGCAGGTGATCACACGCCGGGATCTGATTGCAAGCGCGGGGCTCGCCTCGGCTTCACTGCTGGGCGGCGCGGGCCTGCCGGCGCGCGCGGCAGTCAAAGAAGATGCTTCGCGGGAGTTCGGCTTCAAAGGCGTGTACCTGGATGCCGCTTTCGTGCACCCGGTCAGCCGCCAGGTGCGCGATTGCGGCTCAGCCTATTTTCGCGATCGCTTCACACAGCCCCATTCAATTTCACCGTTCAGCAACCCGCGTAATGCCGCCGTCGGTCAGTTCGCGCGCCTGATCAACTGTGCTCCCGAGGACGTTGCCGTGGTCCCGAGTACCCTGGTGGCAGAGAACCTCGTCAACGCGGCATTGCAGATCGGTCCCGGCGCCGGCGTCGTGACCGATGCACTTCACTATGATGCCTCCCTGGTGCTGTACGCCGAGCGGCGAAAGCAGGGAACCCCCGTCAAAGTGATTCCGGTGCGTGACAACCGAGTCGACCTAGCGGACATCAGGGATACCTTGACCCAGAACACCCGGCTGCTCGCCCTGTCACTGGTGTCCAGTGCAACCGGATTCGTACACAACCTCGCCGAGGTCTGTGCAGTGGCGCACAAGGCAGGCGTGCTGGTCTATGCCGATATAATCCAGGCCGCCGGCGCAATTCCCGTGGATGTCGCGGCCAGCGGCGTCGATTTCGCTGCCTGCGGCACCTACAAATGGCTGATGGCCGATTTCGGCGCTGCGTTTCTGTACGTGCGTCGCGATCGCCTCGAGCGCCTGCACAGGACCGAGATCGGCTGGCGGCAGATCCGCGGCTTAAGCCAGCACATTTCCCCGTTCGATCCCGTGGTTTCCGACGGTGGTGAATACGAACTGCGGGATGATGCCGTGGGGCTGTTCGAAGTAGGCACTCCCGCGTGGGGCGCGCTCGCTACCGCCCAGGCATCGATTGCGTCAATCAACGACAGGGGCGTCGATACCATCGTCAGACGTCGGGAACCGCTGATGAGTGAATTGCGCGCACGGCTATCGCATATGGCGGGATGCGTGCCACTGACTCCGCCGGACTCGCAGGGGCCGATCCTGGTCTTTGGCATCAAAGATGCGGAGCGGCGCTTTCGGGACCGATTGCTGGCAGAACAGGTGCAGGTCTCGGTCTACCCCAACGCGGTGCGGATTTCGCCCTCCATCTACAATAGCCCCGAGGATATAGGGCGTTTGATCGCTATCCTGTTGGAAGACGCGCCAGGAACTCGTTGAGCGCTGCTGCCACGGCGACGCCGCGCAGAGTTGTCAGCCGTTACCGCCGCCCGCCGGACAATCAGAGAACTTCACGGGCCCAAGACCGATGCCGCTGCGGACGACGGGACCGGTCAGGTCGGTCAGCGACGGCTCCATCTCAGCGGGCTTGAGCTCGAAGTCGATCCAGTGCGCCGCGACGGTACGCTGGCGCATGCCCAGCGTCGGCTTCAGTCCGAGGGCGCGCACCTGTTCCGCGCGGCGCACCGCATGAGCCTGGTCGGCAAATACGCCGACCGAGATCCGGTCGCTCTGCTCGGGCTGAGTCATGACGACGGCATCATGGATACCGGCACTGTTCAGGGTCTGTATGGCGCGGCGCTGCATCTCGGCGGTGAGTTCGCCGATATACACCCAGTAGACATTCGGATTGACGGTATCGGCACTGCGATCGTGCGGCTTCATGCCGCGCGTGCGCAGACGGTCGGCCGCTGCGTTAGCGGCGTTGACATCATCGAACGGCCCGATGCTGCGGCAACGTGTCGATGGCGCCGAGTCCGCGGTCACACTCGACACGCCCGCCGGCGCGGCCGCCGGAGCGATAGCGGTAGCAGGGGGCGAAGCGGTCGCTGCTGGCCCAGCCGCTGACGTGGAGGCGGCAGGATTGCCCTTGGTTTCCAACTGCAATGGCGGAATGCCGGCATCGCGGTCGACGGTGGCCGGCAGCCGGGCAGGCACATCGATCCATTGTGCCCACGCAAAGAACACGATGTTGATGGCCACCAATGCCAGGATTGCGCCGCGCACTCGCGGATTCTAGTCCAATTGCGCCTGCCCGGAGCGCAGCACGGCAAGTCCGCGCAGCACCAATTCATCCTCACGTCGATACCGCACGCGCAGCCGGGATCCGACCTCGCCGGCGCCGCCGCCCGACAGAATCAGCCGCGGGCTGCGACCCAGGAGCTGCCGTGCCGCGCGCATGGATTCCCCAATCAGAGCGGCGGCGGCATTTACCGCACCGGCCGTCACGGCGCCACGCGTGTCGCGCGCAAACAGACCGGGCGAGGCCCCGGCGCGCGCCATGGCCTGGGTGGCGTTTGGGCCCGCGCGGCGTCGAATGCCGGCGGTGCGCTCAAGCAGCGCTTTGATCATCAATTCGGGCCCGGGAATGATGCTGCCGCCCCGATGTCTGCCGCGTGCATCGAGCAGATCAATCGTCAGGGCGGTTCCGACCGCGACCAGGCACAGCGCCCGGCCGGGATATTCAAAACGCGCGCCGATGAGCGCCGCCCATCGATCCGCGCCCAGTCGCCATGGTTCGGCATAGGCGTTGCGGACCCCGGCAGCGGCCGCGGCGCTGCGGATGAATTGCGGTGCGCGCACGCCGGCACGGCGTGCCAGCGCCCGCAGGCGCCGCTCGACCGCGGCACCGGCGACATTACAGGCCACGATGCGCGACTGCGAACCCATTGAGACCAGCAGTTGCTCCAGCGCAGCGCCGCGCGCATCGAAGCGCTCGAGATCGATGGCACCACGCGCGGCAAAGCGCTGGCCGCGGCGATGGCCGCGGCGAGAGGATTCCGGCAGGCGCGCCCATTTGATGCGTGAGTTGCCGATATCAAGCAGCAGCGCCGCGGGCGATGCCGTCACGGGACGGTCCTCACAGAAGCATCACCGGTCAGAAAGCGCTGCAATCCCTCGCGCGTCTGTACGCAGAGCGCACCATCGAGATCGATGCCGCGGGCGTGGCCGCTGACGCTGCTGCCGTCCAGGCTCACGCGCACGGGCTTTCCCACCAATGCATCGGAGGCGCGCCATTCGGTGGCAAAGGCATCAAACCCAAAGCGTTCGAACTGCTGCAGGCCGCTGACCAATTCGGCCACGAGCGCGGCGATGAGGACGTTGCGATCCGGCACGATGGCGGTCAGCGCGGCCAGGTCGGTAGCCTGGGTGCCGGTGGCCTTGATGCGTTCGAGAATGTCCAATCCGAGTGCCACATTAAGGCCGATGCCGATGACGACGAAGGCCGGTCCGGACGCCTCCGCGCGCAGTTCAGCCAGGATGCCGCCGAGCTTGGTCTCACTCGCCACCAGGTCGTTCGGCCACTTCAGTTCGACCCCCGCGATCTCAAAGCGTGCCAGTGCGCGCAGCACACAGACACCGACCGCGAGACTCAGCGCGCCGATCGCGGCCGGCAGGCTTGCAAAGCTCCAGCTCAAGGAAAGGCAGATCGCGCCTCCCGGCGGCGCGATCCAGGTGCGGGTGCGGCGGCCGCGACCGGCGCTCTGGAATTCCGCCGCCAGGAAATCGAAGCGCCCGGTCGGCAGGTCGTCCTGCACCAGCAGATCCGCATTGGTCGATCCGGTCGACCACACGACCGCCGCGTGACGCAGGCGGCCCGTGATGGCCGCGGGCAACGCCTTGCGGATGCGGGACACCTCCAGCGGCGTGGTGGCCTGCGGCAGTCGATAGCCGCGATGGGACACGGCGTGCACCGTGACGCCCAGTTCGCGCAATACCGCGATGGCTTTCCATACGGCAGAGCGACTCACATCGCATTCGGCGGCGAGCCCGGTGCCGGAATGAAACTGCTGGTCGGCCAGCAGCCGGTACACGCGTTGGGCCAGCGGCAGGGCAGCCGTGGTCGAGCGGTTCATGCGAGCACCTCCGGCACTTCGGCCAGCATGCAACGCGCGCCGCCGCCGCCCACGGTCTCGATGGTCGGCAGCGGGACATCCAGGATGCGGTCAACCGCCGCTGCGATCCTGGAGAGACGTTCGCGCCCGAGCGCCGCGCGCGCGCGCGCCGACATCACCAGCAGCGATTGCGTGCCGCCATCCTGGGCCGGTACCCGCAACTCGAGCAGATTGCCGGCGAAGTCATGCATCGCGGCGAAATCGATCTCGATCAGCTCGCGTCCCGAAGCGCGCAGTCGTGCGATTACGCGCGCACGATCGCGCGGCAGTACCGACTCGGTGCAGATGACAGCCCAGCGCGCGCCGATCGCCAGCATCACATTGGTGTGATAGATCGGTGCGCCATCCGCGCCGGCAGCGTCGAACACTTCGGCCTCATAACGCATGGCGCGCGCCCATTCCCTTACCAGCGACTCGTCGGTTCGAGCCGAACGACAGGCATAGGCCACGCGCCCGAGATGATCGAGCACCAGGCTGCCGGTGCCTTCCAGATAGCGGCCGGCCTCCTCCTCGCGGCTGAGGTCCAGCAAATGCCGGCAGCGGAAGTGCAGTTCCTGTTCAACCGCCGCGAGCACCTCCAGCCGGCGCTCGAGGCGGCGGTTGGCCGCCTGCATCGGGTACAGCACGATGGTGCCATCATCATGGAAGCTCACCCAGTTGTTCGGAAACACGGCATCGGGCTTGATGGGCGAGTCGGTGTCTTCGACGGCACACAGGCGCACACCGGCTGACTCGAGCGCCTGCGCCAGGGCCGCCGATTCCGCGCGGGCAAGCTGCCCGCTCGCACCGTCCTGCGGCTGGCGCTGGAAGCGATTGCTCTGCGCGGTCTGCGCATTGAAGCCGAAATGCGCCGGCCGCACCATGAGCACCGCCGGGGCGCATTGCGTCCGGACTGCTGAGAAACGGCCGTCAGTCATAGGCTGCCGATGATAATTGAATGCTTCCGATAGGGTCGGGTTGCAATCGTTGACGCGGGAGCTTAGGTTTCGTTCATGCAGAAAAACACGATCTGGTATGCAGCAGCGGGAGCCCTGGTCCTGCTCAGCGCGGTAGCACTGTATGTGTCCTGGCGCGCCAACCATCGGCCGGCAGCGCCGGTTACGGCCAGCACTCCGACCGCGCCGGTCCCGCCTTCCACCGGCATCGCCAACCCGGTACCGGTGCCATCGGGCCTGACTGCCACGCCATTACCGCCGCTGGAAGACAGCGACAAGCCGGTGCACGACACACTCGCGGAACTGTTCAGCTCCAAATCGGTCGCGGAACTGCTGCGCCCCGAGATGATCGTGCGACACATCGTCGTCACCGTCGATAATCTGCCTCGTAAGCACGCCGCCATCGAAATGCGTCCCACCAAGAATGTGCCCGGCACCTTTGCGGTCAGTGGCGATGAACAGTCGGCCACCATCGACGCGGCGAATTACCAGCGCTATGCGCCCTATGTCCATCTGCTGCAATCGCTGAACACCGAGCAGTTCACGACGGCCTACTTCCACTACTACCCGCTGTTCCAGCAGGCCTATGAGGGCTTGGGCTATCCCAACGGCTACTTCAACGACCGGCTGGTCGCGGCCATCGATGATGCGCTGGCAGCGCCCGACGTCCGCGGCCCGGTGGCGCTGGTGCGGCCCAATGTCATGTATCAGTTCTCCGACCCGAAGATCGAATCGCTGTCCTCAGGCCAGCGGCTCATGGTGCGCCTCGGCCCGGACAATGAAGCCGCCGTAAAGGCCAAGTTGCGCGAACTGCGCGCCGCCGTGGCTTCGCACAAGGCCGATTAGTCGCGGCTGTTCAGCAGGTTCGCGGGCGAATACTGGTCGGTCAGGATGCGCGCCTTCGGATCCCAGTCCACCGCCGTGCTGAACAGCGACAGGATGGATGCTGACTTGAATCCAAGCGCCGTGAAGGCCGCGTCGAAATGCCCGGCGTTACGCGTGGCCTGCGCCACGCTCGGCAGCGGCGCATTGCTCGCCAGGATCACGCGGTTGGCGCTCTTGAGATTGTAGAACACGCCAAACACCGCGCGGTAAGTCACCGACTCGTTCTGATAGAGCCGGCTGGATGAAAAGGTGTTCGCGGCCACGATGCCATTGGGAGCCAGCAGCGAACGCACCTGCGTCAGAAACTCCTGCGTCAGCAGATGCTCCGGAATGTACTGATTGTCGTAGGCATCGAGCATGATGAGCTGATAGCGCTTGTCGGTGCGCAGCAGGCGCCGCACATAGGCCCGCCCGTCCTCTTCGTAAACGTGCTGGTGGGCTCCGGGCTGGTAGTTGAAATACTGTGCCGCTACGCTGACCACGGCCGGATCGATCTCGACGACATCGATCTCGGCGTCCGGCAGCAACTTGCCCAAGGTGCGCGGCAGGGTGCCGCCACCGAGCCCGATGATCAGGATGCTGCGCGGATCCGGTTCGAGCAGCAGAGAGCCCAGCATCATCTGCGTGTACTCGAACATGAGCCGGTTGGGCTGCTGCAGGTCAATGCAGGATTGGCGGCCAATCTTGCATTCGCGGGTGAAGCACAGGCAGCGCGTGGAGCTGTCCCCATAGACGAACACCTGGCGGTAGAGGGAGCGCTCCGAATGGATGAGCGGCGGGTCGGCGAGCACCGCGGCCGGCACCAGCAGGGCCAGCCATATCGCCAGCGCTCTCATGATTCGGGGATGGCGGGGATCAGCCATGCCACCACGGCCACGACCACCGAGACGGCCAGCATGAGCAGCAGGATCTGATTCACTTCGAGATAAAGCACCAGGTAGAACGAGGTCGCCAGCGTGCCGGCGGCGCTGCCGAAGGTCGAGACGAAGTAAAGTTTGCCGGCGTGATGCCCGGCACTGGCGCGATCGGCCACCAGCAGTCTCACCGCGTAGGGCGAGACCATGCCTGAAACAGCTGTCGGCAGTAGAAATAACAATGCCGCGGCCAGCAGCGATCCGAATCGCGGATCGGGCACTCTTGCCGAGAGCCACTCGAGCAGCGTATCGCCGAACAGCAGCACCGGTACCGTGGCGGCGGCGCCGATGAGCAGGATCAGCGCCAGGCGCCTGAGGCTGGGGGCTGACAGCGATGCGCGGCCGCCGGCCAGATAGCCCAGCGACAGCGCCAGCATGAATACCGTGATGATGGCGCCCCAGACATAGATGCTGCTGCCGAAATAGGGCGCCAGCAGGCGACCGCCGAGCAGCTCGATGCCCATGACGAAGCAGCCCGACCAGCCCGCTATCAGGTAAAGACAGGCGCGATACATGCGGTTCAGTGTAGCGGACCGAGCGGTTTGACAGGCCTGCGCGGGCCCCCTACTGTGCCGGCCAGAACGATCGGCGCCCGTGCGGGTCTGATGCCACTGATGTCCGGAACCCCTGTCTTTAATCGCTGCTGCGCGCGCATTCTGCTTGGCGCGGCGTTGACCGCCGGCGCGCTCAGCGGCTGCGAAACCGTGACCATGGCGCCCCCCGATTCGCATGTGGTGGGCAGCTGGCGCCTCGATGAATCCGCCAGTGACGATCCGGATGCCACGATCGCGAAGGCCATGCACATCGCCGAATCAAAGCTGCACCGTCGGCTGGCGAAATATAGCTACGGGCCTGACCGCACCGACACTTCGCCGGACCATGACACGGGCCCCGATGGACCGGATTACAGCTTCGATACCCCGGGTGATCGCTATGGCGGACCCGGGTTCATCGGCCCGGATTTTCGCGGCCTGCAGGCCCGCCTGGAGGAAGCGCTGGATCCGCCGGAACGGCTGGTACTCGCGGCCGACTCGGATCTGGTCACCATCACGGAGGATCAGCTGCCGCCGCGGGATTACCACACCGGCGAAGTCCTCTCGCGCATCGATGAGTACGGGACGGCCCGCATCTCCGCCAAATGGAGCCACGATGCGTTCATCATGAAATCCAGCTACAGCAGTCCCCGCGGCAGGCGCACCAATACCTACGAGGTGAATCAGGGCACCGGCGCGCTGATCGTAACGCAGGAGTTTGACGATCCCACCGTAGGCAAGATCATCCTGCACAGCACCTATCGCCGCGGCTAGAGAGCGGACTTGTCGGTCTCGCCGGTACGGATGCGGATGACTCGCTGGACGTCGGTGATGAAGATCTTGCCGTCGCCGACCTTGCCGGTCTTCGCGGCCTTGACGATGGCATCGACTACCTGATCGACGACTTCGGACCTGACGGCGATTTCGATACGCGCCTTGGGAACGAAGTCGACCACGTACTCGGCACCGCGGTAGAGCTCGGTGTGACCACGCTGCCGGCCGAATCCCTTGACCTCGGTGACCGTCATGCCGGACACGCCCAGATCCGATAGCGCCGCGCGCACTTCGTCGAGCTTGAAGGGCTTGATGATGGCGGTGATGAGTTTCATGGTCGGACCCCCGTCGATATCCTATTCGATGATGTGGAACTTCACGCGGACCTTGTCGTCGAGCACGTCGTTCCAATCCTTGTCGCCAATGAGGAAGTAGGCGCGCGAGATGGTCAGTTCCCCATCAAAGCTCGTTGCCGCACCCGCCTTGCCGACGCTCACCGGCACCGTCAGCGTTTGCGTCTTGCCCTTTAGCGTCAGCACGCCGGTGGCATCGAAATGCCCTGGCGCCCCCGGCTTGATCGAGGTCGATATGAAAGTGGCGGTGGGATAAGTACCGCTGTCCAGCCAGGATTTCTTGCGGACTTCGGAATTGTAGTCCTCCGATCCCAGATCCAGGCTGCCGGTGGTGACCTCGATGGCGGCCTTGGAGGCATTGGGCAGGGTCGGATCATAGTCGATGTGGCCGCTGAAGCGTTTGAAGTCCGCATCCACCGGCACGTTCTCCTGCCTGAAGGTGGCGATGAGGGTGCTCTTGCCCGCATCGATGCCGGCGGTACCGGCCGCCCCGGCCACGAAGGCCACCAGCAGCAGCGAACCACTGATTGTCATCGCCCACGACCGTGCCATGTGCTGCTCCTTGTTTGCTCAGGCCCGGCGCCAGGCGAGCATGCGCCGCAGCGTCGAGTCGTGATCGATGAAATGATGCTTCAGGGCCGCGGCGCTATGCAGCACCACCAGCCACAGCAGCGCCCAGGCCAGATCGCCATGAACTTCGCCCAGGACGTCCGCCAGGTGCTTATTTTTGTGCACCAGATCGGGTAATTGCCAGAGCTTCAGGTAAACCACCGGATAGCCGGTGGCGGATGAGTAGAGCCAGCCGCACAGCGGCGTCACGATCATCAGGAGGTACAGCAGATAGTGCGTAGCCCGCGCCACGCGCAGTTGCCAGCGCGGCATGGGCACCTCGGCGGGCGGCGTGTGGGTGAGACGCCAGACGCTGCGTATCAGCACCAGCGCCAGCACCGTGATGCCAATCCATTTGTGATAGGCAAACAGGCGCACCTTGGTGGGGCTGGCGTGCAGGTCGACCATGTAGACGCCGAGTGAAAACCCGCAGGCAATGAACAGAGCGATCAGCCAGTGCAGTAACACGGCGGTTCGCGAATAGGCCGCCGGGTAGGCCAGCGCATCGATCCCCGCTCCCGCCGCGGCCGCCGCTTTGGCGCCCGATTCGCCTGCACTGGACATGGTCGGATCTCGTCAGCTGTTGCCCGAATTTCCCATCTGCGACTGCGTGTAATTCTCCAGGCCGACTCGCGCAATCAGATCGAGCTGGGTCTCCAGCCAATCAATGTGGTCTTCCTCGGATTCGAGGATGCTCTTGAACAGTTCGCGCGAGACATAGTCCCCGAGACGCTCACAGTCGGCCATCGCCGAGCGCAGATCCACGTGTGCTGCGCGTTCGAGCTTCAGATCGCACTCGATGATCTCGGGCACGGTCTCGCCGATCAGCAGCTTGCCCAGGTCCTGCAGATTGGGCAGTCCCTCGAGAAACAGCAGCCGCTCGATGAGCCGGTCCGCGTGCTTCATTTCATCGATGGATTCGTGGTGCTCGTGTTCCTGCAGGCGCTTCAGGCCCCAGTTGCCATACATGCGCGAGTGCAGGAAGTACTGATTGATGGCGGTCAGTTCATTCTTCAGCACCACGTTGAGGTGCTGGATGACTTTGAGATCACCCTTCATGATGCAAGGACTCCGGTGGCAGGAAGCGCCAGCGCGGCGCCCCTTTGCTCAAGCTAGCTGCCTGCGATCTTAAGCGAACGCGGCTTCGGTGCGCCCAACCGCCTGCGTGGCGTGTTCCCGAATCAGCTCGCGTGCCGCCGGTTCGCACCGGCCACAACATCCGCCCACCGGCAACTGCTGCTGCACGTCGCCCAGGCTCGAGCAGCCCTGCTCGACGGCGCGGCGAATCTGGCGATCGGTGATTCCGTGACACAGACAAATATACATCGCGAGCCCTTTGCCCTGCCGGGGGGACCGGCAACCCATGGAGTACGCGACTAGAGTACTTACGAATGAGAATGATTGTCAATTGCGACATAACCGATTGCAGGCGTAATTGCTGCGCCGCAGCGAAGCCCGCGAATTGGCCTGACGGACCCCAGTCCGGACGGCTATTCCGGCAGCGGGGCAGGAAACTTACTGGTCCAATGGCGTGCAATTGCCGCGCGGCTGCAGAACCACACGCCCTCGTAGCCCAGCATGTGATCGAGCAGGCGCTCCAGGGCGCCGATACGACCCGGACGACCGATCACGCGCGCATGCAGACCGATGGACAGCAGGCGGGGCCGGCCTTCGCTGCCCTGCCGATAGAGCCAGTCGAAGGCATCGCGGTTGTAGCGGAAGTAGTCCTCGCCGGTGGCGAAGTCACCCCCCCGCTGCAGGCGGCTGTCGTTGTTGTCGAAGCTGTATGGCACGACCAGATGGGCTCGACCGGCCACGCGGGTCCAGTAGGGCAGATCGTCGTTGTAGGCATCGCTGTCATAGAGGAAGCCGCCGCTTTCGACTACGAGCCGGCGCGTATTCGGCCCGGGCCGGCCCGTATACCAGCCGACCGGTGCGCGGCCGATCAGGCGCGTAATGCTCTCGATGTTGCGCGCCATATGCGCGCGCTCCTGCTCCTCGGGCACGGACTGGTAATCGATCCAGCGTTGACCGTGGCACGCCACTTCGAATCCGCTATGCGCCAACGCCTGCGCGATCTGCGGGGTACGCTCCAGTGCCATGCCGACGGCGAACACCGTGGGTTCGACTTTGCGGCTGCGGAAGATACGCATGAGCTCCCAGAAGCCCACGCGCGAGCCGTACTCAAAGATGGACTCGACATTGAGGTTGCGCGCCTGGGGCAGCGGCGCCGCGCCAAGATCGGTGAGCACGGATTCGGAAGCCTCATCGCCGTGCAGCACGCACATCTCGCCGCCTTCTTCGTGATTGAGCACAAGGGAGACGGCGATGCGCGCATCCCCGGGCCACTGCGGGTGCGGCGGATGCGCGCCGTAGCCGATAAGGTCGCGCGGGTAGCCGGTATCAGTCATCGCGGCTCATTCCGCCGCGCCGGCGGCAATGGCCACGTTGGCACGCCGCTCGGACACCAGCCACTCCATGTAGGCGTGCAGAGCTTCGCGCGGCGCACGCGGGCGCCAGGTCGTCTCGGCGCAGATGCGCGAAATATCGTAGGCACCCCACATGCCGTCACGCAGCGTCGGATCCTGCAGCACGTCGGCAAGCTCGGGCGCGACCACTTCAGCCGTGAATCCGGGCACTTTCTCCGCCACCCAGCCGACGATGTCGCGGATGCTGCTGGTCCGTCCCGAGGCGATGTTGTAGCAGCTGTAGCGCAATCTGGGGACGGCCATGAGCGCCATGATCGCACGCGCCACATCCTCGACATGGACGTAGTCGCCGATGGCATCGAGACTGTTGACGCGCACGCGGCGCGCGCCGTCGAGCGCCAACTGCGCAATCCGGTTGGGCACGTGCCGGTAGTTGCGGGTCTGCGTCAGCCGATCCATGGGGCCGAAGACCGACGATGGGCGCACCGACACGGTTGATAGCCGGAACAGATCGCCGTAGCGTTCGGTGATCAGTTCAGCGGCCAGCTTGGAGATGCCGTAGAGCTTGCGCGGCATCACGTAGCCATCCTCAGGCAGCGGCTCGCCGGGCCGATCCGGACCATGCTCCTTGTACACCCCGCCCGTGCTGACGGTAATGAACCGGCGCAAATCCGGCAGCGTGCGCGCCCACTCGAGCAGCGCCACGGTTCCCATGGTGTTGATCTCGATGATCCGCCGCGGATCGTGCGCTTCGGGCTCGGTCCGCGCCTCGGCCGCCGAGCCGCGCGAGATCGGCGTCACGGTGGCGCCGTGCACGATGTGCGTGATCGAGTGAGCTTTCAATGCCGCATGCCACTGCTGCGGCTGAGTCAGGTCGGCAATCACCAGTGTCAGTCGATTGGCCACGGGCTCGAAGTAGCGCTGAGCCGCGGCGTCGGGTGGCGCGGCATCGAGTCCCACGACCTGGGCTGCCGGATCGGCCCGCAACCATTCGCGAAGCAGCACGCTCATGACAAAACCGGTGGCCCCCGTGACGAGCAGTGTCACAGCGGCAGTTCCAGCAGCAGACCGAGCATCGCCCTGGCGCCAACCGCGAAATCCGCCATGGCCATGGCCTCCTCGGCATTGTGGCTGCCGTGATCATTGCGCACGAAGATCATGCCGGTAGGGATTCCCATCCTGGCGAAGATCGCCGCATCATGCCCGGCGCCGCTGGCCATTTCGAACGGCTGCGGCAACTGCTTCATCAGTGCGCGCCGCAAGCGGCCATCCATGATCGCGGCGGGCGAGTCACTGGTCGCGCCCAGATCGAATTGCACGCGATAGTCCGCACCGACGCGCACCGCTGCCCGCAAGGCCTCGGCTGCCACCGCATCCATGGTGGCTTCCGACTGGCTGCGAATGTCGATCACAAAACGCGTCTCACCCGCGACTTTGCTGGGGGCGTGCATCGCCGGGTCGGTGAAAAACTCACCGCTGGTCAGCACGAGGTCTGCGCCGGCGCGTTCCTGCTCCAGCCACACGGTCTCGAGGTGATGCAGCAAGGCCACGGTGGCCGCGACCGCATCGTGACGATGGCGTCGCTCAAGCGATCCGGAATGGCCGTACTCGCCGATGCAGCGCGCATTGCGAAACCGCTTGCAGCCGCGGATCCCGGAAACCACGGCAGCCGGCAGGTTTTCGGCCACCAGCACCGGTCCCTGCTCGATGTGAAGTTCCAGGTAGGCGCGTATCCGGGCAGGATCGAGCAGGCGCCGCCGCTCGCGGATCGCACTCGGGTCGAATCCCTGCCGAAGCAGCGTGGATTCGAGCGATTGGCCGTTGTCGGAGCGCGTGATCGAGAGGCAGTCCGGATCGAGCAGCCCGAAGGCGCCGCCGCTGCCCAGATACGAGATGTCGAACCACGAGGATTCCTCGGCGCGGATGCCCATGACCGTGATGTCACAGTCCGGTTGGATGCCGGCGCGCCGCAGTGCGGACACGACACTGAGTCCGGCGACCACGCCCGCGGCACCATCGAAGTTGCCGCCCTGCGGCACGCTGTCCAGGTGCGAGCCGATCAGTATGCCTGCCGCACCCCGATCACGCCCCGGCAGGGTCATCATCAGATTGCCGATGGCGTCGACTGCAATCGCGAGCCGCAGGGACTCGGCGGCGCTGCGCATGATGTCGTGCGCGGCCTGCTCACCCGCACCGTAACTGTCGCGCACGATGCCGCGTCCCTGCCGGGTCTCCCGGCTCAGCGATTCGAATAGCCCGGAGGCCAGGTTGAGATCGGGTTCGACTGAATCGACAATCCGCTGCGTGCTCACGACGCGATCGCTCCATTGGCGCGTGCGTCAGGTATGGTGCCCGGGAGGTTGAACTTTGCAACCCAGCGATGGAACACAACACCGATGAATGGACAACTGGAAGGGAAAATCGCCGTCATCACGGGGGCGAGCTCAGGGATCGGGCGCGCGATCGCCGTTGGCTTCGCGCGCGAGGGAGCCCGCGTGGTCATTGCCGACATCACCGAGCAGCCGATCGAGGGCGGCGCGGCCACGGCCGAATTGACCGCGCAAACGGGCACCCAGGCGGAGTACGTGCGCACCGACGTTTCGCGCTGGGAGGATGTGGATGCGCTGATCAGCCGCACCGTGGCACGCCATGGGCGCCTCGATGTCATGATCAACAACGCCGCGACTTACAGCGGCACGCCGCTGCTCGAGACCAGCAGCGAAGAATGGCATCGCGTGCTCGAAGTCAATCTGACCGGAATGTTCAATGGCTGTAAACGCGCCATCGCGCAGATGATCACACAGGAACCGCGGCACGAGGTGCGCGGACGTGTCATCAACCTCGGATCGCAGCAGGGTATCGTCACCTGTCCGCGCGACCCCCCTTACGGTGTCAGCAAGGCCGGCGCGATTTATCTCACGCGGCAGATCGCCGTCGACTACGCCCGCGAGTTGATCGTCTGCAATTGCATTTCGCCCGGCAAAATTGTCACCGGGGCACCCGGACTGCCCACCGACCCCGCGCTGCTGGAGAACGCGCGGCGACGCACGCCGTGGCCGCGGCTGGGCCGCCCCGAGGACATCGCCAATGCGGCCGTGTTTCTCGCCAGCGATCGCGCCACTTACATTACCGGCGCGAATCTGGTGGTGGACGGCGGCTGGCTCGCGGGTTGAGCGCCAGCGCGCGACACGGGGATCCCCGACACGGGGTTCATTCGTTCGCAATGGCGTAGACCTTGCCCTTGAAGGGCGACTTGTCGATCTGATCGACCCCCATCACGTACAGAGTCTTCTCATCGGGGCTGAAGGCGAAGTTCGGCACCTGCAGCGAGGGCAGTGTCAGCGTGCGCAGCAGCTTACCCTGCGGATCGACGACGAAGATCTGGCCGGCCAGCGGCACATGTTCCGCGCGCGGGCTCTGGCCAATATAGAGGGCACCTTTGGAATCGACTTTCACGCCGTCGGGCCAGACATGCACCACGTGATTGGTCAGATCGTCGAGATTCACGATCACGCGCCGCTCGGATAACGAAGCATCCGGCGCAATGCTGAAGCCGATCACGCGATTGTCGTCGGTCTCGACCACGTACAGCGTCTTGCCATCCTTCGACACCGCGATGCCGTTGGCGTTGTGCAGTTCGACGGCTTCCTGAGTGATGCTGCGGTCCGCACCGATGTAGAACACCTTGCCGTCGATGGCCGGCCCCGGGTGGCCCGAGGCGGTGAAGTAGATGCCGCCGTGCGCATCGGGAGCGAAATCATTCGGCCCGACGAACGCGTTGCCCTGCTTGTCGCGGGTGTAGGGCGGCAGGACTTTTCCATCCGCCGCCACCCGGCCGATGCTGCCATTGTCGTAGCAGGTGACGACGAACTCGCCGCGGGAGGTGGGCACGACGGCTGAATGACCACAACCTTTGTCCATGGAGAACACGCGGTTCTGCTTGCCATCCCAGGTGGTCACGGAATTGCGGTCGTACTCGACGTAGTAGAGCTTGCCCTGATACCAGATGGGACCTTCGGGGTAGTGCGCATCGGCATTGATGATGCGGATCTCGGCCGCCATTGCCGGCAGCGCCAGCCCCAGCACTGCAGCCAAACACCAGGCCCCGCGACGGGCGATTTCAGGCCATCGCATAGCGGCTTGCGCGTGCTTGATCTTCAATGACAGTTCTCCGTGCCAGGTACAGATGATAGGCCGCCCAGAATCCCGTAGGTGCCAGCACCAGCAGCGCCCAGCGCAACGAGCTGGCATTCGATCCCTCAGCGCCCGCAAACCAATCGCTTAAGAACCCGACCGCCTGAGGAGCGACGATCAGGTTCAGCACATTGCCCACCAGCACCGACCAGGCGCAGAACAGCGAGCGCATGTGAGGCGGCGCGAGATTCTGGACCAGTGCCATGCAGGGGCCAATGTAGAAGTAGATTGACGGGATGAAGATCCAGAACATCAGCTTGGTGAGCCACAGCGACTGGGTCCAGTAAGCAATGATCGATGGGATGGTGGCAAGCCCTATGCCCCCCGCCAGCAGCGCCAGCACGCGCCGCGGATCGAACATGAACGGTCGCGACAGCAGCCATGCTGTCGCGACTGTTGCCAGCGTGCCGCCGATCAGATGGATGGTGCCGGTCACCTCGCCGGCCTGCGCCACGTTGAGGTCGTAGGAGCGCATCAGGAAGGTGGGGGTCCACCAGATCAGTCCCCAACCCCAGAGCGCACAGACCCCACTGCCCATGATGACGTGAAAGGCAGCCCGATGCTGCCAGACGCACTGCAGGGATTCGAGCAGCGAGGCACGGGCCGGGGCTCCGCCGCGAGAACTATTGTCGACGGCATCGAGCCGGCCGCGCGGCGGCTCGCGGATGGTCAGGAACACCAGTACCCCAAGGATGAGCCCTGGAATCCCGAGCACGATGAATGCTGCGCGCCAGCCATAGTCATGCGCCACGATGCCCGCCATGTCCGCCCCCAGCCAGGCACCGATGGGTGCACCCAGCGCCAGCACGGCGAAAGCCATGGGACGGCGCTCGGCCGGGAAATAATCGGCCAGGATGGCGTTCGATGGCGGCGTGCCGCCTGCCTCCCCGGAACCGACACCGATGCGCCCGCACAGCAGCTGCCAGTAGTTGCGCGACAGGCCGCAGAGCGCCGTGAACGCGGACCAGACGATCAACGAGGCGGCGAGGATGTTGCGGCGGTTGGAACGATCCGCGAGCCAGGAAATCGGAATGCCGAGCGTGACGTAGAACAGCGCCAACGGCACGCCGGTCAGGAAGGCGATGCCGGCATCGTTGAGGTGCAACTCGAGCCGGATCGGCTCGAGCACGGTGGAGACGACGTACCGATCGGCAATGTTGATAGCGTAGATCAGGCACGTGGCGATACACACATACCAGCGCGTGAACGAGGAAGGCGTCTGGAATGCGACAGCGCCGGCGGCGGAAGTGCTCAAGCTCTGCGGCCCTCGGGACATCCTGTCTCAGTCACACCATACCGCATTCGATGAGTGCCCGCGTTGGGCTAGGCGGTTGTCAGCAGCGCGGCCAGGTACGGCGCGGTGCGGCTGGCGCGATTCCCCGCCACCGCCGCGGGCGTTCCGGTGGCGACGATCCGGCCTCCCTGGTCACCCGCGCTCGGGCCTAAATCGATGATCCAGTCGGCCGCGGCCGCGACACGCATCTCGTGCTCGGCGACGATGACTGAATTGCCCGCATCCACCAGCGCCTCGAGCTGAATCATGAGCTTGTCGACATCCGCCGGATGCAGGCCGATGGTGGGCTCGTCAATGACGTAAAGCGTGTTGCCGTGCTGCACGCGCTGCAGTTCCGTGGCCAGTTTGATGCGCTGTGCCTCCCCGCCCGACAGATCGGTGGCGGGCTGGCCCAGCCCCAGGTATCCCAGGCCGATATCCGACAGCAGCCGCAGCGGCCGCATCACCGCCGCCTCGTCGGCGAAGAACTCGCTCGCCTGGCCCACTGTCATTGCGAGCACGTCCGCAATGTTTTTATCGCGATAGCGGATTTTCAGGGTGGCATCGTTGTAGCGGGCGCCCTTGCAGGTCGGACAGGGCGCGTAGACGCTGGGCATGAACAGCAGTTCCACGCTCACGAAACCCTCGCCTTCGCAGGTCGGGCAGCGGCCCTTGGCGACGTTGAACGAGAAGCGGCCGGCATCGAAATGCTGCTTGCGCGCCCCCGGCGTCGAAGCGAACAGCCGGCGCACGTGATCGAACAGGCCAGTGTAGGTCGCCAGATTCGAGCGCGGCGTGCGGCCGATGGGTTTCTGGTCGATGGTGACCAGGCGCCTGATGTGCCCGGCGCCGCTGACGATGCGGCCGGCGGTCGGCTGCAGGGGACTCAACGCCGGCTCTTCGCCCTCCTCGGCCTCGGGCGGTTCCGCGGACTGGCCGAGCTGTGCCGACAGCAATTCCACCAGCGCCTGGCTCACGAGAGTGGATTTGCCCGAGCCGGACACGCCGGTGATGACCGTGAATACGCCGAGTGGAAATTCGGCGTCAACTTCGCGCAGGTTGTTGCGGGTGATACCGCCGAGTTTGAGCCAGCCCGCCGGCGCACGCTCGGCCCGGCGGCGCGGCATCGGGTTTGCGAACAGGTAGCGCGCCGTGTGCGAGGACTTCACCTGCCGCAGGCCATCGAGCGGCCCGCTGTAGAGCACTCGGCCGCCGTGCTCGCCGGCATCGGGGCCGACATCGACGATCCAGTCCGCGTGCCGCATGACTTCCAGGTCGTGCTCGACAATGAACAGCGAATTGCCGGAGTTTTTCAGCGCGTCGAGCGCCACCAGCAGGGACTCGGTATCGGCCGGGTGCAGGCCTGCCGAGGGCTCATCGAGCACGTACACCACACCGAAGAGGTTGGAACGAATCTGCGTCGCGAGCCGCAGCCGCTGCAGCTCACCGGGAGAGAGAGTGGGCGTGATCCTGTCGAGCGACAGGTAGCCCAGCCCCAGCTCCTGCAGCGTCGCGATTCGCGCCAGCATGTTCTGCGTCATGCGCGTTGCCGCCAGGTGTGCCGCGTCCTGGTTCAGCGGCGCCGCGGTTGCCGCGGGTTTGAGCAGCACTGCGAGTTTCGATAGCGGCAGCTGCGATATCTCGCCGATGTCCAGGCCCGCGAATTTGACGGTCAGTGCCGCGCGCTTGAGACGCTTGCCGGCACATTCCGGGCAGAGCGTGCCCGACATGTATCGCGCCACGCGCTTTTTCATCAGGGCACTTTGAGTGGTGGCGAAGGTATGCAGCACGTACTTGCGCACGCCGGTAAACGTGCCCATGTAGCTTGGTTCGGATTTGCGGCGCAGTGCGGTGCGGGTCTCGGCCGGCGTGAAGCCCGCATACACGGGCACGGTCGGCTGCTCCTCGGTGAAGAGAATCCAGTCGCGGTCCTTCTTGGGCAGTTCGCGCCAGGGGCGGTCGATGTCGTAGCCCAGCGTCACCAGAATGTCGCGCAGGTTCTGTCCATGCCATGCCGGCGGCCAGGCAGCAATGGCGCGCTCGCGGATCGTCAGCGAATCATCTGGCACCATGGAGCGTTCGGTGACGTCATAGATACGGCCCAGGCCGTGGCAGGTCGGACACGCCCCCTGAATCGTGTTGGGGGAGAAGTCCTCCGCGTAGAGCATCGGTTGACGCGGCGGGTAGTCGCCGGCGCGTGAATAGAGCATGCGCAGCAGATCCGACAGGGTCGTGATGCTGCCTACCGTGGAACGGGAACTCGCACTGCCGCGATGCTGCTGCAGCGCCACGGCTGGCGGCAGGCCTTCAATCGAATCGACATCGGGTACGCCCACCTGATCTATCAGGCGGCGGGCATAGGGCGAAACTGACTCAAAATAGCGACGCTGGGCTTCGGCGTAGAGCGTGCCGAACGCCAACGATGATTTGCCTGACCCCGAAATTCCCGTGAATACCACCAGGGAATCGCGCGGCATGTCGACATCCACGTCGTGCAGGTTATGTTCGCGTGCACCGCGAACGCGCACGAAATGGCTGGATTGCACCGTGGGAACTGCGGGGCGGCGGTTGTCTACTGACATTTCTATCCATTCTATCCGGGGTATCGCGGCTACACTTAAGCATGACTGACGGCAGCCCGATCGCACTCAACGATCCGACCGCGGACGTGTTCGTGGATGCGACGACCAAGGGCATTCCGCCTGGTACGGCACCCGTGCGCATCAGCAACATCGGACGGCAGGGCTGGAATATTCTCGGGGGCAGCTGCCCGCTGCCGGTGGCAGTGCTGCGAGCCGAGGTACTAACCGCCAACAGCGCCTGGATGATGGCGTTCGCGCGGCAGCATGATCTGCTGCTTGCGCCACACGGCAAGACCACCATGGCCCCGGCGCTGTTTGAACGCCAGCTGCACGATGGCGCCTGGGCGATGACGGTGGCGACTGCGCAGCAACTCGCGATCTGCCTGCGTCTGAAGTTGCGGCGAATTATCCTGGCGAACCAGCCCGTCGGGCAGACCGTGGAAACCTGCTTCATGGCGCTGGAGCAGAATCCAGAACTCGAACTGTACGTGCTGGCCGACAGCCTCGAAGGGGTGGCATTGCTGGCCGCGCGCGCTGCGAAGGCCCCGGCCGGTACGCCGGCGTTGCGCGTCCTGCTGGAAATCGGCGTTGCCGGCGCGCGCACCGGCTGCCGTACGCTTGCCGGTGCACTGGCCGTAGCGCAGGCCATCGCGGCCGCACCAGGGCTGCTGCTCGCGGGCGTGGAGGCATTCGAAGGCGTGCTGCCGGATACGCCGGCCGTGGCGTCGCTGATGACGCGCGTCTGCGAGGCGGCGCAAGCCATCGACGCACGCGGCCTGTTCCCCGGCGACATCGTGCTGTCGGCGGGCGGCAGTGCGTTTTTCGATCTCGTCGCCACGGGATTGGGCTCAGTGAGGCTGTCGCGGCCACTGCTGCGTGTGCTGCGCTCGGGCTGCTACCTGACGCAGGATCATTTCGGCTACGCACAGGAATTCGAACGGGTGCTGCGCGAACAGCGCCTGGCGCTGCCGCCCGGAGGGTTGCAACCGGCGCTCGAAGTCTGGACATATGTTCAATCGCGCCCCGATGTGAACAAGGTGCTGCTGACCATGGGCAAGCGCGATGTGGGCTACGACGCCGGATTGCCGCGACCGATCCGCTGGTTCCGTCCGGGCAGGATGCCGGGCCCGGCAACGATCCCTGCCGGCTGTTCCATCACCAGTCTCAATGATCAGCACGCGCACATGAAGATTGCGCCCGAAGCGCCCTTTGATGTGGGCGACATGATCGGGCTGGGCATAGCGCATCCCTGCACGACCTTCGAACGCTGGCAGCTGCTGATGCTGGTGGATGAGCGGCTGGATGTCATCGGGGCGGTCCGGACCTTCTTTTGAGGCGGCTGGGCGCGAGAATGGTTGCCATGGCAACTATCTGGCGAGCCGCGGCAAATGGTTGCCATGGCGACAAATATTTTTTCCGCGAGCTACTGGATCAGGTCCAGTGCGAGATCGCGGATCTGCTGGTAGGGCGTGGGCCGCGACGCCGGCGGCAGATCGCTGTCGGTGTTGACTGCGGCGATGACACCCGCGCCAGTGGCCGGATTCAGGAACAGGAAGGCACGAAATCCAGCCTGATTACCGGTGTGCCCGACGAACACCGTCTGCCCGTGGCGAACCGAAAAGAACGATAACCCGACGGCATCTTCGGGGATCTCCGAGCCATCTTGCGCGGTCTTGTACAGCGGCTGCCACATCTCGGTCAGCGTCGAGTGCTTGAGTACGGTGTCGTAGAGCCGCTGCGTTGCCGGATCGCCATGAGTCGCGTTGGTCAGGAAGGCGAGATAGGTGGCAAGGTCGGTCAGCGGCGCATTCCAGCCGCCATTCGGGATCGTGATGCCGGGATCGAAATCGGCGCCGTTGTCGGCCACGAGTTCGACGCCGTCGGTGTCCCTGATGCGCGTGTAGTTGTGCGAGCGGTCAGCCGCGAGGTAGTAGGGCGTCGTGCGGAAGTAGCTGTGGGTCATGCCCAGCGGGCTGAAAATATTTTTCTGCACGTAGCTCTCCCAGGGATCTCCCGTGAGCTGCTCGATGACGCGCGCCAGGTAGATGAAGCCCGGATTGGAATAGCTGTAGCGCGAGCCCGGCTCGAAGGCCACCTCCTGATACGGGAACATTGCCACCAGCTGATTCCAGGTGGTCGGCTCGAACGGCTCCCACGGCTTGCCCTGTTTGTAGGGCCAGGTCGGATCCTGGAAGCCAGCCGAATGCGACATCAGCATGCGTAGCGTCACGGCGTCCATGGAACCGAACGGGTTGTGCACCTGCCGCAGCTCGGGAATATAGGTGGTGATGCGATCATCGAGCGACAACCGGCCGCGATCGCGCAGCTGCATGATGGCGATCGCGGTGAGGGTCTTGGTGATCGAGCCATAGTGATAGATGGTCTGTGGCGTGATGCGCACGCCCTGCGCACGATCGGCCAGGCCATGCTCGTGGTGAGCGACGATGCGGCCGTCCCGGATGAGGACAATGCCGGCGCCGACGATCTTCTCCTGGTCGGTCAGTGCATCGAATTTCTGCGTGAAGGCGGACCATTGCGCCGCTTGACTGCCGGGCTCGGCTTGCGCCGCCGTGCCGGCGCCCGAGGAAGACAGACCACCGACGGCGATCGCTGCCATTGCCACGAGGCACGGCGCGATGGCAGCCGGCCGGCTATCCGCGGATCGGGTCATGGCATCGGGATCGTCATGCGCCCGCCAGATTATCGGCATTCCCGGGCGCGGGTAACAGAACTTTCCGGTCAGCGGCTGCCGGCAAGGCCTCCGCGCATCAGTTCCATCTCCGTATCCACCGCCGTGACGCCAGGGACCGAGGCCGCATCACGCCTCGCCGTCTGGAAATCCCCGGGCTCCCAAACGTATCCACCCAGGTGAACCACGCCACGGACCACGGCGACATCGATATGCCGCGCATAGATGTTCGGATCCGACAACAGCGTGGCTTGCACGCGACTGGCAACATCGGCATCCGCGATGCGTTCGTCCGGTGTCCTGCGCGGTGCCATCGCGCACGCGGACAGCAGACAGGCCGTCGTAACGGCTACCAGCTCAAAGGAGGGGCGAAGGTAGGGCATCTGATTCAGAGGATGCTCGCAGTAGGTCAAAAGTTCCCGGACGCCAGGCAATCCCTACCAGATGTGAACACGCGCTTCCGGCGCAATGTATAGCTTGTCGCCCGGAACCACCCCGAAAACCGTGTACCAGGCGTCGATATTTCGCACCACGCCGTTGACGCGGAAGACTCTCGGGCTATGCGGGTCGCTGACGACCTGCTTGCGCACGAAGTCATCGGTTACCTTCCCGCACCAGGCCTGCGCCCACCCCATGAACACGCGTTGATCGCCCGTGAGCCCATCGATCACCGGAGCGGGCTGGCCATCGAGCGACGCATGATAGGCATCGAGCGCCAGGGTCAGGCCGCCGAGGTCGGCAATGTTCTCGCCCAGCGTCAGATCGCCGTTGACGTGCACGCCGGCATCGTTTTCCAGGGGGTGGAAGGCGGAGTACTGCTCGCTGAGCCTGGCCGCGCGCGATTTGAAGTTCGCGGCGTCTTCGGCCGTCCACCAGTCGCGCAGCTCACCCCCCGCATCGATCTTGCGGCCCTGATCGTCGAAACCGTGCGTAAGCTCATGACCGATGACGCCGCCGATCGCGCCATAGTTGATGGCGGCGTCCGCGTTGGCATCGAAGATCGGCGACTGCAGGATGCCGGCCGGGAAGACGATGTCGCGCATGATGCCGTTATAGGCGTTGTTGGTCTGCGGCGTCATCGACCAGTCACTGCGATCGACTGGCAATGGCAGGCGATTGACGTAGAAGGCCCACTCGGCCGCCGCTGCGCGCCGCACGTCACCCACGAGATCATCATCGAGGATGACCAGCGATGCGTAGTCGCGCGGATGATCCGGGTACCCGACTTTGACGGTGTAGGTGTCGAGCTTCTTGATTGCCTCCGCACGCGTCTGCGCACTCATCCAGTCCAGCGTCTCCAGCCGGCGGTGATAGCTGGCCATGAGGTGGCGCACCAGCGATTCGACCTTGGCCTTGGCCTCGGGTGGGAAATACTGCGCGGTATAGAGCTCGCCGACTCCCCATCCCATGGTGCCGAAGTTACCGAAGCGATCGTTCTCGGCCAGGTTGTCGCCGCTGACGGCGGCGATGGCGCGCTTCCAGCGCTCACCATGACGCTCCTGGCCCGACAGCAGCTTGCGGTGCAGACCAAACCAGGCCTCCGCAAACGCGCTGGAGAGATAGGGAGCCGCAGTGTCGGCGACGTGAAACGCCTGCCACGCCTGCAGGGTCGCCACTGGCGCCTGCGCAAACGCGGCCACGATCTTCGGAAACGCCGTGCGCTCAGCAATGATCACGCGAGTGGTGGTGGCAAGATGCGCGGATACGAGGAAGGCGTGCCAGTCGAACCCAGGAGCCAGCGCCGTCAACTCCGCAATCGTCATCGGGTTGTAAGTGGCATCGACTTCGCGATCCTGGACCTTGGTCCAGCTGGCCCCGGCAATGCGCGTCTCTAGCTCGACAATCTGCTTCGCGCGCAGATCCGCGTTGGGCCATTTGATCAGGTTCAGGATCTGGCCGACGTAGGCCTGGTACGCGGCCTTCTGCCCCGAGAATTCGTTTTGCAGATAATAATCGCGGTCGGGCAGACCGATTCCGTCCTGTGAGAGGTATACCGCGTAGCGACTGGAGTTCTTCAGATCGGCGGCGATGGCAACGTCGAAGAAGGTGGCCTCCAGGTCAAAGGAATTTCGGCCCATCAGCGCTGCCAGTGAAGAGCGGGACTTGCTGGCCCGAACCGCCGCCAGTTCCGCTGCGATGGGGCGCGACCCGAGCTGCTGCGCACGATCCTCGTTCATGAATGCCTTGTAGAAGGCGCCGACCTTACCCTCGAGGTCGTGCGGTTCATGCGGCACGTGCGCGGCACTGGACTCCATCATGTCGTGCAGTCTCCCTTCGACTCGATCCGTCATCTCGAGGCGGCGCGTCCAGGCAAACTTGTCGGCCGGAATGCTGGCGCGTTCGAGCCACGCGCCATTAACGTAGCCGTAGAAATCATCGCCTGGCCGGATGGCCGGATCCTGGGCGGCCGTGTCCAGGCCGGCATCACCGAGCATCGGCCGGGCGACCTCCTGTGCCTGGGTGAGTCCGGCGACTCCGACAATCGCAAATGCCAGGGCCATAAAACGGGTGTTCATTGATTGGTCCCGCGTTGAAGCCAGCTTGTATTTTTGACCACGGCCGCGGCCGGCTCCCGACCAGCGCATGCGACCGACTCGATATGCGACTATATTCCCGAATCGCCAGCGGGAGACCCCATGTCATCCAGCACAGCGGCGCGGCTGACCGCGCCGGATATTATGGCCCGGAAGGGCGCGGAAAGGATCGTGTGCCTGACCGCCTACACCGCGCCAATGGCCGCGCTGCTCGATCCGCACGTCGACATCCTGACCACTTATGCCGCGAATGTGCGCGCCGGCCGCTTTCCCGAGAAGGCGGAAATCTACGCGCTGCCGTTGAAATCGAAGGACGGGACCTAGCGCGTGGCAAGTCACCAGGGTCTGGGTGGCACGTTCACTCTCAAAGGCACCTCGCACACCATCAATCGGCTTGGCTACGGCGCCATGCAATTGACCGGCCCGATGGTGTGGGGCGAACCCAGGGATCGCAAGACCGCCGTTGCGGTGGTGCGCGAGGCGCTCTCGCTGGGCGTCAATCACATCGACACCAGCGATTACTACGGGCCGCATATCGCCAACCAGATCATCCGCGAAGCCATCCATCCTTACCCGAAGGACCTGGTCATCGTCACGAAGGTAGGCGCCAAGCGCGGTCCCGATAAGTCGTGGCCCAAGGCGCTGTCGCCGGCGGAACTGACATCGGCAATTCACGACAACCTGCGCCATTTAGGGATAGAGGCGATCGATATCGTGAACCTGCGGGTCGGTGAGGCACACGGTGCGAACGAGGCGTCGATAGCCGGACCGTTGGAGACGCTCGCGGGCCTGAAGAAGCAGGGACTGATCCGTCACATCGGCCTCAGCAACATCAGCCGTCGCCAGTACCTGGAATCTCAGCCGATTACAGAGATCGTCTGCGTGCAGAACCAATACAACCTGGCGCATCGCCACGACGATGCCTTCGTCGACGAGCTCGCCGGCAAGGGGATCGCCTACGTGCCGTTCTTCCCGTTGGGGGGATTCAAGCCGCTGCAATCGGCGACTCTGGCGAAAGTGGCGACCTCGCTGAAGGCGACTCCCATGCAGGTGGCGCTGGCGTGGCTGCTGCATCGCTCGCGCAACATTCTATTGATCCCGGGAACCTCCTCGCTGGCGCACCTGCGGGAGAACGCCGCCGCTGCAGCCCTGACGCTGCCACCCGCAGCGATCAGCGAACTCGATAAAGTAGCGCGGGGGAAGGTCTGACTACGCACTGCGCGCCCATGCGTCCTCCCCGCACTTTATTGCTGCTGATGATCGTGTACGGCGCTGCGAGCCTGCTGCACTTCGTGCATAACGCCGTCTACATTCAGTCATATCCCAATCTCCCAGGATGGATCACGCCGCTTGGTGTCTATGCATCCTGGTGCGGCATCGCATTGGGTGGCGTGTTGGGTTATTTGCTTTTCCGCAAGGGCTCGCAGGCCCTCGGGCTTGTGATTATCGCGGTCTATGCGCTTCTTGGGTTCGGCGGCCTGGATCACTATGTCGTCGCGTCGATGAGCGCGCACTCGATCGCCATGAATGCGACCATCCTGGCGGAAGCCGCTGCCGCCTTGGCCCTGCTGGTTTTTGTAGCGCTGACCGCGCTCGCTGTGCGCCAGCCCAATGAACGACCGGTATGACAGTTTCAGCGCGCTGGCACGTGACGCCCCAAGGGATTCATGGCGCAGGGTGTGCCGCGAGATTCCCGGCTCCGATACCCTGATCCTTGCGCCCCACGGCGGTGATATCGAAGCCGGCACCAGTGAACTCGCTTCCAGCGTAGCCGGTGGTGATCACAACCTTTATTGCTTTGAGGGTCTGAACACGAATTGCTTCCGGGACCTGCACGTGACGAGTCATCGTTTCGACGATCCTGTGGCACTCGCGCTCGCTGCGCGCGCCGGGATCCTGGTGGCGATCCACGGCTGCAAGGGAGAGCGATCGATCTTTGTTGGGGGCCGTGATGAGGAATTAGCCGCGCTCCTGACCGCACGGCTGGTTGAGTCAGGCTTTCCCGCCCGGTCCGACAATCATGCGTTCCCGGCCATCAATCCGGACAATATCTGCAATCGCGGCAACCGCGGAGTCGGTGCGCAGCTGGAATTGACGAGAGATCTGCGCGGTGCGGATACAAGAGCTTCGATCGCGCTGGCGATTCGCGGGGCGATCGAGGTCTACAGCGCGCGCCTGTCGGCAGGTGCTGTGGTGAGTTCGGGTTAGTGATTAACTGCGCCGCGCATCACGGCATAGGCAACCATATGCCGATATGATCAAGTGACAGGTTGGTCATCGTTCTTTGACCTATCCCGCCGTTGGGATGAAACCAACCGCCATCCACAACGGAATAAATCATGATTCGTAGCCACTTAGCGCGCTTGACGCGCAGCTCACTCCTGGTATCTAAATCCACCGGCGCAGCGTTGCTTATCGGGCTACTGGCGCTGAGCGGCTGCGACGATCATGGTGTGCCATTGCCGACTCTGCAGTCGATCGAGATCACGCCGGCCAACGCAAGCGTCGCGGCCGACACTTCCACGCAGCTGACAGCCACCGCTATCTATAGCGATAACAGCCATGCGGATGTGACTACTCAGGTTGCGTGGAGTTCGTCGAACCCAGCCATCGCGACCGTGGGGACCAGTACCGGTAAGATCACGGCCATCAGCGCCGGCGCGGTATCCCTGAGCGCAAAGCTGCAGGGTCACAGCGCCTCGACCGCGTTGACGGTGACCGACGCGACCCTGCTTTCGATCGCGATCACGCCGGCAGCACCGGCCGTTGCGCTGGGTACGACGCAACAGTTCACCGCCACTGGCACGTACTCCGACAACTCGACTCAGAATCTGACCACGCAGGTCACCTGGGATTCTGCAACAACCTCCGTCGCGATGTTCAGCAATGTCGCCGGCTCGAATGGTCTGGCCAGCTCCGTCACGGCCGGGACCAGCAGCGTCACGGCCGTCATGGGGCAAGTCACTTCGGCACCGGTCACGTTGACCGTCTCGGCCGCCACGTTGTTGTCCCTCGTGGTGACTCCGCCTACTCCAAGGATTGCGCTGGGCACGACACAACAGCTCACTGCCACCGGCACATACTCCGACAACTCGACTCAGAATCTGACCACGCAGGTCACCTGGGCGTCCGCCACTAGTTCGGTGGCGACGATCAGCAATATCGCCGGCTCGAATGGTCTGGCCAGCTCCGCCACGGCCGGGACCAGCAGTGTCACGGCCGCCATGGGACACGTCACTTCAGCAGCGATCACCTTGACCGCCTCGCCCGCCACGCTGGTATCGATCGCAGTCAGCTCGATAAGGGCCAAGATCGCACTGGGCATCACTCGACCCCTCACCGCAATCGGCACATACACGGATGATTCGACCCAGGACCTGACGAACACCGCGACCTGGCAGTCCAGCGCGCCCTCGAATCTCATTATCAGCAATGCCGCCGGATCCCAGGGTCAGGCCACCGGTCTGGCGACAGGTCCCGCCTCAGCCAGTGCATCCATGGGCACGGTCACCTCCCCGTCGTTACCGTTGAGCGTGACCATCGCACTGTATGCCTATGCATCCAACGTCACTGGCAGCACCGTGTCACAGTACACGGTCGGCGCCGACGGTACGCTGAGCGCCATGACGCCGGCCACGGTGGCTGCGGGGTCGTACCCCTATCGTCTCAGCGTCGATCCGACCGGCCGCTATGCCTATGTGGCGAATGCCGGCGACAGCACCGTGTCGCAGTACACGATCGGGCCAGGCGGCGCGCTCAGCGCCATGACGCCAGCCACAGCGGCTACGGGGAATACACCCTATTCCGTCATCGTCGATCCGACCGGCCGCTATGTCTATGTGGCGAATGCCAGCGACAGCACCGTGTCGCAGTACACCATCGGGCCAAGCGGCGCACTCAGTGCCATGGCGCCGGCAACGGTCGGCACCGGGAACGCGCCCTTCGCCGTCACTGTCGATCCGACCGGCCGCTATGCCTATGTGGCGAATACCGGCGACAGCACCGTTTCGCAGTACACAATCGGGCCCGGTGGTGCTCTCGGCGTCATGACGCCGGCATCGATCGGTGCGGGGACGAATCCCTATAGCGTTGTGATCGATCCAACTGGCGAGTATGCCTACGTACCTAACTCCGGCGACAACACCGTATCGCAGTACACGGTTGGGCCGGGCGGTGCGCTCAGCGTCATGACGCCGGCGTCAATCGGCGCGGGTTCAGGCCCCTATTCGGTCACCGTCGATCCGACCGGCCGCTATGCCTACGTGGCGAATATCAACGATACCACCGTGTCGCAGTACAGCGTCGGGCCCGGCGGCGCGCTCAGCGCTTTGGCTCCGGCAACGGTTATTGCGGGAGGGAACACCGATTGCGTTGCTATCGATCCGACTGGCCGATACGCCTATGTCAGCAACGCGGCTGCGGCAAACAATATCTGGCAATACGACGTTGGCGCCGGCGGCGCGCTGAGCGCCATGACGCCGCCAACGCTCACTGCAGGTACTTATCCTTATTCCATCGTGGCGACTGACTGATTGCAGGCGTCCGCCCAAGGCCGTCCAGCTTTGGGGCGGTAACGGTTGAGCCCCGTTGAACAGTAAGATGGTCGACGATGGATCGATTGAACGCTCTGCAGCTGTTCGTACGTGTCGCCGAAGCTGGCAGCCTGACGAAGGCCGCCGCCGTGCTCGGTATCGGGCAGCCCGCCGTCAGTAAGCAAATGGCGGCGCTGGAGAAACGACTTGGCGCACAGCTGATCAATCGCACGGCGCGCGGACTCAGCCTCACGGCTGCCGGACAGGACTACTATGAATCCGCGGTGCGCCTCCTACAGGAGTTCGAAGACGCCGAGGACCGCGTTGGGCGCAAGCAAGCATCGCCTGCGGGACTCATCCGCGTGGCTTCATCGGCGGGACTGGGACGTATGTACCTGCTGCCGAAGCTTGCGGGCTTTTTTGCACGCTATCCCGAGGTGAGCCTGGAGTTTGACATCTCCGAGCGATTCATCAGCCTGATCGAGGATGGTATCGATGTCGCTATCCGGATCGGGCATCTTGCGGACTCCACGCTCGTCGCGCGTCGCATTGGCAGCATGACGCTCGCGACAGTTGCAACGCCAGCCTATCTCGATGAGCACGGCGAACCGAAAGTGCCTGCCGACCTTATCCGGCATGCCTGTGTCGGATTTGTCTTCCACGGCGGGCTATCTGACTGGCTATTCCAGGGACCGGCCGGCCCTATCTCCATAGCGACGAATGCAAGAATCCGTTCGAATGATGCCGAACATTTGCGCGCCGCGGTATTGGGAGGTTTCGGCCTTGGCCATCACGCCAGCTGGCTCTACGCGCCTGAACTCGCCTCCGGAGAGGTCAGACAGGTACTCAAGGTCTATGCACCGCATCCCGCACCCATTCATGCCGTTTGCCCAAGCGGACGGCGCATTCCAAGTCGAGTTCGCGTCTTCATCGACTTCCTGGCGGAGCTATGCGCGGGCGATCCCTATCTGCGTATCCGCTAGCTCTCCGATCCAGGTATTCCTACGTGGAATGACATGAATAGCCAGGGCCGGCCTACCGCCAGGCCCCTCAGGCTCCCACTCTGACGCCAGCGCCACACACGTGGCAGTCACAGCGAAAAGAGAAAGGCATGTCCAAGCTCAGTGGAAAGGTCGCCGTCATCACCGGCGGCAGCAGCGGTATCGGTTTAGCCGCCGCACGACGTTTTGTCGACGAGGGCGCTTACGTGTTCGTCACCGGCAGGCGCCAGCTGGAGCTGGATAAGGCGCGCGCAGCTATCGGGCGCAACGTCACCGCGGTACAAGGCGATGTCGCCAACCTCGCCGATCTCGATCGCTTGTACGCCCAGATAAAAGCCGAGAAGGGCGTCATCGATATCGTTGTCGCCAGCGCGGGCTTTGTCGAGCATGCGCCGATCGACACCGCCACGCCTGAGCACTTCGACAAGACGTTCGGCATCAATGCCCGCGGTCTTTTCTTTACGGTGCAGAAGGCGTTGCCCCTGATGACGCGTGGGGGAGCCATCGTGCTGGTCTCCTCGGTCTTGCATATGAAAGGACTACCCGCACATGGCACGTATTCCGCGACCAAGGCGGCAGTGCGCTCCTTAGCGCGCACCTGGGCAATGGAACTCAAAGATCGAGGCATCCGTGTCAACACGCTCTCGCCAGGAGCGATTGACACGCCCATCATCGACAGCCAGTTCAAAACTCGCCAGGAGGCCGACGGTGCCCGAGCGATGTTTGCCCAGCTCACGCCCTTGGGTCGCATAGGTCAGCCCGACGAAATGGCCTCCGCGGCACTCTTCCTGGCGTCCAATGAGAGCAGCTATTCCACCGGAATCGATCTTGTCGCCGATGGCGGTCTGACCCAGGTCTGACGGGGCCCATCGGCCGCGCGAGGAGGGGCGGGCGCCAGGTGTTGTCGCGCCGCGTCAGCAGCAAGCGTGCGGTGTCGACCGTCTGGACAGGGGTTACAGAAATGATGCCCCTTCACTCGCTTGTCGAATCGGGGTCAGGCCGGCAGTATTAGCACTTCACCTGATGCGGGATCGGTCCATAAATGGATGCTGCCCTCGCTGCCAGGTCTGCGATCACCTCGCGATTATCTGACATCGATACTACGCGGGATCCCGCTCCCAGCGCTGCGAAGGCGAATCTGATGTCGCGAAAGATTTTCTGCAATCGGTTTGCGAAACTGTTTAGTTCATTCATGATCGCGATACCTGCTGTGAGAGTTGCTGCGACAGCGCCTAGAGTGCACCGTGGCTGCGCTCCTAACAGAAACAAAAACTCACAGGCAGTTAAGGAAAACTTAATGCGGCTGCCGCTTGTGAGCGGCTGCCGCTCGGCGCGCGGCGTAGGTTTTATGGGCGGGGCTGCCTTCATCGTCTTAACGCGTCAGCGCTCTCCCCGGATTCGGACCCTCATCGGTCGGGGTAATTGCCCGACGCAGGCGACGAGCCGCCTCGAGGACCTGCTGCCCCACCGCTGGCGGCTCATCAAATGCGCACCAGCTTCCTGATCATCATTGCCTCGGGCCTTCTGGCTGCGACGGGCACCAAGTGGTCTGAGGTGTGGGCGCGACGGAATCTCACGGTAGGCGGCCTTTATCGGGAGGCGAAGGCTGGACGACTACGCAGCTCTCCGTACCAGAGGATCGCCAACCTGGGCTCTCTGCTGTTACTCATCGTCGGACTCTTCGTGGCCCTCTCGGGTGACTGAGATGCTGAAGCATCGGGTACCTTAGCCAGACGCTTACCATCCTACGGGCCTAACCTCTCATGATCGGTAA
>CAWFVL010000006.1:0-248841 GCA_963819195.1 uncultured Gammaproteobacteria bacterium
CTGGGGACGGCGGCGTAGTCAGGCAGAAGCGTGTTAACATCAGGCGAGATAGTGGCGCCTGAAGTCCGTCGGGAGATGCATTCGGATGGGAGTGATGCAGTCAGTGCCCGAAGAACTGGTGCCGGGGCTTGCACCACTTTCTCCTTCCACCACGCAACATCCGCGTCACTCCGCTCTGGTTCGCGTCACGCATTGGATCTTCGCCCTGTCTTTTCTAGCCCTGCTGGTCAGCGGGATTGAGATTGTGATCTCCCATCCGCGCTTCTATTGGGGCGAGAACGGGAATGTCTTGACGCCGGCATTGTTCAAGCTGCCGATTCCGTCCTCGAGGGCGCTGGTACCGACCGGTTACGGGTATGTGTTGCCAGACCAGAACGGATGGAGCCGGTATCTGCATTTTCAATCTGCGTGGCTTGCGGTGTTGACCGGCTTGGTCTACGTAGCGGCGGGCTTCATATCGGGACATTTTCGCAAGCATTTGCTGCCGCGTGGAGAAGACGTTTCGTGGCGGGCGCTCTGGCGGACGATTGCCAGTCATTTGCGCTTCGAGCGGCCGAGCGCGGCAGAGGCGCGGTCTTACAACCTGCTGCAACGGCTTAGTTACCTGTTCGTGATCTTTGCATTGTTTCCCCTGATCATCTGGACGGGGCTGGCGATGTCTCCGGCATTTACTTCGGCGTTCCCGGCAAGCGTCACCTTGCTGGGCGGGCGACAATCAGCGCGCACTATTCATTTTTTCGTCGCCGTTTCGCTGCTGTTGTTTTTCCTGGTCCACGTTGGGATGGTTTGGTTTGCTGGATTCCGCAGCCGCACGGGCACCATGATCACAGGCCGTATTGATGCTCCTCTGGAGGACGCATGACTGATCTCTCGCGGCGCAAACTAATCAAAACCGGACTCGCCGCCGCCACGGGCATTGCAGGCTTGGGTGTGGCCACGGGCTTGGCGAAGCACTACGGACTGATCCCGCCAGACCACGGTGGAATCTGGGGCGCCGGTGAAACGCTGAATTATGCTTCCTACCGGCTGCTGACCAATCACTCGATGGCGCGTGAATTCGCGCGAAGTGAGATCTCGACGAAACCACTCGCAAATGAGATACCTCCACTGAGTGATGAGTTCAAAAAGCTCCAGGCGGGTGGTTTCGCGGATTGGCGGCTCACCGTTGATGGGATGGTAGATCGGCCCGGAATATTCTCGTTGGAGCAGCTGAAGAGCTATCCGTCGCGGAGCCAGATCACGCAATTGGCATGCGAAGAGGGCTGGTCGTATGTGGCCGAGTGGATTGGTGTGCCGCTCTCACATGTACTTGAAGTGGCCGGAATTCAAGCGCGGGCCAAGTATGTCGTCTACTTCTCGATTGATCCCGACTGGTGGGACAGCATCGATATGGGTGACGCATTGCACCCGCAGACGTATCTGGCCTATGGAATGAATGGCGGAGACTTGTCCGTGGGGAATGGCGGCCCGTTAAGGATGCGGGTTCCGCGACAACTTGGATACAAGAGCGTGAAGTTCATTACCCGCCTTGCGGTTACGGATGACCTGCGGAAATTCGGCAAGGGTTTGGGTTCCGCGTCTCCGGAAGGTGGATATGCGTGGTATGCCGGGATCTGATCCCGCATGGGCCCCGGATGCTACTGACCCAGTTTGTCGCGACCACATCCGAAAGCGATTCAGACTGAGCGCCCGGAAGTGCGACGCTGCGTTTTTGTTCATGCGGTAGGGTCCCCAGGCAAGATTTGTCGCCTCTCAGTGTCGAAATTCGGCGGCTGGCCTCGTCGTACAAGAAAGCCGACATCCTTCTGAATGGAGACCAATGATGGCCAAGAATGTAATTTGCCTTTGGTATGAAGGCACCGCCGAAGCGGCCGCCACCTTTTATGCGCGAACTTTCCCCAACTGCTCGGTTGGAGCGGTGTACCGTGCGCCCGGTGACTATCCGGCCGGCAAGCAAGGCGATGTGCTCACTGTCGAATTCACAGTGATGGGGCTGCCCTGCATCGGTCTCAACGGCGGCCGGACGATCAAGCACAATGAGGCCTTCTCTTTCCAGGTTACCACCGACGACCAGTCGGAGACCGACCGCTATTGGCACGCAATCGTGGACGGCGGGGGCACAGAGAGCCAATGCGGGTGGTGCAGAGATAAATGGGGCGTTTCCTGGCAGATCACGCCCCGAGCGCTCATGGACGCACTGAGCGATCCCGACCCCGCCGCCGCCAAGCGCGCGTTCGACGCGATGATGGGAATGAAAAAGATCGACATCGCTGCGATCAAGTCAGCGCGGTACGGCTGACGCGGTGCACGCCTACGGCACCACCGCGTATGACGATCCTACCGGTCGTGACGACCCCGCTGGGCGCCCCGGCGAACTGTATCGAGTGCTAAATCCAGTGGTCGAATAGCGGCGTCAAAAAAACATCGTGCAGATGCTGAGCTGACCTATCCGGTCTTTGACACCGACCGCTATGCAGCAGCCGAGCACGGACCCCCGCCGCTATTGTTTTCGGTCGCGGTGAAAGTCGGCGTCCAACGTGATATCGGTTTCCTTTGAATCTGGCAAGGCAGAAATCGCCTGTTGTTGGTCGTGAAGCGTGAGCGCGTTCGTTTCGGGATGCTCCTTGGCGAAGTCATGCAGCTCTGCCATGTGGAAGTAGGGGATCATTTGCCACCAATCGAGAGGCGGCCCGTATCCCGTCAGGTTACCGATGACGGATAGTTGATCACCGAAGACGGTTTCACGGCTCTGTACAGTGACGAAGCAGCTGAGTGTCTGCTGCTGCTCCTGAACCGCGGTGGCTGTGATGTCGGCGGTGTGGGTGAGATAACCGGCGCAGTCCGAGAGGTAGGGTTTCAGGAGCTCGTGAAAGACCTGTGATTCACGTTCAAGCTCCTTGTACTCGGTGGCGAGATTGCGCAGTTCGGCCGGTGGCAGGAGCGATGCGACCTCGGAGCGCTCAACGGTAGACCATGCGGCTTCCACGGGCTCCGCGAGCGTGATCTCACCGAAGCTCATGACGCCGGGTAGCTTGTCCTGGGGTGTGCCAGGATGGGCGAGCAGATAGCGGAGCACCCGCTGGTCATTGTTCTGGTTGGCAAGGCGCAGGAGGTGACCACGGACGTTATCGTGGTACTCGCGGATGTTTTCCTCATGCTCGGCGGCGAGCGCCTCGCGCGCCTCCAGGATCTCCTGTCGATGCTGGAAGTGCACCACGGTCTGTTCCAATCCCACGGCTATCAACAGGCCGATGACGATGGTGGCAATGTGAAGTGCGAAACCTTTCCAGGTGCTGATCGGTTCGTGAGGTGCGTGAACGTCGAGCATAGGCGCTGAGACCTCCGGAGTCCTAGCCGCTTCTGTTTCTGGGGAAACCGCATTCTGCGAGGCAGCGGCGGATTCCTGCGGTATTTCAGGTGCGGTGTTATCTGGCACGCACTGGAGTCCAGGCCGACCCGTAGATCGTGAGCGTTCGTAATGGCTTAGCTTCGATCCTATTTCTCGTTTTGCAGCTCAACAACCATCACTTCGATGGGCGCATCCCCGACATTGATATCCTGGTGCCGGGTTCCGGGGGCATTGGCATCGAGCCAGTAAGCCTTCCCAGTCTGCCACTCATGAACCTCGCTCTTGCCGGTATCCTCAAGGATCTTCATCGATCCGCCACGCAAAGCGATAATTACGCGCGGGTGTTCGTGTCGATGTAATGGCAGCGGATTGTTTGGTAGCACGAGAGACTTCCATACTTTTACCGAGCCGTTTTCAAACTGAGGCTCACGACCGGTCTGTGTGCCTGTCTGTGCGACTGCGAGTCCCGCCAGGAAAGCTGCGCCAACCAGCGCTACGAGAAAAGCAAGGTTCTTCGCCATATCAGTCGTCCTTAGTGTGACCCTGAAGAGTTGCCACTCGGTTCCATTCTGATTGTCATCCCGTGGGTCCGCAATGCCGACGCGCCCCGATAGCGCCTGAATCTACGTCGGCAACTCATGACCGTTAACGAACGATCACGACCGTCAGCTAAGGGGATTCCTGAATTGACATAGACGCATACCTAGACTGCGCTCCCCTGGCCACTCTGCATTGCACGGAAACGTCCGAGCCATTGACCCGCCATTTGCCTTTGACCTGCAACGCGTTACCTTGATCCGAATATGATGCGGTCCAATTGAACGGCGTTAGTCCTCTACCGACGAAGGTGGCTTCGGACTGCGATTTGCACCAGTCGAGCAACTCGCTGCCGGAATTGATGGGTTTGTCGTCGTGATCGATCGCGCTGGCCGTCGCACTCACTAACAACAGCGCCGGAAACAGTGAATATTTCATGCCAGTTCCGTCGATAGTGATTGTGCACTGGATTCGAAGGGAACTCGAACGCTGCCAACAACCTGCCCGGAGTAGCGCGGTGGCCGCTTAGAGGGCGCGCATTTCGCCCCCTGACTAACCGAAGTTGGCCGGGAGCGGAAATCGAGGCATCAAATTACAGACTCGTGCCGATTCGCTCGAACCTACACCCTGCCATCACGTGGGCCAAGGAAATACCACAGAATCAGACCCAGCAGCGGCAGGAGCAGCACCACCAGTATCCAGATCAATTTCCTTTCGTTGGAGGCGGCGCTTTGAGCGATATTGATTACCGCCCAGATGTCACCAGCGAGTACAAGAAGACCCCAGAGGCCATTATAACCAAGGTACATTCCTGGATCCTCCCTGGCGGGACATCGCCATCACTGCCACGCGTTGCCCATTTGTCGAGGCACTATCTCCGAAGGCGCAGTTTCGCACGAACCGATTGACAACTGAAAGTCTTATTCAAGGAAGCGTTCACCTGCAGCGGGAGGCGACGCTTGGCAGGGACGGACATCGATTCGGTTCCATTCCAACGGCATCCTGGGGGCTGGCGACGGGAAAGACTTTGGAAAGCACGTGGCCGAGCGGCGGGGCGAAGGTGGCGGGGCTCGATCCAGCGCAGCTACCAAAATGCTGGCTATTCAATCGGCCGTTGAAGCTACTTATTCTGGACCGGCGGCGCGTGAATCTCGGCGTAGCTATAGTGGGTGACGTAGTGTGATTTCATGCTGTCACCGGACGCTAGGTCGTTTTCTACCTGGATCGCGAGTCCCGACGCCTTCGAGATGGAGATCTTCGACTCGACAACCGTGCCGTCGCTCTCGGTGCGCGTTCGGTAGTTGGCCACTGCCACACCATCGATGTTGCTGTCTGGCATCGACTGGCAGGTGTAGCTTTGCGCATTGCGCAGATTCTCATCCGAGCGGAGTTGGTTGTCTTTGGCGCTGAACGGACTCACTCTCCACGCACTATTAGTCTGCAGATAGTTAACGCCGCCCGCCGTGATCCCATGGGTCGTCTGTCCGTTGCTTTGAGTCACGGTGGCGTGATCCACCTGCAGTGTTTTGGCCATTGCGCTCAGGATCGGCGCGCACGCTGGGCCGGGCACCGCAGCTGTCGCGGTCCCCGTTACAAAAATGGCAATAGCCAGAAAAAGACGGCTCATGGCACTACTCCGGGGTATCAAGGTTAATTCGCCGCTCCCAACTAATAGCCGTGAAGCCGACCAGCTCAAAAAGGATAACAGCAAAACGCGCGCGAACCCGCCATGCACGCTCGAACGGCCGGTCGGACGTACAGAAAGCGGTGGTCGACAGGACGTGGGACTCGGCGGTAGGACTACCAAGTCAAACGTTTCGAGTGGCTTGCCGTTTTCGACTATGTCTCATCCTAACTGTTGCCCGCCGGCAGCCACGGGGCAGTGACTGTCTTCGTCAACGCCAGCGAGGGCCATGGTTCTGAAAAGGGGCTGCCGCGATTCATAGCTCAGCCCGACCGGGACTCGGAGAGTGCAAAGATGAACTCCTCGACCTCATGTCCTGGCGCTGCGATGAATCGACCCTCCCCCACAACGGAAAATCCGCACTTTTGCAGCACTCGAATCGACCCCGTGTTGTCCTTGGCAGCTCGTGCATACAGCGGCCGCACTGCGACTTCCCTCAGGAACTGATGAAGCGCATCCGTCGCAAGCCCCTTGCCCCAGTGTTGCTTGCCAAGCACATAACTGATTTCCGGCTGACCATCTCTTATGAAATGGCCGATATAGCCCACGACTTGTCCCTGGGCGACGATGGTTCTCGTCTTGCATTTCGGCTCATCGAGGATTCTGCGCCAGCGCTCGACGAAGGCAATGCGATCCGTTAAATTGACTCCGTCAGCGGCGTCCGTGTGGTGGGTTTTGTGGTGGGTATAAAACTCCTGCAGATCCGGCTCGGTGACATCCCGCAATAGAACAGCGTGCTTCATGGCTGACGTGCACCGAAATTATTTCTGGCTTGGCAACCGTAGAGCCGCCGTCTGCGACCGTCAACTGGGGGACATCATCACCCGTTGGACACATTTGTTGCGCGACTTCACCATGGTCCCGCGATGACATCCGAATATTCGCCCTCCATGACTTGCTCGACAGCGCGGCGGGAGAGCGCATGAAAACAACGCCAATGCTGATTGCGGCCTTGAGCGTGCTCGCGACAGTCACTGCGAGCTCGGATGATGTGCTCCCCCAGTCACGGGCCGAGGCGCTGGCCATGGAAGCGCAGGACGCTCTGCCGCTTACCAGTTTCTATGATCCGCCGGAGTCGCTCGGTGCGCGCCCGCCGGGTACCCTGATCCGCTCCGAAGCGTTCCAGGGATACAGCCTTCCCACGGGAGCTCACGCGGTGCGAATCCTGTATGTGTCGCGCGCGCTGAATGGCGCATCGGTCGCTGCCTCTGGCGTAGTGCTGATCCCCGCGGGAGCAAGGCCGCGCGGCGGCTGGCCGGTTATCGCCTGGGCACACGGCACGAGCGGAGTTGCCCGCATGTGCGCACCCTCGCTCATGAAGGACGTTGAATATGGCAGCGAAGGACTCATGCCGATGGTGGCAGCGGGCTTCGCCGTGGTGGCGACGGACTACGCAGGTCTGGGGACACCCGGGGCTCATCAGTACGACAATAAGATTCCTCAGGCCAACGATGTCATCTACTCGGTTCCCGCCGCCCACGCCGCAGTCCCTGCACTCGGTCCCCGCTGGGTCGCCATCGGTCATTCCCAGGGTGGAGTCGCGGTATGGGGCGTTGCCGAGTTCGAGGCAAGGCTCAAGGATACCGGCTACCGTGGCGCGATTTCCGTCGCTGGCGACATGAACTACGAGAGCTTCGAAGCGCACGACGCCGTTGATTTCGACACTGTCACGAATCTGTACTGGCCCTTGACCGCGTTTGGCGTCAAGGCGAGCTATCCTTCGTTCGACGTGGAGCGATTTCTCTCGCCGATCATGTTCGAGCGCTACCAGGATATGACCTCGAAAGGTTGCTGGTACTACGCCTATGCCGCGGCCGACGAGATCGGACGGCAGGCAGCGGTCCGGCCGGATTGGAACGAGTCGCCTGAACTCGCGCGTTACAATCAGGACAGTCTCAGCACCAACGAGCCCATCCGCGGACCGCTCATGGTTCTGGCCGGTGACGATGACGCCTCGGTGAATTTTGCCAATATTCAGGCCGGTGTCGAAAAGGCATGCCGCAATCACTTGCCGATTGAATTCGTGCACCGACCGGGCCTCGATCACGATCCGCTGATGGAAAAAACCATCGACCTGCAGCTCGATTGGGTGCGTGCGCGGCTCAATGCCAAGCCCTGGAGCAGCAATTGCGGGTCAGCCTTCCCCTAATCTGCGCGCGAATGATCGCGCTAATCGAGGAGTTTCCATGCCACGGATCTTCTTCTATGTCACCTGTCTATGTCTGCTTGCGACCGGATGTTTCGCTCCAGCTGGAGTGTCCCATGGCCCGGGGATCAGCAATTCCGGCATTCCGCTGGCGCCTGGAGCGGAGCAGGTCAAGGTCACTAAAAATGCCGGCGAAGTAGCGAATTGCAAGGCGGTTGGCAACCTCAGCGATGTGAATGGAGGAAACGTGACCGACGCCGGACAACGTATTGCGAGAAATCAAGCTATCGGCCTTGGCGGCGATACCATCTTTGATACTTCGAATACCTTCCAGGAGTCACAAGGAGTCGTGGAGGGAGTTGTATATCGCTGCAATTGATCAACAGGCCGGGACGCAAGGCCGAAGCGGTTTCAAGGTAACTGGGCCCTGACGTGATGCGCGGCTGACCGAGGTGCGGTTGCGGACGATCGGCATTGTTCAGAACTGAATAAGCCCCCCTGCGCGTGGCCGCGCAAGGGGACTATGGGAAGCTTAAGGCGGGGAAGCTTAAGGCTCGGCCTCGAATGTATCCGTGTTAATGGATATGCGTGTCGCCTCGATTTTCCCTTTGATCTCAGCAGGTGCCGCCGGCGTCTTGCCGTCCGGCAGTAGGTTGCTGATCGTGAAGGTTCCGGTATAGCTGTTATGGTTTTTGGACAATGTGAGGTATTGCTTGATGAATGCCGGGCCGCCCGGTGCGCCAGGTCCGCCGCCCGGGTTACCGGGATTCACATTCGAGGGAGCATTAGGCGGACTTACCGAGGGTGCCGTCGGGTCCCAGGAGAGGCCGATGTGGTTCAGCACGTAAGTCTGCTCGCCGGTTCGCTTCCACACACCAGCGCAGAATGCGCCGACGATGGGGTTGCGGATGCCCGAATAGGTGATTTCATTGCCGTCGGCATAAAAAGTGGTCACGCCGCCATCCACGACAGCCCCATCCGGAATATTGAAAGTCTTCAGATTGCCCTCGGAGATGTACTTGAAGGCCCACAGCCCGACAATCGGGGCCGCACGCACCTCCGTTTCGTCGTCCCAAATCTGACGGAAACCGGTGGTCACGAACCGTGCAGATCCAAATCCAGCTTCGGATTTGTCCGAGGTGGCCGATGGCATTTTCGCCCCCGGAACGTCCAGGCAACCGGCGCTCGCCAGCTGCATGAACGCCATTCCCATCAAAAGGGGCGTAATCAATGCCGTGCGGCGCCGAGACAAGATGGTCGATAAGTTCATGATAAACACTCCAATTGCTTAGTTGGTATTTCCCTGTCGAGAGCTGCAATCGAGCGCTATGGATGCGCACGCGAGCGTCCCACGCTCGAGTACCTATGTAAGAGTGCGGACCCTCGTGATCGGGTACCAGGAAATGCTGGCTACAGTGACTCGCAAGTGCGTCACAGCTGCGCTGGCCGCTGCGGTACGCTGGGCCACATGAACATACCGTTCTCAGTCCTTGACCTCTCGCCCATCGTCGAGGGGGCCACCGCGGCCGATGCGCTGCGCAACTCGCTGGAGCTCGCGCGCGCCGCGGAAGCGCTGGGCTACCGCCGCTTCTGGCTGGCCGAGCATCACAACATGCCCGGCATCGCCAGCGCCGCCACCTCGATCGTGATCGCGCACGTGGCCGCGGGCACCCATTCGATCCGCGTCGGGTCGGGCGGCGTCATGCTGCCCAATCACGCGCCGCTGGTGATCGCCGAGCAGTTCGGCACCCTGGTATCGCTCTATGGCGAGCGTATCGACCTGGGGCTGGGGCGCGCGCCGGGCACTGACCCGCGAACCATGCGTGCCCTGCGCCGCGACCTGGCCGGCGGCGCCGATAACTTTCCGGACGATGTGCAGGAGCTGCAGGCATATTTCGAGGCGCCGGCCGGGCAGCCCACACGCGCCGTGCCGGGCGCGGGACTAAAGGTGCCGATCTGGCTGCTGGGTTCCAGCCTCTACAGCGCGCAGCTCGCAGCCATGCTGGGATTGCCGTTTGCGTTCGCGGCGCACTTTGCGCCCGAACTGTTGCTGCATGCACTCGAGGCCTACCGCGGCGGCTTTGCGCCCTCGGCGCACCTGGAGCGGCCATACGCGATGATCTGCGTCAACGTGGTGGCGGCCGATACCGACCGTGAAGCCCAGCGCCTGTTCAGTTCGCATCAGCAGGCCTTCGCGCAATTGCGCCGCGGCCGTCCCGGCAAGTTGCCGCCGCCCATCGATGACATGGGCAGCTTCTGGACCGCGGAGGAGCGGGCCCTGATCGGCCACCAGATGCACTATTCGTTCGTTGGATCGCCGGCCACGTTGCGCGCGGAGCTGGATCGATTCCTGTCGCAGACGCAGCCCGATGAACTCATGGCCAACGTGCATGTGTTCGATCAGGAGGCGCGCCGCCGTTCATTGGCGTTGACCGCCGAGGTGATGCTCAGCCGCGCGTAAGTCAGTCAGGCATGAAGCCGAGGCGTGTCCACACGCGCTCGGCCGCATTGCTGGCCGGGCCGGCCGACTTCAGCACTTCGAGCGCGACTTCACCGTTGATAGCGCCCCGGCCCCGCAGCACGGCCAATGCGCCAATAAAGGTGCCGAACTGCAGCGCCCTGCCCAGCGGGCTGCGGGGCGTGGCCTGCGGCGTTGACGGCAGCGCTGTCGGGGGCGCGAGCTGTTCGGCCAGCGCAGTATCAATGCGCTCGGAGAGCTCCCAACTGGCCGCCACCTGGCGCGCCACGCCGATGGCGTGCGCATCGATCAGGGCCGAGATATACGCCGCGTCCGGCTTTCTCTGGCCTGCAAGGAAAGCGTCGCGCGCCACGCTGAACACCACGATCGTCGCCAGTCCCTGGATCAGTGCCAACAGCTGCGCGGCGAAAGGGTCGGCGCTGTCGACCATGGACGCGTGCGTCTCGGCGGCATTGGCTGCAAACAGCGAATGCTCCCAGGTCACATCGCCGAACTGCGCAAAGCCGCCGCCGCTGATCCGGAACACCGGCTGCATGAGAGCCGCGGCAATCATCGATCGCAGGCCTTCGATGCCGAGCATGGCCACCGCGCGGTCAAGGCTCTCGATGGGCTCGGGACTATGGCGGTAGAAGGGGCTATTGGCCAACCGCAGCAGGTTGCCGGCCAGCGCCGGATCGCCGGCGATGATCTGCGACAGCGCGCCGCGTGAGGCGGTTTCGTCATTGATGGCCTGCAGCAGCTTGGGCAGCTGCATCGGGCGGCGCGGCGCGTAGTTTGGCTTATCAACGATGTTGGTGAGCGTGGCGGCCACGGAGGCCGCAAACTCATCGCCCGGCTTGATCTGGAACGCCACCGGCGGCAGCGGCGTACCAAAGGCGATTTCCCGCATCGAACGGATCGTTTCCGCACGCACACTCAGGACGGCCTGTGATTCGAGGTCCGCAGCCGCAGCCGCAGCCGCAGCCGCAGCGCCGGCATCGGCAGCACCTTCGAAATCGGTATCCGGGGGAGCTTCCGCGGCGCCTTCAAACTGCGCGTCGGAAGGCGCGGTCACTGCACCAGGCGGCCGGCTCCGGCGCAGCAGGAACAACATGCCGGCAAACAGTACGACCGCGGCGATGATGCCGATAAGCCAAGGGCTCATGGTCGTAGAGTAGTCGAACGGCTGCGCGCCGTCAGCTCATAGGCTATGAGTACCACCGCCAGAGAGGCCAGGCTTACCCAGAATTCACTGGTGTGGGCCGGCGTCACGGCCATCGCCAGCAGCACGGCGATCATCCCCAGAATTGCCGCGTAGGTGCTCCACGGATACCACCACATGCGGATCGCAAGTTTCGAGGCATCAATGCGCTGGCGCAGCCGGATCTGCGCGAACGCGGTCAGCATGTAGACGTAGAGGATGAGCGCGCCGGAAGCGTTGACGAGGAAGGCAAACACGCCGTTGGGTGACCAGACCGCCGCGAAAATGCCGAGCAGGCCGGCGGCCGTTCCAGCGAGCACTGAGCGCGCCGGCACGCGGCCTGCGTTGAGTTTCACCATCCACTGCGGCGCGTCGCGATGTTCGGCCAGAGTGAACAGCACGCGCGAGGTGACGTAGAAGGCCGAGTTCAGGCAGGAGAGTACGGCGGTGAGGATGATGATGCTCATCGCCACACCCGCCCAGGAATAGTGCATCGTCTGGAGCGCCAGCGTGAAGGGTGACTGGCCGGGAACGATGCTGTCCCAGGGCACGACCGTGACGATCAGAAAGATCGCGCCGACATAAAAGAACACGATGCGCGTGATGATGGAGGTGGTCATGCGCGTCAGTGCCCGCGCCGGGTCGCGGGATTCCGCGGCGGCCACGGTGGTGATCTCGGCCCCCGTCAGCGAGAAGAACACCGTGGTCACACCTGCCAGCACGGCCACGCCGCCGCGCGGCATGAAGCCGCCGTGGCTCACCAGGGTGCTCCAGGTGGGACCCGCGGGGGACAGCAGCCCGCTGGCGTACCCGAGTGCCAGCACCGTGAAGACGATGATGGCGCTGACTTTGATGGAGGCAAACCAGAACTCAAATTCGCCGAACGATCGCGCCGACATGAGATTCACACCGGTCATGATGGCGATCAGGCCCGTGCCCAGGAGCCATGTGGGGAGCGGGATCCAGGCGTGCAGCAGCACCGCACCGGCGATGGCTTCCACCGCTACGACAATGATCCAGAAGTACCAGTAGAGCCAGCCGACCACGAAGCCTGCCCGGTTGCCCAGACCCGATCGCGCAAATTCCGTGAAAGTGCGCACCTCGGGCAGCGCCGTGGCCATCTCCGCCAGCATGCGCATCACCAGCAGGATCAGCACCCCGGCAATCAGGTAGCTGAGGACGATAGCCGGTCCCACACCGGCGATGGCGGCGCTGCTGCCGACAAACACCCCGGCGCCGATCATCCCGCCCATGCTGATCATGGTGACGTGCCGCGGGGACAGCGAACGGCTGAGTGTCATGGGCGCGCCGTCGGCGGCGGCCGTGGCGAGGCTGCTTGGCTGCATCAAAGGCTCCCTGTCCCGGGGTTCTTATGCCCCGCATCATAGAGCAGGTTCAGGAGCGGCGGGCGTGCGGCAGGGGGATTCCGAGCTGCTTGATGCGGCGGTAGAGCGTGTTGCGGCTGATGCCGAGCTGGGCTGCCGCGTGCGTCATGTTCCAGCGGCTGCGCTCGATGGCCGCCAGTACCTGGGAGTGCTGGCTTTCGGTGTTGTCGGCAGCGGGTTCCGTAGGGGCTGGATGCACGCGATTCTCCTCGGGGGTGCTGAGCAGGCGCGACGGACCTGCCGGCAGCGTACTGTCGTGGACCACCACGAAATAGCGATGCCCGTGCCCGTGCGCGCGCACCGGCCAGGCGGTGGTGCCGGTGCGGTGCGATGAGGCCCTGAGCTCCTCGAACCGCGTCGCAAAGAGCTGCTCGATCGAATGGCCCAGCAGCTCCGAGCGGCCCCTGGCACCCAGCAGTGCAATCGCGGCGCGGTCTGCCGCGATCACGCGCCCGTCGCGATCCAGCGCCAGCGCCCCATCATTGACCAGATTCACGAACTCGGGACGCCAGTGGAAGCGCAGCACGATGCTGCCGCGGTGACGCTGCATGAAGAGGCACTTTTCGATCACCAGCGCCGACATGTTGACCAGCGACATCGTGTGCACCTGACTGCCGCGCGCGTCATACGAACCGACGCAGGAGGCATCGAGTACTGCCACCACCTCATCTTGCGGATCGCGAATCAAAGCTCCCGAGCAGGACAGGCCGATGTGGTTGGAGTTGAAGTGTTCATCCCGATGCACGGTCACGGGTTTGAGTTCGGCCAGGCAGGTGCCGATGCCGTTGGTGCCTTCGCTGCGCTCGCTCCAGTCCGCGCCCGGCAGCAGTCCGGCGCCGCGAAACAGCTGGCCCAGCGTGGGGTCGACCCGCTGGCAGAGGATGATGCCGCTGGCATCGGTCAGCAGCAGCGCGTACCCCGAGCCTGCCACCTGCTCGTAGAGCAGGTCCATTTCGGCGGCGGCCACGCCGATGAGCTCCTCGTGGCGCTGCAGGCGCTCGCGCAACGCTCCCGCTTCGATGACCGTGGGGGCCCGTCGGTGGTCGGGGGCCAGGTGATAGTTACGCGCGCAGCGTGCCCAAGAGCGGGCGATGCGGGTATCGGCAACGCTGTCGACGGTCCGGAGGACCTCATCGACGTGGCGCAGTATCGCCCGGGTTTCCATGGGGCTTAGTTTTACGCTTCCCCCGGCAGGTTGTCACAAAGTCGCTGTTTGGAGCCGTTTTACGCGGGCGATTGGCCGACCTGACACAAACTGTCTCATGCGGCGGGGCGCGATTTCGCCCGTCGCTCAAGCGGTCCTATAATCGGCCCCCCGGCTCATCAGCAGCCGGTCCTGCTCGCGCGAGCCTCCAGAGCCGCCGAGCCCAAGTTTGGGGTGCCTGTAACAGGAGATTGATATGAATGCAGCTATTGATATGGTGGCGCTGAGCGCACCCGTCAAAAAATTCGTCGGTCAGCCGCGCCAGGCGCTGATCAATGGTCGGTGGCAGAACGCGCAGGATGGCAAGACCTTCGAGGTGTTCAATCCGGCTACCGAGGCGGTAATCGCCCACGTAGCCGACTGCAAGAAGGCCGATGTCGATCTGGCCGTCGCTGCGGCACGCAAGGCCTTCGAAGAAGGCCCATGGCCGAATATGTCGCCTTCGGCGCGCGGCAAGATACTGTGGAAGATCGGCGATCTGATCCTCGAGCACCTCGAGGAGCTCGCGCAGCTCGAGTCGCTCAACAACGGCAAGCCGATTGCCGTCGCGCGCGGCGCGGATGTGCCGCTGGCCGCGGACCTGTTCCACTACATGGCCGGCTGGGCCACCAAGATCGAAGGCAGCACGCTGTCGCTGTCGGTGCCCTACACGCCCGATGCGCAGTACCACGCCTATACGCGCAAGGAGCCCATCGGCGTGGTCGCACAGATCATTCCGTGGAATTTCCCGCTGCTGATGGCAGCCTGGAAGCTCGGCCCGGTGCTGACCGCGGGTTGCACCGTAGTACTCAAGCCTGCCGAAGAGACCCCGCTGTCGGCATTGCTGCTGGCGCAGATCTGCCTGGATGCCGGCCTGCCGCCGGGTGTGCTCAACGTCGTGACCGGCTTCGGCGAGTCCTGCGGTGCGCCGCTGGCCGCTCATCCCGGCGTCGACAAGGTGGCCTTCACAGGCTCGACCGAAGTCGGCAAGCTCATCGTCAAGGCCGCCGCCAATGATCTGAAGAAGGTCACGCTCGAACTGGGCGGCAAGTCGCCCAACATCATTCTTGATGATGCGGACATGAGCCTCGCCATTCCGGGCGCGTCGAATGCGATTTTCTTCAACCACGGCCAGTGTTGCTGCGCAGGCTCACGCCTGTTCGTGCAGGAAAAGAGCTACGATCAGGTGCTCGAGGGCGTCAGCGCCGCTGCCAAGAAGATCAAACTTGGACCGGGCCTCAATCCGGCCAGCGAGATGGGACCCCTGGTCTCGAAAGTGCAGTTCGAGCGAGTCACGGGTTTCCTGAAGTCGGGTCGCGACGAGGGCGCCCGCACGGTCACCGGCGGCCAGCGCCACGGCGAGACCGGATTCTTCGTGCAGCCGACCGTGCTCGACGGCACCAAGGACAGCATGAAGGTATATAAAGAGGAGATCTTTGGCCCTGTCGTGACCGTGATGCCATTCAAGGAAGTCGACGATGACATCATTCGTCGCGCCAACGATACGGTGTACGGTCTGGCCGCCGGCCTCTGGACCAGCAACATCCAGCGCGCGCATCGCATCGCCAACAAGCTGCGCGCCGGCACGGTGTGGATCAACTGCTACAACATCTTCGACGCTTCCATGCCGTTCGGCGGCTACAAGCAGTCGGGGTGGGGTCGCGAGATGGGCCAGGAAGTGCTGAAGAATTATCTCGAGACCAAGTCGATCTGCATGAGCATCTGAAGCTCGACGACGGTTTGCTGACAGCATGGGCCCCGTCGACCGCAAGGTCGGCGGGGCTTGTGTTGTCAGGGGGCGCAGTTTCGAATACGTTATTCGGCTCAAGAACAATAAGAGCGAACGAGCCGCGCCGTGCCTCACATCGACTGGATAACGCTCAGCGTCTTCGCCACCCTGTTCGGTTTCGTCACCTGGCTGGGCTTTGCCGCCGCGCGCTGGCGCAGGGGCGATCTGGATCTGCTGCACGAATGGGGCCTGGGCGGCCATCGTTTCGGCACCGTGGTCACCTGGTTTTTGATAGGAGGCGATTCCTACACCGCATACACCTTTATCGCCGTGCCGGCGTTTGTGTTTGCCGTCGGTGCGCCGGCCTTCTTCGCGGTGCCGTACTCGCTGCTGAACTATCCGATCCTGTTTCTGTTCCTTCCCCGACTCTGGAATGTCTGCCGCAGGCGTGGCTACCTCACCGCCGGGGATTTTGTGCGCGGGCGCTTTGGCAATCGCTGGCTGGCGACTGCGATCGCCATCACCGGCATCGTGGCGACGATGCCCTATATCGCCCTGCAGCTCGTGGGCATGCAGGTCGTGATCGGTGCGCTGGGGCTTTCAGGCACTGGGCTCGCAACCGAAGTGCCCATCATCATCGCGTTCGTGATTCTCGCCGCCTTCACCTACTCGAGCGGCCTGCGCGCGCCGGCTTCGATTGCCATCGTCAAGGACATCCTGATCTATTTCACCGTGTTCACGGCCATCATCGTCATTCCGATACAGCTCGGAGGCTTCGGCAAGGTATTTGCCGCCGTGCCGAAGGCGAAGCTGCTGCTTGCAGTGCCGGGTCCGCACACGACGGGCAGCTACAGCGCCTATGCCACCCTGGCGCTGGGCTCGTGCATGGCCCTATGGATGTACCCGCATGCGCTGACGGCAGTACTGAGCGCCAACAGCGAACGGGCCGTGCGTCGCAATGCCATCATCGTGCCGGCATTCACGCTGATGCTGGGTCTGCTGGGCCTGTTCGGATTCATGGCGTACGCGGCCGGGGTCGATAAGCTGCCGGAGTTTGCGGCCGGATTCAAACAATTCGGCAACAACTTCGCCGTGCCGGCGCTGCTGATGCATAGCTTTCCGGCGTGGTTCGTCGGCGTGGCATTCGCCGCGATCGGCATCGGCGCGCTGGTGCCGGCGGCCATTATGTCGATCGCCGCCGCCAACTTGTACACGCGAAATATCCATCGCGAATTCTTCAACCCGCGCTGCTCGGATCGCGAGGAAGCGCAGGTGGCCAAGTGGTCGTCGCTGCTGGTCAAGATTGGCGCACTGGTGTTCATTCTCTACATCCCAGCCCAGTACGCAGTGCAATTGCAGCTGCTGGGCGGCATCTGGATCATCCAGACGCTGCCGGCGGTGTTGGTCGGGGCGCATACACGCTGGTTCAATGCCTGGGCGCTGCTGGTGGGATGGACGGCCGGGACGATTGCCGGAACCTGGATGGCGATGGCCGCTCATCTCACGCCGACCTACACGCTGACTATCGGCGGCTACACGGTGCCCGGCTATACCGCGCTATTTACCGTGATCCTCAATCTCGCGCTGGCAGCTGCGCTGACCCCTCTGTTCAATGCAATGAGCGCCACAAGCCCGGTTGATGAGACCGTGCTGGCGGATTATTTGACCTAGTGCTGTTTCTGCGCCTGGATCCAGCGATCGGTGCGCTCCTCAAGCAGGTCGAGCGGCAGCACGCCGGCATTGAGCATCTCATCGTGGAAGGCGCGAATGTCGAATTTGGGTCCCAGCTCGGTACGCGCGCGTTCACGCAGTTCGCGGAATTTGAGCTGTCCGAGCTTGTACGCAAGCGCCTGCCCGGGCCACGCGATGTAGCGATCGGTTTCCGACTGAATGGTCGGTTCATCGACGGCGTGTGACCGCCGGAAAAACTCCACTACTTGCTCGCGGCTCCATCCCATGGAATGAATTCCGGTATCGACCACCAGGCGTACCGCGCGGAACAGTTCGCTGCTGAGGCGCCCGTAATCGCTGCCCGGATCCTGGTAGAAGCCCACTTCCTTGCCGAGCTGCTCCGAATAGAGAGCCCAGCCCTCGACGTAACCGGGCGACTCCCCGTGTCTGCGAAACTGCGGCAGCCCCGTCAGCTGCTGCGCGATCGAAATCTGCAGGTGATGGCCCGGAACTCCCTCGTGATAGGCGATCGATTCGTCGTCGATCAGGCTACGCTGGGCAAACTCGGAGGTCGCTACCACCACCCGGCCGGCACGCTTCCCATCCGGCGTTCCCTCCACATAATGGGTGGCGGAGGCGGCCTGGAATGGCGGAATGGCTTCCACGGTGACCGGCGAAGCAGGCATCAGGCCGAACAGCTCCGGCAGCTTCGGCTGCATCTGCGCGATGTAATGTCGGTAGTCATCGATGATCTGCTGCGCCGAGCCCGGCACGTATTTGGGATTGTTGCTGATCGCGTCGCGAAAACTCTCCAGATCCGCGAAGCCTTGCGCCTGCGCGAGCGCGAGCATTTCAGACTGGATGCGCGCGACCTCGCGTAAGCCCAGCGCATGAATCTGCGCCGGCGTCATATTGGTGACCGTGGTTTGCGAGTGAATGCTGCTCAGATAGCGGGCATCGCCGCCCGCAAGGGAGGCAACGCTGAGCGTGGTACGTCCGCGTGGGGCGTATTCGATGGCGATGAAGTTGGCGAAATCCCTGTAGGCCGGCAGGACTTCGTTGGCAACAGCTTCGTTGATGGCCTTGGTGAGCCGCTCCCGATCTGCGGTGCCGATGTTGTCCGGAAATTTGGCAATCGGCTGCAGGAATGGATCCGCGTCTATGATGCCCTGGCATTGCGCCGGAATCTTCTCGAGCAGAAACCGTACTGGCATCAAATGATCCTTGATGCCGGCGCGAAGCACCTGTTTGGTCTGTGCTAAGGCGCGTGGGATCTGGTGCAGTCGCGCAAGGTAGTCCTCGTATCGCTGCGTGGAATCCAGCGGCACGGCCAGCGGCAGATCCGCCAGATCCCCAGGCGCGCCGTCCATCTGATTCAGGGGCATCTCGAATTCCCGGAAGTGATAGCTCTCGATGCGCTCGTGCAGCGTCCGTTGCATGAGCTCGTGCGACAACCGGTCCTGCTCGCTGAATCCGGAGGTGTCGATGGCGGCGAGCCTGGTCAGAAAGCGTTCGTCGGCTGCGTGCAGGTTTTCCGCCGCCGCCAGGGAACGGTCATCCAGTCGATCGTTGTAGCGATAGTCGCCGTACTCGGTGGCCTTTTCCGGATGCGCCTTCAGGTCGACTTCGAATTGCTCATCAAACAGCGCGTTCTGGGCTGCCAGCCGCGATTCGAGTGATGCGTGAGATGCTGCCTGGAGCGGTTGGACGGCCGCCAAGGTTGCCACAAAGGCGATGGCCGCTACCGTTGCTGGAAACGTACGGCGCATGGATTGAGAGGTTACCATAGGCGAATGTTTACATTATTTGCCCGCCTTTGTGCATCAGCCGCATTCGCGTTGTTGCTGGCGCTTTCCATCTGCCGGGCCGCAGGTTCACCACCCGCCTCCTTTGACATCGTGATCGTGGGCGGCCACATCATCGATGGCACGGGCTCGCCGTGGTACTCGGGTGATGTCGGTATCCGCGACGGTCACATAAACGCCATTGGGGATCTGGCATCGTCGCCGCGCCGGCGCACCATTGATGCCGGCGGTCGCGTGGTCGCACCGGGATTCATCGACATGCTCGGACAGTCGGAACTGACCATGCTGGTCGAGCCGCGATTGCCCTCGAAGATCTACCAGGGCATTACCACCGAGATCACTGGCGAGGGCGAGTCGGCCGCGCCGCTCAACGATGCCATCATCGCCGCCGGTCGCGCCACGTACGAGCACCTGCAGATCACACCCGACTGGCGGACGATGCGACAGTACTTTGCGCGGCTCGAGCGAGCGCACATGGGCATTAACCTCGCGAGCTATGTCGGTGCCGCCACGGCGCGGCGCATGGTACTCGGCGACGGCGATATCCAGCCCACTGACGCGCAGTTGCGCGCCATGCAGGCGCTGATTGCACAGGCGATGGAAGACGGAGCCGTGGGTGTTTCCACGGCGCTGCAGTACGCCCCGGCGCCCTATGCCCATACGGAAGAGCTGATAGCGCTGGCCTCTGAGGCCGCCCGGCACGGCGGCATCTATGCCACGCATATGCGCAGCGAGGGCGATGCCGAAACTGCGGCCATCGATGAGGCCATCCGTATTGGCCGCGAAGCGCATATCCCGGTGGAGATCTGGCATCTGAAGGCCGCCGGCAAAGCCAACTGGGGCAAGATGCCCCAGGTTGTCGCGCAGATAGAAGCCGCGCGTGCCGCCGGCATCGACATCAGTGCCAACACCTACGCCTATCCGGCCTGGTTTAACACCATGTCCGCCTTCATTCCGCCCTGGGCGCATGACGGCGGCGATGCGGCCCTCATCGAGCGGCTCAAAGACCCGGCCGCGCGCGCCCGGATTCGCCAGTCTTTGCTGACCTCCGATGGCAGTTGGGATAACGAATGGCAGGAGATACCCGGACCCGAGGCGATCCAGATCGCGGTGGTTCAGAACCCGGAGTTGCTGAGCCTGCAGGGCAAGCGATTATCGGAGGTGGCCGAGCTGTGGCACGAGGATCCGATCGATGCCCTGTGCGATCTGCTGATCAAGGACCGCGCCTTCACCAGCGTGGCCGTCTTCGGCATGAGCGAGCCCGACATCCTGCTGGCACTCAAGCAGCCATGGGTTTCGATCGACAATGATTCCCAGGGGACCTCACCTGAGGGTCTGCTCGGCAAGGAACATCCGCATCCACGCGCCTACGGCACCTTTCCGCGCATCCTGCGCAAGTACGTCCGCGAAGATCACGCGCTCACGCTCGAGGACGCGATCCGCAAGTTCACGGCGCTGCCCGCGCAGCGCATGCGCCTGACCGATCGCGGTGTTCTCAAGCAGGGCATGTGGGCCGACCTTGTGATCTTCGATCCGGCGACGATTCGCGACCTCGCAACCTTCGAGGAGCCCAATCAACTCTCGCAGGGCATGCAGTACGTGCTCGTGAACGGCGTGCCCGTCATTGCCGAGGGCCAGATGACCGGGGCACTGCCCGGCAGGGTGCTGCGCGGACCGGGCTATCGACCCTGAACCGGGTTATCGATCCTTGAAGGTTATCGACCCCTGAATCAGTGCGGGCTTAGCGTACCGAACTGGGCCGCGAGCAGCTTCTCTCCCTGCTCGAGGATGAAATAGCGGAAGGATTCGGCCGCCGGCGAGAGTGTCTTCGCCTGCGGGTGGATCACGAACCAGCGCCGCATCAGCGGCAGGTCCTCCACCGGCAGAATCTTCAGCAGCCCGAACTGCAGCTCGAGTCCCAGCGTGTGCAGCGACAGAAAGGCGATTCCCATGTCGGCGATCACCGCCTGCTTGATGGTCTCATTGCTGGGCATTTCCATGAGCGCGAATGGCTCGATCTGATGATCGCGGAAATATTGCGCCATCGAGGCACGCGTGCCTGAGCTCGGTTCGCGCACGATGAAGGGCTGCGATGCCAGCGCGGCGGCGCGCACGTGTTCGAGCTGTGCCAGCGGGTGGGTTGGCGAGGAGACGATCACATAGGGATGGGCCGCGAAGGGTTCGGCGCGTGTTGCCAGCTCGCGCGGCGGGCGGCCCATAATGGCGAGATCCACGTCATTGCGCGTCAGCGATTCCACCAGCGATTCGCGATTGCCCACGGAGAGCCGCAGTTCGACGGCGGGGTGTTCGGTGCGGAAGCGGGCCAGCAGTCGCGGCACGAAGTATTTGGCTGTGCTGACCATGCCGATGCGCAGCGTGCCGCCCTTCAGTCCGCGAAAGCGCGCGATCGTGTCCTCGGCTTCGCGCAAGGAACCGAGGATGCGGCGCGCGTGCACCAGGAAGTATTCACCGGTCATCGTCAGCGAGGCGGAGCGACCCACGCGATCAAACAAGGGCAGGCCGACCGAGGTCTCGAGATCGCTGATCTGCATCGAAACCGCCGGGGGGCTGATATGCATCTCCTCGGCCGCGCGCGCAAAGCTGCCGTGCTTGGCTGCGGCCACGAAGATGCGCAGCTGCCGGATAGAGACGTTCAACATCCGATAGATAATAAGAAGCTTATCTAAAAAGTCAAAATAACTGACTGTTACTTACCTTTTGGCTCCCGTAAGGTCGGCCAGATCCGATTTGCGCCCAGGAGCCCAAGAATGTCGAACGTACGTCCCATCAGCACCGAAAACGCCACGGCCAAGCCCGCCACGGCGGCCACCACGGCAACCGCCAAGCGCTACAAGGCAGGAGTACTGCGTTATGTCGAAATGGGTTACTGGCAGCCAGACTACGTTCCCCTCGAAACCGATCTCGTGGTGGTCTTCCGGATCACCCCGCAGGCGGGTGTGGATCCGGAAGAAGCCGCCGCGGCGGTCGCCGGCGAGTCCTCCACCGCCACCTGGACCGTCGTCTGGACTGACCGGCTGACGGCTTGCGAGCTCTATCGCGCCAAGGCCTTCAAGGTCGAGGCGGTGCCGAACACGGGGCCCGGCACCAAGACCGAGCAACAGTATTTCACGTGGATCGCGTATGACCTCGACCTGTTCGAGGAGGGCTCGATCGCCAACCTGACTGCCTCGATCATCGGCAACGTGTTCGGCTTCAAGGCCATCAAGGCCCTGCGGCTGGAGGACATGCGCGTACCGGTGGCGTATCTGAAGACTTTCCAGGGCCCGGCCACCGGCATCGTGGTCGAGCGCGAACGCCTGGATAAATTCGGGCGGCCGCTGCTGGGCGCCACCACCAAGCCGAAGCTGGGCCTTTCGGGGCGCAACTACGGCCGCGTGGTCTATGAGGCGCTCAAGGGAGGCCTCGATTTCGTCAAGGACGATGAGAACATCAACAGCCAGCCGTTCATGGGATGGCGCGACCGCTATCTCTATTGCATGGAAGCGGTCAACCGCGCCTCGGCCGCCACCGGCGAGGTCAAGGGCCACTACCTGAATGTGACGGCTGGCACCATGGAGGACATGTACGAGCGCGCCGAGTTCGCGCGCGAGCTGGGCTCGGCCATCATCATGATCGACCTGGTCATCGGCTACACCGCCATTCAGTCTATGGCCAAGTGGGCCCGCAAGAACGACATGATCCTGCACCTGCACCGTGCGGGAAATTCCACCTATTCCCGGCAAAAGAACCACGGCATGAACTTCCGCGTGATCTGCAAGTGGATGCGCATGGCCGGCGTCGATCACATCCACGCGGGCACCGTGGTCGGCAAGCTCGAGGGCGATCCGCTCATGATCAGGGGCTTCTACGACACCCTGCGCGAGTCGCGCACCGTGGCCAACCTCGAGCACGGCCTGTTCTTCGACCAGGACTGGGCCTCGCTGCGCAAGGTCATGCCGGTGGCCTCCGGCGGTATTCACGCCGGACAGATGCATCAGCTGATTCATTATCTGGGCGAGGATGTGGTGCTGCAGTTCGGCGGCGGCACCATCGGCCACCCGCAGGGCATACAGGCCGGCGCCACGGCGAATCGTGTCGCCCTGGAAGCCATGATCATGGCGCGCAACGAGGGCCGCGACTATCTGCGCGAAGGCCCGCAGATTCTGCGCGATGCAGCCAAGTGGTGCGCACCATTGCGAGCCGCCATCGACACCTGGGGCGAGGTGAGCTTCAACTACGAATCCACCGACACCGCCGATTTCGTCCCCACTGCCACCGCCAGCGCCTGATCAGAAGGAGTCAAACGACCATGATGACCAATATCGGATCTCGCCTGACGCAGGGCCAGTTCTCCTTCCTGCCGGATCTCACGGACGTGCAGATCACCGCGCAGATCAACTACGCGCTCGAGCGCGGCTGGGCCATCGGTATCGAGTACACCGACGATCCGCATCCGCGCAATACCTACTGGGACATGTACGGCAATCCCATGTTCGATCTCAAGGACCCGGCGGGCATCCTCAAGGAGATCAACGACTGCCGGAAAGCCTTTCCGCGACATTACATCCGCGTCACCGCATTCGATGCGACCCGCGGCTGGGAGACGCCGCGCATGTCCTATATCGTCAATCGTCCGGCGGTGGAGCCGGGCTTCATGCTGATGCGCGAGGAGCGCGAGGGACGCTCGATTCGCTACACGGTGCGCTCGTACGCGACCGAAAAGCCTGAGAGCGAGCGTTATTGAACGCCGGATGAGCAGCGCCTCACCTCTGCCGATTGAAGGCGGCGCACACGTCGATGCGCCCGGCAGCGTTGACCTGGCGGCCATCCTGCGCGAGGCACGCGTTACCGATGCGCTCGAGCAGCTCGATCGCGAGCTGGTGGGACTGACTCCGGTGAAGACGCGGCTGCGCGAGATCGCAGCTTTCCTGGCGGTGGAAAAGGCACGCAGCACGCTCGGCATGGCCTCGGGTGCACCGAGTCTGCACATGTCCTTCACCGGCAATCCGGGCACCGGCAAGACCACCGTGGCACAGCGCATCGCCGAGATCCTGCATCGGCTGGGGTTCGTGCGCAAAGGCCACCTGATCTCCGTGACCCGTGATGACCTGGTGGGCCAGTACATTGGCCACACGGCGCCCAAGACCAAGGAAGTGCTCAAGCGTGCCATGGGCGGGGTGCTGTTCATCGACGAGGCTTACTACCTCTACCGCCCCGAGAACGAACGCGATTATGGGCAGGAGGCCATCGAGATCCTGCTGCAGGTCATGGAGAACCAGCGCGACGACCTGGTCGTGATCCTGGCGGGCTACAAAGACCGCATGGAGACCTTCTTCCGATCCAATCCGGGATTTTCATCGCGCATCGCGCACCACATCGATTTCCCCGATTACAGTGCCGATGAACTCGGGCAGATCGCCGCGGGCATGCTCGAGCGCATGCAGTATCACTTCGACCCCGCGGCGAAGCAGGCCTTCGATCAATACATTGAACGCCGGCAGTCACTCCCGCATTTCGCCAACGCGCGCTCGATTCGCAACGCCCTCGATCGCGCGCGCCTGCGCCAGGCGAGCCGGCTGTGCAGCATCGGCGGCAAAGTCGATGCCCAAGCTCTATCGACCATCACGGAACAGGACATACGCGCCAGCCGTGTATTCGCCGAATCCAGCAGGAGCGACTGACCGCCATGCAATACGGACGCACGACGCTATCCAAGTTCATCATCGAGGAGCAGCGCCAGACCGCCGAGCGTGACGAGCAGCTCACGGCGCTGATCAATGACATCCAGACCGCCTGCAAATACATTTCCACCGCGGTGGCCCGCGGGCCGCTGAATGGTGCGCATGGCTCGAACGCGACCCATAACGTGCAGGGCGAAACCCAGCAGAAGCTCGATGTCATCGCCAACGACATCATGCTGCGCAGCTGCGAATGGGGCGGCCAGCTCGCGGGCATGGTGTCCGAGGAACTGCCCGAACCCTATGTGATACCCGATGGCTATCCCCGCGGACGGTACCTGCTGGCCTTCGATCCGCTCGACGGCTCCTCGAATATCGACGTCAATGTCAGCGTGGGCTCGGTGTTTTCGATCCTGCGCGCGCCGCGCGGCGTTGAGCCCGCCCGCACCGAGGACTTCCTGCAACCAGGCGTGCGGCAGGTCTGTGCCGGCTACGCGCTCTATGGCCCGGCTTCCATGCTGGTGCTGACACTGGGTCGAGGCGTGCACGGATTTTCGCTTGATCCGGAGATCGGCGCCTACATTCTCACGCACCCGAACATGACGGTGCCCGAGGATTCACGCGAGTTCGCCATCAATACCTCGAACGAACGCTTCTGGGAGCGCCCGGTGCAGCGCTATGTGTCCGAGTGCGTACGCGGCAAGACCGGAGTGCGCGAAGCGGACTTCAACATGCGCTGGATTGCATCACTCGTCGCCGAAGTGCATCGTATTCTCATGCGGGGCGGACTCTTCATGTATCCGCGCGATAACAAGGATGTCGATCTGCCGGGCCGATTGCGATTGCTGTACGAGGCCAATCCCATGGCCATGATCATGGAGCAGGCGGGCGGCCGGGCCTCGACCGGGCGAGGGCGCGTGCTGGACATAGAGCCCGCATCCATTCACGAGCGCGTACCGCTGATACTAGGGTCCAGGAACGAAGTCGAACGCATCGAGCGCTACCACCGGGAATTCGACGCCGGCACGGATGAGGCGTTCGCCTCGCCCCTGTTCAATACCAAGTCATTATTCAGCGGCGAGTTCCGGTTCGGCGGCCGCGGTTAAGGGGGCACTGTGTCGGCAAAACATCCCGTCATCGCCATCACCGGTTCCTCGGGGGCCGGCACCACCACGGTGACGCGTACCTTCCAGCACATTTTTCGCCGTGAGCAGCTGACGCCGGCCCTGGTCGAGGGCGATGCGTTTCATCGCTATGACCGCGCCGAGATGCGCCGGTTGCTGGAGGAGGCGGCGCAAGCAGGCACATCGCTGTCGCACTTCGGTCCGGATGCGAATCTGTTCACCGAACTCGAAGCCCTGTTCCGCAGCTACGGCCAGACCGGTTCCGGCAAGGCGCGCAAATACCTGCACAACGCCGAAGAAGCCGCACCTTACGGGCAGAAGCCCGGGACGTTTACGCCCTGGGAGGACCTGCCGGCCAAGACCGATCTGCTTTTCTACGAAGGACTCCATGGCGCCGTGGTGACCGGCGAGATCAATGTCGCGCGGCACGCCGATCTGCTGGTGGGTGTGGTGCCGACCATCAATCTCGAATGGATCCAGAAGCTGCACCGCGACAAGGTGGCACGCGGCTACACCTCCGAGGCCGTGGTCGACACCATCCTGCGCCGCATGCCGGACTACGTGAACTACATCTGCCCGCAGTTCTCGCGCACGCATGTGAATTTTCAGCGCGTGCCGATCGTCGATACCTCCAATCCGTTCGTGTCGCGCGATGTGCCGTCGGCCGACGAGAGCATGCTCGTGATCCGTTTCTCGAACTCCAAGGGCATCGATTTCCAGTATCTGCTGTCGATGCTGCACGACTCGATGATGTCGCGTCCGAACACCATCGTCTGCCCGGGAGGCAAGATGGGACTGGCCATGCAGCTGATCTTCACGCCGATGATCCTGCGGCTCGTGGATACGAGCCGGCGGGTGCGCAGCAGCGCGTGAGGCTGCGAAAGTAGGTGCTATGGCAACTACTTTTTGAGCTTGAGCCGCGCTACGCCGTGCTGCGAGGCAGCAACGGCCTTCGCTTACCAATACCCGTAGCCTGTTCAAAGGCATAGGCGAGCTGCAGCACGCCGAAGTCATCGTAGCGGCGCCCCACGATCTGGATTCCCACCGGCAGCCCCTCGGGCGTGAATCCGGCCGGCACCGATATCGCCGGACAGAAAGTGTTCGTGACCCAGTAAGCGGATTTCATCCAGGCGATGTAGTTTTCCATGGTCACCCCCTCGATGGCCGTCGGCCAATGTAGCCGGGCATCGAAGGCGGGCACCTGGTTCACGGCCGCGAGCAGAAACGGATAGGTCTGCTGGAATGCGGTGAAGCGGTCGATCAGCTGGCCGTGTCGCACCATGGCCCTTGAGACCTGCGCTGTGGTGAGGCTGGCGCCGTGTTCAATCTCCCAGATCGCCTCGGGCTTGAGCTCGGAGCGATGCGACTCCAGCAGCGGCGCCAGGTTGCTCCAGGAGCGGAACGCGCGCAGCGTCAGGAACACCTCATCCGCGTCGGCCAGGTCCGGGTGCGCCTCCTCGACGACGCAGCCCAGGTCCTCAAAGACATGCCGCTGGGCTTCCAGCACCGCGCGCACACGACGATCCAGCGGCAGACCTCCCAGATCGGGACACCAGGCAATGCGCGTGCCTTTGGCGCTGCGCGCCAGGGGCGCGGCGAACAAGGTGGGATCGGAGGGGTAGCAGGCCGGGTCGCGCGGATCGGGCCCTGCCATCGCGGACAAAATGAAGGCCACATCAGACACTGAGCGTGCGATCGGTCCTTTGACGGCGAATCCCAGGAACGGCATCGTGCCCGGCGCCATGGGAACCAGGCCCACGGTCGGGCGAAATCCGACGACATTGTTGAAGTTGCCCGGATTGCGCAGTGATCCGGCCAGATCGCTGCCATCGGCTGCCGGCAGCATGCCGGAGGCGACACTGGCTGCCGCGCCGCCGCTGGATCCGCCGGCTGTCTTGTTGAGGTCGTAGGGATTGACGGTGGTGCCGTACACCTCGTTGTAGGTTTGCGATCCCATGCCGAATTCCGGCGTATTGGTCTTGCCGATCGGTAGCACGCCCGCCCGCCGCAGCCGCTCTACCAGCACCGAATCGCTCGTCGGATGATCATCCCGGAAAATGCTCGAACCATGCGTCCAGGGGAATCCGACGGCCGCCTCGAGATCCTTGAATGCCCAGGGCAGGCCGTGCAATGCGCCCATGGGTTCGCTGCGCGCGAAGCGCGCGTCGGCGGCTTCGGCCAGTCGCAGGCACTCCTCATCGGGGAGCCTGGCGACGATGGCGTTCAGATGCGGGTTCCAGAGGCGGATGGCCTCGAGATGCGCGGACATGAGCTCCCGCGATGAGAGCTGCCGCGTGCGAAGCAGCGCCGTCAGCTCACGCACACTGCGATAGCAAAGCTCGGGACTGGAAGCGCCGGCGGGTGCTGATGTCACGGCTGCGCCCGCGCTGGCGACCGCGCCGCCGCCCGCGGTGGCGATGCCGGGCACGACGCCCAGAAAATCCCGTCGAGTCCAGTCAGAGCTCATATGCTGTTCCCGTCTATCGAAACATCCAGACGATACAGGCGGTCAAAGCCAGCAGTAAGACCGCCTGGACGCGATAATTGCGCCATAGCGGCACACCTTCGAGCTGGCGGCTGTCTTCGCGCAGCGCCGCTGAGGTAAACATCAGGGCGTCGATGTTTGGAGAGACCGCGGGGCGCATCGCGTAACTGGCGATCGCGAGTACGGTCACGTCGATGGCGAGCAGCAGCGGAGCCACGTATAGGAAGTGCAGGTGCGTGATGCCGAACACGACGTTCGTCAGGAACGCGCCGAAACCGCACGCCGTACCGACGAGCAGCATGATCCAGGCGCCGCCGGCATTCGCGCCGCGCCAGAAAAGCCCGACTCCGAATAGAGCGACGATCGGCGGCACCGCGTACGCCAGGACCCCCTGAAGGTACTGCCACAGCGAGCCAAAGCTGGCGACTCTCGAGGACCAGATCACCGCAAACACCAGGAACGCCGCGGTGCTGATCTTGCCGACGCGCACGAGGCGGAAGTCGTTCAATCCAGGCCGAATACGCTTGATGATGTCCATCGTCAGCAGTGTCGAGGCGGAATTCAGGGTCGAGGCAACCGATGCCATCGTGGCGGCGACGAAGCCGGCGACGACCAGTCCCATAAGCCCGGCCGGCAACAGGTGGAAGATCAGCGTGGGATAGACCGCATCCGCCCGGGACAGGTGCGGGTACAACAGGATGGCGCAGGTTCCCGGCAGTACCATGAGAAAGAGCACCGGTAACTTAAGCAGTCCGGCCAGTAGCACGCCGCGGCGTCCATTCTCGACATCGTGCGCCGACAGCACGCGCTGGACGATGAACTGATTCGTGCACCAGTAGTAGAAACCGAGCACCGGAATACCGAAGGCGAGGCCGGGCCAGGGCACGGCGGCATCGCCGATGGGCCTGATCAGCGACAGCGCCGCCGGATCGACGTGTGTCATCACGGTGTGCCAGCCTCCGGCGCGATGAAATGCTTCCACCGCTATGGCGGTGGCGCCGCCGATGAGCACGATCGCCTGCAACGTCTCGGTGTATATGACAGCGCGCAGTCCGCCCAGGATGGTGTAGATGCCGGCCACGCCCGCCAGCGTTGCCGTGATCAGCAGCAGCGGGACGCCGGGCAACAGCAATTGGCACACCAGCGAGCCGCTGTACAGCGCGCAGGCTGAATCGAGAAAGATATTCAGAAACAGCGTCAGTAGCGCCAGGTAGATCCGCGAGCGCATGTCGTAGCGGCGCTCGAGGAACTCGGGCATGGTGTAGACGCGGCTGCGCAGCACGAAGGGCAGCAGGAACACGCAAAAAATGACCAGGATCACGGCCGCCGACCATTCGTAGTCGTAGACGGAGATCCCAGTGGCATAGGCGGCCCCCGCCAGGCCGATCAGCGCTGTCGAGGAGATGTTGGACGCCAGCAGCGACATGCCGATCGCAGGCCAGCGGGAATTCCGGGAGGCCAGGAAATAATCCTCGGCGCGTGCGTGCCGCCGCGATGTGGAGACGCCGACGACCAGCAGCAACACTGCATAGGCGGCTACGACCGACCAGTCCCAATGACCCAGTACGCCCGAAGCGAGATTGCCCGACAGAGCCGACATGAAACCCCCTGGGGCTCATCGTACCGCAAGCGTGATCGTGATAGCTTCCGCCGCGTGAGCACCTGGATCGCCTTGTTCCGTGGCATCAATGTGGGCGGCCGAAACTCCCTCCCCATGAAATCTCTCAGCGGCACGCTGGAGGCCGAAGGCTTCTCGCAGATCAGGACTTATATTCAGAGCGGCAACGTCGTCTTCCAAAGCCGAACGGGCACGGCAGGCTCACTCGCAACACGTATCGCCCGCGCCGTCGCGCAGGCGCACGGTTTTGCTCCCAAAGTCTTCGTACTGGCCGTTTCGGATCTGCAACGCGCCGTCGCGGCCAACCCGTTTAGCGCCGGCGAGGCCGAACCCAACCGGCTGCATCTGTTCTTTCTGGCGGAGAAGCCGGAGTCTGCCGATCTCGGCGCGCTGAATCGGCTGCGCGCTGGTCGCGAGATGTTCGAGATCAGGGGCAAGGTGTTCTATCTGTACGCCCCCGACGGCATGGGGACCTCGAAGCTTGGCGCTGCGGCCGAAAGGCACCTCGGGGCGGATGCGACCGCACGCAATTGGCGCACCCTCTCGGCGCTGCTCGAGATGGCGCAGTAGTTCCTACAGCGGGAGCTCCCAGGTTTGCCCCACCAGTTGCTTACCGAAGGAATGGTGGTGCTCCTGCTTCATGAGTTGAAATCCCGCGGCTTCGTAGATGCGCCGCGCCGAGCCCAATACATCGTTGGTCCATAACGTGAGCTTTCGGTAGCCCCGGGCACGCGCGAAATCGATGCACTCTCGCACCAGCCGCCGGCCGATTCCAAGGCCGCGCGCCTCGGGCTCGACGTAGAGGAGGCGCAGACGCGCCACTGTCGCGGAGGCCTTGACCAGGAACACCGAGCCGACGACTTTCCGCTCCACCTCCGCCACCCAGGCACTTTCGGCGGCGGAATCAAAGTCTTTGGTAAAGCCTGCCAGGATATCGGTGATCAGATGCTCGTAGGTTTCATCCCATCCGTATTCCTGCGCGTACAGCACGGCCTGCCGGTGGATGATCCAGCCGATGTCGCCGGTCTGCAGTGAGCGCAGACGATAGGAGGGCGCGGGGACGCTCTCGGGGCGCAGCAACCGTTGTGCCTTCCCCATGGTGTCAACCAGCTCGCGACGCTGATCCTGCGTCATCGGGTGGATCATGTCCGCGATCTGTGCTTTAGCCGCGCGATTCAAAGGTTCGAACGCGTGGTGCCCCTTCTGCGTGAGCTTGAGCTGGTGCTGGCGGCCGTCGCTGCTCGAGCGGGTGCGTTCGATCAGGCGGCGACGCTCGAACTTTTTGACCAGGCGGCTCAGATAGCCGAGATCGAGTCCGAGGTCCTTGCCGATCTGCGAGGCCGTGCTGGCTTTGCGATGGGCAAGCTCGTAGAGAACGCGTGCCTCCGTGAGCGTGAAGTCGCTGCCGAGCAGACCCCTGTCGAGCAGGCCGAGCTGACGCGTGTAGAAACGATTGAAACCGCGCACCGCCGCGATCGCGGCGCCAGCGGTGGGAGCGGTGGGTGCAGTGGTCTTTTTCAGGGACTGGGGCACAGGGCGCAGGCTGCACCAGATGCTTGACTCAGTCAAGTATCTAGCGCGCCAGCGCCAGCGGATCGATGCCCTTGCCCAGGGTGAAGGACGAGCCGGCCGCAGCCACCACGGCATTCTCACGCCTGAGCCCGACGATCTGGCGCAGGCGATAAGTCGCCTCGAAACCCGTGCAGTGCGCCGCGAGCAGATTTTGGAGTCCGTACAGCCTGAGCTTCTCGCCGGTCCAGGCGATGGCGGCATCGCTGGCCGCGAACAGGTGGATGCCGCCCACGATCGCAATCACTGGCCGGACGCCCTGCAGCTGCCGCGCATATTCGACGATGTTGATGATGCCCGCATGGCCGCAGCCGGTCAGGATGACTATTCCCTCCGGGGTATCGAACAGCAGAGGGCTGTCTTCCGGCACATTGTCCTCAATCTGTCCGCTCGGCGTTGCGAGTGATAGTCCCGGGGACCAGTTCTTCTCGTTGTTCGGACGGGGTACCGGACCCGCGAACCAGACCCCCGGCAGCAGCTCCGTTGGCCCATCGTGCACGATGAAGCTGCCGCCCATGGCCAGATACTGTGCGCGAATGTCCTTGAGGCCGTTGTGATCCTCGCCCGTGGAGGTCAGGCGCGGCCGGAAGATCCCAGCGCCTACGTGGGCGCGGCTCATGGCCTTGGGGTTGGTCTTGGAGAACTCCGCGCGTAGCGTCAGCAGGCCACCAACATGATCCCAATGGTTGTGCGACAGCACCACATCCTCGACATCCGAGAGGTCCACGTGCAGCGCGCGGGCGTTGCGCAAGACCAGATCGGGGGAGGCCCCGGTGTCATACAGGATCTTGTGCCCATCGACCTCGACCAGCGCCGAGAAACCCCACTCTCCATCGCCGGCGCGCGGATCGCCGGCGACATTGGTGACCAGCACCGTGATTTTGAGTGCGCGCACCGGGTGAGACGCCGTTGCGGCCGCCGGCGCCGGCTCTGAGCGCAGTGCCAGACTGAGGGTAATGAACAGAACGGCCGCGGCGACCCATGATTGCCAGGTTCGGGAAGGGCGGGTGGATGCGGAAGACATATGCCGGAACTCCTTTGGCTCAGTGCACCGATTCTGCCGCGATCTCGGCAGGCGCGACATTCCACCCTCGCAGCCTGACTCGCGCGGCGCCGGGATGAATGCCCGGACAGCGGATCTCGAGGTCGCGGCGCTCCCCCGGCAGCAGCGACACGTAATTATCGCTGTAGAACACAGGCAGGATGCGCTGACCCGCGTCATCTACCAGCGTCAACTTGGCCGCGAGCGCCGGTGCCCCGCCCGTGTTGTGCAGCGATACCTGGATTGCGATCTCATCGCCGTGGACTGCCGAGTGCGCCTCGATTTGAACTGGCTGTGCCTTCATGGAATCGAGCGCCCGCAGGCTGGCCTCGTCCCTGCCCTGCCAATAGAGATTGTCGGACAGCCGTCGGCCGTGCGCATCGGTCAGCACGAGCCCCACGAGTACTACGCCTTCCTTTGCCATGAACCGCGCCAGGTCCAACGGCGCCAGCGTCGTGGTCTGATTGGCGGGCGCATCGAGCCGGTCGACTCGTCTCGAGAGCGTCCGCCCGTCGAGCGTGACGATGCGGCTCGCGAGCGTCAGCCCCGCCTGCTGCTCGCGCGTGGTATTGACGACCGCAAGGGCATAGTCCGGCAGGTTCATCTGCGCGTGCAACGGCTCGGCAGCTTTCTTGACGCCGTAGTAGGAAGCCTGCGTGTCGTAGTCGGCGCTGTAGATCTGCCAATGGTTGCTCGGCCATGCCGGGTGCGTCATCCACAGCAGCCGGCCGCTGTTCTGGGTCCACAGATGCGCCAGGAAGCCCTCGAACACCGCGCGGTAGTCCACGTAGTTCATCATCTGCGCCTTGCGCTCAAAATCCTCTAGGCTGGTCGCGGCGCCGAACTGCGTATCCAGGGCGTGCATGAAGCTCGCCACATCGCCATTACCGCCGAAGTGCCAGTCGTGATAGGCGATAGTGTCACTGAGCGGCCAGCGGTCGGCCGGCGGGATGGATGCCTCGATGGATTCCAGTGTCGCGAGCGAAGGCGTGCCGACCTCGACCGAGAAGCCGCGCGCCAGGCCCGTGAAGTAGCCCACCGGCGGGCGGTAGTTGTAGGGGCCGCTGTCCTGGAGATTGATGCGATTGGAACTGCCGGTGTAATAGCGCGTGCCGTCGAGCGTTGCGATCAGGTCGTCAAGCCCTTCATTCAGGATTGGTTGCGGTACGCCCTCATTGCGCCCGAACCAGACGGCGATCGAGGGGTGGTGGCGATAGCGCAGGATGGTATCGCGTGCGTTTGCCAGGAACAGCGCCGGATCCTGCGCCTCGAGCTGGAAGTCCTGGGTCGACTCCCAGAAGTCATTGAGAATCAGCAGCCCGTATTCATCGGCCAGATCGTAGAAAACTTCTTCCGTGTTCTGGCCCAGCCAGTTGCGAATGATGTTGAGGTGCGCCTCGCGATGTAGCCTGAAGAACGGCTCGAGATGCTCACGTGAGCTGCGCTTGCGCGAATCGTCCATGCCCCAGCTGCCGCCGCGCACGGCGATCGGGGTGCCGTTGACGCGGATCGCGAGGTATGGCGAGAGCGACTGCGTATCTATGTCGCGCACCGCGGGGGACTGCTCGCCCGCTGGCGTCAATGATTCTGCCCAGCCGTTAGGGACCTGTTTGATGCCCGAGTGGCGCACGTCCACCAGGCGCTCGCCGCGCAGCGCTGCCAGAGTCGGGTCGATCTCGACGCGCCGCAGACGCCCCTCGTGATCGAACAGCGACAGCTCATAGGTAATCTGGCGTATGCCGAAGCGCACGTTCTTCGTGACTGAGATGGGTCCGCCGTCGCCGCCGGCTTCGCGCACGCGCAGCGCCAGCGTGTAAAGCGCCGGCTCGCCATAGCCATTGGGCCACCACAGGCGCGGATGACTCAGGTTGAGTTGCGGAAACTCCTGCGGGCTCAGCCGAATCTCCGACTGTCCCGGCGGCAGGCGCAGCTGCTTGCGCAGCGAGACGCCCTCGAAGGCTGCCTCGAGAGTGATCTCGCGCGCCGTCGCGGCGGCATTGTCGAGCGGCACGATGATCGTCAGCGCGGCCGGGTCGGTTCTGGGCAGCGGCAGCTGCGTGATGACATTGGCATCGAGTATCCGCACCACGCCGGAAGCCTCGAGGCGCACGTCCTGCCATAGGCCACTGTCGCGGTCGCGAATGCCCGGGATCCAGTCCCAACCCTCGGTATCGATGAAGGTGGGGCCGTCGATGGCCATCGAGCCGCCGTTCTCGCCTGGACCGTAGGCGATGGATTCCTCGGACGGAATGCCCGGATGCGGCGGGGGATGAATGCGCACCGCGAGCGCGTTGGCACGACCGGGGAGCAGTTCGTGCGTGACGTCGAATACGCCGCGAATGAAGGCGCCGCGGATCTCGCCCAGGCGCGAGCCGTTGAGCCACACCTCGGCGTCGTAATTGATGCCTTCGAATACCAGCGTCAGGCGTTTGCCCGTGGTCGCTTCCGGCGCGACGAATTGCGCGCGATACCAGTAGTCCTGTCGCGCCAGCGACTCTGGGATCGCCATGTTATTGAGACCGTAGTCCGGGTCCGGATAGACGCCGCGGTCGATCAAAGTGCTTAAGACCGTGCCGGGCACCGTGGCCGCATACCACGAGGCATCGGTGAATCCAGGCTGAGAAATCGAGGCGCCATTGGCGCCGGCGCCGCCATCGAGGCTGGAGGCGGCCGTCATACGCCACGCGCCTAGCTTCCAGGACTGATCGGTTACGGGCGAGAGCGCGGGCGAGTTCGGCGCGGGCTGCGCGACCGGAGCGCTCGGGGGCGTGTGGCTGCGCGGCAGTGTCCACGGATCCTGCGGTACGGTGAGCCCGATCCAGGCTTTGATCTGCACCGGCCAGCCCACGCCGAGTGGGGTGAGCGTCAGGGTATCGAAGGCAGGCGGATGCGCGGCGATGGATTGGATCTGCGCGGGCGAAAGCGCCGCGTCATGGAGCTGGAACTGCGCCAGTGAGCCGCCAAAATGCTGCACCGATAGCGGGTAGCCGAACACGGGTGCGAGCTGCAGCAGCGGGCTCGAGGCCTGGGTCGCAAGCGCGGCCTCCGCCTGCTGCACGCCGCCGACATAGAGGCGAACGCCGGCGCCATCGTAAGTCGCGGCGATGGCCTGCCACGAGCCGCTCGGCAGTGCCACTGAGGTTTGGGCGACGGTGAGGCTGCCTGAGCGCAGACCCAATCGCCCCGAATCCAGCAGCAGATTCAAAGAGGCGTCGCCGATGGCCGCCAGCACCACCGGCCCCTGTTGTGCCAGATCGATTCTGACCCAGCCGGTGATCGACCACGGCGCGCCCGCATGCAGGATCGCAGTATCCGGCGGGAGCGATCGCGTCATGCCGATGCCGCCCTGAAGCGCGGTGATGTTGTAGGGCCCCGAGGTGCCGGCGGCGGGTGCGGCCGCGGTGTCGGCCCAGACGCTGCCGACATTCGAGAGCAGCGACAGGGCCAGAGCCGCGATGGACGCAGCGCGCATGGTGCCGTGTTTAGGGCAGCGGCGTGCCGAGCGCACGCACCGGTGGTGGGACCACTTCGTCAAGCGACTCGCTGAGCGACTCCAGCGTTGCACGCTTGGTTTCCGGAAACAGCGCCCAGACGACGATGAACTGCAGCACCATGCAGCCGGCAAAAAAGGCGAACGGTAGCGCCGTGGTCACCGCGGCCACGACCGGGAAGTAGCGCGAGATCACGGCATTGGCCAGCCAGTGGGTCGCGCTGCCAAGTCCCTGGCCGCGCGCGCGGACTTCGGAAGGGAAGATTTCGCTCAAGTACACCCAGATCACGGCGCCCTGCGAGAAAGCAAAACTCGCGATGAAGGCGATCAGCAGCCACAGCAGCCACTCGCGGCCGGTGCCGCTGCCCATGATCAGCGCGACGCCCGACAGGGAGAGTGCGGTGCCCACGGCCCCGATGAGCAGCAGTGTCTTGCGCCCGATGCGATCGATCAGGAATAGCGCGGCCACGGTTGCGAGCAGGTTCGCTGCGCCGACGGCGACCGATTGCAGATCAGCGGTCAGTGCGCTGAAGCCGGCATCGCGGAAGATATCGTTGAGGTAATAGAGGATCGCATTGATTCCGGAGAGCTGATTGAACAGCGCCAGGCTGATCGCGAGCAGGATGGGGCGCCGGTGCGTACGCCAGGAAAGCGTCGCGCTGCGCTTGAGGCTGAGGCCGTGCTGATAGGCACGGATCTGCGCGGCCGCGTCTTCGCTGGACAGTCGCCCCAGCACCGCGGCGGCTTCCGAAAGGCGGCCTCTGACCACGAGCCAGCGCGGACTTTGTGGAATCGCGAACAGCAAGGCGAGGAACAGGGCGGCCGGGACCGCGCCCGAAAAAAGCTTCCAGCGCCACGCCGCATCGCCCGACAGCAGGGCCGCCAGAACCAAATTGCTGAGGTAGGCCACCAGGATCCCGAGCACGATGTTGAATTGAAACAACCCCACCAGCGCTCCCCGGCGCTGCGCGGGCACGATCTCGCTGATATAGACCGGCGCGAGCACCGAGGAGCCACCGATCGCGATGCCGCCGATGAACCGGAAGGCGATGAAGGAGTGCAGATCCCAGCAGAGCGCGCAGCCCACGGAACTGATCAGGTAGAGCAGGCCCACGAGCTTGAGCATGTCGCGCGTGCCGAATCGATCGCCGAGTTTGCCCATGAAGAGCGCACCGCAGAGCGTGCCCCAGAGCGCGCTCGAGACGGCAAGGCCAAGGGTTGCGGGTGAGAGATGGAAGACTTCGCGCAGCGATTGGGTGACGCCTGAGATCACCGCGGTGTCGAACCCAAACAGCAGCCCCGCCAGGCTGGCGACGATCGTGATGCCGAGATAGCGCGACTGCGCGCTCACGCAGTCGCGGCCCGGTCGGAATCCTTGAGTGAATCGGTCAGCACATCGATCGCCGCGACGATGTGATAGAAGCTGCTGGCCGGGGCGGGCACATCGTTCAGGACGCCGGCGCTGCTGATGCGGTCATACCAGAGTCCGGCGGTCGGGGTGTCGAAGTAGCGCAGCAGGCCACGCGCGGCGGAGACCGCGCTCAGCCAGTACCGCGGCTCGCCGGTCAGCGACGCCGCGAATGCATTGGCCTTGAGCCGCTCGGTCTGCGGCCAGAGCCGCGCATTGGCATCGTGCACACTGAAATCGTCGAGCAGTGCATCGATCGCGAGTCCACCGCGCACGCCGTGCTGCTCGGCGATGTCGATCAGGCGCAAGGCTGCGTGCCGCGCGAGGCTGCCATTCTCGGGATGCCAGCGCAGCAGCAGCCAGGCCCATTCAAACTGATGCCCCGGCTCGACTCGCCGACCCTCGATGCCCGGGACCGGCGCCCAGGCTTCATCGTAAGTCTCACGCACCGCGCCGCTGACCGGATCGACGAAGTGCGCCAGCGCCAGTTCGCCCAGCTCATCGGTGAGCGTGCGCCATTGCGGGTCGCCGTCGATCTCGCGCCAGGCGAGCGCCGATTCGAACAGGTGCATGTGAGGATTCGAGAGCAGGGGGAGGCGCTCGGGCAGCCCGGAATAAAACCCGCGACCGATGCGCTTGAGATGACTGAAGAGCGCCTCGAACAACAGGTCGCCGGACTCTTCGAGCGCAGGGTCGGGTCCCAGCAGCCGGCGCGCCGAGGCGATGCCGAGCAGCGCGAAGGCCTGATCGTACAGCAGTACCGAGTTGTCCAGCGTTGAGCCGTCCGGCGCGACCAGTGTGCGATAGAGGCCGTCGGCACGGCGATAGTGGTTCAGGAAAAATCCCATCGCACGCTCGACGATTCGATGCGAGTCGCCGTGCCAGCCAAGATGCGGCGCACGCGCGAAGGCGTAGATCTGGCGCGGCTGCACGCGTGCGCGCCGCGGTTCAGTGAGCGGCGTGCCGTCCTGGGAGAGCCGCTCCTGGAATCCACCGTTGCCGGCATCCACGCCCAGATGCGCCCAGATCGGATAGGCCTTGTGCCGCAGCCACTCGATGAGTTGCTGCTGGCAGGCTCGTGCGCTCACCACGCCGGTATCGAAGGTTGAGTCGGTCATGTCAGTGCGCCAACGTTAATGTGCCAGGCCGGTGGCGACTTCGGCTGCTGGTACGGCGCGCGCGCGACCGGCCGCGATCGCGAACAGCGCGATGCCTGCGTAAGCCAGCATCGGCACCAGGAATGCGATATGCAGCCCCGCGGTATCGACGATCCGGCCCACGACCAGCGGCAGCACCGCGCCGCCGACGATGGCCATGCACAGGAGGCCGGAGGTGGCAGCGGTCGATGCCGTGGAGCGTTCGAGCGTCAGCGTGAAGATTGTCGGGAACATGATGGCGTTGAGCATGCCGATCGATAGTGCCACAGCGCCTGCGAGTGCTCCCTGGCTCTGGCTGACGATGAGACAGAAGGCCGCCGCGGCGATCGCCACCGCCGACAGCAGCCGGAATGCGGCGATCCTCGTCAGCAGCGCGCTGCCGAGGAATCGGCCTACCATTGCGCCACCCCAGTAGAGCAGACCGAGCAGCTTGCCGGCCCGCTCCAGCGTTACGCCGAACACATCGTCCTGGTGCAGGAAATTGATCATGATGCTGCTGATGGCTACCTCGGCACCCACGTAGAAAAAGATCGCAGCCGCTCCGTACAGCGCCCAGGGGGATTTGAGTGCATGAAGCACGGAGGCGCCAGCTGATGAGGCCGCCGGACGCACTGCGTCGTTGAGACGACGTCGCGACGACCAGATGAAGACCACCAGTAGCACCAGCAGTGCAGCCACGATCATAAACGAATGATAAATGTTATGCAGCGAGTCGGCTCTGGCCGCGGCACGATCCGCCGTTGTCGTTGTGCCCGCGAACATGCCGCCGCGGAGCATCAGCCATGCTCCGACGTTGGGGCCGAGCACGGTGCCGAACGAGTTGAATGCCTGCGACAGCGTGAGTCGAAAGTGCGAGCGCTGGGGATCGCCGAGCGAGGCGGCCAGCGGATTGGCAGCCACCTGCAGCACCGTCATGCCGCTGGCGATCACGAACAGTCCGATCAGCACCAGCACATAAGTGTCGACCCGGGTTGCCAGCGCGATGATCAGGCTCCCGGCGAGCATCGCGAGCAATGCGCCGATGATGGAGAACGGATAGCCGCAGCGGATCACGATCATGCCGGCGGGCAGTGACATGATCCCGTAGGCCAGAAAGAATGCGAACTGCGTCAGCATCGACTCGGTGTAGTTGAGACTGAAGATCGCGCGCACCGAGGGGATCAGCGGATCGACCATCGAGGTGATGAAGCCCCACGCAAAGAACAGCGTGGTGACGGTGATGAAGGCCGCCAGCAGGCGCTGTGTACGCTCGCTCACAGCGCCTCCAGCGCCAGCGCCAGGGATCCGAGCGGCCCGACCTGCTCGCCAAGAGCCGACGGCCCGATGTATGCCTCGATGCCGCCGCTGAGCTGCGGTGCCTCGACGTAGTGATTGAGGCTGCGCTGCAGTTCGCGGCGCAGCGGAGCGAAGAGGTGGCGTTGCGAGTTCATCACGCCGCCGCCGAGGAGAATGCGCTGTGGCGCGGTGGCCAGGACCAGTGTGTGCAGCAGCTGTGCGAGCGCATGCACAACCAGCTCCCAAACTGGGTCATCGGGCTCAAGTTGCTCGGCTCGAATGCCGAGGCGCCGCTCGATCGAGGGGCCCGAGGCCAGGCCCTCGAGACAATCGCCATGGAAGGGGCACGAGCCAGGCCAGTCATCGCCCTTGCGGCGGGCAACGCGAATGTGCCCCAGCTCCGGGTGCGTGAATCCGAACACCGGCAGGCCCGCCACGATGAGGCCGACGCCGATGCCGGTGCCCACCGTGACATACGCGAAATCGTGCAGGCCCTGGGCCGCGCCCCAGCGTCCTTCGGCGAGCGCTGCGCCGTTGACGTCGGTGTTGAAGGCCAGCGGGATGTCCAATGAGCGCCGCAGTCGCTGTCCGACATCGGTGTGGCGCCAGCCGGGTTTGGGCGTGGACGTGATGAATCCATACGTCGGCGATGTCACGGTCAAGTCCACCGGTCCGAACGAGGCCACGCCCAGCGCTGCGATCGGCCCGTGCTCCGAGCGCCAATCGTGAAACGTGCTCTCGATCCGCCGCATCGTGGCATCCGAATCATCGCCGGTCGGAATGGAGATCTGGGCGCGGATGTCATGGGGTCCACGCCCGAGCAGGCAGATGCATTTGGTGCCGCCGAGCTCGACGCCGGCCAGCAGCGGCTGGTTCATCCTGCGGCCACGGCCGCGGAAAAGTAGCTGTCGTGCGAGGGCGCCGCGGCGGTCAGCGAGGCGACGGATTTTGCCAGGTTGCCGAGCAGCTTCCCCAGCTGCTCGCGACTGACGATGTCGATGAGCGGATCGTAGCCATCGGGCCTGATACCCATGCCTTCGAAGATGTAGAACCAGCTCATGTCGGTGAACAGCTCGCGCGCATCGGGGCGGATACGGCCAGTGCGCCGATACAGCTCGATGCGCCGCGAGAGGCTCTCGGGCAGATTCATGGTCCGGCAGTAGGACCAGAATGGAGTGTCATCGCGTTCCGTCAGGCAGTAGTGCAGGATGATGAAATCGCGGATCGATTCCATTTCGCCGATCAGTTCGCGGTTGTAGGAGTCGATGTTCGCAGGCGCGAAAGACAGGTCCGGGAAGTGCTCGAGCAATTTGTAGAGTCCGCTCATGACCAGGTGGATGCTGGTGGACTCGAGCGGCTCGAGGAAGCCCGAGGCAAGTCCCAGTGCCACGCAGTTGCCGTTCCAGAACAGTTTGCGCCGGCCCGCGAGAAAGCGCAGATAGCGCGGCTCAGCCAGGGTTTTCTCGCCGACTTCGCGCAGCAGATCATCCAGTGCCTCGCTGTCCGACAGGTGGGCGCTGGAGTAGACGTAGCCGTTGCCGGCGCGGTGCTGCAGGGGAATGCGCCAGCGCCAGCCGGCGCTGCGTGCACTCGCCTGTGTGAAGGGCGGCCGCGGTGAGGCGAGTTCCGTGGGTATGGCGACGGCCCGGTCGCAGGGCAGGTTTTCACTCCAGTCGATGTAACCGGTCTTCAGCGTCTGTTCGATCAGCAGCCCGCGAAAGCCGCTGCAATCGATGAAAAGCTGGGCACCGAGCCGGGAGCCGTCGGTAAAGATGAGTTCGTCGAGCAGGCCGTCGGCGCGCTGCGTGACTTCGGCGACGGTGCGCTGCTGGCAGACCACGCCGAGCTTCTCGGCGTAGGCGCGCAGATACTTCGCCACCAGGCTGGCATCGAAGTGCAGCGCATACCGCAGCCCCGCGGCGGGGTTCTGTGCCGCCGGATCCGGATGGCGGAACTTGCCCGCATCGCCGAGTGCTGCACAGAGACTGAAATCGTTGAACCGCGGCGCCAGGCCGTCGGCCTGTGCCCGGTGCCAGGCGTGAAAGAAGGGCCGCCGATTCACGGGCGCGCCGAAGGTGCCGAAGGGATGCCAGTAGCTCTCCCCGATCCGGTGCCAGTCGGTGAATTTGATGCCGAGCTTGTAGGTCGAGCGCGTGTGGCGGATGAAATCCGCCTCGTTGATGCTCAGGAAGCGCAGCAGATCGATGATGGGCGGAATCGTCGCCTCGCCCACGCCCACGGTGCCGATCTCCGGCGATTCGACCACCGTGATGGCACACCCGGAGCCGGGCAGGGCGCGCGCCAGCACACTGGCGGCCATCCATCCGGCGGTACCTCCACCGACGATGGCGATCTGACGGATCTGCATGGTGGCCCCCATGTTACAGCGGCCGGAGAGCTCAGGTCGGCCGCCACGCCGGTTCAGGGCGTGGCGGCCAGGCAGGCTTTACATCTTGAACTTGAAGCCCAGGAAGTAGCGGCGGCCCGAGTCGTCGTAGGTGAACGGCAGGTTCGGCCATTGCAGGTAGGTGTGCTGGGCCTGATTGGTCGCGTTCTGGACCTGGGCGAACACCCCGAGGTGGTTGCCGAAGTCGTAGCCCACCTGCGCATCCAGCTGCCCATAGGCTGCTTCGAAGACCTGGTAGGTCTTGTTGACGCCGTTCTGATCAGGGAACGAGAAGGTGGCGCCTACAAGCGAGTCGTTGACGGCCTTGCTGCGCCAGGAATACGAGGCGCGGGCGGAGAAACCGGCGCGCTCGTAGTACAGCGTGCCGCTGACCGCATCATCGGCGACACCGGGGATCGAGTTACTGGTCGAGAAACTCGTGGGTGCCGCGTTCGACTGCGAATGGGTGTGCGTGTAGTTGGCGGCTATTCCAAAGCCTTTCATCCAGGGGGCCAGGTCATAGCCGAAGGCGTACTGCCCGCCGAACTCGAAGCCGTAGATCTGTCCGTTGCCGGCATTGACCGGCGTGTTGACGTCGGCCGTGGTGCCGCCAAAGTCATCCTGCACCAGTGTCGGGATGGCCTCGATCTCCACGAAATTGTCGACCTGCTTGTAGAAGCTGCCGACGCTGAGCAGACCGCCTGGGGCGAAGTAGTACTCCCAGGACAGGTTGAATTGCGTGGCGCGGTACGGATCGAGCTGGGTGTTGCCAGCGCTGCCGCCGTCGAACGCAAATCCGTCGGCCAGGCCGGTATGGACGTTGATGCGCGTATTGGTCTGGCGCGTGAAGTTATAGGAATTGCCGAGTCCCAGCAGGAACAGGTCCTGCGGCGAGACCACGCGCGCGGCGCCGAAGCGCACTTTCTGCTCGTCGGTGACATCGAGCACGAAGTTCAGCGAAGGCAGCACGTCCGTGTAGCTGCGCTTGGTGACCAGCGGTACCACGTTGGAGTCGACGCCATTCCAGGAGGCGGTGCCGAAGTAGGTGGGTGCCTCGGCCGACTGGCCGTTATTGATAGTCAGATCCGTCTTGACCACGCGCACGCCGAAATTGGCGTGGAAGTGGTTCGCAGGCGAGCCGATATCGTCCATGAAATAGCCGGTGTAGGTGCGCTCCTCGACGCCGAACGAGCTCAGGCCGTCCTCGAAGAAGCGTTCCGTATTGTTCGGTACCCCCGCACCCGCCCAGACGCTTTGCAGATAGGTTGACGGGTTGGTCATGCCGCCGGTGTTGGGGTTCTTGACGATGATGTTGCCGGCGCCGAAGTTGTTGACCGTCATCGCCAGGCCAGGATTTGACAGCGCTGTCGAATAGGGAATATTCGGCTTGCCGTAGCCGGGATCCTGGTAATAGAGCCAGGGACCATTCCCGGCTCCGGGGTTATCGGAGTTGGGCGTTCCGTTGGCATTGCCGGCGATGTCGCCATCGGCCAATGTGCCGTTGATCAGGTAGCGCCCGAAGATCTGATCGATATCGCGCCCGGCGTAATCGATACCGCCGGAAAGGGTCGAGTCGATGCCCTGGATGAAGGCGGGGTCGTACTGAGCGTTGAGCTTGATGGCGAACTGATGCTGGGAGGTCAGGTTGGCCCAGGCCCAGTTCGACTTGAACGTCGTATCAGCCGGATTGTTGAGAATGTTGGCATAGGGCGCCAGGTAGCTGACCGAGGGCAGGCCCGAGGTGCCGCCGTTGTTCCAGGCGAACTCGTAGCCGTGGCTGCCAGTTGCGTTGGTGCAGGTGGAAGAGCCGTTATTGCAGCCGGGCGCCGCGGCCGAAGTCGCTACCCCGGCGCTGGTGGTGTAGAGGCCATGTTCGACATCGGCCTGGTCGGCCTGCAGATTGGAGGTCGCGTTCGCGTACGAGAAGTCCACATCGCCGCGCAGCCGTCCGCCATCATTGAATTTGGCTCGCCATTGAATGTTGTGCGCGGTGTCGGTGTTCTGCTGGTAGAGCGTTGCAGTCTCTGCGCCGTTGGAATTGAACACGCCGCTCTGAACCACGCCATTGCCATCGATAGAGTAGGCCTGGCTTGGGTCTATGGCGGGCAGCAGGAATCCGGGAGCGGTCCCCTGGCCGTTGAACCACACCTTGTCGGTGTAGCTCAGGCTGGTCTCCTGCTCGCGCGAGAAGAAGTAGTTCAGGCTGGTGGTGATGGAGTCGGTGATCTTGGCGGCGACGCCGAAGGACGCGCCGTACACCTTGCGCTCGTCGTTGTTATTGGTGAAATACGCCAGCTGCGGATCGATGTAGTACTTGCCGCCGACACCGCAGGGCGCCGTGGCCGAACATCCAGCGGCGTTTTTGACGGCCGGGGCTACGATCGTGCCGCCCGGCGTGACACCGAGGCCCGCGGGCGTGAGTGCCCCCACGTACGGCCCCGTGGCCGAGTCGGTGACCAGCCACTGATTGCGGTTCTGATCCTGGAATTGTTCATCGAGCGTCTTCTCATCGTCGTAGGAGAAGCTGGCCGTGAACGCGAGCGCATCGCTGAATTTGTAGCTGCCGACCAGTGTGCCATTGGGTGTCCAGTCACCCTGGTGCTGCGCATAGGACTCGCGGAAGTTGCCGCCGAGGCTGAGTCCGTCGGGCTGCGCGAGCGGATCGCGGGTCTTGAGATCGACGGTGCCGCCCAGGCCGCCTTCGGTCATCGACGCCTTGGGGTTTTTGTAGACATCGATGCCGCCGATTTCCTCGCTCGGGATGCCTTCGAGCGAACCGTACTGCGCATTGCCGCCGGCGCCGCCTCCTGAACCTTCCCCCGATACGTAGAATTCCCGGCCCGTCAGGAACACATCGCCATTGAGAGTGGTGAGGTTCTGTCGCAAACCATCGATCAGAACCGCGGTGCCTTCACCGGTCGGACCGCGATCGATCTGCACACCAGGCAGACGCTGCAGTGATTCGGCGACGTTTTGGTCCGGCATCTTGCCGATGTCCTCGGGCGCCACCGACTCGATCGGCAGATCGGATTTGCGCTTGTCATCTAGCGCGGTCTGCAGAGACGCGCGGTATCCAGTGATGATCACCTCGGTGAGTTGATCGCTGGAATTTTGCGCGGCACCCGGCTGCGCGGCAGCGGGCGCTGGCGTTGCCGGAGCCTGCTGCGCATGGGCAGTCGAGTAGGCGACCAGTGCCATTAACGACGCGCTGCCCATCAGGATAGCGCGTGAATAGCAGTAGCTTCTGAATCCAGTGCTCATTGTCGGAATCCCCCAAAGACCATCTGTTGTCTACGTAGTCGGTGCGTCGCATCGGCTGCGATCTATGCAGCCTGAGTGTCCTCCAAAAAGACAGCGCTGTCAATTTGACGAGAAATCGTTGTTTTCACGGCTTTTTCAGCTCCCGCCGCAGAGCGGAAGAGTCTTGTCCTGCACCAGCCGGACGTCCGAGATCGTCAGCGCCAGCCGACCCGCGGTTGCGATCGCAAACGGCGCCTCGACAGTGGAAAAATCAGCGCCGCGTGCCGCCAGGCACGAGAGCGAAATGGAATAGTTGCGCCACGCGTTGAGGGGCGCGGTCTTGAAGGTTTCGGTCAGATCCACGACCGCACCGTGCTCGGTGCCGCATTTCCAGGCACTCGAGGTCGTCGGCTGGACTGCCGCGGGGTGTCGGTCGTACGGCGGCATGCAGCGCACGCCGATGAGCACGGGCTCGGTCGGGGGCTGCTCGATCCGGTAACGGAATTCCACCGCAGTGTTGGCATTTGCCAGCGAGCGGTAGTCCGACGCGCGTCCGGCGATCCGGAAGAGGGTCGGCGCAGCGGCGTTCCAGCGTGCCGTGACACCGCTCGAATCCTGCGAGACCACCAGTCCGCGCAAAGGGCTTTCCTGGCGCTCCGTCGTCAGCCGCACTTCGGCACCGGTGCCGAGTCCGGCGTCGGCGAGGTAAATGGACCAGGGAGCCGTCACATGGGCGGCATGATAGAGAGTATCCGGACCGCCCCGGTCGCTGGGCAGCTGCGCACGCTCGTCAAGGTGAGGCACGTGACCGCTGGCTCCGCTGTGCGCATAGTCGAGGCCATATCCGCGTGTAAACAGTACGCCGCGCGCCTCCTCCTCCGTGCCATCAAATGTTACCGGCATTGGCGTGCGCGGCCAGGAAACGCCGAGCCGGCCCGTGAAATCGTGGGCAATGCTGTTGTCCGTTGCCCGGAACAGTACGTCCGCGATTCCCTCGCCCTCGCTGCCAGGAAGCCAGGCAGCCACGAATGCGTCCGACACATTGATCTGCGGGTTGGTCCACATGGCTCGGCCGGACAGAAATACGGAAATGACCGGGATCCTCTGCGAGTGCAGCCGACGCAGCAGCTCGAGATCCCGCGTATCGCCTGGCGAATACTCGAGCGTTTCCCGGTCCCCTTCGAACTCGGCATAAGGACCTTCGCCGTAAACCACGATGGCGGCATCGGGCCTCGCGTCGAAGCCGCCGTCGGCGCTCAGCACGGCCGTGCCACCCGCTGCCTCGACGATCGACTTGATGCCCGCGAAGATCGATGTCGCGCCGGGAAAGTCCTCGCTGGTGTTGTGATCGCCCTGCCAATCGACGGTCCAGCCGCCTGACTGCGTGCCGATGTCATCGGCAGCGCGTCCCGCCACCAGTATCCGCGCGCGCGGGCTGAGCGGCAGGATGCCGTGCTCGTTCTTTAGCAGCACCAGTGATTCGCGCACCGCCTGTCGCGCAATCGCACGGTGAGCGGGGGCACCGAGCACATCCAGATTGCCCGCATCCGGGCGTTGCAGTGGCGGCGCACGATCCAGGAATCCGCCAATGACCTTGACGCGCAGAATGCGGCGCACGGCGTCGTCGACGCGCGCGATCGGGATGAGGCCCGACTGCGCCTCGGCGAGCGTGTTGTCGTACAGCGCCTGCCAGCTGTCGGGCGCCATCAGCATATCGACGCCCGCAAGATAGGCGGCCGGGCAGTCGAATTTGGTACAGCCCGGAATCTGCTCGTGCGCATTCCAGTCCCCGACGACGAAACCATCGAATGCCATCCGCCCCTTGAGAATGTCCGTCAGAAGGTAGTGCGAGGAATGCAGTTTGGTGCCGTGCCAGCTGTTATAGGAGGCCATGACGATCAGCGCGCCGGATTCGATCGCCGCCGGATAGCCTGCCGCGTGCACGTGCGCGAGTACCGCCTCAGGAGCCTCATCATCGCCTTGATCGCGGCCCGAGAGCGTGCCGCCATCACCGAGAAAATGTTTCACCGAGGCCAACGTGTGCCCGGGGCCCATGAAATCCGCTTCGCCCGGAACCCCCTGCAGGCCCTCGACCATAGCCGCCGCGTACTGAGCCACCAGTTGCGGTGCCTCGGAATAGCTCTCGTAAGATCGGCCCCAGCGCGGATCACGTACGACCGCCACCGTGGGTGCGAAGGTCCAGTCCACGCCGATGGCCGCCACTTCCTGCGCCGTGGCCGCCCCAATGCGGCGCATGAGCGGGGCATCGTGCATGGCGCCGAGGCCGACGTTATGCGGGAAAATCGTCGCACCGAGGATCTTGGCATTGCCGTGCACGGCGTCGATGCCGAAGATTATGGGGATGGCGCGATGGGCCGCGTTGCCGGTCTCCAGCGAGGCACTGAAGAACGCGTTCGTTAGGTCGAACCAGGCCTTCGGCGTGGTTCGCACATCATTGCCGGGTGCCGCGCCGCCCCCGGCCAGGATCGAGCCGAGCTTGTACTGGCGCAGCTGCGCTGGCGTGATGGAGGCAATGTCGGCCTGGATCATCTGGCCGATCTTTTCCTCGAGCGTCATGGCGCCGAGCAATTGATTGACACGCTCATCGACGTCCGGTCGTGGAGCGCCTGGCCGAGCCACCGCCGTGGGCCAGAGCTGCGGCTGCATCTCGCCGGCTCGAAGCGACTTTGCTGCGCATATCGCGCCCACGACCAGCATCGCGCCGACAGTGAGCCGCCAGAGCCCCGCGGCCAGGCGACGCGCCCGCAGGGCGTCAGTCCGCTCGCGTGCAGTGGAATCAGACACGAACGCAGACACTCATTGGATCAGCAGCCCCCCGGCTTCCCCGTTGCAGGTGCCGATTAGAGGCCAGAAATGTCAGCGCTGTCAATTCGACATTATCTGGCGCCTTGAATCTGCATCAGCCGCACGATTCGGGGATGCCTCCGCCGTGCGCGTACTGTAATCTCGCGCTCGCACAACGAAGATATCCAATGGCACTCGTTCCACAGTCCGTTACGATTCAGCAGGTCGCCGATCTCGCCGAGGTTGCAACCAAGACGGTTTCGCGCGTCATCAACGATGAACCCGGCGTGCGTGCCGATACGCGCAGCCGGATCCTCAAGGCGATCGAGCAGCTCGATTACCGTCCGAACCTCAATGCGCGCGGACTCGCCGGCGATCGCTCCTTCCTGATCGGATTGTTCTGCGACAAGCCCGGCGACTACCTCAGCAACTTCCAGGCTGGTGCCGTCGAGCGCTGCCGGGAATCCGGCTTCCACCTGATGGTCGAGCCCTGGGACAGCCAGAGCCCCGACATCGGCCGCCAGGTCAAGGCGCTGCTGCGAACGCTGCGACTCGAGGGTGTCATCCTGCTGCCGCCGTTGAGCGATCACCCCGTCATTCTCGGGCGGCTCGCGGATGTATCGATCCCGACCGTGCGAATCGCGCCCCGGAACGAGCCGAGCAGCAGTTCCCCCTCGGTGGGTATTGATGACTATGCCGCCGCGCGCCGCATGACCAGTCATCTGGTCGATCTCGGACACCGCCGCATCGGCTTCATCCTCGGCCGGGCCGGCCACGCCGCGAGCGAGCAACGACACCGGGGCTTCCGTGATGAGATGAAGGCGCGCGGGGTGAGCATCGATACCCAACTGGTACAGGCCGGCAACTTCGTGTTTGCCGACGGACTGACCTGTGCGGAGCAGATGCTGCGGGGGCGCCATCCGCCGACCGCCATTTTCGCCAGCAACGACGACACCGCTGCCGCGGCAATTTCGGTGGCGCGGCGCCTCGGGCTCAAGCTCCCCGAGCAACTCTCGGTCGCGGGCTTCGACGATGCGCCGGTCGCGACGATGATCTGGCCGCAACTCACGACCATCCGCCAACCCGTAACCGCCATGGCCCGCACCGCCACGGAGTTGATCATCGAACATTCGCCGCGACGTCGCGGATGGCCGACCCCGGTACCGCGCCGACTGCTTGAATTCGAGCTGATCCTGCGCAATTCCACCGCGCCGCCGGCGCAGGGGTCCCCGTCCTGAGCGCCTCATGGCGGGAGCGCCGCTTCGCCGGCGTGCTCTATGACCTGGACGGAACCCTGCTCGATACGGCCGCCGATATTGCGCTGGCGCTTAATCGCGCATTGACCGAGTACGGGTGGGAATTCATCCCCGAGAGCGACGTTCGGCTGATGATCGGCCGTGGCGGACAGGTGCTGGTGGAGCGGGCAGCGCAATTGCAGCGGCGAACGCTCGGGAAGGATGAGCTTACCGAGATTGTCGATCGTTTCTACGAGCACTACGGTGAGCTCGAAGAGCGCCACGAGGCGGTGGCGCAGCCCTATCCGGGCGCTGTGGAAACCCTGCGGCGCCTGCGGGCCGCCGGACTGCGCAGCGCCGTCGTAACCAATAAATTGCACCGGTTTGCGGTGGAACTGTTTGAACGCCTGCAGCTCACCGACAGCATCGATCTGATCGTGGGCGGAGATACCTGTGAGCGGCGTAAGCCCGATCCGCAGCCGCTGCTGCATGCCTGCACGACCCTGGGGCTGGCGCCCGCCGAGACGCTCATGGTCGGGGACTCCATCAACGATGTGCTCGCGGCACGGGCGGGCGGTCTACCGGTGGTGTGCGTGACCTACGGCTACAACGAGGGACAGGACCCGCGAACGCTGCCCTGCGATGACTGGATCGATACGCTGGATGAGTTGCCGGCGCTGATCCTGCCGCGAGGCGGCTGAAGGCCTCATGGCGAAGACCATTCTGTTCGCAGTGGCGATGCTGCTGCTCGGCGCCGTGATCAGTAATGGCATCACACGCTACAACACGCAGCAGCACCAGCACACGCGCGCGGTCATGGTGCTGGCGCAGTTCCATCTGGATCGCTTGTCCACGGCAGCCAAGGCCGCGCAGTGCAGCACCTTTGTCGAGGAACGCGAGCGCCTGTTCAGGATCTACGGCGAATTGCTCCAGGCCTTCCCCAAGGCTTACGCGCAGGATGCCGAGTTCCACAAACGCGCCGAGGCTTTGCGCAGCGCCGTGCATCCGGATCTTGGCGCCACCGGCGAATGCAGCAGCGCGATCGAGGACGCGAAAAAAATCGATGATGCCTGCCAGGAGTGTCATCGCGAGTATCGCTAGCGCCAGCCATCAGCTGGCGCCAGCGATGCCCGGAGTTCCCCGTTATTGCTTCGTGGCCATGTAGCTGCCCGACGTTCCGTGGAGGTCATCCTTGAACTTCACGGTCATCGTCTTGCCATCGGCTGACACGGAGATGTGCGCCGAGCCGATGACCTTGCCATCGCGTTTGTCGATCTCATCGATGGTGTTGTTATCGATGCGCTTGATCGACACGCTGGTCTGCCCGGGATCACCCATGAATGGCGAATCGCTTCCGTCCACCGGCGCGCTGTAGGACTGACCCGTCGGCGCGGTCATTTTGAGCGTCGTACCGCTGAGCGCGTAGGTGGTGAGCAGACCGTTATCGGACACATTCGTGATCTTCGTGGTCCGCCAGCTGCCCGAAATTGCATGCGAGCCGGCCGGACCTTTGGCGACCTGTGTTGCCTCGCCTTTGGCGAGCACGGGGGCACCATTGCTGTTGCTGCTGTCCGAGACATCGAACAGCATTGTCTTGCCGTCGGACGAGATGGTCGTCTTGGTGGTCGTTACCGTCTTGCCGCCCTTCTTGTCGATTTCGCTAACCGTATTGGCATCGACGACCGTGATGCTCACGGTGTCGAAGTAGGGGTGGCCGGAGACGGCGTGGTCCTTGCCGTCAGCTTTGACGGAATACGGCGGAGCGCAGGTCTGACACTCATAGACCCCCTTCGAAAGCGAGTACTGGTTTGGCTTGGTGGGTGGTTGATAGTTGCTGAGATCGGCCTTCCAGGTACCCACAAGCGCGCTCTGCGCCAGCGACAAGGCGGGCACCAGCAGTAGCGCCGGCACGGATGTAAATGCGAATTTGTTCACGAGGTTCTCCCTGTTGTTGTGTTCGCGAATGTACGCGCGGCGCTGCCGCCTCGCAATTGGCGTCAAATCCGTGATCGGCGGGCGCCGTTCAGTTCCATTCAACGCCCCCGCGCGATACAGTCCAAGTGCCGTCCAGGGCGCGTGCCGTAATCCATGCCACAGGGAAAAATTCCTATGAAAACAATGATCAAGATCGCCGCCGTCATGATCTCGCTGGGTTTGCCGATGCTGGCTTCCGCGGCGGATGCCTCATCCAGATTCCTGGTCCTGGATCCCTCCCCGGCCCGCGCCCAGCTTCCCTTCAGCGACGCCGTGCGCACGGGCAATACGCTCTATGTGGCAGGCACTATCGGCATGGATCCCAGCACGCTGTCCGATCCAAAGACCGCGCGTGTTGGCGCGGACCCGGCCGATGAGGCTCGATTTGCCCTCGATGCCGTCAAGCACACCCTGGAGGCGGCGGGATTCAAGATGGACGATCTGGTCTCCGTGACGATCTACTGCACTGACCTGGACCTCTACGGCACATTCAATGACGTGTACCGCGGCTATTTCCATGGCCACTTTCCGGCGCGCGCCTTCATTGGCGTCAGCAAGCTGGTGCGCAGTGCGCGATTCGAAGTGATGGGAACCGCGGTGAAGGGGTCGCACTGAACACACAGTGGCAATCTGCGGACTATTCAGCACTGGTGTCGGCGGCAACGTCGGAACGCGAGCGCGTCAAGCTCAGTGCCGAATGGATCGGCAGTGTCTTCGATCAGTTCTACGATGAGTTCCTGCGACTGACCTGGCTGGCAAAGGCGGCATTCGAAAATCGCGACCCGCCGGCATCCGTTGCGCACGCCAAGAAGCGACTCGGTCTCTACAACGCGACCGTGTATGCCCTCGCCGAGGATCTGCGCGCCGCGTTTCCGGCGCTAGCCGAAAACGAGGCGCTATGGGGTGAACTCGAAGCCACGTACGTGCCGGCGGTGCAAGGAAGCTATGAGGCGGATCTGGCACTGGCATATCTGCATTCGGCGCGGCGCCGGCTCTACCGCGGCGACTGGAAGCCGGTTGAATACGCCTTTGGTGAGCATCGCGCAGTACCGCGCATGCGGGATGCCGTGTACGAGACCTTCGCGTGCTCCTGGCCGGTCGAAAGCCGCGTGGTACAGCGCATTCTCCAGGTGGCAGAACTGGCCACGCCTTTCGCCGAACCGGTGGCCGATGCGGCGCGCGTGGCCAGGCGCCTCAACGATCTGTTGGCTGGGAAGGGCGGCGCCGGCCTGTTTGCAATTGAGATGATTCGCGCCGGTTTCTTCCGCAATCGGGGCGCCTATCTCGTGGGGCGCCTGGTGCTGGGGAGAAGCGAGTACCGGCCGTTCGTCATTGCGCTATCCAACGGCGCCGAGGGCGTCAGGGCCGAGGCGCTGCTGCACTCCACGCCGCATGTGCACAACCTCTTCAGCTCGACCGAAGCGCCATTCCAGGTCACCAATCGCCATTACCACGAACTCAGCGACTTTCTGCACAGCATCATGCCGACGCGGCCATTGGGGCTGCACTATTCAACGATCGGCTTTCATCATGTCAGCAAAGTCGCCGTCATGAATGAAGTCCGACGACTGCTCGGCCGCCAGCGCGAACAGCTCGATACCGCGCCCGGCAGTCTCGGTACCGTTGCGATGGCGTTCACCTCGCCGCGTTCGGCTTATATCCTGAAGGTGATTCGCGACCAGCCGACCGCGGGCTACAAGTGGGATACTTTCGAGGGCGTGGAGGCGGTGCTCGACAAGTACAAGCGTGTGCACGAGATCAACCGCACCGGCAGCATGCTCGACAATATTCTCTATTACAACCTTAAGCTTGATAGCGACTGGTTCGCGCCTAAACTGCTGGACGAGCTGGTCAATCACGCGACCAACGCCGTGCGCCTGCAGGATCGCGCACTGGTGTTCAAGTACCTGGTCGTGCAACGCAAACTGACGCCGCTGAACGTATTCCTGGGGATGGCGCCGGAGGACAAGGCCAGTCGCGCCATCGTCAATCTCGGTCACTGCATCCGCAACAACGCTGCAGCCAACGTCTTCAACAAGGATTTCGACGTCCGCAACTACGGAGTGAGTCGCTATCTCAAGGTATACCTGTACGACTACGACGCACTGGAATTCCTGACGGACGTCAAGGTGCGTACCAATGTGGATCGTTTCGACGGCGAGGAAGACGTGCCTAGTTGGTTCTTCGAACAGGGCGTGGTCTTTCTGCCAGAGGAAATCGAATCGGGACTACGGGTGGATGACCGCCAGCTCAGGCGCGCATTCCGGGGCACGCACCAGGAATTGCTGACGGTCGACTACTGGGAGCAAATGCAGCAGACGATTCGGGCAGGTGAGGTGCCCGGCATCGTCACGTTCCCGGAATCCTGCCTGCTGGATGACCCGGGCTCGGAAACAGTCGCCAACGAATAGGGCAGGGAGGTCAGCGCATACACATTTGCCGCTCCCCGCTCAGACTGACTACAATCATCGACCGGGCGCGGGTGTAGTTCAATGGTAGAACTGCAGCTTCCCAAGCTGCTAACGTGGGTTCGATTCCCATCACCCGCTCCATTCTAATCACGAGCCTCCGATCGCGTACATGACTGAGTGTTTGCCATGGGTCACTGGCGGGACGCTCGCGAAGAAATATATGCCTGTGTCTGGTCTGCCGCTGGACATCAGCTGCCAGCGTCAGTTGTCGGGACCACGGTGGACCCCAGGTTCGAGAGAATCTTGTGGGAGGCCTGAAAAGCCATATCCCGTTCTGGCTCCTATCACGCCTCAGGTAAGAAAACGGCGAAGCCCTTGCGGACTTCGCCGTTCCTGCTCAAGCGCTTTTACATGCGGACCAAGGTAATCCGCATCGCAACTGCTTGGAAGCGTCCTTCCGTCGGACCCAGTCGCGCGCGTGACAATTAGCCTGCGCGCATCTTCCAGGGTTTCATGACTCTGACGAGGGAATGATTAGCCATGCACCTCGCAGCGAGCCAGGACGACTAGAATTGCGACTGAACCAACGCGTGAATATGCCATTGGATCACCTCCTTTCAGTTGCCGTGGGCTGGTTGTTGGCGCGCGCCACCCACCGAAGCTTATGCGCCGAGCCCAATAATACAGAACTTTGTCAAAAATGCTCCCGATCAGCGTCGATCGAGCGAAGCCTGCCGGCAACCGACGTTATCGGTTGAGGTTGGCGCGAAAAAAGCGAATTAATCCGGCATTGAGCCGCCGATGAAAATCGGCGCGGTCGAAACCGGTTGCGTTGGCACAGATGTCGGGCTTCGCTTTTTGAAGCGTCTCGCTGCAGGGCGGTAGAAAAGCATAGTGCCCCGCTAACGGTTCAACCTCGTAGTCAGGGGCGCGCGGCAGCCTGGCTCGAATCCAATCCTCGTACCATGGGCTCGGCTGGTGGTGATCATCTGCCGCTCGCCACAGTAGTACCGGAATGCGTACCGACGCCAGACCTGCTCGGTCAAACGTGAAACCAAAAGCGGGAGCGGCCGCAGCGACCGCCCGGATCCGGTGGTCCGGCTTCCAAACATCCGCGGGCGGAGCCATGGGGGCAACCGAGCGCACGCCCGCAGCGGTCAGTGCCGTGCATAGATCGTGACCGGGATTCGACGCGCAATACCCATCGATTGTCCTCAGGTCCGGTACTCCGCCGGCTTCGACCAGCACGGTGAAACCGCCATTGGAGAAACCGAAGGCGCCGATGCGTCGCGGATCAATCGCAGCACGGCCACGCCATTCACCAAGCATGTAGTCGATCAATTGACTCAGCTGCGCCGGCCGTCGCCACAGCATCAAAACCTTGCTTTGGTCGTCGAAGGTGTCGCCTGCGTGGCTGACTGCCGCGACAATGAACCCGGCGCGAGCCAGTGCCAGCGCGGTATCGTAATGGCCAAGATAGGATCCGCCACCGCCATGCGATAGAACAACCATCGGCAGAGTGTGTCCACTAACGGGCCCATACGAAGCCACGCGCTGTGTAAGTCCGTCCAGCAGTTGTTCGTGCGGCTCGGCCGTTGTTGGGTACCAAACACCGGCGATCAAGGGCGGTTCGTTGCCGCTTGGAATGCGAAGCTCGTCAAAGCCGACCGCCGGGCCGGGTTCAGTGATAGCGGCGGCTTGCTTTGCGGAGACCGCGCCCGTGGATGCCGCAGGTTCCGTGGCGACCGCGATCCCTGATAGCGCAACAATAAGGGCTAAAGACAACGCGGCCGCCGCCAAAGATGACGATTCGCAAATTCTCACACTGCTCCCATGCCCAACGCGTGCCGGAATCCGAGCAGTTGCACTGTCAGCCCCAGCAAATGGGCCATCAATCCCAATATACTGCCTGGCGCCCAGAAATGGTTCCATTGGTGCAGGCGTCGCGGTGAGCTCTGAATGGGTTCGTCACCTCGGCTGACCCCGATCTTTCAGAAACAGTGGAAAACGTAATTCAGGGATGTCGATTTGGGAACGTCTCGAACGTCTTGTAGGTGAGCGGCAGAGGAAAACCCACGATGACACTCCCAATAACGCCCACCATCACTGTCTTTGAGCACTCGCCCGATGGCGGCAAGGGACTGGCACGTGACATGCGTGTTCGGTGGGCACTTGAAGAAGTGGGCCAACCTTACAAGGTTCGTCTTGTTTCTTTCGGCGCGATGAAGGAACCTGCGCATCGAGTGCTTCATCCTTTCGGGCAGATTCCGACCTACGAAGAAGGCACTCTTACCCTGTTCGAATCGGGGGCGATCGTGCTCCACGTCGCAGAGCGCCATGCGGGCCTGCTGCCTGGCGATTCAAATGCCCGGGCCCGAGCGATCACATGGATGTTTGCCGCGCTCAATACGGTTGAGCCGCCGATCCTTGATCTCCAAACCATCAGGTTCCTGGAGCGCGACAAACCCTGGTACGAGGAGCGCCTGCCTATGGTCAGGAGTCGCATCCGTGACCGGCTGCGTGAGCTTGCCGATCGCCTCGGCGATGCGGACTGGCTCGATGGTGCGTTCAGCGCGGGCGACCTGATGATGGTGTCCGTCCTGATCAGGTTGAAAGTGTCGGGAATGCTGAACGAATATCCGAGCCTTTCCGCCTATGTCGCGCGTGGTGAAACGCGGCCCGCTTACCGGCGGGCCTTCGACGCTCAATTAGCGGTTTTCACCGGCAATCCACCGCCCGGCTGAACGCCGCTGCGGCCTCGATAGTCAGTCGTCCTTCGGACGCCCCTAAAAGTGGCGTCTGCAACGGGACATGTCCAGCCCGGCGGGAGTGTCGCTCGGGGCGCTTATCAAGGCGTGGGTAAATTAATGCCAAAGGTCCATTTCCACGCGTTCCCGTGCTTGACGTATACCGACGTGCCCCATATGGGTTCAACCTTCTGGCCGTAGCAGGTGCCATTTGCAGCCGCCTTGAATGTCAGAATCCCGACTGTCGGCGAGAGCATCGTCGCGACCGCGTCGGTGATGCTGATGCTTTTGACATCGCAGTATGTGCCAGACCAGTCCTTCAACGCCTCGGCCTTGGTGGCGAGATGACTGCCAAAGATATTGATAAATGAAATATTCCTGGCTGTCAGCTCTCCAATTTTCCTGGCGTCGTGTTCCCTCCAGGCCTCCCAGACGGTCTGTTCAATCGCAAGCAAGGTGTCGGTGCCCGCGTCTCCATGGGCCGGCTTCGCCTCGATCCCAGCGGACGGCTCCGCCTGACCGGCCGGCTTGGTGGCAGCCGCCTTTGGATCCACAATCGGAGCCTCGGCGTGGAAGGCGGCCTTCCATTTATTTCCGTCGCGAACGTATACGCTCGCCACCCAGCTGTTGCCCGGGATTGCTTGTCCACCGCAAGTGCCGTCCACAGTTGTCTTATGAGTAATCAATTCGGCATCGCGGCCGAGTGGTTGGATTTGCTCATTTGATAAGGCAAAACTCTGGATCTCGCAGTCGGTGCCGGTGTACTGCCTTGTAGCTGATGTCTTGTCGAGCCTGCCCGACGAACCCCAACCGACAAATTTGTCGGAAAGAAACGCGTTCCAGAACTTCGGGTCCTTGGACTTCCAAGCCTCATAGCCGCTCTTCTCGAGTGCCAGTAGTTGATCCCTTGTCGGTGCGCCCACAGCAGCAGTTGCAGTCGCGCCCGAAGTGTCTGCCAATACGGGTGCAGCGTTGGCCGAGAACACCACAGCGGCTGCGGCAACTGAGACGAAGCATCTGATCTCGGTCATAAATTGTTCCTTCCTCGATTGACCGCTGAATCTCGCTTATTTCGGAACTACCAGCTCGAAGCTCAATCCAGGCGCGGTGGACACTGTCACGTTGCCGGGTCGTGGGCAGGGCATATCCTCGAGGCTGAATCGCGTGACTATCGTGTACTGTTGCTGCTCAGTGTCGTTGAATTGATCGTCGAGGACGTCCGCGTTTGCGAGCGGCATGCGACGATTGGAGTCGTCGAACTGGCAGGCCCCCCATTTGAGTGTGACCGTGTCGGCCCTCGCAGGGTGACAGATTGCAAACGCGCTGCCTAGCGTGGCGAGCGCCCTGAGGTGTCGCCAATTCACGGGGGACCGCCTGCCAGTGGCATCACTTTGATTGCGGTGTTCGGTCCGGCAGATATGGATGTCCCGGTGGTATCAGGGATGAAGTGCATGGGCACCAGCATCTTTTGTGTACACGAGGCGAGAGTCCAGAGCTCGCGCCAGGAAGGTCCCTTGGCACCCGGTAAGACCGTATCTTCCGATGCAACGATTTCGGTGTCTGCGACGTAGCCGACGTCGCAGTCTGCCTCGCGCCCTCCAGGCACGGTCGCCAGCGATTGGAAGGCGAATCCGACCGCGTCCTTCTGCAGCACAAAGTCTGCATGGGTGGTGCCTGGAAGAAGTGGCACCACCGAAACGCCCTTGGACTCCTGCGCCCACACGAGCACATTGAGCGTCCGTTTGATGCCGCAGCCTGTTTGGTCAATAGGCTGTTTCCACGCGCCAGAAACCATTATTCCGTCGTTGTTCAGGCTAACTGGCCTGTAAGGAACGTATCTCTGCTCGATTTCATATTGGGCGTTTGGGCATGGATTCTGTAGAACCACAGTAGAGCGCTCCGCGGCGTCCAACAAGCGCTGTTGCATGGTCGGATTGGCAGTGAACGCAGCAACTGCAGCCCGGTCGTCCGCGCAGGCAATAGATGTGGCAATTACGCATGCGGCAGGTGCCAGGAAAGCCAGAGTGCCACTCAGATATGCCCGCATCTTCCCGGGTCTCAATTGCGACCGCGTAGCTGCCGCAGCAGCCGGCGGCCCTGCTTATTCGGGCGGCTGCTGGGTCTGGGGGTGAGGCCGGCGGCTACTTTCATACGCGCGGCAAACTGCTCGCGGCGCGCCTTGCTGTCGGCAGACTCTTCATAACATCGCGTCGCCTCGCTCGCTGGACCCCGGCGCAGCGGCGCCGAGGCGACAACGCATTCGAACACAACGGTGTCCCGGGTGAATGTGACCGCGTCGCCAGGCTTAATCCCGTGCGAGGGCTTCACGCGCTCGCCATTGAGGTGGACTTTTCCTCCACCGACCGCTGCGGCCGCGGCGGTGCGGGTCTTGAAGAAGCGGACTGTGAACAACCAGCGGTCGATCCGCATAGGGCCTGTGCCGCCATTTTCTGCTGTCACGATTGTGACCCGACCGTTCGCAGAGAAAAGCGATTCATTAGAATGAAGTGTACACGGACGGAGCAAAGGCCCTGCGAGCCGGACCGTTTAGATGTGGGGCGTCACCTTGGGGAAGTGGCAGGAGGCGCCACGATGGAAGAGGAAAACTCCGCTCTCAATTGCGAGGGAGGTTAGACGCGCGGCTCCGATGGAAAGTCGCATCGGAGCCGCATTTGGAGAGCCCTCGATTCGGCGAGGCAGACCTCGCACCACTCGCGTGCCTCGGTCCTACTTGGCCGCCGCGACCATCGGCAACGACACGCCGTTCCGGGCGTTGTAAACCGCCGTCAAAGCGGGCTGGTTCACCTGGCCGACCGCATCGGCGATGGCTTTGTGGGCGCAGGCCTTGACCTTCATCTTGGAGGACAGATCGCCATGACCCAGCGGTGCGCAGACCTCTTCACTCGCAATCCGGATGCGGTTGTAAAGGGTGGCAGCGCCCGAGGTGGAGGCGACGCTGAGGTCTGCGTATTTAACAGTCCTCTGCAATGAGTCGGTGTCCCCGGCGGCGTTTGCGATCGCGCTGGTGCCCGAGATCAGGGTCGCAAAAAGGGCGCCGGCGATGAGGCGAGTGGCAATGTTCGTGGTGTTCATGGGTCTTCTCCTGGGTTATTCGATGCGTCTGGTTCCGGTCTACTGATACAGACGGCCTCCCGGGCGAAAACCCGACATGGTCCAGGCATTGTTTTGCTCTGGCAGGGGAGGGGCGAAGGCGATACCTTGGAAGCCGATGAGTCAACTCACTGAACTATTGGGCCGGGTCCGATCCGGCGACCCCCTGGCACGCGACGCACTGTTTGCCGCCGCATATGCCGAACTGCACAAGTTAGCCCGGGCGAGGCTGAGCGGCGGCGGCCGGGACTCGGTCCTGGACACGACCTGTCTGGTGCATGAGTCGTACCTGCGCTTTATGAATGCCGGGGAATTGCGCGCCGAGGACCGGCGGGCTTTCTTCGCCTACGCGTCCCAGGTCATGCGCTCGGTAGTCGTCGATACCGTGCGCGACCGGATCGCCGAGAAACGTGGCGGTGATCAACGTCCGCTGACATTGTCGACCAAGCTCTCCGCCAAGATTGCGGACGATGAGGAAACCGTTCTCAGGGTGCACGAGGCCCTGGAGGACCTGGAAAAGGCGGATCCGCGCCTGGCCCAGGTTGCGCAGATGCGCTATTTCGGGGGTTACAGCGAACGGGAAATCGCGGAAACGCTGGATATCACCGAACGCACGGTGCAGCGGGACTGGGAGAAGGCACGGCTGATCCTCGCGGAGGCGTTGCGGTAGCGCGGGTGGGCCTGTCCATTCCCCAGATGGTGCTGACGGGCCGGTTACTGGATGAGGCGCTACCGCTCGACGAAGCGGGCCGTCGCCGCTGGCTCCAGCAGCTTCCCCCCCACCACAAAGATCTTGCCGATGTACTCCGCAGGGCGCTGCTCCCGGAGGCCGGGGAGGCCGCTACCCTCGCGGCGGTGTCGCTGCCACGGCGATCGTTGCATTCCTGATCGTAGCGGCCGCTGGAATCTGGTACTGGCGCAGCAATGCGAGCATTTCACGCATCGACTCCATCGCCGTCATTCCATTCGCCGGGGTTGGCGGCACCGCGGATACCGATTATCTCAGCGACGGCATTACCGAATCGCTGATCGGCAGAGTCGTGCAACACGGGGACATGATTCAGGTCAGTGCCGAGCTCACCAACGCACGTGATAACACCGAAATCCGGGGCGAGAGGTACGAAAGGCCGGCCTCTGAAGTCATAGTCATGGAACAGAAGATAGCGGGGGATATCGCGGACAGACTTCGTTCCAAACCGAGTGGAGCGGAAAAGCGAGCTCTACAAGAAAGTCATCGCGGATAATCCGACCTTCGCGCTCGCGCATTGGGGCCTGGGCCGTATGTATTGGGCCGAGCATCTCTACGCGTTAAATCTGGCGGATGGCCCGGGGCGCTCCGCAAAGGCATCGAGGTTTCGCACCCGAAACCCAATGCGGGAGGTAAAGGTGATGGTAGCAACCTGCTGTTCGCGATGGCGGAGCTCTACGCTGATCTGGGCGAGAAGGATCATGCCTTTGAGTGGCTTTACATCGCCTACCAGGAGCACGGCCACCTTATATACGGGATGCGTACCGCCGCGGCGCTGGATTCACTGCGCTCCGATCCGCGTTACGCGGATCTGGAACAGAAAATCGGCCTGCCGTCATTGTGATCAGAGATCCTTTCTGACCCGGCAGCTCTGGCGCAGCTGCCAACGCTCACCGGTGCGCTGCTGAATTAAAAAGCAGCATGAACCCGCCTTTGCAAGCTCAAACTGTTCCGGACGCCCGAGATCGCGGCCCGTGAGCCGCAGACCGCCCGCATCGCGCGGCCGCACGGGTTCGACAATGAGCGTGCTCTCCTCCGTGAGCGCGTCCGGCGCCAGCAGGATCGACGGGCGATTCAAGGCCTTTGCTACGACTCGACTCAATTCCATCCGGTCCTGGTGGGAGGGGTTCACGAGCACTGCGGGCTCCAGCGCGACATTTGGTGGACACTTGCAGCCGCACAGCACGAGCACTGCCAGTGCGGCTGCCGATATCCAACCGTTGCGTTTCATCGAATGCGGATACTCATCTCCCGCCACGGCGCGCGGTGCACCGCAAGTCTGGAGGCGCTTTCAATTGTCGGCGGCCCGAGACCGGTGGCTGGTACCGTGCAGACGCCCCCGGCGCGGTAGGCGAGGGCTTCGGCGAACCGCCCCTCGGCGGGGTCTCCGAGCTGATGCGAGAAGTCGTCTGCCACGGAGCAGCCGGGCAGGACAGCGCTGGTCAGCACATTCGAATTCTGGGGCGAAAAACCGTCGGGGTAATCGCCGAACCCCTGTGCGTTATTGCCCTGGAATTCAATCGAGAAGTAAGTCGTCCCGCAATTGTCCTGCGGATAGAAGCCATAGGGCTTCCCGCATGTGGTTGACCCGATCTGAATGACCTGCACGTTCACGCCTCGCAGCCCGTTGATGATGGCCTCGCTGGCCGAACAAGTTTCCGGGCCCGTCAATACAAACACCCGCGAGAGGCCAAGGTATGGAAGGGGCGTCCCTGCCGCGGGCGAGGACGAAAATCCCTGAGACACGGTGTGAAAAAGCGTGGGCGTGAGGGGCTCCCCCGTCACTGGATTCGTGCTGGGGTACTTGGCATTGAAGACGATCTGATCGAAGGCCTCGCCCGAGGTGACCGCCGGGCCCGCGATCATGTAGGCCAACTCGCTGGCGATATCGAGATAACCTCCGCCGTTGTAGCGGATGTCGAGTACCAGGTCGGTAACACTGGCGCCCTGAAGCTGTTGGATGGCGTTGATCAGCTCACCTTCCGAGGTGGCGATGTGATCGTTGAAAAGAATGTAGCCGACGGTGCCATTGCCGGTCGCTATCGTCGCGACGAGCGGTACCGGGGTTTCGGTAACTGCCGCGGCCTCAAGGACGAGGCTGCGCGTGGTGCTCGATCCGGGATCCAGCAGCGTGAATGTGTGAGTTTCGCCGACCGTCGTCGGCGAGAGGCCCTGATTGAGCGTGTCGACACTCGTCTGGTCGTCGGCATTGACCATGTCGACGCCGTCGATCTGCATGATCTGCGCCCCACGCAGGATGCTGGCCGCAGCGGCGGCGTAGCCATTCCAGACAAAGGCCGCATACACCTGGCGGGGCGGCGTGCTGACCGCCACATCCCAGGTGACGCCATACCCGATATCGACCCCGGCCTGCGACATCTGCTCCCATTGCGAAGTCGGATAGGTGAAGTGGAAGCGGTCTTTGGGATTGCCTGTCGAAGTGAGTGCCGATGTCTTCAGAAGCGGGAAATAGGCCGCCGTGGTCGAATAGGCCCCCGGATCCAGATCGGGTACTTCGTCGTACCAGAGGTAAAGCTCGTTGGTCCATGATCGAAGCCAGAAGTTCTCGTCCGTGGTTGTGCCCTGCATGTCGGGGTAGGATTTTCCGGTTGAGGGGTCGGTGCCGGTGCGCGGCGCCTGGCACTGCGCCGCATACTGGACAGACGGCTTGTACACGCCGGCGATCCAACCGTCACCAACGGTACCGCCCCCCGATGCTGACGCTGCAGAACTTCCACCGCCGCCACAGGAAGTCAGCGTCAGCAGCAGTGCGCAAATGACGATTGAAGACCAGGCTTCTGGCACGCGCGTGGATAACGTGTTCATTGACGCTCCCTGTTCTTCGTTCTTGGCGAGCGGCGCCTGCAACAGGCGCCTGCCGCTTTTGATCAAGACGCTATCACCGCCGTTGATGCACGCGCAATCGGCAGTGTGTGGTCCACGTCTCGTTCTGAAATGAGTTCATTCGCGCCTTATATAATCGGTTATCGATCAGTCATCCCCGCGAGGGCATTGTCCTGCCGGCACGAAGCAAGCTAGGATTGATATTGATGGGGATGGGGTTCCCCCGATAACCGCCGCAAGGCTGATGACTCCTACCGGTGCGCGCGTTGCGTGGTAGGAGTATTGCCCCTGCCAATCAGGCGCGCCTTGATGTCGCAGTAGACTTAAGGGCAAATGATGAATCCCTACCTCAACGTTTTTATCGGGTCCGGTCTCGGCGGGATGTTGCGATATACGGCCAACGTGTGGGTTCCCCGCGTGCTCGGCACTGCCTTCCCGTACCACACCTTGTTCGTCAATATCGTTGGCTCGCTGATCATGGGTCTGCTCGCTGGCTACTTTGCCCTCAAGTCCGACCCGGGCCAGGACTGGAGGCTGTTCCTGACAACCGGGATTATCGGCGGCTTTACGACGTTCTCTGCCTTCTCGCTCGACACGGTAGTGCTCTACGAACGGGGCGAGGTTGCGCTTGCCGCCTGCTATGTGTTGGCGTCAATCGGCGTATCACTGGCCGCCCTATTTGCCGGTTTAGCCATCATGCGATCGGTCTGAGGCCGGCATGGTGGCTGCTCGCATTTCGCCTCTGCGCCATAGGCTGCTTCACTTTGATACTTGGCTGTGTTTGCGCTTGCCCGGCCGGAGCGCAGTCCCTGACCACTGTCGCCATCACTGACCCGGCCTACGGTATCAAGGCTTTCAACATCAGCATCCCTGCCGGCTGGAGGTTTGATGGCACGGTCATCCCAGGACCCGAGTGCAGTCGCGTCCCCCTGCCGGTGTTCCGCGCCTATTCGCCCGACGGGTTGACCGAGATGCGTCTGCTCCCGGCCTTCAACTGGACCTTTCATCCGAACTTTAAGGGCTTCCGCCCAGTGAGCGGCTGCCTGCCTTATAGCGGCCCAATGTCCGCACCGGATTTCCTCAAGCATTACGTGGAGATGGTCGCCACCAACGGCATGCACGTCGTGGGGCCGATGGCTGTCGGCGCCGCTTACCAGCAACGCGTCGCCGGGGTCGCCCAGAACATGAGCCACATCGCTCCCAACATTCGTGGCTCTGCCGAGGCAGCCGCCGTGCGAATCGAGACCATCAATGGCACCTTCATCATCGAGCAGCGTTTGCGCGCCTACGTGGAGTGCCGGATTGCCAGTAGCGGGCCTGATACCAACGGCGGCGGCTGTTCGGCGCACGTGGATGTCGAACGCGCTCCCAAGGGCAGGCTCGATGCGCTCTGTGACCTGGTCGATGCCCATGATCTTGTCAAGACGCCACACGAAGACGCCTGGCTGCAGCGCGTGCAGCAAGCGATGGCGCAGCGGGCTCGTGAGGACCAGGCGCGCCTTACCCGGCAGGAGCAGGCCGGTCAGGCGATGCTGAAGAAGCAATTCGATGACTTCATGGCCACCTCGCAGCGCAACCATGAGGCCTTCATGGCCCAGCAGGAGTCCTCATTCCGCAGCTCCATGAATAACGCCAACGCTGCCATGAATGCCCGCACCACGGCGGCTTCCGATTGGGTCGACTATGCCCTCGATCAACAGACCGTGGTCGGGCAGGGCGGCCTGGCCAAGGTCTCGAACTCGTATTCGCACACCTGGTCCAGTACGGTCGGAAATCAGACCCAGTGGTTCCAGACCAACGACCCGAATGCCAACCCGAACGGCACCCTCTCCGGCAATTGGACCGAAGACACCAAGGTGCACGGCAACGGTCAGCCGTAGCCTGCGCGGCGTTTCAGAGCTTGCTGCGAAGGGCGAGAATCAGCGACTTCTCGATCGCTGAAGTCTCGGCATCGCTCATGTTTCCTTGAGGCACGAATGCGTCGATGACCATGTCGCCGAACAAGGCGATGGTCCCCAGTCTTTTGTCGTAAACGGCCTTATCGCCAAGACCAGCTACAGCGGTGGCATTCGGGTAGCGACTGCTTGTGCGTGCAAAAGCGGCGGCGCCGCCGGGTCGAATGACGCTGACAGAAATCAGGCTGCCTGTTCCATACGAGCAACCGTAGCTGTGGGCCTCGTCCGAGACGTCTGCGCGCACGCCCGTGAGGTTCTGATGAACCAACTCATCGACCGTTGCGATGGAAAGGGTCGTGCAAACATCGGGCCCCGCTGCCCGTACACCACTCACGCCGAACAGCGCGACGGCGAGCAGGGAGAGAAGTGTCGTCCTATGAAAACGCATGCAATGCCTCCTTGCGGAATCTGACCTCAAACGGGTCTGCCCTCGATCACACACACCGAGGTTCTGGTCTTTGTCACCCTGTGCAGTCGGAATCCGGATTGCTCGAACAGTGCCTGATATTCAGCTTCGGTGCGTTCCATGCCGCCCGGATACGTCAGCATGATCATATCGGCATCCTTGCCGAGTGATGCCTGGTTGGCCGCCGGCACGGCGAATTCAACCAGCAGAACCCTGCCATGCGTCGGAGTCACCTGGCGGCAGTTGCGCAGAATCTGCACCGATTGCTCATCGGTCCAGTCGTGGATGATGTGACGCATCAGATACGCATCGGCCCCTGAGGGGATCGATTCGAAGAAATTGCCCTCGATCACCGAACACCGCTGTTCGAGCCCCGACTCCCGCATGCCGTCCTTGGCGCGAGCGATCACGTGGCCCAGGTCAAATAATATGCCGCGAAGCTGCGGGTAGCGTCGCAGTATCGCTGTGAGCAGCGAGCCATTGCCGCCGCCAATGTCGGCCAGCGTCTTGATCTCACTGAAGTCGTAGGCCTCCAACATGGCTTCGGTCTCGTGTCCATGGAACGCGGTCATCCCAGCGTCAAAGATCGGCGCGAGCTCCGGATGTTTGCCGATGTAGTCGAACATGGCCTCGCCGTACACTCCCATACAGCCGGACTCTCCGGTCCTGACGGCGTGATCCAATCCGTCCCAGACGGCAAAAACGCGGTGAAACATCTGGGCGGCGGGCCGGAACGTTCCCGCCGCGTCACTCCTCAGGGCGGCCGACAGCGGTGTATGTTCAAAGGCGCGATTGCCTGTTTCCCGAAAAACCCCATAGCTTGCGGTGAATCGCAGCAGGCGGTAGAGCGATCGCTCATGGGTCCGCGTCAGTTGTGCCAGCCTGTCGACCGTTTGCGGTACGCCCGGCTCAATGTGATCGGAAACCCCCAGTTCTCCGATGGTGCAAATCGCTCTACTCAGCGCTACGCCAGTGAGCATGCGGCTCAATTGTTCTGTTTCTGCCGATGCCATCGGAAACCTCCTGTCCCCGTGTATTAGCTAACCGTCCATCGGCCGCGATCTTCGCATACGCCATTCGCCCCGATGGATGGTTGCCGCCGGCCATCCCATAACCCCCATAACTAATGCCTGAAGGTTATTATTTTGAGGTAACTTGTCAAGGCACAGTAAGACGGTTACTTTTCTGCCTAAGTTCGAGGGCACAAATGTCCCAGCAATGGCCCGCGCTGTTTATCGCAGACTCCCCCGGCCTCGATTTTCTGAATTCAGTTGCGACCCTTGCCGACGTTCCCGTGGATTGGATCGATGACGGCGAAGGACTCGTGGCGTGGCTCGATCAGGCGCGGCTCGTGCCGAGAGCCGATCAGGAACGGATCCGCGCGCGAGCCTCGCCGGGTGAGCTCGATACGGTCGCGGACCAGGCGCGAGATCTGAGGGAGTGGTACCGCTCGTTGGTGCAAAAGTATAAAGGCAAGCCGTTGACCGCAGCGGTGCTGGGGAAACTCGGGCCTCTGAATCAGCTTCTCGAGCGCGACGATACTTTCCGCAAGGTAGTTGCCCGGGAGGAGGCTGAAAGTTTCCACCTGTCACTGACGTCACTGCGGCGCTGGCCCTCGCCGGAATCCCTGCTGCAGCCGATTGCTGAAGCACTCGCGACTCTTTTGACCCAGGAAGACTTCACCCGCGTCAAGGCGTGCGAGGGCGCTGCCTGCACGCTCCTGTTTGTCGATCACACGCGTGGCCACACGCGCCGATGGTGCAGCATGGAGATCTGCGGCAACCGGGCCAAGCAGGCAGCTCACCGCAATCGACTCAAAGAACAGCGCGCAGACTAAAGCGACGTTACACTCGACGCTGCAGAACTGATCCCTCCGCCGCACAGGAATGAGCACCATGAGTAAGGGCTTGGACAAAAAGCGGGAAGACAAGAAGAAGCCAGCCAAGACGCTGGAAGAAAAGCGGGCAGCTAAGAAGGCGAAGAAGCAAGAACGCGGCCGTTAGCCGGCGCGATAAGCAGCCTGCCCCCCAAAAAGGGCGGCGGCCTATCGCGGCCGCCGCCTGAAGCACTCGTCACACGATTCGGTAACCAGTGGCAGTCGTCCGACAGGGAAGTGGGTGGGGAAAACCGACTGCGGGTTGAAGTTAGCAAATCCATTCTCCACCGCTATTGTGCGAACGTATTGGTAATTGACGCATTCTGCTGTCATGAAGATTCAATACTGGAGATTCCCGATCGGCCACTTTTAAGCCATTGGGAACCGGCGCAGAATACGGACACTAAGGAGTGCACCCCATGACCGAAGCTCAATCGTTTGTAAAGAACATCCAGGCCATTCGCAGCAAGGCCCGATCCGATCTGACAGCCGGAGCCGTGACGAACAACTATCAGGGCGATGTCGAGCAGGCAATCACTCTGCTCAACCACGCCGTGGCCACCGAGATCGTTTGCGTCCTGCGATACAAATACCATGCCGTTGTCGCGACGGGCATTTCAAGCGAGGCGGTGAAGGCGGAGTTTGCCCAGCACGCCAAGGAAGAAGAGCAGCACCTCGATTGGCTGGCAGAGCGGATCAACCAGCTCGGCGGCAAACCCAATATGAATCCGGAAGGCCTCACCTTGCGAGCCGGGTCTCAGTACGTCGAGGGGCAAAACCTGGTCGACATGATCAAGGAAAACCTGATTGCGGAGCGCATCGCCATCGAGACGTATCGGGATCTGGTGCGCTACTTCGCCGACAAAGATCCAACTACCCGAATCCTTCTCGAGAAGATCCTGGCGCAGGAGGAAGAGCATGCGAACGACATGCACGACCTGCTGGTCGACCATGAAGGCCGGCCGATGCTGCAGAAGTAGTCATCCACATGGCGCATTTCAACCTGCAGCCGCCGACCGATGCGCAGCGTAAGGAGATCACCGCGCATCTGACACCCAAGGAGCGCGATGTGCTTCTGGCGCACGGTACGGAGGCCGCCTTCTGCGGCGTATTCCTGGACAATCATAAGGACGGCATTTATTGCTGCCGCTTCTGCGGGCTGCCTTTGTTCAGATCCAGCGCCAAATTCGATTCGGGCACCGGGTGGCCCAGCTTCTTCAAGCCGTTCGCGGAGTCTCATATCAAGAGGATTCGCGATACCAGCTATGGCATGGTGCGCGTCGAAGAGGTGTGTGCGCGCTGCGGCAGCCACCTGGGGCACATATTTCCCGACGGACCGCGGCCCACTGGCGAGCGTCACTGCCTGAATTCCGTCTCGTTGTCCTTTACCGCCAAGGGACAGCCCTTGCCCGACATACTCGGCCGCGGTGCCCCCGAGGGCCTCGTCGATCAGGAGTAGCAAGGCTACGACCCGGGTGATCGGTGAAGAAATTCAAGCACGAAGCCGAATTATTTAAAGCAGCACTGCTCGCTGGGGTCCAGTACGCCGAAGGCCGCAAGGTAGTCGAGTTCGAGGCGACGGATTCGGCGAGTGATAAAGCGCTTTATATCTATCGGTTGCTGGTGCATGACAAGGTCATTGCCCCGATGCCTGAAGCGCAGGTGGGCGACAAAATGATCCGTCATCGGCTGGCTGCCTGGTACGCACATCAATTGCCGGCGGGGCATCCGCTGCTGGACTAGACACCACGCCGGCGGCGTCATTGGTAAACTGCTACGTATCGACTGAGGTCTGTCGCAATGAAACTGTCATTTTCCCGCCGGGGCATCCAGCTAATAGTCCTGACGCTTGCATCGGCCGCTTTTGCCGTCCCCCTGCTCGCCGCGGACGAACCCGCGGCCGCCGCACCTGTGACCGCCCCTCAAATGATCGATGCGTTCGAGGGCACTTTTGGCGCGCACGCGGGCCAGCGCAGGAATCACACCAAGGGTCTCTGCGCGGCCGGCACGTTTGTCGGAACTTCCGATGCCGCCGCGCTCAGCCGCTCGGCGCTGTTCTCGGGCAATTCCACGCCGGTGATCGCGCGCTTCTCACTCGGCGGCGGGGATCCTGATGTGCCGGATGCGGCGCCGGCTCCGCGCGGCATGGCACTGGAGTTTCATCTGCCCGGCGGCGCGCGGCAGCACATCACCATGATCAACGTGCCGATCTTCGGTGCCACCTCGCCATCATCCTTCCGCGATGCCATTGTCGCCGCCAAGCCGGATCCGAAAACCGGGCAGCCCGATCCCGAGAAGCTCAAGGCCTATGCTGCCAGCCATCCGGACGCGATGGCGCTGACGGAGTTGTCGAGCCATCATCGCCCGACGGCAAACTACTATCAGACCACCTACTTCAGCATCCATACCTTCAAGTTCATCGATGCCAAGGGGATCGAGCACCCGGTGAAGTGGCGCTTCATCCCTCGCGACGGCACCAAGGAACTGACGGAGGCTGAGATGAAGTCGGCGCCGCATGACTTCCTTGAGCAGAATCTGATCACACGTACCCGCAAGGGGCCGGTCCTGTGGGACATGATCGTCTATGTCGGCGAGCCCGGGGACCCACAGGACAATCCCACGCTGGCGTGGCCGGAGACGCGCAAGCATTTCACCGCCGGCACGCTGACCATTACCGAAGCCACACCACAACAGAAGGGCGTTGCCTGCGAGCCCATCAACTTCGACCCATTGGTCATGGCCGATGGCATGGCCCCGACCAACGATCCCATCCTGCTGTTCCGCTCGCCGGCGTACGCTGTCTCTTTCGGAAAGCGCCTGTCGGGTCAGTGAACTCCCGGGCGGCGGCTACTTGGCCGGATGCGGTTTGACGCCGGTCCAGGTCCAGGCCTGGATTTTCCAGCCGCCGCCGATCCGATGAAGGGCGAAGGTCATCTGACCTTCTTCCTGCGTCGGCGCCCCATGTTCCTTGTACGAATATAAAACCGGCACGACCGCGTAGGCGAAGTTGCCGTCCACCTCGGTGCGCGTCGAGTCGCTGTACTTCACATTGCCGTCCGCCACTCCCGTGGCCTGCGCGTGCTTGTCGTAGGCGGCCGCCCAGGCGCGCCCTGCGTGCGGCCCCGACCACCGATACGGAGCAAACTCATCGGTGATCGAGATGCTTCCGGTGGCGTAGGCAGCATCGACTGCCTTGGTGTCCCCGCCGTTGAATGCATCGATGAAATGATGGATGGCGTTACTCACATCATCGGCAGGGGCGGCCATGGCCGAGGACACCAGGAACATGCTTGCCAGAACTGCCACTGTTTTCGCGTTCAAAGTCTTCTCCGGTAAGTTGGGCGCTGGGATCAGGATTCAGGGAAAAGCTTGCGCGTGAGTGCCAGGTACCGCGGTTCCTGCCGCAAGGGCTCAAGCCATCGGTCGGTTTTGAGCGAGATCAGGCCCGGATCGCGCAGCCGGTAGGCGGTCTCCAGCCACTCGAGTGCCTTGGGGATATCGCCGCGCTGCGCATATATCTCGGCGAATTGAAAGGCGCATGCATTGCCCAGACTCGCCAGCATGGCTGCGATTTGAGCATCGGCCTCGGAGCGCATGTGTACTTTGTCATACGACAAAGCCAGGCAGAGTTGGGATTGCCAGATCGCCGGCGCCACCTTGCAAATGGCGATTGCACGCTCGGGATCGCCCTGATCCAGGGCCATTATCCCTCGAAGCGTGGGTGCGATACCGTTATTAGGATTGAGCGCCAGCGCATGATCGATCTCTTTGGTCGCCTCGGCGAATTCACCTATCGATTCCGTGAACGAGGCCGTGTAAGCCGAGATTCTGGCATTGAGCGGATCGAGGGCCAGCGCGCGGCGGCTATTGGCGAGCCCGCGGTCACGCTGGCCACTCTCCATATAAAATCCCCCCGATCTCGCCAGTACGTCGGCATCGTTTGGCGAGAGCTCCTGCGCCCGCGCGTACTCGCGCGTTGCTCCCACAAAATCAAGATCGATGCGTTCCAAGACGTAGCCCATGGCGAGGTGCGATTCGCCCAGATCCGGCGCGAGTTCTACTGCCTTGAGCGCGGCCGAGCGCGCCCTCTTAGCGTAATTAGGTAATTCCGCCTCAGGCACAAAGTTGTTGCTGTATGAGACATTCTCCATGGCAAAGCTTGCGTAGGCCTTTGCGAACTTCGGATCGAGCTGAATAGCGCTTTCGAACGCCGCGAGGGCGGCCTCCTCCCGCTGCTGAGTGAAGTCGTCGCGCACCAATGTCTTTCCGCGCAGGTACGAATCAAGGGCGGCCGCATTCTGTGTGCCGCCCGTGTTAATTGCGACCGCGGCCGCCGGCAGCAGTGTGGCCTGTAATGCGCCGGTCACCGCCGTGGCGATTTCGGTCTGGAGGGCGAAGACATTCTTCAGATCGCGATCATAGGTTTCCGACCAGAGATGAAAGCCAGTCAGGGCGTTGATGAGCTGAGCGGTGATACGCACGTGGTTGCCATCGCGCCGAACACTCCCCTCGAGAATGGCGCCGACGTTGAGCTTGCGCGCAATATCCGCAATTTCCACCTTCTCGCCTTTGAAAGAAAATGATGAAGTGCGGGCGGCAACTTGCAGGTCGTGGACCTTGGCAAGCGAATCAAGCAGCTCTTCGGACAGGCCATCGGAGAAGTAGTCCTGCTGTTTATCCGCACTCATGTTCACGAAAGGCAGTACTGCGAGGGAGTGGGGCGGAGGGGAGAAGCTGTCGGCGGTCACTGCAGCGCGGGACGGCGCCGGGCCGGAACCGAAATGGTGCAGAATCGCAAATGCGATCAGCGCGCAGGCCGCCACGGCGGCAACTATGATCGGTAGGGACTTGCGTCTTCTAACAGCCAGCGGGGGCACCGGTGACGTTGCGAGCGCCGGCGCCTCTGATTTATGCGATGGCACACCCCCGGCCAGAAGGCTGGCAATCCGGTCGCAAAACCAGCTCGGCGTCTCTCCACCCGGAAGGCGGGTCCATTGGACGCGATGAAAGCAATCCGGTAGGTCGGCGATGCCTTCTGGCGTCCCGTCTATGCATACCGGCACGATGAAAGCCTTATTCCGGGCGATCATCTGCGTGCGCTGATCGGCAATGGCCCACTCGAGCCTGAAGTAGCCCTCGGGCCGAGACGCTGTATGGCCCGAGATTATAGGGATGAAAAGAGCGCAGTCACGAATTTCGCCGCGAATCTTCTGATCCCAGGCATCCCCGCCGCGCAATGCGCTTTGATCGAACCAGACCTCGATCCCCGCGGCTCGCAGCGCATCGCTGATGCGCTTGGCAGCCTCTGCGTCTTGCGAGGCATAGCTGAGGAAGACAGCTCGAGGACCGGATTCTGAGCTCACTAAATTCTGATCGGGCTCCCCTGGAACAGACAGAATGGGGCAGCGCGACCCTGCAAGCAAACTATTTACTGTGTCGCGCCGCTGTCGTTGCTGACGATGAGCCCCGACACATTGACCGGTTCAAAATCCCCCAGCGTCAGGCTTTTCAGGCATGCCAGGTCTTCGTCATTCCAGCGCGCATCGGGAGTACCGATCAGACCACCGCTCTGCCCGTTGTCGGCCAGGATGATTCCGTAGTTTCGAAATGCCGTGATGATGATGGCCGCCTGCGGGCTCGTGGCCGCACAGGCGGGCGTAGTGACAGACGCCTTGAGCCGATAAATCTCTCCGGCGGGCCCGGACATCGAACAACTCGCCGGCGGGGAGGACTGCGAAATCTGGCTTTCGGTTGCGATCGATCCGCCGCCCGAGGCGGTGCAACTACCGACACCCGCTGTCTCGGTGGCCGGCCACACCCAGTAGCTGAGCATATGCGTGACGGTGAATCGGCTGGGGTGTTGCACGACGCCATTGGGCGCCGTCGGTGTGCCGGTGCCAATGACTTCATCTGCATTCAGCAGCAGCGGGGCCACGGGCAGGCCCGCGGCATCCGAAGTGCCGTTGCCTTGAGTTGTCAACGCATTCGAGGTCACGTCCGGCCAAAGCGCATTGGAGGAATCAGTCCACGGGCCGCCCTGATAGATGCCCTGCCACATCTCATAGAGCGCTGGTGTGTGCCCACCGCCGGCCTCCACATAGACGAGGACGTGCCGATCTCCGGTCGAATCGCTGGTTCCCTCCACGGGGGCGTACGGCGGAATCGGGCCAGACGAGAAATAAGACTGATAGAGGGTCGTGGTCACGGACACGTCGGCCTGATTGCTCGGCACCTCGATTGCGGGAATGCCATTGGGGAAGGAGCCGCTGCCGCCGAAGAACGGCTTGATGGTCGCCGACAGGTAGCCGCTGTAGATGGGAGCTGCCGGAGAAGTATCGACGATCAGGCCGCTGGAAGACGCATCCACCCGATGATGGAAAATGGATGTCGAGGGAAATATCGTGGCAAGGAACGCATTGCTGCCGTTGATGGCAAAACTCACCTGGGCGCTCGCCTGTGCGTGCGCGGCATCATTGACGACGATGAGCGGAGCATAGGTCCCCTGACCCCCGATCAATGCGCTGCTGACGACGCCGGTCGAAGCGTTGATCGCCATTCCCTCGGGTAATGGCGGATTGTTCGACGTGACGCTGACAGAAAACGAATAGGGCGGGGTTCCGCCCGTGACGCCTATGGTGCAGCCGCCATAGGCTGCGCCCTGCACGCCGTTCGGACAGCCGGTCGTGGTCACCGTCAGTGTGCCGTGGGTGCCCCCACTCGAACTGCCGGAAGACGAAGTGGAAGAGGATGAAGATGAAGATGACGATGACGACGAGCCGCTGCTGGAGGACGAAGCCGAGCCGACATTGTTGCCGCCTCCGCCGCCACAGCCAGCCAGCGCCAGATACACGACGATCATCAACGGCCCGGATGGGGTGCGGCGCATAACGGCTGTCTCTGAGTGGAAGCCTAGTGAGAGGCTCCAGCGCTTATAACCGCAAAGATGGTGCTGGCGAAAATGTCGCCATCCGCTGACTGGGTATTCGCGATGCGCGTCACACTTCGCGGTCTTCAGACGGCAGCGCCGACGGCAATCTGTACGCGACGCACTGAATTACCGATGGCGTCTTTCACCGCGCATTTCCCCGACGTGGGCGAAGCGGCACTGGAGCTGGCGAAGGCAAGGGGCACACTGAATGATCAAAGCGGTATGCTGGCGGCGGCGCATCAGGCGGTGATTTCGCTCACCGCCGCCTTCGGCACCGACAATCCGCTGTTGCCCGAGGCGCAGCAGCTGGCGCGCGGCAAGGAGTGAATATGACTGATCTGTCCACGTTCCCGATCACCGGCAAGTGGCCCGCCGCACATCCGGACCGTCTGCAGCTGTATTCGCTGCCCACGCCCAATGGCGTCAAGGCTTCGATCATGCTCGAAGAGACCGGGTTGCCGTACGAGCCCCACCTGGTGAATTTCGACAGCAACGATCAGGGCTCCCCGGAGTTCCGCTCCCTCAATCCCTACGGCAAGATTCCAGCCATCCTCGATCCCAATGGCCCGGAGGGTAAGCCGCTGGCGTTGTTCGAATCCGGCGCCATCCTCATTTATCTGGCGGAAAAGACCGGAAAGTTGCTGCCACAGAGCCAGGCTGGGCGCTACGAGACCATCCAGTGGCTGATGTTCCAGGTGGGCGGTATCGGCCCCATGTTTGGTCAGGTCGGGTTCTTCAACAAATTCGCCGGCAAGGATTTCGAGGACAAGCGTCCTCGCGACCGCTATGTCGGGGAAGCCCGGCGACTGCTGGGCGTGCTCGATCAGCGCCTCGCGGGCCGCAGCTGGATCATGGGTGAGCAGTACAGCATCGCTGATATCGCCATTTTTCCCTGGGTTCGTAACCTGATCGGCTTCTACGCGGCAGGGGAGCTGGTGGGAATCACCAACTACCCGCAAGTCACGCGGGTGCTCGAGGGGTTCCTGGCGCGCCCCGCCGTGACACGAGGGATCAGCATTCCCGCGCGCGCCTGACAGCACGCGCGCGACGCGGCTCTTGCTTCTTTCCGACACGCGACGGTGTTGCTTTACATTGCCGCATTCCGGCCGTTACCTTGACCAGCTTTGACATTTTTCGAGGGCTAAGAAGCTGGGCAGCCTGATTATTCTCGATCTGATGGGGGGCGTTGCGCTGCTGCTGTGGGGCCTGCACATGGTCCACAGCGGGATCGTTCGTGCTTATGGCTCCGGGTTACGGCGATTCCTGGGCAAGGCCCTGCGCAATCGCTTTCTGGCCTGTGGTGCCGGCATCCTGGTGACCGCGCTGTTACAGAGCAGCACCGCGACCGGACTGATGACCGCCTCCTTCGTCAGCGGCGGCGCCGTCGATCTGGTGCCGGCGCTCGCCATCATGCTGGGCGCCAATGTCGGCACCACGCTGATAGTCCAGCTGCTGTCGTTCAATGCCTCGGCCATCGCGCCAGTACTGTTCCTGGTGGGTGTGATTGCCTTCAAGCGCGGCGGCCAGCCTCGCACGCGAGATTTGGGCCGGGTGGCGATCGGCATCGGCCTGATGCTGCTCTCGCTGCATATTCTGCTCGATACCCTGGCACCTGCCGAGACTGCACCGGTGGTGCGCAGTCTGCTGACGGCGATGACCGGCGATCCGGTGCTGTGTCTGCTGGTGGCGGCGGCTTTGACCTGGGGCGCGCATTCGAGCGTGACAGTGGTGCTGCTGGTGATGTCGCTGGCTTATTCGGGATTCATCACCCCGACTGCCTCGATATCGCTGATTCTCGGCGCCAATCTGGGCAGCGCCATCAATCCGCTGGTGGAAGGCAGTCGCAGCGACAACCCGGCCAGTCGTCGCCTGCCGCTGGGCAACCTGATCAATCGGCTGGTCGGTTGCGCCGTGGTACTGCCTTTTGTGGACCCCATCGCCGCGATCTTCTCTCGCTTCGAACACAATCCCTCGCGCATGGCGGCGGACTTTCACACCGCGTTCAATGTCGCCCTGGCGCTGGTCTTCATCCTGCCGCTGGATGGGCTGGCGCGGTTTCTGACGCGGCTGCTCCCGGAGCGAGCCAAGCCGACCGACCTGTCGACAGCGCTTTATCTTGACGAGGCCGCGCTCTCGACGCCTTCCGTGGCGCTGGTCTGCGCGGCGCGCGAGACACTCCATATCGGTGACATCGTCGAGACCATGCTGCGTCAGACCATGGTGGCGCTGCTGACCGACAACCGGGAACTGATCGCCGAGATCTGCCGCATGGACAATGCCGTCGATAAGCTGGACGAGGCGGTCAAGCTCTATGTCACCAAGATCACGCGCGACAGCCTGGGCGAACGCGACGGGCAGCGGGCCATGGAGATCATCTCCTTCTCGATCAATCTCGAGCACGTGGGCGACATCATCGACAAAAATCTGATGGAGCTGGCCAGCAAGAAGATCAAGCAGAAACTGGTCTTCTCAAAGGAAGGCGCGGCCGAGTTGCGCGCCTTTCACCAGGAGGTGCTGGACAATCTCAAACTCGGATTCAGCGCCTTCATATCCGGTGATGTGGCGATCGCCAGAAAGCTGATCGCCGAGAAGGCCGAATTGCGGGCGGCCGAATTCGCGGCGGCGGAGAGCCACCTCGCGCGGCTACGCGAGGGCCGGCCCGAGAGCATCGAGTCGAGCTCGCTGCACCTGGATATCCTGCGCGACCTCAAGCGCATCCACTCGCATATCTGTTCAGCCGCGTATCCGGTACTCGAGCGCCTGGGCGAATTGCAGCCAAGTCGCCTGCGAGGCTGAACGATTAACGGTTAACGGTTGCCGGCGGATATCGGGTGCCCCGCTTCCCGCCACGCCTTCATGCCGCCGTCGAGCGCCACCGCACCCTGAAATCCCATGATGCGAAGCGTGGCTGCCGCCAGCGTCGAGATGCGTCCGAATTCGCAGCAGACCAGGATGCGTTTGGTCGGGTCCTTGAGCTCGTCGTTGACTCGCAGTTCCAGCTGGCCGCGGGGCAGGTGCAGGGCGTCCGGAATGTGCCCGGCTTCGTACGCCTCGCGCTCGCGCACATCCAGCACGATCAGCTCGCCGCGGCGATGTTCCAGGGCGGATTTCAACTCGGCCAGAGACATGAATGGCACAATCGCCGCGGCGTCGGACAGCATCTGCGCCACGGTCTTGCCGCCGCTCATGTTGGTTCGCAGGGCCTCGGTCACATGCGTGGGCATGGTGAGATTGAGGCTCTGCATCATCTCGACGAAGGCGCCGCGGTCGCGTTTCTGCAGGCGCGGGTTTTCGGCGATTTCCTGGCCAATCGTGGAGTGCGAACGCCCTTTGTATTCGTGCGCCGGGAACACCTTGAGTGCCGGGTCAAGCTTCAGCAGGCCCTCAAACAGACTCTCGTGCAACGATTCGGCATTGCCACTCGGCAGGTCGGTGCGCCCGGTGGCGCCGATCAGCAGCGTATCGCCCGTGAACACCCGATCCTCGACGCACAGACACATGGAGTCGCGGGTGTGGCCGGGCGTGTGCAGTGCCTGCAGGCGCAGCCGGCCAACTACCAGCGATTCGCCGCCTTCCAGCCGGAGATCGACGAAGGGCGCCGGGCTCGAGCGGTGCATCACCACCGGCACTTCGAGCTGTCGGGCCAACTGCCGGGTCGCCGAGAAGTGGTCCGCGTGAGTATGGGTGTCGATCAGGTAGTGGATTCGCAGGCCTTCCCGCGCCGCCAGCGCCTTGTACCGGTCGAGCTGGCTCAGTTCCGGATCGATGATGACTGCCGCACATGTGTCCCCGCAACCGAGCAAGTAGGAGCGGCAGCCTCCCGAGGAGACGGTTTCGAATATCATAGGGCCTTCTCAGTGCTCATGAGGGTGGATACTCCATGATCTCACCAGCCTTACAGTCATTCATCTCGCAGGCAATCGAGCATGGTTGCTGCGAGAATACAGAACCTGCCGACTGCGTTCTCAAGCTTGCGCCGCTGATGCTGGAATTGATCGATCACGCCGGCGCCTTTCTGGAGCCGCAGCATTATCGCAGCGAGCCCGATCACTACGCGCGCAACCTGGTATACGCCACTCCGGATGGCGATTTGTCCCTCTATACGCTGGTCTGGCTATCGGGCCAATGGACCCCGGTGCACGACCACGGCAGCTGGGGAGTGGTTGGCGTGGTGGAAGGCGTGCTGGAGGAGCGCGGCTATGTCCGTCTGTCCCCGGACCGCGGCGGCAATGAAGGCATCAACCTGGTTCGTGGCGGCGTGTCGCTGCTGGCGCGGGGCGCGGTGACCAGCTTCGTGCCCAATCCGGATCACATCCATATCACCGGGGTGCCGCTGGAGCGGCCGCGCGTGGTCAGTCTGCACCTCTACGGCAGGACCATGAACGCTTTCAACATCTACGATGTGGCCGCGGGTACGCGCCGGACGGTCGAAGTCGCGCACAACGAGAGCTAAACCGCGCCTGAAAACCAAGGAAGCCGGGCGTTGTGCCCGGCTTCCTGCATGCCGTTACGACGTGCGGTTTACTTGAGATTGAGTTCCTGGCCGGTCCAGGAGCCCAGCACGCGCCGGATCTTGCCGCGGCTGACCGCCGCGTCGTTGGCTGCGGACAGCGTGCCCTCAACCTGCTTGGCGATGGCATCGCCCTTGGCGGTGGAGTCATCCAGCGCCGCCCAATTCTTATAGGTGACCACCAGGTACAGGTCCGGATCGTTCTCGCCGCGCGGCTCGACGTTGATGATCTTGTAGCTGATTACGTAGCCGGCTTTCTTGGCCGCTTCCTGTTCCGCCTTCCAGGTGGTGTCGAGATACTTCATGTAGTCGTCGAACTTGCCGTTCTCGGTCCTGATGGACGCGACGTTGACGACCGGTCCTTCGGTGAAGGCATGATCATCCGCGATCGCTGTCAGGCTGGTGCACGCCAAGCCGATCACCGCCGCCATGGCGACGAAATTTTGTTGTTTCATTGCAGTATTCCTGTCTCGAGAGGTTTGTATTGTTAGGTATAGCAATCACTGCCGCGCGCCGGAGCGAGCCTGCACAGTGCGTGCATCAATCATACGCGACTAAGGCAACAGCGACACCGCCATGGTGGTGGAAAAGGAGCTGCCGGCGCTGATCAGGTTGACGCCCAATTTGTCATGGAAATCCCCCGAATATCCCGCAGGGTCCGAAATCCCGTGCCAGGGTTCGATGCAGATGAACTGGGCGCCGGGCTTGCTCCAGATTCCCAGAAAAGGCGAATCGACAAAGCTCACCTGCAATCGCGGGCCCGCCGCAGCCCCATAGGTTAGCGAACGGCTACGGATCCTATCCAGGATCAGCGCATCAGCCTCGAACAGTTCATCCTTCAGCAGCAGGCGCCGCTGCACGATGGGCGTTGGATGGCGATCCGGCGTCAGCAGTCCGGCCGCATCGAGACGCCGCACCGGATCAGGCTCATCGTTGGCAAACTCGATGAAATGCGCCGCGCGCGCCTGGCCATACGGCAACGGCCAGCGGAAGGCGGGGTGAAAGCCGAAGCTGGCCGGCATGGTTTCATTGCCGCGGTTGCGGATCGTGGCGGTCACGGACAGCGTGGACCCCGTCAGCTTGAACTCGATATCCAGATTGAAATTGAACGGGTAAACCCGCAGCGTCTCCTCGTCCTCGCTCAATCTGAATACGGCCGTGGCGGGCTGCGCACTCTCGATCGCGAACATCCGGTTGCGCGCAAAACCGTGACGCGGCAGCGAGTAGCTCTTCGATCCGAGGCGGTAGTTGCCGCCAGCGACCACACCAACGATGGGAAATAATATCGGTGCGCGACCCGCCCACACGGCCGGATCGCCGTTCCACAGCAAGTCGCGTCCCTCCCGGTCCCGGAGCGCTGACAATTGCGCGCCTTTGGGGTCGATATCGGCGGAAAGCTCGCCGGAACTGAGTTTCACAAGTGATTCGGGTAGCGCTGCCATGGGTGGGTTCCTTGCGATCCAGGATCAGACGAACGCCTCGGCCACGATGCGCGCGATGCGGGCCTGCGCCGCGCTCAGCGCATCGACCGATTGCTTCGAGCCATTCAAATAGCAGGCGATCAGTATGGGAGATCGACCCGGCGGCCAGCTGATTGCCAGATCATTGACCGAGCCGCCGTCGGCGGTTCCGGTCTTATCGCCGGTGACCCAGTCGGTGGGCAGCCCGGCGCGCAATCTTGCCAGCCCCGTCTTGCAGTCCTTCATCCATGCAATCAGCCGCTGTCGTGAAGGCGCGGCCAGCGTCGTGCCGAGCAGCAGCGTGTTGAGGGTAGACACCATGGCGCGTGGTGTCGTGGTGTCGCGCTGCTCGCCGGGGGTGTAGTCATTGAGAGTGGGTTCATTGCGATCCAGGCGCGTGGTCGGATCGCCCACCCTGCGCAGGAAAGCGGTCAGTCCCGCGGGACCATCGATCATCGACAGCAGCAGGTTAGCGGCGGTGTTGTCGCTTTCCTCGACGGCCGCGGCACACAGCTCTTCAATCGAGAAGCTGCCGGAGGGGGCGCGTGTGCTGGCGACCGGAGAGTAACCCACCAGCTTGATGCCCCCGAGGGACACGCTCTTGTCGAGCGCCAGTGTGCCTGCCTCGGAGCTGGAGAGAACCGCCGCAGCCAGCAGCCATTTGAACGTGGAGCACATCGGGAAGCGTTCATCCGGCCTGGACTGCAGCGAGTGGCCGCTGCCGGTATCCAGCGCCATGACGCCGACGCGGCCGCCAATGGACTGTTCGATGGCCCGGAATGGATTGGGTGTAGCCGCGACGGTGGCGGCCGCTGCGGCGGCGCCGATGAGGGTGCGCTCTGCGAGACGCCCGCCGAGCATTCCGCTGAGCAGGCTTGCGCTGCCATGTCTCAAGAAGCTGCGCCGCCCTCGGCGCGGAAGCCCTGCTGGCAAGTCAATTCTCCTGCAACGTCAGAGTATGTTGGGCGGGACCCGGCAGGAACGGCAGTGGCTCACCGTGTGCCCAGGCCAGAAAGCCGGCCCTATAGTAAGGCGACAGCGGATGGCCGCTCTGGCCGCCCGGCATGTGAAAGTATCCCTGGCTCTCATAGCCCGGCGAAACCGCGAAGCGTTCGGACGCGCCTTCATCGCCGTCCTGCACGCGCGGCATATTGTTATCGCCCGGCAGCTGGACCGTCGGCATGTCGAGTAAGCCGCCGATCAATGGCAACGCGGCCGATAGCGGGTGCCGGATCTGGATGGTGTTGCGCGATCCCCAGGTGCACTGGGCGAGTGTGCCGCAGGCCTGCTGGAGGGTGTCGATGGTGGTGTCGAGTTGCCCGAGCAGGAAGTCGCGCCAGCTCGCATAGCGCGCATCCAGCAGATGCATGGGCTGCTGCGTGACCAGCAGCCAGAGTGCATGTTCAAACTGGTCCGGAATCGTCAATCGATCGCGCTCGGGCACCTTGAGCGCGCCAGTGAGCATGTTCCAGGTGGATAGTTCCGTGCGGTCGCGGAAACTGCGCACCAGCCGATAGGCGGCAGAATCCACGCTGGCGCGGCCGTTCCATGCCAGCAGCACTTTCCTGAAGTCCGCGCGGCCCGGATGCTGGGCTATGGCATCGGCATCCAGCAGTTGCAGCAGCAGATCGTGCCAGCGCTGCAGGAACAACGCGCGGTCATCGAGCTGGATGCCCAGCATGTCGGCCGGCGTTGCGGGAGTCGTGAGCGACAGCAGATCGTCGCGAATCTGGCGCACTCGCGCCGCCAGATCGTATTCCGCCCCCAGTGTCGCCAGCTCGGCGCCGATCAATGCCGCCTGGCGCGGATCGGAGGTGACTCGCGCGTTGGCGGTCCAGATCCGCCCGGAGGGCGGATCCAGCAACTGCGGATGATTCTGCGCGCTGGTCCAGGCGTCAGGATGGCGCGAACGACCGGCATCGGTGCTGGCCGGAATCCGCCCGGCGATAGTCCATGCGATGTGACCCTCACGATCGCCCACGACCAGATTCTGGTGCGGGATGCCGATCTCGGGTGCCACCGCCAGTGCATCGGCGACCGATTTCGCTCGCTCCAGCCGGATAAGTTCGAAGTTGGTGGCGGCGGGATCCTGCGCCAGCCAGGAGCCGAACCAGCAGCTCTGCCGTTCGATGTCCTGCCGCAGCAGCACGCCCTGCGGGCCCGACTTCACCTCCAGCATCACGTCGGCTGCCCCATGGACATGAATGACCTCGTGCACCACGGTCAGCGGCATTGCCGCGATGTCCGCACACGTCACGCGCGCGACATCCAGCCAGCTGCCATAGCTGTTGGTGAAGCCCCAGGCGATGTGGCTGTTCGAACCCGCCACCAATGCCGGAGCGCCCGGCAGCGACACGCCATTGAGATCGAGCCCGGCATCTTCAACCGCAGTCCCGGTACGCAGACGCAGGTGATACCAGGTGGCCGGCACCCGTTGAGTCAGGTGCATATCGCTGGCGACCAGCGCCGAGCCGCTCTGAGTCAACCGTCCGGCAACCGCAAAATTGTTGCTGCCGACTGCCGGCAGATGCGTTGCAGCCGGATACGTTGCCGGCAGGTCCGTCGTGGAACTCACCTGCGTCATTGTTCTGACGTCGAGTACATCGGGCGTCGGCACATCGCTGGCATCGACGGCATCAGCCGGACTGCCGTCGTCCGGCGCGTCCCAGACCGTGCGTTCGGGATAAAAAAATCGCAGCGCACATTGCCAGCCAGCCTCGCAGGCCTTGCCGCCGATGCGCTCATTGATCTGATGCCGGAGGATTTCGCGGCGGAACCCGCCGGCCTGCAGGTCCCACCACATGGCGTGCACGACCAGGATGGTGTCCTCCGCTCGCCAGGGGACCGGCGGCGAACGCAGCAGCCAGTATTCCCACGGCCGACCGTGCAGGGAGGACATGCCTGCATTGACACCGCGCGTATAAGCGTCGAGCAGCGCGCGCACATCGGCCGGCGCCTGCTGCACGACGGCTTGCGCGACGCGCCGGAAGCCGAACAGCCGTGCCTTCTCGTCCTGCTCCAGCGCGACCTCCCCGAACAGCTCCGACAACTCCCCGGCCGCGAGGCGCCGCGACAGGTCCATCTGGAAGAATCGGTCCTGCGCGTGCAGGAAGCCGGTGGCGAAGGCAAGATCCGCGCGGCTGGACGCGGTGATGGTCGGTACACCGCGGTCGTCGCGTTCGATGCTGACGGGCGCGGTGAGACCGTCCGCATGCACCACGCCGTCCAGTTGCGGCAGCGAGGCACGCAGCGCCCCCCAGACCACTCCGGCCGCAATCAGAATGAGCGCCAGCAGGACACCGGCAATGTACTTGAGCATAACGCTGGCTAGATCAATGGCTCCGGGCCTGCAGGCCGGCAGGTGATTCGAACACCACCTTGCCGCCCACCATGGTCAGCAGCGCATGCGTGCGGGCAATCTCGAGCGCATCGACCGAAAACACATCCTGCGACAGCACCACCAGGTCCGCATCCTTGCCGGGGACCAGCGTTCCGACATGATCCTCGGCAAACGCGGCGTAGGCTGCGCTGCGGGTGTAGGCATCGATCGCTTCGCGCACCGTGATGCGCTCCTCGGGCACATAGATCTTTCCGGTGGGGACCGAACCGCCCTGGTGCGCACCGTCTACCGGCAGTCCCGCGATGCTGGCCGTATCGGCTGATTGCCAGATCTGGCGCGTGACTGCCTGTTGCACGTTCACGAAGGGATCCGGCGGCCAGGCGCAGGGCCAGTCGGTGCCGAAGACCACGACGGCGCCGCTGCTGAGCAGTGAGTGCCAGCGATCCGCCGGCGTCGGATCCGCAGGATCGTAGCCGGTGCCGATTTCCGAGCAGCAGAACAGCGGCTGTCCGCTCGCGATCACCTGTAACTGCGCGTAGCGCGGCAGGTCGACGTCGGTGACCAGAAAGTTGTGCTCGATGCGCAGCCGCCGATCGCGCGGCCCATTGCTGCGAATCGCATTCTCATAGGCATCCAGCACCATGTGCACCGAGTCGCCGCGCTCGGCGTGCGTCATGAGCTGGTAGCCGCGCCGGTCGAGTTCCAGTACCAGCGCGCGGTAGTCGGCGGGCGTGTAGACCAGCGGCGGGATAAACCCGCTGCTGCCGTCGGCAAAGAATTTCACGAGGTTTGCGGATACCCACTCGTCGTGATAGCGACTGCGCGCCGTATCCAGATCGGCGAGAAATTGCGGCGTGAGCTTATGCGGCACGGCCACGGCACCAAAGGCCGTGCGGGTGCGAACCGTCAGCTGGCCGCGATCGCGCAGCGCCGCGTACAGCTCGATTTCCTTCAGGTCGCCGGTGGCATTGACGACGCTGGTGATGCCGAGCCGGTTCAGGTACTGCGCGGCGGCGCGCAGCATGGCCAGCTTCTCTTCGGTGGAGTACTGCGCCAGCACCGCGCGTTCCATGACTTCCTGCGCCGCCTCGAGCAGCAGGCCACCCGGATGGCCGCTGGCGTCGCGGATGATGCCGCGTTCCTCCTCGGGATTGGAGACCGGCTCATCGGTGATCCCCGCCAGCTCCAGCGCCCGCGTATTGACCCACAGCGCATGCTCGGTCATGTCGTGGATGATCAGCGGCCGGTCGCTGACCGCGGCGTCGAGCAGCGCACGGCCCGGGATTGCCGGCGGTGCGGTGTTGAAGTCGGCGCGACCGATCAGTAGCCGCTCATCGGCATGGGCTGCCGCAAAGCTCCTGATGGCGGCGGTCAATTCATCGGGGTGATCCGGCGTGATGCTGCGCTCGGGATTGGAAAGACTGAAACCGTGGATCTCCATGGCGGCGAACAGCATGTGCGTATGCGAGTCGATCAGGCCCGGAACGACGGTGCGCCCCTTCAAATCAATCACGTGCGCGTGCGCTTGCCGATGCGCCAGGATCTCCTGGTCGCTGCCGGTGGCAGCGATGCGGGCACCGCGCAGTGCCAGCGCCTGCACCCACGGGTGGGCCGGGTCGGCGGTGTAGATATGACCGTGAATCAACAGCGTGGTATCCGCCGGGTAGGCGCGCGTGGCGCACAGCAGGCAGGCGGCGGCGATAGGGGCCAGCAATTTCCTGAAGGCGATCATCACGGAAGATTAACGCGGCCGTGCCTGCGACGCGGCGCTTTCTTTTAAGTAGTATCGGCGGCCTGGGAACGCTTTCGTCATGGACGAGTCACAGCGACTGCCACCCTCGAAGTTCAGCCCTCGGCCACTGGGTCCAAACCAGCTGGAGCGGGGCCGGCTGGTTGCCGTACTCGAACGGCACGCTCACGCCAAACTCGTCTTGATGCACGCGCCCGCCGGCTACGGCAAGACCACGCTCATGGCGCAGTGGTACCAGCGGTTATCGGCGGCCGGGCAGGGCACCGGCTGGGTCGGTCTGGATGCCGATGACAACGACGCCGGTCGCCTCGCCACCGTTCTGAGCCTGGCGCTGGCGCCGAGAGCTCGTGGCGATGCCGATCTGTTCGACGCCGTGAACCAGTGTCTGCAGGCGCACTCGCGTTTTACGCTGTTCCTGGACGAGGAGGAGCGCATCACGGCACCCGATGCACAGCACCTGTTCGAGGTGCTGCTGAAACTCTCGCCGGCGGACTTTCACCTGGTCATAGGTTCGCGCACCCAGCCGCAGAAACTCTCCACGCGGCTGCTGCTGCGAAGCGACTTCCTGGAGCTCACGGCGCGCGAACTGGCATTCGAGCCCGAGGAGATATCGCAATTCATCCGATTGAGATGCGGCGTCACGCTCGATGCGCAGGCGCAAGCCTACCTGGCGCAGCGCACCGAGGGCTGGGCCGCGGTGCTGCAGCTGGCGGCAGCCGATATCGACCGCGGCGAGTCGGCGCGGACCTTGTTCGATCACCTCGACTCGCCCAACCGGAACCTGTTCCAGTACCTCAGCGATGAGGTATTGATTCACCTGCGCCCGCAGCAGCACGAATTCCTGCTGCAGACCGCTTTCGTGGAGGAATTGTCCGGGCCGCTCTGCAACGCCATCACTGGCCGCACCGACGGCGAAGCGATGCTGCTCGAGCTGCAGCAGTCGAATCTGCTGTTACAGGCGGTCGATGCTTCCCGCCGCCGCTTTCGCTATCACGCGCTGTTCGCCGAGTTCCTGCAGCGGCAATTGCGCGAGCGTCATCCGCAGCAATTGCCGATCCTGGCGCGGCGGGCCTCCGCCTGGTGCGCTCACAACGGGCAGCCCGAGAGTGCGGTCGAGTACGCGCTGCTCGCCGGGGATGCCGAACACCTGATGGCCTGCATCCGCGTCTGCATGGATCGGCTCATCACCAGGGCGCAGTTCGCCACCGCCAGGCGCTGGCTGCGCGCGCTGCCAGCCGCGACCCTGCAACAGCAACCGGATCTGCTGGTCTGGAACGCCTGGGTGGACATCTATGGCAACGACTTTGCAGCCGCAGAGCAGTCCGTGGCCGAGCTGGAGGCGCTGTCGGGAACGCGCGCCTTGTCGGACCGCGATCTGATGGGCGATCACATGCTGACGGCGCTGCTGTCCATATTGCGGGCGCATTATCCGCAGGCGGACGCCGCCACCGAAGCCGCCTCACGGCTGGTGCAGCCCGGCGATCGGCGCATGATGGCCGCCATCGGCAATCTTCGGGCGCTGCTGCGGCAGATGCGCGGGCGATTCGCCGAATCGGCGCAGGAGTCCGCGCGCGTGCTGGCGATTGCGGCGCAGCCGCCGGCCAATTGGCTCAGCTTCGTTCATGCCGCGCACATCTCGGCCATGATGGAAATGTCCCTCGGCAATCTGGCAGGCGCGTGGCGGCAGCTGGAATTGCCCGAGCGACGCATGGCCGATGCGGAAGCCCAGGGCGATGCGGGCGGCAACCGCAGCCAGCTGCTGGCACTGCTCTCGGGACCAAAGGCCTTCGTGCTCTACGAGCAGAACCGTCCCGAGGACGCGGAGGACTGTCTCGAGCGCTACGAACCCTTTCTCAACACGATCTTTTCGCCCTCCAGCCGCGCGCTCTGGCATCAACTGCGGGTGCGGTTGCGGGCGCTGGGCGGCGATGAAGAATCCTGCCAGGAGGCGCTCCGCCAAGGCGGCGACTTTGCCGCACGCCATCGCATCGAATGGATGGAAGTCATGATGCAATGGGAACGGGTCGATCATGATTTGTGGCGCGGGGACCTGCATCGCGCACGCGCCGTCGCCCAGGGGCTGCTGGCGCACACCGCGCTGGCGGCGCCGCCCGAATGGATCGCTCCCTGCGGAGAATTGTTCGGGCCCACGCTGATTGCGCTGCGCTGCCTGGTTCGCACCGGCGAGCATGGACGCGCGCTCCAATACCTGCCGGTACACATCGCCCACGCGCAGCAGCAACAGCGACGGCTGCGCCTGACGGCACTGCGCCTGCTCGAAGCGCTGGCCCTGGAGGCTGCCGATCAGGGCGCGCGCGCCGTCGAAGCCATGCGGCAGGCGCTGCTGCTCGGGGCGCCGACCGGCGCAGTGCGCATTTTTCTGGATGAGGGCGCTGCCTGCCTGTCGCTGCTGCGCCGCCTCGAAGGGGCAGCGGTGCTCGATGCGGAGCAGGCGGATTTCCTCACCCGACTGCGCGCCGGGTTCGCGGAAGCGGAGCTGGAGGCTGCGGTGGAAAGTGGCGCAGGAACCGCGGCGCCGGCGCTACCCATCGCGCTGTCAGCCCGGGAACTGCAAATCATCCAGCGCCTGGCCGAAGGCCATTCCAATCTTGCCGTAGGGCAGCAGCTGTTTTTATCGCCCAATACCGTGAAATGGCACCTGAGCCAGATCTACGCCAAGCTTGGCGTCCGCAATCGCACCCAGGCGGTCCATGTTGCGAGGCAGCATCAGCTGACGCCGATCTCATAATCGCCCTGATCGCGCTATTTCCACCCGTTCGGGTGGTGAGCGGCCCGTCCACTGCCACTAGAGTGCGCACCCCGTCCAGAACACGGGTGCGCACGGGTGTGCTGCGCATTCAGAGGCCTTCCGATGATGACCGAAACGATGCGTCCGCGAATCAACACGGCGATGGACGGTGCTGGCGGCCTGGTGGCTGCGGAACAGGCCGTAGAGATCGTCAACCTGGCAGCCCGCTTGATCCGGCTGAAGTCGCGCATCAGCGATCTGACGGCGCTGGGTGAATTTGCCGTCACGCTGATGGGGGAGATGGAGGAAGCGCTGGAGCGCGATGCGTTCTGCTATTTCTATCAGCCGATTCTCTCGGCATCGTCGGGGCTCATCGAGGGATACGAGGCGCTGATTCGATGGCGTCGCGGCGGGGAGGCGGTCGCCCCCGCACTGTTCCTGCCGATCGCGGAAGAGACCGGTGCCATTCAGGCCATTCAGCAGCGGCTGCTCGATGATGTGGCACTGGCCAGTTCCAAGCTGGCAGCCCCGACCTTCATCAGCCTCAACTGGTCGCCGCGCCAGTTCCTCAAGGCATCGGCAGTGTCGGCGATGATCGATCGCGTCGCGCAACTGAAGCTCGACCCTTCGCGCCTGATCATCGAGATCACGGCGCGCTCGGGCATGGTCGATCCGGACCTGGTGTTTTTCTGCGTGCAGTTGCTCAAGGAGACCGGCTTCCAGATAGCGCTGGATGATTTCGGCGGTCGCTACGGCAGTCTCGCCTACGTGAGCCGCCTGCCGATCGACTTCATCAAGCTCGACCCGTCACTGATCGCCGACGTCGAGCATTCGGAACGCGCGGCGGACATTCTCGCCGGCGTAGTCGACTTTGCGCACCAGCTCGGTCATCGCGTGATGGCCAAGGGCATCGAGACCCAGTCGCAGGTTCGCATTCTGCGGCGGCTGGGTTGCGATCTGCTGCAGGGCCACGCCATCGGCAGTCCCGCGCGCGAGCCGCGGCTGATCAAAGCCTATGGCTGATGAAGGAATCGTGCGTCTGGCACGCCTGGCGCCTCGTCTCGACCGCACCGCGGTTGCCGAACGCATCATTGAAGAGATGGCTAACCGCCAGGGGCAACGCTTCGGCCCCTATTTCGAGTGGAGCCTTGCCAGCGAGACCTTCCTGCAGCGATTCAACGCGGTGTGGGCGCGGCGGTCGCAGGCACTGTCCTTCGAGTCGCTCGAGGACTTCGCCGTGGCCTTCGTCGATGAGTGGCCGCTGGGCGCAGCCGCGCTGCGCGTGGTTCCGGATAGCCGCGATTCCATCGCCAATCCGCCATTCTCCAGCGATGGCATGTGGCCGGCGTTTCTGGGGCCCCGCGCCTGCAAGTAGCCCGCTGCGCACCTTCCCGCGCCGTCGCGCCGGATTTATGCTGGCGGCCATGCAGAGCCAAATCGTTTCGGTAGCCGTTGACCTGCGCGCCCGTGCCGACATCGACCAACAGGGCTTCACGCGGCGCGTACTGCCCTTCGATGTCGATATCTCGCGTGCCCTGGCAGAACTGGCGCATGCGGCCTGGGGCCTGCCCCGCGATCAATACTACGAGAGCGGCGATCGCTACCGATCGTTGAACCGATTTCGCGCCCGCGTGCTGGAGGGCGGCGTCGAGATAGAGTCGAGCGACGACGGTCAGCCATACGTGCAGCTGCAGAAGTACAACACCACCCTCGGCGGCCAGCAGCGCTGCTACTCACCGCTGCCGGAGGCAGTGGTCGGATCGCCCGGCGTGCGCAAGCTGATGGCGCACCACCTGATGTATCTGCCGCTGTCGAAGGTCGGGCAGGCCTATTCGGTCAACCTGCACGTGATGCGCTTTGCCGCCACGCCGTCGCGTCCCTGCGATACCAGTCCGTCGGGGCTGCACAAGGATGGCGAAAAATACCTGGCCACCCATCTGCTGGCGCGCTGCGGGGCTGCCGGCGGCGAAGTGGTGATCACCGACAACGAGAAGCAGGAGATCGACCGATTCACGATGCGCGAAGCAGGCGAATGCTATGTGTTCGACGATGATCGCATCTGGCACATGCTGACACCGGTGGCCACGCTGGCCGGCAGCCAATTCGGCTTTCGCGATACGGTGACATTCGATCTGCTGCCGGACGGATGGGAGCCGCTGCACTGAGGCGCGCTTATCCGGACGGCACGCACGGTTATCGCGATAGCTCGCGTCGCAGTGCGCTCAACCCCTGTCGGATTTGCGCCGGATCGACCGCGCCATAGCCGAATATCAACCCCGCCTTAGCGGGCGCTCCCAGGTAGTAGCGGCTGAAGGCATGAACCTTGATCTGCTCCCGCAGCAGCGTCTCTGAAACCCGGTCCATGTCTCGCCTGTTGCGAGACTCCGCCGCCACGTGCAGGCCGTAGCAGGACGGGATGGGCGTCAGCCACCGGCGGAGGTCCGACCTCAGACAATCCAGAATGACCTCGCGGCGCTCCTTATATATGCGCCGCAGGCGGCGCACATGGCGCTCCAGGTGACCTTCGGCAATGAACCGCGCCACGCCCATCTGCACCGGCGTCGGGCAGTGCCAGTCCATGCAGTTCTTGGCTGAGATCAGGCTCCGCAGGGCCCAGTTCGGCGCGACGATGAAGCCGAGCCGCAGCGCGGGCAGCATGCACTTGGAGAAAGTCCCGACGTAACACACCACATCCTCGGCCTCGGCGGTCCGCAAGGCTTCCAGCGGGCTGCCCTCGTAGCGAAACTCGCCGTCGTAGTCATCCTCGATGATCACGGCGCCGCGACGCCGCGCGAAGGCCACCAGTGCCTGGCGTCGCCGTGCCGACATCGTCACGCCCAGGGGAAACTGGTGTGAGGGGCAGACGCAGATGATGCGGACATCGCCCGGTAGCTGTTCGACGATCAGTCCCTCGTCGTCCACCGCCACGGGTACCACCCGCGCGCCGGCCGCCGAGAAGGCCACGCGCATCGGCGGATAGCCCGGGTCTTCGATGGCGACCACGGTGTCGTTCGGTGTCACCAGCACGCGCGCCAGCAGATCGAATGCCTGCTGCGCACCCGCTGTGACCAGCACGTCATCCGCTTCGCAGACCACCGCGCGCGTGAGTGCGATATGGCGCGTGATGGCAGCGCGCAGTGGATAGTGGCCCTGATTACCCTGCGGGCTTTTGTAACTGGCGGGCCGGCTCTCGAGCTTGCGCAGTTGTTTGACGCTGACCTGGCGAAAAAGATCGAAGGGAAACAGTCGTGAGTCGATCAGCGCGGGCCGGAAATCAATCGGCGCAAGGGCGGCGCGGGCGCGCGTGGATGAGGCTTCGTCGCGCCAGAAGTCCATGGCCGCCGTGACGTCCGGGCGCAGCCAGAAAGGGTTCAGGCGCCGGTCGGCGCTGCGCGCAACGGGTTGCTGGCCGCGGTTCCTTGCCGCGCGGCCCCGCATAGCGCGCGGAGCATCCGCAACGTAGGTGCCTGAACCTCGTCGGGTGACCACGTGACCTTCACTGGCCAGGCGTTCGTAGACCGCGACGGCGGTATTGCGCGAGACCCCAAGGAATCGCGAGGACCTGCGGGGAACCGGCAGCTTCGCCCCTGCTGCCAACCGGCCCTCGAGAATGGCCGCCTTGAGCTGACGATAGAGGGACTCGGACGCCTGGCGGGTTCCGCCGGCGGCAGCATCGAGCTTGATTTCGAACAGCGTATCCATGCTGGCCCAGCTATTTTTCCCCGAAGTGGCTCTTAACCGCCAACTGGCGCGGCCGAATAATCGCGTTCACCAAGGCCAAAGCCGGAGGATGACATGAGGGCGACGCAGAAATTCATCACGCTGACGATATTCAGCGGGCTGGGCGCCGTCGCTTGCGCCAGTGGCGCCCGCGCGGCGGATACCACCCCCGCTGCGGTCTCGTCTGCGCCCATGCGCGATGGCCAGCACGACTTTGATTTCAACCTCGGTGTCTGGAGGACGCATATCCGACGCGTGCTCGACCCGTGGTCAGGTGGGACGCACTTCATGGAAATGAATGGAACGGTGTCGGTGCGAAAAGTCTGGGACGGCCGCGCCTGGCTGGAGGAAATCGAGGCCGATGGTCCGAAGGGGCACTGGGAAGGCATGACGCTGTTTATCTACAACCCCGAGGCTCATCAGTGGAGCCAGAACTTCGTCGACAGCCAGAATGGAGTGGTGACCTCGCCGCTGATCGGGGAGTTCAGGAACGGGCGCGGGGAGCTGTACGCGCAGGACGTGCGCGGTGGCAGAACCATCCTGATCCGCGCGGTATGGTCCGACATCACGCCGGATGCGCATCACTTCGAAGAGTCCTATTCGGACGATGGCGGCAAGAGTTGGGCTCCGGTCTTCATCGCCAATCTCACGCGGGAGAAGTCGTGAGCGAGGCCGCCGCGCGATAGTCCTCGATCACACGACCGGTCCGGTGCATCTCTACTTCGTGCGGCGTGTCCCGAAAGGTTTCCTCGAGCGCACGCGCATACCACTCTCGCATGGAGGGCAACGCCAGCAGCCGCGCGACATAAGCCGATGCATCGGCGTCGAGTGACAGCCCATAGGTCTGCACCCGAAATGCCACCGGCGCAAAGAAGGCATCGACGGCGGTGAATGCGTGGCCGGCAAGGAACGGCCCGCCGAAGCGGCTCAATCCCTGCCGCCACAGCTCACCGAGTCGCACCAGATCGCTGTCGAGCGAGGGCGGATGTTCGTGGAGCCGCACGCGCACACCGCAGGTCATGGAGCAGCGATTGCGCAGCTCAGAGAAACCCGAATGCATCTCCGCCGCCGCGCTGCGCGCGAAGGCGCGGGCGCGTGCATCGGCTGGCCACACGGCCGGCTGATGCTCCGCCAGATATTCCATGATCGAGAGCGTATCCCACACCGTGATATCGCCATCCACCAGGCAGGGCACCTTGCCCGCCGGCGATATCGATCGATAGTTCGCCCAGCGCGCCGTATCGCCGAACCGCAGCAGCTGCTCCTGGAATGCGATCCGCAGCTCCGTCATCAACACCCACGGACGCAGCGACCAGGAGGAATAGTTCTTGTTGGCGATGTATAGCTGATACATTTCGGCGATGAATTATCGCATGTCCGGCTGACAAAGTGCCGCATCGCGCAGACGCATGAGCAGCGTGCCGCTGACACCGGGCATCGACAGCCGGCACGACAAAGCCTTCCTGGGACACCCGATCGGGCTCGCCTATCTCGCCTTCACCGAGGCGTGGGAGCGATTCTCCTACTACGGCATGCAGACCCTGCTCGTGCTCTACATGACCAAACAGCTGCTGCTGCCGGGCCATATCGAGCACATCGCGGGCTTCGTCGGCTTTCGCGCTTTGCTCGAACACACCTATGGTCATGCGCTCACGACGGTGGCGCTGGCCTCGGCCATCTTCGGGCTGTACACCGGGCTCGTCTATTTGACGCCGCTGGGCGGCGGCTTGCTGGCCGACCGCTGGCTCGGTCGGACGCGTACCGTGACGCTCGGAGCGCTGCTGATGGCCACGGGCCATTTCTTCATGGCCTTCGATGTGTCGTTCCTGATGGCCTTGCTGTGCCTGCTGATCGGCGTCGGCTGCTTCAAGGGAAATCTCGCCAGCCAGATCGGTGCGCTGTACGCACCCAGCGACCTGCGCCGCGCGGATGCCTACCAGATTTACTATCTCTTCATCAGCGCCTCGGTGATCGTCGCGCCGCTGGTGACCGGAACCCTGGGCGAGGTTTACGGCTGGCATTACGGTTTTGGCGCAGCCGGCATCGGCATGCTCATCGGGCTGGCGATCTATCGCACCGGGCGCCGCTGGCTGCCGGCGGACAGTGCGGCCGCTAATCCGAGGACCGGTACCAAGGTCCGGCTGACTGCCCGGGAATGGCGCGTGGTCCTGGTGCTGATCCTGATGCTGCCGGTGCTCACGATCGGTACCGTGGGTAACCAGCAGATCTTCAACGCCTACATGCTATGGGTTCCGGATAACGTCGATCTGGTGTTCTTCGGGCACCGGATGCTGACCACCTGGCTGATCACGCTCGATGCGACGGTGAGCATCGTGGGGTTGCTGGGCGTCATGGCTTTCTGGCGCTGGTGGGCGAAATCGTTCAGAGAGCCCAGCGAGATCAACAAAATCGCCATCGGGTTCGTGTTCTGTGCGGCCGGGCAGTTGGCACTGGTGGCCGCCGCGGCGATATCCGCCGGTGGCCAGAAAGCGGGCGTGGGCTGGGTGCTCGGATTTGAAGTGATGAACAGCATCGGCTTCGCCAATGTCCTGCCCGTGGGTCTGGCGCTGTTCGCACGTGCCGCACCCAAATCGATCTCGGGGTTGATGGTCGGCGTGTATTTTCTGCACCTGTTCGCCACCAACAATCTCGTCGGCTGGCTTGGCGGCCTGGTCGAACGCCTGCCGGGCACGCAGTTTTGGGGCCTGCACGCCGCCATGGCGGCGGTTGCCGCCTTGCTGACTTTCACCGCGGCGCGGCTGTTTCGCTCGCTATTGGCGCCGGATGGCGCCGACCCTGGTACCGCATCCAGTCCCGGCTAGGCGTGCAGGAACTTGTAGAAGATTCTGGTGGCGCAGGGGCCGCCACCGGGCCATAGCGCGTAGTCGGGAATCTCCCCGCAGTACTGCCAGCCCTGTCGGGCATAGAGACGTTCCGCATCCCCGCTGGCCGTATCCAAGACCAGCAATGTCTTGCCCAGGGAATACGCGAGTCGCTCGGCCTCCCGCAGCAGGGCAGCGCCCACACCCTGGCGGCGTGCGCGCCGATGCACCAGCATTTTCCCGATCGCGCCCCGATGCGGCTGATTTTCCGGCTGGTCGAGCAGCACCTGCACCGTTCCCACGAGGGTGCCGGTGGCATCCGCGGCCACCAGCACGCGCAGCTCGTCGCGCGCGAGGCTCTCGGCCGTGCGCTGCCAGAAAGCCGCGGCTTTGGCGCGCGTCATCGGCAGCATGAAGCTGACCGAGGCACCGCCTTCGACGCAGTCGATCAATACCTCGCTGAGCCCGGCGATCTCCGCTTGCCCCAGCGAGACGAGGCTGTCGATGCGGATGGCATCGGTCATGGCTGGCTTGCCAGCACGACGAGGTAACGCACGGGCTTGCGCGTGCGATTGCGGAAGACGGTCGGCTCGTTGAGCTGCATGGCCAGGCAGTCGCCCTCGCCGAGCCGCCAGCTGCGCCGGCCGAGCGTCAGCTCGAGGCTGCCCTGGCGCACCCAGATCTGCTGATGAATCCCGATCTGGCGCGCGCCAGTCTCGTAGGCGACGCGGGCGCCCGCAGGCAGCTCCACCTCTACGATCTGCAGCGGCGAGGGAAAGTTTGCGGGCGAGATGTTACGTCGCAGGTATCCCGATTGCGGATCGCGCCACGTCACGCGCTCGGCGGCGCGCGCTACCGGATCGACCGGCGCGGCCGGATCGCCGAATAGAGCCGCCAGCGGCACCCCGAGACCGGTGGCGATCTTCTCCAGCACTGCGGCCGTGGGACTGCTCTCGCCGCGTTCAATGAGCGAAATCATCGAGCGGCTGACATTGCAGTTTCCAGCGAGCGTATCGAGCGAGAGTCCGAGAGCTGCACGCCGCGTGCGCACCTGCCGCGCAATGCGCGCGTTGATGTCCTCAACGATGTGCGGCGGCGTGACTGCCGAGGCCGATTCCCTCATGGTGGAAATACTTTCCAATAAAGTGGAGCCGACGTCAATCCGGGCAGGCCGCTTGACACGGCGGTAAGCATAGGCTTACCGTAAGCAATGACTTACGCAACAGCACTATCGGCGCTCGCCGATCCCACGCGCCGCGCCGTCTTCGAGCGACTCCGCAACGCGCCCGCATCGGTAGGTGAACTCGCATCTGGCCTTCCGGTCAGCCGTCCGGCGGTCTCGCAGCACCTCAAGGCGCTGCGGCTGGCGGGCCTCGTGACGGATCGCGCCGAAGGGACCCGCCGCGTTTACTACATCGATCCGGACGGGCTGGGGGAACTGCGCCGCTGGCTGGACCGCTTCTGGGACGATGCGCTCGAAGCGTTCAAACGCGAAGTTGAAGCTGCCCCATCTCCAACGACTCCATCTCCAACGAATGGCCGAAGGAAGAAAAAATGAATCGCCAGATCAGCATTGCGCCGGTACGCAAAACCCTGACCGTGCAGGCATCCCCTGCGAGAGCGTTCGACGTGTTCACGCTGGGGATCGACCGCTGGTGGCCGAAGACGCACGGCACCGGGAGTGCGCCGATTCGCACCTCCATCATCGAGCCCTTCGTCGGCGGGCGCTGGTATGCCATCGGTGAGGACGGCGCCCAGGCAATCGTGGGTCATGTGCGCGTCTGGCTGCCCGCCGAGCGCTTCGTCGTCAGTTGGGAGATCAATGCTTCCTGGGTGCCGGATGCGCGCGCGGAGTTTGCGTCCGAGGTCGAGGTGCGATTCATCGCCGAAAGCGGTGGCCGCACGCGCGTCGAGCTCGAGCACCGCGACTTCGAGCGCATGGCCGAGGGCGGCGAGAAAATGCGCGGCCAGGTCGATGGCGGCTGGCTGGGCCTGCTCGATTTGTTCGCGCAGGCAGTTGCGCGTTCAGGTGAACAGGTGCCGGTAAACCAGGAAGCCTGACTTCTCGGCGATGCGGTCATAGAGGCGCATCGCCGTGGTATTGGTCTCATGCGTTTGCCAGTAGACCCGTGAGGAGCCGGCAGCCCGGGCGCGATCGTAGACGGCCTCGATCAGCGCGCGTCCCACGCCACGGCCGCGCGCAGCCTCGAGCGTAAACAGATCCTGCAGATAGCACACCGGTCCCAAAGCAATTGTGCTGCGATGGTAGAGAAAGTGCGTCAGCCCCAGCAGGCCCTCAGTGGAGTCCGCGACCAGCGCATGCATGGGCTCGTAGACATCGAAGAACCTCGACCAGGTCGTCTGCGTGATTTCGGCGGACAGTGCCGTGGGACCTGAACGTCCGTAGAAGGCGTTGTAGCCATCCCAGAGCTTTTGCCACGCGGCAAAGTCATCCTTTCGCACCGGCCTTATCGTCACGTCCGCACTCATCGCCTTGCATCCTCCTGTAGGGGGTAACGCATAATCATGGCGTGCACGGAAAAATTCTACTTTCAGCCCTCATCGCTCTGATTGTCGAGCTCACTCTTGCCGCCGGCGCCATCAGCCAGATCGCACCGCCCGGCGATGCACCTGCCAGCGGCGAGCAGACCGTCACTCTGAACGGCGCGCGGATCTGGTTCAAGCTCGCGGGCAGCTCGTTGCCCGGCGAGGCGCCACTGGTGTACCTGCACGGAGGACCTGCCTCGTGCGCCCTGGATGTGTTCGATGCCAGCGCCCATTTTCCCTACGCCGAGCAGCCGGCGCAGTTCGAACACGACGTCTCGGTGTTCCTGGCGCCCTGAGAGGCGCTATGACGCCAGCAGTTTCCGCAGCGGCTCCCAGTAGTGACTCTTCCAACCCGCGGCAAGCGAGCGCGCGTCGTCCGCGGGGAACCCGGCCTGGTCGAAGACGATCCGGCAGCCAGCAGCGCTCGGCTGCAGTTCGAAGCGCGCCACCGAGTAAACGCCGGCGCCCCAGTTGACCGCGCGCCAGGCCTGGACGATTCGCTGGTCGCGAACCAACTCCAACTGCCGGCCGGTAATGTAGCCGCCGAAGAGTGCAAACGCGCCGCCCGCATGAGAGCTGATGCGACTCGCGGCGCTCGAAAGCTGCATCGCCTGTAGGACGCCGCTGAGTTCCACGACGCGATCGAACTGGACCGGATCGAGCAACGCGGCATACACGCGCGCCGGGGCGGCCGCGAACTCGGGCTCCTGGTGAATGGCGTCGGCCGTGTGGGATCGCAGGCCATCCCCATCTGTCACTTCAGCCGCGCCGGTTTGTCGGGCGCGCAGCGCAATGGTGCCGCATGCCAGTGCGCCGACGGTCAGTGCTTTGCGTCGAGTCATGAGCATCGAAGCGGACTCCTGTTGGGTGCGACGGCTTGCAATGTGATACTAAATGGTTTCATATTGCAAGGGGCTCATCAAACTGAGAGAGGAGGGTTTGTGGTCAACGAACGGCGCCTGGATCTGATCCTGCATGCCCTGTCGCACCGTGCCCGCCGGCGCCTGCTGGCTCGGCTGTCGTCGGGTTCGGCGATGATCGGCGATCTGGCGAAGCCCTTTGACATGACGCGCGTCGCGGTGTCAAAGCACCTACGCGTGCTCGAAAAGGCGCGACTGATCTCGCGCACCATCGACGGTCGAGTGCATCGCTGCACGCTCCGGCCGGAACCGTTACGCGAAGTCGAACAATGGCTGTCCGACTACCGAGTGTTCTGGACCCAGACACTGGAAGCGCTGGCACGGCACGCCGAATCAGAGGAAAAACCATGAGCGAGCGCAACCAGGCCCCCATTGTGGCAGCGCTGGTGGTCCGGCGGACCATTCGCGCGCGCCCCGAGACGCTGTTTGCCGCCTGGACCGATCCGCAGCAGTTGATGCGCTGGTGGGGACCTGAGGGCGTGAGCTGCACGGCTGCCGAAATCGATCTGCGCGTGGGAGGAAGCTATCGCATTGCCAATCGCATGCCGGATGGTTCGACTCTCTGGATCGTCGGGGAGTTTGAGCTCATCGAGCCGCCGAGCCGACTCATCTACAGCTGGCGCCTCGAGATCCCAGGAGCAAGCACGGAACGGGTCAGCGTCAGCTTCGTGCAGCGCGATAACGGCACCGAAGTCATCGTGACACATGAGCGTATCGCCAGCGCCGCCGCGAGGACGCAGCACGAGAGCGGCTGGGTCGACTGCCTGGCTGGATTAGCGCGCTTTGCCGAGAGTCTTTGAATCAAGCGCTGCTCGTGCGGCAGCCACCACTGCCACGGTGAGCTGGCGGAGCATCGGCACGGCCAGGCGTGAGACTTGCCAATACAGCGGGACGGCCAACTCGCGCCCCGGCACGAGCTCGACCAACCTGCCGGCGCGCAGATGTTCCTGGACCAGCGAGCGCGGATTCATGGCCCACCCGATGCCGGCAATTGCGGCATCGACAAACGCTTGCGTCGAGGGCACCCAATGAGTGGGCACATCGATCGGGCGCCGACAAAGCCGGCTGATCCACTGCGCCTGAAGTCCGTCCTTGCGGTTGAATCGCAGAATCGGTGCCGAGGTCAGTGAGGCCGCGTCTACGCCCTTCGGAAAATGGCGCCGCATGTAACCTGGACTCGCGACGGCCAGGTACTTCAACCGCCCAAGCGGCACACTGTTACAACCCTGCACGGGCTTGGCGTTGGCGCTGACGGCCGCGAGCACGGTACCCGAGCGCAGCCATTCCACGGTGTGCTCCTCGTCATCGAGGACCACATCCAGCAGCGCGGGGGCCGTCCGCAAGAACTCGCCCATCGCGCCGATGAACCAGGTACCCAGGCTGTCGGCGTTGACCGCGACGCGCAGCGTGGCGCGCGCATCCGCTTCGCCGGTCTGCGCCAGCTTCGGCAACGCGTCGCGCAGGTCCACCTCGAGCAGGCCCACCTGCTCGACATGTCGACAGAGCAGGCGTCCGGTGGCGGTGGCCGTGCAGGGTTGGCCGCGCACGATCAGGACGCTGCCCAGACGCTCCTCCAGCCCCTTCACCCGCTGCGACACGGCCGAGGACGTCACGTTCAGGGCACGGGCCGCGCGCTCGAAGGAGCCCTCCCGTACCACCGCGGCAATGGCACTCAGGCCCGCGTAATCCAGCATGATGGCGTCCACCCTTAAGACCGGCTAAACACTCGACAGGAAGTTTAACTTCTTTAAAGACGCCGCCGCCATCACAGTGGGTCCATGCCTGGCTCCGCCTTCATCACCGGCTTCCTGCTAAGCGCTACCTTGATTGTTGCGATCGGTGCGCAAAATGCCTTCGTGCTGCGTCAGGGCATCCGCCGGCAGCATGTCGGTGTCATCGTCAGCTTCTGCGCGCTGGCGGACCTGCTGCTGATTGCCGCCGGCGTCATAGGGCTTGCCTCGGTCCTCGGCAGCGCGCCGCGATTGACGTCGCTGCTGACCATACTCGGCACCGGATTCCTGCTCTGGTATGGCCTCTCGGCGTTGGTACGCGCGTTGCACCCGCGGACGCTGTATGCGGGCGCCGGCGCTGAACCGTTGTCGCTGCGCCTGGCCATGGCTCAGGCCGCCGGCTTCACGCTACTCAATCCCCATGTTTACCTGGACACCGTGTTGCTCATGGGCACGATCGGCGCGCGCCAGCCGGCCGATGCGCGCGCCTGGTTCGTTGGTGGCGCGGCCGCGGCCAGCGGCGTGTGGTTCACCTCGCTGGGATACGGCGCACGCCTGCTCGCACCGCTGTTCGCTCGTCCGCGCTCCTGGCGCATTCTCGATTCGCTGGTGGGCGTGACAATGCTGGCACTCGCCGCGCTGCTCGTGCGACAGGCCCTGGCGGTGATACGGTAATCGCATTGCTCGCCGAGGGTGACCCAATGCCAAGACTGACAGCGGCCGCGATCCCGATCCCGATCGCCATCGCCTGCGTACTGTCGACTGTGAGCGCCGCCGCCACCTGGACGGATTCCCCAGTGGCGCGGCTGGAAGCGCTGGCGCTCATCGAGTCGCTCAATGCCGAGATTCTGTCGAGCTCGAGCGCAACGCTGACCCTCGAGCGTTGGTGCCGCGATCATACGTTGGCCGATCCGCCGCAGATCGTGGCCCATCGGATCGATGTGCCAGCGGCGCCGGCCGCGACTCCCACTGCCGAGGTGCGAGCGGATCTGCAGGTATCCTCATCCGAGCCCGTGCGTTACCGACGCGTCGAACTCGCCTGCGGCGCTCACGTATTGTCGGTGGCCGAGAACTGGTACGTGCCGTCCCGACTAACGCCGGATATGAATCGGGTACTGGACGACACGCAGACCCCCTTCGGCAAAGTCGTGCTGCCGCTGAAGCCTCACCGCGAGACGCTGGCGGTCCAGCACCTGTGGTCCCCACTACCCGAGGGGTGGGAGGGGCTGCGCAATTCCTCACGGAGCGGCTTGCCAGAGGCCCAGGGAGCAGCTGTGCCGCTGGATATCCCACCAGCATTGTTCGAGCACCGCGCGGTGCTGTACACGGAGGCGCACGTGGCCATCGCCGAAGTACGCGAGGTTTATCAGCGCGACCTGCTGGATTTTCCGCAGCCGCACATAGCGGGAGCCTCTCGCCCCGATCCTTGACGGAGGCGGCACCAATTTCTGTAGGAAGACCCAGGCTTCGCCGCCTGTGCAACGAGGCGTCCTGTTGCTGAAATGATTGTCATGGCAACGAAAAACGCAGGAACCCCCATGCCACGCCCGCCCCAACGGATCAGCCCTGTCGAGTCACACCTGTCGTATTGGTCACATTACGTGGGCTACCGGCTATTCCACGAGCTGCGCGGGCGGACGCGGAAGTTCGGCGTGACGGCGGCCGAATCGGTGCTGCTGCGTAAGCTGCTCGAGCACGAGGACGGTGCGATGCCGAGCCTGCTGGCGTTGCGGCTCGGCCTGAGCCGCGGCTATCTCTCGAGGCTGGCGATGAGGCTTGAAATCAAGGGGTTACTCCATCGCACCAAATCCGTCTCGGATCGCCGGGCGCTGATACTGACGCTGACGGACCGGGGGCGCGCGCTACTGTCCACACTGTCGGACCTCGCGGATAAGAGCAATGTGCGCCATTTCGCTGGGGCGGGCGAGGCAGCGCAGGAGACCATCGAGCGGGTGATGAAGGGGATCGTCCGGAGCAATCAATTGAGATTCGTGCCGTCGGATCGCTGCCGCATGCGCAAATACCGCTACCCCGACCTGATCGACATAGATTGGGAAGAAAACGAAGAGACTGACGGGGAAGGGGATGAGGACGGCTATGACCAGGGACACTGGCCGCCGCTGGGGTGACAGTTCGTCAGGTTCGGCGGGATTCGAGGGCCAGCCCGATTCCGAAAAGCAGGAAGAGTCCGCCGGTCGAGCGGTCGAGCCATGTCACGACACCGGGACGCTGCAGCCAGCGAGATAGTGAGTGCGTGGCCATGATCAGGCAGGTGAACCAGATCATGCCCTGCAGTGCGTGGATCAGGCCGAGCATCATCACGTACGGTCCTACCGGCGCGCCCGCGGGCACGAACTGCGGCAGGAAGGACACGTAGAACACGCCTACCTTGGGGTTAAGAAGATTCGTGAGCGCGCCGCGTGCGAAGGCGCTCTGGCCGATGCGCGCCTGCGGGATGCCCGGCTGAATAGTGCGCCGTGGGTGTCGCAGGAGATTGAAGGCCATCCAGATCAGGTAGGCCGCGCCCACCAACCGCAAGACGTCGTAGGCCAATCTCGAGGCGATGAGCAGCGCACCGAGCCCGGCTGCGACCAGCGTGGCCCAGCCTAAGCATCCCAGTGCAATGCCGAGGCCAGCGAACGCCGCCTGGCGCGATCCCTCGCTGGCGGCGGTCCGCAATACCAACGCGGTGTCCAGTCCCGGCGAGATGGTCACAACGCCGGCGGTGATGAGAAACGCAATCAGAGTCGGCGTCATCAGGTGCATGGGGAGACGGTGCGCGCGTCAGCGAGCCGGCGAGTCGAGCCGGAATTGATAAGCCGCCTCGCCGCCGGCCGAGCCGTCAGGGCGCCAGGTCCATTCGCGAAAACTCGCGCGGCCGTCGGCGGCGATCCGGATCACGGTGGAGCTGCGAGTCCCGTAGTCGCCGGTTGCAATGAAGGCGCTGGACAGCAACCGCTCCCATTCGAGGCTCACGCCAGTGCGCGGCAGCTCCTCATCGTCGGGCACCCTGTCATCTCGCAGCAATTCGAGCAGGGCGGTCTCATCCGGCAGATTGCCGATCGCCTGCGCGAGCTGGGATTTCGCGCGCTGAACCTTGGGCCAGGGCGTATCAAGCAAATGATTGGACAAACCGTAGATGCCCGGCGCCAGCAGGCGACCGGAGTCCGCCACGCTTTCGTACACACCCAACTCACGCCCGTCCGTGCACAGCAGGTTGAAGCCCGAATACTGCGCACCGACCGCATGCAGCTGCGACAGGCGATCTGCGATAGGTGCCCGTGATTCGAGTACCTGCAGCACCAGGCCTCCGCGGCTGGGGGCGTGAGATTTGATCTGCTGTGGATCGCGATAGTTGGTCAATGCAGCGAGCTGTCCGTCCGCGGTCATACCAAGCCAGGTGCCGCCGGCTTCAAGATCACGGCCGGCCAGCAACCGGGGACGATCGGGCCACCATTGCGCGGCAGCGGTCGGACGGCGATGAAATTCATCGCGATTAGCCGCGATCACGATGGGGTATTCGGGGTGGACCCGCCAGGCCATGAGTATCAGGCACATTGCCGGAGTTCCTGCCGGATGGCACGGATGTCCGCTGGCCTGGTGCGGCAGCACCCGCCGATCAGGCGCGCGCCCGCGTGGTACCAATCAAGCGCCTGTGCGGCGATTGGCATGGCTGCCACGTTGCCGTGCCAGGATTTGGTCGCGGCATCGTAGGTCTCGCCCGAGTTTGGATACGCGAGCAATGGCTTCGAGGTCTGATCGCGCATGCGCCGCAGCAGTGAGGCGATCAGATCCGGCCGCGTACAATTGACACCGATGCTGACGATCTGCGGGAAAGCTTCGAGTGCGCGTGCACAGTCCTCGATAGCCTGGCCCTCGCCCGTATGAGCACCGTCACGGCACGAGAAGCTGATCCATGCCCAGCAACGGGGAAACTCCTCGAGCAAGCGCGCGAGCAGCAGCGCTTCGCGCAGGCTCGGCACGGTTTCGCAGGCCACCAGATCCGCACCTGCCTCTGCCAGCACTGCGAGTCGCGGTCGATGAAAGGCCATGAGCTCATCATCACTCAAGGCGTAGCCTCCGCGATACTCCGAGCCATCGGCGAGCGCCGCGCCATACGGCCCGACGGACGCGGCTATCAGCGGGCGCGGCCGCGGTGTGCCTGCCTGGCGCTCCGATTGGCGGAGGTAGTCCTCGCGCGCTTCCGCGGCCAGCAGCACCGACGTGCGCAGCAACTGCGCCGTCTGCGAGGCGGTCAGGCCACGCCGGGCAAAGCCCTGGAAGGTGGCCTGATAGCTGGCGGTGATTGCGATGTCGGCTCCAGCTTCGAAGTAATCCCGATGCACGTCACGGATCAACTGCGGCTGCTCCAGCAGAACTTTTGCAGACCACAGCGGATCCTCAAGATTCGCGCCACGTTGCTCGAGCTCCGTCGCCAGTGCGCCATCCAGGATGATGACGGGCGCTTGCCGCAGGAATTCTGCGATGGGATCGCGGATCGTGGCCACGCGTCACTATATCGCAGGGTGCCGGCGCATTCGGGAATAAACCGGCGTCCTCGCCAGTCTTAGAAGGCAACTTCATTAGGAGATGGTGCGATGAAACTGAGCAACATAATTGCCAGGAGCGTGCGTGTGGCAGTGGCCACGGCGATTGCCGCAGGCGTCCTGGGCGCTTCGACGGTGTTTGCCAAGCCGGCCGATCGACTGGTGCTGGTGCCGCCGGCGAGTCTTCCGGCTGCGGCGCGGGAGGGCGGGGATAGCATGTTCCTGCATGCCGACAATGACGGCCGCACGCTGCTCTATATACAGCGCGGGCAGGGCATGGAACTTGCGATGCTGGATGTCACCGATCCGGCACATATCACCACGGCTGTGGCGGTCCCGTTGGCCGCGCCGGGGCCGTCGGATGTGGTGTCATTGCCCGCGGTGACGCCGCACGGCGTGGATGACATGCTGGTGCGCGACGTGCGCGCGCGGCTCACGAACGCCGAGACTGGTTCGACTTATCTGCTGACGGACGAGGGACTTTATGTCGTGCGGCGTCCGGACGATGAATGGATCAAGCGGTTTCGCGATCAGGCCTACGAGAATTAGCTCTCGCCGCGGCCGATCAGCCGGCGGACGCGCTGTGTCGGACTGCCTTCGAACTTCTCGGTGGCGCGCTCAAGGAGGAGTCGCGCCTCACCGGCGGGCAGCGCGCGGCTGAGCAGGAAGCCCTGTGATTGCGCGCACTGGTGTTCCTGCAGAAAGCGGAATTGGGCGAAGGACTCGACGCCTTCGGCGACGACTTCGACCTTGAGTGCCTTGGCCATGGAAATGATGGCCGCGGCGATGGCGCGATCATCCGTGTCATCGCCCAGGTCGCGTACGAAGGAGCGATCCATCTTGAGACGGTCGATGGCCAGATGGTGCAGCCGCTGAAAGTTCGAGTAGCCGGTGCCGAAGTCATCGATCGCGATCGACACGCCGATGCCGTGCAGTTCCTCGAGCACGCGCGAGGCGCGCTTCTCATCCATCATGACCATCGACTCGGTGATCTCCAGCTCGAGCATGGCAGGCGGCAGCCCGGTATCTGCCAGGATCTGCGCGACCAGTGCGGAGAAGTTGTGCATGCCGAATTGCTGGTTTGCAACGTTGACGGCGATGCGCCGCACGGCGAGTCCTTCATCGTGCCATTTCTTGGCCTGTGCGCAGGCAGTGCGCAGCACCCACTCGCCGATCGAGATGATCAGGCCGGTGTCTTCAGCCACCGGGATGAAATCCCCGGGGGGAACCACGCCCAGCTCAGGATTGGTCCAGCGCGCCAGCGCCTCCATGCCGGTGACATCGCCGGTCGCCATGTCGATCTGCGGCTGGTAGTGGAGCGAGAGTTCACCGCGTTCGAGTGCGCCGCGCAGTTTGCCTTCGATGGTAAAGCGCTGCAGTGCGCCTTCGTTCATCGAAACATCAAAGAAGGCGAAAGAGCCCGGTGAGCGGCGCTTGGCAAAGTACATGGCCAGATCGCCATGCCGCAACAATGTCTCCGCATCGCTCCCATCTGTGGGCGACATGGCGATGCCGATGCTGGGTGTGATCACGACCGTGTGCTTGGCAAGCGTCATCGGCGCCTGCAGTGCCGAGATCAGCCGTTCGGCGACCTGCGCGGCGTTCTCGCCGCTGCCAATATCTGGCAGCACCACCATGAATTCATCCCCACCCAGGCGGCCGATGTCGCCGGGACGCTCGACCGAGACCTCGTCGGGGGCGCGATCCGTGGCGGCGGTGCGCACCGCCTTGCGCAGCCGGTCGGCGGCGCAGATGAGGACCTCATCGCCGACGGCGTGGCCGAGCGTATCGTTAATGCGTTTGAAGTTGTCCAGGTCCACGTACATGACTGCCAGCATTTTTTCCTGCTGCTGGGCCGAGCTGAGCGCGGAACGCAGCCGCTGGTGCGCCTGTTCGCGGTTGGGCAGACCGGTGAGGGAGTCGAAATAGGCCAGTTTTGCGATGCGCCGCTCCGCACGCCATTTACTGGCAAGCGCGATCGCCATTTGCCGGATTTCGTGCGGATGAAATGGTTTCTGCAGGTAGGACAGCTTGTCTTCGGGCGGAACCCGGCCGCCGATATCGATCGGATCGATGTCCGAGTAGGCGGTGCAGATGGCGATCTCGATCGCCGGATCGATTTCGCGGATGTGTGCGGCGGCCCAGATGCCATCGGGCCCTGGCGACATGCGCATATCCAGAAACGCAACCGCGAAGGGCTTGCCGGCACTGAGGGAGTCGCGCACGGCAGCCACCGCCGCCTCGGCACCCTGGCAGTAGACCGCTTCGAAAGTCAGCGCGTTGCTGGGCAGTCGCAGCCGCGTGACCGAGGCTGCGGCACCAAATAGTTTCGCGCCCAGGTTGCGGCGGGCTGCCGCGGCATCCTCCGACGGACCACTGAATATCTGCCGATAGGCATCGACGATGGCCGGCTCGTCATCGACGACCAGCACGCGAATCGGGGGATTGCCATTCTCAGTCATGATGAACCTCAAGCCGCTTTCGAGCCGGCGGCTTCAGCCGGCGGCGTAACGGGGATGACGATGTGAAATTTGGCGCCGTGGCCTGGACCTTCGCTGCTGGCCCAGATGCGGCCGCCCAGGGCGTTGATGGCGGTCGCGCACCAGTGCAGCCCGATCCCACTGTTGCCCTTGCCGAGCTTGGTGGAGAAGCCGCGCTCGAAGATACGCTCGATGTTCTGTGGTTCGATGCCCGTGCCGCTGTCCTGGCACTCCAGCAGCAGCTTGTCTTTGCCGCCCTCGGACTGGATGGCCGCCGTGAAGCGGACGATGCCGCGTGCCTTGCCGGCAGCGCGCACGGCTTCCGCGGCGTTGATGATCAGGTTCTGAATGACCAGCCGCAGCACCGTGCGGGCGGCCCATACCGGGCTGACCATCTGCAACGAGCGGTCGATCTCGATGTCGACCTGGTCGCGGCAGCTGTCTGGCACGATTTCGAGGCTCTGATGAATGATGGCCGGCAATTCCACGGCCTCGATGACGGTGCGCGCATTCGGCGAGGGCAGTCGCTCGGACAGCGCGTTCTGAACCATCGTGGCCTGGCGCATCATCATGCTCACATCAGCCTCAGCCGCCTTGATGAGGCCGGCCATCTCGCCGCTCGCAAGTCGCAGGAATTCGTCGAGGTCGGCGCGCCGATCCGGGGGCGTATCGCTCTGTCCGCACTCGGACAGCGCGCGTTCGATATCTTCGAGCGGTGCCGTGCGTAACTGCTGGTGAAGTTTGGCCACGCGTACCGACAGCGGGGTCATGGCATTGCCGATGTTGTGCAGCACGCCGCGCGAGAACTCCGCCATGCCGGCCTGGAAACTGTTATCGATGAGCTGGCGACGGGATTCCGAAAGCTGCGCGACCATGCGATCGAACTCGCTGGCCAGCATGCCGATTTCATCGCTGCGCTCGAGGTTCAGTCGGGTGGTGAGATCATCGCCCGCGCCGATCGCAATCGCATGCCGCGTGACCCTGGCCAGCGGTGCGAATACGGTGCGGTCCAGTACCAGCAGCATGAAAATGAGTACCACCACGAAGGCGCCAATCGTGAAGCCCATGGCGGAGGTGACGGTGGCGCGCGCATGCGCCATGACCGTTCGCGGCTCATCGACCCGCAGCGTCATGATGGGCTGGCCGAATATGTCCTTGAAGACGCGATACACCTGCTTCGCATCCGCGGTGGCCACCATCTGCGTGCCCTGATCGCTGCTGCTCGCATCGGGCAGGAACTGGGGCAGCTGGCGACCGACCACGTGCATGGCCGTCAGCGTGACGCTGGTCTGGGCCTTGGCGCCGATCATTCGGATCTCGGCGGGTGTCAGCAGTCGCCCCATGACGACGAGCCCGCGCGAGGGTCCGTGACCGTAGCCGTCCAGGATTGGCGCCACCGCGGCCAGCAGCACGCCGTGGTTGGTCGCGATCAGGCTGTGCCGTGGGGTGGCGTCGCGCAGATTCTCTGTCCACGGAATATCGGCCGGCAGCGAGTCGCCTGCAAAGAGATCGAGCGGCAGCGGTGTCGATGTCACCGGATCCTGGGACAGCGACCAGAGGATTTTGCCGTCCAGGCTGATGAAGGCCAGCGCCGAGATATGCAGCTGCTTCATCGCGATGGGGTTGAGATTCTCCTGACTGAAGTCCTTGTTATGGTCCTGCATGAAGCGATAGGTGTCGGCCCAGTTGCCCCAATCGGTGGCCGATACCTGCAGCCCATCGAGCGCCTGCGAGACCCCGGCGTCCATGCGTTTCATCGCGGTGAGAGCGTTGTCGTTTTCGATCTGCTCAAAGCGCGGCAGCAGCAGTATCTCTCCCACGCCCCACTCGATCAGAGCGAAGAGCAGAAAGACACCAGTCAGCAGCACGACCACTTTTGTGCGGATCTTCAGAGTCCACTCCCAAATATAGACACTATCCCCAAAATATGACGCATGCCCCCCGGGAGCACTGTGACGTATCCGTAATACGGCGGGGCCTACGGACAAGGATCGCCAAGCGGTGACGGCCGTCACGTTTCTCGGCTATGCTCATCGGCCAACCGCGGAGGCACCGTGCGCTACAACTTACTGGGTCAAACCGGGCTGTACGTCTCAGAACTGTGTCTGGGCACCATGACCTTCGGTGGCGGCACCGGGTTCTGGCAGACGATCGGTACGCTGCAGATCGACGAGGTGTCCGCGCAGCTCAAGAAAGCCTTCGATGCCGGCATCAACTTCATCGATACGGCCAATGTCTACTCGCAGGGGCAGTCCGAGCGGCTGACGGGCGAAGCCCTCGTCAAGCTGGGACTGCCGCGCGATGAGGTCATCATCGCCACCAAGGCAACCGGCAGCATGAGCGAGGCGCCGAACGGACGCGGACAGTCGCGCCTGCACCTGATGAGCGCCCTCGATGCCAGTCTCGAGCGGCTGCAGCTTGATCACATCGATCTCTATCAGCTGCACGGCTACGATCCGCTGACGCCACCCGAGGAGTACCTGGCGACGCTCAATGACATGGTGCGCTCCGGCAAAGTGCGCTACATCGGGCTCTGCAATATGTCCGCCTGGCACATCATGAAGGCGCTGGCGGTGTCGGACCGGCGCGGCTGGGCGCGCTTCGAAAGCGTGCAGGCTTACTACACCATTGCCGGCCGCGATCTCGAGCGCGAAGTCGTGCCGCTGCTCAACGATCAGAAGCTCGGGCTGATGGTATGGAGTCCGCTGGCCGGCGGTCTGCTGAGCGGCAAGTACAGCGCCGACGGCAAGGGGCCGGACGGCGCGCGGCGCGCCAGCTTTGATTTCCCGTTCGTGGACAAGCCGCGCGCGGCACGTTGCGTGGAAGCGATGCGCCCGATCGCGCGGGCACACGGCGTGTCGGTGGCGCAGGTTGCACTGGCGTGGCTGCTGGCACAAACGGCCGTGACCACGGTCATCATCGGCGCCAAGACGGCCGAGCAGCTGGATGACAATATCGCTTCCGCCAAGGTGCGGCTCAGCGCCGAGGAGCTCAAGACGCTGGATGAAGTCAGTGCGTTGCCGCCGGAGTATCCGGGGTGGATGCTGAGCTTCCAGGGACAGGCGCGCGCCAAGCGACCTTATAAGGAATAGCCGCCAGGCTCACGGTGCGTCGTTGGCGGCGCTTTCGTCGGGGCGCACCAGCTGGAACACGGTGCCGCCGTTGTAAGTAAAGAGTGCCGCACGCTCGCGCGGCAGCACCACGACACGATGGCTCTGCAGAAAGTCCTCGCCCAGTATCAGGTCCGGCATCTGGTTATCGGCCTGGGCGATGTGCGAGCCGGTACTGGAGTCGCGATCGGCGCCGAACAGATCGCCCATGCGGATGCGCGCATTGCGAATCGTCTCATTGCCGACACTGAAGCTATCGAATCGTGCAATCCATGTGGGCAGCGGCTGCGCAGCCCATCCCTGCACCGGGGTTGAGGGCACGGCGGCGGGGCTATCGGCCGTGACGCCCGCCTGGCGCGCGGCGATCATCGTTATAAAGGAAGTGGTCGCGCCGGAATCGAGTACCGCGCGCAGACGAGTCCCGTTCACGACCACGTGCGTAATGATCCACGGATCGTTGGAAGTCATGAACTCGGTGGTTGCCAGGAAATAGGACCGGTCCCAGTAGACAAGTTGCTCGGGCTTGCAGTCGACGGGCTGCAGCAGCCGGATGACGCCATGCGCCAGGTCGAACTCGGTGGCGAAATGCCAGAAGAAGTTGGCCCCGAGCACGAAACCAGCGTCGTCAGGCTTTTCCCCCGCCTTGGCGCCGGTGACGTGGAACAGCAGGTCATTGGCGGCGAAGCTGCCGATCTTCAGGTGATCCACAACTGTGAACTGCATACGCGTTTCGCCGTTGACTCCCCGGTAGGTGCCATTGGAATCCCGCAGTGGCAGCTTCAGACGCCGCGCCGTGCCCCCGGACATGAAGCTATCCGCCGAGCCCGTATCGAGCAGTATCCGGACCGGCTGGCCGTTGATCTGGCCGTCGACAAAGGGCCGGTTATTGACACGATCGACGCGCAGCTCGGCGATCTGGGCGATCTTGCAGGCGGCATGGGCGCTGACGGCAGCGAGCAGCAAGCCCAGCGCGAGACCTCTACAAAGCCATCCTCCCCGAGTCATGGCCAGTAGCATAGCAAGCGCGGCAGCGTCCGCGATTACCGATAGGCTATGATCCTGAACTGCTATGAGAACAGGCAAAGCCACGCTGGATTTCGATGCGCCCCACGCCGATGTGGGGCGCGCGCGTACGCCGCCGGCGAGCTTCTACACCGATGCCACGCGGATGGCGGGGGAGTTCGAGAGCGCACTGGCACGCTCCTGGCAGTATGTGGGGCATACCGGGCAGCTGCGCGCGCACGGCGACTACTTCACGACCCGGATTGGAAACGAGCCGCTGCTGTTCGTCCGCGACGGCGAGCTGGTCCGGGGCTATTTCAATGTCTGTCGCCACCGCGCAGGTCCGCTGGCCCAGGGCTGCGGACATGCGGCGCGCATCGTTTGCCGCTACCACGGCTGGAGCTACAGCCTTCAGGGCCAGCTGCTGCGCGCGCCCGAGATGGAGGGCACGCTGGACTTCGACACCGCCGACGTGCACCTGCTACCGGTGCAGGTGCACTTGTGGGGGCCCCTGATCTTCGCGGCGCTCGGCCGCGAGGTGCCGCCATTCGAGCAATATCACGCTGGGCTGGCCGGGGAATGCGCGCCGTTTCATCTCGACCGAATGCAGCACGTGCTCTCGCGCGACTATCCGGTGGCCAGCAACTGGAAGGTGTACGTCGACAATTTCCTGGAGGGCTATCACGTCCCGCTGGTGCATCCCTCGCTCAACCGCGAAATCGACTACAAGTCGTATGTCACCGAGCTGGCGCCCAATCGGGTGCTGCAGCATGCGCCGGTGCGTTCCGATACCGCGAGTCTCTATCGCCAGCCCGCCGGGGCACCCGATGCCAGTTACTACTGGATCTTCCCCAACATCATGCTCAATCTCTACGAGCATCAACTGCAGATCAATGTCGTAATCCCCGAGGGCATCGACCGTACCGTGGTGCGTTTCGAATGGTTTGCGCTCGATGCCGGCCCCGAACGCGCGCATGACCCGCACTTTATCGAACTGCTGAAGTTCACCGAGCTGGTGCAGGGCGAGGATGCCGCCATCTGCGAGGCCGTGCAGGCGAACCTGCAATCGCGCGCCTACCGTCCCGGACCGTACTCGCCGGTGCGCGAGACCGGCGTGCACTGGTTTCATCGCCTGATGCTGCAGCGTTGAGGCGATCGGTGGGCGCGCTGAGCAAGAGCAGGCGCCTGTCGCGCAGTCGACTCGTCAGACACCTGTCATCGCGGCCGCGACTGTTCATTGCCGCGGGCATAGCGCTGCTGGTCGGAGTTTTTCTGCCGGTCGGCGCGGCCGCTCACCTGGTCACACGTGCGCTCATTGCGTGGAACGCGGGCGCGATGCTCTACGTGGTGTTGGCCGCCACGATGATGATGCGCTCCTCGACCCAGAAGATGCGTTACCGCGCGCAGATCCAGGATGACGGGCAGCTCACGATCCTGATCCTCTGCTGCACGGCCGCGGTCGCGAGCCTGGCGGCGATGGCGTTCGAACTGGCCGTGGCCAAGGACATGCACGGATTTCTCAAGGGCGCGCATGTCGCTCTGGCCGGATTCACCGTGCTGACCTCGTGGGCCTTCATCCAGATCATGTTCACGCTGCACTACGCGCACACTTACTACGCCGCGGCCTGCCATGGCCGTCCCGTGGGATTGCGATTTCCCGACGACGATCATCCGGATTACGGCGATTTCTTCTACTTCTCCGCCATCATCGGCACCTCGGGACAGACGGCCGACGTGCCATTCGTCTCCAAGCACATGCGCCGCATCGGCTCACTGCATTGCATCCTGGCGTACCTGTTCAATACCACCGTGCTGGCCATGCTGATCAATATCGCCGCCAGCCTGTTCTGACATATGCACATGCGTTCGCGAACGCCACATTGCGGTGCAATCACGCATGCAACCGCAACACAATTCGCGTAGATTGGCCGGGTGCTACCGGTTGGCACGCTCATTGCAACTTCAAGGCATGCACGCACCATCGCTCAAGTTTTTAAAGACCTTCCACATCGCGGCCAAGCGCGGCAGCTTCAAGGCGGCCGCCGCGGAGCTATGCGTCACGGCGTCGGCCGTCAGCCACCAGATCAAGGCTCTCGAGCAGCAACTGGGCGTGCTGCTGTTTGATCGCGGACCGCGCTCGCTGTCGCTGACGGCAGCCGGCGCTACCTATCTTGAGAACATCGATGCCGTGTTCTCGCGCCTCGATTCGGTTACCGAGCAGTTGCAGCGACGTTTCAGCCGGACCGTGGTGCGCCTGCAGGTGCCGCCGTTTTTTGCCAGCGAGCTGCTGGTGCCGCGCCTCTCCAGCTTCGGTGCGCTGCACGGCGACATCGACATCCAGATCGAGACCGACATCGCGCCGAACAAAGAGCATTCGCCCGATGCCGACGTGTCCATCGTGGTGGGCACCGGGCAGTGGTCCGACCTGCAGGCAACGCGGCTGTTCCCGCAGGCGTACGTGGCGGCCTGTTCTCCTGCGCTGTTGCGACAGGTCTGCGTGCAACGGCCCGAGGATCTGGCCAGCGTACCCCTGATCGGCCACAACCGGCGTCGCGAACTCTGGGAGCGCTGGACCACCCTGTTTGGGATCGAACCGCTGCGGCCGAAGCAGCTCATCGAATTCAATTCGATGGCCTCGATTGTGCACGCCGCGGAGCAGGGCGTGGGCATTGCACTGGTGTCCGCTCCCGTGGCCGCGGCACGCTTTGCCGCCGGATCGCTGGTGAAGGTTTTCGACGAGGAACTGACCACCGGCGAGAGCTACTACCTGGTCACGCGACCCGAGGATGCGCAGCGATTGGGCGTCCGGGCTCTGATCGGCTGGATGTTGCAGCAATATGGTGCTGCCAGCTGGCTGGCGCTCAAACCGGACGCGAATGCGGCGCGTGAGTTGAGCTCAACTTAAGCTTGCACTCGAATTGATCGTTTGTTGCCGCGCAAGTGCGTGGCTATGGTTTCAGCGTCGAGTCCCCCACTCGTCTGGAGCTGACACCATGACCCAATTGATCAAAACCCTCCTCGTCACGGCCAGCATTGCTGCCGTGCCGTCACTGAGCCAGGCCGCTGCCCGTCCGCAGGTGATGGATAGCTGCGTCAATGCCTTCATGCAATCCCTAGGCAAGCACACAGTGCCGCTGAAGTTGCGCGAAACACGCTTCCTCGATGACGGCGGTATGTCGCCGACCCCGTGGAGTACCCTGGTGCTGATCGCCAACGATGCCCACGACCGGCACGTCATCGGGCAGGCGATCTGCCACCTCGATGCGCATGGCCAGGTGATCGGGATCGAGGAAGTGCCGGCGCACGCCCTGATGCCGTAAATCGTCCCGATTGCTGCGATGATTCCCGGGGGGCCGCGCGGCGTTATGCCACGCGGCCCCAGTCGTTTAGGCGACACCCTCGCTTGCGCACACCGCCTCGTGCCGGTAGAGTGAACGTTCATTCACTGCCGGAGGATCGCGTCGCTATGGCGATGCGGTAGCCCCCGCTACTGTCCATAAAGCCCGCGGGATTGCGGGATTCAAGGTGTCTCATGCGCGCACAGATGTTTGCCATCGCCCTGCTGCTGACGGCCTGCGGGCACGGCGGTAAGCCTGCCGGCGGATTCGGGGATATGACCCCGCAGGTCACGGTCGTTACCCTCAAGGAGCAGACGGTGACGCTGCGGCGTGAATTGCCGGGGCGCACCAACGCGTATCTGGTAGCCGAGGTACGTCCGCAGGTGGGCGGCGTGCTGAAAAAGCGCCTGTTCGAGGAGGGCTCGCTGGTCAAGGCGGGCCAGCCGCTGTATGAAATTGACGATGCCATTTACCGCGCTCAGCTCGAGAGCGCGCAGGCCTCCCTGGCCAAGGCGGAGGCGACGGTCGCCGCGGCCCAACTCGCGGCCGATCGCGCCCGCGAACTCATCAAGATCGATGCCGTCAGCCGCCAGGAATATGACAACGCCATTTCCGCTTCCGGTCAGGCGCAGGCCGATGTCGCAGCCGGCAAGGCAGCGGTCGCCAACGCCAGCGTCAATCTGTCGTACGCCCACCTGACCGCGCCGATTTCCGGACGCATCGGCAAGTCTTCGGTGACGGTCGGTGCACTGGTCACGGCAAATCAGACCGCGGCCATGGCGACCATCCAGCAGCTCGATCCGATCTACGTCGATGTCAACCAGGCCAGCAGCGAATGGCTGCGCCTGAAGCAGGAAATCGACAGCGGCCGCGCGCAGTCGGGCGCCGCGGATTCCCCGGTGACCATCCTGCTGACCGACGGCCGCACCTACGGGCAGAAGGGAAAGCTGCAGTTCGCCGACATCACGGTCGATCCGACCACCGGCGATTTCCTGCTGCGGGCCATCGTTCCCAATCCCAATGGCGAGCTGCTGCCGGGCATGTACGTGCGCGCATTGCTCGATGAGGGCGTGCTCTCCAAGGGCGTGCTCGCGCCGCAGCAGGGCATAACGCGCGATCCGAAGGGAAATGCCACGGCACTGATCGTCAACACCCAGGGCAAGGTCGAGCAGCGTGACGTCAAAGTGTCGCGCACGGTCGGCGATCAATGGCTGGTCGATGACGGGCTGGCTAGTGGCGATCGGGTCATCGTCGAGGGACTGCAGAAGGTGCAGCCTGGCATCGCGGTGAAAGCAGTGGAGGCCGCACCCGCGGCAGATGTCGCGGCGCATTCGGCGGCGGCCACGGACGGGGGCGGTGACCGGCCCATGAGCGGTCCCGGCAAAGACTCCAGCGCGCACTAGGCTAAGGAGCTTCCTCATGCTGTCGCATTTTTTCATCGACCGACCCATCTTTGCGTGGGTTGTGGCACTGATCATCATGCTGGTCGGCGGGATTGCCATCACTCGTCTGCCGATCGCGCGTTATCCGGTGATCGCGCCGCCCTCGGTCAGCATCAGCGCCTCGTATCCGGGCGCGTCCGCGCAGACGGTCGAAGACTCGGTGACGCAGATCATCGAGCAGAACATGACCGCGCTCGATGGGCTCCTTTATATGGACTCGACCAGCGACAGCGCCGGTAACGTGTCGATCTCGCTGACCTTCGCCAGCGGCACCAACCCTGATATCGCCCAGGTCCAGGTGCAGAACCGGTTGCAGCAGGCGGTGCCGCTGTTGCCGCAGATCGTGCAGCTGCAGGGTATTTCGGTGAGCAAGAGCACTGGCAGTTTTCTGCTCGCGCTCGGCTTCGTCTCCGAAGACGGCAGCATGACTAATGGCGATATCGCCGACTGGCTTGCCACCAATGTCGTCGATGCGGTGAGCCGCGTCGAGGGTGTGGGCGGCGTGCAGCTGTTTGGCGCCAAGTACGCCATGCGCGTCTGGCTTGATGCCGACAAGCTCAACGGTTACAGCCTCACGCCTGGGGATGTCACGGCGGCTATCCAGGCGCAGAACGCGCAGATCTCGATCGGCCAGCTCGGCGATGAGCCGTCCGTGCCGGGTACACAGCTCAATGCCACCATCACCGCGCTCGGCCGCCTGCACACCCCCGAGCAATTCGGCAACATCATCCTGCGCAGCAATAGCGATGGCTCGACCCTGCGGTTACGCGATGTGGCGCGCATCGAACTCGGATTGGCCAGCTATGGCTTCAACGTCAAGTACAACGGCAAGTCGGCCTCGGGTTTTGCGGTCAATCTGGCGACCGGCGCCAACGCGCTGCGCACTGTCGCGGGTGTCAACGAATTGCTGCATTCCATGGAGCCGCAGTTCCCGCACGGCCTGAGGTCGGTGAGCGCGCTGGATGTCACCCCGTATGTGCGCAAGTCGATTCGCGAGGTGATCAAGACGCTGCTCGAGGCGATCGGACTGGTCTTCATCGTGATGCTGGTGTTCCTGCAGGACCTGCGCGCGACGCTGATTCCAACCATCGCGGTGCCCGTGGTGCTCATGGGCACCTTCGCGGCACTGGCAGTGGCCGGGTTCTCGATCAATATGCTAACCATGTTCGCGGTAGTACTCGCGATCGGACTGCTGGTCGACGATGCCATCGTAGTGGTCGAGAACGTCGAGCGCCTCATGGTCGAGGAACACCTCTCGCCCAGGGAGGCGACGCGCAAGTCGATGGATCAGATTACCGGCGCCCTGATTGGCATTGCGACCGTGTTGTCGGCGGTGTTCATCCCGATGGCCTTCCTGACCGGCTCCACCGGCGTCATCTACCGCCAGTTCTCCGTCACCATCGTCTCGGCTATGGTGCTCTCCGTGATCGTCGCCGTGGTGCTGACGCCGGCCCTGTGTGCGACGCTGCTGAAGCCGGCGGCGGATGGCGCTCACCACTACAACCGCGGCTTCTTTCGCTGGTTCAACCGCAACTTCGACGCCGGCAGCCGCCGCTACCAGGGCGTCGTGGGCCGCATGATCGGCCGCCCGTGGCGCTACATGCTGGTCTACCTGGCGCTCGCCTCGCTGATGGGCCTGCTGTTCCTGCGATTGCCCACGGCCTTTCTGCCCGATGAGGACCAGGGGTATCTGTTCACGCTGGTGCAGACGCCCGTGGGTTCGACCATGGAGCGCACCGAGCGCGCGCTCGACAAGATCGAGGACTATTTCGTCAATCACGAGAAGGACGCGGTGTCGTCGGTCTTCACCGTGGCGGGTTTCAGTTTCAGCGGCGCCGGCCAGAACGCCGGCATCGGCTTCGTGCTGTTGAAGGACTGGGAGGAGCGCAAGTCGGCAAAACTCGGTGTCCAGGCCGTGCAGGGGCGTGCCTTCGGCGCGCTGATGCAGATCAAGGACGCGATGGCCTTTGCGTTTGCGCCGCCGCCGGTCAATGAGCTCGGCAACTCCGAGGGCTTCGATTTCTATATCAAGGATAGCCTCGGCCAGGGTCATGCCGCGCTCACGGCGGCCCGCAACCAGTTTCTGTTCGCGGCATCGAAGGACAAGATGCTCGCCAACGTGCGGCCCAATGGCCAGGAGGACGCGCCGCAATTCCGTCTTGATGTCGATGCGCAGCGGGCGACTTCGCTCGGCCTGAAGATGGCCGACGTCGATGACACACTGGCGGTGGCCTGGGGAGGTCGCTACATCGATGACTTCATCGATCGCGGTCGCGTCAAGCACGTCATCATCCAGGCCGACGCGCCGTTCCGCATGGTGCCGGAGGATTTCGGGCGCTGGTACGTGCGCAACGCGGATGGCCACATGGTCTCGACCTCCTCGTTCGCGACCTCGCACTGGGAGTACGGCTCCCCGCGCCTCGAGCGCTTCAACGGCGCCTCGGCCATGGAGATCAATGGCCAGGCGGCACCCGGCGTGAGTTCGGGTGAGGCGATGAAGGAGATCCAGAAGCTGGTCGCGCAGCTGCCCAAGGGTTATTCGATCGACTGGACCGGCCAGTCCTACCAGGAGCGCGCGGCGGGTGCGCAGACACCGCTGCTGTATTCGCTCTCGGTCATCGTCGTGTTCCTGTGCCTGGCGGCGCTCTATGAGAGCTGGTCGATTCCGACCGCGATCCTGCTGGCCGTGCCGCTGGGCGTCATCGGGGCGGTCATCGCCAGCACCGCGCGCGGCCTCGAACGCGATATCTATTTCCAGGTGGCGATGCTCACGACCATTGGCCTTGCGAGCAAGAACGCCATCCTGATCGTCGAGTTCGCCAAGGAGAATGTCGAGCACGGACAGGATGTGATCACCGCCACGATGCACGCCGTGCGCGATCGCCTGCGGCCCATCCTCATGACCTCGCTGGCGTTCGGGCTCGGCGTATTGCCGCTAGCGGTGGCCACCGGCGCGGGCGCCGGTGCCCAGCGCGCGATTGGAACCGGCGTATTCGGTGGCATGCTGGCCGGTACCTTCCTCGGCATCTTCTTTATCCCGGTGTTCTTCGTGGTGGTCCAGAACCTGTTCCACAGCCTGCCCGATGAGCCGGTGCCCGGTACGGCAGCCAGCGGATCCCTGGTCCCGGCGCCGAGCGAGGGAGGCCCCCATGTCCCGTAAAACGGCGCTGCTCAGCAGTGCGGCCTTAAGCCTGCTCGCAGCCTGCACGATGGAACCGCGCTACCGGCAGCCGCAATTGCCGGTGCCGGACCAGTGGCCGATTCCCGCCAGCACGGTCGCTGCAGCGCCCGAGGAGCAGGCCGGGCCGGCGGATGCATCCGCAGCGGCACCCGCGACCGCGGCCGAGCCGGCGACCACACTGGCGGTGCGCGATATCGGCTGGCGGGACTTCTTCGTCGATCCACGGCTGCAGTCACTGATTGCCGCGGCTCTGATTAATAACCGCGATCTGCGCGTGGCCGTGCTCAACATCGAGAAGGCGCGTGCGCAATACCGCATCCAGCGCGGTGCGCTGTTTCCGAGTGTCGATGCCAGCGGCACCTGGACCCGCGAGAAGCTGCCGCCGGCGCTGACCTACGGCAGCGGGTCCTTTACCAGCAATATATTCCAGGCCGGGGTCGGTATTTCCTCGTACGAGGTAGACCTGTTCGGTCGGGTGCGCAGCCTGACCCACGCCGCGCTCCAGCAGTACCTGGCGCAGGAGGAAGCGCGGCGGAGTGCCCAGCTGAGCCTGATTGCGGAGGTGGCCAACGCCTATTTGACGCTGGCCTCGGATCGCGATCTGCAGCACCTGGCGCAGCAGACCCTGGAGAGCCAGGAGCATTCCTACGAGCTGTCCCGCAAGAGCCACGATGCCGGTACGACCTCGGGACTGGATCTGGCGCAGGCGCAGACCACGGTCGAGCAGGCACGTGCGGATGCCGCGCGCTATGAAGGCAATGTCGCGCAGGATATCGATTCGCTGACGCTGCTCGTGGGCGCACCGCTCGATCCGGCCTGGCTGCCCGAGGCCTTCGACGCCAAGACCACGGGCCTGCAGGCGCTGCCGGCGGGACTGCCCTCCGATGTGCTGCTGCGCCGACCCGATGTACTCGAGGCGGAGCACGCGGTGCGATCGGCCAATGGCAACATTGGCGCCGCACGCGCAGCCTTCTTTCCGACCGTCTCACTGACGACGAACATCGGTTCGGCCAGCGAGCAGCTCTCGCACCTGTTCCAGTCCGGCACCGGTACCTGGACCTTTGCACCCACGGTGTCGGTGCCGATTTTCCATGGCGGTGCCATCATCGGAGGACTGCAGGTTGCCAAGGCGGATCAGCAGATCGCCATCGCGCAGTACGAGAAGGCCATCCAGTCGAGCTTCCGCGAAGTGGCCGACGCGCTGGCGCTGACCTCGACGCTGAATCGCCAGCGGGCCGCGCAGGAAGCGCTGGTCAATGCCACCGGGCGAGCCTACGAGCTGTCGCAGCAGCGCTATAAGGCCGGGCGCGACAGTTTTCTCGATGTGCTGGTGTCCCAGCGCAGTGACTACTCGGCGCAGCAGGGTCTGATCGCGATCCGGCTGGCCGAGCAGACCAATCGCGTGAATCTGTATGGGGAGCTGGGCGGCGGCTGGCTGGAGCAATCACCCAAGAGCGCCAACCCATGAGCGAGGGTGGCATCGCAACTTCCCGCGCGGCGGCGACGCCGGGCCCGCGGATCGTCATGGCGCGAGCGGCGAAGCAGCGGGAACGAATCCTGGACGCCGCCGAAGTCTGTTTCATCCAGCACGGATTTCACGCTGCCAGCATGGCAGGCATTGCGCAAACCGCAGAGATGAGCGCGGGGCTCATCTATCGTTACTTCGACAACAAGGCCGCCATCGTCAAGGCCATCATCGAGCGGCATCTCGAATCCGAGCACTACAAGAAGATCGGGCAGCTGCACAGCGCCGAAGATGTCAGCCGCAGCATTCTCGAGACCTTTGATTCCTGGCGGCGGCGCGAAGATCCGAAAATGAATCCCGTGCTCATGATCGAGCTGGCCGCCGAGTCGACGCGCGATCCGGAAATTGCGCGCGCGGTCCGGACCAAGGATCGCGCCTTCGAGCCCAGCATCACCGCGCTGGTGCGCCGGATCGCCCGCAGCCGCGGCATCAAGCTCACCGTGGCCGCGGCACGCAGCCGCGCCATGGTGCTGCAGTGCCTGGTCGAGGGGCTGGCGATGCGCGTGGTGCGCGATCCGAAACTACAGCGTGCCACGCTCAAGCCCGCGCTCGAGGCCGTCGTCGCCGTCCTCATGGGCTGATCCGTGTCCTCGCTGGCGCAGGCGCTGATTGGCTGGCACGCCGCGCATGGGCGGCACGATCTGCCCTGGCAGCAGGACCGTTCCCCGTATCGCGTCTGGGTGTCGGAGATCATGCTGCAGCAGACGCAGGTTATCACCGTCATCGGCTACTACCAGCGGTTTCTGCAGCGCTTTCCCGACGTCGCCTCTCTGGCCGCCGCGCCGCTCGATGAGGTGCTGCACCTGTGGTCGGGCCTGGGGTATTACTCGCGCGCCCGCAATCTCAAGCGCGCCGCCGAGTGCATCGTCGCCGAATATGGCGGGGTATTTCCCACCACCCGCGAGGCATTGTCGGAGCTGCCGGGCATAGGCCGCTCCACCGCCGCCGCGATCCTCGCCCTGTCGCAGGGACAGCGCGAGGCCATTCTCGATGGCAATGTCCGGCGGGTGCTGTCGCGCGTGTACGGCATCGACGGTGCGCCGGTCGCGCCGGAAACATTGCGCACACTCTGGGCCTGCGCCGAAAACGCTACGCCGCAGACGCAGGTCGCCACTTACACGCAGGCCATCATGGATTTTGGCGCCACGCTCTGTACGCGACACGAGCCGCTGTGCATGCACTGTCCCTTGCGCACCGACTGTGTCGCCTTCGCCACCGGTCGCGTGCAGGAACTGCCGGCGCGGCGCACGCGCGCCGCACGGCGCAGGCGCACGGTGATCATGCTGCTGGCAACGCGTGGCGATGGCGATGTGCTGCTGCAGCGAAGGCCCTCCCGGGGTATCTGGGGCGGCCTCTGGGCGCCGCCGGACTTCGAGAATCGGGAGGCCGCGGAGCTGTTCTGCGGCTCCCGGCTGCAGCGCGCGCAGCTCGATGGCGCCGCGCTGCCGGTGCTCAAACACGGCTTCACGCACTTCGACCTGGAGATCACGCCGATCAGGGCTCGATGCGAGGGTCTGGCCGGTGTGATGGAAGGCGCGGACACGCTCTGGTATAACGCGCGCCAGCCGCCGCGTATCGGACTGCCGGCGCCCATTGTCACCCTGCTGTCTGCCGCGAGCGCGATACCATCATGAGTCGAACGGTCAACTGTGTTGTGCTCGGGCACGAGGCGCCGGGACTGGATCGCCCCACCTATCCGGGCGAGCTGGGCAAGCGCATTTTCGAAAACGTGTCCAAGGAAGCCTGGGAACGCTGGCGCAAGCACCAGATCATGCTCATCAATGAGTACCGGCTCACCCCGGTCGAGCCCAAGGCGCGCAAGTTCCTCGAGGGCGAGATGGAGAAGTTCTTCTTCGGAGGCGGCTCGGCGGCGCCGAAGGAATTCGTCGAGCGGGGCAAAGAGCCGTCCTAGGTGATCTGGTGCGGCAGGGTTGACGCTGGAGCGCCCCGACCGGTCTAATACGCCCCTTCCCATCGTCCATGGCCAGGTAGCTCAGTTGGTAGAGCAGCGGACTGAAAATCCGCGTGTCGGTGGTTCAATTCCACCCCTGGCCACCACAAATTTCCTTAATTTCCTATCACTTGCAATCGGGCTGTGCCGTGGAAATCCGGTGGTAGTGCCGTATTTGTGCCGCGACTTTCCGTGTTGACGGCATATACCGCCAGATGTTCCGCGGCCAGGTGCGCGTAACGCCGCACCATCTTCTCGGTCTCCCATCCCGCGAGTTCCTATGATGCGAAAAGCGGTGTCCCGCCTTGCACATGCCAGCTCGCCCAGGTGTGGCGCAGATCGTGCCAGCGAAAGTCCTCGATACCCGCGCGCTTGAGTGCCTTGTACCAAGCTGCCGTACTGACCTGCTTGATGGACTGACCTTCGTAGGTGAACACCCGATCTGGATGTTTGCCTCTTTGCTCCCTTAACACTTGCAGTGCCGTGTCGTTCAGTGACACGAGGATCGCCTTCCTGGCCTTTGCCTGGTCCGGATGAATCCAGGCGAGCTTGCGCGACAGATCGACCTGCCCCCAGGACAGTCCCGTGACGTTTGCTGCCCGAAGTCCCGTGGCGAATGTGAATGTTGCCATGTCCTGCAGATGCGAAGGCAGTTCGCGTAAGAGCGCACGCGCCTGTTGATGGCTTAAGAACCGAATGTGTCGCGTCGGCTCCTGCAGGAGTCTTACCGCCGGCGCACGATCCATCCACTCCCAGTCGCGAGCCATTTGCGCAAGATCGCCCGAATCAAAGCGAGCGTGCGGTTCACAGTTCCGTTGCTGCATCCTTCCGCCCGTTTTGCTTCGGTAATCGCATCGATCAATGCCCGATTGATACTCTCGAGTTCCCGATTGGCCAGAAAGCGATCGAGCCAACGCAACTTTTCCTCGTCATCCTCGAGCGAGGCCTTGTGGGCCTGCTCTCGAAGCCAACGAACCACTGCGTCCTGCCAGACGCGCCTTGGCCTACACCCTAGCTTCTGTAACCGCCAGACTTCGCTTTTCAGCTTGTCGTGCAGCTCTTGCGCTTGGGCCTTGTTGCTGCCGGCGCGGTATCAGCGGGCATAAACGACCTTGTGTGGTTCCGGTCGTTTAGGGTCGAGTTGTCACGCGTGAGGGTATGGTGCGCCGAGCAAGCAAGCGAAGTCCATTAGGAGTTTCGCGGGAAATGAAGCGAATCGCCTCACGCCCGCATCTGCCCGGCGTTGACCCGAAGGGGTCGGTAGCGACAGGCAGCTTTTGGGAAGCGTACCAGCGACGGCTTGTCGCCTGGCGATCAACGGTATGTACCTGGCGCGTCCCATCAGATCTTTGGTGGTGGAGAGCGGTGATCCGGGGACACCGGACTCATAAGACCGACGGCAATGCCATCAGGGTCTTCTACAACCGCGTATCTTGCCCCCCAGATGGCATCATATGGCTCCTGAAGGCCGACATGGCCAGCAGCCGTTAAATTACCGTAAGCGGCATCGATTGCACCGCGCGACGGCAAACTGAAACCTACGACGACCCTCCCTTTGAGGTCCTGGCGACCGTGCCACCCGATGTTCCAGCGCTGCGCAAAGGCAATGCTGTCGATATCCAGTCCCATCACTCCGCTAGCAGTGACATGGTGAATCCCGCTCGCTGTGCGCCAAATACTCCTCTCGGCTATCTCGAGGCCTAGCTGACGATAAAAGGCGATCGATGCTTCCGGGTTGCCGCTGACGATGTTGATCTGATCAAGCTTGGGGCGGTCACGTTTCATCACAGTCAATCCTCGTGAAACGGCATTTGCTTTAGGGTCCATAGAATCTTACCGTAAGAATGCCGCCTGCGAAAACCGAGCGGGAACAGATCGCCCAGGAGCTGCAGCAACGCGTTCGCGATGCCCGCGTTGGAGATCTGCGGCACATTCGATGAGTACTCGCGAGCGCAGATTATGCCACATATTGCATACTTATGCTAGATCTGGCATAGTGCATCCGTGAAATCGGTAGTCTGGATGGGCGCAAGCAGGGAGGATTTGAGGGCATTTCCGGAAACAGTGCAGGATTCCCTGGGATTTGAATTGTATCGGGTTCAGTGTGGGCTCGAGCCGAAGGATTGGAAGCCGATGACGGCTGCCGGCCCCGGAGTCAGGGAAATTCGCGCACGAGATGAAGCCGGAGTTTTCAGGATTATCTATCTGGCGACACGCCCCGAAGGGGTCTATGTGTTGCACTGCTTCCAGAAGAAGACGCCGCAGACGAGCCGGCCGGATTTGGAATTGGCGAAGAAGCGCTTTAAGTCGATTGCAAGGTGAAGTTATGAGAGTCAGGAAGGTTACCGTTCGTGAACACGGCGCCCGTCACGTGACGCCGGCAGGACGCAGTGTCTTTTACGATCTTTTCCCGCCGGAGAAAGCGGCCGAGATGGAAATGCGCGCGCAGCTGTTGATTGGCCTGGAGCACTGGCTGGAAAGGGGCCGCATGACGCAAGCCGAGGCGGCCAAGGTGCTGGGCGTTACGCAGGCGCGCGTGTCGGATCTGAAGCGAGGCAAGATCGACAGGTTCAGCATGGACCTACTGGTGCGATTGGCCGCGCGGGCTGGCCTCAAGCCCAAACTGAAACTGGCGGCGTAATCGCTCGTCCAGCGGCCGCAGACTACCAATCCGCGCGTGTGCCAAAAATGTGACCAATTGAGATTCGGTGTGCCAGGATTGTGCCGTGGTGAGCTTGGGAAGAGGGGTGGCAAGCGCTGCAAGTGACTGATTGATAAACTCCTCTAACCGTCTTCATCTGACTGAGAATCCGCGTGTCGGTGGTTCAATCCCACCCCTGGCCGCCAATAAATCAACGACTTCCGCAACGTCTTCCTCGGGCAGAGCGCCCGGAACGACCGATTCACAACCGCGAGCTTTCTCCGCAGCCGATTCCTTGCGCATAAATGCTGCCAGGTGCTCGCCCAGGGGCAGCGCGCCGCGCCGTGCGAACGCATGGGAATAGGTCTTCAGCGTAATCGAAGGGTCCGCGTGCCCGAGCCGACGGGAAACAGCCACCACGTCCGCGCCCGAGCCAATGAGCGGCGAGGCGTGGGTGTGCCTGGCATCGCGAATCCGAATGGACCGCAACCCCGCACGCCGCAGGGCCGGGTGCCAGGTGCGGGAGCGCCAATCTAGATCTGACCACATGGCGCCGACCAATTCGCCGAACCTGACGCCAGTTACGAATAGGAACTGCACCGGACAGCGATGCTCGGAAAGCGTGTGGGCAATCAACCGCCCGATCGGTACACATCACTACGAAGTGCTTCGAGGGTCTTGCTGAGTCAATTTGAGTCGTCGCAGCAAGGGTGTGACGGTCAGACCTTGTACGAAGATCGAGAAGGCGACGACAGCGAACGTAATAGTGACAATGTCGTCGTGACGAGGAAGTTCTTGCGGCAGTGCCAAGGCAAGCGCCAACGCCAGAGCGCCGCGCAAGCCGCCCCAGAACAGCACGTGTTGCTGGCGAATGTTCACTTTGAGGCTGCTACGGGAAAACACGGCGCACAGCGGATAGATGGCGACGGCGCGGCTCAACGTTACGAGAATGATCCCCAGCGTCAGCGGTGCCCAAAGGTTTTTGAAATGTTGCTGGGCCTCCTGAGCGCCGATCAAGAGGAAGATTAGCGAGTTGGCCACAAAGGCGGCGTACTCCCAAACCGGCCCCAGCAGCTGGCGTCCTGCAAGGGTAATCAGTCCAGATGAGCGGAAGTTGCCGACGACTAATCCCGCCGTGAGCGCGGCGAGCACACCCGACAAATGATAATGCTCGGCAATCCAAAATGAGCCGTACGCGGCGAGGGTCGTAAAGGTGATTTCCACGAGATAATCCGGCGTGCGGCCGGCCAAGAGCATCAGGCCTGCGGCAACCAAGCCGCCGACTAGAATGCCGCCGACGATCGTCACAAACAGTGTCCCGGCAATAGACATCGCATCCTGATGACCTCCGGTCAACACGGCAAGCACAGCAACGAAGGCGACAGCTGCGGTGCCGTCGTTCAGCAGGCTCTCAGCCTCGATCAATAAGCGCAAGCGCCCCTGAACTTTCGCTTCCTTGAATGTGGCGATGACCGACACCGGGTCGGTCGCGGCGATCAGCACGCCAAATATCAACGCACTGCCCCAATCCCAGTGGACCCCGTAACGCATACCGGCTGCGGTGACAGCGGCCGCCAGTAGCACGCCCACCGACGCCAACAATCCAACTAACGGGAGCTCCTTCTTGAACTCACCCCAGTGAATAAAGAGCGCCGCTTCAAATACCAGCGGCGGTAGGAACACGGAGAAAATCAGTTCCTTCGAGAGATGCCATTTAAGATAGATGTGCGAGAAATAAAGGCCCATGCCAGCGAGCACCAGCCCGACGGTATAAGGCAGATGTAATCGTCGCGTCAGCATGGCCACCAACGCGGAAACGAACAGCAGAAAACCCAGCTCTGAGAGGTCCGATGTCATATACCGAGGAGCTTAACATCCGGTGCGCGCCCGTCCTGAGAGGCCGGCCGTGTTGGCGAATGGCTGGGGGCAACAAGCCACGAGCACCCGGCCGGAGTCGTTACAAGCGCCGGAGCCACGCGGCGACAATGCGCTGGCGGAATATATAGCCCTACGCCAAACCGCGGCCAGTAACATCGTGAATGATTTGGTGGAGCGCTGCCTGGATTATCCGCCGGCGCCGCGATGTGACAGATCAACGGCTGGTACTACTGCAAGTGTCGCCTCACGAGCGCGGACGCTGTCGGCGAAACGCTCCTGGGAGAGGAGCCCGCGCAAACCATAACTGCGATTAGGAATAGCAAGGAGGACAACGCTCGTGGTGCCAGATGTTTTCCAGGGGATGCAGCGCTAATTCAAGAGGCTGGAAGAGGCGCGATGGTTTCTACTGGCAGGAGTGTTTGCACGACCAATGCAAAATGCTTCGAGGCTTTCGCCGCGCTGCATTGAAGGGCGTTCGCATTGATGCTGTTTGCAAAGGAGGATAGAACTGTTTGGCGCATGTCGTTCAGTAGTACGCAATCATCAGGGGTCAGCGACTTCGGTTCCCCGGGAGCTAGCTTTACCGTTGCGCGAGCCGCCTTGAGTCCGGCACTGGCAGATCCGGATTGCGGCATTTCGCGAGGCACAGCATAGGTCAGATAAACGCGCGGGGTACCGCTGGCGGGCTGGCCGGCTCGGCTGCACCCATATGTGTAGATCTTCATCCCCGGCTGCGCGCCCAGGCGAAGCAGCACGTCGCGATACTTGTAGTAGAGATCGTCGCAGCGGTATGGGTGAGGGAGGTCATCCAACTCGTCGATTTCGTCGTGGGGTGCCCAATAGGCAGGAACCGACGCAGTCACGGGTGAAGCAGCGTTGGCGGATAAGCTCACCGTTGCGAGGGCAGCGGCAAGTCCGGCAGCAAAGAGGTAAGTGGGGGTCATAACTCATGCTCCTCAGGCACCGCGTGCATTCAGCTGCAGGCATCCCTGGGCAACTCAACATGTGATCGCCTGCGCATCGACATGCCAACTCCCATTAGAGTGATATTCCAGCAAAAGATTCCTTTCAAACGTTTGCCGAAGATCAGTAGGTAAACTCTGACGGCTTCTATCGAGGTCACAGCAGCGCCAAGCCCGCAGCAGCAGCTCGTCGCCGTCCCAGGCGCGCCATTTACTTGGTTGCGGTCTCTGGGGCTGGCAACTGGAGTTTCAGAGCCTCGGCGGCTGACTCGAGCTTGGCGGTGGCACCTTTGGCAGAATTGACGGCATCTGCAAGATTGCCCCCCGTGTGTGCGCTCTGCGCTTTATCCCACAGCCCCGTGGCATCGCCGAAAGCGGACTCGCCGGCGGACAGATTGATACCCTTGGGTACGTGTCTGCTCTTCCCGATCGTATCGATGCGCCCTTTAACGGCCTCCATGAGCTTCGGAACCGAAGCTGAGGCCGTCTCCCACTGGGAGGCCATTGCTGCTGCGGCCGCCTGTTTCTTGCTTGCGTCCTCATGTGCCAGCGCATCGGCATCGGTCGAGATGCCGGGCGCAGCGGACAGCACGCCCGTGTAGTCCTTGCGATCAAAGGCCGTGTGTAGATCCGCCAGGCGGTTCTTGAGTGCTGCCAAATTGTCCGGATCGTACTGAGATGCATCGGCTGAAGCGGTGCTGACCGCCCTGTCCGCGCCCTGGAGCGCTTGTTCGGCGGGCTGCATCTGGTTGTTGCAAGCGCCCAGCAGGACCACTGCCAGGGTGAGTAGCCGATGCGACTGGAGAACTTTCATGACTAACTCCTTAGGTCGTGCGACCTCTATCGCCCTACTTGGAGACGGACTTCTTGAAACAGAACAAGGCAGAGCATACGAACAGGAACTTTCCCGAGTGACTCCGGACCGTGTGCGATGTTCCCCCGGAATGTCAGTGAATCGCCGGGGCGCATGCGATAGCGCTGGCTGCCGCGCCGGTAAATCATTGAGCCATTCAGAAGGTAGATGAACTCTGTCCCGGAGTGACGGATGCCCGGAGCCGCCGCAGCGCGATTGCTGAGCGTGACTAGGAATGGCTCAAACAATTTGTCCGCTCCGCGCAGTGCAGCCAGCAGATGATACCTCTGCCCATGGCCAGTCCCGCTTCGGACGACCTCGATACCCTGCCCAGACCGAACCGGCTGCGCATCCTCGTTTCCGGCGCACGGTTCCTCCAGTAACAGCGCCGGGTTCACCCCGAGGACGTCCGCAAGAGCCACTAGCGTTTCGAGGCTTGGCCTGACTTGTCCTGTCTCGACGTGATACAGCATCACGCGGCTGATCCCAGCGCGCGATGCAGTATCCATGAGCGACAGAGCTTGGTCCTTACGAATTCGTCGGACTGCGGTGCCGAGGCGTTTGCCAAGCAGAACGGTGCCTAGCCGTCGTGGCGGCGTCGAAGGCGTGGGCGTCATACAGTTGGCGCTGCGCGGTGGGTGCACGCGGTGGTGACTCATGCTGGAGTCCGGCATAGCGGTTTCTCGTAGCGACTTCACGTGTGGATGACTCGCAGGACGTATTCCACGATTTTTCGAGTCGCTTGCCGAGTGATCGGTGCGTGACCAAAGAGCGCGCGGAAGTAGAAAGGGCCAGTGAGCATATCGAGCAGGAGCTCCACATCGAAGTCATAGCGCGCTTCACCTCGAGCTTGCGCTCGCTCGAGCGCTTCACGCATCGACTTGCGACGCGGGCCGAGCACTTCTTTACGAATAATCGAGGCCAGGGTTCGATCCTGTGCCATATCCGCCACAAGACCCGCCAGCGCATGGCCTAACGGTCCGTTGAAGGCACGCAAGAGCGTAGTGACGGCCGCCTCGAGGTCTCCGTCAATCGTGCCGGTGTCCGCTGCGGGGTTGTCACCCATTTCGCTGACGACCGCGTAGGCCACGAGATGCCGCTTGCTGGGCCAGCGGCGATAGAGACTGCTACGGGCGCGGCTGACGCGCCGCGCGATACCATCAATCGTCACCGCTCGATACCCGCCATTCTTAAGGGCCTTCAGGACGGCGGACACCACCTCGGAATCGATTCGTTCGTCGCGTGGCCGGCCGCCGCGTTGCCACGATTGCGTGGAATGCCTCTGCGCGCCTGATTCTGGCAGGGCGAGCGAAGTCCGGCGCAATGTCATTTCCCAGGCTCCTGCGTGGAAGCACGGCGGCCAATGCGAGCCTCGAAATTCACGACCAAAGTCCCAGTTTTGCCCATGAGGCGTCTGGCCGTCATGTGATGCCCTTGCAGCCATTTCGAGTCATAGTGTAGCGTATCTCTCAGGCTAGGAAATCTCAAAGTTGTGAAAGCCACTCGGAGCACAGCAAACTACCTGTTTCAAGGCTTGGCCGCGTTGCTGCTGGCGGCGCCGATTGCGGTGCATGCCGATCCGGCACCCTTTGATCTTGCGGGCCCAATTCTTGAGGTCCATGTGACCCGGGGTCTGCGGACGCTGCCCATTGCCGAGGTACCGAACCTTGCGCCCGGCGACAATCTTTGGATCAAGGCGGAGCTGCCTGCCACGCAGTCCGCACGGTACCTGATGGTGGCAGCATTCTTGACGGGCTCGACCAACCCGCCGCCAGAGAACTGGTTCTTCCGCTGCGAGACCTGGGCGCCCAAGTGTGCTCAGGAAGGCTTGGCAGTGACGGTGCCGCAGGATGCCCAACAGGTTCTGATATTCCTGGCGCCAAAGAGCAGCGGTGATTTCAGCACTCTGGTCGATGCTGTACGCGGCCGCCCGGGTGCCTTCGTGCGCGCTTCGCAGGATCTAGATCAGGCCATGCTCGATCGCTCGCGCCTTGAAGCGTATCTGTCGGCGATTCATGATTTCGATGAGGCCGATCAGTCAAGGTTGAAAGATGTCGCTCCGCTGTTGGCGCGAAGTCTGGCCATAAAAGTGAACGAGAAGTGCCTCGACAGGATTCCAGAACTGCAAGCACCGTGTTTAATGCAGGGCGAGGAATCCCTGATACTCAACGATGGGCACAGTACCTCGATTGTCGAGGCGCTCACCGCAGGCGCAGCCAAGGATCTGGCCATGGAAGCGAGTTTTACACCGCAGCTCAGCTACGGTTATTACAGCCCATATATTGCCTCTGTCCTGGATATTGCGCACATCCTCGGCTCGTTCCACACCGCGCAGTACGAGTACATACCGGCGCTGGCCTCACCCAGAGGTGACCACCTGGCACTGACACTGAACACGCCGCCGTCCTTTCACAATCCAAAGTCAGTGCTGGTCGTGGCTTTGCCGGCCGTCGAGCCAGCGCAGCTGCCTCCCCTGCATGCCGTGAATCCCAAGGAGATCTACTGCGCCAGAAAGACCTCCTTGGTGCTGCCCGTGGAGGGCGCGCCCTTGGTGTTCTCCACCGCCTTTACACACGATGTGGTATTGAGCCTCGTGGGAACCAATGGCATGACCATCGACTTGCCCGCACAGGCCGATGCGCAGCAGGGTGGCTTTGCAGTCGATACCTCCGGGCTGGGTACGGTCAGTCTGGGCGATAGCGTTCAGGCGTCCCTGCACGGTAGCTGGGGCTTTGACCAATACCTCGGTCCAAGTTTTCAACTTGTGAACGCGCGCGCACAGGCATGGCAACTGACGGAGGGGGATGAAGGGGCGCTGATCGTCGGCCGCCAGGACACCATTCACCTGCGCGCAGACAGTGTCAACTGTATCGACGATGTCATGTTGAGGGATCCGGCCGGCAAAGAGTTGAAGGCTGAATGGAAAGCGGTAAAGGCCGATGAGCTGGAACTGAAGCTCCCCTTGCAAACGGTTCAGCCCGGCTCGCTGACGTTGTTGGTGACGCAGTACGGGGCCCTTCAGCCGCAGCCCGTACAACTGCAGGCGTTCTCCGCGCCCGGGCACCTGGAGGGGTTTACCCTTCACGCGGGAGACGGGCAGGGCATTCTCAAGGGCAGCGGTCTGAACAATGTCGCCAGCCTGCTCATCAAGGGGATTGAATTCGTGCCCGGAACCCTGTCGTCCCAGGAGGGTAGCGACGAGCTGTCTATGCTTGCCAGGGATAGGCAGGCGACAGTGGCTCTTAAAGCGGGCGATATCGTTAAAGCCAAAGTGATGCTACGCGACGGGCGCGTGCTGAGCCTCACCGCTTCCGTGGCACCGCCGCGCCCAAGCGTGACGCTCATTGGCAAGAGTGTTCAGTCTTCCCCTGCGGGTAGCGGCAATAGTATTCAAATGGCGGACCCGGATGCGCTAGCACAGCAGGATACGCTGACCTTCTCAGTGCGCGCAAAATCGCCCTCAGCGTTTGTGCGTGAGGAGACGATCGAGGTAGCCACAACGGATGGCTCCTCCTCGGCGATCCTGAGCCTCAGCAACGGTGGAATGTCACTCGCGAACGCTCACGTCGCGGTGGCGACCATGGATGCGGCCAAGCTATTTGGGATGGCAGCTTTCGGGCCGCTGCAGTTTCGGATGGTCGTTAATGGGATCAGCGGTGACTGGCAACCATTGGCCACTCTAGTGCGTCTGCCGGTGTTGAAGGACCTGACCTGTCCCTCAAGGCCCGAGCTAGCCTGCAAACTCACCGGGTCGGATTTGTTTCTGCTCGAATCCGTGTCCAGCGACCGGCACTTCACTCACCCGGTACAGGTCCCGGATGGTTTTCCAGGGTATGCGCTACCTGTTCCTCAACCCACCGATGGGCAGCTATACGTCAAGCTGCGGGACGATCCGGCTGTGGTCAGCCCCGTTGCGATCGCGGTGGTGCAATTGCCCCCCACGCCGGAAGAGACCGCGCGTGCGGCCGCGCGGCTTGCCGCGGCGAACCCCGCCTATCAACCGGGCGGGTCTTCTGGCAGCAACCCCTCAACTACAGGCGAGGTGCCCCCGAGTTCAGCGACGGCGCAGGGGACTACGGTACAGGCGGAGCAGGGTGATCCGGTGCCGCCGCAGTCGCCTGCGTCAGAATCGCAAAACGACGCGGCAGGCGATGCAGCGGTTCAACCCGCTGCGCCACATTCGGGTTGAAGCGGGCGGATAATCGCGTGAGTCGATCGCGGTGAACGGGGCAGTCGGAAGTTGGGCGTGCAAGTTATCGGCGGTCGCTCATGTAGACTCGAGCGCTGCGCCGTTCTCGCGGCAGCGGCGGGATTTCAAAGCCGCGCAATGACGTGAATTTGGGCAACGGAGAGAGCTGGTCGGGAGCATGACGATACTCAGTAACACCGCCGCCGTGGCCGGCGCAAACACGATGGAGCCCGACGAGATCCGCCCATTGCCGCTCAGTCAGTTGTCCCTGCTGGCATTGGCCTTGGGCGTCATCACGGGTCTGGGCGCTGTTCTCTTTCGGGATCTGATCGGACTCATTCACAATCTGGCATTTACCGGTCACGCGATCGTGCATTACGACGCCAACGTTTTCACGGCGCCGTCGTCCTGGGGGCCGCTGGTGATCCTGGTTCCCGTGCTGGGCGCGGTCGGTGTGACCTTCCTCGTGAATCACTTTGCGCCCGAGGCCAAGGGACACGGTGTCCCCGAGGTCATGGATGCGATCTATTATAAGAGCGGCGTTATCCGCCCGGTGGTGGCGCTTGTAAAGTCGCTGGCCTCGGCGATTGCAATCGGCAGCGGCTCATCGGTCGGGCGGGAGGGGCCAATCATCCAAATTGGGTCGGCGCTCGGCTCGACCATGGGCCAGATCATTCGCATGCCGGCGGGCCAGCGCATTGCACTCGTCGCGGCCGGGGCTGGCGCGGGCATCGCGTCGACCTTCAATACGCCGATCGGCGGAGTCATGTTCGCCATCGAGCTGATGATGCCGGAGGTGAGCGTCGATACGTTCCTGCCTGTGGCGATTGCGACGGGAACGGCGACGTTCATCGGGCGCTGGTTCTTCGGCGACGCGCCCGCATTTCATGTGCCGCCGCTTCAAGCCATGGCGGCCGACCCGCGAGCGATTCTCGTATTGGTTCTGTTTGCCGTGCTCGGTGCCCTGACCGGCGTCGCTGCGGCCGGTTTCACGCGAGGGCTGCATTGGGCCGAAGATGCTTTCGATCGCATAAAGTTCCGCTATCTACGGCACATGCTGGGCATGCTGATGGTGGGTGTGCTCATGTACTTGCTCTTTCGCACGCTGGGGCAGTACTACATCGACGGCGTTGGCTACGCCACTGTCCAGGCGGTACTAACAGGACAGATCTCGACCTTCTGGATGCTCGGGCTACTTAGCTTATGCAAGGCGCTGGCGACCTCGCTCAGTCTGGGCTCGGGCTCGTCCGGCGGGATTTTCTCCCCGTCGCTGTTCATCGGAGCGACCCTGGGCGGGTGCTTCGCGGCGCTGCTCAATAGCCTCGGCCTGCCGATCCAACTCAGCATTCCGGCCTTCGCCGCGGTCGGCATGGGCGCGATGGTAGGCGGCGGCACTGGAGCGGTCATGACCGCGGTCGCCATGATTTTCGAGATGACTCTTGATTACAGTATCGTGATGCCGATGATCGTGGCGGTCGCCATGAGCATCGGTGCGCGCCGGGTGCTCTCCCGCGAGACCATCTACACCATGAAACTTGTGCGCCGCGGGCGGACAATCCCCAAGGCCCGCCACGCCAATATGTTTCTGGTCCGCGCGGCGCGCGACGTGATGGACGCCGACATTCAGGTCTTGCCAGTGGAGGCGAGCTTTGATGACTATGTACGCCAGCCTGAGCATGCGGGGCGTCTGCGCCACGTCGTGGTGACGGACAAAGGCCGCATCGCCGGCGTGATCCGCGTGAACACGGGACTTCGCCGCGGGTTGGAAGGTGCTCACACGGGGCTTAGCTTAGGCGATGTCGCCAGTCACAATTTCACTGTGGTAGGTGAGGGCGAAACGGCCTTCAACGTTATCCGACGCATGTGGCGCCGAAGCGCCATCATGGCAGTGGTCGTGCGTGGCCGCGGCATTCCGCGCGGGAGCGATGTCGCAGGCGTGATCACCAAGGAGCACGTCGCTGACTCGGTCGCCGACAGCATTAAGACTTACCCGCTCTAGCTGCCCCGTCTATAGCGGTGAACCGGAGTCGTGGTCCGTGCCGCGCCAGGCTCCGCTAACGAGCGACTTGAGCACACATGCTGTCCAATGAGACCATCAAGGAGCTTGAACTGACTGAGTGCAGAAAGCGCAATCTTCAGTGACATTCTTGACGTCGAATAATAGCCAGGACGGAACTACTTCACTCTGGTTCATTACTCAGCTGCCCCTGGGCAGCTTATTGGCCGCACGACCGACACCGCGCGAGATTCATTGTTCAGCGGACCGGACGGATCGCTCCCTAGTCTTCACCTCGTTTTATCGTTGAGCGCAGCCATAGCTCAACCTGATCTAAATCATAAGGTTTTCGGACGAACGATCGTAGCTCGCTCATGTGTGAGGAGTCGTGCTGATCAGCTCCGGAGGTCAGCAGCACGGGAATAGAAGGCCTGTGCTTACCGAACCACTGCGCGAGTTCGTGACCGCTCTGCTTCACGCCCAGCTGCACGTCCGAGAATACCGCGTCGATAGGTGCCCCCGCGCTGGCTAATCCTAGCGCTTCCGTCGCGTTGACTGCCTCAAGTACCTTGTAGCCGCGCATACGCAGATATTCGGCCGCCGACCACCGGGTCATAAAGTGATCCTCGACTATGAGGATCGTTGCCTTGGCATCGTGCTTGCTTCGCGGTGGCGGCACGGCATCTTCCACGTCCCTAGTCCTTCACTCCAGCGGCCTTGGCAACTTGGCGACGGCGCTCAAGCTGCACCTGAATGCGCCGTAAGACGTCTTCTTTCCGATAGGGCTTCTTAAGAGGGCCGCGCTCGCACAAGTCACCGGCCTTGTCGATTACATTGTTGACGCTTGAAACCAAAATAACAGTTATTGCCGGCTGTGTCTGTCGGAGCTCTTGCGCTAATTCAAAGCCGCTACAAGCTCCGATCAAATCCACCTCTGCCAGCAGGACATCGATTCGCGTGCCCGATTGAATTATGTCGCGCACATCTTCGGCGCCAACACCCTCGATGACGCGATAGCCGCACGCGCGTAGAAAATCACTGGTCTCGGCACGCACAATAACGTCCGGCTCCAGCACCATGATCGTGGTCAGATTATCCAAATCCATGAGATCCGCTCCGTAGCCTGTTGTCAGGTGAGGCTAGGTCGCGATGGTTAAATGTTTGCTGAATCGATCTCGGTTCTATGAAAGCGTGCCGGAGATTCTCTGACCTAGTGTTCTGTTTATAGCGGTCGGACGAATCCTACGCCGCGTTCCCCCAGCCGACTTTGCTCCTCGCGGAGCATCGGATGTTCTTGGTCGCTGACCTGGCAGTGGCCGGCTTCCGGAGGAGACGAGGGGAGAGCGTACTTGGCCTGTTCCCTATAAGGCTAATTTTAAGAGGCTTTTCAATTCCACCCTGGCCACCATTACGACGTGAATCATGGGACGTGTGGACGAGTCGATTGTTGACGACGCCATGCTGCCGGGGGTAGACCATATTCGCGCCTGAAAGCGCGGATGAACGCGGTGTCGGTTTGATACCCAACATCCTCGGCAATTTGCGCCAGAGGCGCATTACTACGGCAGAGCAAATTGGCGGCAAGCACCATCCGCCACTGTGTCAAGTATTCCATCGGCGCGCTACCAACGAGATGCTGGAAGCGCTCCGCTAACACAGACCTTGAAGTTCCAGCCGCACGAGCCAGCATCTCTAGCGTCCATGCATTCGCAGGGCGCGTATGCAGTTGGGTTAAAGCAGATCCGACAATGCGATCGCGAACCGCCGCGAGCCAGCCGGATCGGCCCGCATTCTCCTCGTTCATATACAGGCGCAGGACCTCAATAAAAAGTACCTCAGCCAGCTTCGCCAGCACACCCGCACCGCCGGGGCGCGGTGAGCGTGCTTCAGTCAGTGCGTACTGCACGGAAGCTTCGAGCCAGATTCCGGCATTCGACCCGCGAACACTCACCTTCAGAAGCGAAGGAAGTCCGCTCAGCAGCATCCGCGCCAAGCGTGCATCGCAGGCCAGGTATCCGCAGACGAGTCGCGTCGTCCGGCCGCCTCCGCCATAGACAAGCTTGCGCGGCCGACGGGACAACACGTCTTCAAGCCGAGCACCCTTCGCGGGTCGAAGCCCGGGCTCCGAGCACATGCGATGAGCATGGCCCTGTGGGAAGACAACCGCGTCGCCAGCGCTGAGGCGCACCGGCGGCTCTGAATCCATCTCCACGAAACACTCCCCTTCGGTGATGAGATGGAAAATAACGACCCGCTCGGCGCCAGGCTCGAGCAGCGACGCCGCGGAATCTGCGCACGGCGATTGGTAACACCACGGCGCGCTGAATCGGCCTTGCAGAAATATCGCACCTAATAGGCGCACGACCCGAAGAGTTTCCGAGAGTGCGTCCATCAGTTCGGATCAATATGGATGCGCAAAGCTACTGGCACCGCTCTCTCGACGGCGGCGGAAACAGGGGAGCACCGGAAACTGGCTTCAATCATAGCCTGAAGCAACTCGCGGGGCGCATTGCGCGCGCCCATCCTCACTTCAAGTTGCACTTCGGATGGTGCCGGCGTGATTTTTTCACCACCATCGCTCGTCATGCCGAGGAGACCGCGCGCATCGGAAGTGCTGCTGGCGAGAACCTCAAGTCGCGTCAGAGAGATCCCCGTAGCGGCAGCCTCCATCGCGATACGGGTTGCGAGGCAAGACGCCAGGCCGGCCCTGAGCAACCACCCCGGACTGACCTGGTTCCCCGCTCCACCGAGTTCGACCGGCATATCAGTCGTGATCTGCGTGCCGTTCGCATGGCGAGCTATCACCCGCGTGCCGGCATCCCAGCCTGCGATCGCGGTTTCATCAGCGTGAATACCTGCCTCCGGGCGGCGGGCAAGGACTGCGCGCACTCGCGCCATCGCCTTCGAAATGATCTCGGCCGTCATCGTCGCCTCGAGAGCTCCTGAGCTCGGTCCAATACTGGGCTCAATTGGGTACACAGCCAAGCTTTGGGGGGCACGGCGCCCCAGCGCCGGACGCTTGGTCAGGAGATCCGGACTCTGCGGCAACCCACATCGCGCAATTGCAGGCTCTCGGACGAATTGGCAGTTACTGAGGACCTTATGGCAGGACGAAACTGACCACCGAAGCGCCTAATTGAGCTCGGGCGCGTTGGGCGCCGCGCAAATCGAAGATCGACTGGCAATACGAAAGGAGACCTGTCATGCCACTCATCAATGTCAAAGTGATCGAAGGCGTTTTTTCCCCAGAGCAAAAGACTCAGATTATTCGCAAGCTCACCGATGCGATGGTCGACATCGAGGGCGAAGCGATGCGGCCGGTCACATGGACTGTGATTGAAGAGGTCAAGAGCGGTGACTGGGGCATCGCCGGAAAGCCGTTGACTACGGCCGACGTCCGAGCTCTGGCCGCAGCGCGTCCTGCCAAAGTCGGCTAGAGATGGAACCACGACTGCAACGCCGGGTGCAGCGTTACGGTTGGGACCTGGCTGCCGCAGCGTATGAGCGTCTCTGGCAAGCTCAATTGGCCCCAGCCCAGGCTGAGCTAATGGCCTGCGCTGGGTTGATACCCGGCGAACGCGTGTTGGATGTGGCCTGCGGGACCGGCGTCACCGCGCTGGGTGCCGCCGCGAGAGTGTCTCCGGATGGCGCTGTTATCGGGGTTGACCTGTCGAATCGTATGGTGGAAGCCGCCCGCCACCGAGCGATGCAGACGCGATGCACAAACATTCGCTTCGAGCAGATGAGCGCCGAAAGGCTCGAACTGCCCGACAACAGCTTCGATGTCGCCCTGTGCGCCCTGGGGCTGATGTATGTACCAAATCCCGAGCACGCGATCCTGGAAATGCGTCGGGTCTTGCGCGAGGGTGGCCGAGTCGTTTTGGCGGTCTGGGGCGAGCGTGCTCGATGCGGATGGGCGGATTTATTTCCGATTGTAGATGCCGAAGTCACAAGTGAGGTCTGCCCGTTGTTTTTCCGTCTGGGACAGGGAGAAACGCTCGCGAATGTTTGTTCTGATGCTGGCTTCGATGTCACCAGGCATTCCCGCATCACGACCACTCTGGACTATCCCAACGGTGATCAGGCCTGCGACGCGGCGTTCATCGGCGGACCCGTGGCGCTCGCGTGGTCGCGTCTCGACAGTGACGCCCGTAGCCGCGCGCGTGCCCGCTACCTTGAGGCCATTGAGCCATGGCGGAACCCGGACCGTATCTACCGCATTCCGGGCGAGTTTGTCATTGTGGCTGCGTCGGTACGCAATCGGGGCATTGGCGCGGCAGGGCTGCATTCTCAGTAACTGTCGAACCAACCCCAAAATCTACTTCCAGCGGGCCGCAAGCTCCTGATACCAGATCAGTTTATGCTGAAAGCCGGGGTAGGCACGGTTACGACCGCTGGGGTTCGGCAGCACGAAAACCTCGGACGCTTCCATACGGGTCGTCTTCCAGCCCACTCCAGTGCGCTCATGGGAATCCAGGAAAAGGGGAGCGATCGTTGGCCCCAGCAGCGCCACCACCTCCGGCTTAACCCTGCGGATGATCTCGAGAACCCGCACCGCACCGTCTTTGCGTTCATGGTGAAACACCTCTGACGCCAGACGCGTCGCTCTCTCGGCCAGGCTGATCAGCCCGCAACCGAACTCCAGCAGCTTCCGCGACTGATCCGGAGTGATCAGCACCGGCGTCAGGCCGCTGACGAACAGCAGTCTCCAGAAGGCATTGGTTGGACTCGAGAAGGGTCGCAGGGTGGCGGCGGAAAGCGGTGAGGGGTTTATCGCAACAAACAGCAGCCGCAGGTTGGGTGCCAGGATGTCGGCGGCAGCACCGGTACGCAGCGCCAGGCCGTCCGAGAAGCTCAGGTCCTCGACCACCTTACGGTGTCTCGACGGGTGAGATCGTTGTTGCAGCGACGATGGCTCGACGCAACACTTCCGGAGCGATGGGCTTCTGCAGCAGTGTGTAGCTGCGCTCGTTGGCCTGTCGCAGCGCTTCCGAGGACGTTTCACCGGTGATGATGAGAACCGGGAACTGTCCATGGATTTGCTGCAGGCGATCGGCCAGCCGCGCACCGTGCTCCTCTTCGCCCAGTCGAAGATCAATAATCAGCAGATCCGGTGGGCCGTGGTTCTCGAACAGCCGATAAGCGCTGCTGGAGGAGTCTGCGGTCTGAACGCGTATTCCCCACACTCCCAGCAGAATGCGCATGCTGTTAAGGATATCGAGCTCATCATCGACAACGTACACATGCTTCGCGCGAAGAGAGGCATCTACCGATCTGGGCGGCACGGGCGCCGGCAACGCCGCCTCGCCGAGAATGGCCGGCATGCTCACTCGAAAGCGGCTGCCCTGACCGATCACTGATTCGACGCCGATCTTGGCGCCGACGAGCTCACACAGTCGCTGCACGATTGCCAAGCCCAGACCGACGCCTTTACTGCGATCGCGACCTGGATTATCCAGCTGATAGAACTCCTCGAAAATTCGGCCTTGCTCGGAGGCCGGGATACCTTTGCCGGTATCGGTTACGCTCAGGACCGCGAGCGGCACACTGCCCAGGAGTTCACGATGCGTCGTCACGCGCACCTCGCCATGCTCGGTGTACTTGATCGCATTGTCGATCAGATTGCGTGCAATGCGTTCGATGGCGACCGGATCCCCCAGTACTCGAATTGGCATGAGTTCGAGGGTCAGCGACAAACCCTTCTGCGCCGCGGGCTGCTGGTATTCCGTGCATACCCCCGCGACCAGAATCTCCAGGGAAAGATTGCGATGTTCGGGCATGTAGTACCCGGCCGACAGGCGTGAGAGATCGAGCAGACCGTTGAGCAGATTGCCCAGAGCACGCACGATCTGATCGATGTTCCCGCTGACCTCGTCCAAGAGCTCGGGTGCCGGTCTCGATCCGAGCACGGCGCTGTAGACCGACAAGGCTTGCAGCGGCTGGCGCAAATCATGGCTCGCGGCTGCGAGCACTCTGGAGCGCGCCTGGGCGGAATGCGCAGCCTGCGCCATCGCAGATTGAACTTCGGCGTTCTTTTGCTCGAGGTCGCGCACCAGGCGGTCTCGTTCATGTCGGATGCTCACCGATCGTAGTAGCAGCTTTTCGCCATCGGCTGCGACCAGGACCAACACTACCAACATCACCCCTATCAGCACAGCTGCTCCCGGCGCCTGGCTTGGATAGATCAGACACCAGGCCGCTGATGCAGGAACCAGAATTGAGGTCGCGTAGGCTCCCACGATGTAGCGCGAAGAGTGCGACACTGCTACCCCCGCCGACGGAATTGCCAACAGCGTGGCGCCGAACAAGGCCTGGTCCCAGATTGGTATCCGCGGCAGAAACATGACGGCACCGACGGCAATTGCGGCGCCCGCCAACGTGGCGAGCGCGACGAAGGCCGCATGAACCCGCTTTGGATCAATCTCATTGCCGCGTCGCAGAACGCCGGCGGCATAGCGCGCTCGCAGCATCTCCACGCCGATGCACAGCACGCCCCAGCCGAGTACGAGAACCAGTCTCACATGAGGATAGATAAACAGGCCGATACCAAGCATCAGAGCGGCTTGCACCCACGGCATGCGCAGCATCGCCTTTGAGTGCAGCCCGAGCAGCTCAATCAACATCTCGCGATCAGTCTCGGAGGGCCGCTCCGAACCCTTTGCGACGAAGATCATCCGCGCACCGTTGCTGAGCACCCCTGCAACTGCAACTGACTGGCCTTGATCACCGCTTCGGTACGATTTCGCACACCCAGTACCGCAAATACGGCCGCGACGTGATCCTTGATCGTGTGCTCCGACAAATCCAACTCGTGCGCAATCAGCTTATTTGGAAGACCGCGGCTCAAGGCTTGCAGCACTTGAAGCTGCCGGGGCGTCAATTGAGTATGTGCAGAGCGATTCTCGATCGCGCTGGTGATCCGGTCCGGCAGGTACACCGCGCCCCTAAGAATGTGCTGTAACGCCTGCTTCAGCACCTTGGGGGTCGCGCTCTTGGGAATGAAGCTCATCGCCCCGGCATCGATACAGCTGCTGATGGTGTCGCTGTCGTCGCTGCCTGAGACTACGACCACGGCTACTTGAGGTGCCGCCTCCTTGATCCTCTTTATCGCTCCGAGCCCATGTTCATTGCCCAGTGTCAGATCCAGCAGGCATAGCTGCAGATCGGGGTGCTGTGCGATAAGCGCCAGCGCATCTGCAATGTTGCCGGCCTCGTTGCACAGAACATTACGACCAATCGTTGAAAGCAGCATCCGCAGACCTGCGCGAAACAGGGCGTGGTCATCGACGATCAAGATCTTCACTTAGCTCTCCGGTGAGCGGTGTGAAAGTGATTGTAGCCCTTAGGTAGCAAACACAACCTCTCAGCGCCTTCCCCCATTTTAGGGGGTTGTTGGCGAGAAGTGCGCTCGGTACGGTGCCAACCTGGATTTGAGATCACCATACAACGCGAAGAAGAAAATGCCATTACTTAAAGCCCGTGATATCCCGCTTCCAGTGCATTCCGGCTTGATGTGGGACACGCGATTGGATACTCACCGTGTCCTATTGCGGCAAACCGTCGTAAAAGTCCAATCGGATGACGTGATGCTGCATCCAACAAGCCATGGCGGCGGGTCGCGACGGACATTAGCGTTGCGAGAACTCCCAAGCATCGGGCTCAGCATCTCGAAGGGTGTTCCTCGGGTCCGACCGGCATGCGGCAATCCTTCAAAGGTGTCGCTGGCTGGAGCCTTGCTCCTCGCGACCGTTCTGGCCGGATGCGGTGGCGGGTCCAGCAGCGGTGGTGCCGCAGCCAGTAGCTCCGGCGGTTCTGGTTCCTCGAGCAGTTCTACATCCTCCGGTGGATCCACCAGCTCCTCGTCCAGCTCGTCGTCTAGCTCTGGTAGCTCGTCATCTTCTTCCAGCAGTGGCGCGTCGAGCTCGAGTTCCAGTTCGAGTTCCAGCTCGGGTGCGAGCTCGTCAACAAGCTCATCAAGCGGTGGCGGCACCATGTCGCTGATTCCTGCGCCACCCTCATCTAACAACGCAGTTGAGATTTGTGCGACCCAAGTCGGTACCACCGAACCAGGGCAGTCGACTGGTATGACATGCGGCTCTAACCCGAATTTCGTTGGATCCCCAGGCGGCTGGAGCAGCGGGGTTCCCAGTACCTGCCTCGGAATTGCTGCATGTACTTCAGTTGTGGGTGGAGTAACGTACGATACACCCATCTATATAACGCTAAGAATCAATTCCGGTTTCGCCACGCCGCTGACTGCAATAATCGTCAACTGCCAAACGCAACCAAGTGTCGATCATGGAGCAAGTTGTGTTCAATCTAACGATGAGGCCAGTATCCCGCTGTCGCACGAATTGACCTGGGGAGCCCCTAACGGCGATGCCGGACCCGTGACGACGTTGAATATCACGCAGATCGGAACGAGCGATGCCAGCGCTTTGTGCAACGTGCCTCCCGGGCAGCAGCCGGGAAACTTCGTACTTATAACGGATACTTATGGAAACGCGGACATCGTCTTCTTCAGCACGGTCGCTACGGCGACTTGCGGGCCGTAGCGATCACTCCGTGCGTTTAGTAGTCGGTGGCTCGACGGCGTCACTACGAGCGGCATCCGTGTGCATGGCTGACTCTGCTGAAGGATAGCGACTAGTCGGTTCAGCCCGCAGCGAGGATTGGCCTCCCGGGAGCCTGAATCTGGGCGTCGAGTGACCCGCAAACTTCCGGAGTTCCCTCAATCGATCGCACAAAAGGGTTCCAGCGCGGGCTAGTTACCAGGTCAGATCATCGGGCACGACAAAATCCTTGTAGGGATCGTCCTCAGGCGCAGCCTTCTTATCTTCATCGCGAACGATCACGGCGTTTTCGTCACGCTCTCGGATCCGCTGCGCCGCTTCCGCCGGCACAACTTCATGAAATCCGCGGTAGCGAACGATCGCGAGCTTACCGGCGCAGATGTCCCCCCGGCGCTGTGCGTCGACTGATAGTCGGCACACCTTTCCGCCGTCGATAAAACTGTAATAGGTATCGCTCTCGAGGCGAGGCAGGCGCGCCTGTTCGATCAGCTGCTCAACCTGGGCTCGAAGCGCTCTGCGCCGAGCCTTCTCCTGCTGTCGAAGGTTAAGTTCCAGGTCGCGAGCAACTTTTTGAGCCTTGGCGTGCTGAGCGGCGCCGGGCGACAGAGCCGTCGCCGGTAGTTTTGCGCCGTGGTTCAGTCGCTGCCGGCGCTGTTCATCGGCCTGGTTTGCGTTCTTCACCTTGCCTTTGGTGACCAGCCCAGCCTTCAGCAATTGATCGCGTAACGAGTCGCTCATGCTGCGGGATCTTAGGGGGACGTTACAGCGGCGTGCAAGCCTGACGTCGCGCATACCGTTGGCGACCGGCTGTTATCGGGTATTGCGTGTGGATAGCTGGCGCGCTAAAAAAGCGCATCCCATACGTTCATGGAGGCGACGGTCGTGTGCAGAAGTATCAAGACTCTCTTTAATTTCAGTCCCCCTGCGACCGAGGAGGAGATTCGGGCCGCGTCGCTTCAATTCGTCAGGAAGCTGAGCGGCTTTAATAGTCCATCGCAGGCCAACCGTGCTGCCTTTGATCACGCCGTCGCTGAAGTGGCCGCCTCGGCCCGCGCGCTCATCGGTGCATTAGTCACCACAGCGGAACCTCGGGACCGCGAAATAGAAGCCGAGCGGGCACGGGCGAGGACCGCCGCACGGTTCGGCGCTCGGCCCTAGTCACTCTGCGGCTGAATTCAATCTGACGGCACCACGGCGCCGAGATTTGCGCGCGACACCCATCCCGAGAGACCACCGCCGGTTCGAATGAGCATGAAATCCTCATGCTCCGCCGTTATCGTGACACTTTCCGCTTCCCGCAGTACAAACGCGGTGTCGGCCATCGGTGCCGGAGATACGCGCACAGGTGCCTGCTCGACGAGAATGACCGCCTCGTGCAGGCGCGGCCACAGCAGCACGGCATTTAACACGGTCAGAGCCATTAACGCGACGCCAAACAGGATACCGACACCCGGTATCCACAAGGATCGGCGCGCAACCCTCCTGGCCACCAGTCCTATGCCGACCAGCGCGATTCCCAGGACTCCAAGCCAGGCCGCTAAAGTGGGACTCACGGCCTCTGCGAGGCGTGCAAAACGGCTCAGCGGTTTCGTGGGCACATGGGCTGCGGCCCGGACGTACGCAAGATTGGCATTGATGTCCGGATCAGCTGGCGCCAGCAGTGCGGCGCGCTCGTAGCTGAGCACAGCCAGGCCTGGCTTGCCCGCCCGGGCATAGCCATTCGCCAGGTTGTAAAGCCCATCCGCCGAATACGCCGGTTGCGAGGCTTGCGACGGCTGCGCCATCGCCTGCGCAGCCCATAGCGCGAGTACCGCGATCAGCATCGGTGTTTTTAATGTTCGCATTTAGTCTCTGTCGCCAAGGAATTGGCCGCGAATCAGGCTCAGCCAACGCTGGAAATCCGTGCCGCCCGAGTGGTTATCCGCATACCTGGCCTCATCGGCGATCGCGAATAGCCGGTCGAGCTCTTCGCCAGTGGCACCCAGTCTCGCCTTCAGCTCCGCGGCCGTGACTTGATCGGCTGGCATTTGCCAGCGAGCGGCGAAACGCTGCAGCAGCGCCTCTCTTGCCGCCCCGAAGAATGCAGCCGAATCACCGGCGCGCGCGGCCGCATCCAATTTCGCGAGCAGCTTTTCGGCCGCTTTCGAGGTCGCGCGTGCGGCGTTGGGGCGTACGGCGAACCAACTGCCCGCCAGTAACAACGCGAGCGTGGTGGGAATGATCAGGAACGGCGCACGGAAGTACAGCGGCCAGAGCTCACTCACCGAGTGTTGCGGGGCCCGATGATCGGGTCGCAGGCCCCGGACTGCGCCGCTCGCGGCAGCGCCATTCACGCCGAGCCCGCTAGCCAGTGAGGCAGCGACAATTACCGTGAGGGCAGGGGTCTGTGCACTCTCGTAGCGACGTGTGTTGGGATTGAAGAAAGTGAACTCGAGTCCGGGAATCGTCTGCTCGCCGGGCTGGGCCGCGATCAGTGGTTGTTCGAACACCTTCTCGCCTTCGTTGCCGACGGCGTCGCTCGGGGTGAAGGCAGACTTCGCGGGGTAGGTTTTCCAATGATCGAGATGATCGAACATCGTTGAATCGACGCGATCGAAATTGCCGGCGCCGCTGATATGCAGACGCAGCGTAAGCGGCTCGCCTGCCGCCACACTGGCGGGTACGATGTCGCTCGACACCCGGAACTCGCCGACGGCGCCGCTGAAGTTCTCCGGCTGCCCTTCCGTGGGCAGCGGCAGCACCTTCAGCTGCAACGGCGAGCTCTCGATCGTCATGTCTCTGGGAGCGATGCCGCTGTACATGCTTTGCAGGAGTGGGTACGCCAGCCGGGACGCGACCGCCCTGTCCGCGGCCGACAGCGTGCTCATTTTCACGGTCAGCGGCGCTTCGGCCGACAACTCAAACTCACCCGGCTTCACTGCCGCGAGAGCACTGTGCCAGGTGAGCCGAATAAAAGTGCCGCCGTCGATGGTCTCTTCGCGCCGCTCCGGTTGTTTTGAGAGATTGTTGAATGTGAAGTCGCTGCCCTTGAGCGTGGGCAAGCCATTCACCGAAGTGACGATCCCTGCGCGCAAGCCCACGTCGATTTCGACCGGCACGCTTTCGCCCACGTATATGGGACGCGCTGGGATCGCCAAATGGACAAAGGCGGCACCGCCGGCCTGCAGCTGCACGCCTTTCGGTAACGAAGCGGTGGGCACCGGCGCCGGCGTGGGCTGCTGGCTGTGCCAGGTGTAAGGATTGGGCTCATCGCCCTTCACCACCTCAAGTCCGACCGGACGCGAGCTCGGCGTGAGTCCGGGTATGGTGAATACACCGGCGAACTGCGGGGTAATGCGGATCGAGAAGAACGTCGCGGGAAGGGTCGCGCCATTGACGAAGTCGAAGCCCTGCGATCGCCCCATGGGCTCGAATACCAGTCCCGGGATAGTCGGTAACGTGACGTCCTTGATGCGACCGAAGCTGGTGACGCGGAGAATCGCGGTTTCGCCGAGCTTGATGCGAGAGGGCTCCACGGTTTCATAGGCCAAGTCGTCAAGAGTCTGGGCCACGGCATGGCCGACCGGCGCCAGCAGACACAGGCTTGCGATAATGACGCTGAACCAGCGCATGGACGGCGTTCGCTTCACCAATTCTTGAACGCCTTGTCTGGCGGCTGGTCTGGATTGCGTAGACCCGCGGGCGCGGCGAGCGAGTGGTGCTCGTCCGATTTCTCCGAATCCAACAGCTCACGCGCCTCCTCGGCACTCATTTGCCCAGGCTGGCGCTGCTCATTCGCGTCGGCACCGGCGCCGCCTTGCGGCGGTGGTTGCCCTTGCTGTGGTGCTTGCCCCCGCGGCGGCGGTGGCTGCCCTTGCTGCGGTGGCTGGCCCTGCGGTGGTGGTTGTCCCTGCGGCGGAGGCTTCCCCTGCGGTGGTGGCGGTTGCCCCTGGCCCTGGCCTGGTCCCTTGCCGCCGCCGCCGCCGCCGCCGACCACCACCGCCCTGATCAGGCGGCTTTCGAAGTGCGTCAATCTTCCGATTCACCAGGTCGCGATTGTATTTGCTGTCGGCGTCATCGGCGCGCAGCTGCAGCGCGGTGTCATACGCTTTGACTGCCTCGGTCCATTTTTGAATGGCTTCCTGGGGGGCGGACTTTTCCACCTGCTGGCCTGCACGATAGAGCGCATTGCCGAGGTTGTAGTAAGCGTCCTCCTGGTCTGCAAGGCGCTTGGCATCGCTCGCCGGTGCGCTCTTGATCGATTGCTGAAATGACTGACTCGCCTGCGGAAACTGCCCGGCCCGATACGCGCTGGTGCCCGCGTTGTACTGAAGGACAGGTGCCCGGGCATTGCCCGTGGCGTTCTGATCAGTGGCCTGATCAGAACTTTCAGATCGCGTTGGCGCGATCAGCACTGCCATCAGGACTGACACGGCCGACGCTGCGACCGCGCGCGAGACCGCCGGCGCTCGCCGGCGGCTGGAGCGACGCGTGCCTACCGTCAGCGATGCCAATAGCATTATCAAGGACCCCGCCAGTGGCCATTGGTAACGCTGGTTGTAGATTTTCTGCTGCCGGTAGATCAAATCATGCTTCGTCACCGAGCCGAATATCGTCCTCAGGAACACTTCGAAATCCCCGCCCTGGTCCCCGAGATGCACGTAGGTACCGCCCGTAGCGGTCGCGATGGCCGTCAGGCCGCTTTCGTCGAGGTGAGACTTTACCGACACTCCCTTCTCATCCTGGACAAAGCCGCCGCCCTGATCGGCGGGCAAAGGGATCAGATCGCCTTCCACAGTGCCAACACCGACCGTGTAGATCTTCAGGCCATCCTGCTGAACCGCTTCCTTGGCCGCAGCCAGCGCGTCTCCTTCCAGATTCTCGCCGTCCGTTACCAGTATCAGGATTCGGTCGTTTCCCGGACGGCGGTTGAGTGCGGCTCGCGCTGCCAGGATCGCGCTCGGGATATTCGTCCCACCATGTGGAATGGTGTGGATATCGATTGCATCCAGTGACTGGTGGAAAGCCGCGTAATCGACCGTGAGCGGACAGGTCAGATAGGCGCTACCCGCGAAGGCCACGATGCCGATTCCATCGCCGTCCAATTGCCTGGCCATGTCATCGATCGCCAGCTTGGCGCGCGTTAATCGGTTGGGTTTGACATCGGGCGTGAGCATGCTTCGCGAAGTGTCGATCGCGAACACGACTTCATTGCCGCGGCGGCTGATCTGCTCCCAGTGATATCCCAACAGCGGGCCGGCCAACGCCGCGCAAAGACACAGCACGGAGCCCAAGAACAGGCTCCGCTGAAGCCAGCGGCGCACCCTGGACAGCGACCCGGTAAGCCTGAGTCGCAAATGCGGCGCGACGAATTTCGCCAGCGCCGAGTGCTGCCGCACGTCGTAACGCCGCCATATACCCATGAGCGCAACGCACATGAGCAGACCCGCGAGCAGCCAATGGGGATCGTTGAACCTCACGGTAACCTGCGAAACCTCGTATGTTGCAACAGCACCCAAAGTCCCAGCAGCGCGAGCGCGGGGAACAAGCTCCACCGGTAAAGCTCTTCCAGGTGTTCGAATTTCTCCACGCTCTGCGCCGAGGTTTCGTAGCGATTGATCTGTTCGTAGATCTTTTGCAGCGAATCGGTGTCGGTGGCGCGATAGAACTGACCGCCGGTGTCATTGGCCACGGACTGAAGGGTGGCTTCATCGACGTCCACATAAGCCATGACCACATGGGTATGGCCTGCTTCATCCCTGACAGGGATCGGGGCCTTGCCGCGAACACCGACGCCGATGGTATACACCTTGACACCCAGGGCCCGGGCCGCTTCCGCCGCCGCGAGCGGTGGTATCTTCCCGGTGTTGTTGACGCCGTCAGTCAGAAGTATGACCACCCTGGATTTTGCGGTCGTGGAGCGAAGGTGATTGACGGCCGCGGCGATCGCCGAACCGATCGCCGTTCCATCGTCGCCAATGCCGACGTTGATACGCTCCAGATTCTGTTGCAGCCAGTCGTGGTCCAAAGTGAGTGGACTCACGATATACGGTGCCCCCGCAAACGCGATGAGCCCGATGCGATCGTTGGGACGCTCGTCGATGAATTTGGAGACCACCGACTTGACCACCGCGATGCGGTTGACGCGGGTGTTATCGACCTTGAAATCGAGTGCCTGCATCGACCCCGAAATGTCGAGCGCGAGCACGATGTCGATTCCGTTGGCGGTCACGGTGGTGTGGCTTTGGGTGCGCTGCGGCCGCGCCAGTCCGGTGATCATGAGAGCCGCCGCGATGATCGGGAGCAGCCAGACGATCCCGCCGATCCGGCTGCGGGTGCGGCGCGCGAGGTCGCGTGCGAGACTGACGTCGGAATATTCGACCGCGGCAACCGGTCCCCGCCGCCCTCGCCACAGAACCACGAGTGGCAGCAAGGTCAATGCCCAGAACCACTCGGGCTGCAGAAACCTGATCATGCGGCGGGCGTCTCGCCGGTCTCCACTACGAAACGTCGCGCACTCTGGAACAGCGATTCCATATCCGTCGCCGACAGCGAATCCCCCGCAAATTTGACGAAGTCGCATTGCTGCAGAAATTCCGCCAGCAGCGGTCGATGACGCAGCAGTGTTTCATTCGGGCTTTGCAGCAGAGCCTGCAGGAACTCCTCGGTGGTCCGTTGCGTCGCGATGACATCGAACCGCTGCTCGATGTACTCCCGAATCAGTTCGGAGGCAGCGATCCCGAATGCCCGGGCCGTGTCAGGACGCATCAGCGGCCTGGTGCTCTCCAGGCGCTGCAGGGTGCGCTCCGATAAGGTCAGCTGACGGGGATGAAGCCGGCGACGGCGCCGAACCCAGACGATATAGGCGATGCCAAGCGCCGCGACGATCGCGGCTGCGATGACCGCCCATACCACCCAGGATCCTGATACTGCCTTGGGCCCTCGAATATCGCGGATGTCCTCCGCAGCTTCGGCCAGGACGGTGCCCGGCAGAAGCGCGAGCCACGCGCAGCCACGAGCCGCGCCGCGGGCCCTTGCATTCATACCCGGACGCGGCTGCGGGATTTGAAAAATCGCTGCAGCGCGGGAATGTAGGGCGCATCCGTGCGCAACTGTACGGTGTCGACCCCCTCGGCTCGCAGATCATTCCGCAGACGCCGGGAGCGCTCCAGGGAAAACTCGTTGAAACGCTTCCGTATCGAGGCGCGCGCTGTGTCGAGCTCGATGACCTCGCCGGTTTCCGCATCTTCCAGTGCCACGATGCCGACGTTGGGAAGCTCCTGCTCGCGCGGATCTTCGACGTGCACCGCAATCAGGTCATGACGACGATTCGTCTGGCGCACCGCCCGGCGGAGCGCGGCGCGGGCATCGCCGGGATCGCCGCTGGTCTCGAAATCTGAAATCAGGAACACGACGGCGCGCCGGTGCAGCACGTGATTCACGACGTCCAGCGTCTTGACGGTGTCGGTACCGACGCCCTGCGGTTCATGGTAGAGAATGTCCCGCACCACGCGCAGAACATGTCGGCGACCCTTCTTTGGCGGTAGATACCGCTCGACGCGATCCGTGTACAGAATCAAACCGACTTTATCGCTATTACGAATCGCGGAAAAAGCCAGCACGCTGGCGACCTCCGCGGCCAGATCGCGCTTGGCCATTACGCCGGACCCGAAATTTCCCGAAGCACTGATGTCAACCAGCAGGAATAGGGTGAGCTCGCGCTCCTCCGTGAACTTTTTGACGAAGGCACGACCGGCACGAGCCGTGACATTCCAGTCGATGGTACGGACCTCGTCCCCCGGGCTGTACTCGCGGACCTCATCGAAGTCCATTCCCCGGCCCTTGAACACCGAGTGGTAGGCGCCGGCCATGCTGTCATCGACCATGCGGCGGGTGCGGATCTCCAGCTGGCGCATGCTGCTGCGCTTCGCCTCGGTCGATTGCTTCAGGTCCGCCATTCGCAGACGCCTCTCAGGGTACCGGCAGTGTGTTCAGGATTTTCTCAACGACATCCCTGGAAGTGACATTTTCGGCCTCAGCCTCGTAAGTCACTGACACCCGGTGTCGCAGCACATCCATCGCGACCGACTTGACGTCCTGCGGCGTGACGAAGTACCGACCACTGAGAAATGCCATGGCTCGTGCGGCCAGGGTGAGCGCGATGGTTGCCCGGGGTGAGGCGCCGGTTTGAACGTAGCCGTTCAGCTCGAGCCCCGCAGCGATCGGCGGGCGCGTCGCGAGCACGATGTCGACGATGTAATCGCGAACCTTGTCATCGACGAACAGAGTATTGACCACGTGCCGGGCATCGAGGATTTGCGCGGCGCTGACCACCGTGCGCGGCACGATCATCGGCTCGGTGGTAGCCATGGCATCGAGAATCGCCCGCTCCTCGGACCGCGTTGGGTAGTCGACGATTACCTTCATCATGAACCGATCGATCTGCGCCTCCGGCAGGGGATAGGTGCCCTCCTGCTCCAGGGGGTTCTGCGTCGCGAGCACCAGGAACGGCGCCGGCAAGGGATAGGTTTCATCGCCGATCGTGACCTGGCGCTCCTGCATGGCCTCGAGCAGCGCACTCTGGACCTTGGCGGGCGCACGATTGATTTCGTCCGCCAGGATCAGATTGCTGAATATGGGCCCATGCTTGGTGCGGAACGCGCCGTCCTGCGGGTTGTAAATCATGGTGCCGACGATGTCGGCAGGCAGCATGTCGGGCGTGAACTGCAGACGCTTGAAGCGTACCGAGAGGCAACTGGCCAAAGACTTCAGGGCCAGGGTCTTCGCAAGGCCCGGGACTCCTTCCAGCAGCACGTGACCATTGGTGAGCAGCGCAATCAGCAGCCGGTCGAGAAGATGCTTCTGGCCGACGATCACGCGTCCCATCTCTTCCCGCAGCGGAGTGATCCAGGCGGAATTCTTGGCAACGAGTTCGCGTGAGGCCCGCGTCTCGGATTCGCTCCCCAGCGGGGCAGCTTGTTGATTCATTTAGCGCAAATCCTTGTTCATGATATTTGCGATCGGCAAACGGGGGTTGGATGCCGACCGGGCGGCTGGTCATTAGTCTGCGCGGAGCCGGGGTAGTTCCCGTAATCGGTTGAATTATAAAGAATAGCTAGGCGAATTGGGCAGCGTTAACTTGAATGCCTAACGTGGCTCGTTGCGAGATCGCGCGCAACCTCAAAGATCGCGCTCCTGAGCCACTGCCTGGCCGGATCGGCCTGGGCGTTCGGGTGCGTGAGGTAGCACAGCTCGAACGGCGTGAAATCACCGGGCAGCGACACCACCCGCAGATCGAAGCCCCTGGCGATGAACCCGGCGACCTGCAGCGGCAGCACCATCATGTGATTGGTGGACTGGAGTACGCCGACGGCCGATATGTAGCTCATGCAGCGATGCACGATGCTGGGTACCACCTGCTGTCGCAGCAGCCAGTCATCTACTCGCGATCGATGCGATACCACGGCATAGGGGATCACGTGGCTGAAGCTCACATACTGCTTCAGCGTAACGGCCTTGCCGGAGAAGGGGTGCCCGCGGCGGATCAGGCCGACGTAACGGTCGACGCACAGCACCTCGAGGTCCAGGCCCTTGGGCTCGGGCTGTTCCAGGCGAACGGTGATGATGGCATCGACCGTACCGCGCGCCATCTCATCGACCGGCAGTTCATCCAGTGACATCTCGATCTTGAATCGAATATTCGGCGCCACTGGCCGCATGCGATCGAGCAGCCTCGGCAGCAGCAGTGCTTCGAAGTACTCGGGTGCATAGATGACAAATTCCCGGGTGCTGGTGCGCGGATGAAATGGCTCCGAGCGCTGCAATGATTTGCGTACCTGCGCGAGCCCATCGCGCAGGCCGGCGTGCAACTCTTCGGCACGGACGGTCGCCAGCATGCGGTTACCGCGCTTGACCAGCAGTGGGTCGCCCAGCGCCAGTCGCAGGCGATTCAGCATATGGCTGACCGCCGACTGACTGACGTGCAGCTGCTCGGCTGTTCGCGTGACGCTGCGCGTGAGCATCAGCGCATCGAAAGCCACCAACAGGTTGGTATCGAACGATCGCAGCGGATCCGACATCGCTGGTAGCCCCAAAGTCATGAGCAGCACTCATGATAGTCATTCGGCAGATTCACTTCCATCATGTCAGGACCTCGGGCACTGTCCAAGCCATGAAACTCACACCCAAAGCCCGCGGCTTTCAGATGCCCGCCGAGTGGCATCCCCACCGGCGCTGCTGGATGGCGTGGCCGACCAATGCCGCGGCGTATCTCGGGCGCATCGAGGCCTGCAGAGTCACCTGGGCGAACGTCGCCCGCGCAATCGCCCGGTTCGAGCCGGTCGTCATGCTGGCCAACGATGCCGACCTGGTCGCTGCCCGCACGCTCTGCGGTCCGGAAGTCGAGGTCCGGCGGGTGGCAATCGATGATGGCTGGTTCCGCGATAACGGCCCGACCTTCGTGCTCGATGGACTCGGCTCGCGGCTGGGCATCGACTGGGATTTCAACGGCTGGGGAGGGCGCTTCCCCTTCGTCAACGATCGCCTGGCCGCTGCCGAGATTCTTCAGCAGGAACGCATCGAGCGTGTCGCGGCACCGCTGGTACTGGAAGGCGGGTCGATTCACGTCGACGGCGAAGGCACCGTGATCGTGACCGAGGAATGCCTGCTCAATCCCAATCGCAATCCGCACTTGAGCCGATCGGAAATCGAAGACTACCTGCGCGAATTCCTCAGCGTCGAGACGGTGATCTGGCTCAAAGGCGGCCTCAAGGATGACGTCACGGACGGCCACGTCGATCAGCTGGCCGCATTCGTCAGACCCGGCGTGGTTCTGGCGCTGACTGTCGAGGATGAGTCCGATGCCAACTATGCCGCGCTACGCGAGAATCTGCAGATTCTGCAGGCCGCCCGCGATGCCAGGGGACGCCTGCTGGAAGTTATCGAGATTCCGCAGCCGCCGGCGCTATACAACGAACGCACCGGCGCCCGCGTCAGCCTCTCGCACATCAACTACTACATGGCAAACGGCGGCATCGTGCTGCCGTCTTTCGGCTTTCCCGATCACGATCACCGCGTGCTCGGCATCTTCCGCGAGGTTTTTTCGGACCGGCAGGTGGTGCCGGTTCCGTCACTCGAGATCGCCTTCGGCGGCGGCAACATTCACTGCATCACGCAACAGGAGCCAGCGGCCGCATCACTGTCCCTGAGGTCGCCCACATGAACGCCCAGTTTCCCATCAAGAGCCGAACGGTCACTGTCGCCTGTGCGCAGATGGCCTGTACCTGGGATTTGCCGGCCAACGTCGACCGAGCCGAAAAGCTGGTGCGTCAGGCGGCAGAGCGCGGCGCACAGATCATCCTGATTCAGGAGCTGTTCGAGGCGCCCTATTTCTGCATCGAGCAGCGCGCCAAACACTTTGAATTGGCGAGCAGCCTCGAAGAGAGCGCCACGATCCGGCGCTTTCAGGCGCTCGCCCGGTCTTTAAAAGTAGTACTGCCCGTGAGTTGGTTCGAACGCGCGGGGCGCGCCTTCTTCAATTCCGTCGCCATCATCGACGCGGACGGCTCGTTACTCGGCGTGTATCGCAAGAGTCACATTCCGAACGACGTCGGCTACCAGGAGAAGCAGTACTTCTCGCCGGGCGACACCGGCTTTCGGGTCTGGCACACGGCTTACGCGCCGATCGGTGTCGGTATTTGCTGGGACCAGTGGTTTCCGGAGGCGGCACGCGCGATGGCGCTGCAGGGAGCGGAATTGATCTTCTATCCCAGCGCCATCGGCACCGACCCCGCCTACGGACTCGAGATGACGCTGCCCTGGCAACGCGTCATGCAGGGTCACGCGGTGGCCAACTGCACGCCTGTTATTGCCTGCAATCGCATCGGCACCGAGAAGGCGACCGCCTCGGATCTTGAACTCACTTTTTTCGGCGCCTCATTTATCGCCGACCCGTTCGGCACCAAAGTCGCCGAGGCGGATGCTGTCAGCGAGGCAGTGCTGCTGCATACCTTCGACCTGGAGTCCTGCCGACGGATGCGCGAGCAGTGGGCACTGTTTCGGGATCGCCGCCCGGATCTGTACGGTTCACTCATGACACACGACGGCACGCCAGCGCAGTCCCGCGCCGGGCGCGTCGCTTAGGGGCACATCATGGCAGCAGCTATGGATCTTGGCAGCAGCGGAAGCACCTGGCAGCAGGACTACGACCACTTCCTGCACCCGTGGACGCACTTTGACAGCTTCAAGCGCGACGGATCTCTCGTGATCCGCGATGCGCAGGGCGCATATGTGACCGACGCGGCAGGCAAACGCTACCTGGATGGTATCGGCGGGCTCTGGTGCGTGAACATTGGCTATGGGCGCAAGGAGATGGCCCAGGCGATCAGCGATCAGGTGCTGAAGCTGAGCTTCTCCAACACCTTCACCGACTGCACCAATGAGCCGGCGGCGGAACTGGCAGCCAAGCTGGCCACGCTGGCACCTGGGGCGCTCAACCATGTCGCGTACTCGGTGTCCGGCTCCTGCGCCAATGACACGGCCATTCGCCTCGCGCACTACTACCATGCGCGCCGCGGCGAACCCCAAAGGCGCGTGATCCTGTCGCGCTACAACTCTTACCACGGTTCCACCTATCTCGGCATGACGGTGGGCAATCGAGACGGCGATCGCTCCCCGCACTTCCGGTACATCGATGGACTGGTGCACCATCTGGCCGCCCCATACGCCTACCGTAGACCGGAGGGTATGAGTGAGGCGCAGTTCACCGACCAACTGGTCGATGAGTTGGTAACGGCCATTCGCGATATTGGCGCCGCGAACATCGCCGCCTTCATCGCCGAGCCCATCCAGGGAGCCGGCGGGGTGGTACCGCCGCCGGCGGGTTACCTGCCCCGGATGAGGGAGGTGCTCGCCAGCCACGGCATTCTCTTTATTGCCGACGAGGTTGTTACCGGATTCGGCCGCATCGGGCATTGGTTCGCGTCCTACGATGAATTTGGCATCGAGCCGGACATTCTGGTCGCGGCCAAGGGACTGACCTCGGGCTACCTGCCGCTGGGCGCAACGATTTATTCCGATCAAATCCACGCGGTGATATCGGCCGCGGATCCGAAGGCGTGGTTCACTCACGGCTTTACCTACTCGGGACATCCGGTGTGCTGCGCGGCTGCGCTAAAGAACATCCAGATCATGGCCGAGGAGAATCTGCTCGCCCACGTGCGAACCGTCGGCGATTACTTCGAGACCCGCCTGAAGGAGCTCGCCTCATTGCCACTGGTGGGCGACGTGCGCGGCCGGCGATTCATGATGTGCGTGGAGTACGTGGCGGACAAAGTCACGCGAGCGCACGTTCCCGAGGCGGCCAACATGTCCCGGCGCATAGCGCAACGCTGCGAAGCCAGGGGATTACTGGTGCGGCCGCTCGGTCACCTCGACATCATGTCGCCGCCGTTGATATTGACGCGCGAGCAGTGTGACTTCCTGGTCGACAACCTGCGCGAGGCGATTCTCGAAGTGACGCATGAACTGCGGCGCGAAGGGATGGTGTCCTGATGTCCCGACTGCACCTGAGCACCCCGCGCGCCGATGGCTTTCGCATGCCCGGCGCCATTGAAGCCAAGGCCCGCTGCTGGATGATCTGGCCCGAACGCACCGACGAATATCCATTCGGGGCCCGGCCGGCGCAGAAAGCGTTCGCGCGCGTCGCCACCGCCATTGCAACGAGCGATCCAATGACGATGTGCGTGTCCGCGCGGCAGTTCAAGAACGCGCGCGTGATGCTGCCGCCGCACATCCGGGTGGTTGAGATGTCGAACGACGATGCCTGGATGCGAGACGTCGGTCCCAATTTCGTGGTCAACGATGCCAGCGGCGAAGTGCGCGGCGTGGACTGGATTTTCAGGTCCTGGGGCGGCATCTATTCCCCGTACGACTGGGACGATCAGATACCGCGCAAGGTGCTCGATATCGAGCAGCTGGATCGCTATCGTGCGCCGATCGTCTGCGAAGGCGGTGCGTTGCAGTGCGACGGCGAAGGCACTCTCATCACGACGCGGCAATGTCTGCTGAACCCCAATCGCAAGGTTGGGAATACCGACGCCCAGATCGAACAGGCCCTGATGGACTACCTGAGCGTCGACAAGGTGATCTGGCTGCCGCGAGGTTGCCCCTTCGACACGACCGATGGTCACATCGATGATCTGGCGGTGTTCGCACGACCGGGAGTCGTATTGCTGACCTGGACCGAGGACCGGTCCGATCCGCAGTACGAGGTCTCGCACGAGGCGTTCGAGATTCTCTCGCGCGAGACCGATGCCCGGGGCCGGCCCTTCAGCATTCAGAAAGTTACCCAGCCCAACCCAATTGAATGGACGGCGGAGGAGGCGGCCGCGGTCGATCCGGTCGATGGGATAGCACAGCGGGTCGCCGGTGAGCGCATCGCGGCGACCTACATCAATTACTACATCGGCAACCAGGCCGTGTTCGTGCCGACCTATGAAGATCCCAACGATGCGGCCGGGCTCACGGCTATTCAGGCCTGCTTTCCGAATCATCGGGTCGTGGGGGTACCGGGGTGCCGCGATATCCTGCTCATCGGCGGCAGCATCGGCTGCATCACCCAGCCCCAGTATGCCGGCCGCAAGCGCGTATAAAGCCGGATGAGCGACCGACCGATCGCCGCCACCGCGGCTGCCCACCTGCCGCTGTGGAAGGTAAGCGCTCTCGGACTGGCCTATATGCTGATCGGACCGAGCATGGCCATGTCGGCCGGCGCGCTGATCGGGTTTTCTGCTCAAGCCGCCTGGCTGTCCAACCTGCTGTCGGTCACCGTGCTGGTGCTGCTGTCCATCGTCATCAGCGCCTATGCACGCCGCTATGTGGTGACCGGGTCATTGGTGTCGTATGCCTATGAGGCTTTGGGCGCGCGCGCGCGGCTGCTGGTGGCCGCGTGCATGATGCTCGGCTATGTCGCCCTGACCGCAACCCTGATCCTTGGCGTGGTGGTCTTTTCGAGCAGTGCGTTGCTGGATCTGGGTGTGCAAAGCGCCTCGAGCATTCCCGTGCAATGCGCATCGGCCGTTATCATCAGCCTCGCAGCGGCGGGCTGCGCCTGCCTCGGGATCGATGTGTCCGTGCGGGTGGTCGTGATCGTCGGCTTTCTCTGTGTGCCGTTCGTCATCCTGGCCATGGGGGCCTCCTACCTCGAGCTTCGCCCGGCGCTGGCCATGCAATTCGACTTCCGGACGGTATCGCTCGGGGGGATCCTGCAGGGCGCCGTTGCTGCCACCGGGTACTACGTCGGGTTTGACGGCATCGCCGCGCTGGCCGCCGAAACCAGGGACCCGAAGCGCAATGTGCCCCGCGTGCTGATTGGCACAGTCTCAATCGTCGGGCTCGCCATCACCGTGAGCTGCTTCCTGCAGTACCCGCTGCTGCTCGATCACGCCGCTGAGCTGGCGGCCGGCGCCTCGCCGGTCGCCATATTTGCGCACGCGATTGGCTGGAACTGGCTCGCAATCGTGGTCGACATCCTGCTCGTACCCGCTGCGCTTGCCGCGACCGTGACCGTCTACAACATCGGTGGCCGGATCATCGCGAGCACCGCGGCGGATGGATTGCTGCCGGCGGGGCTGAGCCGGCTGCACTCACGGCTCAATACGCCGGTGGCCGGAGTCGTGGCGCTCGCGCTGGTGGCGACCGCGCTGACGGTGCTGCTGCAGGTGCTGTTCGACAAGTCTCCGTTGGTGACATCGGTTTACCTGGCGAATCTGACCACCTACTACTGGCTCGCGCCTTACTTCCTGGTGTGTGTCGGCATTCTGGGCATCCTGCGACGGGAAGGGATTCACGACCGGGCGACGTCCTGCGCCGCGGGATTGTCCATGGCAGCGATTGTGTACGTGACTTTCGAGATGTTTCGCAGTCCAGTCGATGCCGGTACGCGGTATCTGCCCTATGTGGCGCTCGTCTCGATCAGCGCGGCAGCGTTCGTATCACGGGTTGCCCGCCGCGATCGCCGCGACGGCGGTTTGGAGCGGTAACGGCGATCAGCGCTCAGACACCCTTCAGCGCCGTCACTTCAATCTCAATCTTCATGCGCGGATCCGCCAGTCCCGCGGAAATCATCATTGCCGCGGGACGCACCTCACCGAAGTATTTTCGAAGCACGGGCCAGCAGCGCTCGAATTGGTCGCCTTCGGGCAAGACGTACGTTACACGGACCACATCCTTCAGGCTCGAATCGGCCTGACGCAAGGCGGCCTCGATGTTCTTCAGGCACTGCTCGGTCTGTTCGACCAGATCATCCGAGATCGACATTGCTGCGTAGTCGAAGCCGGTCGTTCCCGAGACGAACACCCAGTCGCCCGCCACGACCGCACGTGAATATCCGATTTTCGCCTCGAATGTGGAACCCGAACTGATGAGTCTCTTTGTCATCCTCTCTTCTCACATTGATTAAGCTACGATGCCCAGGCCTGAAACATCAGCATGCCACGAGGCCCAGGTTCGGTGCGACAGCGCAAACCCGCGGCGTCCGCCGCGCGGCTCAGGGCGGCGGCCGACACCCGAAGCTTCTCGTAGCTGCTGACTTTCATTGACCATCCGTCGCCGCCGCGCTCGTGAACGATGTCGTGCACGACCACGTGTTCCGACCTCTCTTCCAGAAAGCAGGTGTGGATCCGGCGGCTGTCACTGCGAACAGGGATGAACCGCTTCTCCGCCGCGGGTAACTGTTGATAGTCGCGAAAAGTGGCAACGAATCGCCCGTTGGGCCGAAGTGCTGCCGCGACATCGCGCAGCAGCTGCTCGATCTCCCGCATGCTCTGCAAATGCGTGAGTGTGTCACCCATGCATACGATCAAGTCGGCAGGACCGGAGAGGTGCCGCGCGAAGTCCTGCAAATTGCCCCTTGGAAACCGGCGCGTCAGCGGATGCTGGCATGCCAGCCAGGCGATCCATGCGTAGCGGGAGCCAGACCCGTGGCGGCACCGAGTGAAAGTGCATGCTCGATGCCGCCGGCCATCCACGAGTAGATCGGCGCCAGGTGCGTTTCATAGTGACTGGAGACGGATGCCATGGAACTGCATTATGCGGCTTCAGCGATCATCGCTCGATCACAACTTCGAGATATTCGCTCGCCAGCACCGCGGTCTCATCGCCCGAACGGTTGAAGCGGGCCATCAGAAACATCAGGTCCGCGGTGAGGCTGGCTTGTCCCTGCGAGTCCAGGACGGCATAGGTCTTGTTGATCGGACCGTAGTAGCTGCGAAATACCTCCAGCCAATGTTGCGCTGAACGATAGCGGAAGTTGAATTCTCGAGGCACTGCGCGCAATGACTTCAAATTGCTGCCGAACAGCTCCTGCAATCGGGACTGCGTGCCCCACAAGGCCGGTGACCTAACGCCCGCGGCAGGCGGCACATACTTGCCGATCGTCCTGAAGACCTGGCCGATAAAGCTCTCGGGAGTCCAGTTGGCCAATCCGATGCGGCCGCCGGGCTTGCAGACCCGGATCAGCTCTCGCGCGGCCTGCTCCTGATTCGGCGTGAACATGACGCCAAAAATGGACAGCACCGCGTCGAACGATGCGTCAGGGAAGGGCAGTGCCTCGGCATCGGCGATCTGGAACCTGGGGGTCAGGCCTTCCGCCTGTGCGCGTGCGCGACCGGATTCAAGCAAAGCGCCGACATAGTCGGTCGAGACCACATCGCACCAGCGGCGAGCGGCTGCCAGCGTCGCGTTGCCGTTGCCGGCGGCCACATCCAGCACCTGCGGCCTGGCGCAGGAATTCCAGACGCCCGCGGCGTGCGATACCATCGTCCAATTGATTTGCGATCGCGCTCGGGATCTGATCGGGCAAATACGCGAACAACCTCAAAGGGAGATGCTCATGTCCGAACGATTGTTGTCATCCGGCCGCCGTATCGCCCTTGCCAGGGGCGTAGCCATTGCTCTTGCCGTCTCGGCGGTAGCGGTTGCTTTCAGCATGTCCGCACAGGACAAGTACAGCCTTAAGGTTCCCAACGGGCTCGCGTTCTCAGAGTTCAAGGGTTACGAGGACTGGCCGGTTATCGCCATCAGCGAGAACGGGGGCCTGATCTCCGTGATCCTGGGAAATCGCACCATGATCGACGCCTACCGGGCCGGGGCGCCCGGCAATGGCAAGCCGTTTCCCGACGGCGCCAGGATGGTCAAGATCCATTGGAACCCCAAGAAAAACGAGGCCTATCCCGGTCAGCCCACCGTTCCGAATACCCAGCATGATGTCGACTTGATGGTGAAGGACAGCAAGCGGTTTGCGGACAGCGGCGGATGGGGATATGGGGAATTCGAGTATGACGCCGCATCCGACACCTTCAGACCCGGCACCCTGAGCGACAGCCCGCCACAGGCGAACGATGCCAAGTGCGGGTTCGCGTGCCACACGCTCGTCAAGACAAGAGATTACGTCTTCACGGACTACGGCAAGCGCTGATCGTCCAAATGGCAGAAGCGCATGTGGCGGGCGGGCGCCTCCGGCTCGCAGGCTGCTGTCTGCAGCTTGTGTTGTTGCTGAGCGGCGGCGAGGCGCTTGCGGCCGACACCCACGATGCCGTGATGTCCCGTATCGATCGGGTGCTGGCTGCCACCCCTCTGATCGATGGACACAATGATCTGCCCTGGGAGCTGCGCGATCGCTTCCAGGGCGATCTGTCGAAAATTGATCTCGGCAGCGACACATCCAGGCTCTCGCCGCCCGCGAATGCCGTGCCCCTGATGACGGATATTCCGCGTCTGCGCGCCGGCCGCGTGGGTGCGCAGTTCTGGTCGGTATGGATACCCACGGAGATTCGAGGGTCACAGGCGGTCCAGATCACCATTGAGCAGATCGATCTGGTCAAGGCGATGAACGCCCGCTACGCAACCGATTTGGGCATGGCCTATAGCAGTGACGACATTCGGCGGTTGCACAAATCCGGGAAGATCGCATCGCTCATTGGAGTCGAAGGCGGACATCAGATCAACAACTCGCTGGCAGTACTGCGCGCCTACTACGAGCTCGGTGCCCGATACCTTACACTGACTCATACCTCCAACACCGCATGGGCTGACTCTGCCACCGACAACCCGGCACATCATGGGCTGACTCCCTTCGGCAAGGAGGTGGTGCGCGAGATGAATCGCCTGGGAATGATGGTGGATCTGAGTCACGTGTCGGCGGATACCATGCGAGCGGCACTCGAGGTCAGCGAGGCCCCGGTGATTTTCTCGCATTCATCGGCCCGCGCCCTGGTGGATCATCCGCGCGACGTTACGGACGATGTCCTCCGACTGGTCGCCAGCAACGGCGGTGTCGTGATGGCGAATTTCTATCCGGGGTATGTGTCGGAAGCCCGGCGGCATTGGGATGCCGATCGCGCGGCGGAACAAGCGCGCTACAACAGCCCTCCTTATGATGGTCTCTACATCGGCCAGCCCGAGCGCGCTGCGGCCGCGCTTGCGCAATGGGAAAAGGACCATCCCAAACCGCAGGTAACGCTCGCCGAAGTGGCTGACCACATCGACCACATCCGCGCGGTCGCCGGAGTCGACCATGTGGGACTGGGTTCGGATTTCGACGGCATCTCGGAAACGCCGGCTGGCCTGGACGGCGTCGACAAGTTTCCTGCTCTGCTGGCGGAACTGGCCCGGCGTGGTTGGAGCGATGACCAGTTGGGGAAAGTCGCCGGCGGCAACATACTTCGGGTAATGGCGCAGGTGGAGAGCGTAAGCGCGCGACTGCGCGTACAACGCGCTCCGTCCGCGGCCACCATTGAGCAGCTTGACGGGCGGTAATTTTCAGCGCGGCTGCGGCACGATGCGGATGTAGGGCTTCGGTGACTTCCAGCCTTGTGGGTACTGCTTCTTGGCGTCCTCATCCGACACTGATCCGGCGATGATGACATCCTCGCCATTCTTCCAGTTCACCGGCGTTGCCACCTTGTGCTTGGCGGTGAGCTGCAGCGAATCGATAACCCGGAGTACTTCATCGAAGTTGCGCCCCGTAGTCATCGGATAGACCAGGATGAGCTTTATTTTCTTGTCGGGTCCGATCACAAACACATTTCGCACGGTTTGATTGTCGGCCGCGGTGCGCTTGGTCGGATCGCCAGACACCGGTGCCGGCAGCATGCCGTAGAGCTTCGACACGTTGTAATCGACATCAGCGATCATCGGATAGTTGGGGGCGAAGCCCTGCGTCTCCTTGATGTCGCTCGCCCAGCCGGAATGACGCTCGAGCGGATCGACCGACAGACCGATGATCTTGACACCGCGTTTGTCGAACTCGGGCTTGATCTTGGCCATGTAGCCAAGCTCGGTGGTGCAGACCGGGGTAAAGTCCTTGGGGTGCGAGAACAGCACCACCCAACTATTGCCGATCCAGTCGTGAAAGCGGATCTTGCCCTCGGTGGTCTCGGCCTCAAAATCGGGGGCGATATCGTTGAGTGAGAGTGCCATGAGGAATCTCCAACTAAGCCGGCGGGGTTTGCAGTAATCCTCGCATCCTTATGCGGCGCTTAGCAACGCGAATCTTGGGCATAATTAGGCTACCCTTTCGTCATGTCGCCCACCGACGCCCGCTTCAAGCTGTTCGCTGCCCGTCAGAGCCGCACGGCGGCCATGCCATTCATCATGTTTACCGCCCTGATCGACATGATTTCGATTGGCCTGATCATCCCCGTGTTGCCGGCCCTGGTCGGCAGCCTCACGGGCACGAAAGCGGATCAGGCGCTCTGGTACGGCGTGGTCACCTTTACATTCAGCTTCGCCAATTTCTTTGGCTCGCCCATTCTGGGTGCCCTTTCCGACAGTTATGGCCGCCGACCTGTGTTGCTGCTCGGGTTTTCCGGCCTGATGTTGAGCTTCTTTACCACGGCGCTGGCGACATCGGTCGGCATGCTGATTGTCATACGGCTGGTGGCAGGCGCGATGCAGGCCAATCTCTCGGTCGCGAGCGCCTATGTGGCCGACATCACGCCCCCCGAGCAGCGGGCCAAGCGCTTCGGCATGATGGGAGCCATGTTCGGCGTCGGTTTCATTCTGGGACCCGTGATCGGCGGACTGCTGGGCTCGATCAATCTGCGCATGCCGTTCTATGCGGCGGGCAGTCTCGCGCTGCTCAATCTGCTGTATGGCTACTTCGTGCTGCCGGAATCATTGCCGATGAGCCTGCGGCATCCATTCAACTGGAGGACCGCCACCCCGCTGGCGGCAATGCGCCGCCTGACCGAGTTGAAGGATGTGGCACCGCTGGCCTTCGTTGTGGGCTTTTGCGGGATGGCGCAATTCGTGCTGTATACCTGCTGGGTGCTGTATACCACCTTCAAATTCGGCTGGGGACCCCGGGACAATGGCTGGTCACTGGCGGCCATCGGCGTCGTGTCGGCCGTGGTGCAGGGCTTACTGCTCGGCCGGATTCTGAAGCGCATCACCGTGCGGCGACTGGCGGTACTGGGATTGCTCTCCTCCACCCTGGCCTATGCCCTGTGGGGCGCTGCCACGCGCAGCTGGATGATGTATGCGATCATTTTCGTCAACCTGCTGGGCGCAACCGTCTCATCGACCATTCAAAGCATCATTTCGAGCGCGGCAGATGCGCAGAATCAGGGTAGGACGCTGGGCGCAGTCGGTGGCCTCAATAGCCTGATGGCCGTGATCGCTCCAGCCATCGGTGCGCCGCTGCTGACCATGGTCTCGCATCTCCCCAAAGGCGATTGGCGCATCGGCGCACCTTTCTACTTCTGCGCATTGCTGCAGGGGACCGCATTGTTTTTGACGGTTACGCACTTTCGCAGCGAGCGCCGCCAGCGGCTCGCGCTGCAAGCAGGCACCTGATTCTCAGCATTCCAATATTGGTCGATCGACAGGAGACATCATGTTCATGGGGAAAATCGCCGTCGCCACCTCGCTCGCGCTCGCCGCTAGTGCATCCGTGCCGACACTGGCGGCGGAAAGTTCGTGCAAAGCGGTGTTCGATGCCATTGCCAAGCAGGTGATGACGCCGAATCACGAGTATATGATCCAGACCGAGGGAGCCGACAAGTCCAAGAGGGAGCAGAGGGAAGTCATCAACACCGGCACGGCGCAGTATTTCCTCGTGGGTGGCGAGTGGCACACCATGAAGGAGACACCCAAAGAGACGCTGCAGCGGGAGCGTGACAACGAGGCCAGCTCCAATGTGACCTGTCGCTATCTTCGCGATGAGAGCGTCGAAGGTATCAATGCGGCGGTGTTCAGCGAGCACAGCAAGGCCGATGCGGGCGAGAGCAACGCCCTGGTCTGGATTGCCAAGGGCAATTCCATGCCGGTGCGCGAAGAGGTGGATATGGATCCGGGCAATCCGGGCGCACGGCACCTGGAAGTCCGCATTGTGTATTCGAACGTGCAGGCGCCAAGCGGCGTGAAGCCCTAAGAGACCCTGCAATGATCACCCTTACCGTCAACGGCGCAGCGCAGAGTGTCGATGCCGATGGCGACACGCCTCTGCTGTGGGTATTGCGCGACCATTTGAAACTGACGGGAACCAAGTACGGGTGCGGCATGGCGCTCTGCGGCGCCTGCACGGTACACCTCGATGGCGTTGCGGTGCGCTCGTGCATCCTGCCTTTGAAGTCGTTGCAGGGCAAAAACGTGACGACCATTGAGGGCCTGTCGAGGGATAGGAGTCACGCTGCGCAGCGTGCCTGGATCGAACTCGATGTGCCGCAATGCGGTTACTGCCAGTCTGGACAGATCATGGCCGCCGCATCGCTGCTGCAATCCAACCCCTCGCCCAGTGATGCCGACATCGATGCGGCCCTGGCGGGGAACATCTGTCGTTGCGGCACTTATTCACGTATCCGCAAGGCCATTCATCGCGCGGCCGAGCTGTTACGCGGGAGCAAATCGCCGTGAACAGTCTGGATCCGGGTCGTCGCGTTTTCCTGCAGCGCGCGGCTTACCTCGGCGGCGGCCTCGTGCTCGCCACGGCACTACCGGCTTTCCGGGGCGGTCCGCTTGCGGCCCAGGTCTCGAGCAGCCAGATCAATGCCTGGCTTCGGATTGGAACGGACGATTCCATCAGTATCCTGGTCGATCGCTCCGAGATGGGTCAGGGCGTCTACACCGCGTTGCCGACGCTGATCGCCGAGGAACTCGAAGTCGATCTGTCACGTATCAGCATCCATGCCGCGCCCGTCGGCGACGCCTTTGTGAACGTCCTCAATGGAGGGCAGGTCACCGGCACCAGCAACAGTGTTACAGAGGCCTGGGAGAAGCTGCGCAAGGCAGGGGCACAGGCACGGATGATGCTGATTGCGGCAGCCGCGCAGCGATGGCGCATCGATCCGACGGCCTGTCGCGCTGATAACGGCCGCGTGACCGGCACCCAGGGCCGGAGCGCGAGCTACGGACAACTCGCGGATGCGGCCGCCAAATTGCCGGTTCCGAAGGATGTTTCGCTCAAGGATGCGAAGGATTTTCGCCTCATCGGCAAGCCGCTGCCGCGCCTGGATACACCGGGCAAAGTGGACGGCAGTGCCGAATTTGGTCTGGACGTGCAGTTACCCGGAATGCTGTACGCCGCCATTGCCATGTCTCCCACACTGGGCGGCAAAGTGAGTTCGGTCGACTCGACCGCGGCGTCGGCGTTCCCGGGTGTGCGGCGGGTGTTGCCCACGGCCAGTGGAGTGGTGGTGGTGGCGGAACACTTCTGGCAGGCCAAGAAGGCTCGCGACGCATTGCGGATCGAATGGGAGCCGGGCCCCAATTCAGGCCTCGACAATGCGGCGATGTGGTCGCTGCTCAACAAAGCCGCTGCGGCCAGTCCCGGCGCTTCAGCGCTGGGCAGCGACGATGTCTCTGCCGCGCTCAAGGGCGGCAACGCGCTCGAAGCGATGAAAACGGCGGCCAAGACCTTTTCTGCCGTCTACGAGCTGCCGCTGGTGGCGCACGCGACCATGGAACCTATGAATTGCACCGCCGATGTCAAGGCGGACCGCTGCGATGTGTACGTCGGTACCCAGGTACAGCAGCTAACGCAGGTGGCCGCGGCCGGCGCGGCGGGGTTGCCGCCCGAGCGGGTCAATGTTCAAACCACCTTGCTGGGCGGCGGCTTCGGCCGGCGCCTCGAAGTGGACTTTGTGCCCGCTGCCGTCGAAGCGTCCAAGGCAGTGGGCGTGCCGGTGAAACTGATTTGGACCCGCGAAGATGACATGACGCACGACATGTACAAGCCGCCTGCGCGCGAGCAAGTCACGGCCGGTCTGGATGAGAAGGGCAAACTTGTCGCCTGGGCGTTGCACATTACCAGCCCCTCGATCACTGCGCGCTTTGATCCGAGCAACAAGGATCCCTTCGATTCAGTGATCGAGTACGTGCAGAACTTTCCTTACGCGGTGCCGAATTTCGACTTGAGATATACCCGCCAGGAGATCGGTATCGATGTGGGCTATCTGCGCTCGGTGAGCCACGCGCCCAATTGCTTTGCAGTCGAATGCTCCATCGATGAGCTGGCCGCGGCGGCATCGAAAGATCCTCTGCAGTTCCGGCTGGAACTGCTGGCCGGTAAGCCGCGGCACACCCAGGTGCTGCAACTGATCGCCGAACGTTCGCGGTGGGGCCATCCCGCGCCGGGATGCCACCAGGGGCTCGCCTTCATGGAGGGCTACACCGCGTGCATCGCGCAGGTGGCGGAAGTCTCGATCCAGGGCGGCCGGCTCAAGATTCACCGCATCACCTGCGTCATCGATTGCGGACAGACCGTCAATCCGCGCATCGTCGAATCGCAGCTCGAGAGCGGCATTGTTTATGGGCTGTCCGCGGCCCTGTGGGGCGATATCACATTCAGCGGCGGCCGTGTCCGGCAGACCAACTTCAATGATTACCGCGTGCTGCGCCTGAATGAACTGCCCGAGCTGGATATACACATTATCCCAAGCAGCGCAGTGCCGGCCGGCATCGGCGAGACCGGCGTGCCGCCGGTGGCACCGGCGGTTTGCAACGCAATCTTCGCGGCAACGGGCCAGCGCCTGCGGTCGCTGCCGATCAGCGCGCACAAGCTCGGTTGAGAGCCATCGTGAGCTCTGCGCCGTCCGACTGCAGCTACTGGGTAATGTCGGGTTCGACCAGCTTTGCCAGATTTCGCAGCGACTCCTGCCATCCGAGGTAGCAGGCTTCCGCGGGTATGACGTCGGGCAGACCTTCCTGCACGATGCTGACCTCGGTGCCGACGGACACCTTGGTCAGCGTGACCGTCACCTGCATTTCGCCCGGCAGTTGCGGATCTTCGAACTTGTCCGAGTATCGCAGGCGCTTTCCCGGGGAAAGTTCGAGATAGCTGCCGCCGAACGAGTGCGAATGGCCGGTGGTGAAGTTGCGGAACGACATCCGGTGAGTGCCGCCAACTTTCACATCCATCTGATGCACCGTGGCGGTAAAGCCGTTCGGCGGCAGCCACTTGGCCATGGCGTCGGGTTCGATGAAGGCGCGATAGATTTTTTCCGGGGTCGTAGTCAGGACCCGGTGCAGGCGCACTGTGCCAGTCATGATCAGCCTCCCGGAATGGGCAGCACCGGCATGACCTCGACGGCCTCGCCCGGAAAAATCGCGAAATGGGGATGATTTTCGAACATCGCCGCGGCGGCTTCATGCGTATCCGCACGCACTATGGTGAAGGCGCCCATGTGATTGCTGGCATCGGAAATCCCGCTCTGCGAGACCTTCTTGGTCTTGCCCAGCGGACCACCCATGGTCACGATAGCGGCCTGGTGCTTGGCCGCCCAGCCTTTCCAGGCCGCAACGCCTTCCTGTTCCTTCGCGCGGCGCTCGCTCTCGCTCAGGGCATTCCACGCGGTCCAGCGGGGACTATTTTTGCTCCCGAGGAAAACCGCAAGATATATATTGCTCGTGCTCATGGCATCTCCTGTTGGACTTCTTGCCTCTTGAAGGTACGACGATCGACCATCGACTAATTCGACACCCTGAACGATATTAAATGACAAACCAAACCAGTTTTCTGCTGCGAACGCTCATCCTGTCCGCCGTCCTGCTGCTGCTCGGATCCCCCCCGGCCGACGCCCGGGAGCGGGCGGATCAACCGCTCGCGTTCATCCATGTAACCGTGATCGATGTCAGCGGGGGGAAGACCCTGCCGGATATGACCGTGGTGCTCAGAAATGAGCATATTGTCGCGCTCGGCAGCAGCCGCCAGGTTCGGCCGCCGCGGGGCGCGCGAGTCGTCGAGGCTCGGGGCAAGTATCTCATCCCCGGTCTGTGGGACATGCACGTGCACACGGTATTCGGCGATTGGCTTCCGGCCAATGAGCAGGTAACGCTGCCGCTGTTCGTGGCCAACGGCATCACGGGCGTGCGCGATATGGGTGGTGACCTCGAGGTATTGAAATGGTGGCGCGCACGGATCGCCGCGGGTCGCCTGCTCGGACCGCGCATGGTCATTGCCGGCCCCATGCTCGATGGACCGATTCCGCGTTTTCCGAGTTCCGCACCCATCGCCAATGCCGCGGACGGCCGGCGCACCGTCGATGAATTGCAGGCGCAGGGTGTTGATTTCATCAAGATCCAGTCGCTGATCCCGCGGGACGGCTATTTCGCGGCCGCCGATGAGGCCAAGAAGCTCGGGATCACTTTCGTTGGGCACGTGCCGGATGCCGTGCGCGCTTCTGAGGCCTCCAATGCGGGGCAGAAAAGCATCGAACACTTCACCGGTGTGTTTGAAGGCTGCTCGCCCCTCGAGGACGAGCTGATCAAGGGCCCCAAGACGCTGGGCCGCTACGCGACCACGTACGATCCCGAACGCGCGCAGCGCCTCATCGAACTCATGGCCCGCAATCAGACCTGGCAGGTGCCGACGCTGGTGTGGGAGCGCGGCCAGTGGCTTATCGACGACAACGATCTCAGCCACGATCCCCTGATCAAATATGCGCCCCCGGCGTGGAAGGATCGGACCTGGCCCATGTTCGTGAAGGCCATCCTCTCCGACATGGACACCGACCCGTTGCCGGTTCGTCAGCACTTTGTGCAGATGGAACTCGATATGACGCTGGCGATGTTCCGGGCGGGCGTGCCATTCATGGCGGGTACCGACACGGCCGCCGGCGTGCATGTATTCCCGGGTTTCAGCCTGCACCAGGAGCTGGCGCTATTCGTCCGCGCGGGTCTGACGCCCCTGCAGGCCCTGCAAACCGCGACGCTCAATCCGGCACGGTTCATGGGACGCCTCGCGGAGCTCGGCACCGTGGAGACGGGCAAGCTGGCCGATCTTGTGCTGCTGGATGCGAATCCACTCGATGACATCGGCAACACGCGACGGATCCGTGCGGTGGTGCTGGCGGGCCGGTACTTCGATCGGGTGGGCCTGGACCACATGCTCGAAGGCGTGGCGCGTGCCGCGGCCAAGTCGCCATGAAGCGGCTGCTGGTAGCACTGGCCCTCGGAGCTGCCGCCACCGCCGTGGCAAAGCCGGTAACGGTGGCGGACCTGCTGGCAAATTCACCCGCACAGGACTGGCGATCCCCGGATCCCGCCAACACGTTGTACCTGGATCTGCCGGGCGGGCGCGTCATCATCGAACTGGCACCGCGCATTGCGCCGCTGCATGTGGCGAATATCAGCCTGCTGGCGCGGTCACATTATTTCGATGGCCTGGCGGTGCTGCGTGTACAGGACAATTACGTCGTGCAATGGGCGGATCCGGAGCATCAGCGGCCCATTCCCGACGGCGTCCACATGGTGGCGCCGGAATTCACCGCCGATCGCACGGCCGGCCGCCATTTCGAGCCGCTGGCGGAACGCGATGTCTACGCCGCACAGGTCGGGTTCCTTGATGGCTTTCCGGCCGCACGGGACGCGCGTTCAGGCCTGGTCTGGCTCGCCCATTGCTATGGCATGGTCGGTGTTGGCCGCGACGATCCGCCGGAGAGCGACGGCACGGAAATGTATGCCGTGATTGGCCACTCCCCGCGGCAGCTCGATCGCAACGTGACGTTGGTCGGCCGTGTGCTCAAAGGCATCGAACTGTTATCGAGCCTGCCGCGCGGCAGCGGCGAGATGGGCTTCTATCTGCCATCCGAGCCGCTCGCGCCCATCGTCTCAGTGCGTATCGCCGCGGACCTGCCGCCATCCGAACGCACACCCATCGAGGTGCTGCGCACCGACAGCGCCACTTTCCGCACCGTGCTCGAGCAGCGTCGGAATCGCCGTGAAGCCTGGTTCAAATACAACCCGGGCCATATAGAGCTGTGCAACGTGCCGCTGCCGGCACGTACGCCCATCAATCACGAATGACAGGGTAAGCGCGTCGTGGTCAGTGTCCGAAGTGATAGTTCAGGTCGATGCCCACCGTACGCGGCTGACTGACTGCGATTCGATTGAACGTCGGCAGATTCACGGCATCCTGCGTGACGTTGTTGAGCAATGCCCGCTTGTCGGTGAGGTTGTTGATGAAGAAGACCGCCGTCCAGCGATCCCCCTCCAGCCCGGTGCGGAAATTGGTCAGGTCGTACGACGGCAGCGTATTGATCGAGTAGGTCTCATCGGTGCGGCTGCCGGTGTAGGTGTTATCCGCGCGCGCGGTGATCGCGACCCGGTCGGTCAGGCTGTGCCGATAGGCGATCGACGCCGATGAAGTCCAGTGCGGCACCTGCTGAATCGGGGTGCCCGGATCGAAGCCGGCATCGATCAGCTGCGAGCTCACCAGCGCGGCGTGGGAATAGGACGCGTTGGCCGACACGATCAGATCGCGCACCACCACCGCCTTGATTTCCAGTTCGCCGCCATAAACGTGTGCGTCGCCCGCGTTGGCCGTGTAGACATAGCCGCAAGGGGACAGCGCATTGGTTTGCTGCACACCGTTCCAACGCTCGTAGTAGGCCGCGGCGTTGATGGTCACCCGATTATCGAGGGCGCGCAGCTTCTCGCCGAGCTCGTAACTCCAGACGTTGTCCGATTTGAAGGAGATCGGACCTGCCACGAATCCCGTGCTGCCGTACTCGGTCTGCAGTTCGGTCTCGCACGACAGCGGTCCCGAGGTTGGTACCGGTCCAGTGCCGCCGCCGGGGCGGAAGCCCTGTGCCAGGGTTCCATAGAGCAGCAGCTGCTTGTTGAGGTCGTAGGACAGCGACACCTTCGGCGTCACGCCCTCGTCCTTTTCCGCGGTCGAGTTCACCACCGGCGAGGCGAGTGCGCCGTTCTGGACCACATGCACCGGAGCGTCGTAGTGATAGCGTCGCAGCCCCACCGTCACCGCGAAGGGCTCGGTGATGTTGTACGTCAGCTCACCGAAGACCGACTGTTGCAGGATCTTGTTCGGGCTGTAGTAGTTGAACAGCGCGTTTGATCCGAAGATGGCCGCACCATCCTGGGAAGGGAAGGTGATGTTCCAGTCCGATTCGAAGTCCTGGTAGAAGTATCCGACCAGCCATTTCAGACGCGAGTTAGAGTTGTCCGCGGAGCCGACGCGAACCTCTTCGGTGGTCTGGTGGGAGATATTGTCCTCGAACGCGTAGGCCGCGCCGATTCCGCCGTCCGCCGGTTCATACCCCGGCAATCCGAGGCCTGTTGCCCAGGACTCGGAGGTGTCCTGCGTCAGTGGCTCGTGCCGGGTCCAGAATGAGGTAGTCGAAGAGGCTTCAAACGCGTCGGTCTGATATTTGATGTTGAGACTGCCGAGCAGGAACTTATCGAACGAGCGCTCCGCGACATCAAAGGGCTGGTAATGCGCATCGGTGCCCGGATCACTGTCGATATAGGGCAAACCGCCCGAACCGAGTCTCTGATAGAAGAACGACGGCGTGATGCTCAGGCCTTCAAGCGGCTTGACCAGCAGGCTGGCGCGCATCGTGGTGTTTTCGCTGTAGTTGACGTCGTGATCGTCGACCGCCACGGGTGCTGCCAGCACATTGCCGCGCACCGTTCCGGTCGGAACGGGGAACTGCCCGGGCTCGATCACGATGCGATCGATCCAGCCGGCATCGCGCGAAAAAGAGCCGACCAGTCGAAGTGCGGCGATGTCCTGGATCAACGGCAGATTGATCATGGCGTTCTGGGCGTTGTTGAAGCCGCCGTGATCCGTCTGGCTGATGGTTGCTTCCGCCGAGGCGTCGAACGCCCGGGGATCAGGCGCATTGGGCACAATCTTGATGGTGCCGCCCATGGAGCCCGAGCCGTACAACGTGCCCTGTGGTCCGCGCAGCACCTCCACGCGATTGAGGTCATAGAGCGAAGGCGAGATGACGATCTTGCCTTCGTTGGTAGCGGCGGAGGCGGTCAGCGGTGTGTCGTCAAAGTAGAACCCGACCGTCGGCGAGTTGCCGCCCGTTGATGCGACGCCGCGCATCTCGAATTCCGTCATGCCCGGTCCGCTGGTGCGGATGGAGACGCCGGGGACTGACTCCATCAACGTGCCCAGATCGGTTGCGCCGCGATCCTGGATGTCGGTACCCGACACGGCGGTCAGGCTGATGGGCGTGTCTTCTGCCGTGGTTTCGCGCTTCTCGGCGGTGACCACGATTTCTTCGAGTTGTATTGAGTCGGAACGGGTTTGCTGACCTAAGGCGGACTGTGTCCACCCGAAAAGACCTGACATCGAACAGCAGACCGCAATAAAACGAACCTTCGTCTGAAACATGACGCTCCTGTTAGCGCTCCCCGGGCAGGACAGCAGTATAGCGTGCCCAATGGGCACACAGGGTGCGTGGCGTGCGTGGGTGCGTGGGTGCGTGGGTGCGGGCTTTCGTGGCGCTGCGTTCAAGTGCATGCGGGTTGGGACCGGCACAGTTTCGGTGCGAGAGCAGATTTGTCGCGGTATAGTGAGCTGTCGACCGCCGCCCGCCATTTCAAAAAACGATGGCCACCATCTTCGACAAGTTGAACCTGAAGGGGCATCAGGAAATCCTGGTGCTTGATGCGCCGGATTCCTTCGAGAGGGAAGTCAGGGCGCTGCGCAATGTGCGGGTGCAGCGTCGTGTCGAGGAGGTGAAGAATCTCACCTTCGCACTGGCCTTTGTGACGGAACGGGCCGAACTGGCGCGGCTCTCGAAGACACTTGCAGCCAAGGCGGCCGGCGATGCGCTGTTGTGGTTTGCCTATCCGAAGGGCACTTCAAAAAAATACAGCTGCAATTTCAATCGGGATGACGGCTGGGCTGCATTGCGCCAATCCGGATTCGATTCGGTTCGCCAGGTTGCGATCGACCAGGACTGGTCGGCGCTTCGCTTCCGTCGGGTTGAATTCATCCAACGCCCCAAGCCATAGCCGCGGAAGACTCGTGCAGCGCGGTCAATAAAGCTCGAACTGCCGAGCGTCGCCAATGACGCGCTCGAATTCCAGGCCGAGCGTCTCCAGCACCGGTTCCGCCACCGGCTTCACCTGCTTTGAAATGTAGTGCTCTCGATCGAGCGGGTGTTGCAGGTTGTCGAGCGGCTCGGCGCCGGCGGTCGTGACGACATAGCGGATCGATCGCCCGAGTGGCTGGCTGGATTTTCGGGCGGCGGCGACATGCGGTGGCGTGGTGGCGGTGTATTCCCGGGTCTGCTTGCGAAGGTTTTTGAAGTAGACCAGCTCCTCGTCCAGCTCGCCGCGTCGTACACGGCCGACGATCTCTGCGAGGTAGGCATCCACGGGCTGATCCGTGAACAGTCGCTGATAGAGCTCGCGCTGCACACGCTTGGCCAACGCCGTCCAGTCGCGGCGCACGACTTCCATGCCCACGAATTCGACAGTCCCGGTCCCGCCGTCGTGCACCAGGCCCGCGTAGCGTTTGCTGGCACCGCGCGTGCTATTGCGGGCGTGCGCCAGGAACAGTCGCAGGTAAAGTTTCTCGAATTCGAGCTCGAGCCGGCTCGGCACGCGCCAACGGGTTTCGATATACCGGCCGAGAGCATCATTCAGTGCCGCGGCAAGCCGATGTGCTTCTTCGGTGGCGCGTTGGGGATCCTGTTCGCGCGCCCGGACGAACAGGCTGTCGGTATCGCCATAGAGCACCTGGAAGTCCTGGGCCTCGAACCAACGCTTGGTCCAAAGCAGGAGCTCCTTGCCCATGCCGGTAATGGCGTTGGCCAGCGCCGGGTTGAAGAAACGGCACGCCGATGTCCCCAACACCCCATAGAAGGAGTTCATCAGTATCTTGATGGCGTGCGATGCCACCTCGTCGTGCGCCTTCTTGGCCGCCTCGCGCCGCGGAAACAGCTCGTCGAGCAGGCGTGGCAGAATCGCCGGCGCGCGGCTGAAGGCCGCACTGGGCGTGACGATCAGGTCGGCGTCCGGTGCCGGGTTCGGCACAAAGCTCAGCGGATCGATGTTGAAGGTGCGGATCAGGCTGGGGTAGAGGCTCTTGAAGTCGAACACCCAGACATTGCGATGCACGCCGGTGACCGGCTCCAGCACGTGGCCGCCCTGTTGCGCGACATGCACGCGCGAGTCGTTCCCGCGGACGCTCGGGGCCACGATGTGCACGCGCTGCAGTTCTTCCAGGTACAGAAAGTCGAAGGACGCGATGCTGGCTGCCACCCGGTCCGGTGACATGCCCGTCAGCTGGCTGCGAGCGAACGACAACCGTACCAGGTTCAGTTTTTCGACAATCTGGTAGGCAAGGCGCGCATCCGTGCGCGCGTAGAGTGCAAAGGCTGGCAGATCGTTCCGGTAGTTGTGGGTGATCTCCGCGATGCGATCGCGCACATCGCCCGCGACCGCCTTGCCTTCGCCGAGCACCTCGCGCGCTACCGAGTCGAGCGAGTAATCATCCATGCGTACGAAGGCACCTCGCAGCAGGTCGATGCCATCGAGAACCACGCGGCCGGGAATGGTGGCCTGGCCGCTGCCGAAATAGCCCTCGGCCTTGCGGATGCGCAGTTCCCCCGGTCCGCGCCCCAGGTTGAAAGGACGATGGAGCCGTGTGGCGATTTTCTGCAGCACGCTGAGATCGAAATCGATGATGTTCCAGCCCGTCAGGACGTCCGGATCGATCGATCCGACCCGCGCGCAGAACAGTTCCAGCGCCGCGGATTCGTTGACACAGCGCGTGGCGCGCTCGGGCATGGCCCGCCCGCTGCCATCGACGATGAGTACCTCGTCGATGCCTGGCGCGTAGAGGGATATCGCCAGCAGGCGCTCGCCCTTGCCGTCGGTTTCAATATCAAACGACAGCACCCGCGGTTCGACCGTCACAGCGGCGGGCCGAACCTGCGGGTTGTCGAAGATCCAGGTGATTCCGCCTGTTCCCGCGGTGGCGTCACCTTCTATCTCGCAACCTCCCTTGATACCGCGCTCGATCAGATAGTGCGCGGCAAAGCGCACATCGGCTTCAAAAGTGTCGATGCCTGCCGCATGCAGGCGATCGCGCAGCGGCGGCACGTCAGCGGGGACTTCGACCCCGATCCGGCACACCGCCGCGCCGTCAAAGGTTCGCTTGTCTACTGGCCATGGCGGCGGCGCGCCCAGCGCCCGACAGCGCTCGGCATCGGCGGCACGGACATAGAAGTCCGGGCGTTGACGATCATCGCGCACCAGGAAATTTCCGCCCTGCTCCAGTTGACCGTACAGGTACACGACGGGAGACCGCCTGCCGTTGCCGGCGGCAACGACGCGGTAGCTTGATTGGAGAATGAATCCGCGGACGGCGGCCACAGGCCTATTCTGCAGCAAGTCTCGACCAGTCGCGCCGATATATGAGCTCGGTTACTATGGAGCGAGCGGAGCAGGGATCGGCTTCCGCGCAACCCGCAGATCAAAATAACAGGGAGAGTCTGCCGTGAAAAATATGGACATTCTGTACGTGGTGATCGGAGCCCTTTACCTGGTGATCGGCATGCTGCTGGGCATCGTCATGGGAATTCACCAGGATTTCACCCTTGCGCCCGTCCATGCTCACATCAATCTCGTGGGCTTCAGCGCGCACAGCGTGCTGGGGCTCATCTACAAGGCCTGGCCGACGCTCAAGGAAGGTACGCTCGCGCGCGTTCAATTTCTGCTGTTTGTCATCGGATCGCCGATTCTGCTCATCGGCATTGCAGTGGCTATCAAATCCACCAGTGCCGCGCTGGCAATCATCGGCTCGATGCTCGTGATTCTCGGCGCCGTGCTGTTCCTGGTCGTCGTCACGCGCGGATGGCTGCGATCCGGACGCGCCTGAAGCACCCAGCGATGCGGAGACCTCGGTTACAGCTTCCAGAGCAGCACACCGGTCACGCCGAGGACGAGATTCAGCGCCGCCGCCAGAACGAGGAAGGCGCGATTGGAACGCAGGCGTGACCCGCTGCGCACGGGCTGCTCGACTGCGCGCCAGCTGATCACCGCGAGCAGCCATATGGCGCCGAGCAGTGCGAGTGTCTGAAAGGCGCTGGGCGCGCCGCCGTGCCAGGCTCGGAACAGGGACAGGACGGCGGCGTGCCAGAGATACAGCGAATACGAGATCAGGCCGGTAAACACCAGCGGTCGCACCGATAGCAATCGCAGCGTCCATGTCACATGGTCACGGCCTGTCGCCAGCAAAGCCGCGGCGGCCAGGCAGACGGGCAGCGCATACACCCCGGGATACCGCATCGTGGGCCAATAAAGGCAGACCGCCGCGGCGATAACCAGCAGGCTCAGCAACGCCAGCAGCTCGGCAGCGATGCGGCTGTGGATCTTCCAGGCAGTCAGGGCCAGCAGTGCGCCCAGCAACAGCTCCCAGACGCGGGTCGGCGTCGAATAGAAATCGGCGCGCGGCGCGGTGTAGGAGAGCCACAGGTTCAGCACCAGCGATACCGCCGCGATGGCGCTCACCAGCAGCACCGGCGGCGCGGATCGAGCCCTCCAGCCCAGCAACAACACCAGTGGATAGACCAGGTAGAACTGCTCTTCCACCGCGATGGTCCACAGATGTATCAACGCCGGCCAGCCGCTGCTGCGATCGGACCACGCCGCGACGTTGGTCAGCAGCACCGAGTTGAAGCTCAGATACCTGCCATAGATCTGGAGGTCCGCACGGGGGAGTGCCAGCATCGCCACCAGCGTGATCGCCGTCAGGCACACCAGCAGCGCGGGCAGCACCCGGCGGCATCGGCGCAGGTAGAACGCGCTCAGTCGCTGTCGCAGCGGTTGATGGGCCGAGCCCGTCAGAACCTGCGTGATCAGATAACCGGAAATCACGAAGAAGATATCCACGCCCACGAATCCGCCCCCGAAGCCGGGAACGTGGGCGTGAAACAGCACGACCGCTACTGCGCTGATCGCGCGCAGGCCGTCGATGTCGGGACGGTAGGAAGGGCGCATAACCCCGTGAATGCGATCCAGCCGCCGATCAGGCGGGGATAGTTATGGAGAAGGTCCCACCAGGGATGAACCGATTTGTAGTCCAGTGGCCAGGCAATCAGGAGTGTGGCCGTGAGCGCGCAGATCCCGATCCATCGATTGCGAAACTGCCAGGCCTCATGCCACAGCACAGCCAGCGGCAATAGCAGCACGATGTAGTGATACTGCTCGGCCGCCGGACTGAGCAGTTCCGTGAGTGCCACCGCGGCAGCAAAGCTGGCCGATGCCGATCGCTGCCGCGCGATCAGCGCTAGCAATGCTGCCAGTGCGGTCGCAAGAGTCAGGCAGCTCGCCAGCAGCGGCGCATCGAGTAGCGGCTGGGGATTAAACGACGCGTCGTAACGGAACAGGTGCTGCCAGAAGCCGGTCGTGTCCTGATAGGCGGGCAGGGCGGCGGCGCCCCAACGCAGTACGTGCGGAATCTGCTCGAAGAACAGCACGCGCCAGGCCGCGAGCCCTACCCAGGGAAGACTCGATGCGGCGATGAGGGCGCCGCTCAACAACACCCAGCACACCGCGATCCAGCGGCGCCTCGCCAGCATCAGCACGGCGATCGGCCAGCCGGAGAACTTCAGCGCCAGCGCCAGTCCCGTGGCGGCGCCGGCGATGGCATCCCGCTGCCGCAGATACGCACGCCAGGCCGCGACATTCAGCAGCAGCAGGCAGGCATACATCTGCCCGAACGCGAATTGCTCGCGGACCGGCGAGGGCAGGGTGAATAGCGCGCTCAGGCCCACCAGCGCCCAGGGTCGCCGCGACCATCCGAGTTCCACCGCGACCAGCCACAATGCCAGCGCCAGGCACAACCCGCTGAGCGCGATCCAGACTCGCCGGGCAACATCGACATTCAGGTATGCCAGCGGCACCCAGGCCACTGCCAGCGACGGCGGATTGGCCAGATAGACATCGGAAACAGTGCCCCGACTCTCCTGCCTGACACGCGCGGAGAACCATGGGTCATCGTACAGGCGGGTACCGGACTCACCGTCGCGGACGACTTGCGCTCCCACGTAGTAGGCCATGAAGCCATGCGACAGTCGTCCCGCCGCTGGCACCACGGTATGCACCAGGAACACGGCAAGGATGGCGATGCCAAGCAGCGCGGCGGCAATCATCGACCATCGCTGGGTTCGCGCCGGGTGCATGCCACGCTGCATGCCCTGCATTGTAGGCGCCCGCGACGCGAGCTTCAGATGCCGAGATTGGCCTGCAGGGCGTCGATCGCGGCGCTGGACAGCGGCGTGCCACTCTGCTGGGCGGCATAGAGCGCTGCGCCCGCCGCCGGTGACAGACGGGGTGCCACCAGCCGGTAGCGCCGGTTCCCGGCTGCCAGCTGTGCCTGCAGATGCGGCAATAACAGATCTCGCCGCTGGAACAGGCCGCCTGAATACGAGACCAGGACTGTCGCCTGCGGGGGAACCTCCAGCCGCGAACGCACCGCGTCGACCATCCGCGCCAATTCATCAGCCGCAGCGACGAAGAGCGCCGACGCCTCGGCATCGCCGGCGCGTGCCGCCTCCGCCATCAGCGGCGCGAGCGCGGCCAGATTGCTGCGCTGGACCTGCGCCTGGTCATAGATCGCCGCGCACAGATCCAGGTCGGACTGCAGTTTGAAATGATTTCGCAGGACCTCGTACAGGGGCCCGCGTGCAACGCGGCCGTCGCTCATGCGCGAGAACAGGGTCAGCCCCTGGCGTGCGATCCAGTAGGCCGAGCCCTCGTCGCTGAAGAGTTCACCCCAGCCGCCGGCACGTGCCGCGCGGCCCTGGTATTGCCCATAGGCCATCGATCCGGTGCCCGCGATGACGTTGATGCCGTCGGCACCGGCGAGCGCGCCCGCCCAACCGCACACCGCGTCACAGTCACAGCGGTAGCGTGCCGGTGTCAGCGGCGGCGAGGCGACGGCATTGAGAGCCGCGAGCAACCGGCTGTCCTCGCCATAGGCAGGCAGACCCAGAAAGGCGAAGCTTAAGTCTTCCGATGCCAACGCGGCCTGGGCCAGCGTGGCCTGTATGCCCCGCGCCAGCATGGCGCGCATGGCATCCCAGCCGATCTCCAGGTAATAGGCCGGTCCTTCCGAGTGGGACCCGAGCACCTGGCCGCTGTCATCGATCAGCAGAAACGCCGTCTTGCTGCCGCCCCCATCGATGCCGAGATAGGTGCTCACGCACCGCTGCGCCAGGGGTGGATCGAGACCCCTTTGACGACGCGACTGACGGTGCCGGCCGCGTTCGGGCTGTCGGGCCGCACGCCCAGCGACAGCGATCGCAGCAGTGCCAGCGACTGCGCGAACATCGCGTAGGGGAGGCACAGCTCGAGGTCCGAGACATCGCCCGACACCCCGGCACTCAACAGCACCACATCATCGGCTGGATGCGGCGCATTGGATTGCAGCGAGAGCGTGATCACGCGTCCGGCGATGCCATCGCGCCGTAATTCTTCGATCAGATCCAGATCGTAACTGCGCGTGTACGGATCGCTGCTCACGAACACCACCACCAGCGTGCCGCCATTGAGGATCGTCTTGGGGCCATGGCGGAAGCCGAGCGGCGAGTCTGCAACGGATACCACCTGCCCATCGGTGAGTTCCAGCATCTTCAGGGATGCCTCGCGGGCCAGGCCCTGGAACTCCCTGGCGCCCAGGTACACCACGCGCTCGAATTTCCGGCTCACCAGACTGTGCAGCAGCGATTCGCTGCCCGGCAGAATGCGCCGGCACAGTTGCGCCAGCGCGGCGATGCGCCCAGCGCCTGCGGCAGTGCCATGCAGGGTCAGCGCGGCGGCCAGCAGCATGCCGGTGAAGCTCGAGGTCATGGCAAAACTGCGGTCGTTGCTGGCCTCGGGCAGGCACACGACGTGGCTGTGCGGCGCGCGCGCGGCATGCTGGTACAGCGCGCCCGCGGCATCGCAGGTGAAAACAAGATGGTGGCAGCGCTTGAGCTGCCGATCCGCAATCCCGATGGCGGCCATGCTCTCCGGACTATTGCCCGAGCGTGCGAAGGACACCATCAGCGTGGGAGTGTCGGCGGTCAGATAGCTTGCGGGACTGGCCACCAGATCCGTGGTCGAGATGGCATCCACGCGACGCGCCAGCAGGCGGGTCAGCGCCGGCGCCAGGCATTCGCCGATATGGGCAGAAGTGCCGGCGCCGCTGAGCACGATGCGAAGCTCAGGCGCCTGCAGCAGCGGCTCCAGGAAGGCGTCCAGGTCGTCGGCTTGCGCGGCCAGCTGCCGCTCGATCTCGGCCCAGACCTGCGGCTGCTGCAAAATCTCGCGGCTGGTCCAATGCGCCCCGGCGCTGTCGAGTTGCGCTGCGCTCAAGCCAAAAGCGTTCATGCCGGAGCCCCAGGATGGCAGGCAGCGGCGTAGTCCCGCAGGATCTGAGTGACGCCCGCGAGCAGCAGTTCCCGCGGATCGTTGAGGATCTGCCCCTGACGGACTGCCGCGTATTGCAGGGGCAGGTACTGGCTCAGGAGCGTCAGCGGCACGCCGCGCCGGCGCAGGTTCTGCAGCAGTGCCTCGAGCGCCGCGCGCACTTCAGGCACATTCCAGTAGTAACGGATGCGATCGCTGAGGCTGTACTGCAGATCGAAGTGCTGCGCGGCCTGGTCGGTGTAATAGGACTTCCAGTAGCGCGGATCGCGCTGCATGGCCCCCAGCACCACCTCCCGCAGCGATTCGGCGGGCGCGATTCCGAGTTCGCGTTCGATATCGACCAGTGCCCAGAGTGTCTCGCGCAGCGCGAAGGTGACGCCGGGTCCCACCTTGAGAATGGCAAAGTGATCGCGCACCAGCGCCGCCAGCGCGCCCGGCGTCTGGTAGTCCGTGGAATGCGCCTCGTACACCAGACCCGGCTCGCGCTCGATGCGCGCCGACAGGGCGCGTGCTTTCGCCGGATCGTAGTCGATGACTTTGTGGTGATCGAACTCGACGCCGGGCTGCACCACCAGCGCCACGACTCGCGGCCAGACCTCGATCAGGCCGGCCTCCAGGAAGGCGCCTCGATGCGCCGCGAGCGTGGCGTTGACGGCCGCCGGCGTGGTCACGGCGAGCGTCTCCAGATCCTCCGCTGCGCCTCCGGGCGTCGGCACCTCGGTGCCGATCACATACACCGGTGCCTCGCCGCCGCTGGCGCGCCAGGCACTTTCGCTGGCCTGGCAGAGCCGGGCGGCGCGGGCTGCGATGATGCCATCGGTCAGCAACCCGGGGTCATCGGCGCAGCTCATCGAGCAGTCCAGGTGAATCTTGCGAAACCCGGCCGCGACGTAGTCTGACACCATGCGCTCGGAGCGCTCCAGTGCGACCTCGGCGGATTCGGAGCGCCAGCAGTTCGGGCCCAGGTGATCGCCGCCGAGCAGCAGGCGATCAATGGGCAGCGAGACGCGCGCGGCAATCTCCGCGACGTAGGCGCGGAAATCCACCGGCTTCATGCCGGTGTAGCCGCCAAATTGATTGACCTGGTTGGAAGTGGCCTCGATCAGCGCGTACTCGCCGCGGCGAGCCGCCTCGCGCAAGGCAGCTTCCACGACCAGCGGGTGCGAGCTGCACACCGAGCAGATCCCGGAGCCGCTGCCGGCCTTATGCGAACGGAATAATTCGAGCAGTGCTTTCATGGGATATCAGTAGGCCTTAAACGCTCACTCGGGCTGCAGCGACAGCAGCAGCGAGCCCGCCAGCGCCAGGATGACGCCCGCAAGCTTATAGGGGCCGGGCAGGGTGCCGGCGATCGCCAGCGAGATGGCGGCGGTCATCAGCGGCGCGCCGGCGTTGACGAGTGGAGAGACGACGATGGCCTTGCCGTAGCGGAATGCATAGACCAGCAGCAGCGCGCCGACGGCATTGAGGATCTGCACCGCGGCCGCCAGCCAGGGACCATACAGTCCCAGGTTCACGGGCCTGGAGAAGTCGGTAAACCAGACGGCCACGGGGATGAACAGCAGCCCCGACAGCATCATGTAGACGAAGATGCTCTCGGCGCTCATGGTTCTGTTCGCGAGCTTGATCAGGTAGGCCTGCAGTCCCCAGGCCGCCATGCAGATCATCGCCAGCAGGAACCAACCGCCGTAGTCATGCGCGACGGCGCCCGGCTGATAATCGAACAGCGGCAGCGAGATGACCGCCAGCGCGATGCCGACCATGCCGAGCCTGCCGGTGCGTTCACGCAGCAGCAGCATCGACAGCAGAATCGTGATCACCGGCGATAGCGACACAATGGGAAAGATCAGGTAGGTCGGCCCGATCGTGACCGCGCGAAACAGCACCATCTGTCCCCCGGCACCGGTAATGCCGATGGCAAGACCCAGCAGGATCGAGCGGCCATCGCGGTGCAGGCCGGTGTCGGTATGCCGGATCGCCCACAGTGCCGGCGCGATCATGGTGAGCGCCCAGACCACATAGGTCAGCGTGTCCGGGAATCCATGCTCGCTGGGCACAGAGGTGAAGGCGCCCCAGACACCCCACATGACTGTCGTCAGCAGGGCGTAGCGCAGCCAACTTGCTGCTTTCATTTAGAAACGATAGCTGATGCCGAGCGTGAAGGTGCGCCCGTATGCCGTGTAGCCCTGGCCGACGGCACTGCTGGTGCCGGAGCTGCTGGAGCTTAGGTTCGTCGTGGTCGCACCCGAGGCCCAGACCGCGTCCTCGCGATTGGCAAGATAGGTGCGCGAGATGGCGTTGGCAAGGTTGCCGCCCTCGAAGTAGATCTTCGCGCCCTTGAAGAACTCGTATGACACCTGCGCCGTCACCCACGAGAAGCTCTTCTGGTAGGCCGAGAGGCCCTCGATTTCGGTAAAGGTCTGCGCCACCGCAGGACCGTCGTAGTCCCAGTTGACGTTGGCACTGATCGGGCCGGTCTCGTACAGCACGCCCAGGGAGGCCGTGTTCGGCGAGACACCCTCGAGCTGGCCGACGAACTGTCCGTCGACGTATTCCTTGCTCCAGGTGTGCGTGTACTGGCCATGCACGCCGAAGCCGTTCGCCAGTATGTGCTGGAAGCCGAATTCCATGCCTTCGACGTAGCCCTTGTCGCCGTTGATGGGCTCCTGCACCTCATAAAGCACCGGCACCGGCGTGGTCGCGCCGTTAAAGAACCCCTCCACGCCGAGATTGACGTTGTTCTGCGTGCCGGTGGTAATGACGTTCTTGAGTTCCTTGGCGAAAATCGCCAGCGTCAGCGCCGACTTCGGCTGGTAGTACCACTCCGCCGAGATGTCCTCCGACCAGGCCGTGATGGGCTTCAGATCGGCATTGCCCGCGTACTGGATCTGGTACACGCGATTGAGCGAATTGTCGGTGCGCGTCGGCGCCAGCTGGTCGAGCTCGGGCCGCGTCATGGTCTCCGATGCACCGAAGCGCAGCTGCAGGTCCGGCCGCACGTGGTAAAGGAAATTCAGTGAAGGCAGCGGCTTGGTGTAGGAGCCCGTCGAGGTAGTCGGCGTCGGGTTGCTGTAATCGACGAAGGCCGGATCGGTGGGGTTGGAGGTGTTCGCAACCGTTACCGATTCGATCTCATTGACCGCGGTGCTCGCGGTGGTCTTGGTGTGCACCAGTCGCAAACCTACGTTACCGGCCCAGCTGTAGCCGGAGAAGGCCGCCTCGAAGTAGCCCGCCATCGTGTTCTCGAGCACATCGTAGGAATTCACCGCGTTGAACTGCGGCAGCGTGGCCGCGAAGTCGTAGTTAGGCGCGCCAGCCACGTAGGTGTTCGGCTGGCCATTGAGCTTCTTGAGCGCATTCAGCAGTGCCGGAATGTTGAACACGGCTATCGTGTTCGGAAAGCTGCCGCCCGCTCCCTGCATGTAGTTCGGAAACGTCATGGTCGAAATGACGTTGGCGCCGAGGATGCCGTAGGTGATCGGGGTGGCCCCGGTCGGCGTGGTGTAGAAATCGTACTGGCTCGAGCCGCCGGTCCAGTCATTGTCGAAATCGGCGCGTGTCTTGTGGCGCGAGGTATCCGCCACTCCGAATCGGAACTGGGTCAGGGGTCCCAGGTCATCGAACTTCAGCGTGCCATCGAGCGTACCGCCGGTCACCTTGTCGTGTACGGAGTTGCCATTGAGGCCGGTGTAATGCGCGGTCCAGTAATTGTTGTTCAGTGCGCCCGAGGCCAGTGCCTGGGCGTAGCTCACACCGCCCGGCAGGGTGACCGAGATATAGGGCAGTCCGCCGTTCGGGTTGTTGCGCCAGTTGATGACGTCCTGGTTGTAGGGGGTGGTTGATTCGAGGCCCGAGGTCACGAACGCATCGTTGCCGCCCTCGGGACGATTGGACTTGCTCTGGTAGACGTCGCCATCGACCGTGAGGTTCGACAGCGGCGTCCAGGAGACATTCGCTCCGATCAGCGAGGTGGTCACGCGCCGGTCGACGGTCTGATTGACGATTTCGGGCGTGAAAGTATTGGCTGTAAAGGAGGTGATGAAGCCGTTCTTGACGACCACGTTAGACCATTCGGGGTTGCCGTTTTGGTCGTAGTTGAAATCCGGGTAGTACGCCTGGTTGTAGGCTACCTGCGGATCGATCAGGCGGGAATAAAGCCCATCGACCGTTACATGCAGCGTATCGGTAGGACGCCACTCGAGCGTTCCGGAGAACGCATCGCGGCGTTTCTGATCGACCACCGAGCCGAATGAAATGCAGCACTCGGCCACCACGGGCGCACTGGTGGGCCCGGACAGCGGCCACACGCCGGGGTTGTCGCCGTCATAGGTGTTGTAGTTGAGCGAGTCGGTGCGCGTCTTCTGGCTGGAAAACACCGCGCCCAGCAGCAGGCCCCAGCGCCCGTCGGAGGTGGTATCGCTGATGAAGGCCGAACCCTTCTTGCCCCAGTACTCCGACATGTCGTTGTAATCGCCTTCGAGGCGAACCGAGGAGTGCAGCCCCGGATTGTCGAAGGGCCGGGCCGAGCGCAAATTGACGGTGCCGCCGATGCTGCCCTCAAGTGCCGAGGCCTGCGAGGACTTGTAGACATCGGCGCCCGAAATGACATCGGCGGGCAGCACGTCGAAGGCCAGCGCGCGGCCATCGTCATCGGTGGCCACGATGCGGTTGTTCAGCGTCACGATGTTGTACTGCGAGCCCAGTCCGCGGATGCCGATGTACTGGCCCTCGCCGCCGGTGGTGCGCGTGATATTGACGCCGGTGATGTGGCGCAGAGAGTCTGCGATATCGGCGTCGGGAAAGCGGCCCAGTTCGAGGGCGTCGATCGAGTCCTGGACGATCTCGGCATTGCGCTTCTCGTTGAGCGACTTGGTGAGGCTCTCGCGCAGGCCGTCGACGACGATGGTCTGCAGCTCGGTATCGGAGGCCGTGGCGGGGCTGCTGGCCGCATCGTCCGCCCTTGCCAGCAGACTGGTACCGTTAAGGCCAAGCAGCAGGAGGCCGGTGGAGACGCGCCGCAGGTTCTTGTGCATGACCGTTTTCCCTATACTTATGTAATATGAAACTAAACGAAAGCTGAGACCCGACTTATTGCTTTCGTTTTATTTCTTTTAATATTTCGGATATCTTCGTATCTGTCAAGCGGAAGACAAGTCCGGGATTGGTAGACTCGGCATCAGAGGGGCAGGGCAACGTGAAAAAAAAATCCACCAGCAGGCGCCGGTTCCTGCAGCTTGCCGCCGGCACCAGCCTGGTGTCAGGCAGTCTCTTCGCCCGCGCGTCAGCCAACCCGTCTACCGACCCAGACGTTGCCGCTGCGCTCGGCGATGGGCGCCTGCTGATCGAATTCGATTCGAAGATGCGCACGCGCCTCTGGCATCGGAAGACCGCGCTGACCGGCTGGGCTGCCGCGGACTACCTCTCGCTCAAAGACGGATCCCGCATCGATGACTTTGTCATGCAACGGCATACCATGCAGCGGATTGATGGCCCCCTGGGGCCCGGCACCCGGCTGCAGATGATCGGCGTCGCGGGGACGCGCCTGGAAAAGACTGCGGAAGTGGATCTGTTCGAACGCTATCCGGGCTTCGCCGTCTACCGCGTGTCCTATCGCAATCTCGAGCCGCAGGCCATCGCGGTCACCGGCTGGACCAATGTGAACCTGCACCTGTTGCCGGAGGGCAGCAATGCGCGCGCCGCTGCGGGCGCGAGCGCCGGGCCTGCATTCTGGAGCTATTGCGGCAGCACGCATTCGGATCGGCGCGATTGGGTGCAGCCGGTACTGCCCGGTTTCAACCAGGACAACTTCATGGGCATGGAGGCCTCCGATTACGGCGGCGGCACGCCCATCGTCGACGTTTGGCGCCGCGACTGCGGGCTGGCCGTGGGCCACCTGGAGCTGACGCAGGAAGTGGTGTCGATTCCCGTCCGCCACCAGGGGGCGAGCGTGGAAGTGGGTCTTACCAAAGGACTCGTCACCCGCGAATTCGGCTCCGATAAGGATATCGCCCACCTGCTGCAGCCGGATGAGCGGCTCGCTACCCACGAAACCCTCATCGCCACCCATACCGGCGACTATTTCGCGGTGCTCGACACCTACCGCCGCATCATGGCGGATCGGGGCATCGTATCCCCGACCCCACCGGACGCGGCCTATGAATCCATCTGGTGTGCGTGGGGTTATGAGCGCGACTGCACCGTGCAGCTCATCGAGGACACGCTGCCCAAGGTGCGCGAACTGGGACTGCGCTGGGCGGTCATCGATGATGGCTGGCAATCCAATGTCGGCGACTGGAATCTGAATCGCGACAAGTTCCCCGGCGGCGACGCCGACATGCGGCGGCTGGTGCAACGCATTCGCGCCGAAGGCCTCAAGCCGCGGCTGTGGTGGGCGCCGCTGGCCACCGCGCCGGGCTCCGACCTGCTGCACGACCACACCGACCTGCTGCTGCTGGATAAGGACGGCGCGCCGCAGGCGGTTTCCTGGTGGAACAGCTTTTATCTGTGTCCCGCCTACACCGGCACCATCGACTACACACTCGATCTCGTGCACCGGTTCATGGGCGAATGGGGCTACGCGGGACTGAAGATCGATGGGCAGCATCTGAATGCCGTCGCCCCGTGTTTCAATCCGGCGCACAAACACGCGCGCCCCGAAGAGTCGGTGGAAAAGCTGCAGGACTTTTTCCAGGCCATCTACCAGACCGCCACGAAAATAAATCCCGAGGCGGTCGTCGAGCTATGCCCCTGCGGCACCTCGCAATCGTTTTTTAATTTCCATTCCATCAACCAAGCGCCGGCCTCGGACCCCGAGTCCTCCTGGCAGGTCCGGCACAAGGGCAAGACGCTCAAGGCGCTCATGGGACCGAGCGCGCCATTCGCGGGCGATCACGTTGAGCTCAGCGACGGCGGTGACGATTTCGCTTCCACCGTGGGAGTCGGCGCCATCATCTCGACCAAGTTCACCTGGCCGCGCGATCCCAAGCCCAAGGACTCCTTTCTTCTGACCCCGGAGCGCGAAGTGCTGTGGCGCAAGTGGATCACGCTCTTCAACGAGCGCGATCTGCCGCGCGGCACCTATCGCGGCGAACTGTACGACATCGGTTTCGACAAGCCCGAAACGCACGTTATCGAGAAGGGCGGCCGCTTCTACTACGCCTTCTACGGCCACAGGTTTGACGGATCGGTGCCGCTGCGCGGCCTGACATCGGCCCGCTATCGCGTGCGCGATTATTTCAACGGCCGGGAATTCGGAGAAGTCATGGGCAGCCACGCGGTACTGCCGATCGCCTTCGATGGCTCGCTGCTGCTCGAAGCGATACCGGTCTGATGTTGAACGCGGCGGAAGGCGGGCTGCTGGTCGAAGAGCGCCGTCGGCGTATCTGTGAATTTCTGCGCGATGAAGGTCGCGTCACGGTTGATGCGCTTGCGAATCATTTTGGCACCTCGCAGGTCACCATCCGCGCGGACCTCTCCGCGCTCGAGACCGCCGGCGTGCTGGTGCGCACGCACGGCGGCGCGGTACCCCGGGAGGGCGAGGACGAGCCGCTCGGCGTCAAACAGCTGCAGCATCACGCGGAAAAGGTCCGGATCGCGCAGGCCGCGGTGGCGCTGATCCGCGACGGCGAAACCATTATTCTCGATTCGGGCACCACCACCGCCGAAATAGCGCGCGCCTTGCGCAAAGCCGATCTGAAATCGATCAACGTCATCACCAATGCGCTGAACGTGGCGGCACTGCTGATGGACGTGCCATCGGTGCGGCTGATCGTGCCGGGCGGCATCCTGCGCCGCGAATCCAATTCGCTCTCCGGTCCCATGGCCGAGGCCACGCTCGACAACCTGCAGGCGGACCGGCTCTACCTCGGTGCCGATGGGCTCGACCCGGAAATCGGCGTCATGACGCCGCATCTGCAGGAGGCCGAACTCAACGCCAAGATGATCCGCATTTCGCGGCAGGTGGTCGTGGTCGCCGATTCTTCCAAGCTGCTACGCCGCAACATCTCGCTGATCGCCAAGGTGGAGCAGATTCACCTGCTGATCACCGATCGCGCCGCGCCGGCGCCCGCGATCGAGGAACTGCGGCAGCGGGGCGTCGAGGTTCAACTGGTCTGATGCGCTGGCTGCCGCTATTACTGCTGGTTGCCTCACTCGCCGCGCAGGCGCAGGCACAGACCCGGTCGCGTTATTACTCACTCGCCGATTTTCGCCGCGTCGGGAAGATCGACGCCCACATGCACATTCATGGGTCTGCGGATCGTTTCATGGCCCGCGCCATCGAGGATGACTTTGGCATCCTGACCATCAACGTCGATTACCCGGATTTTCCGGCCCTGCCCGATCAGCAGCGCGACGCCGTGTCGCTTCACCAGCGCTATCCGGGCCGCGTCGCCTTCGCCGGTGCCTTCTCGGTGCAGGGGTTCGGCTCACCGGACTGGGCCGCCTCCGCCGAGCGCCAGATCGACCTGGCCGTGCAGCAGGGTGCCGTCGGTATCAAGGTCTGGAAAAACATCGGCATGAGCCTCAAGGATGCCGATGGTCAGTATGTGATGCCGGATGACCCGCGGCTCGAACCGGTATTCGCCAAGCTAGAGCGCGAGCATATCGTGCTGCTGGGCCATCAGGCCGAGCCGCTCAACTGCTGGCTGCCGTTCGAACAGATGACGGTGAAGGGCGATCGCGAGTACTTCCGTGAGCATCCGCAGTACTACATGTATGAGCACCCCGAGATGCCCTCGCACGAGGCTATCCTGGCCGCGCGCGACCGCATGCTCATGGCGCATCCGGCGCTGCGCTTCGACAGCGTGCACCTGGCCTCGCTGGAATGGGACGTGGACAAGGTAGCGGCGTTTCTGGACCGATTTCCGGGCGCCAATGTCGATATGGCCGCGCGGTTGGTGCACCTGGAGTACCAGGCCAGCAAGGATCCGCAGAAGGTGCGGCGGTTCCTGATCCGCTACCAGGACCGGGTGCTGTACGGCAGTGACGATGCCTACGGACCGAGCGATGACGATGATCGGGCGGTCGCGGAGATTCATGCCGGTTGGGTCGAGGACTGGCGCTTCCTGGTCACACCCAAGCGCATGCATTCAGCCGACTTCCCCGCTGCCTTCAAGGGACTGCACCTGCCGCGCGAGGTGGTCGACAAGATCTACCGCGGTAACGCGCAGTCGATGTTCCCGGGAGCCTGGAATTTCTGAGGACATTTCACGCGCCCTGTAACCATTTTCCGGCGCTCGCGAACCAATACGTCAGCGACTCAGGAAAAGCGGTTCAAGTCTCGTTGCAGGACGCACTCCCAATACCGAAGGACGGGCTTGGCCTGTTCCAGCGCTTTATCGCTGCGTTGGCCGATCCCGGCGCAGGAGCCACCCTGTACGCGTTACATGCAGCAACGGCAGCGCTGCGCGCCAATAAGGGCCTGCGCGCCGCCGCCGAGGTCGCTGCACAGCAGTTTGCCGATACGCATCGCCAGATAGTGGGAGCCGATCACGCATCGCTGCCGGAATACATCTCCCCCATTCAATTGAATGCGGCCGCGGAACCCGCTGCGGGCCCCGCGGTCTGCTGGTTTGAGTGCATCGAAGCGCGCGAGCAGCGACGGCTCATCGTCGCGCTCGGCGTGCAATCAAGTGATGCGGGCCTGCGCGTGGGCTGGTGCACGCTGGCAGTGCGCGTCGAGCCATGGTCTTTTCAGGACGGGCTCCTCAGGTCGCTGGCCGACTACGCCTGGATGCGCAAATCCGAACCCGCGCGGCCGCGAGTGCTGCTCGACGCCAGCTATTTTAGGCGGTACCGGCCGGCGCCTGGCCAGTTCACTACACTGCCGGATGCCCGGTTCAGCTGCCAGATGAGCACGGTCTGCTGCAGGAATGATTTTGAAATCACGCTGGCGCCCGAAGCACAGCTCGTCATTGATGCCGTGGCCTGGGACGCAATGCAGCCGCCCGTGGGCGGAACCAAACTCCCGGTTCGAACCGATGGCAGATTGCAGCTCAAATCGGACACCGATCCCTGTCGGTTCCTGGGCGATGTCGGGCAATGCCGCATGCATCAGGCGGTGGGCCGTCAACCCTTCGAGACCTGCGCCATCTATCCCTACACTTTTGCGCAGACGCCTGAAGGCTTCGCGGTTGCGATGAGCCCGGTGTGCCCGAGCGCCCGGATGGGAATCGGAGTATCGCCGCTCGAGCAGGAAGAGGACCTGCGCGATCGACTGGCGCAGGCGACGCCGCGACAGACCGATGTCTACCGGCTGGCACCCGATCGCGAGATTGCGTGGGCGGACTTTCGCGAAATCGAGCAAGCGCTGCTCTCCTGCCTGGCGGCCGAGGATTTGCCCATGCGACGTCGCCTGTATGTGGGGACGCGAATATTGGGCGCCGTGCTGCGGCATGAACCGATCGATTCCGCTGCGTGGCTTGCCGAGCCGTTGCCGCCGATTACAGCCGAGTTGCGCACGGCCATTCGCGGCATGCTCGAGAAGGTGCTGCGCTGGGATCGAAAGGTACTGCAGGCAGCACCACTCTCACTACCGGAGGGGCTTGCGGGACTTGAGCTGCGCGAGACTGCGGTCGTTGCCCGGATCCTGCGCAACACTCTTTTCTCCAAGAGCTATTCCTATCAGTTCGATCTCACGACCGCCTTTAACTTCGGCATCGTTCTCTATCTGGTAGCGCTGGTGATGCAGGCGGCGATCCCGGGGCCGCTACCGGAGAGCCATTGGCGCGAACTCGGAGCGCTCGGAACGCACGGGCTGCTGAAGGATCTTCTGCACGAGGGGGTGCCCGAGGGCTTCCGCTCGGTGTTCGGGAGCAGCGAATTCGGACAGTGGATGCTGTCGGCCTGAGTATTGGGCGCTGGGCCTAGGTCAGCCGCTGCTGTCGCAAGACCCCACTCATGAGCTGGCGTCCGGCGACGCCGAAGGCAACGAAGAACGTCCCGATCCGCAGCCATTCGATGCCGCGCAGATCCTGGATCTGATCGATGGTCAACACGGCGATGACGATCAGCAGTACGTCGGCGATGATGGCGAGCGCCGCGTAGCGGCGAGTGGTTTTGGCCCAGCGCGCATACGCGCCGTGTGCCACCAGCATGAATGCCCAGACGGTCCAGACCATGCGGCTATTGTGAATTCGATTCGTTACAAATGTTGGAATCGGGTTCTCGATTTTAACCGCGGGTTATTCGGATCCGAGTGCTCGGGTCAGGGCAGATCCTGCAGCGCTGCAAACGTCCCCGGTGCGCTGGCAACCTGCAGCAGCACGCCCGGCGTGTTGGTGTAGATGCCGTTCACGATCGGGTGCGTGGCCCCGGTGGCGGTCACGATGTCGATGAGGCCGTCGCCGTTGACGTCCGCCAGCGCCAATTGATTGGCATTGGAGACGGTGTAATTGGTGGCCGCCGCAAAGGTGCCCAGCGCGGCGGGATTCTGCAGCAGCACGCTGACCGCGCTGCTGCCGCCGATGACGATATCCGGCAGCGAGTCGCCATTGACATCCGCCACCACGATGGATTGCACCAGGCTATTCGGCGCAATCGCGTAACTGACAGGCGCAAGAAAGGTGCCGGGGGCGGCCGCATCCTGCAGCAGCACGGACACCGTTGGCGCTGAACCCCCGGTCGGACCCGGGTCCGTGATGATCAGGTCATTGAAGCCATCGCCGTTGACGTCGGCAATCGCGATTACGTTAGCACCGGCAAGATTGGCATTCGCAGTCTGCGTGAATACGGTCACCGGTGCCGCATAGGTCGTGGCCGCCGCCGCACCGGTATGCATCAGGACCTTGACGCCGGTGGCATCGGTCAGCGCCACGTCGGGAAAGCCATCGTGATTCAGATCTCCCACGGCCACCCAATTGGCGCCGCCCGTGTACAGCGGGATCGGTGCCGCGAACACGCCGGCGGAAGTCTGCAGGAACAGTGAGACATTGAAATCGGCCGACACCAGGTCGGGCAGCCCATCACCGTTCATATCGCCGATGGCGACCTGGGAGGCACCGGGCGATGACAGGACCACCGGCGCGGCAAACGTACCGGGGCTGCCCGGGCTGTTCATGAAGACCTCAAGGTCGTTATCGGCATAGCTGGCCGACACCACATCGGGCAGGCCGTCGCCGTTCAGGTCGGCGCTGGCCAGGTACAGCGGGTCATTGCCATCGGCGGTCAGCACTGGCGCCGCAAAAGTGCCGAGGCCGGTCGACAGGTAGCTCTTCAGGTAGCCGGTGTTCCCCTGCGAGGCATATACCACCGTGCTGGTGCCGATGATCGAGCTGTGGGTGTTACCGTTGAAATTGCCGGCCACCACGCCGAGGGATACCTCGGATGGCGTAAAGACGGGCGCATAGCCGCAGTTGAAGCAATGATCGTCGCCGCCGCAGCTCGACAGGATCGGCAGCGCAGCCAATAGCGCCCATTGCTTCAGGGAGATGCGTCGGGTGTCAGAGCCTTCGCTGGTGCGCAACATGTTCTCTCCCCGGACCGGTAAAGTAACCACGCCCTAACGCCGCAACGTACCAGCGACGCTTAGGTTGACCCGCCATCGGGCTCCAGATTCCCCGTCCAGCTGTCGATTCCGGCGGCGCCGGATCGTCGTCTGGTCAAGAACCCCGGATTTTGACCTCCGGCCCGCAAATATGACGCCGCCCAGTTAACACATCGAGGAGAAGAATCATGCGCGTGATGGTCATCGTCAAGGCAACCCCGGACTCCGAGGCCGGTCAGCTCCCAAGCCCGGAACTGCTCTCGGAGATGGGGCAGTTCAATGAGCAACTGGTCAAGGCCGGCATCATGCTGGCCGGAGAGGGGCTGCACTCGAGCGCCCGCGGCGTTCGCGTCAAATTCGGCGCCGGGCGCAGCGCCGTAATCGACGGTCCCTTCACCGAGACCAAGGAGCTGATCGCCGGCTTCTGGCTCTGGCAGGTGCGATCGATGGAGGAAGCGGTCGAATGGATCCGCCGCTCGCCGTTCCGCAAAGGTGAGGAGACCATCGAGATCCGCCGCCTGTTCGAGGTCGAGGACTTTGCCGAGAACCTGACTCCCGAAGTGCGGGCACAGGACCAACGGCTGCGCGACGGCATCGCTGCCAAGCACTGAAAGCTGAGCAATTGGGTTGCGCCGCACCTCACCCGATGTTGTCATCCGTGGCCATGGGGGCCACGGAGACACATCGAAGCATCGACGCGCTGTGGCGCATCGAGTCGCCGCGCATCATCGCCGTTCTGGCCCGGCTGGTGCGCGACGTCGGCATTGCCGAGGAGCTGGCGCAGGATGCGCTCGTGACGGCGCTCGAGCAGTGGCCGCGGACCGGGATCCCCGACAATCCCGGCGCGTGGCTCACGACCACGGCGAAAAATCGCGCGCTCGACTGGCTGCGGCGTCAGCGCATGCTCGCGCGCCATCACGAGGCCCTCGGGCACGAGCTTGAAATGGAAGCGCCCGCGGACGATGAGATCGGAAATCACGAGATCGGGGACGAGCTGCTGCGGCTGATATTCGTCGCCTGTCATCCCTTACTGGCCACCGAGGCCCGGACCGCACTGACGCTGCGGCTGCTCGGCGGACTCACCACCAGCGAGATCGCACGTGCCTTCCTGGTGCCGGAACCCACCATCGCGCAGCGCATCGTGCGTGCCAAGCGCGCGCTGAGCGATGCGCGCGTACCCTTCGAAGTGCCGGTCGGCGGCGCCCTGGCCGAGCGGCTGTCCTCGGTGCTGGAGGTCATCTATCTGATCTTCAACGAAGGCTACTCGGCCACGGCGGGCGCGGACTGGATGCGCCCGGCGCTGTGCGAGGAGGCGCTGCGGATCGGGCGGGTGCTGGCGGGACTGATGCCGGATGCCTCCGAGGTGCACGGCCTGCTGGCGCTCATGGAGATCCAGGCCTCGCGCATGCGCGCCCGACAGGGACCGGACGGGGAGCCGGTACTGCTGATGGACCAGAACCGCGCGCTCTGGGACCGGTTGTCGATCGGCCGCGGACTGGCCTCGCTGGCGCGCGCGGAGACCCTGACCGACCGCACCGGGACATATCTTTTGCAGGCCGCGATCGCGGCCTGCCATGCGCGCGCCGTCACGGCCGCCGACACCGACTGGGTGCGCATCGTCACGCTCTACGATGATCTGATCGCACTGACGCCATCCCCCGTCATCGAGCTTAATCGCGCCGTGGCGATCGCGATGGCGCGGGGACCGGCGGCCGGCCTCGAACTGGTAGACCGGCTGGTAGTCGATGGCCGGCTCGCGCACTATCACCTGCTGCCGAGTGTGCGCGGCGATCTGCTCGCACGGCTCGGACGGCGCGATGAGGCGCGGCGCGAATTCGAGCGCGCTGCCTCGATGACACAAAATGAACGCGAGCGGCGATTGCTGCTCGATCGGAGTGCGCATGTCGTACATGCTGTTGATCGTTGAACCCCAGGGCCAGCGCGCCGACCGTTCGCTCGAGGACGGACAGTTGCTCTATCAGCGCATGGTCGACTACGCGCATAAACTGGAATCGCACGGCGTCCTGCAGGGCGTCAACTCGCTCAAGAGCGACGCGGTGCGGCTGACCAAGCGCGCCGGCAAGACCAGCGTCGTCGACGGCCCCTTCGCCGAGGCCAAGGAATTCGTCGGCGGCTACTTCCTGCTCAATTGTCGGACCGTCGCGGAAGCCCGCGCCTGGGCCGAGGAATGCCCCGCGGCCGATTGGGCCACCATCGAAATCAGGGAAGTGGGGCCCTGCTACACCTGAGGCGCTGATTTCTCCGCGCATCCGCGAGGGCGGTCGCAGTTTTCCGGAGCGATCCTGACTACGATCCCGCGGATGTCATCGGACTCGCTGATCCAGGGATTGCCCGATCTCATCGTACGGCTGACGCGCGATGGCGTCGTGCTCGCGATTCAGGGCGGGCGTGCCGTCGGCACTCTGCGGCCCTCCGAGCCCTGCTTGGGCCAGAATATCGATACCATCTGGCCCAAACACATCGCCATGCTCATCCGGCAGCTGGCGCGCAAGGCCATCACCGATCGCACCAGCCTCGATGCACGCTTCCAGGATCGCGGCCGCGACTACGAGGCGCAGGTCAGCGTGCAGGGACCGGACCGCGTGCTGTGCGTGCTGCGCGCACTCTCCGCAGCAGCGCCCACCGATGCCGATGCCACGGTCGAGCGCTTAGGGCCCCAGATCGATCGCCGCGGCTTTATGCGCCGTTTCAAGGAATCGGTCGCCGCCGCAGCGCTGCGCGAGAACCCGCTGGCGCTGGCCGTGATCCAGGTCGATGGCATCGCCGAAATTGCACAGGCCATCGCACCCTCGGTTTCCGAGCAGGTCATGACCGCCGCCATCCTGCGGCTGCCGCATCGTGCCAGCAGCGCCAGCGATGCCGATTCTCCCTGGTATCTGGGACAGCTCAGTGACAACCTGCTGGCGCTGGTGATTGATTCGAGCAGCCGCGAATTCATCGAGGCCCGCGTGGCCGCGCTCTGCGCCAGCCTGTGCGAGCCGGTGTCGCTGGGATCCAATGTCTTTCACCTGAGTACCTTCGCCGGCGCCGCGCTGCTGGGCCAGGATGCCAACTCCGCTCGCACGTTGCTCGATCACGCGCGCTCGGCCGCCAATGAAGCGCGCCGTGCGGGACTTGAGCGGGTGAGCTTTTTCACCGACACGCTGCGCGTGAAGTCGCTGGCACGGCTCGACACGGTGCACGAACTGCGCGATGCCATCGCGAAGCGCGAGATCGGGTTCCGCTTTGCGGGACGCTACGACCTGGCTTCGGGACAGCTGACCGCCTGCGTGGCCGAGCTGGTCTGGAATCATCCGCTGCGCGGCGCGATTGCCGCCAGCGAGTTCCTGGGTATCGCCGAATCGACCGGCCTTGCGCATTCGCTATCGCGGGCATCGTTCCAGTGGCTGCAGGAGGACTATGCGCGGCTGCGCGGTGCCTGGCCTGCGAATGCACGCCTGTCCTTCGGCGTCCTGCGCCACCACCTGGCGCACGAGGAATTCATCGCCGACTTCGAGCGCGCCCTCGCCGGGGGCGCGATACCGCCGCAACAGCTGGAGCTGCGCATCTCGGAAAAGCACCTGGGAACAAGACCGCCCGGAGACTTCAAATCGCTGGCCGATCGCGGCGTCGAGCTGCTGGTGGAGGATGTGGGTGGCGCCGGCGCATCGCTCGCCTGGCTGGCGCACGCGCCGGTGGTCGCGCTGCAGATCGATGCTGCCTGGTCCGGCGCGATTCGCTCCGATGCGAGTGCGCTCAAGATCTGCCGCGCAGCGGTGGGACTTGCACGTTCCTTCCGCATGCATGCCATTGCAGCCGGCGTCGATGATCCGCAGCAATGTAAAGCGCTGCTCGACATCGGTTTCGACCAGGGCGTCGGGAGTCTGTTTCCGGCGCTGGCGCTATCCGCAACAGCCGCGGCTGCGCCCGCGGCCATGGATGGCGCGGCGCGATTTGACACCCGCGTTATTTGAACCAGCGCACATTCCAGTCCCCGCACCCCGCGGGCTTTTGCGCCGCAAGTCTCACTCCAATGTCGTCAAATGCTTCCCGCACGGAGCCGAGAGCGGCACCGGCTCATTGGAAAAGGGAACATGCGAACAAGACTTCTGGCCTCGGCGGTTTCTCTGGCGGTCCTCTCACTCTGCGGCGGCGCCGCCACAGCGGCCACGGCGGCTACATCCGCCGATAGCGCCCCCGCGGCGCTGGCCGATGCCACCCAGCCGCTGCTCTTTATAGTGCAGGCCGACTCTTCCGAGCGCGCGCGCGCCGGGGTGCAGTCTGTGCACGCGCAGATCGAGCAGCCGCTCGAGATCATTCATGCCGTCTCCGCCTATCTGATGCCCTGGCAGCTCGAAGAGCTGCGGCACACCCGCGGAGTGCGCGTATACGAGGACCGCGCCATCGGTACGCGCGGCAGCCTGCTCGGCGGCATCACTTCTTCACTGACCTCCACCACCAATAAGATCACCAGCGCGGCCAACAACGCGGTCGCCAGTTCCCCCGTCGGCACCCTCACGAGCCAGGTGGTGGCGCCAGTGGTCAGCGCGGTGGTCTCGACTCCCGCGGTGAGCGCAATCACCTCGCCGGTGGTCGCCGCGGTCAGCCAGAACACGGCGCTCACCGACGGCACCGGCGTTGCCGCACCGACCGCACTCTACGAGACCGATTACACGATGCTGGTCGGCGCAGACACGCTGCAGCAGTCGGGCGTGACGGGCCAGGGCGTTACCATCGCCGTGCTCGATACCGGCCTGTGGCAGGACATCAGCCAGAACTACGGCGGTCGCATCCTGGCCTCGGTCAATGTGCTCAACGGCGGCACGGGGCCGGTGACCAGCGACCCATATGGCCACGGCTCCCATGTCACCTCGATTGCGGCCGGCGGCGCGCAGAATCTCGCCGGCGGCTATCTCGGCGTGGCACCCAAGGCGAACCTCGTCATCGTGCGCGCGTTTGATGGCCAAGGCGGCGGCCGCTACACCGACGTCATCTCGGGACTGAATTGGATAGTCGCGCACCAGAAGCAATACAACATCCGGGTCGTCAATCTGTCCTTCGGCGCGCCGCCGCAGTCCTACTATTGGGATGATCCGCTGGCGCAGGCCGTGATGGCTGCGTGGCGCGCGGGCATCGTGGTGGTGGCGGCGGCCGGTAATGAAGGCCCCAGCCCGATGACTATCGATGTCCCAGGCAACGTGCCCTACATCATCACGGTAGGCGCGCTGACCGATAACTACACGCCCTACGATCCGACCGATGATCGCCTGGCCTCGTTCTCATCGACCGGCCCGACCTACGAGGGCTTCGTCAAACCCGAGATCGTCTCGCCCGGCGGCCACATCGCGGCCTCGATGTCCTCGGCGAGTTATCTTGCGAACATCGATCCGAACTCGATGAACCCGACCGAACAGATGTTCACCATGTCCGGCACCTCGATGGCGGCGGCCGTCACTACGGGTGTAGTCGCGCTGATGATCCAGTCGGATCCGACGCTGACCCCGGACACGATCAAATGCCGCCTGCTGATGAGCGCGCGCCCGGCCGTGACCAGCGCTGGCGGTCTTGCCTACAGTGTGTTCCAGCAGGGCGCGGGTCTTATGAACGCGGTCTCCGCCGTGAACAGCTCGGCCAGCGGCTGCGCGAATCTCGGCCTGGATATCAATGCGGACCTCGCCGGCACGGAACATTTCGGCGGTCCTGCCAACCAGGACGCGAACGGCAACTACTACATCATGAATCTCAACGGCACCGCGTGGGGCCAGGCGCAACCCGGCGATGGCCTGTCCTGGTCGCAGGGCTATCCGATGAACCAGGGTTACTCGTGGAGCCAGGGCTACACCTGGAGCCAGGGTTATACCTGGAGCAAGGGCTACACCTGGAGCAAGGGCTACACCTGGTCCAAGGGCTATACCTGGAGCAAGGGGTACACCTGGAGCAAGTCGGTTCCCTGGTGGAACACCAGCTCGAGCGCCTCCTCGTCGCAGACCTCGCCGGCTTCGATCGAGTCGTGGGTGCCCAACCAGTAACGGAATTGTGACGCGCGTCTCGCGACGCGCGCGGCACAGATCACGGGCCGGGAATCGTTCAAAGCTTGCCGTGGCGACATAGTGCATCGTCGCGGTATGCGAGCGGATGTGTGTATTCGCGCCTGGCGGCGATGGTGCGTCGCCGGGGCGCTGATGGTTCTCGGGACAGCGGTCGCCTCAGCCGCCGCCGACATCCCACCGCTCATTCTCGAGCATCTGACCACCTCCGACGGCCTGCCCCAGGGCACCGTCATGACGACGCTGCAGGATTCGCAGGGCTTCGTCTGGCTCGGCACCGAGGATGGGCTGGTGCGCTACGACGGCCACGAGCTGTACCGATACTCCTATTCGCGCAACAGCGCGGCCGGGCTGCCCGGCAACTTTATCAACCAGCTGGTGGAGGATGCGCATCACGATCTGTGGATTGCCATCAAGGATGCGGGCCTGGCGCGATGGAATCGCGCGGCGGACACCTTCACGGTCTATCGGCATGCCGGCGGCGCGGCCGGAACTCTTTCAAGTGATGGGGTACGCGCACTGGTCATCGACCGCGGCGGCTCGGTCTGGGTGGGCACGAGCGATGCGGGCATCGATGTGCTCGATCCTGTTTCCGGCCGCATCGACTCGCTGCGTCATGATGCGGGCAATCCCGATTCGCTGATCGATGATGGCGTCTTTACGCTGACGCGCGATCGCTCCGATCGCGTCTGGGTCGGCACCGCGCAGGGGCTGGATCGCTGGGATCCGGCGCATCGCAGCTTCGTCCACCTGCTGGCCGGCGAGCAGGTATCGCGCATCTACGAGGACGACAGCGGTCTGCTCTGGGTCGGTACCTTCGATCACGGGTTGCACGTGCTCGACCAGGACGGTCATCTGATCCGCTCGTTCCGACACGACGCGCAGCTATCGGCTTCGCTGGTCAGCGATGATGTTCGCGCCATTCTCAAGGACCAGGCCGGGCATCTGTGGATCGGCACCGCCGACGGCCTGGATCTGCTCGATGGCAGCAGTGCCCGTTTCGATCACTATCGGCAGGACGCCAGCGATACCGAGTCGCTGCGCGACTCCTTTATTATGTCGCTCTACCAGGATGATGCCGGCCTGGTCTGGATCGGCACGCGCTCGGGCGGTGTGAGTCGCTGGAACCCGCACAGCTGGGAGCTCGGCAGCCACCGGCCCGAGTGGCTGGGCGGCAAGCCGGTAACCGCCTTCGCCGACGCACCGAACGATCGGGTCTGGATCGCATCGCTCGGCGGCGGTCTGTATCAATTCGACGGCAGCACCGGCCAGGCGCAGAGCATCGACCGGATGCTGACGCATCACGACGCGCTGGCCGATCAACGGGTCATGTCGCTGCGCGAGGATCGTCGCGGTGCGCTCTGGATCGGCACCATGGCGAGCGGCCTGCAGAAATTCGCCAACGGACGGCTCGAGTCCATACCGGTTAAAGCCGGCGACCCGCATGCGACCAGCGCCGCCGGCATCATGACGATCTACGAGTCGCGCGATGGACGCATCTGGATCGGTACTCATGGCGGCGGCGCCAACGTACTCGACCCGGTCACCGGCCTGGTGCGGCAACTGCCGCCGCTCAGCGGCGCCAACGTCAGCGCCATCGTCGAGGACATGCACGGCAATCTCTGGATCGGCACCGATGGCGGGGGCCTCGATCTGGTACGCCCCGACGGCCGCATGGTGCGCGCCTTTCACCACGATCCGGCCGATCTCGCGACGCTGCCGACCAATACCGTGTATGCGCTCGCCGTGGATCAGAAGGGGCGCGTGTGGGTCGCCACCGACGGCGGTGGCCTGGCCGAGGTTATCGGCAACGCATCAACGCCTGAGGACATTCACTTTCGCATCATCACGCGCGAGGAGGGGCTCTCGAGCGACACCATCTACGGCATCGTGGTCGATTCGGCGGACCGGCTCTGGATCAGCGGCAACTCCGGCCTGATGCGCTTCGACCCGGACACGGGAAGCGTCAAGACCTATCACCGCCAGCATGGCCTGCAGGGCGAGGAGTTCGACTTCGGCGCCTTCCACCGGCTGAGCGACGGTCGGGTGTGCTTCGGTGGTCCCGGTGGATTCAATATCTTTGATCCCTCGCACATCTCGGAGAATCGCCGGCCGCCGCGGCTGGCGCTGGTGCAGGTCACGGTCATGGGCGTGCCGCTCAGCGGCGGCACGCCTTCGTGGCTGCTGAATCGGGTGCCCCTCGATTACCGCGCCAACATCGTGTCACTGGATTTTGGCGCACTGGATTTCACCTCGCCCAAGCGCAACCGCATCGCCTACCGCATGGCCGGGCTGACCGACAGCTGGATCGATCTTGGCAGCCAGCATCGCATCACGCTCACCAACCTGGACGCCGGCGATCATGTGCTCGAGGTGCTGGCCGCAAATGCCGATTCGGTCTGGAGCGAGACCCCGCTGCGGCTGACGATTCATCGGGATCCGGCGCCCTGGCGCTCGCCCTGGGCCTACACCGCCTACCTGCTGGCGGCGCTGGCGCTGATTGCCTATCGGGTGCGCCTGCAGCGCCTGAAATTCCGCCGCATCGCGCTCGAGCAACAGCGACTCGAAACCGAAGTGGCGTTGCGCACGCGGGAGCTGCGCGAAAGTAACCAGGCGCTCGAGGAGGCGGTGCAGGCCAAGGGGCGGTTCATGGACCGCATGAGCCACGAGTTGCGCACGCCGATGAACGGCGTGCTGGGCATGACCGAGCTGCTGGTGCGCACGACACTCTCGGGCACGCAGGCGCGACTGACGCAGACCATCCGCTCCTCAGCGCAGGTGCTGCTGCAGATCGTCAACGACCTGCTGGATCTGTCCAAGATCAACGCCGGTAAGGTCGCGCTGGAAGAACTCTCGCTCGACCTGGTGCGGATCCTCGAGGAGTGCGCGGCACTGTTCGCCGGGGCCACCGTGGACAAGGGTGTCGAGCTGATCGTCTGTCCGCCGCCGATGGAGGCCGCCAACCTGCTCGGCGACCCGTTGCGCCTGCGGCAGATCGTCATGAACCTGATCGGCAACGCCGTGAAGTTCACGGCGCAAGGCGAGATCGTGGTGCGCGCCGATATCGAGTTCATCGATGCGGTGCAGGCGACGCTGCGCCTGTCGGTGGCGGATAGCGGCATCGGCATGGACGCCGTCACCATCGCGAAGATCTTCAATCCCTTCATGCAGGCCGACGAATCCACCACGCGCCGCTTCGGCGGCACAGGCCTCGGGTTGGCGATCTGCCGCGAGCTCACGCAGCTCATGGGCGGCACCATCACGGTGGAGAGCCAGCCGCAGGTCGGCTCGACCTTCCATGTATCGCTGCCGCTGAAGCTCGGCGCCGAGCCCACCCGTCGCCAGCGCGTGCCGCTGCCGCGCCGCCGCGTCCACATCGTCAGTCGCCGACGTGCACTGGCCGAGGCGCTCCAGCGCCACGTCGCGGCACTGGGGCTCGAGCCGCTGGCCACCGAAGTCAACAGCGGTAGCAGCGCGCTCGAGGTGGATGACATCGTCATCGCCGATGGCAGCGTCGCGCAGGAATTCCTCGGCACGGCGGCGGCATTCCATGGCGCGACGATCGCAAGCCAGACCCCGACATTGATCATCGTCGCGAGCGAGACTGAAGTCGCCGAGCGCAGCTTCCGAGCGATTCCCTATCCGTTCAGCGTGCTGCTCCGGCCCGTCACTCGTGATGCGCTTTACGAGGCGCTGTCGGCTGCCAGCGGCACGGCCTCGGCGACCGCCGACGCGCTCGGCAGTTCGAACGTGCTGGACGCCACGTTAGAGGGCCACGTGCTGCTGGTCGAGGACGAGCCCGTCAACGCCGCGGTGGCGCAGGGCTACCTCGCGACTCTCGGCTGCACCTGCGTGTGGGTCGACAACGGCACCGAGGCGGTCTCACGATACGCGTCCGAGCGCTTCGACCTGGTGCTCATGGACCTGAGCATGCCGCAGCTGGATGGATTCGCGACCACGAGGATGATCCGCCAGCAGCAGGGCGATGGCCGGGTAGTGCCCATCGTTGCGCTGACAGCCCACGGCTCGACCGGTTATCGAGAGACCTGCCTGCAGGCCGGCATGGATGACATCCTTAGCAAACCCTGCACCCTTGAGGAGTGCGCGCATGTGCTGGCGCGCTGGATCGGCTCGCCGCGGCGCTCTCCAGAACCGCGCCTGGCGCTGCCCGCTGAGACCAGCGTCGAGAGCGATGCGGCCTGGGCCACCATCGACGGTTCCGCGGTGACGCGGCTGCGCAATCTGCGCAGCGGCGGACAGTCGGATCTGTACGAACGCTTGATAGCGCTGTTCGAATCAGGATCTGCTCGCGCATTGGTCGAGCTGCGCAACGCACTCGAGGGCGGCCGCTTCGAGGAGGCGGCGGCTGTGTGTCACCGTTTTGCATCGAGCGCCGCCAACGTCGGCGCGCTGGGCTTTGCGAGCCACGTGCGCGAGCTTGAGCGGCTCTGCAAGGCCTCCGATGCCGGCCACTCGCTGGGACTCTACCTGCGGCTGCGCGCGGTACATCCACGTCTGCTCGACAACCTGCATGGCCTGCGACTGAAGGCGAGCGCATGACCACGGCGAACTCACAGCGGCCGCTGGTCGTCATCGCCGACGACGAAGACCTGGGACGTCTGTTGCTATCCGAGGCGGCGCAGGAATGCGGTCTTGAGCCGGTGGCCTTCGATAATGGGCTCGCCGCGCTGCAGGCCTGTCTGTCGCGCGAGGTCGCCATCGTGCTGCTGGATGTCGACATGCCCGGACTCAATGGCTTCGAGGTATGCCGTCGATTGCGCGCCGAGCCGCGCTTCGCCAGCGTACCCATCGTCATGGTGACGGGCAATGAAGATCAGGCCGCGGTGAGTCTTGCCTTCCAAGCCGGCGCCACGGACTTCATCTCCAAACCCGTCAACTGGGCGCTGCTGCCGCGCAGGCTCGAATACTTCCTGCGCAATGCCGCGGCCGCGCAGGCGCTCTCTGAACGCATCGTGCAGGTGCGCACGCTGGTCGAGGCCATCCCCGACACCTTGTGGGTGGTCGCGCCGGACGGCCGTATCCAGTGGAGCCCCAACGCTGGCAGCGCGAGCGAGCTCGCCGAGTTGGCGCCACCCCAACAGCTCGCCGCCATCGAGGCGGCAATCCACGGCACGGCCAGTGACGGCACGCCGCGTACCATCGAATATCGCCAGACGGCGGCAGACGCCTCGGGGCGATCCTATGAGCTGCGCTTCAATCGCCGCGAGGGTGGCGATGTGGTGGTCGTGCGTCGCGATACCAGCGAGCGCACCGCGGCAGCCGAGCACATCGAGCGACTGGCCTACATGGATCCGCTCACGGGGCTGCCCAACCGCCAGCGCTGTCTCGAGACCGCGGAGCGGCTGTTTGCCGATGCGGCCCCGGCGCGCGAATCCGTGGCCGTCATCTACATGGATCTCAACGGCTTCAAGCGCGTCAACGATACCTTTGGTCACAGTGTCGGTGATGCAGTGCTGCGCATCGTCGCCGGATATCTCTCGACCACCCTGGATGCTTTCGGCGAGTTTCGCGATCGGCTGACGCTGTCGCGCTTCGGCGGCGATGAGTTCGTGATCCTGCTGCGCGACCCCGAAGCACGCGCGGTCGGACTGGCGATCGCCAATGCCTGTTGCGGCGCTTTCAAGGATCCCATCGTCCACGAGGGGCTGGAGTTCTACTCGGCACCGAGCATCGGGCTGGCGGTCTATCCACAGGACGGCGCCGACGTCGCCACGGTCCTCAAGCATGCCGATACGGCGATGTACCAGGCCAAGGGCGGCAACGGCGGAGCGGTGTCGGTCTACACGCCCGCCATGAGCGCGCGCCTGCGCGACTGGCTTGATCTCGAGGCGCGGCTGCGGCGCGCGGTCTACGATGGGCTGCTGCAGCTGCAGTTCCAGCCCAAATTCCGGCTCAGCGACAATCGGGTCTCGGGGGTCGAGGCGCTGCTGCGCTGGTGCGACGCGGAGCATGGCGACATATCGCCGACACGCTTCATCGAGATCGCGGAGGACAGCGGGCTCATCATCGACATCGGCGCCTGGGTAGCGAATGCGGCCTGCCGGTACCTGCGCGGCTGGCTGGATCGCGATTGCGCGGTTCCGATTGCCATCAATGTCTCCGCTAAGGAGCTGCTTTACGGCGATCCCGCACGCGTCGTCGAGGAGGCGGCCGCGGCCCACGGCGTGCCGGCGTCGCTGATCGAAATCGAAATCACCGAATCGCTGCTGCTCAAGGACTCGACCGCGGTGCGCGGCGCGCTCGAGCGTCTGCGCGCGCTCGGTTGCAAGATTGCGCTCGATGACTTCGGCACCGGTTATTCCTCGCTGGCCTATATCACGCGTTTTCCACCGGATCGTATCAAGATCGACAAGTCCTTCGTTCTCAACGTCGATCACTCGGCCAGCGACGCGGCGATCGCCAACGCGATCCTGTCACTGGCCGCCAGCCTCAATCTCACCGTGACCGCCGAAGGCGTCGAACGTACCGGGCAACTCGAATGGCTGCGCAGCCGCGGTTGCCAGGAGGTGCAGGGCTTCCTGTTGTCGCGGCCACTGTCCGCCGCCGTGCTGGAGCAGCGGTACCTGCTGCGTCCCGAACTGATCGTCGATACCGCGCATGCGTCGGATCTCCGGCCCATCCTCACCAGCCGATAGAGTATTCTTGACGCTTCCCTGCTGAACGAGGAGCCGTCATTGGGCTCGAGCGCATTGGTATCGGGCCGGAGGCTGGTGTGACGCTTGCCGTGTGTCTGTGCGCCTGCCTGCTCGCCGCGCTGGCCTACCTCGTCTATCGCGCGCGGCTCCAGGCCCAAAAAATCCAGCGCCTCGCGCGCGAGCGTCTGCGCCTTGAAACCGAACTGGCCCTGCAGGCGCGTGAACTGCAGGAAACCAATCGAGCGCTCGAAGAAGCCGTACGCAGGGTCGATGAGCTGCTGGACGGCCGCCCCCTTGAGGAACCCTCCGCCATCGATGTGAGCGATGTGGCGGACCCCGCGGAAACTGCCGATGAAGCGCCTCCCGAAGCGCCGCCCGATGTCCCCATCTGGTCTGACATCGATTCCGCAGCGGTCGCGCGGCTGTGCAATCTGCGCGGTAGCGGACCGCCGGATCTCTATGGGCGGCTGGTCGAGCTGTTCGAGTCCGGATCGGCACGCGCATTGGTCGAACTGCGCACCGCGCTCGAGCATGGACGCTTCGAGGAGGCCGCCACCATCAGCCGCAAGTTTGCATCGAGTGCCGCGAACGTGGGCGCGCTCACCTTCGCGCAAAGCGTGCGCGAGCTCGAGCGGCTCTGCCTCGCGGCCGATGCCGGTCACGCATTGGGACTGTACCGGCGATTGCGCGGGGCGCATCCGGCACTGATGGCCATACTGCAGGGCAGGAGGCTCCATCCCGGCGGTTCCAGTCCAAATCGGCTGAAAATGTAAGGTATCCTTCGACGCCGTGAGTGCGGATACCCTCATCTGGTTCGGCACGCTGGGTGCTCCCGCGCGTCGTCGGCATGAGCTCTCGCCCAAGGCCTGGACCTGCCTCGGGTTGCTCGCCATTCCGCTCTGGGCTACCTGGCCCGCGCTGGCGCTGCGGACGCTGCAGGTTCCCGCGTTTGAATGTCTCACGATCGCCTTTGTGGCGGGCTGGCTGGTGCTGCGTCGCCTGGAATCCGCGCCGCCGCTGCAGGCGAGCAGCGGCTCCTGGCTTCCGGCATTGGCCTGCGCGCTCGGGCTCACCGGCTCGAACGCCTTTCACATCCTGGCCACCCATTACATTCCCGCTGCCGAAGCCAACCTGCTGTCCTATCTCTGGCCGGTGGAGATCATCGGCGTCGGCGCCTTGTTGCGAGTGTTCAGGCTCGAGCCACGACACCTGCTTGGACTGGCGCTTGGCGTCGCCGGAGCGTTTGCGCTCATGGGTCATGGCGGCCTGACGCTCTCGTTTACCGGGATCGCGCTCGCACTGGCCAGCGGCCTGTCATGGGCCCTCTACTGTGTGTTTCGGCTGATCCGGAATGACTCACCGGCGCGGCTGCTGCAGCGCGCCTGCCTGATCTCGGCGCTGCTGTGCCTGGCGCTGCATGCCGCGCTCGAGTCCACGATCGTGCCGGATCTGGGTGCGCTGGCCTCCTCGGCTGCCATCGGCATCGTGCCGCTGGCACTGGGGAATCTCGCCTGGGACCGGGGGTTCCGTCGCGGCGACTGCCGCCTGATGACCGTCATGGCTTATGCCACGCCGCTGTGCAGCGCGCTGCTGCTCGTGGCCCTGGGGCTCGAGTCCCTGAGCTTTGGTCTCGGCCTGGGTGCGGGGCTGATCGTGCTGGCCGGCTGGCTGTCGCGCGCCAAAATCTGAAGCGTCCGCGGACCGCGGACCGCGGACCGGTCAGACCGTCCTGGTCAGACCTGTAATGCGCGCCGCAGCGCGTTGAGCCGGTCGCGGATCGCGGCCTGCGCGACCTTCGCGTCGCTGGCCAGATCGAATGCGTGGTACGCGCCTGGGTAGACGTGCAGTTCCGTCGGTACTCCCGCCTGCATGAGCCGCGTGGCGTAGTCGATGTCCTCCTCGAGAAACAGATCGAGCGCACCCACCGTAATCAGGGCGGGCGGCAGGCCTCGCAGGTCGACGGCCCGTGCCGCCGCCGCATAGGGCGACACGCCGACCGCGCCGGGCGCGCCGCCCAGCAAGGCGGTCCAGCCGAAACGATTGCTCTCGTGCGTCCACAGGTGCCGTCCCGTGTGGGGATTGATTTTCACCAGCGCCGCGGTTCGGTCATCGAGCATGGGGTAGACCAGATTCTGGAAGCAGATTGGAATCTCACCGCGATCCCGCGCCAGCAGTGCCAGTGCTGCAGCCAGTCCGCCGCCGGCGCTTTCCCCGCCAACGGCGATGCGCGTGGGATCAACGCGCAGCTCCGCGGCGGCACCGTGCAGCCACTGAAGCGCCGCATAGCAATCCTCGACCTGGCCCGGCGCGCGCGTTTCGGGCGCCAGACGGTAGTCGACCGAGATGATGAAACATGACAGTGCCGCGGCCAGTTCGCGGTTGGCGACCTCGGCTGCGTCCGCAGTACCGAGCACGTAGCCGCCGCCGTGAATATGCAGATACGCCGGCCTGTCCTGCCTGACGCGCGCCGGATCATAGGTGAGTACGCGCACGGCCGGGGCGCCAGCGGGACCTGGCACGATTCGCTCGGCTACCTGGATGCCTTTGTCCGCCGGCGGCCCCGCTGCCGCGGCAAGATTGCGCCACATTTCATCGCCGTCACGGCGAATCTGCGGCAGTTCGTCGAGCGACAACGATAATTGCGGGAAGGCGGTCAGCAGGCCCCGAAGCTCAGGATCCACCAGATCGACAGAATTGCCGTCGTTCACGCTCCCCCCACCTCTTGAATCCGGGGCGGCAAACGCCCACGATCGTCCTATGGTAACCCCAGCGTGCCGAGATGCTGCGACTGCTTAGACTCTGGCGGCTTGCCGGGCAGGATCTGCGCCTGCTGTGGTTCGCCCTGCGGCATGAGCGCCGGCCGCTGTGGCTCTGGCCGGCCGCGATTATTCTGTGTCTCTATGCGATCGAGCCATTTAACTTTGCGATTCCCGTGCTCGGCGTGCTCGATGATTTCATCCTGCTGCCGCTGATCCTGCATCTCGTGGTGAGGCTGCTGCCCGAGGACATTCGCCTGGGCTTCTGGCAACGGCGGCTGGCGGGTCGCCTGTCCGGTTGAGACAACTCGCGATCCGCGACCCGTTCAGCCGGAGTTCCTGAGCGATGACATGTCGATGACGAAGCGGTACTTGACGTCGCTCTTGAGCATGCGCTCGTAGGCTTTCTCGATGTCCTGCATGCGGATCATTTCGACATCGCTGGCGATGTCGTGCTCCGCGCAAAAATCGAGCATCTGCTGCGTTTCTGGAATGCCGCCAATCGCGGATCCCGCCACGCTGCGCCGTCCCAGAATCAGGTTGAACACGTTCGGCGGTGTGTGCGGGGATGCCGGGGCACCGACCAAGGTCATGGTGCCGTCCCGCCGCAGCAACTGCACATACAGATCCAGGTCCAGCGGCGCGGCCACGGTATTGAGGATGAAATTGAGACTTCCGGCCTGCCGGGCCATCTCGTTCGCATTCCTGGAGACCACGACTTCATCGGCGCCCAGCTTGATGGCGTCCTCGCGCTTTGCCGCTGAGGTGGTGATCGCAACCACGTGGGCGCCGAGGCCATGCGCCAGCTTGATGCCCATGTGTCCGAGACCGCCGATGCCGACCACGCCCACTCTTGAGCCGGGTCCGACTTTCCAGTGCCGCAGCGGCGACCAGGTCGTGATGCCGGCACAGAGCAGGGGCGCGGCGGCGGCCAATCGGTCGACTTTATGCCGCATCGTCAGCACGAAGTGCTCGTCCACCGTGATGGCGGTGGAATAGCCGCCATAGGTATTGGCAGCGTCGCCACGCACCGTCCCGTTGTAAGTGCCCGTAAAACCATGCGGGCCCTCGCAATACTGCTCCAGGCCTTCCTGGCAGGCCGAACAGGTCCGGCAGCTGTCGACCATGCAGCCGACACCGACGAATTCACCCACCGTGACTCGAGTGACCTGCGATCCGGCCGCGCTCACCCGGCCGACAATTTCATGGCCCGGTACGCTGGGATATTTGACGCCACCCCACTCGCCGCGCGCCGTGTGCAGATCCGAGTGACAGACGCCACAATAGAGAATATCTATTTTGACGTCACGTGCGCCCGGCTCGCGCCGCTCGATGCTGAAGGGCGCCAGTGGGGTCTTGGCGGATTGGGCCGCATAGGCCCGGGTTTTAGTGTTGGGCATGGGTAAAGCCTATTCGATGCCGGACACTCCGAGGATGAAGAATTCTAAATCTCGCCGCGGCGCCGACTCGCGGGGCCGCGCTTGACGTGGTTCAATGACCCCGTCATTGCAAGTGATATGGAGGGTCGTACCATCATGGCGAGAGCAGGCGCAAAGCAGCTATCGATGAGCGATGCTGCCGTCAAATCCAAGACCGGCAAGGATTGGGCCGGCTGGTTCGCGGTGCTCGATCGCGCTGGAGCCTCCTCACTCGAACATAAGGCAATCGTCGCGCTGCTCTCGGATAGCCACGGCGTACCCGCGTGGTGGCGGCAGATGGTGGCGGTCGAATACGAACGCGCGCGCGGTATGCGCGCCCGACACCAAACCGCGAGCGGCTATTCAGTGGCGGTTTCCCGCACACTCGCGACCAGCCTGCCCAAGCTCTATGCGGCCGCTGCCAGCGAGGCGACGCGTGCCAAGTGGTTTCCAAAGGGAAAATTCGAGAGCTCGTCGCAGACCCGGGATAAATATTTTCGCGGCGCATGGGGCAAGGGCGCGCGCCTCGAGATCAATTTTTATTCCAAGGGCGCCGACAAGGCACAGCTCGCCGTGCAGATCAGCAAGCTCGCCGGCAAGGCCGATGTCGAGGCGCAACGCGAGATCTGGAAGTCCGCGCTCGGCAAGCTGCAGGATCTGCTCGAACCATGAGCGAGGCCCGGCTGGAATCGATTCAGCAGCTGCGCGACGCGCTGCGGGCGTTTGCAGCCGAGCGGGATTGGGACCAGTTCCATTCGCCCAAGAATCTCTCAATGGCGCTCACGGTGGAGGCCGGCGAGCTGCAGGAGCATTTCCAATGGCTCAGCGAGCAAGCATCGAGCGCGCTGGCGGGCGAGGAGCTCGCGGCGGTCGGCGCGGAAATGGCCGACGTCTTCATCTACCTGGTGCGCCTCGCCGACAAACTGGGAGTCGATCTGCTGCAGGCGGCCGCCGCCAAACTCGAAGTCAACTGCCGCCGCTACCCGGCCGACAAGGTCCGGGGCAGCGCGCGCAAGTACCGGGATTTCAAGGCGGAGTAGAATCCACCCAAAAGGCGATAAAGCCAGGGTTCATGGATATCGATAACGCCACCCGGGTCACCACCACGGTGGTCGACGGCATTCCGGGGTATCGCATCAGCCGCCTGCTCGATCAGGGTGGCATGGGCGGGGTGTACCTGGCGGAAGACGAGACCCTGAAGCGCCTGGTCGCCATCAAGGTCATCAACCCAGACCTGACCGAAAATACCGAGTTCAAACAGCGCTTTACGACCGAAGCACTGATCATTGCCGGGTTCCAGCACGCCAACATTGTGACCATATTCGCCAGCGGCTGGCTGGGTCCGAAACAGTACTTCGTCATGGAATACGTCAGCGGTGGCACGCTCAAGCAGCGCCTCGACGCCGGACGCCTGCCGCCCCACGAGGCGTATCGCATCGCGCAGCAGATGGCCGATGCGCTCGCCTACTCTCACCATCGCGAGGTCATCCATCGCGACTTCAAACCCAACAACGTCCTGCTGCGCGAGAACGGCACGCCGGTGCTGTCGGATTTCGGCATCGCCAAGTCGGTTGTCATCGATGGCGCCAAGACGGCAATCGGCGTCGTCGTGGGCAGCGCGCTTTACATGGCACCCGAGCAGGCGCTGGGCGCTGAGATTTCCAACCGCGTCGACATCTACAGCTTCGGCCTGGTGCTGCACCAGATGCTGGCGGGCGAATTGCCCAATCGCCATCCGATCCGCTCCAGGGACGATGCGCGCCATCTCGCACGCTCGCTGCGCACGGTGGATCCCGCCTGCATCGACTTGATTGCCCGATGTCTGCGTGTGTCGCCGGAGGAACGTCCGACGGCCGTGGAATGCCGCGATGTGCTCGCCTCGTTGACGCGTCGCCTCGCGCCACGACGGCCCTCGCGGCCTCTGCCACTGCTCGCGGCGGCGGCAGCGTTGGTCGCCGTGGTCGCTGTTGCCGCGGCCTGGCGCCTCGGGTATCTGGGTGCGCGCAGCGCGACAGCGCCGCCGCTGGTCGTTGCGGCGGCCGCACCGCCACCGATCACACCGGCAGCCGACATCGAGCCAGCCGTAGCAGTCGCTGAACCGAGCACCGGCATCCGCACCTGCGACGAGGACTGCAACGCCGCCCGACAAGTCGGCGCCCACGAGAGCGCCGACAACCAAGACGACTGCGACAAAGGCTACCGCGCAGGCACAGCCAGCTGCCGTGAAATCAAGCGCGCCTATTGCAGCGGCGCAGCCTGCAGTCGCATCGGCGCCCATGACGATTCCGGCCGGCATGGTGCCGCTCACTGTCCAGGTAACGCCGCCGACGGCCCGGTTGCTGCTCGATGCGCAGGCAATGACCAGTGCCTCGATGCCCATTCAACCAGGCATGCACAACATTGCGGCGGTGGCTCCCGGTTATTACGGTCACATCGACCGAGTCTCGCTCACCGATCCGAAATCCAACGTAGTTAATCTGTCGCTCGAGCCAACGACACTACCGAGTGGTGATGAATTGCTGCGCTTCCTCAAGCTCGCAAGGAACCCCGCGCTCACGCCCGCGATGGTGCAGGATGTGAGCGAGCACACGCTGCGTGAGTCGCTGCGCGTTCAACGCATGCGCCAGAGCGATCACGTCATGGAAGCCGACGGCTTTGCCAAATCCGTGAACGCACTGCGTCACTTCGGCGATGTGCGTGCGGCGGTCGCCGCATTTCTGATGGAAGCCATGAGCACCGGTAAGATCGATCGCTCCCTCGCCACGCCGGCGCTGACCGCTGCATCGGATGGCGGCGATGCGCTGGCGAGTTTCTTTCTGGCGCTGGCGCACCGGGCGTCGTTCGACGCCGATGCCGCTCATCTGGCGGGTTCGGGCCTGCCATTCCAGACTTTCTGCCGACGCATGAGCATGGCGGCCTCGCAGGGATTGGCGGACGCCGCAGGCCAGCTCCGGCGGCTCGAGCACTGTACGCAGTAAGGGGCAGTAACATATGAACAGCAGGCCGATCAGGATTCCGGGACCGGATCATCCGATCACCGTTACACCAACGAAAGGGCGGGTCACGGTCCTGGTGGGCGGCAAACTCATCGCCGACACGCGCAAGGCCCTGACACTGCAGGAAGCCACCTATCCTCCAGTGCAATACATTCCACGCGCGGATGTTGATATGACGCAACTGCAACGGACCGCGCATCAGACGTACTGTCCCTACAAGGGCGAGTGCAGCTATTTCAGCATTCCGGCTGGCGGCGAGCGCTTGGTCAATGCCGTCTGGAGCTACGAAACTCCTTATGCCGCCGTCTCGGCGATCCGGGACTGCCTTGCGTTTTATGCGGAGCGGGTCGATGCCATTACGATCGACAGCGCTAGCTAATCCACGGTCGGATGAATGACGATGCCTGCGCAGCTTGCGCATAAGCTGAGATCCCAAAGTCCTTGGAGAAAAAACATAGAACGATATAGCCTCGTATGGAGCCTGTGTACGGGGTTGAGACATGAATGCTGTGGTCAACAATCGCACTTTCGACTTTGCGTATGTCGATGCGGGCGATTCTGTGGCGGTGCCCGTCGAGCAGCATTGGAATCAGTGGCAGAGCGAGGTGCTCGCGGTCCTGCAGGGAGATCTCAAGGAGCTTCTCCACGAGATCTCGCGCGACGACGTGGATTGGCCCTCCTGGTACAGGTTCTTCATGGAAGGCCGTTCACCGCGTGCCGCGGTCATGCGGGCCCTCGAGCGGGATCTGTGACGCGGGCAGCCAGCGTCTAAGGCATGATGACTGCTACGATCCTGGCCGACCCTCCGACTTGGACGTCGCGGCAGGCAGTACTCGTCACCCGATACTCGTCGAGTCCCATGTAGCCGCGACGTCCACCCTTTTCATCTGAAACATCGGACTGGGTTTGCCCACCGTGGTTAAACTACGTGTAAGCCACAGTTGGAACCTCACATGAGCGATTCAATCAGTCGATGGCGAAAAGAAGGCGTGCGCGTCGTGCGCGCCAGCGAGATGGACGAGGCGACGGCGCAAACGCTGGGTATGCAGAGGCGCGCCGCTATAACGACTGCGCGCACCGGGGCAAGCAAACTCTGGGCCGGCACCGTCACTATCGAAGCCAACGCCAAGACTGGAGCACATCATCACGGCGACCTGGAGAGCGTGATCTATGTAGTCAACGGCCTCGCCCGGCTGCGCTGGGGCGATCGGCTCGAATTTGTCGCGGATGCCGAGGCGGGTGACTTCATCTACATCCCCCCTTACGTGCCACACCAGGAGATCAATGCCAGCGACGATCTGCGGCTGCATTGTGTGCTGGCGCGCAGCGGGCAGACCGGGTTGGTCTACAACCTGGACATCGAGGCAGTGGAGACGCCCGAGTCGGTGCGCTGGTTGGACGATCTGCACCAATAGCTCGGTCGACACTGCGGTGACGCCGCGGCCGGCAATCCGTCAGTGCATAAGCTCAGACGCTAATCGTATTGGGAAGCACGATCGGAAATCGATAGTCTCGGCAATGCGTCACCGACAGCGACCGTTCGAGGAGTCTTGCCAATGAACGCCGTGACTGAAGAGCTGATAGCTGTGACCGGTGAGGCGGTAGTCGATCAGCCCTATGTTCACGCCGTGGTGAATTACACGCGCAAGACAGGTGTGCGGCCCGTTAACTATACCTTCGACCCGCCCCCGGGCGTGCTGAGGAACAGTGGGGAAGTCGAACCGCATGTCGTCAGAGTACGTAATGCGCGTCATAGCCACGGGCTCGGGCTCGATGTCAGCGGATTCGAGATGATCCGCCATGGCAGCTCACTTGCCGACTGGAACGCCTTTATAGATCCCATCCGCGTCAAAGCGATCGACTACCCGGAAGTTGAGACGGCGCTGAAGGAACACACGGGCGCTGATAAGGTTCTGATCTTTGATCACACGCTGCGTGACAGCACCGCCGAGCCCGGGCGCACGGCATTGCGCGAGCCGGTGCGCCGGGTACATGACGATCAGACCTTCGACTCGGCGCCGCGGCGTGTGGCCAGGCATCTGCCCCGGGAGGAGGCCGAGTGGCGACTCAAACACCGCTTCGCGATCGTGAACTTTTGGCGGCCGATCGGCGACTGCGTGCGACTGGCGCCGCTGGCGGTGTGTGATGCGCGCACGATTGATCCGGCGGACCTGATCGCAAGCGATCTGGTGTATCCCGATTGGACCGGTGAGACCTACGCAGTTGCCTACAATCCGCAGCACGTCTGGTTCTGGTACCCGTACCAGGAGCCCTCGGAAGCCACGCTGCTCAAGATCTACGATTCGGCCACTGACGGACGAGCACGGCTAACAGCTCACACCGCCTTCGATGATCCCTTGAGCGATCCGGGAGCACCGCCTCGTCGAAGCATCGAGATACGGGCGATGCTCTTCTGGGATAGCCCTCACATCCTGAATTGAGTATGCGACAGGCGGAGGTGTATCAGGCCGCGTCGGCTCCCAGCACCGCTTTGACTTCCAGGAAGTCACGCAGACCGTGCTCGCCCCATTCACGCCCATTGCCTGACATCTTGAATCCCCCGAACGGCGTGTTCATGTCACTTTGCGCGCCGTTGATCGTGACCTGGCCGGCTCTTAGCCGCCGGCCGAGGCGCGCCGCCCGCACGCGATCGCCCGACCAGATGTATGCCGCCAGGCCATAAGGCGTGTCGTTGGCAATGCGGACCGCCTCGTCTTCGCCCTGATAAGGAAGAATGCAGAGCACGGGCCCGAAGATTTCCTCGCGCGCGATCACCATGTCGTTGTTCACGCGAGAAAAGATGGTCGGCTTTACGTAGTAGCCGCGCTGCAGGCCATCGGGGCGTCCCTCACCGCCGATCAGCAGCTTCGCGCCCTCGGCGATCCCCTGGGATATGAAATTTTCGACGCGGTCGAACTGAATCTTCGACACCACCGGGCCGACCTGTGTGCCTGGTGATTTCGGGTCGCCGGTCACGACTTTCTCCGCCACGGTCCGGGCAATTGCCTCAACGGCGTCGAGCTTGTCGGCGGGTACCAGCATGCGTGTGGGCGCATTGCAGGACTGGCCGGAATTCTGAAATACGTGCATCACACCCGCCGCGACTGCGCGCTCGAAGTCCGCATCGTCGAGCAAAATGTTCGGCGATTTTCCGCCCAGCTCCTGGTGCACGCGTTTGACGGTGGCCGCCGCGGTCCTGGCGACTTCGGTCCCCGCCCGCGTCGAACCTGTAAAGGACACCATGTCGACATCCGGATGCGAGGCCAGGCGGGCACCCACCTCCGATCCCTGGCCGTTGACCAGATTGAAGACGCCGGCTGGCACACCGGCTTCATGCAGGACTTCAGCCCACAGGATGGCGCTGAAGGGTGAGTATTCGGACGGCTTCAGCACCATGGTGCAGCCGGCGGCCAATGCCGGAACGACCTTGGCGGCGACCTGGTTGATCGGCCAGTTCCAGGGAGTGATGAGCGCGCACACGCCGACCGGCTCCAGCAGCAGCCGAGAAGCGCCTTGCTGCTGTTCAAAGCGGAATGTCCGCAGCACCTCGATCATCGCCTTGAGGTGCCCGACTCCGATGCCGGCCTGTGAGCCCTGGGCCAGTTTCGCAGGCGCCCCCATCTCCTCTCGGATCGCATCGCCGATTTCCGCATAGCGTCGCTGGTAGACCGCAAGAATCCGCTCCAGCAAATCGCGACGTTCAGCGCCCGTGGTCTGCGAGTAGCCGTCGAATGCACGCCTGGCAGCCGCCACCGCCCGGTCTGCATCGGCAGCGGTGCCGAGTGAGATAACCCCGGCGGCTTCCTCGGTGGCTGGATTGATAACCTCGAAGTCCCGTGCCCGGAGCGGCGCCACCCACTGACCATCGATATAGAAGTTACGGAATGTATAGGCCATCGGTGGCTCCTTCAGGCAGCGGGTGGGCCGCGATTGTAGTGACCTCCGTAGGGGCTTGTCACTGCAATCGGCAACCGAATCTGCGCTGATCCCTGATAGCAAAATGGCTGGTCGATATGGCAGATGATTACTTCTGCGCCGAGAACTCCTGCTCTATAGTCAGACCCGGTCCCCGATAACTGTCCGCTCTCCTGCCGCGTCGTATTACCCCCACGGCGTCTGCATCGAGCCAGAACGGATAGTGTTGGGGACCACCCACATTCTGAACCGGCCGGCAGCTCCGTCGTACTACACTACGACGGCAGCGGCCAGGTTTCCCCAGGAGCAACACAGTGGAATTTCGCAGACTCGGTGCGTCCGGCTTCAATGTCCCCGTCTTAAGCTTCGGTGCCGGTACATTCGGCGGTAAGGGCGAATTTTTCCAGGCCTGGGGCAGCAGCGATGCGATCGAAGCTCGCCGGCTGGTCGACATCTGCCTCGAGGCCGGCATCAACATGTTCGATACGGCCGACATCTACTCCGCCGGGTCTTCGGAAGAGGTGCTCGGCAGCGCCATCAAGGGCCGGCCCCGCGACGCCCTGATCATCTCGACCAAGGCCACCTTCCGCAGCGGCACCGGGCTCAACGAGGTCGGTTCCTCGCGCTATCATCTGATACAGGCGGTTGAGAAGTCACTGGTGCGGCTCGGCACCGACTACATCGACCTGTTCCAGTTGCACGGGTTCGACGCGCGCACGCCACCCGAGGAAGTGCTCTCGACGCTGGACGCGCTGGTGCGGGCCGGAAAGATCCGCTACGTGGGTGTCTCCAACTTTTCCGGCTGGCACCTCATGAAGTCCCTGGCGACGGCCGACCGCTATGGCTATCCGCGCTATGTCGCCAATCAGACCTTCTACTCGCTGGTGGGCCGGGACTATGAATGGGAGCTGATGCCGCTCGCGCTGGATCAGGGCGTGGGGGCCGTGGTGTGGAGTCCGCTCGGCTGGGGGCGCCTGACCGGCAAGATTCGTCGCGGCCAGCCTTTGCCGAAGGTCAGCCGCCTGCCGAAGACCGCCGCCGGCGGACCGCCGGTCAGCGAGGAGTATCTCTTTCGGATCGTCGACGCCATCGACAAGATTGCCGCTGAAACAGGCAAGAGCGTGCCGCAGATCGCCCTGAACTGGCTGCTGCAGCGGCCGACGGTATCGACGGTGATCATCGGCGCCCGAAACGAAGAGCAGCTCAGGCAGAATCTGGGCGCCGTCGGTTGGACCTTGACGGCGGATCAGATGCAGCAACTGAACGCCGCCAGCGACGTAACGCCCGCCTATCCGTACTGGCATCAGCGGCAGTTCGCCGAACGAAACCCATCGCCCGTCTAGAGAGACTCGGGCTGGTTGAAACGCTGCAGGAATTCCTCCAGCCGTTGCAGCCGTTGTCGTAGCTCGATGGTCGCGGCGGTGTCGTACTGGCTGGCGAATAGCTGAATATTGCGGAAGTCGCCAAACGCCAGCACATAGCGGTGTCCCAGGCGACGCAGCAGGTCCGACACTTCGCGGTTCCAGGCGTCGATATCGGGCTGCACTGCCTGATCACCCTCCTTGCGGCAGCGCTCGTGCAAATTCCGTCCGCGCTGGATGAACTGCTCGAGCAGAATCTGCGGCGGCTGATCCAGCACACTGCCGAACAGCGGCCAGATCACGAACACAAACCCCAGGCCTGCGAGGCAAAAGCAGACCAGCGGCGCGAATGGCGGGACCGGCTGCGGTGTCAGCCATGCCGGACAGCTAAAGGACTGCTGCTGTAGCCACGGACAGGCATCGATAACCAGATCGCGCGGTCCGTCATGGAGTATCAGCCCCGAGACGATTAAGGATACGCAGGCGAGTGCAACCAGGAACCGCAGGAAGGGCATCGGCCCATGTTAGCTAGAACGCCTCGGTAAACTCCAGCAACGGGGCGTCGCGCTGGGCAGGCTCGGGCGTGCCTGGACGAGCGCGAAATCGAAGCGCACGCGCGTGATTGTGCATGGTGGCCGGCGTGTCATGACCGAGCCAGCGCGTGATCTGGCCAAGATCGGTACCGCGTTGCAACAGGTGCATGGAGGCCGTGTGCCTGATCGTGCGCGGCGAAATGCGCCGGCGCGCGAGCTCGGGATCCCTGCGGGAGGCGCGCCGTACGGCGATGGCGAGCCGCCGCCGCACGCAGGTAGCGGTCATGGCGGCGCCGCGCTGATTCGGCAGCAGGAAGCAGCTGTCCTCGAGTGCCGGGTTGACTGCCAGCCACTCCTTCACCGCCATCGCCGTGGTCGGCCACAGCGGCACGGTGCGTGCGCGCCGCGTGCCGCGAAAATGCACACAGGCCGCGCCGTCGAACTGGATCTGATCCACACGCAGCCGCACGATCTCGGATACCGATGCCGCGGTGTTGTAGAGCAGGCTCAGCATCAGGTGATCGCGTTGTGCGATCCAGCTGCCATCATGCGCGCCGATGATCGCCTGCATCTGTTCGCGCGAAAGGAAATCAGGTTTCGAGCGCACGAAGCGCGTCATCGGTACCTGCAGCGATTGCGAAATCGCGTGGCGCGGCGAGGCGTCCCACGGCGCCGCGAATTTCAGGAATCCGCGCACCGCAGCCAACCGGATGTTGCGGCTGTGAACGCTGTTATGACGCACCTGTTCCAGATGCGTCAGAAAACCCTGGATCACTTCGGGTGTCAGATCGGCGAGCTCCACGCGCACGCTGCTCTTGCCATCGCGCGACTCGATGAACTCCAGCAGCAGCCGCAGCGCGTCGCGGTAGCTCTCGATGGTGCGCGGGCTCAATGCCCGCTGATGCGGCAGGTAATCGTTGAAGAACGCCTGCAGCATTTCGGAGAAGCACGCGGTGGGTCGTGCGGTCATGCATGCGAGAAGATATACGTCGCTTTTGAGCCTCGCGCAGCTATGTGACCGGACAGCGTGTTTAGGTGACGAAGAGAGTCCGTACGGGGACGAAATTGCGCGTCTGAAGTCGCGGCTGGCGGCAGCCTTACGCTATGATTTCAGGCCATGCTGCTGATCAAACCTAACTGCGAGTGCTGCAACGGCGATCTGCCGCCTGACTCGCGGCATGCGTGGATCTGTTCCTTCGAATGCACCTTCTGCACCTACTGTGTCACCGCGCGGCTGCACGGCATCTGCCCGAACTGCGATGGCGAGCTCGTGCGGCGCCCGGTGCGCTCAGCTCATGCGCTGCAACAATTTCCCGCCAGCCGGCAGCGCACGTTCAAGCCCCGGGGATGCTCGTCCTAAGCGGCGCATGCCATGTCTGCACTTTTGTCTGAGCTGAAGCCCGGCTGGCTCGTCTGGCCCTCGGGCCGGCAGGTTTCCCACAGGTTTCTGTTCTGGCTGCTGCAGTCCGGCGGATGGATCGCCTTCGGCCTGATGATGTTCGGTTATGCGCTGGCGCGGGAAAGTCCGCAGCAGGCAGTGTTCGATGTGCTGATCCTGATCGGCACCGGCTTCGCGCTCACGATCTTCTATCGCTATCTGTATGGCCGCTGGCGCCGTCGCGGGGTGTCGCCGGTACGGCTCTCGATCTATGTGCTGCTGCTGGCTGCCGTCGGGGCTCCCATCTGGTTCGAGCCGCAGGTGCTGCTGACCTGGATTGCGGCCAGCATCCGGCCGTCATTGGTCCGGTGGATGCCCTCGTTCACGATCATCCCGCTCGACACCTGGCTGTTCGAGGCCTTCGTGCTGCTGACCTGGTCGCTGCTGTACTTTGGAGTCAACGGCTGGATCAGCCTGCAGCTGGAACGCCGGCGCGCCGTGCGCGCCGAGGCTCTGGCGCAATCGGCGCGGCTGCAGGCACTGCAGTCGCAGCTCGAGCCGCATTTCCTCTTCAACACCCTCAATGGCATTTCGGCGCTGGTACTGGAAGGGCGCAGCGAAGCGGCCACGACCATGATCGCGCTGCTGAGTGACTTTCTGCGCCTGGCGCTGCAGACCAGCGAGCGGCCGCAGATCACGGTGGGCGAGGAGATGAGCTTCGTGCGGCACTACCTGGACATACAGAAAATTCGCTTTGGCGATCGCTTAAGCTTCCAGATCGATGTGGCGGCCGAAGCCAACGAAGCCCTGGTGCCCACGCTGCTGCTGCAGCCGCTGGTCGAGAATGCGGTCCGTCACGGCATCCTGGTGCGCGCCAACGGCGGAGCCGTGCAGATCAGCGTCAGCGTCCAGTCCGGACTGCTGCGCCTGCGTGTCGAAGATGACGGCCCGGGACTCAAGCGAGCCAATCCGGTTTCCAACGGACTGGGGCTTTCGAACACTGCCACCCGCCTGAGCGAGCTCTACGGCACGCAGGCTAGTTTTACAGTGGGCCAGGGAGCAAGCGGCGGTGTGGCCGCCGATATCTCGCTGCCGCTGCAGTGGGGCGCGCTACGCCCGACGGTGCTCGAGGCCCGGGTGTGACGATTCGAACGCTGCTGGTCGATGATGAAGAGCTCGCGCGGCGAGGCCTGCGTGTCCGGCTCGAACGGGCCGGCGACATCGCGGTGGTCGGCGAATGCGCCAACGGCGGCGAGGCGATCGCGGCCATCGGCAAGCTGGCGCCCGATCTGGTGTTCCTGGATGTGCAGATGCCCGAGGTGTCGGGCTTCGATGTGATCGCGGGCCTCGATCCCAAGCGCGCGCCGCACATCATTTTCGTCACCGCCTTCGATCAGTACGCGGTCAAGGCTTTCGAGGTCAATGCGCTCGACTACTTGCTCAAGCCCATCGACGATGAGCGCTTCGCGCAGGCGCTGCGGCGTGCGCGCGAGGCGCTGGCTTCCAGCCGCGATGAGAGTTTTGGCGCGCGCCTGAACGCCGGCGTTGCCAGTTTTCAGCAGGGCGCCGCCATGCGTCCAGGCTCCGATCGGCTCGCCATCCCCACGGGCGATCGCGTGGTGGTGCTGCGCATCGCCGAGATCGATTGGGTCGAAGCCTCCGGAAACTACGTCTCGCTGCACATCGGCAAGAAAGCCTGGCTGCTGCGCGAGACCATCGCCGCCATGGATCAGCGGCTGGCACCGCATGGCTTTGCGCGCATCCACCGTTCGACGCTGGTGAACGTGGAGCGCGTGGCCGAGCTGCGCGCGCTCGCCAATGGCGAATTCGCCGTGCTCCTGCGCTGTGGCCGCGAGCTCAAGCTCAGCCGCAGCTTCCGCCACGCCCTGGGAATGCTCTCCGGCGGGGGTGTTTAGACGCCCACAGGCGGTTGCCTGTACGATGGCGGCTATCGAACCGCGGAGTCGGCATGACGCAGGAACGGGAGCGTCTCAGGGATAGAGCGCGCGGCGCGGCCAGTTGGAAGAACTGGGGTCCCTATTTGAGTGAGCGTCAGTGGGGTACGGTGCGTGAGGATTACAGCGCACACGGCTCTGCCTGGGATTACTTTCCCCATGATCACGCACGCAGCCGCGCCTACCGCTGGGGCGAGGACGGCATCGCGGGGCTGTCCGATGCCGAGCAGCGGCTATGCCTGTCGCTGGCGCTCTGGAACGAACGCGATCCGATTCTGAAGGAGCGCCTGTTCGGCCTGACTAACTCCGAGGGCAACCACGGCGAGGACGTCAAGGAGCAGTACTTCTACCTGGATGCGACCCCGAGTCACTCCTACCTGAAGATGCTCTACAAATACCCGCAGCGCGCGTATCCCTACGCGGATCTGCAGCAGGAGAGCGCCCGGCGCGGCGTCGGTGCGCCCGAGTACGAACTGCTCGATACCGGCGTGTTCGCCGAAGACCGCTACTTCGATGTGTTCGTCGAGTATGCGCAGGCCGAGCCGGGTGAAATCCTGATGCTCGTGACCGCCCACAATCGCGGACCCGAAGCGGCACCGCTGCACCTGGTGCCGCAATTGCTACTGCGCAATACCTGGTCGTGGCGTCACGATGCCTACAAGCCGCAGCTCAACACCATCAAGAATGGCGTGGTGCGGCTCGATCACAAGGAGATGCCGCCGCATTACATTCATGCCGAAGCCGGCGGCCAATGGCTCTTCACCGACAACGAGACCAATCAGGGGAAATTGTGGAACCAGCCGTCCGAAGGCCACTTCAAGGACGCGTTCCACGATTGCATCATTGCCGGCCGCAGCGAGGCGGTGAACCCGGGCCTGGCCGGCACCAAGGCGGGCGTATGGCACCGGGCCGTGGTGCCGGCGGGCGGACAGCTGCGGGTACGGCTGCTGCTCTCGCGCCGCGCGCAGCCGAAGCCATTCGTGAACTTCGATGCGCTCATGGACCTGCGCCGACGCGAGGCCAACGAGTTCTACCAGGATCTGCAGCGCGGCATGGCATCGGACGATGCGCGGGCGGTGCAGCGCCAGGCTTTCGCCGGCCTGATCTGGAGCAAGCAGTTCTTCAATTTCGACGTGGCGCAGTGGCTCAAGGGCGACCCGGCGCATCCGCCGCCGCCGCCCGAGCGCGCCCGCGGCCGCAATCGCGACTGGGAACACCTCAACAACGCCGACATCATTTCGATGCCGGACAAATGGGAGTACCCCTGGTATGCGGCCTGGGATCTCGCTTTTCACTGCATTCCGCTGGCCATAGTCGATCCGGACTTCGCCAAGGAGCAGCTGGTGCTGCTCACGCGCGAGTGGTACATGCACGCCAACGGCCAGATGCCGGCCTACGAATGGGCCTTCGGCGATGTGAATCCGCCGGTGCACGCCTGGGCCACCTGGCGCGTCTACCAGATCGATCGCAAGCACAACGGCGGCCGCGGCGACCGCGCCTTCCTCGAGCGCGTGTTCCACAAGCTCATGCTCAACTTCACCTGGTGGGTGAATCGCAAGGATGCGGAAGGGCGCAACGTTTTCCAGGGCGGCTTTCTGGGGCTGGACAATATCGGGGTGTTCGACCGCAGCTCCACGCTGCCCACGGGCGGCCACATCGATCAGTCCGACGGCACCAGCTGGATGGCGATGTACGCGCTGAACATGATGCGTATCGCCCTGGAGCTGGCGCAGGAGAATCATGTCTACGAGGACATCGCCACCAAGTTCTTCGAGCACTTCCTGCAGATCGCGCAGGCGATCAGCAGCATGTACAGCGAGGGTGTCGGGCTCTGGGACGATGAGGACAAATTCTTCTACGACGTGCTGCACCTGCCGAATGACAGCAAGGTGTGCCTGAAGGTGCGCTCGATGGTGGGCCTGATCCCCATGTTCGCCGTCGAAACGCTCGAACCGGAGCTGCTGGAGAAGCTGCCCGAATTCCGCCGCCGCCTCGAGTGGTTCCTGCATCACCGTCCGGAGCTGGCCCACCTGGTGTCGCATTGGCAGGAGCCTGGCCGCGGCCATCGGCGGCTGCTGTCGCTGCTGCGCGGGCATCGCATGAAGCGGCTGCTGCGCCGCATGCTCGATGAGTCCGAATTCCTGTCCGACTATGGTGTGCGCGCGCTATCGCGCGCCCACCATGATCAGCCCTATGTGTTTCGCGTCGATGGCACGGACCTGTCGGTGAGCTATGCGCCGGCCGAGTCGCAGTCCAACCTTTTCGGCGGCAATTCAAACTGGCGCGGCCCGATCTGGTTCCCCGTGAACTACCTGATCATCGAGTCGCTGCAGAAGTTTCATCACTACTACGGCGATACCTTCAAGGTGGAGTGTCCGACCGGGTCGGGCCAGTACCTGACCATCGAGCAGGTGGCGGAAGAACTCTCCAATCGGCTGGCCAATATTTTCCTGCGCAACGAGCAGGGGCAGCGGCCGGTGCTCCGGCAGTACCCGCAGCTGCAGGACGCCGTGCATTTTCGGGATTACATCCCGTTCTTCGAGTATTTCTGCGGCGATTCCGGCCGCGGCGTGGGCGCGTCGCACCAGACCGGCTGGACCGCGCTGGTGGCGAAGCTGCTGATGCCGCGCAAGCACGAATCCGCCTCGCCCGGTGACGAGCACCGGTTCGAGTAATGCTCAGGCTGCCGCTGCCGTGCGCTGCCGCTGGCGAAGGATGAAAGCGCTTCACCGCCCGATATCCCAGCCACACGAACAGCACCAGCACGATCAGCTGCGCGACCTTGAACGGTGTCTCGGTGGCCGTGGGCGCGAGTGCATGCAGCGCGGGGATTTTATCGAACGACTGCGCCACGCCGACGAACACGTTCAGGTACAGCGCTATCACCGCGTACACCACGTACATCCAGCGCCAGTGGCCGGCGAGATGGCCCAGGTAGAGCGCCGCGATCGCGATCGCGAGCGACACCAGCGAGATGACGCCGACGATTTGCGGCGGACCGAAGCTGGTCGAGTGAAACATGAAGCCCGTTACGCTGGTGAGCACCGTGGTCAGCAGGAACAGACTGGTCCAGGCGCTGCGTTGGCCGCCGAGCATTGCAACCAGCACGATCAGGCCCGAAAGGATTCCAATCAGGCTGATGATCGTATGCAGAACGGTGAACGCGTGAACGGACATGCCGATGATCATGACTTTCCCTCCCCGGGCGTTATCATTGTTTTAAGCGCTAGCGGTTACTCGGAAAACTGAACACGGCGCCTTCGCGCACCCCGGCCGACGGCCAGCGCTGCGTGATGGTCTTGCGCTTGGTGTAGAAACGCACCGCGTCGGGGCCATAGGCGCCGAGATCGCCGAACAGCGAGCGCTTCCAGCCGCCGAAGCTGTGATAGGCCACGGGCACCGGCAGCGGCACGTTGACGCCGACCATGCCGATGCGGATGTGATCGGTGAAATAACGTGCGGCTTCGCCATCGCGAGTGAAAAGGCAGGTGCCGTTGCCATACTCGTGGGCATCGATGAGTTCCATCGCTGCCGCAAGGGTCGGGACCCGCACCACGGCCAGCACCGGGCCGAAAATTTCATCCCGATAAATCTTCATCGCCGGCGTCACGCGATCGAACAGGCAGCCGCCCAGGAAATAGCCGCCCTCGTGACCGGCCACCTTGAGGCCGCGGCCATCGACCACCAGCTGCGCGCCTTCCTTGACGCCCAGATCGACATAGCCGCGCACCTTGGCGCAGTGCTCCTGCGTGATCAGCGGACCCATGTCGATCCCGGGCTGCGTGCCGGGGCCGACCTTCATTTTCGAGAGTTCGGTCTTGAGCCGCGACACCACGGCCTCGGCGGTGTCATCGCCGACCGCGACTACCACCGGGATGGCCATGCAGCGCTCGCCGCAGGATCCATAGGCCGCGCCCATGAGTGCATTGACGGCATTGTCGAAGTCCGCGTCGGGCATGACCACCGCGTGATTCTTGGCGCCGCCGAGTGCCTGCACGCGCTTACCGTGTGCGCAGCCGGTGGCGTAGATGTATTCGGCGATCGGCGTCGAGCCGACGAAGCTGATGGCCTGCAGGCGCGGATCGGTCAGCAGCGTATCGACGGCTTCTTTATCGCCATTGACCACGTTCAGCACGCCCGGCGGCAGACCGGCCTCGAGTGCGAGCTCGGCAATGCGCAGTACGCAGCTCGGATCGCGCTCGGAGGGCTTGAGTACGAAGGTGTTGCCGCAGACCACGGCCATGGGCCACATCCACAGCGGCACCATGCACGGAAAATTGAACGGCGTGATGCCGGCGGTGACGCCCAGCGGCTGGAACTCGCTCCAGGAGTCGATCGACGGGCCGACATTCTTGGAGAACTCGCCCTTGAGGAGTTCCGGCGCGCCGGCCGCGTATTCCACATTCTCGATGCCCCGCTGCAGTTCGCCCATGGCATCGCTGAGCACCTTGCCATGCTCATCGGTGATGAGCGCACAGATCTCATCGGCGTGCGTTTCGAGCAGCTGCTTGAGCTTGAACATGACGCGCGCGCGCTTGAGTGCCGGGGTATTGCGCCACGCCGGGTACGCTGCTTCTGCGGCTGCGATCGCCGCCTGCACCGTGGCGCGCGATGCCAGGGCTACACGCTTGGTGACGCGACCGGTGGCGGGGTTGTAGACCGGCTGCGAGCGCTGGTCACCATTGGCCGTCGAACTGACGGACGCACCGCCGATGAAGTGCCCGACCGCCTTCACGGCTGCCTGGTCCGCCATAATATTGGTGGCTGTATTCATGCGATCCAGTGTACCGCTAAGCTAGGGGGATGGGAGCGGGCACTTTACTTTGGCTGCGGCAGGATTTGCGGCTGCGCGACAACACCGCGCTGCGCGCCGCCGCGGCGCGCGGGCTGCCGGTCATTCCGGTCTATATCTGGTCGCCCGAAGAAGAGGGCGGCTGGCCCCCCGGGGCGGCATCGCGCTGGTGGCTGCACCAGTCGCTGCAGTCGCTCGAATCGGACCTCAAACAGAATGGATTGCGATTGATCCTGCGCGTGGGCCCCGCTCTCGATGCGCTGTGTGCGCTGATCGCCGAGACGGGCGCCGATGCGGTGTACTGGGGCCGCCGCTACGAGCCTGCGGCGCAGGCCGTCAGCCATGAGATTCGCCAGACCCTGCGCCAGCGCGGGATCGATGCGCGCGGGTTCAACAACTCGCTACTGGCCGAACCGTCTGAGTTTCTGAATCAGGCCGGTAAGTCCTATCAGGTATACACCCCATTCCTGCGGGCTATGCTCAAGAGCATCGATCCGCCTGCCCCCGAGGGCGTTCCGCGCACACTGAAGGCGCCCAAGAGCTGGCCCGTGTCGCTGCCGCTCGATGCGCTGGAGCTCACGCCCAAGACGCGCTGGTACACCCGGATGGCGACCACGTGGCGGCCCGGGGAGGAGGGCGCGATCACGCGACTGAAGAAGTTCGTCGGCGCGCGGCTGTCCCAGTATCAACGTACGCGCGATCTGCCGGCGATCGCCGGCACTTCGGGTCTGTCGCCGCACCTGCATTTTGGCGAGATTGGCCCGCGCCAGGTCTGGCACGCTCTCAAAGGCGAACGGCAGCGCGCCGGATTTCAGCGACAGTTGATATGGCGCGAATTCGCCTACCACCTGCTGCATCATTTCCCGAAAACGCCCACCGAGCCGCTGCGCGAGGAGTTCGCGCACTTCCCATGGCAGCAGCAATTGCGGGGCCTCGATTCCTGGCGGCGCGGCGAGACCGGCATACCCATGGTCGATGCCGGCATGCGCGAGCTCTGGGCCACGGGTGTGATGCACAACCGCGTGCGCATGATCGCCGGATCCTTCCTGGTCAAGAATCTGCTGCTGCCGTGGCAGGAGGGCGCGCGCTGGTTCTGGGACACGCTGGTGGATGCGGACCTCGCCTGCAACACACTCAATTGGCAATGGGTCGCGGGCTGCGGCGCCGATGCAGCGCCGTACTTCCGCATTTTCAATCCCGTGCTACAGGGACGGCGCTTCGATCCGGCGGGCGAGTACGTGCGCCGCTGGATTTCCCCACTGGCCGGCGTGGCCGACAAACAGGTGCACTCCCCCTGGCTTGCGGCGGCAGCGCCCAAAGGCTATCCGGCGCCGCGCATCGATTTGAACCAATCCCGCCAGGCCGCGCTCGATGCCTACCAGGCCATGCGCGATGAGGTCGCGTTGGTTCGATAGAGGCGCGTACGATCGGCTCCGTGCGCAGCATCCTCACGATCAATGCCGGTTCCTCCAGCATCAAGTTTGCGCTGTTCGAACAGGGCGCGGCGCTGCGCCGTCTCGAGAAGGACTCGATCGATCGCATTGGACTTGCCGACGGCCCCGACCAGCAGGCGGCCATCGGGCAGCTGCTGCAGTGGGTCGGACAGCACGCGGGCGATGGAGTACTGGGCGCCGTGGCTCACCGCATCGTGCATGGCGGTCCCAGGTACAGCGCGCCGGTGGTGCTGAACCCGGCGGTGGTGGCGGAGCTCAAGGCCCTGAGCCCCTTCGATCCCGAACATTTGCCGCAGGAATTGCGGCTGGCGGAGGCGCTGGCGCAGCGCTATCCGGATCTGCCGCAGGTGGCCTGCTTCGACACCGCGTTTCATCACCACATGCCGCGCGTGGCGCAATTGCTGGCGCTGCCGCGCCGCTACCAGGCACAGGGGCTGCGGCGCTACGGCTTTCATGGCCTCTCCTACGCCTATCTCATGCAGGAGCTGGAACGTGAGGCCGGCAAGCCGGCCGCGCAGGGACGCGTGGTGCTGGCGCACTTAGGGAATGGCGCCAGTCTTGCGGCCGTGCGCGCCGGAAAGAGTATCGATACCAGCATGGGATTCACGCCGGTCGCCGGCATTCCGATGAGCACGCGCTCGGGCGACCTGGATCCGGGAATCGTGTGGTATCTCGCGCGCACCGAGGGGCTGGATGCGCAGCGTTTCAACCAAATGGTCAACGCCGAGTCCGGGCTGCTCGGCCTGTCCGAGACCAGCCCTGACATGCGCGATCTTTTGGCGCGTGAAGCCACCGACGAGCGCGCGCGCGATGCGGTGGCGCTGTTCTGCTACCAGGTGCGCAAATGGATCGGTGCCTTCGCCGCGGCGCTCGGCGGCATCGACACCCTGGTGTTCGCGGGCGGCATAGGCGAACACGCCGCCCCGGTGCGCTCCCGGGCCTGCGAAGGGCTGGAATTTCTCGGGATCGCGCTCGATGAGGCGCGCAATGCCGCGCAGGCGCGCCTGATCTCTAAGGATGGCGGCCGGGTCGCCGTGCGGGTGATTCCCACCGATGAGGAACGGATGATGGCGCAGCTGGTAGCGGGCGCGTTGGGCGCGTAGGACTGCGCCGACGCAGGATTTCCTGTCTTCGCTGCCGGAAGCGGCCCGCGCCGATGCCCCGGCAGCAACAGTGCGCGGATGATCGGCCAGCCCACCCATCCGGGGTCCATTTAGGGAGCCGATCGTGACCAGAAACCTCTATCTGGCGCTATGCGTAGTCGTGGCAGCACTGCCTGTACCCCGCACTGCCGTATCGCGCGCTCCGACGCCCGCGCCGACCCCGATCGAACTGCCGCCCCTCGTGCAGCCCGCCAGTGGTGAAACCCACCCAGGCAAGGTGATCTGGGCCGACCTGGTGACGCCGGATCTGAAGCAGGCCGAGCATTTCTACGGCGCATTGTTCGGCTGGACCTTCGAACCCATCGATGGCGATACCAATTTCGCAATCGCGCTCAATGCCGGCCAACCCGTGGCGGGTATCGTTCAGCGCGCGATGAAGGCCGGCACGCCACGCCAGCCTGCGTGGCTCACTTTCATCGCGGTCCGTGACGTTGCCGCGGCCCAGCGCAGTGCCCTGGCCAACGGCGGCAAGATTCTGTCGCCGGCGAAGGACTATGCCCAGAGGGGCCGCCAGTCGGTGCTCGCTGATCCGGACGGCGCGGTATTCGCAGTGCTGGCCTCGAGCAGCGGCGATCCGCCGGATGTGCTCGCCGAGCCGGGCGAGTGGATCTGGAGTTCGCTGCTGGTCAAGAACACCGACCATGAGACCGGCTTCTATCGCGCCCTGTTCGGTTACGACGTGTTTGATCTGCCGCCCGAGGATGCTGCCGACAATTCGCATCATGTGATCCTGGCCAGCGATGACTACGCCCGGGTCGGCATCCACTCGCTGCCGGCCGATTCGGTGCACCGCCACCCGCACTGGCTCAATTTCATCCGCGTCGATGATGCCGCGGCCGTTGCCGTGAAGGCGATTGCGCTCGGCGGCAAGGTGCTGGTCGAGCCGCGCGAAGATCGGCATGGCGGCCAGTTGGCCGTCGTTGCCGACCCGAGCGGCGCGCCGATCGGTGTCATGGAATGGTCGGGCGCCGAGGATGCGGGGGCCGCGGCCGGCGATCAGCCGGATCTGCCCGGCGCGCAGAAGGAGGCGCCATGAATACCGTCGTGCGCATGTCGCGGACTCTGAAGATCAGTTTGGGCGTACTGCTGCTCGCAGGTCTGGGCGCCTGTGCCGTCGAAGGCGGCGGCTATGACGGCGATGTGGGCGTCGGTGTTGGCGTGGGTTACGTCGGCGACTACTACGAGCCGTGCTGCGGCGGATACGGCGGCTGGGGACGCGGCTATCGCGTCGGACCGCCGCGCGGATACGGTGGCGGTGGCCGCGGTCCGGGTCATTCGGCCCCCTCGATTCCGAGCCATCCGCGTAGCGGCGGGGGCGGCGGCCACGGCGGCGGCGGCCACGGCGGTGGCGGAGGCGGAGGCCACCACTAGCACTCGCGCGATAGCGCGCTGCCGCGCGTTATCTCTGGTGCAGCAGGTGCGCGTCGCCCGCGGGCGCGTTGCCGTGATCGTAGGGCCGGCCGGTCAGCATGTAGATGAGCCCGAGCAGGATGATGCCGGCGGCCGTCACGATCATGCCGTAATTGCTGTACCAGGGATCATTCGGACTGCGCGGCCACACCATGTTGATGATGGCGCTGACGCCATAGAGCAGCGCCACCACGTTGATCGCGACGCCCCAGCGCCCGAGAGTGAAGGGTCCCGCGGGTTTCCAGCCCTTGAAGCGCGCAATCAGCGCGCCCAGCACCAGCATCTGGAATGAGATGTAAATGCCGGCGGCGGCAAAACTCACGATGGTGTTCACCGCGTTCTGCAGCCACATGCCGCAAAGCGCGATCAGCCCGGGAATGATGCCCGCCATCAGCAGTGCCGCCACGGGCACATGGGTATGCGGTGACAGGCGGCTCAAGCGCGCGCTGCCGGCAATCATCTGGTCGCGGGCGTAGGCGAACATCAGCCGGCTGGCGGCGGCCTGGATGCTGATCAGGCAGGACAGAAACGACACCATCACCACCGCGATCACCGCGCGAAACCCCCACTCCCCCATCGCCGTGCGCAACACGGTGGCAACCGGATCGGTATCCTTGCCGGAAATGACCGCGTGCATGTCGGGTACCGACAGGATCAGCCCCAGGCAGACCCACATGGCGGCCGCACCGCCCACGTAAATCGTCATGCGCATGGCGCGCGGAATCATGCGGCTCGCGTTCGGCGTTTCCTCGGCCACATCGCCGCAGGCCTCGAATCCGTAATAGCAGAACAGCGCCGACAATGACGATGCCAGGAATGCCGGCAGGTAACCGCGGCCGGTGCCGAGGCCGAAGGTGTCGAACAGCGCCGTGAACGGATGATGCCGTGCGAACAGCAGCAGGTAGCAGCCGACCACGATGGCGCCGACCAGTTCGCAGATGAATCCGAACATCGCCACCCGCGCCAGCAGCTTGGTGCCGCTGACATTGAACAGCGTCGAGATGATGATCATGCCGATCGCCACGGCCGTGGTGATTGCCGGGGTGGGCGTGAACCCGAGCAACTGTGCCAGGAAGGGTGCGCCTCCGGTGGCAATCGCCGAGATCGATACGTAGAGCGCCCAGCCATAGACCCAGCCCGCCATCCAGGCCCAGCGCTTGCCCACCAGGCGGCGTGCCCACGGGTACAGGCCGCCCGAGATCGGGAACTGCGAGACCACCTCGCCGAATACCAGGCAGACGAACATCTGGCCGATGCCGACCACCACATAGGACCAGAACATCGGCGGGCCGCCCGCGGCCAGCGCGCTCGCGAACAGCGTGTACACGCCGACCACCGGCGAGAGATAGGTGAAGCCGAGGGAGAAGTTCTGCAGCTCGGTCATCGAGCGGTCGAAGTTCGAGCTGTAGCCGAGGGCCTTGAGCTGCGCTACATCGGCATCGTTGATGGCGCGCGCGTCGCTGGCCGCCGCGGATTCTTTGTTGTTCATCTGTCGGTCCTTCGTGGGGGAGCAGCGCCGCTGACGTTCGTCTGCCGAGGTTTTGTTTAGTCGCTCGCTGCGCCGCCGTAAATAATAATCGACAGCATGCGGATCGGCACCTTCACCAGCTTTTCCGGGCCGTGGGCGATGTCACCGCGAAAGGTCAGCGAGTCCCCCGCCTTGAGCAGGTGGCTGCTCTTGCCGTGCCGGTAGCGGATCTCGCCCGAGAGAATGTAGATGAACTCGGTGCCGGCGTGCTGGAAACCCGGGAAGATCTCGCTCTTGTCGGTCAGCGTGACCAGAAATGGTTCAAATACCTTGACCGGCCCGCGTTGTGCCGCCAGAAGATGATAGGTGTGCCCCCGTTTGGTGCCACGGCGAACGACCTCCATGCCGCCGCCGTCGGGCACATGCTGCGCGCCGCCCTCATACTCGCCCACTTCCTGTAGCAGCAGCGCCGGGCGTACCCCGAGCGCCTCCGCCAGCGCGACGATGGTCTCGAGGCTCGGATTGACGTGGCCGGTTTCGAGCCGGCTGAGCATCCCGGGGCTGATACCGGCATGCTGTGCGACGTTGGCCAGCGTGAGATCGAGTTCCTCGCGGATCCGGCGCGCGACGTGGCCGATGCGGGCCGCGACTTCGGAACGGTTGACCAGCGGCCGCGACTCGAACTCGGGGGCCGCTTTCGCTCGCGAACTGGGGCTGGAACGGGTTCGGCTTCCCACTGTGCTCACTATGCAACAGACTTGCGTGGTAGTAAAGTTTCGCCCCTATGCCCGCGCGCCTGCTCAAATTCGCATTCTCGCGGCAGCACCCCGAGCCGCGCATGTTTACCCGTCACGAGAAGCTCAAATCGAGCTACGACGTGGTAATCATCGGCGCCGGCGGCCATGGCCTGGCTTCTGCTTACTACCTGACACGCGATTATGGCATCCGCGACGTGGCAGTGCTCGACAAGGGCTATCTCGGCGGCGGCAACACCGGCCGCAATACCACCATCATCCGCTCCAACTATCTCACCCCCGAGGGCGTGCAGTTCTACGATGAGAGTGTGCGCCTGTGGCAAAACCTCTCGACGGACTTCGACCTCAACCTGTTCTATTCGACGCGCGGCCACTTCACGCTGGCGCACACCGATGCCGCGATGCGCACCATGCGCTGGCGCGCCGAGGTCAATAAACACTACGGCATCGATAGCGAGGTGGTCGACCGCCAGGCTGTGCACGAGGCCATCCCGAGCATGGACATCGACTGCGCCGGGCACGCCCCGGTGCTCGGTGCGCTCTACCACGCTCCGGGCGCGATCGCGCGCCACGACGCCGTCGCCTGGGGGTATGGCCGCGGCGCCGACCGGCGCGGCGCCGAGATCCATCAGAACACCGAAGTGATCGGCATCGACGTCGAGGACTCAGGCTCGGGCCCGCGCGTCACCGGCGTGCGCACCACGCGCGGCCGCATCGCCACCCGCAAGGTGCTGTGCGCGGTGGCGGGTAGCACGCCGCGGCTGCTGGATATGCTGTCGCTGCGCTCGCCCATCGTGGTGCACCCGTTGCAGGCCATGGTTTCCGAACCGCTCAAGCCCTGGCTCGATCCCATCATCGTGTCGGCCTCGCTGCATGTGTATGTCAGCCAGAGCGCACGCGGGGAACTGGTCATGGGCGCCTCGCTCGATCCCTATGAGCTGCACTCGACGCGCTCGACCCTGGACTTCACCGAGACGCTCGCGGCGCACATGCTCGAAATGTTTCCGTTCCTGTCCGACGTCAAGATCAACCGCCAGTGGGCCGGCATGGCCGATATGACGCCCGACTTCGCGCCCATCATGGGACTGACGCCGGTGCAGGGGTTCTACCTGGATTCGGGCTGGGGCACCTGGGGCTTCAAGGCGACGCCGGTGTGCGGCAAGACCATGAGCTTTACCGTGGCGCGCGACCAGGCGCACCCACTCATCGATGGCTTCGGCTTCGATCGCTTTGCGCACTACTCGCTCACGGGCGAGAAGGGCGCCGCGTCGGTCGGCCACTGACGCTCAAGCGCATCCCATGAAGCTCCTGACCTGTCCCATCAATGGCCCGCGCGCGATCAGCGAATTCGCCTGCGGCGGCGAGCTGCGGGCGATGCCGGATCCGGCGGCGACCGACGATCGAGCCTGGGCCGATTACGTGTTCAATCGCGCCTCGCTGCCGGGGCTGAAGCGCGAATGGTGGTGCCATACGCCGAGCGGCGTGTGGTTCATCGCCGAGCGCGATACCGCCACGGACACGGTGCATCGCACTTATCTTTTCTCCGCCGCGAACGAGCGTCCATGAGCCGCCTGCCGCCAATCGCCGGCGAGCGGATCGACCGCACACGTCCGGTGGAGTTCAGCTTCGAGGGCCGCCGTTACCAGGGTTTTGCCGGCGACACCATCAGTTCGGCACTGGCGGCGAACGGCATCAGCGTGCTGGGCCGCTCGTTTAAATATCATCGTCCGCGCGGGCTGCTCAGCGCGGCCAATCACGACGCCAATGTGCTGGTGCAGGTGCGCGCCGGCGGCCGCAGCGTGCCGAATGTGCGCGCCGACGTGGTCGCTGTGCAGCCGGGCTGGCAGATCGAGGCGGTCAATACCCGCGGCGGCGTGAACGCCGACCGGCTGGCCTTCTTCAACCACCTCTCGCCGCTGCTGCCCGTGGGCTTCTATTACAAGGCATTTCACGGCAAATGGCTGGCGCAGCATTGGGAGCGCATGTTCCGCCATTTGAGCGGACTGGGTCGCGTGGATCTGTCCGCATCGCGCCAGCTCACACCCAAGCGCTACGACTTCTGCGACGTGCTGGTGATCGGCGGCGGTCCTTCCGGGCTGGCGGCGGCCATCGCGGCAGCCGGGCAGGGCGCCTCGGTGCTGCTGGTCGATGATACCGCGGCGCTCGGCGGCAGCGGGCTGTATGCGCGCAGCGGCGATGCGGAGCGCGTGCATCTGACGGAGGCGCTGATCGCGCGCGTCCGGGCAGACTCGCGCATCCGCGTCCTGACCGACACCTACGCCGCGGGCTATTACGCGGATCACTGGGTGGCGCTGGTCGCACCGGAGTGCCTGGTCAAGGTGCGCGCCCGCAGCCTGGTGGTTGCGCAGGGCGCGTGGGAGCAGCCGGCCGTGTTCCGCCACAACGATCTGCCCGGCATCATGCTCGCCAGCGCCGCGCAGCGGCTGCTGTACGGCCAGGCTGTCCTGGCGCCGCGCCGGCTGGCCGTACTGACCGCCAACAGCGAGGGCTACGCGGCGGCGCTCGATGCGTTGGCGCACGGCGCGGATCTTGCCGCAGTGCTCGATCTGCGTGAGGCTCCCGGCGAGCGCTCGCGCCCGGCCGCGGACGAACTCGCGCGCCGCGGCGTGCCGCTGCACTGCGGGGTCAGGCCCATCGAAGCCAGCTCGCGTTCGGGCGCAACTCTCAGCGGCTTTCAGTTCCACAGCGCGACGGCCGGCGCAAGCGCACCCCGGCACCTCGATATCGATGGCCTCTGGATGAGCGTCGGCTTTGCGCCGGCCAATGCGCTGCTGCATCAGGCCGGCGCGCGCATGAAGTATCAGCAGAATCTGCAGCAGTTCGTGCCGGCCGAATTGCCGGCGGGCGTCTTCGCCTGCGGCAAGATCAATGGCGCCTATGGCCTGCGTGCGCGCATCGCCGATGGCACCGATGCCGGCGCCTGTGCCGCCGCGTCGCTGGGATCGGGCAGCGCCCGCCCGCGCGCACCGGCGAGCATGCCCGATGAATCGCCCACACATGACTATCCGATCTTTGCGCACCCGCGCGCCAAGGAATTCGTCGACTTCGACGAGGACCTGCAGATCAAGGATCTCATCAACGCCTGCCAGGAAGGCTTCGACAGCAGCGAGCTGCTCAAACGCTTCTCGACCGTGGGCATGGGGCCGAGCCAGGGCAAGCACTCGCATATGAATGCGCTGCGCATTCTGGCGCGCGTGCGGGGCGAGCCGCTCGATCAGCTCGGCATGACCACGGCGCGGCCGATGTTCTATCCGGTGCCGCTCTCGCACCTGGCGGGCCGCGGCTTTACGCCTGAACGCCGCACCCCGCTGGATGCCGAGCACGCAGCGCTCGGTGCGGTCTTCATGCCGGCAGGCAACTGGCGCCGTCCCGAATACTACGCCGCGGCCGGCAAGGCCCGCGCGGAGGCCATCGCCGCCGAGGTCGAGGCAGTTCGCACCCGCGTCGGGCTCATCGATGTGGGCACGCTGGGCAAGATCGAGGTTCACGGCCCGGACGCGGCCGAGTTTCTCGATCGCATCTACACGGCGCGTTACGCCAATCTGAAAGTGGGCATGACGCGCTACGCGCTGATGCTCGATGAAGCCGGCGTCATCATCGATGACGGCGTCGTCGGCCGGCTGGCGGCCGAATCCTTCTACTTCACCACCACGACCGGCAACTCTGCGACGCTGTTTCGCGAATTCGGTCGGCTGGCAGCCTGGTGGGGTCTGTCGGTGGGACTGGTGAATCTCACCGGGCATTACGCAGCCCTTAATCTTGCCGGTCCCGGCTCACGCGGGGTCCTTCAGGCGCATACCGGGCTCGATCTGTCCGAAAGCGCCTTCCCTTATCTCGCGCTGCGCGAGGCCGAGGTCGCCGGTGCACCGTGCCGGATCATGCGCGTGGGATTCGTCGGCGAGCTCGGCTACGAGATTCACCTGCCGGCCGAGCACGCTGCCACGCTGTGGCGCGCACTGCTGGCGACGGGCGCACCTGAGGGTATCCGGCCGTTCGGAGTCGAGGCCCAGCGCATGCTGCGCCTGGAAAAAGGCCACCTGATCGTCGGGCAGGATACCGATGGCCTCACCAACGCGCTGGAGATCGACGCGCCGTGGGCGCTGAAGATGGACAAGCCTTTTTTCGTCGGCCAGCGCAGCCTGCGCATCCTCGAGGCACAGCCCCGGCGCCAGCGCCTGGTCGGGTTCACGCTGCCGGCCGGTGCGCCGCGCGCGCCGAGGGAATGTCACCTGGTGCTCGATGGTGCCGACATTGCAGGCCGGGTGACCAGCGTCGGCTATTCGCCCACGCTGCAACGTTGTATCGGCCTGGCGTTGGTGAAGCCGGCAGTGGCCGCGGGCCAGTCCCTGCGCATTCGCATCGATGGCGGCGCCCTCATCGAGGCGGCCATCGCCAAATTGCCATTCTACGATGCGGCCGGCGCACGCCAGCGGGAGGCCGCATGAGCGCCGCCGCGGCATTGCATTTCGAGCAGCACACCGCCCGGCCGCGCTGCGGCTGCAAGGGCCCGGGAGCCGAAAGCTGGCTGAGCTCGCAGGGGTATCGGGTGCCTGCGGCAGCCAACAGCGCCGAGCTGGATCCGGCCGGCGTGCTGGTGGCGCGGCTGGCGACCTCGGAGTTTCTGCTCGAACCCATCGCCGGCAACGCCGATCGGGTCGAGGCCACGCGCGCCGAGTTGACGCAGCGCCGGCAGCCGGTCACGGTGTACCCCGTGACGCGCCAGGACCTGGTGGTCACGATCAACGGCGATGAACTCAATCCACTGCTGCGGCAGATCTGCAGCGTCGATTTCGCGCCGCTGCTGGCCGCGGCGGCCACCGGCGGCGGTCCTGTGGTCCTGACGTCGATGGTCGGGGTCGGCGTGGTTGCCTGGCCGAGGCTGATCGAGGGGGCGGCGGGGGACACTTCGCCCGCCGTGACGCTGTGGTGCGAGCCCAGTTACGCACATTATTTCTGGCATACGCTGCTCGAGGTGGGTCGAGACCTGGGCAGCGTCACAACGGGGAGTAAACAATGACACCGGCACAGGCCAAGAAGTGGTTTGACGAACACCAGACGCGTTACGTGCTCGCGCAATTCGTCGACATTCACGGCGCCGCCAAGGCCAAGGCGGTGCCCGTCGAACACTACGAGATGGTGATCGGCGACGGCGCGGGCTTCGCGGGCTTTGCGGTCTGGGGCTTGGGGATGGGCCCTCACGGCCCGGACTTCATGGGCGTGGGCGATCCCGACACCCTGTGCGATGTGCCGTGGATGCCCGGATTTTCGCGCATCGCCTGCGACGGCCACGTCAAAGGCGAGCCGTATTCGTTCTGCTCACGCGTGACACTGAAGCGCGCGCTGCAACGTTTTGCGGATCGCGGTTACACGCTCTACACGGGTATCGAGCCGGAATTCATGCTGCTGCGGCGCACGGAGCAGGGCACGCTCGCGCCCTTCGATCCCACTGACGGTTCCGACAAACCCTGCTACGACTACAAGGGTCTCGCGCGCGTCAGCGCGGTGCTCGATGACCTGTCGCGTCACCTGCGCGCCGTCGGCATCGACGTCTACCAGATCGATCACGAGGACGCCAACGGCCAGTTCGAAATCAACTTCACCTACGCCGATGCGCTCAAGTCGGCCGACAACATGATCTTCTTCAAGATGGCCGCCAGCGAGATCGCGCGCGAGCACGGCGCCATCGCCACCTTCATGCCCAAGCCCTTCTCGAACCGCACCGGCACGGGCTCGCATTTCCATCTCTCGATCGGCACCAAAGACCAGAAGAACATCTTCTACGACAAGAACGACAAGCGCGGCATGGGACTGAGCCAGCTCGGCTACTGGTTCCTCGGCGGACTGCTCGAGCACTCGCGTGCGCTGACGGCGATCTGCGCGCCCACCGTGAATTCCTATAAGCGCCTGGTGGTGGGACGCTCGCTCTCGGGCGCCACCTGGGCACCGGCCTACATCGCTTACGGCGATAACAACCGCACCGCCTGCGTGCGCGTGCCCTATGGCCGCATCGAGTTCCGGTTGCCGGACGGCGCGGCGAATCCCTATCTTGCCACCGCGGCACTGGCCGCCGCGGGCCTCGACGGCATCGACCGCAAGCTCGATCCGGGCGAGCCGCTCAACATCAATCTCTACGAGCTGACACCCGAGCAGATCAGCGCCCGCGGCATCGGCCTGCTGCCGCAGTCACTGAATGCGGCCATCGACGCGCTCGAAGCCGACCAGGTGGTGCAGGAAGGCATCGGGCGCGATCTGGCCGCCGAATTCATTCGCCTCAAGCGCATGGAGTGGATCGAGTATTCACGCCACGTCAGCGAATGGGAATCGCAACGCTACCTCGAGATGTTCTAAGGCAACAGTTTTCCAGGAGACCTCGCATGTGCGGAATCGTTGGTTTGCTGCTCAAGGACGCGACGCTGCGGCCGCGGCTCGGGGAGCTCATGGTGCCGATGTTGATCGGCATGACCGAGCGCGGACCCGACTCCTCCGGCATGGCGGTGTTCGCCGATGCGGTGGCGGCCGACCGCCGCAAACTCTCGCTCTACTGCGGACAGCCGGATTTCGAATGGCGGGAGTTCGAGGGCGCCTGGGTCGGTGAGATCGGCGCCGCGCAGTTCGAGGTCAATGCCAACCATTGCATCGTGACCACGACCAGCGGCATCGCCGCGGCGCGAGAATGGATTGCGATCAATCATCCGCAGGTGCAGGTGCTCAGCGCCGGGCGCAGCATCGACCTGTACAAGGACTTAGGCTTGCCGGCCGAGGTGGCGGAACGCTATGGATTCCAGACGCTGACCGGTACTCACCTGGTCGGCCACACGCGCATGGCCACCGAATCGGCGGTCACCATCGAAAATGCGCATCCCTACACGGCCGGCGAGGACTGGTGCCTGGTGCACAACGGCTCGCTTGCCAACCCCGGCAGTTTGCGTCGCAAGCTCGAAAAGCTCGGTGAGCGCTTTGAGAGCGACTGCGACACCGAGGGCGCCTGCCGCTACCTGCACTGGCGTTTGAGCTCCGGGGAGACCCTGGAACAGGCGGTCGAACACGCCTTCAGCGACTTCGATGGGTTCTTCACCTTCCTGATGGGGACGCGCGACAAGCTCGCGCTGGTGCGCGATCCCTTTGCCTGCAAGCCCGCCGTCGTCGCCGAGACCGATGACTACGTGGCCATTGCTTCCGAGTTCCGGTCACTGGCGAGACTGCCTGGCATCAAGCACGCCACCGTGTTCGAGCCCAAGCCGGCGGAGGTGTACTCATGGTCAGTGTGATGGCGCCGGTCGCCGGCGCGCACGCCCGCGTCGAGTTCGATCTCGAGCGGCAGAGCGTGCGCGAGCTCAACCAATTCCTGCACGGTGACCTCACCGGCGTGCAGGAAGTACTGGTCAAGAACCCCGATGGCGCGCATAGCATCGCGGTCGGACTGAACGCCGCGGTGCGGGTCGACATCGGCGGGCACGCCGGCTACTACGCGGCCGGCATGAACAAATTCGCGACCGTCATCGTCCACGGCAACGCCGGTCCCGGCGTGGCCGAGAACATGATGTCCGGCCGGGTCGAGGTCGCAGGTTTTGCCAGCGGCGGCGCGGGCGCCTCGGCACACGGCGGCCTGCTGGTGATTCGCGGCGATGCAGGTCTGCGCTGCGGCATCTCGCTCAAGGGCGCCGACATCGTGGTCGGCGGGGAAGTCGGCAGCTTCTCGGCGTTCATGGCGCAGGCCGGGCGCATGGTGATCTGCGGCGATGCCGGCGACGGGCTCGGCGACTCGCTCTACGAGGCCGTGCTCTACGTGCGCGGCAAGGTGCGCTCGCTGGGCGCTGACGCGCGCATCGAGCCCATGGGTGAGCGCGATCACGCGGCAGTGAAGGAACTGCTGGCGGCCGCGGGCCTCTCGCATGCCAGTACTGAGTTCAAGCGCATCGCCTCCGGGCGCACGCTGTATCACTGGAATGCCGACGCCAAACAGAGCTACTGAATTTAAACCGCACTGCTTCGCACAAGAGTCAAAGACATGGCCACAGTTCCCGCGGATGCCGTACCCGAACTGCCCTCGAACCTGCAGCTCGAGGAGAGCGCAAGTTTCGACCGGCATATCATCCACTACATCCAGCGTGCGGCCGCCACCGGCCTCTACGAGATCCGCGGTCTCGGCGCCAAGCGCCAGCTGCCGCACTTCGACGATCTGGTGTTCCTGGGCGCTTCGCTGTCGCGCTATCCGCTGGAGGGCTATCGCGAGAAATGCTCATCCACGACCCTGCTGGGCACCCGCTTCGCCAAGCGCCCGGTCAAGCTCGCCACGCCGATCACGATCGCGGGCATGAGCTTCGGCGCGCTGTCCGCCAATGTGAAGGAGGCGCTCGGCCGCGCAGCCACCGAAATCGGCACTTCGACCACCACCGGCGATGGCGGCATGACGGCCGAGGAACGCGAGTCCTCCAAGACGCTGGTCTACCAGTGCCTGCCCTCGCGCTACGGTTTCGACCCGGACGATGTGCGCCGCGCCGATGCCATCGAAGTGGTCATCGGCCAGGGCGCCAAGCCCGGCGGCGGCGGCATGCTGCTCGGACAGAAGGTGTCGCCGCGCGTCGCTGCCATGCGCACGCTGCCCGAGGGTGTCGATCAGCGCTCGGCCTGCCGGCACCCCGACTGGACTGGGCCTGATGACCTGGCCATCAAGATCAAGGAGCTGCGCGAGATCACCGACTGGCAGACGCCGATCTACGTCAAGGTGGGCGCCACGCGCGTGTTCCACGATGTGAAGCTCTGCGTACACGCCGGTGCCGATGTCATCGTGGTCGACGGCATGCAGGGCGGTACCGCCGCCACGCAGTGGGCCTTCATTGAGCACGTGGGCATTCCAACGCTGGCGGCCGTGCGGCAGGCCGTCGATGCGCTCGAGGATCTCAACAAGAAGCAGGAAGTGCAGCTCATCGTCTCGGGCGGCATCCGCACCGGCGCCGATGTGGCCAAGGCACTGGCACTCGGGGCGGATGCGGTGTCGGTGGGGCAGGGCGTGCTGGTGGCGCTGGGCTGCAACTCTGGGAGCTACGTCCAGCGCGGCCAGCATGTCTCCGCGGTGTCCGACTATCACAAGCTCGGCACTGCGCCGGGTTACTGCCATCATTGCCAGACCGGGCGTTGCCCGGTCGGCGTCACGACGCAGGATCCGGTGCTCGAGCAACGCCTCGAGCCCGCGGTCGGCGCCAGGCGGGTACGCAACTACCTGCAGACCATGACGATGGAGCTGACCATGATCGCGCGCGCCTGCGGCAAGCAGGACGTGCATCATCTGGAGCGCGAGGATCTTGCGGCCCTGACGATCGAGGCGGCGGCCATGGCCGGGGTGCCATTGGCCGGGACCTCGTGGATTCCGGGCCAAGGTGCGAAGATTTAAAACACGACGACGGAGGGCATTTTTTATGGCGCGCGATCCCAAACACGACATTCTGTTCCAGCCGATCAAGATCGGGCCCAAGACCCTGCGCAACCGGTTCTACCAGGTGCCGCATTGCATCGGCGCCGGCTCGGATCGCCCCGGGTTCCAGGCGGCGCATCGCTCGCTCAAGGCCGAGGGCGGCTGGGCGGGCATCAACACCGAGTACTGTTCCATCCATCCGGAGTCGGACGATACCCACCGCCTCTCGGCGCGCATCTGGGATGCCGGGGACGTGCGCAACCTGCGCGCGATGACCGATCACATCCACAGCTTCAATTCGCTGGCCGGCGTCGAGCTCTGGTACGGCGGCTCGCACGCGCCGAACATGGAGTCGCGCGCCACGCCGCGCGGACCCAGCCAGTACGCCTCCGAGTTCGAGACGCTGACTTACTGCAAGGAAATGGACCTGGACGATATCGCCCAGGTGCAGCAGTACTACGTCGATGCGGCGATTCGATCGCGCGATGCCGGCTTCGACATCGTCTATGTCTATGGGGCGCATTCCTATCTGCCGCTGCAGTTCCTGTCCAAGTACTACAACAAGCGCACCGACCGCTATGGCGGCTCACTCGAGAACCGCGCGCGCTTCTGGATCGAGACGCTGGAGAAAGTGCGTAACGCGGTCGGCAAGGACTGCGCCATCGCTACCCGTTTCGCGGTTGACACGCTGTACGGCGATGCCGGTGTCGAAGCCGAGGTCGACGGCGTCGCCTTCGCGAAGCTCGCCGATCCGCTGGTGGATCTGTGGGACATCGACGTCGGTGATATCGCCGAGTGGGGCGAAGACGCCGGTCCGTCGCGCTTCTATCAACAGGGCCACCAGGTGCCGTGGACCCGGATCATCAAGCAGGTGGTCAAGAAGCCCGTGCTGGGTGTCGGTCGCTTCACCGATCCGGAAAAGATGACCGAGATCGTCACCAAGGGCATCGCCGACATCATCGGCGCCGCGCGTCCTTCGATCTCCGATCCCTGGCTGCCGAAGAAAATCGAGGAAGGCCGCTACGACGACATCCGCGTCTGCATCGGCTGCAACGTCTGCATTTCGCGCTGGGAGATCGGCGGGCCGCCGATGATCTGCACCCAGAACGCGACCGCGGGTGAGGAATACCGTCGCGGCTGGCATCCGGAGCGCTTCCCGAAGAAAGGTTCGGACGACTCGGTTCTGATCGTGGGCGCAGGACCATCGGGCTCCGAGTGCGCACGCGTGCTCATGGAGCGCGGCTACACCGTGCACCTGTACGACACGGCTGCCAAAGTCGGCGGTCACGTCAATCAGGTGGCCACGCTGCCCGGGCTGGGTGAGTGGGGCTACCACCGCGATTATCGCGAGCTGCAGATCAACAAGCTGGTCAAGAAGAACAAGCAGAACCAGCTGATGCTGAACCAGAAGCCGATGACCGCGGCCGCGGCGCTGGCCTATGGCGCCGAGAAGATCGTGATCGCCACCGGCTCGAGCTGGAACACCGACGGCACCAATTGCCTGTCGCACGATCCCATCCCGGGGGCGGATGCTTCGCGTCCCGATCAGCTCAGCCCCGAGCAGGTGATCGAGGGCAAGAAGAAGATCGGCAAGCGCGTCGTGATTCTCAATGCGGACACCTACTTCATGGCTCCGAGCCTGGCCGAGAAGCTGGCCGTGGCGGGACACGAGGTGACCCTCGTCACGGGCGTGCACCTGGCCAACTACATGCACTTCACGCTCGAGTACCCGAACATGATGCGGCGGCTGCACGAGCTGCACATCACGGAAATGCACAACGTATTCGGCTCAAAGATCGAGCCGGGCAAGCTCGAGATCTACGACATCTACGGCGACGGTTCCAAGCGCACTTTCCGTGGCGCGGGCAAGCTGCCGCGCGATGCCAACAAGACCCACCGCTGGATCGAGTTCGATTCGCTGGTGCTGGTCACAGGACGGCACTCCAACGACGCGTTGTACCGGCAACTCAAGGCCGAGCAGTCCAAGTGGGCGGAGAACGGCGTCAAGGCCGTCTACCTGATCGGCGACGCGGAAGCGCCGCGACTGATCGCCGATGCGACCTTCACGGGTCATCGCCTCGCGCGCGAGATCGAGGAAGCCAACGCGCAGCAGCCCAAGGCGTACAAGCGTGAAGTAGCCGTGTGGGGCGTCTCGCACATGCCGGGCGGCAATCCGGACATCGAGTACCAGGGCTAGGTTCAGTGACCGGTAGCGACACCGTCACGCGCGTACTGTTCGAGGACTTCACGCCCTCGGCGGTGCGGCTGTTCTATGCGATCGGCTACTCGGCCATTGCCGTGTTCCTCTACGGGGTCTACGTGCAGGTGCGCAAATACCGGCGGGGTGCGCCCGCCGGTATCCCTCTGAACCTGCTGTCGCGCCTGGAGTCGATGACCGCCATCCTGCTGAATCATCGGATGATCAAGCGCCGCGACCGGCCCGCCGGTGAAGCGCATCGACTCATCTTCTATGGCTTCGTGCTGCTGTTCTTAGGGACGGCCACGATCACACTCGACTACGACATCCTGGGACCGCTCTTCGGCGTGCACTTCTGGCATGGCGAGTTCTACCTGTGGTTCTCGCTGGTGCTGGACGTGGCCGGCGTCATGCTGGGCGGCGGACTGCTCTATATGATGTATCGGCGCGGCTGGCTCAAGCCGCCGAAGCTCGATTACGCCCGGCCCGATCGTGCACCCACCGATCCCGACTACGACCGCAGCAACTATCGACACGAGGACTGGGCCTTCCTCTGGACCCTGCTCACGATCACCGCCACCGGCTACCTGCTGGAGGCGCTGCGGCTGGTGTGGCTGCAGGACAGACCCGAGGTCTGGGATACGCGCTGGTGGTCACCCGTGGGCGCGGCCATCGCGCAGGGTCTGCAGGCCGCGGGCCTGGGCGATGCCGCCGCCGGTGAGTGGCGCCGCAATCTCTGGTGGTTCCATGGACTGCTGGCGCTGCTATTCATCGCGCTGATTCCGTATACCAAGGTCAAGCACATCTTCACGGCCATGGGCACGCTGATGTTCCGCGATCCCAAGGCCGCGCAACGGCTGCCGCGCGAGAAGGCAAACGCGCCGCACCCGGGCGCGAAATACATCACCGACTTCAACTGGAAGCAGCTGCTGAGCCTCGATGCCTGCACCAAGTGCGGGCGTTGCCACGAGGCCTGCCCGGCCCGCGCTGTGGGAGCGCCGCTGTCGCCTCGAGACGTGATTCTTTCCTTGCGCGAATTCGCCAACCGCACGCTCAATTCGGCGCAATTGCCCGACCAGGCCGAGCTCGACGTGCACGGCAAGGCGCCGGGGCAGGTTTCGATGGAGACGCTCTGGTCCTGTCGCACCTGCATGGCCTGCGTCGAGGTCTGCCCGGTGGCCGTGGAGCACGTGCCCATCATCGTGCAGCTGCGCCGCAAGCTGGTCGAAGAGGGCGCGATGGATCCGCAGCTGCGCAAGACGCTGCAGACGATTCACAAGACCGGCAACTCCTTTGGAGAGTCGAAACGCAAACGCGCCGCCTGGACCAAGACGCTGGGCTTTCCCGTCAAGGATGCACGCAAGGAAGCCGTCGATGTGCTCTGGTTTGTCGGCGACTACGCCTCCTTTGATCCGCGCAACCAGAAGGTCACCGCCGGCTTCGCCAGCCTGATGCACGATGCCGGCGTGGATTTCGGCATCCTCTACGAGGGCGAGTCCAATTCCGGCAATGATGTGCGGCGTGTGGGCGAGGAAGGTCTCTACGAGGTCCTGGCCGAAGGCAATATCAAGACTCTCGCCGATGCCACTTTCAACAGCATTGTCACCACCGATCCGCATTCCTACAACACCATCCGCAATGAATACCCCGACTTCGGCGGCCAGTTCGAGATCGAGCACTACACCACGCTGCTGCTGAAGCTCATGCGGCAGGGCTGCCTGCCGGTGAACCGCAAGCTCAACCTGCGCGTGACCTTTCACGATCCCTGTCATCTCGGGCGTTTCAACAAGGGCTACGAGGCGCCCCGCGAGATCCTCGAGCTTTTGGGGTGCGAGCTCATCGAGATGGGCCGCTGCCGCTCGAACTCCTTCTGTTGCGGCGCCGGCGGCGGCCGCATCTGGATCCCCGATCCGGTGGGCGCGGAGAAGCCGGCGCAGAACCGGATCCGCGAAGCCGCGCGCATCGAGGGTCTGCAGGTCTACGTGGTCAGCTGTCCGAAGGATCTGACCATGTTCGAGGACGCGCTCAAGACCTCGGGACTCGAAGGCAAATTTGTGGTGCGCGAGCTGATCGAACTGGTGCGCGAAGCGCTCGCACAACCACAGAGCACACCCGCCGCGCCGGTCGCGGCCTGAC
>CAWFVL010000007.1:0-28845 GCA_963819195.1 uncultured Gammaproteobacteria bacterium
GAAGTCACAACGGGCGGCATGCGCGTACAGGCGGCGTTCGCGCGCGACTGGCCGGCGGCGCTGCAGAATCGCCTGCGACGCGCCGCTGAGGATTCCGAGCACATCGGCCTGACCGAATTCGGCCAGCTCGACACCGCAGTGGGACACGAGTTCGCAACCGCGGCCGAACAGTTGCTCGAACAGGCCTCCGTGCCCGCCACAGCCGTGCGTGCCATCGGCAGCCATGGCCAGACCGTGCTGCATCGGCCAGGTGCCGAGTCGCCCTTCACGCTGCAGATCGGCGATCCCAACATCATTGCCGAGCGCACCGGCATTGATGTCGTGGCCGATTTCCGTCGCCGCGATATCGCCGCCGGCGGAGAAGGTGCGCCGCTGATGCCCGCCTTCCATGCGGCGGCCTTCGGCGTCAAAGGCGAATCCTGCGCGGTGGTGAATATCGGCGGCATCGCCAATGTCACGCTGCTGCAGGCCGATGGCAGCGTGCTCGGTTTCGACACCGGCCCGGGCAACTGCCTGCTCGATGCCTGGGCCCGCACTCACTTAGACAAGAGCCACGATGACGGCGGTGCCTGGGGCGCCGGCGGCCAGATCGACCGGTCACTGCTGGAGCGGCTGCTGGCCGAACCCTATTTTGCCCGCCAGCCGCCCAAGAGCACGGGCCGGGAGACCTTCAGCGACGCGTGGCTCCACCTGGCGCTTGGGGGCCGTTCCCCGCCCCCTCGGGACGTGCAGGCAACGCTCGCCGATCTGACCGCGTTGACCATCGCGCAGGCCCTGCAGCCACCTCATGCTGCACCGCCGCATAACCTGTACGTCTGCGGTGGCGGCGCCTTCAATGCCGATCTGCTGCAGCGGCTGGCCCGGGCGCTGCCCTCGACCCAGGTTGCCACGACGGCGGCCCGCGGCATCGCCCCGGAGCATGTCGAGGCGGCAGGTTTTGCCTGGCTCGCCCATCGCTATGTATCGGGGCAGACAGGCAATCTTCCGTCCGTGACGGGGGCCCGTCACGAAGTCCCATTGGGAGCGCTTTTCCGGGGCCGTGCGGTGTAACAGTGCCGTAACAGGTCGCGCGGCTACAATAGATTCATGGCGCGACGAATGACGGTTTACGAGGCATCCATGGCGGCTGCGGCAACTGCGGCACCGGTCAGTGCGCCCGTCGCGGCGATTGAAGCGCCCGCTGCTGCAGCGCCCGCGCCAGCCCTGCCGTTGCGCGCGCCGCAAAATTTCATCAACCGCGAAATCTCTTCCCTCGAATTCAACCAACGCGTGCTCGCCCAGAGCCTGGACCCGCGCGTGCCGCTGCTCGAACGCCTGAATTTCCTGTGTATCTCGTCGAGTAACCTGGACGAGTTCTTCGAGATCCGCGTCGCCGGCATCAAGCAGCTGCTGGAGCTCGGTTCGACCACCGTCGGCGCCGATGGGCTGGGGCTCGCCGAACAGCTCTCGGCCATCCATGCCCGAGCCAAGGAACTGGTGCGCGACCAGTACGCCTGCCTGAACGACGTGCTGCTGCCCGCGCTGCGCGAGGCCGGCATCGACGTACTCGATGCCGAGGACTGGGATACGCCCACGCGCGCCTGGGTCGAACATCACTTCGCAGCCGAGGTCGAGCCGGTCTTGAGCCCGCTGGGGCTGGATCCGGCGCGCCCCTTCCCGCGCATCCAGAACAAGAGCTTGAACTTCATCGTGAAGCTGTCGGGCAAGGACGCCTATGGCCGCGACAGCGAACTGGCGATCGTGCAGGCGCCGCGTTCGCTGCCGCGCATCCTGGCGCTGCCCGAGAGCGGCAGCCGCCGGCGCTTCGTCGCGTTGTCGACCATTGTTGAAGCCATGGTGCAGCACCTGTTCGAGGGCGTCGAAGTCCTCGGCTGCTACCAGTTCCGCCTGACGCGCAACAGCGACCTGTTCGTCGACGATGAAGAAGTCGACGACCTGCGCCGTGCGTTGGAGGGCGAGCTCGCGCAACGTCGCTATGGCGCGGCCGTGCGCCTGGAGACTGCCGCCGACTGCCCGCAGGACATGATCGATTTCCTGCTGCACGAATTCGCACTCTCGCCGCTGGATTGCTACCAGGTTCCAGGTCCCGTGAATCTCAACCGCTTCTCGGCCATCTATGCGCTGGCGCAGCGCGGGGATCTGAAGTACCCGCCATTCACGCCGGGCCTGCCGCCGCGCCTGGTCGGCGCGACCGATCTGTTTGCCGTCATCCGCCAGCGCGACATCCTGCTGCACCATCCGTATCGCAGCTTCGGCCCGGTCATGGATTTGTTGCGCCAGGCTGCAGCCGACCCGGGTGTGCTCGCCATCAAGATGACGCTTTACCGGACCGGCGATCAGTCGCCCATCGTCGATGCGCTGGTCGCTGCGGCGCAGTCCGACAAAGACGTCACGGTCATCATCGAGCTGCGCGCGCGCTTCGATGAAGAAGCCAATATCGAACTGGCCACGCGGCTGCAGGAGGCCGGCGCGCACGTGATGTACGGGGTGGTCGGCTACAAGACGCACGCCAAGATGACGCTGGTGGTGCGACGCGAAGCCGAAGGCATCCGCCGCTACTGCCATCTCGGCACCGGCAACTATCACCCCAAGACCGCGCGCCTCTACACCGACTACGGCCTGTTCACCTGCGATGAGGACATCGGCAGCGACGTGCACGAAATCTTCCTGCAGCTCACCAGCCTGACGCGCACCTCCAAGCTGCGCCGGCTGCTGCAGTCGCCGTTCAATCTGCACGAGTCGCTGCAGGCGATGATCGAGCGCGAGAGTGCCAATGCGCGCGCCGGCAAACCCGCGCGCATCATCGTCAAGCTCAACGCGCTGGTGGAACCGCAGATCATCGAGACGCTGTACGCGGCTTCCCGCAGCGGGGTGCGCATCGACCTGATCGTCCGCGGCGTGTGCGCGCTGCGTCCCGGCATCCCGGGCGTCTCCGAGAACATCACCGTGCGTTCGATCATCGGCCGGTTCCTGGAGCATTCGCGGGTCTATTGGTTCGAGAACGCCGGCGAGCCCGAGCTGTACCTGGCCAGCGCGGACTGGATGGAACGCAATTTCTTCCGCCGCGTCGAGATCGCCTTCCCGGTGCTGCGCAAGCAGCTGCGCGAGCGCATCACCAAGGATCTCGAGACCTATCTGGCTGACAACACCAACGCCTGGGAACTGCGGCCCGACGGCACCTACGCGCGCTTCGCCGCCGGCAACGCCTCGGCCACCGATGCGCAGGCGTTATTGCTCGAGCATTTCGCCGGCATCACCACCCCGAACGCCGGCTAGGCTGCTGCGAGCGCCGGTCAGCTGGCGCGGCCGCCCGAGAACACGCGCAGCCGCAGCCCGTGCGGCTGCAGGAATTCCGTCTCCAGCTGCAGGTCGCCGACGGTAAGGGGATGTTCACTGAGCCAGCGCGAAGGGAATCGCAGCTCCAGTGTGCGTCCGCGCGGAGTCAGCTCGATATTCGGCAGGGCCACGGCGCTGCGGCCGCGATGCAGCAGCACGGCGATGCGCAACAGCACGATCAGGTGAATGGCGAGCTGATCCCACGGCGGAATCAGATCCTCGAGCCGATCGAGCGTGAGCTTGCGGCGGTGCGAGCCGACCAGGCGCGCCAGCAGTTGCTGCTCTTCGCGCGCAAAGCCCGGCATATCCGCATTCTCGAGCAGGTAAGCACCGTGACGGTGGTAGCCGTTGTGCGCCACATCCAGTCCGATCTCGTGCAGTCGCGCGCCCCACCGCAATGCCAGCTCTGCCAGCGGATCGGTCAGTTCCCAGGCACTCTTGACCTGTTCGAGGAACACCACCGCGGTCGCCTCGACACGCTCGGCCTGCTCGGCATCGACGTGGTAGCGGCGCTGCATCGAACCGACCGTGCGCTCGCGCGCATCCGAGCGCGTCATGCGGCCGACCATGTCATACAGCAGCCCATCGCGCAGCGCGCCCTCGACGAAACGCATCTGCTCGATGCCGAGGGCCGCAATGATTTCGGCCAGTATCACCGTACCGCCCGGAAACACCGGCCGGCGTTCCTCGGACACCGCGTCCAGGTCGAGCGCACGCAGGCTGCCGGCATCGGCAAGCCGCTTGAGCAATTTATCCAGCCCATCCGGGGTGATGGCGCTGGCGGACGGCTCGATCTCACGAATGCTGGCTGCGATTACGCGCACGGTGCCGGAGCTGCCCACCGCACGCTCCCAGCCTAAGCGCTGGAATGCGGCCTGGATGGGCTCGAGCTCGAGCCGCGCGGCCAGCCGCGCGCGCTCGATGCGCTTGGCCGAGAGGCGGCCGTCATCGAAGTAGCGCTGGCTCAGCGACACGCAGCCAATCTGCAGGCTCTCGAGCGTGAGGGGCTCGAAGCGCTCGCCGATGATGATCTCGGTGCTGCCGCCGCCGATGTCGACCACCAGCCGACGGCCCGGCTCGGTCGGCAGGTTGTGCGCCACGCCCGAGTAGATCAGGCGCGCCTCCTCCATGCCGGAAACGATTTCGATCGGGAAGCCGAGCGCTTCGCGCGCGCGCTCGAGGAAGGCCTGCTTGCGTCGCGCGATGCGCAGTGCATTGGTGCCCACCACACGCACCTTGCGCGCATCGATGTCGCGCAGCCGCTGCCCGAACCGCTCCAGGCAGGCCAGCGCGCGCGAGGTGGCGGCCTTGTCGATGCGGCCGTCTTCATCAACGCCGGCGCCCAATCGCACCATCTCACGCAGGCGATCGATGATGACCAGCTGGCCGTGCGAGTAACGCGCGACCACCATGTGGAAACTATTGGAACCGAGATCAACCGCCGCTATGACATCGGACATGGCGCGGAACGCGCGGCGTCAGGCCGCGAAGGCTGACTGGGGCGGAATCAGGCGCTGAAGGACGAGCCGCATCCGCATGTGGTCTGGGCGTTCGGATTGCGAATCACGAACTGCGCACCTTCCAGACCTTCGCGGTAGTCGATCTCGGCGCCGCCGAGATACTGAAAGCTCATCGGGTCGACCAGCAGCTTGACGCCCTGGTTCTCGACGCAGGTGTCGCCGTCCTGCACCTGTTCGTCGAACTCGAATCCGTACTGCAGACCCGAGCAGCCGCCGCCCTGCACGAACACGCGCAGCATCAGCTTCGGATTGCCTTCCCCGGCGATCAGCGCACTGACCTTGCGCGCGGCCGCGTCGGTGAACACCAGCGGCGCGGCGTCATCCGCAACCACTTCATTTCCAACGGCTTCGAGGGTGTCTGCTTCACTCATGCCAACCAGTGTAGGCGCAGTACCCGGGGGCGTCAAAGCCTGGGTCATAACGCAGATCTCATCTGCAGATCTCAATTACAGACGCGCCCGCAGGAACAGCAGAAAGGAGGCTGGATCATCGCCATAGGCGGGGTCGAGCAGCTGAGGATAGCGGTACACCGTGCCCATTGCCCCAACGCCCGCATGGACCGGCCCCAGCTGGGTACCCCAGTGCGCGAAGTCGTAGATATATCCCAAAGACAGCTCATTGATGGTGTAGGTCGGCCCATAGAGGGGTTGGCCGGGAGTAAACAGCTCATCCTTGCCGACGCGCTCGGCGCGGGCAAACAAGGTGTGCGTGTCCGATAGGCGCAGCGCCGACTCCAGCAGCCAGCCGTTACTGGCCGCGCCCGGCTGCGGCTGGTTGCGTCCCCAGGCGACAGTGGTCTGCCACTGAAGGCCGCCCAGCATGCGGTTGTAGCTCGCCGAAGCCGTCGTGCGACGCATCGCGACATTGGGCTCGAGCTGCTCGGGACTTGCCAGCCGCCCGGTGCTGACCTGCAGCGCCAGGTCCGCCAGCGGATTCCACGACAGCCGCGCCGACCAGGAATCGAAAGTCCGCAGCTCCACGGCGTAGCGATCCTGGTCGGGCTCGCGGCCATTGAAAGCCGAACTCTCGAGCTTCACGCGATCCCACTGATAGCCCGCCGTCACCACGCCATACGTGATGTGCGTGGAGTCGAGCCAATGATGCGTCAGCGGTGCCTCGGGATTGTCCGCGGATGAAAAGCGATGCATGAAGGCTGGCGGTCCCAACGCCGGCTCCCCCGCCAGTGCCGCGTACAGGTAGACGGCGCTTTGCATCGTGAGGTCGCGGCTGTAGCTGCCCGACGCCTCCATCAGCAGATTGTGCGGGTGCTGCCGGTCGATCAGCGGATGCACGCCATCGGCGGTCTCGCCGCTCTGGAACAGCTCCGGATAACCGTAGCGCCCCATGAGTGGATCGGCCGATAGCATCAGTCGCAGTCCGAGCGCGCCTTCCGGCAACGCGCGCCGCGCCATGAACATGAGCATGCTGCTGGAGAAGGTCTTGGTGGCACCGCGCGGGCCGCCCTGATCGTCATAGATGAGATCGATCATGCCGTGCCACATCGTCATCCAGTCGCCGCTCATGCGCATCGCAGCGCCCATCGGCGTCGAATCGGGCTGCCAGCTCGTGCCCGAGGACTCGCGCGCCATCAGGTACGGCCCCAGCATCCCCGACATCCCCGACATCCCCGGCATATCCATCGTCGGATCCGCAGCTGCGGCAGCGTGCGCCGCGGCCAGCAACAGCAGCATCCAGCACGCCCGTGGATGGATCCGGCCCAAGGTGTCAGTGCTCGGGCGAATACAGGCTCGTGAGCGCCGCGGTCATCGCCAGCACGCCGGCAATCAGCAGGTACTCGGTCATGATTGAGCGCCGCAGTGCACCGCACGCCTTGGTGCGCGTCAGCCCGGACAGCAGCGCCGGCGCTAAGCGCCATCGGTTCAATGCTGCCAGTACCAGCAGCACCGCAAACACGCCCGACTTGGCGATCAGGATCATTCCATAGGGTTGTCGCAAGGTGCCCCAGCTGTCGATCAGCAGCCATCCCATCCCCACACCGGCGAGCGCAATGCAGGGCACCAACCAGATCGCAATTTGTGAGAAGCGCCGGAGCGCAGCTTCGGCAACCGCAGCGCTCTCGTGCCGCAGTATCAGCCACAGCGGCCATAGGGCACCGAACCAGAACGCGGCCACCAGCAGATGCACCGCCAGCAGCGGCGCCAGCCACGCTCGCATGGGATTCACGCTGGTGTGTCCCGTGAGCGTGAGCGCCACCGCCGCGAGCGTCGCGCCCGTAACGGCGATCGATAGTGTCCAGACCGTGGCGCCGTTGGCGCGATGCAGCCACAGCCCCACCGCGAGCAGCGTGAGCCCCGCCAGCTGCACCGCATGGGCGTCGCCGCGGCTCGAGTGCAGCGCGAGCCTCAGCAGCGCGCTATTGCCCGCGCCGCTGAAATTGCCGGCCATGCGCGCCGCCTCAAGCGGCACCAGCAGCAGCACCAGCACGATGCCCGCGAGCGCGCTGCGGATACCGAGGCCGTACACGCGCCGCAGGACAGGTTGCGAATGGCGGTTGAACAGCGCCACGAAGAACGCCGCACCGGCGGCCTGGTAGAGGCAGATCAGCGCCAGCGCCCGAACGGCGATTGCAAAGGCATCCGGGTTCACGCCGGAACCCTACGGCATCGCGATGGTGAAGTGAACGCTCCCGGACATGATGTGGCTGTCGGCGCTGAGCACCCGATAGCGCAGCTCATAAGTGCCAGGTCCCAGCGCGGGGGCGGGGATGCTGATCTGCGTGCTCATCGCGGCCGGCAGCGTGGCGATCTTCTGCGGCTCGCTGACGCCCGTCTTCAACAGACTCAGCGAGGTCAGCTGCGCGGGCTCTGAGAACCTGAGGACGAAGGCCGCGGGGGCCGCGGTGATGACGCTGCCCTCGGCGGGCTGGGCTGCTTCAAGATGGGCATGCGCGCCCGCCACCAGCGGCAACAGCAGCGACGCACACAGGGCGGCGATGCGCAGTTTCACGCCGGGACTTCACTGGCGCTGGACACTTTGGCGGCGCTGGGTGGTGCGCTGCCGCTCGGCACCAGCCGGCCGCTGATCTCCGCACCCAGTGCCATCTCGATGACGCTGTAATGCACATTGCCCAGGACGCGCGCCTTGGCACCGAGGATCACGCGCTCGCGGCCGAAGATGTCGCCGTTGACGCAACCGTTGAGTACCACGCTGGGAGCTTCCACCGAACCGTCGATAACGCCATGCTCGCTGACCGAGAGCGCCGCGGGCACACCCGCAGTGGCGCGCACACTGCCGGTGACGCGCCCGTCGATGTGCAGGCCGCCGGAAAATTCCACATCACCCTGCACGCTGGTGGTCTTGCCGATCAGCGTATCGACCTGGCCCTCGGCGAGCTTGTCACTTCGTTTGAACATCAGGACACCGGATCGGCGTTCCAGACAAAAGTCTGGCGATAGGGTGCCACGCCTTTGCGTCCCGGTCGAACTTCAATCGTGATGTGATCAGGCTTGAACTCGCCCGGAAGCGTGACCGGCTGCTCAATCGCGGCAAAATAGCGGAAATTGAACGGCAGCTCGCTCTTCCCGCCGGTCAGGGTCGCCAGGTCGACACTGGACGAACTGCCGTTGCTGGTGCCATCAATGGTGATCGCAATGGTGCCATTGACGGCCTCCTCCGGCCGCTGCGTGCGGCTCAGGGAGAAGCGCAACGAGAAGTGCTGATCACCGGGCAGCGTGACGATGCGAAACTGCTGCACGCGAACCGCATCGGCGGCCGGCTGGCCGGGCTGGGCTACCAGGCCGCGATAGAAACCCATTTCCTGCTGATCGCGCGCGACCTGTGCCTGCAGTTCGCCGATGGTGCGTGCGATCTCGGTGCGTTCGCGACCCTCACTGACGCGTGCTTCCTCCGCCGCCGCCAGTTGCACGCGCAACTCGCGCTGTGTGCGCTCGAGCTTGTCGATCTGCTCCTGCAGGCCGTCGCGTTGTGCCGCCGCCTGCAGCGCGTCGTAACCGGCTTTGTAGCGTCCGAGCTCGAACATCACATAGAAGGCGAGCCCGGTCAGCAGCAGCAGGATCGCCCCCATGATCCAGCGCCGCGCCGGGGCATAGGTGCGAACCACCATCTTGCCCGGTACTTGCATCGAGGAGACTTATGGTTTCAGGTTGCCGGTGCGGCCGTGGGCTCATTCAGGGCCGGCCGCGCACGCCACCAGGAGGGATAGGGAGGGAGACCGCCTGGAAAGGCCGACTCCCCCAGCTCGTGCAGCGCGCGCGTGTAGACCGCACGCTTGAAATAGATGACCTCGCGAATGGGCTGCCAGTAGTCGACCCAGCGCCAGCGGTCGAACTCGGGTTCGGCCGTCGTATCAAAACGAAAGGCCGCGTCCGGGCGGCGCAGGCGCAGCAGGAACCAGCGCTGCTTCTGGCCCAGGCATAGCGGCTGCACGTTGCGGCGCAGGTAGCGTCCGGGCAGCCGGTATCGCAGCCAGTGGCGCGTGCGGCCGACGATTTGCACATCCGCCGCCGCGAGGCCGATCTCCTCGTTGAGCTCGCGATAGAGCGAGTCCTCGACGCTCTCGCCGCTGCGCATGCCGCCCTGCGGAAACTGCCAGCCGCGGCCCCCGGCGCGCCGCGCCAGGAACAGCTGGCCGTCATCGGACATGAGCACCATGCCGACATTGGCACGAAACCCGTCCCGGTCGATGAGGTCGCCCATGGGAGTGTTTTACCAGCGCCGGCCCGTCAAGCCAATCAGACGCGCTCCGGACTGAGACTTCATCCGGTAGGCTTGTCATATGTTACGCCGACGCGATCTGGGAGGGCTCGCCGGGCTGGGGCTGATCGCTGCGGCGGCCTTCGGCCTGACATTGCTGGTCGGTTCGGCCGGCCTGGGGCCGGCACGGGCGCTGCAGACCCTGCTCGGCGGGGGCGATGATTTCAGCCGCCTGATCATGTGGTCGGTACGGCTGCCGCGGGCCGTGGCGGCCTTCGCGGTCGGGGGCCTTTTGGCACTGGCCGGTGTGCTGCTCCAGGCGCTGTTCCGCAATCCGCTGGCCGACCCGCTGGTGCTCGGCGTCTCGGGCGGCGCCGCGGTCGGCGCCCTTGCCGGCATGCTGGCGGGCTTGGGGTTCGTGGCACTGCACTGGGCGGCCACGGCCGGTGGCGCCGTAGTGGGCTTCGCCGTGCTGTTGCTGGCGCGAGGCGGCGGCGCCACGCGCCTGCTGCTGTGTGGGGTGGTGCTGGCAAGCGCCTGCGGAGCCCTGATCACGCTGATGCTGACACTGGCCGACAACGGTCAGCTGCGCGGTATGGTCTTCTGGCTGGCGGGCGACCTTGGCTGGGCACAGCGGCCGCTGGTTGAGCTCGTGGCACTGGCGGCCGCGCTGACGGTATCGGCCTTCGCGGGCCGCTGGCTCAATGTGCTCGGCGCCGGGGAGCTGCGCAGTGCCACCGTCGGGCTGCACGGCGGCGGCGCGCGGGTGGCGGTCTTTCTATTGAGTGCGGCGCTGACCGCGCTGGCCGTGATCGGCGGCGGCATGATCGGCTTCGTCGGCCTGGTCGCTCCCCACCTGGTCCGCTTAGGGTTCGGCACCAGCGATCACCGCATCGTCGCGCCCGCTGCGACGCTGGCCGGCGGGGTGCTGCTGTGCCTGGCAGATCTGCTGAGCCGCACGCTGGCGGCGCCGCGCGAACTGCCGGTAGGCGCCATCATGGCGCTGATCGGTGCGCCGGTATTCATCGTGCTGCTGCGCCGGCAGGCGCGCTGATGCTGCGCGGGCGCGGGTGCCGCGCGGCTAGGGCCTGCGCGCCGCCGTATCGCGCCGGCCCTGCACGTAGTCGTGCCCCTGGCGCATCAGCGCCGTGAAGCGTGCCTGATCGCCGGCCGACACCGCGCTTCGAACCGTCTCGACCGCGCGCGCCAGCGCATCGAGCGACTCGGCGCCGAAGTCGTTGAGTTTCTGGATCTCGTAGTAAAGCTCCGGACTCTCCTCGGCCACCTTGCTGGCGATATCGAACTGCGCGTCGAAGGTGGTACTCGAGAGCTGCACCAGTCGTGGTGCGGCCTCGCCGCTCTCGGCGAGCGCGGTGAAAAAGGCGATGTTCAAAGCATGCGAGAGGCCGAGGACATAGGCGATCAGGCGATCGTGCTCGTCCAGTCCCATGACCACCTGCTCGGCCATGGTGGCGGCAAACAGCGCACGCGCCTGCCGCAATGCCTCGGCATGTCCCAGGTCGATGAAGATCACGTGGCGGCCCGAGAGCAGTTCGGTATCCGGGCCGAACATCGGATGCAGCGAGGTCACCGCCACACCGGCGCTGCGCAGAGCATCGAGCCCGGCCCGCAGCGGTGACTTCAGCGATCCGAGGTCGAACACCACACCGCGAGGTTTTCGGCGCGCCAGCTCCTGCAGGATCGTATCGGTGGCGCCCAGCGGTGCCGCGACCACGATCAAATGATGGTCCAAAGGCGAGGTGTTCCAGTCCACCAGCCGCTCGGGCCCGCCCTCCGGGGCCTTTGGATCGGCCACCTCGACCTGGAAACCCTGCGATCCCAGGAACTGCGCGAACCAGGCGCCCATCTTGCCGGCGCCGCCGATCACCAGCGCGCGGCGGCCGCTGCCCGAGGCCTGGGCGGCGACGCTGGCGCGCTCCTGCGTGGTCAGCGAGGAGCGGATCAGCAGCCGCATCACCGTTTCGGCGACATCGGGCGACACGCCGAGGTTCTGTGCGTAGTTGCGCGCACCGAGCAGCACGTCGCGCTCGCGTCCATAGTCGCGGGTCGGGTAACCGGTGGAGCGCTTGACGCGCGCGATTTCGCGGCTGGTGGATTGCCGGGCGGCGATCGTCTGCAGCAGTTGCTGGTCGAGCTGATCGAGTTGCTTGCGGAGTTCATCGAGGTTCATGCCGCCTTTGTATCGGTATTGTTGCGCCGCCTGCAAGCGTCCAATATGCAGCGATGGCCCTGCACCAGGAATACCTCCCCGATCCGCTGCCCTCCGATCCGCTGTCACTGGTAGCGGATTGGCTGGCAGAGGCAACACGCGCCGCGATACAGCCCAATCCCAACGCCATGGTGCTGGCAACCGCAGACCAGCATGGCCAGCCTTCGGCGCGGGTGGTGCTGTGCAAGGAGATCCGCCCGCAGCCGGGCTATCTCACCTTCTTCAGCAATTACGAATCGCGCAAGGGCACCGAACTCGCCGCCAATCCGCACGCGGCCGTGGTCATGCACTGGGATCGGCTGCGCCGGCAGGTGCGTATCGAGGGACCGGTGGTGCCGGTGTCAGCTGAAGACAGCGATGCGTACTTCGCCTCACGCGCCTGGCAGAGCCGCATCGGTGCCTGGGCCAGCCGCCAGAGCGCCTCGGTGCCCTCGCGCGCTGCGCTCGCGGCGGCCGTCGACCGCACGGCGCGCCGTTTCGGTGTGCCCTCGCCTTTGCAGAGCGCCGATGACGCGCCCGATCCCGGAGTCGATATTCCGCGGCCGCCGAACTGGGGTGGTTACCAGTTGTGGGCGGAGTCGCTGGAACTGTGGGTCGAAGGCGCCGGCCGGCTGCACGACCGTGCGCGCTGGTCGCGCAAGCTCGAACCGGCCACGGCCGGTTTCACGGCCGGTGTCTGGAGCGTCACCCGCCTGCAGCCGTGACGACGCTGCGTACCGAGGCCCTGACGATATCGGCCGGCACGCGCGTGCTGGTGCAGGACCTTTCAATCTCGGTCGGCAGCGGTGAGTTCCTCGCCATTCTGGGGCGTAATGGCTGCGGCAAGAGCCTGACCCTGCATGCGCTCGCGGGCTTATCGACGCCCCGCCACGGCCGGATCTATCTCGACGAAGTAGATGTGCGCGACTTCTCGCGCCGCGAGATCGCGCGTCAGCTGGGCCTGCTGCCGCAGGATCGCGAAGAATCGCTCGCCATGAGCGCGCTCGAGTCAGTCATGATCGGGCGCCATCCGCACCTCAAGCTCTGGCAGCGGGAGGGCGAGCGTGACCTGGCCATCGCGCACTCGGCACTGGCGCGTCTCGGGCTGGCCGATCACGCGCGGCGCGCGGTCACGACGCTGTCAGGCGGGGAGCAGCGGCGCACCGCGATGGCGGCCCTGCTCGCCCAGCAGCCGCGGATCTACCTGCTCGATGAGCCGAGCAACCACCTGGATCCGCATCACCAGATCCAGGTCTTGAGTCTGTTCCGCGATCTGTGTGCCGAAGGCGCCTGCATCATCGCCACGCTGCACGATCCGACGCTGGCCGACCGGTTTGCGGATCGCGTGCTGCTGCTGCATGGCGATGGCCGTCATCGCATAGGTCCGGCCGCCGAAGTACTGAATTCAGAATCGCTCTCGGCGCTGTACCTGACGCCGATCGACTCGCTCGGCAGCGCGCCGCGGCGCGCGTTCCTGCCGGCTTAAGCTTCCGGCGGCCCGCGAAGCGCGTCCAGTGCGGCCGCGTGCATCGCCGGATTTCCGGCCAGCAGCGAGGTGGTCTTCATGTCGATGGCGGCGCCCACCAGATCGGTGACCACGCCGCCGGCTTCCCGCACGATCACGGTCAAGGCTGCGATATCGAGGATGTTCAGATCCGATTCGAGCACCATTTCCAGCGCGCCGCGCGCCAGCAGGTGGTAGTGCAGGAAATCCCCGTAGCCGCGCAGGCGATTGACGCGGCCGATGAGTGCGCCGAGCCGGCGCCAGCCGGCGGGCGATGCCGCCAGCGACTTGAGATTGCCTACGGAGAGGATCGATGATTCGAGTTGCGCGATCGCACTCACGTGCACGCGCTCACCGTTCAGATATGCGCCCTCTCCCGCTTGCGCCCACGCCAGTTCGCCGTAGGTCTGTGCACTGGACACGCCGAGCACCAGAGCCCCTTCGCGCATCAATGCGATCTGGGTCGAAAAGAACGGACAATCGCGCACAAAACTCTTGGTGCCATCGATCGGATCGACCAGCCAGACGCTCTCCGACTGCACGCGCTCGCGCCCGGTCTCCTCGCCAATGAAGCCATGATCAGGAAAGTGCGCCAGCAGCACGGCGCGAATGGCCTCCTCGGCACGCACATCGGCCTCGGTGACCGGCGACTTGTCGGCCTTGAGCGTGACCGCAAGATTGCGTTGATAGAGTGTCTGTATGACCTCGTGGGCGGCGCGCGCCGCGTCGAGCGCGGCGTTGAGTTCGGGTGACATGATGCAGGGGACTTTACAGTCAGCTGCTCGCGGACCCAAGTGCGGCGAGGTAGAGTAGCGGTATGGGAAATCGACTGTCGCGCATCGTCACTCGCACCGGTGATGATGGCAGCACCGGTCTCGGCGATGGGACACGGGTGCGCAAGGATGCAGCTCGCATCGAGGCGCTCGGCAGCGTTGACGAGCTCAACTGCACGCTCGGCGTGCTGCTGTCCAACGATCTGCACGACGAGATGGCTTCGGCCTGCCTCGCCGAGGTGCAGCACGATCTGTTCGATCTGGGCGGGGAAATCGCGGTTCCCGGCACCATCGTCATCAACGACGAGCGCGTGGCGTGGCTGGACTCCCGGCTCGAGGAATTCAATCGCGATCTGCCGCCGCTGAAGGAATTCGTGCTGCCCGGCGGCGGCACCGCGGCTTCAGCCGGGCACATTGCCCGCGCGGTTTGCCGTCGCGCCGAACGCAGTTGCTGGGCGCTGGCCGGCAGTGAGCCGATGTCGCCCATGGGGCTGCGCTACCTCAATCGCCTGTCGGACCTGCTGTTCGTGCTGTCGCGGCGCTTCGCGCGCGCCGAGCGCGGCAGCGAACCGCTGTGGAATCGCACGCGGCGCAGTGAGCCGGAAGGCAGCTGAGTCTTACGCCAGCAGCGCGCGCAACCGGGGCCAGTCGAAAGCCGGTCCCGGATCGGTCTTGCGGCCAGGCGCGATGTCGCTGTGGCCGACGACTCGCTGCGGACTAAACGACGAATACGCCGCGCACAGTGCGCCGATGAGCTCTCCGAGCGACTCGTACTGCGCGTCCTCATAGGGCACGGTGTCGGCGCCCTCGAGTTCGATACCGACCGAGAAATCGTTGCAGGCTTCGCGGCCTTCATACCGCGACCGGCCGGCGTGCCAGGCCCGCTCGCTGAAGGGCACGTACTGGGTCACCGCGCCGGTGCGCCGTATGACCGCGTGTGCGGAGACGCGCAAGGCGGCGATCTCGCCAAAGCTCGGGTGCGCGCCGGCCGGCAAATTGCCGCAGAACAGCCGATCGATCCAGGGGCCGCCGAACACGCCCTCGGGCAGGCTGATACCGTGCACGACGATCAGATCCGCCGCCACACCCGCCGGGCGCGCGTCCCAATGCGCAGACAGCACCTGGCGTGCCGCCAGCAGCAGTCCCGTGCCCACATCGATGCGAAGCGCAGCCCTCATCACCGGCCGCATGATGCCAAAATGCGCCCATGTCCACACAGTCACCACACCGCCGATGCGCCTGACGCGCTGCTTTGTGCCAGAGGCCCTGGCGGGGCAATCACAGCTGCTGCTGCCCGAGGGCCCCTCGGCCCATATCGCCCGCGTGCTGCGGCTGCGGGCCGGCGCTGCCCTGACGCTGTTCGACGGCCGCGGCGGGGAATTCGAGGCAACCATCCTGGGCGTCGAAAATCGCGGCGTGCGTGTGCAGCTCGGCGCCCATCACGCCATCGAGCGTGAAGCGGCCGTGGCGGTGACGCTGCTGCAGTGTGTGATACGCGGCGAGCGCATGGACCTGATCGTGCAGAAAGCCACCGAACTCGGTGTCGCCGCCATCGTGCCGGTCCAGAGCCGGCACGGCGTGGTGCGCCTGGATGACCCGGGCGCCGCGCGCCGTCAACGCCACTGGCAGGCGATCGCGATCAGTGCCTGCGAGCAGTGCGGCCGCAACCGGATTCCAGACCTTTCGGCAGCAGTCAGCTTCGAGCTCGCCTGTGCGGGCGCGGCTGCGAGCGCGACCGCCAGCGCACGCGTGCTGCTGGAGCCCACCGCGTCACACAGTCTGGCGCAGGTGCTGGAGTCTGCGGCGCTCAAACCTCTGACCACTGTCAGTGTGCTGATCGGCCCCGAAGGGGGCTTCGGCGAGGATGAAATCGCGCTGGCGCGCGATCACGGCTTTCAGATCTGCAGCCTGGGGCCGCGGGTGCTGCGTGCCGAGACCGCACCTATCGCGGCACTGGCAGTCATCCAGGCGCTGCTCGGAGATTTCGCGGGGCATGCGGCGCGATGAACTGACCCTGGTGCGGGCTCAAAGATCGGAGGCTTCTGCCTCGGACACGGGCTGACCCGGTTCGACCACCCATTCGGGCTCTTCGAACTCGCCGAGCAGCACGATATCGCAATGCTGCGCGGCTTCATTGAGAATGGACCGCACCACCGGATCGTGGCGCTGCTCCATCGCATCGCGTGACACTTTCGAGTCCCAGCTGGCGATGGCGAGCAGTCGATGCGGGTCACCGATCTTGCGATGCAGCCGCGTGCCCTGCGCTCCCGGGGCGCGCTGCAAAATTTCGCTGACCCTGACCCAGGCGGCCGCATATTGCTCAGCCGTATGACCGGCCTTGATACGCACTTCGAAGATGTACTTCATCGCGGCAACACGCGCCGGTCGCGCCCTGCCGGCGGATAGAGCATGGTTTCCATGGATACGCACTCTTCCGCCGAGAGCTCGAAGTCGAAGATCGCCAGGTCCTGCCGCATGTGCACCGCCGAGCGCGTGCCGGTCAGCGGCACCACCCCGATCTGGGTCAGGTAGCGAAACAGGATCTGCGGCGGAGTTCGACCATGCTGGCGCGCCAGCGCATGCACGGTCTCGTGCGCCAGCAGGTGCGGATTGGCAGTCAGTGTCCAGAAGCTCTGGTAGCGGATGTTCCGTTCGTCGCAGAACGCCCGCAGCTTGAGATCGTAGTCGGAGTCGGCGTGGAAGCGGTTCTGCAGCACCGCTGGCTGGATGCGCGCGATGTCGCAGACCGCCTTGAGCTGTTCGACGCGTACACAGTTGCTGATGCCCAGCTGCCGGGTGACGCCGCTGTCCACCAGCTGCTCCATGGCGCGCCAGACTTCGAAGGTCTCGTGCGGGTCGGGCAGCGGGGAATGCAGGATCAGGCAGTCCAGGTAATCGGTGCGCAGGTTCTTCAGCGACAGCGCCCCGGACTGTGCCACCTGCTCGGGCAAAGACGCCTTCGCATCGTAGGGGATCTGCCGTGGCTCCTGGCCCGACAGCGGCGTGAACTTGGTCTGTATGTACAGGTTCTCGCGCTTCAGGCGCGCATTCAGGCAGGCGGCAATGCCGGCGCCTACTCCCGCCTCGTTGTAGTGCTTGGGCTGGCAGGCCGTATCAATGCCGCGGAAGCCGGTCTCGATAGCACGCTTGACCAGCCGCTCGGTCTCATCCTGCTTCCATGCAGTGCCGTAAAGGATGTCAATCTGCATCACAGGATTTTATCGTAAACGATGAAGCCGAAGCGCGTCGCCAATTTGTCATACAGTCGCATGGCCACCGTGTTGCTCTGGTGCGTCTGCCAGTAGACGCTGTCCACGCCGGCCTCGCGAGCGCGGCCGTAGACGGCCTCGATCAGCGCGCCGGCAACCCCCTGGCCACGCACCGACTCGAGCGTGAACAGATCCTCGAGATAGCACACCGGGGTGAGGTGCGTGGTGCTGCGATGGTAGAGATAGTGCACGAAACCCACGACGGCGGCACTGCGCTCGGCCACCAGGGCATGCACCGGCTCGTAGGCGTCAAAGAATCGCGACCAGGTCGCGCGCGTGATTTCCCGCGCCAGCGCGGTGGCGCCGGTGCGGCCATAGAACTCGTTGTAACCATCCCAGAGCCGCTGCCAGGCGTCGAGGTCCTCACGCCGCAGCGCCCGGACGGTAATCTGATCCGCCACGGCGCAACCCCTGTTCGAACTGCGGGGCGCTTACCGCTTGGGCATTTCCACCGGCACGATGCGGAGCGCCAGCCGCTGCGTGCGCCGCAGGATCGAGAGCTCCAGCGGCTCGCCGATGTTCCAGCGACTCAGGAAGCGATGCAACTCATCCACGCTCGAGATGGTGTGCTTCTCCGCCTCGAGGATGATGTCGCCGACCCGCAGGTCCGAGTCCGCCGACGGTGTCTGCGGCTCTCGCGAGATCACCTCGAGCGCATGATCGCTCGGCAGCGACAGCGCGCGCACCAGCCGGCGGTCGAGCCGCCGCGTGCGGCCGGCGATGCCCAGATACGCGCGGCGGACCCTGCCGTGCGTCAGCACTTCGGAGATCACCCATTCGGCGGTCGGCGCGGGCACGGCGAAGCCGATGCCCTGCGCGGCGGCGATAATGGCGGTGTTGATGCCGACCACGCGTCCGCGCGCGTCGACCAGCGGACCGCCCGAGTTGCCCGGATTCAGCGGCGCGGTGTGCTGCAGAATACCCTCGATGAGCCGTCCATCGCCGGCACGCAGCGTGCGCCCGTGGGCGCTCAGCACGCCGGCCGACACCGTGGCCTCGAAGCCGAACGGATTGCCGATCGCCACCACCAGCTGGCCCACCCGGGGCTGTTGATTGGCCAGCAGCCCCGCGGCGGGCAGACCCGTGGCATTGGCACGCAACACAGCCAGATCCGTCGAGGCATCCTCGGCGATCACGCGCGCTTCGACGCTATCGCCATCGATGAGCGTGATCTCGACCCGGGCCGCGCCCTGGACCACATGCTGGTTGGTAAGCAGGTAACCGTCCGGCGTAACGATGACGCCGGAACCCCCGCCCGCGGTGACGATCTCGCCGCGCCGTTCGCGGCCGATGTGCACGCTGACGACAGCGGCGCCGACACGCTCCACGACCTCGACGACCGTGCGCGAATAGGCATCCAGCGCTGAGCTGTCTTCGGGCGCTATATCGTCGGCTGGCGGCGCAGTATCGACGCCAATGCTCGGTTCGTTATCCATGAACCCAGACGGTTGGGGCCGCGGCGGCGCGATTTCAAGTAGGCCGTGCCGGGGCCTTGTGGAAGCGGCCACCCTGCATGATGGCCAGCAGCCGGTTCTTGTCCTGGAGAATTCGCAGATCCTGCAGCGGATCGCCATCGACGAGCAGCAGATCGGCCAGGTACCCGGGTCGAATCTGCCCCACCGGCAAATCCATGAGTTCGCCGCCCAGCTTCGTGGCCGCGGTCAGGACTTCGGCGGGCTGGTAGCCGAACAGGTCCACGAACAGCTGCAGGTCGCGTGCGTTGCGCCCGATCGGGTTGTAGGGGAAGCCGTAGTCGCCGCCGGGCAGCACCCGGATCCCGCGGCGGTGCATCTCCGGATAGATCCGTTGCATGAGTTCCAGGCCCGATACCGCGCCCAGGCGCTCGGCCGCGGCACGATCGATACCGAACTCGGCGGCCTCGTGCACCCGGGCGTACAGCAGTCCCGGGGCCGGCGCGACGAACAGGCGATCTTTGTTGGCCTCGAGCAGATCCAGCGCCTCGGTATCGGCGTAGGTGCAGTGATTGATGAGGCGGAAACCGTGACGGACGGCCATTTTGACGGCCTCTGCTGCCTGCGCGTGGCAGGCCAGCCATACGCCCTCGGCACGCGCCGTGTCGCCGATCGCGGCGACTTCCGCTTCGGTGTACAGCAGCATCTGCGCACCGCCGGGGGCGAAGCCCTCATCGCTCGATAACAGGATCTTGATGGTATCGACGCCCAGCCGCGCCATCTGCTGCACGTAGCTGCGCAATCCCTCGACGCCGCGCGCATGCGCGCCATCCTGCGCAGCCGGAACGCCCGGAACGCCAACCGGGGCATTCTCGATCGATGAGGCGCGCAGCCGCGGCCCGGGCAGGTGCCCGGCGTTGATCTGGTCGCGCAATGCGACCTCGAAACGCTGGCCCAGCGAACCGGCGGAGTAGGCACTGGTATAGCCGTGGTCGAGCGTGACGCGCGCGTTATAGGCCGTGATGAGCAGGTGCTCCTCGGCCGGCAGCTTCATGGCATTGATGACGTTGCCGACCGAGGAAGGCCAGCTCAGATGTGCGTGCGGCTCGACCAGCCCCGGCATCAGCGTGGCACCGGCGCCATCGACGATGCGCGCATCCGCCGGCGCGGCAATGGCAGCACCCTGCGGCCTCACCGCTTCGAGCTTGTCATCGCGCACCAGCACCTCGCCGGCGTAGGGCGCACTGCCCGTGCCGTCGAAGATGCGCACGTCGCGAAACAGAACCGTGCTCACGGCGCAGCGCCCGTGTCGGCCTGGAGGCCGGCGGCCAGGATACCGGCGACCGCGCACACCTCATCGTTGTCCGAGGTGTCGCCGGAAATCCCCACGGCTCCGATCAGTGCCCCGGCGGCATCGCGAATCAGGACGCCGCCGGGCACCGGCACGAGGCCCTGCGGAAATATAGTTGCCAAGGCATCAAAAAAAGCCGGGACTATCTGCGCTCGACGCGCAATTTCTCGGCCTCCGAACCCCATGCTGAGGCAACCCGATGCCTTGGCGCTGGCAATCGCCGGCCTGCCGCTGGATGCGGCATCCTCCCGCTTCAGCGCCACCGCGTGTCCGCCGGCGTCCAGGACGACGACGCAGAGCGGCGACAACGAGCGCCGGCGTGCCTCGGCGAGGGCCTCATCCACGATCCTGCCGGCCTGGGCGAGTGACAGCGACGCCATGCGTTGACCTCTACGGTGAAAGCCAGGATGCGAGTTTACTAGTCGGCATCGTCCAGCGTCCGCAGGAACGCCGCGAGGTCATCGATATCGGCCGCGGCCAGGGCCGCAGGCTGGCCACGCTGCCGATCCAGTGGGCCGTCCGAGGAGTCGACATTCGACCGGTAGGCCCGCGGCAGATCGTCGAACTTGTCCACGCGGCCGCCCCGCATCGGATACCAGCGCTGCGGCGCCGTGTCGCGCTCGGCGTAGAAGCGCAACACCTCTTCGAGCGTAGTGAAGCGCCCATTGTGAAAGTACTGCCGTCGACGCGCCGTATTGCGCAGTGTCGGGGTTTTGAAATAGCCGCAGTAGGCGGTTTCGGCCTGCAGATCTTGCCGCCGCGGACCGCACAGTCCCAGGTCATAGAAGTGCGGGTCGGCATTCGCCGCAACCTCGAAGTTACGCGGCACCCCGAGCGCGTGATAGGCGTAGTCGGTGAAATCCGGTGCGCGGCCGGCGGCACCCGGAGAGCTCGGATGGCACTCGGCGCAATTGCCCTTGCGGGGGTCGGTAAATAGGCGCAGGCCGCGCTGTTCCTGATCGCTCAGGGCTGCGCTGCCGGCAAGATAGGCATCGTAGCGGCTGCTGTAGGGATGAAAGCTCGGGTCCTGCAGCTCGAATTGCTCTACCGCCAGCGCGGCAGCGGCGACCGCCTGCCGTGGTCGTTCAAAGATCCGCTCGCCAAACAGTTGCTGCAGCTGCGCGGCATACGCCGCACGCTGCAGACGCTGCGCGAGCTCGGGCACATTGCGATTGCCCATCTCGGCTGCATCGAGCCATGGAATCAACGCCTGCGCGTGCAGGCTGTCAGCGCGGCCATCGAGCATGAAGCCGCCGGCCGCTCCCTCATCCTCGAGTTCACTGCCGTGATCGAGGTAGTAGTGACGCGTGAATCGTGGCGTCGCATCCAGATATCGCAGCGATGGCACCGCGCGCAGCGGCGGCCGGTCGAGCCGTTCGCCACCGCGCGGCGCGGCCCCACCTTCGGGCGAGCTATAGGCATGCGTCGGACTGTGGCAGCCCGCACACGAGAGCCGGCCGGAAGCCGACAGGCCCGGATCGAAGAAGATTTGCCGGCCGAGCTGCGCCGTATCGCTCAAGGCTGGCGGTGTCGCCTCCGCCGCGTGCGCTGGTGAGGCTGCCGCGCCGTACAGTACCGCGTACAGCGCAGCCGCCAACGCGGCCGAGGCCCATGCCGCTGCTGCCGGCGCGCGCCTCACGGTCAGAAATCGAACAGCGTCGTCAGATCACCGATCGCAGGGGAATTGCGCGGGCGATAGGGATCGTCGGCGCCTGTCTGCGGGTTGGGCAGGTTATCGCGGCTGCGTGTCGAGAGCGCATCGAGGCGCCAGTTGCGCTCGATGAATTTGAGAATCGAGGCGTGATCGTTGTAGGTGTGATCGACATGGCCGTGGCGCGCGTAGGGGGAAATCACCAGCAGCGGCACGCGCGGCCCATCGCCGAAGAAATCGATCATCTGGATGTAGCCTGAATCAAAATAGCCGCCGCCCTCATCGGTGGTCGCGATGATGGCTGCGTGCGACCACAGCCGCTGGTGGCGCTGCACGCGCTGGACGATGTCGTGCACCAGATTTTCGTAGCTGGCTACTTCCGAAAAGCCGGGATGACCGCTTTCGCGCGCCTTGGGTACGATGAAGGACACGGGCGGCAGCGTGCCATCTTGGAGGTCGCGATAGAACGCGCTCAGGCCCTGGATCCTGGCCTTGAGTTCCGGTCGCGTCATGACCCCCTGCGAGGCCATCAGCGGATCGCCATCGGGGTTGTACTGCACGCGCCGCGCGGCCTCCAGCGACAGGTGCAGAGTGCGCATCTCGGTGCGCAGATCCGCCGCATCGCGCGCGCCGATGTACCACTTCCAGCCCACGCCGCGGTGGGTCAGTGCCTCGGCGATGGTCGGCAGGGTCTGCGGCGGATAGGTGTAGTTGTGCGGTCCCAGCGACTGCGGGTGCCCGTCCAGGTCGTAGCCCGGTGTCAGATTGTTGACCAGATAGTAATGACCCGGCTCGCAGCGGCTGGCAATGCGCCTGGCATCCAGTGCCTCCACGATGGCCGCCACGCCGGGGCTGTCGTGATCGGAACAATTGACGTACGAGCCGCCCTCGTAGCCATCGTGCCGATAGAAATTCTCGGTGCCGGCGACCGCATCCGGATTCTCGATCAGATTCTCAGGCGGCACCGCTGCACGGCCCGCCTCGTTGTAGAACGGCGCATCGCCGGTGACCAGCATGAAGAAATTCATGGCCGTGCCGCCCATCATCGGCTGGTGATAGTTGTCGCTGAGCGCGTAGCGATCAGCAAGCTCACGCAGGTAGCCAGCATCACCTCCGGCCATGTTGAGAAAGCCCATGAGCTCCCCGCCCTGCCCGGTGGATTCGCTGGTGACTCCGCTGGTGTCGCCGCCCATGCCGACGGTGACAGCCACCCAGGCAAACAGATCCGGCGTGCGATTCTCGATGCCGCATTGTTGCCACATCTGGAAGAACCGATGCACCGGGTCGCCCGCGGCGGCGGACAGCTGGGCCGTGGAGCTGGCAAAGTCCGGTGGTGAGTCCTGCCTGGGGTAAGGAATGTAGCGCGACAGTGGAAAGGGCCCGCTGGGCAGTCCGGCCGGGATGCGCTCATCCACACCGCTGCCCAGATCGTGAAAATTCGCATCGGCGACGCCGATGAGCGTGGGCCGCGGCAGGCTGTCATACACAGCCGCCCGCTCGGGCTCGATCGAGTAGTGAGATCCGGCCCGCGCCCGGCGTTGCACGGCCCGACCGAAATTCGGACCCGGGCTGCCGTCGGCCAGCACGATGCCTTCAGACAAAAGATTCTCGACGTGCTGCCCGGCTGCAGGCTGGTAGGTGGCGAACACGGCGTCGAAGGTCTGGTTCTCGCCGATGATGACGATCAGGTGCTCGATGGGTGTGCTCGGAGCGGGTGGAACTGCAGGTCCCGCAAACGTCGGCAGCGACACGGCGAGCGCGGCGGCGAGCGCGACGCGCCGGCAGGTCATCCCGCGTCGAGCTCCGGCATCACCGAAGTTTCTTCGGCGATCATCGCCTCCAGGCGTTCGAGGTCGGGGACCAGGGGAGTTTCATTGAGCATGCGGATCTGGCACAGCACCGGCGAGCGCTCGGAGAAGCTGCGTGAGTGATCGGGCCGCACGACATCGTTACTCACCCGCACCAGTTGCGGAAATCCCTGCGAGACGATGCCGAAATACCCCGCATCCAGTCGGCCGCCGATGGCGTGAAACACGACCACGCGCGACCGGCCTCCCGTGGGCGGGATCGCCTGCCCACAGGCGCACTCAAAGGAGATCAGTGGCAGCGAGCGCGCGTTCCAGTTGACCATCCCGAGATACCACGGCGGCGCGCCTTCCATCGGCGCCGGAGTGTGAAAGCCGATCACCTCTGCCACGCAGGCGCGCGGCACCAGCAGTCGCGAATCTGCCAGCGGGATCAGCAGGCTGTAGATTTCCGCGATCCGCTCGCTCATCGGCTTGAACCGGACGCCATGGCAGCACTGCGTCGCAGCGCCACCAGCGGCGTGATTGCATCGAGCAGCTGGCTCTCCTGATAGGGCTTGCCGAGGTAGTCGTCGACGCCGAGTTCGATGGCGCGCGCGCGATGTTTTTCCCCGACGCGCGAGGTGATCATGATGATCGGCACATCGCGCAGCCGCGGATCGCCGCGCACGTGGGCAGCCACTTCGTAGCCGTCCATGCGCGGCATCTCGATGTCGAGCAGGATGATGTCAGGCACGTGTTCGGCCAGTAGCGCGACCGCGTCCATGCCATCGCGCGCGGTCAGCACCCGCATGCCATTGCGTTCGAGCAGGCGCTGGGTCACGCGCCGTACCGTAATCGAGTCATCGACCACCAGCGCGAAGGTGCGCCGATCGGTCTTGTCGCGCGTGACGGTGGGCGCTGCGCGTCCGCGCCACTCGGCGCGCACCAGCGCACCGATGTCCAGAATGACGACGATGCGTCCGTCGCCAAGGATGGTGGCGCCGGAAATGCCGCGAATACTCGAGATCTGCGGCCCGACGGGCTTGACCACGATCTCACGGCTGCCGATCAACTCATCGGCGACCAGTCCGGTGGAGTGCTCGCCGGCGCGCACCAGGACGATCGGAATCGTGACGTCCTGCTCGGGCAGCGGCGATGCTTCCATTCCCACGTACAGCGCCAGTGGCTGCAGGCGGTATTTCTGTCCACCGTGTGCGAAGCTCGGGGCGTCGGAGCGCAGATGCGCCTCGACTTCGGCGCGCGGTACACGCACCACGCCTTCCACCGTCGGCAATGGCAGCGCGTAGAACTCATCGCCCGTGCGCACCACCAGCGCGTGGCTGATGGCGAGCGTGAAGGGCAGGCGGATCGTGAAGCGCGAGCCGCGTCCCGGCGTGCTCTCCATGTGCAATGCGCCGCCAAGTTTCTTGATCTCCACCGCGACGACATCCATGCCGACGCCGCGCCCGGCCTGCTGGGTCAGCGTGCCGGCCGTGGAAAATCCCGGCTCGAGCACCAGCTGCATGACATCCTCATCCGACAGCTCCTGGTCCGGACGGATCAGCCCGAGCTCGAGTCCCTTGGTGCGGATGGCGCGCAGGTTCATTCCAGCGCCGTCGTCGGTGACTTCGACGATGACCTCGGCGCCTTCACGCCGCAGGTTCAGGTGAATGTGTCCGGTCTCATCCTTGCCGGCCGCACGGCGCACATCCGGCAATTCGATGCCGTGCACGACAGCGTTGCGCAGCATGTGTTCGAACGGCGGCATCATGCGCTCGAGCACCTGGCGATCAAGCTCGCCCGAAGCGCCATCGACCAGCAGCTCGGCGCGCTTGCCGGTTTCAACGGCGCTCTGGCGCACGATGCGCGCGAGCCGGGGCACGTGCCGCTGCATCGACACCATGCGCGTGCGCATGAGGCCGTTCTGCAGTTCCGTGACCGTACGGGATTGCTGCTGCAGCAGGTTCTGCGCCTCGCTGATCAGGTTCTCGAGCAGACCCTGGATGCTGCCGACATCGCTGGCCGATTCGGCCAGGGCGCGCGAGAACTGCTGAATCGACGAGTAACGATCCATTTCCAGCGGATCGAAATCGTGACGCTGGGTGATGTCCTTTTCGTGCCGGTGCAGGATCTGCGCCTCGGTCTCGATCTCGAGTTTGCGCAGCTGCTCCTTGAGGCGTGTGACGGTGCGCGAGAGCTCGCCGAGGTTGAATTCAATGGAGCCCAGCTGCTGCTCCAGCCGCGCACGTGCGATGCTCACCTCACCGGCGCTGTTGAGCAGCTCATCAAGCAGCTCGGCGCTGACGCGCGCCATCTCGACGCGATCGGAACTGGCTACCGGCTCGCGACCCGGCGGCAGCGGCGCTACCTGCGCTACCTGCGCTAACTGCGCCGGTGTTTCAGCCGGGGTAGCCGCGGCCGCTGGGGCGGCCGGCATCTGCACTGGGGGTACAGGCAATGGAGGCAGCGGCTGTGGATCGATGTGCGCCAGCGGAGGTTCGCCCGGCGCCATCACCTCGAGCACCTCCGTCATTGTCTCCTGCGCCTGCGCCTCGAACGACGCGGGACTCTCGAGTGGCTGTGACGGTTCGGCAGGCGCGAGTCCCGGCGGTGTCTGGAAGCGCAGCGATGTTTCATCGCCCGTCGGCTGCTCGAACGGCGGCGCCTGCTCGACCTGCGTCGACTGCTCGAAAGCCAGCGGCTGCTCGAACGACTGTGGCTGCTCGAATGACGGGGGCTGCTCGAACGACGGCGGCTCGGCCGGTGTGGCGCCTTCAAATAGTGATTCGACGGCGAAGGCCTCATCAGTCGCCAGATCAGGCACCGCGTCGGCCGCGCTGATCAGATCGGCGACCGGAGGCGCTGGCGGCTCGACGAATGTGGACACCTCCGCTGCGGCCTCCACCGGGGCAGGGAGCTCCGGTGAGGGCAATTCCGGAGCGAACGTCTCAGGAGCGGGCATCACCGGAGCTGGCATCTCTGCGGTGGGCATCTCCGCGCCGAACGCCGGAGCGGTGGATGGTGTGCCGCTGGCTGCCTGAATGCGCGCGATGAGCGCCGGGGCGCCTATGGCGGGCCGGCCATCGGCGATGGCATCGCGCATTTTCGACATCTCATCGAGTGCCTGCTGTGCCAACAGGCGAGCGCTCTCATCGGCATTGGCCAGGCCGTTTTCGATGCGCGTAACCAGGCTCTCGAGCTCGTGCGACAACTCTCCCATCGGGCCGATACCCGCCATGCGAGCGCCACCCTTGAGTGTGTGCAGCGGGCGGCGGAGTGCCGCAGCCTGTGAGCTGTCGTGTGGGGAAGCGTTCCACGACTCGAGCGCGGTCTCGGCGGCGTCGAGCAACTCCACGGCTTCTTCGCAGAAGATCGCGGCGATCTCGGGGTCGAAATCCATGACTCGAGCTTCATCGGGCGCAGGCGCAGGAGTGGCGACGGCTCCGGCAGCGACTGCGGGCGGCGCCGGCGGCGTTGGTGTCGGCGGCGTCGGCGGTGATGGCGGTTCTTGCAGCAACGACTCTGCCAGTTGCATCTCGGGCAGCTCGGGCAGCTCTGACGGCTCGGGTAGCTGCAGGCCGACGCTGCTCATCTGCGTGATATCGGTGGCTTCGACGATGCGGCGATCCAGATCGACCTCCGCACGTGCGATGCGCGCGCGCAGCGTGTCATGCACGACGTAGAAAAAGCCCGTGCCCTCATCGAGGTTTCCGGCCACCGTTTCCATGGCCTTCATGCATTCGGCCAGCAAAGTCAGATCAGATCCATCGATACCGACGCCGCTGTCGTAGGCTTTGCGCAGCCAATGATTGAGTGGCTCGGCCAGGCGCATGCCGTGGCGTGCCTCCGCCATGGTGGAGCTGCCGAGCAGCGTGTGGCAGGCGCGATAGATCTCTTCCGGCAGCACATGTGGCGCCGGGAGCCGCTGTTCTCGGGTAATCCAGGCGCGCACCGCCGCGACATGGCTCGAGGTCTCGCGTGCGTAAATCTCGCGCAGCGCCGGATCGGCCTGCTCACTCTCGGCTGCCAACAAATCGGGAGCGATGCTCTCCTCCGGAGAAGCCGGTGTGTCGGTGAGCGGCTCAGGCGCGGCCGATTCGGCGGCGGGCGGTTCGGCGGCCAACGGCTCGGCGATCACCGGTGCCGCCACCTCAGCGGGAGGCAGCGGCGAAGGCGAAGCGGTCACCGGCATCATCGAGTCGCGCGGAAATGCCGGCGGCATTTCCCGGCTGGCCTCGACCGCCGGCGGCACGGCTGGCGCCGGATCGCGACCGCTGGCCAGCGCGTGGGCGCGCGCAGCCAGGCGCGACACATCGGTGCGGCCGCTGTGCCCGGACTCCAGATCCCCAACCAGCGCCGGCAGCACGTTGACGGCGGCGCGCAAGGTTTCGAGCACCGGCAGGGATCGCTGCTGCGTGCCATCGAGAATCCGATTCAGCAGATTTTCGACGGCCCAGGCGAACTCGCTGAGGGCGCGAGCGTTGACCATGCGCCCACTGCCCTTGAGCGTGTGGAAGGAGCGGCGCACGGTCTGCAGCGGCTCGGATTCCAGCGGATTGTGGTCCCAGATCGGAAACTGCTGGCGAATCCTGGCCACCTCCTCGGTGGCTTCATCGACGAACAGGCGGATCAATTCCGGGTCCGGCGTGGTATTCGAGAGCACCGAGCGATCATCGGCCGCCGGCGCCAGTATCGGGGGCTCGGAGACCGCCATGCGGCGCAAGTCGGTCGCATCCGCATTCGCGGCAGGAGGCGCTATCAGCAGCGTGCGAGTGTAGGCCGCCGCGGCACCATCGGCCGGGCCGACGGTCGGCAGTACGCGCTCGGGCGCGTGCGCCAGGGCATCGAGACAGGTGCGCGCGTTGTCGAGCATGTACCACGGATCGCTGCGCCCGGCCTGCAGCGTCTCGATGTAGTACTCCAGGCTGACGATCGCATCGGCCAGCCGGTCCAGATAGTCCGGCGCCAATGCCACGCCACCGGGCTGCATGACGCGCTTGAGATGCTGGGTAATCTCTTCGATGATTTCCACGGCACGCGACTTGCCGAGCATCAACAGGCCGGCCTTGATGCCGCGCATGAGTTCCGGCCAGCTGTCGAAGCCGGCCGCATCCAGCGTCCCGCCGACGTTCTGCGCGACGTATTCTTTGATGCGCGCGAGGTTGACCACGCACTCGCGCAGCACCGCGCCCTGTACCTGGTGGAAGTCCTGGTCCTGAGATTCGGTCTCGCCCTCGCTGCCGTCGGCTTTCTTGCGCGGCAGGATCAGCCCGACGAGCTGATCGTCGAGGTGATCCTCGACGTTGATGAGCGCGGCGGCTACCTGCACCAGCGCGGCTTCTTCCCCGCCTTCCCGGCC
>CAWFVL010000008.1:0-37485 GCA_963819195.1 uncultured Gammaproteobacteria bacterium
CATCCACGCCGCTCATCCCCGCAGCGGCGGACGGGTTCATCGCCAGGCGCGATGCGCTGCGACAGCAACTCCGCGCGCGCCGGCGTGCACTGGGCGCTCCCGGGCGCAGTGCTGCGGCACACGCCATCACACGCCATATCGCCGCTTCACGCTGGCTGCACGGTGCGCGCCCCATCGGCCTGTACGTATCGGTCGGACTGGAAGTCAGCACCGAGGGGCTGCGCACACTGGCGCGCCGTCGTCGTTGCCCGGTCTACCTGCCCCGTATCAGCAACTACCGGGCGCGCGCCATGCTGTTCGCACGCGATCACGGCGAACTGGCGCTCTCCAATCGCCACGGCATTCCCGAGCCCGGCACGGCCGAGACCATGCCGGCCCGCGCGCTCTCGGTGGTATTCATGCCGCTGCTCGGCTTCGATGGCGCCGGTACGCGCCTGGGCTCGGGTGCCGGCTACTACGACCGGGTATTCGCCTTTCGCCAGCGCCGGCACAGCTGGCACCGGCCGGTGCTGGTGGGCCTTGCCTTCGCCTGCCAGCGCGTCGATCACATCGATCGGGGACGGCACGATGTGCCGCTGGATGCGATCGTCACCGAAGACGGCGTGGAGTTCTTTTGAAGCACTGGCTCATCAAGACCGAGCCCTCGGTGTTCGGTATCGAGGATCTGGCGGCCGCTCGCGGCCGGACCACCAGCTGGGAAGGCGTGCGCAATTACCAGGCGCGCAACCTCATCCGCGATGAGATCAAGAAGGGCGACCAGGCCTTTCTATATCACTCGAGCTGCGAAACACCTGGAATTGCCGGCATTGTCAGCGTGGTGCGCGCGGCCTATCCGGACCGCAGCGCGCTGGATCCTCGCGATGATCACTACGACGCGGGCAGCAGCGCGGCCGACCCACGCTGGTATACCTTCGATGTGAAGCTGGTGCGGCGCCTGAAGCGGATCATCACTCTCGATGAGCTGCGCAAGCACGCCGGCGCTGAGTTGGCAGGCATGATCGTGCTGCGCACGGGCAATCGTCTGTCGGTCATGCCGGTCGAAAATGCTCACTGGCGATTCATCATCGCGCTCGAGTAAGTCGCGCATGCGCTGTGTGAGCAAGATCACACATGCGAGTTCGCATACTCGCTTGCTTGTAATTTTGCAATGCGTGTATATACTCGGACCCCGGACTAACCTGACATGGAGAGATAGTCATGGCGAAAGCAAAGAAGAAGGCCAAGAAGAAAGCTTCCAAAAAGAAGTAAGGCCTTCAGCAGCGGCGGGCTTGGATAACATCCTCGCTCGCCGCACTTCAAAGCTTCAAACAGTGCCCGCGTAAGCGGGCACTGTCGTATCTGGCGATGAGTAATCCCACGATCCCAGCTTCCGATCCGGCACAACAGCGCAAGCAGCGGGCGGCACGCGCGGCGCTGGCGCAGGTTCGCGCCGGCACGATCCTCGGTGTCGGCACCGGCTCCACCGTCAACGTGCTGATCGATTTGCTGGCGCAGGAACTCGGCAGACTCCGGCTGCGCGGCACCGTTTCGAGCTCGGAGGGCAGCAGCGCGCGCCTGCGCTCGCACGGCATCGAGGTGCTGGATCTGAACGATGTCGATGAACTGCCGCTCTACATCGACGGCGCTGATGAAGCCACGCGCGAGCGGGCGTTGATCAAGGGCGGCGGCGCCGCGCTGACGCGGGAAAAGATCATCGCCGCGGCCGCCGAGCGCTTCATCTGCATCGTCGATGACAGCAAGCTCGTGGACACCCTCGGCCGCTTTCCGCTACCGGTGGAAGTGATCCCGATGGCGCGCACGCACGTCGCCCGGCACCTGCAGCAGCTCGGCGGCCGCCCGGTCTGGCGGGAAGGCATCGTTACCGACAACGGCAATCACATCCTCGACGTCCACGGCCTGACCATCGAGGATCCGCGCTCGCTCGAGAGCACCATCGATCACATCGTGGGAGTCGTCACCGTGGGGTTGTTCGCCCGCAGGCCAGCCGACCTCTTGATCGTCGGCACGGCCGCGGGCATTGACCAGATCTGAGCGCCATCCTTCAAGGATGGCTGGGGGACTAGGATTCGAACCTAGGTTGGCGGAGTCAGAGTCCGCAGTCCTACCACTAGACGATCCCCCAGCGGTTCGAACCGCCCGAGTCTACGTCAACGCTTGGAGTATTGCGTACCGCGACGCGCCTTGCGCCGTCCGACCTTCTTGCGTTCGACTTCGCGCGCGTCGCGCGTGACGAACCCGGCCTGACGCAGGGGCCTGCGAAGGGACTCATCGTAATCCATCAGCGCCCGGGCGATGCCGTGGCGGATGGCGCCGGCCTGGCCGGTGATACCGCCGCCGGCGACCTTGACCGAGATGTCGAAGGTGGTTGCCATCTGTACCAGCTCGAGCGGCTGCCGCACGATCATGCGTCCGGTCTCACGACCGAAGAACTCATCGATCGGGCGCTCGTTGATGGTGATCTGGCCCTTGCCGGGCGAGAGATGGACACGCGCCGTGGCGCTCTTGCGCCGACCGGTGCCGTAGTTCGTGGAAGCAGCCATACAGTTCGTTCGTATCCTTAAAGTTCGAGCGGCTTGGGCTGCTGCGCTGTGTGCGGGTGCTTGTCGCCCGCGAACACGTGCAGCTTGCGAAACATCTTCCGGCCCAGGGTCGTCTTCGGCAGCATGCCCTTGACCGCGAACTGGATCGCGCGCTCGGGGTGCTCCTTGAGGAGCTTGCCGAGTGCGATGGACTTGATGCCACCGAGATGACCGGTGTGGTGGTAATAGATCTTGTCGTCGAGCTTATGACCCGTGACGGCGATCTTATCTGCATGCAGCACGACGATATGATCGCCCATGTCCACATGCGGGCTGTAATCCGCCTTGTGCTTGCCCTTGAGCCGGAGCGCAATGCGGGAGCACAGACGGCCCAGCGTTTTGCCACTGGCGTCAATGACATACCAATCCCCGCGGACGGTCGCCGGCTTGGCGAATTCAGTCTTCATCCCACGTATCCTTGGAACCTGGAGCCTCAAAAAGGGCGGGAAGTGTACTCAAGGGCCCGCAGCATTGCAAAACGGCGGTCGTGCTGCGGTATGACATATAATGTCGCCATGTTGGCCGGCGACGTCCTCGATTCGGTGCTCAGCGTCGCGGATCAGACGCTGCGGACCCTGTTTGCGCCCGCCCGCAGCGCGCGCCAGCCCGACCTCCCCCCCGATACCGGTTCGATGACCGCTGGCGAAAGACGCCATTCGGCCGGCCTGATGCGCGTCAATCATGCGGGGGAAATCGCCGCCCAGGGGCTCTACCGGGGACAGGCCGCCCTGTCGCGTTCCAGCCAGACGCGCGAGTTCCTCGAACGCGCGGCCAATGAGGAAGCCGATCATCTTGCCTGGTGCGAGGCGCGCCTGCGCGAACTCGGATCGCGGCCCAGCCTGCTGAACCCGCTCTGGTACCTGGGCTCCTTCGGCCTGGGGGCGGCCGCCGCGGTGCTCGGCGACGCCGTGAGTCTCGGCTTCATGACCGAGACCGAAGCGCAGGTGGAGGGCCACCTCGCCAGTCACCTGGACCGATTGCCGGCTTCGGATCTGCGCAGCCGCGGCATCGTGCAGCACATGAAAAACGAGGAGTCGGCCCACGGCCAGGCCGCGCAGGCGCGCGGCGCCGCGGATTTGCCGGCGCCGATTCCGGGCCTGATGCGCGCGGCTGCCCGAGTCATGACCGGCACCGCGTACTGGATCTGAGGGGTCGATGGATCAATTGTCACTTGCGGCCAGCACGACAGGTGTAATAAAAGGCCGCAAGCGCAGTCGCTTGTATTACGTTACGAAGGCCAGCTAATCATGGAAGAGAATGTCAGACCCCTAAGCGACATTCCTGCGATCAATCGTTTCCTGAGCTATTGCCGCATTCGCACGGTGCCCTCCAAGACTGTGCTGATTCACGCCGGCGACCTGCCCGATGTTCTCTACTACATCATCAGCGGCTCGGTCGAAGTCATGATCGAGGACGAGGAAGGCAATGAGATGGTTCTTGCCTACCTCAATAAGGGACAGTTCTTCGGCGAGATGGGCCTGTTCTACGAACAGCCCACGCGCAGCGCCTGGGTGCGCACGCGCAATGCCTGTGAACTGGCGGAGATGACCTATCCGCGATTCCGCCAGGTGGCCACCGAAAGCCCCGGCCTGATCTTCGAGCTGGCCACGCAGCTCGCGACCCGCCTGGATCGCACCAATCGCAAGCTCGGCGACCTCGCCTTCGTCGATGTCACCGGACGGGTGGCACATGCCATCACCGGCCTGTGCGAAGAACCCGATGCGATGACGCATCCGGAAGGCATGCAGATCAAGGTGTCGCGCCAGGAGCTCTCGCGGCTGGTGGGTTGCTCGCGCGAAATGGCCGGCCGCGTGCTCAAAGTGCTCGAAGACCAGGGCCTGCTGCGTGCCACCGGCAAGACGATAGTCGTCTTCAATGCACGGCCGAAGATGAAGACGCGCCCGGTCATCGTACCGGCTGCGCCCAAGCGCGATCGCCCGCCGGAACGGCCGCGTGCCGTTGCCCCTGTGGAGGGCGATGACGACGAGGACGACGAAGACTAGCCGTCTTCAGGCCAGGGCCGCGCGCATGGCGCGGATGGTCGCCGCATAGTCCTTGCTGCCGAAGATGGCCGAGCCTGCCACGAACATGTCCGCGCCCGCCTGCGCCGCGGCCGCAATGTTGTCCACTTTGATGCCGCCATCCACTTCCACGCGCACATCGCGGCCGCTGGCCGCGACCCGGCGGCGCACCTCGGCAATCTTCGGCAGCACCCCGGAGATGAACTTCTGGCCGCCGAAGCCCGGGTTCACCGACATCAGCAGCACCAGGTCGAGCTTGTCCAGCGTGTAGTCGAGCCAGTCCAGTGGGGTGGCGGGATTGAACACCAGCCCTGGCTTGCAGCCATGTTCGCGAATCAGCGCGATGGTGCGGTCGACGTGCTCGCTGGCCTCGGGATGAAAGCTGATATAGGTCGCCCCGGCGGCCGCGAAGTCCGGCACGATGCGATCCACCGGCCGAATCATCAGGTGCACATCGATGGGTGCCTTGATGCCATACCGGCGCAGCGACTCGCACACCACCGGCCCGATGGTCAGGTTCGGCACGTAGTGGTTGTCCATGACGTCGAAGTGGATCACGTCGGCACCGGCGGCGATCACCGACTCGACCTCCTGGCCGAGGCGTGCGAAATCCGCTGACAGAATGGATGGGGCGATGAGCTGCATGCACTCGAGTCTATCGCATGCCACGACGCTCGCGAATCGCCTCGTAGGCGACCTGGATCTGCTGCGTGCGCTCCTTGGCGCGCTCGAGCATCGACTCCGGCAGGCCATTGGCCTGCAGCTTGTCGGGATGGTGACGGCTCATCTGCCGGCGGTAGGCTTTCACGATCTGCTCATCGCTCATCGACGGCGTGGCCTCGAGCAGGCTGTAGGCCTGGGCGATGCGCTCCTCGCCGCTGACCCGGCCGCCCTGTGCCGGCCCCGCCCCTGCGCCCGCGCCCGCGCCGCCGCCTCGATGGCTCCAGCGCAGGATGCTCTCGAGCCGCGCGAACTGCGCCTGCCCCAGGCCCAGCCCCAGGGCCACGCGCCGCAGCCGCGCACGCGGCAATTCCGAGAGTCCATCGCCGGCGATCGCCGCCTGCAACTGGATCTCGACGAAGAAATTGGCCAGCTCGGGGTGGGGCGCGATGGCGCCGCGCAGCTGCCGCAGCGCCGCGTCCAGATCGAAGCCCGCCTGCTTGCCCTCATTGAAATAACCCATCGCCGAGAGCATCTGCGGCGAAGTCAGCCGCAGCGCGTGCATCACCGCCCGTGCCGAGGCGATCTCCTGTTCGGACACGCGGCCGTCCGCCTTGGCGATATGCCCCATGACACGGAAAGTGGTGGGAAAAAACAGCGCATTGACCCGCGCAGGATCGGCCCCGCCGCCCAGCAGCGAGCTTAAGCTCGCGCCGGTATCGAACTGATGCCCGATCAACGCGCCCAGCACGGCGCCCCACGGCCCCACGGTTGCCAGCCCGAGCACGCTACCGATGACTTTTCCCGCCCAATTCATGTCAAGATGCGCGCCCCCTTCAACGCGCCGGCCATGGTAGCAAGCCTTGGCCACCCAGCCCGTGACGCCCAGCCCAAGCACCGTATACGACACCGACCTCAAAGGCCTCACGCGGCTGCACCGCGGCAAGGTACGCGACATCTACGCGCTCGATGCCGAGCGGCTGCTGATCGTCACCACGGACCGGCTGTCCGCCTTCGACGTGGTGCTGCCCGATCCGATCCCCGGCAAGGGCCAGGTCCTCGATGAGATCTCGCGCTTCTGGTTTGCGCGCACCGCCAGCCTGATTCCCAACCACCTGACCGGCCAGAACCTCGCGAGCGTGGTGCACGACGCCGCGGATCTTGAGCTGCTCGAAGGCCGCGCGGTGATCGTCAAGCGCCTGCGGGCCTTGCCGCTGGAAGCGGTGGTACGCGGCTACCTGATCGGTTCGGGTTGGAAAGATTACCAGGCCGGCGGTAGCGTCTGCGGCATCGCCCTGCCCGCGGGGCTGCGCCAGGCGCAACAATTGCCGGCGCCGCTGTTCACGCCGGCCACCAAGGCAGCCCCAGGGCAGCACGATCAGAATATCTCGTTCGATGAAGTCGTCAGCCTCATCGGCGCCCCCCTGGCCGAGGCAGTCCGCTCGGCCGCGCTTTCGATCTACGCGCTGGCATCCGAGCATGCGCGGGCGCGCGGCATCATCATCGCCGACACCAAATTCGAATTCGGTGTCGACGCAGCTGGCCAGCTCATGCTCATCGATGAAGTGCTGACGCCGGACTCATCGCGCTTCTGGCCCGCCGACACTTGGCGCGTCGGCACCAGTCCGCCGTCATTCGACAAGCAATTCGTGCGCGACTACCTCGAGACACTGGACTGGAACAAGCGCGCTCCGGGCCCGCGTCTGCCGGCCGATATCATCGCCCGCACCAGCCAGAATTATCGTGAAGCACTGCGACGCCTGACCGCTGCTGACGGGGCCCGTGCTGACGGGGCCGCTGCCGCGCGTAGCACTTGAGCGCGGCGTTTACCGACGCTTTCAGCTGGGTGCGCTGCACCTGGGATCGATTGTGCGCCGTGCCGGATCAACTGCTGTTCGGGCCGGCCTCACGCCAGGCGGGAATGACGGCGCGGCTGCTTCGGGTAGCACGATTTCCCTACGCGCTGCTGCGCGACCTGACCGATGGCAGGCTGAACCTGCACGCCACCGGGCTGGTGTATGCCAGCCTGCTGTCCATCATCCCGCTGCTGGCCTTGAGCTTCGGCGTGCTGGCTACTTTCCACGCACAGGACGTGCTGCGGCCGCTGGTACACGATTTCTTCGCGCCCATGGGACGCGCCTCCAACACCTTGACCGATCGCGTCATGGACTACGCCCGCAACGTGCATGGGGGGCTGGTGAGCTCACTGGGGCTCGGCATTCTGATCTGGACGCTGGTCGGGACCCTGCGCAAGGTGGAGGACGGGTTCAACTTCGCCTGGCGCATCGATGTTCCGCGCAGCTTCGCGCGCCGCGGCTCCGACTACCTCACCCTGCTGGTGGTAGGCCCGCTGCTGCTGGTGGTGGTGGCGGGATTCTCGCGGCTGGCGGCCGACAGCACGCGGCTGCGCGTCATCACCGCGCTGCCGCTGTTGGATCGCTTCACGGACTCGGCGCTGCACGTGGCTCCCTACGCACTGGTTTCGGTGCTGCTGACCGCGCTCTACATCGCCATTCCCAACACCCGAGTGCGCCTGCGCCCAGCGCTCATCGGCGGCGTCACCGCGGGCATCCTGTGGGCGGCCGTGGGCGCCTACTTCAGCGAGTTCGTGCTGTATTCGGCGCGGCTGACGCTGGTCTACGCGGGCTTCGCCATCATGATCGCCGCGCTGCTGTGGACCTATTTCGGCTGGACCATCCTGCTGCTCGGCGCCCGGCTTTCCTTCTATGCGCAGAATCCCGGCTATCTGCGCGAAGGCCTGTCTGAACCGCGTCTGTCCGGCGCCGATATCGAACGCCTTGCCTTAGGTCTCATGTACCTGATCGCCGAGCGGGCGCGCGACCGCAGGCCTCCCTGGGCCGTGTCCGAGCTCGCGATGCGCCTGGAGTATCCGGAGGTCGCCATCGCCCGCATCTGCCGCGGACTGGCCGCTGCGGGCTATGTGGTGACTGCCGCCGACGGCACGTTGCAACTGGCGCGCGATGCGGCAGATATACGCCCGATCGATGTGGTGCTCAGCGCCCGCGTGCAGAGCAGCCGTCCAAGCTACGGTGCGCCGACCATGCCCGCCGCGGTCGAATCATTCTGCGAGCAGCTCGATCGCACCCGGGCGCAGCAGTTTGCGTCCTTGACGCTGCGCGAGCTCATCGACGCGCCCAGCCCGAGCCTTAGCCTGAGCCTGAGCCCGACCTCGAGTCCGAGCTAAAGCCGGTATCTCTGCGACGGGGGTTATTCGCCCGCAATGGTCATGGCGTCGATGAGTACCGAGCCGGTGCGGATGGCGCCGTGGGTATCGATATCGGTGCCGACGGCAACGATGCCTCGAAACATGTCGCGCAGATTGCTGGCAATCGTGACCTCGTGGACCGGAAACGCGATCGCGCCGCCCTCGACCCAGAATCCGCTGGCGCCACGCGAGTAATCGCCGGTCACGCCATTGACACCCGGTCCCATCAGTTCGGTCACGAATAGCCCCTCGCCCATTTGCCGCAGCAGTTGCTCGAAGCCGCTGTCGACACCGCTGGGGCTCACCAGCAGATTGTGAATGCCGCCGGCATTGCCGGTGGTCGTGAGTCCCAGCCTGCGCGCCGAATAGCTGCCCAGTACATAACCGGTCAATACGCCGTCGCGCACCAGCTCACGATCGTGCGTTGCCACACCCTCGGCATCGAAGGGGCTGCTGGCGAGTCCCTGCGGCAGATGCGGGCGTTCCGCGATCTGCAGGAAATCCGGAAACACCGGCTTGCCCGCGGCCTCGAGCAGGAACGAGGTGCGCCGATACTGACTCGATCCACGGATGGCGCCGACGAAGTGTCCGAACAGCCCGCGCGCGAGCTCGGGCGCATACAGCACCGGCACCCGCCGGGTGGTGAGCTGGCGCGCGCCGAGCCGCCGCAGCGCGCGCTCCGCGGCCCGGCGTCCGATCGCGGCGCCATCCTCGAGTGCCTCGGCGCGGCGTGCGACCGTGTACCAGTAGTCGCGCTGCATGTCATCGCCGTCCTGCGCCACCAGCGCGCAACTGATGCTGTGACTGGTGCTCGGATACCCCTGCAGGAAGCCGTTGCTGTTGCCGTAGACGCGTACGCCGCTGTGCGTCGTCACGGTGCCGCCCTCGGAATTGCGCAGCCTGGTATCGCACGCCAGGCCGGCCGCCTCGCAATCGCGCGCCAGTATCACGGCCGCTTCCGGCTCGAGATCCCAGGGGTGATACAGATCAAGATCCGGAATCTCGCGCGCGAGCGCCGCCGGGTCGGCAAGTCCCGCGCACTCATCGGCCGCGGTGTGGCGCGCTATGGAAGCCGCTTTGTCCACGGTCTCGCGCACGGCGGCGGCGCGCAGGTCGGCAGTGCTGGCGGAGCCCTTGGCCTTGCCGGCGTATACGGTGACCGAGAGGCCGCGGTCGCGGTGATACTCGATGGTCTCGACTTCACCCAGCCGCACGGTCACGGTCAGGCCGCGCTGCAGGCTGGCGTCCGCCTCGGCATGGCTCAAGCCGGCCGCGCGCGCCTGCTCGAGCGCCGCCGCGACGGTGTGTTTGAGTTCGCTGATCCGTGAGGCATCGACCTGCTGCGACATCCGCCTTCCCTTACCTGCCGAGCTCAGCGGCGCTGTACCATGATGAGATGATCCAGGATTGTAGCAGCGCCCCGCCGGCGTCAATTCAATGAGTCCCTTCAGCGATGAGAGCGACAACCAGGAACTGCCGGACGCCGAGCGGCCGAGTCGCTCGGCGCGCAAGCGCAAAGCCGAGGCGCTGCAGCGGCTGGGCGAACATCTGCTGGCGCTGAAGCCACAGCAGCTGCAAAGATTCGATCTGCCGCCGCATCTGCTCGAGGCCCTGCTCGAAACGCAGCGCCTGCGCAGCCGCCCGGCCTCGGCGCGCGCGCGACAATATATCGGCCGGCTCATGCGCGACATCGACCCGGCACCGATCGAGCGGGCGCTGGCCCTGCACGCGCCGGACCTCAAGCCCCGGGGTGCCAGGGCGCGTGATGCTAAGATGCCGCGATGAAGGCCCTGGTTGGCATCATCATGGGTTCATCGTCCGATTGGGAGACGATGAGTGCGGCCGCCGATTGTCTCGACAAGCTCGCCGTAGCTTACGAAACGCGCGTGGTCTCGGCCCATCGCACGCCCGATCTGCTGTTTGAATATGCCAGCACCGCGGCAGCGCGCGGCCTGGAAGTGCTGATCGCGGGTGCCGGCGGCGCCGCGCACCTGCCGGGCATGACGGCAGCGAAGACCGCATTGCCGGTGCTCGGGGTTCCCGTGCAGTCGCGCGCGTTCAATGGACTGGACTCGTTGCTCTCCATAGTGCAGATGCCCGCCGGCGTGCCGGTGGCGACATTTGCAGTCGGTGTTGCCGGCGCCACCAATGCCGCGTTGTTCGCCGCCTCCATCCTGGCGGCACGGCATCCGTCGATTGCAGAGGCGCTGCTGCGCGCGCGCCAGGCGCAGACCGCCGCGGTGCTGGCCAATCCCGATCCGCGCGTGACGGGATGATGAATACCCGCCCGTGACTATTGGTGTGGTGGGTGCCGGTCAGCTCGGCGCGATGATGGCATTATCGGGCTACCCGCTCGGCCTGGACTTCCTGTTTCTGGATCGCAGCGCTGCCACGCCGGCCGGACGCTTCGCGCCCGTACTGACCGGTGAGTTCACCGATCCTGCGCTGTTGCGGCAACTGGCCGAACGCAGCGAGGTGATCAGCTTCGACTGGGAGAACATTTCGGTCGAGGCATTGCGCGCCGCCACCCGCGGCACCGGCGCGCGCATCGCGCCACCGCTGCGGGCACTGGCGGCAGCCCAGGACCGATTGAGCGAGAAGCGCACCTTCGAGCGGCTGGGAATTCCCACCACGCGTTACTGGCCGGTGGATTCGCGCGCCGGCCTCGATCGCGCCATCGGCCGCATTGGCCTGCCGGGCGTTCTCAAGACGCGCCGCTTGGGCTACGACGGCAAGGGCCAGTTCGTTTTGCGGGATCTGAAGGATTGCGAGAGTGCCTGGACGCTGCTCGGCAACGCGCCGCTGATCTACGAGGAATTCGTGCCGTTCGAGTACGAGGTATCGATCATCGGTGTGCGTGGACGCGGGGGCGAAATCCGGATCTATCCGCTCAATCGCAACTATCACGCCGACGGCATACTGCGACTGACCCTGGCACCCTGGCACGCACCGGCATTGCTGCTTGCCGCGACACAGGGACTGCGCCGCGTGCTCGAGGCCTTCAATTACGTCGGGGTACTGACCATCGAATTCTTCGTGCGTCGCGGCCGGCTCATCGCCAATGAAATGGCACCGCGTGTACATAATTCGGGGCATTGGACGTTAGAAGGCGCATGCACGAGTCAGTTCGAGAACCACGTGCGCGCCATCGCCGGTCTGCCGCTGGGGGATACCCGGCCCCTGGGTCACGCCGCCATGATCAATCTGATCGGTAAGATGCCGGCGCGCAAATCACTGCTGGCCGAATCCGGGTTGCATTTACACCACTACGGCAAGGAACCGCGTCACGGCCGAAAACTTGGCCATTGCACCATCGTGGAATCGAGCGCCCGTCGACGGGATTTACGGGCCGCACGCATTCTCAAACGGCTTTATCCGCAACTATCGTTGCAGCCGTAGTATCCTCACGCGCAACAAGGCTGCGAGACCGGCCATCGATGTATCTTGAGGTGTTCAAACTCCGGGAGCTGCCTTTCCGGCTCAGCCCCGACCCAGAATTCCTGTACCTGAGCCAGGCGCATGCGCGCGCCAAGGCGTACATGGAATCCACCATCTGGTTCACCGACGGCTTCGTCGTGATCACCGGCGAGATCGGGTGTGGCAAGACCACGCTGATCGAGACCTTCCTGCGCGAGCTGGAGCGGGATGTGCTGGTGGCGCGGGTCAACCAGACGCAGGTGTCCTCGAGCGAGTTCCTGCAGTCGGTACTGGTCGCGTTCGGCTTCAAACCATTTCGCATGAAGAAGGCCGAACTGCTGGCCACCATCAACGACTTTCTGATCCAGCAGTACGCGTCGGGCCGCAAGATCATGCTGGTGGTCGATGAGGCGCAGAATCTGTCCGAGCGCGTGCTCGAGGAGATCCGCCTGCTCTCAGGCGTCGAGACCACCAAGGACAAGGTGCTGCGCATCATCCTGGCTGGGCAGCCCGAGCTCAACGACAAGCTCGATGCGCCGGAGCTCGAGCAGCTTACGCAGCGCGTGCGCCTGCGCTTCCATCTGCCGGCGCTGTCGAGCGGCGAGATGCATGCCTACATTCGTCATCGCCTGGAAGTGGCCGGTTCGCAGGGCCGTGAAATCTTCGCCGCCGATACCTTCGACACTCTGTTCCGCTACACCGGCGGCGTGCCGCGTCTGATCAATTCGCTCTGCGACACCGCCATGCTGTCGGCGGCGACGCATGACCGCGACGTGGTGCTGCTGGAAGATGTGCAGGGCGCCATCAACGAGCTGCACTGGGTCGAGTATTCCTCACGCACCGGCACGCGGCTGATCCGCGGCGATCCGTCCGGCCCCGCGCACTCCGAGGGCGGCGCCTATGTATCGGTACCGGAAAACTCCTCAGGGGTGCCACTGGCGCGCATCCTGCTCGCCACCGCGGGGCAGACCGTCAGCGAGCACGAGCTGTTCCCCGGACGGCTGATCATCGGGCGCACACCCGCCAACGACCTGCAGATCGACAGCCGCTTCGTCAGCCGCCATCACTGCCAGATCGTGACCACGGCGCAGAGCTGCGTGATCGAAGATCTCAACAGCACCAACGGGATCTTTCTGCACTCCAAGCGCGTGCGCTATCACAATCTCAACGATGGCGATGTGGTGACGATAGGCCAACACGAGTTGCTGTATATCGACGAGCGGACGCGCCATCGGCATTCGACCGACCATCAGCACGGCGCGACCACGGTGCTCAACGAGCGCTCACCGGATCTGCCCGAGCGCAATCGGTCCTAGAGATCGCTGCCGGCGGTCGCCGCTAGGCGGTGCCGCCGACCGTAAGCCCGTCCACGCGCAGCGTGGGCTGGCCAACGCCCACCGGCACGCTCTGGCCTTCCTTGCCGCACACGCCGATGCCCTCATCGAGCTTCAGATCGTTGCCGACCATCGACACGCGCAGCAGCACATCGGGCCCGTTGCCCACCAGGGTGGCGCCCTTGATGGGCTTACCGATCCGGCCGTTCTCGATCAGGTAGGCCTCACTGGCCGAGAACACGAATTTGCCGGAGGTGATGTCCACCTGCCCGCCACCGAAATTCACCGCGTAAATCCCCCGCTGCACCGAGGCGAGGATCTCGCCGGGGTCATGCGGACCGGCACGCATGTAGGTATTGGTCATGCGCGGCATGGTCACGTGCGCGAACGACTCGCGGCGCCCATTGCCGGTCGAGCGGCCGCCCATGAGCCGCGCATTGAGCCGATCCTGCATGTAGCCCACCAGCACGCCATCCTCGATCAGTGTCGTGCACTGGGTGGGCGTACCTTCATCGTCGATGTTGAGCGATCCGCGCCGTCCGGCCATGGCGCCATCATCGACCACGGTGCAGCCCGGGGCAGCGACCCGCTCACCGATGCGGCCGCTGAAGGCCGATGTGCCCTTGCGATTGAAATCTCCTTCCAGTCCATGACCGATGGCTTCGTGCAGCAGCACGCCGGGCCAACCCGGACCGAGTACCACCGTCATGCTGCCTGCCGGCGCCGGCACGGCCTCGAGGTTGACCAGCGCCTGGCGTACGGCTTCCCGCCCCAGCTCGAGCGGGCGGTCGTTGGCGACCAGCTGGTCGAGCGTGTAGCGGCCGCCGCAGCCGGCGTAACCCTGCTCGCGCCGCCCGGCCTGCTCGACGATGACGGTGACGTTCATGCGCACCAGCGGCCGCACGTCGCCGGCCAGCACGCCATCGCTGGATGCGATCAGGATGAGTTCATGGACCGCGTGTACGCTCGCCATGACCTGCACGACACGCGGATCGAGGCGTCGCGTCTCGCGGTCGACGCGTTCGAGCCAGCCGATCTTCTGCTCATCTGGCAGGCTCTGCAGCGGGTCGGTGGGAAGATAGAGCCTGTGCCCCGCGACCGGTTGCCAGGCCTGCACGGCGCCGCTGCCCTGCCGCACGGCGATGGCACGCGCGGCGCGCGCGGCCTCTTCCAGTGCCGGCATCATGATTTCGTCCGAATAAGCGAAGCCGGTTTTCTCACCGGCCAATGCCCGCACGCCGACGCCCTGCTCGATGCTGGCGCTGCCTTCCTTGACGATGCCGTCCTCCAGCCCCCAGCTTTCTTCGCGCGAGAGCTGAAAATACAGGTCCGCCGAATCCACCGCGGATCCGAGCACCATGCCGAGTGCCTGCTCGACGCGACTGACATCCAGCCCGGCGGGCGCGAGGATGCCTTCGCGCGCGGCGCGCAGCGGATCGGTCAAAGCCTGGGAGATGAGCTCGGTCATGGCGGTCACATTACCCGATGCGACAGCGCCGGGAAATCCTGGCGCGCCGCGCGTTGCGCGGCCAGATCCAGCTGCGCGACGATCACGCCCTGACCTGACTCCAAACGCGCCAGCACGCTGCCCCAATGATCGATGATGAGACTGTCGCCGTAGGTCTCGCGTCCGTTGGCGTGTCGTCCCCATTGCGCCGCCGCGATCACGAAGCTCAGGTTCTCGATGGCGCGGGCCCGCAGCAACACCTCCCAGTGCGCGCGGCCGGTGGGCACGGTAAAGGCCGCAGGGATCGTGAAGCCTAGCGCTCCGGCGGCCGACATGGGCCGATACATCTCCGGAAAGCGCATGTCGTAGCAGACCGAGAGTCCGAGCAGACCCGCCGGTGTCGGCACCAGCCCAAGGCGCGAGCCGGGTGCGATGTTGGTCGACTCCCGATATTTCTCATCGCGGCCGGGAATGTCGACATCGAACAGGTGCATCTTGTCGTAGCGCGCGACGCGCTCGCCCTGATCGTTGTACACCAGGCAGGCTGCCGCGACGCGCTCGCCCGGGCTCTGACTGATGGGAGTGGTGCCGCCGATGATCCACATCTTGAGTTCGCGCGCGCGCTGGCTCAGGAAATCCTGTACCGGACCTGCACCTTCGCGCTCCGCGATGGCGCGCTTGTCGGCATCGCGCAGTCCCATGAAGGAAAAATTCTCAGGCAGCAGCGCCAGGCGCGCGCCCTCGCGCGCGGCCTGTTCGAGCAGCGGCCCAGCGGTGGCCAGATTGGCCGCCACATCGGGTGCCGAGGTCATCTGCACGGCGGCAACCGTGATGGTATCGCCGGACTTGGAGCGTGTGCTCATGGCCTCTTAAGCCTGCCACACGAGCAGGCCGCCGGCTGTCAGCAACTCGGCAGTCTCGAACAGCGGCAACCCCATGACGCCCGAATAGCTTCCGCGCAGCATATCGATGAACACAGCACCGCGGCCCTGGATGGCATAGGCGCCGGCCTTGTCGCGCGGCTCGCCGCTGTCCCAGTAGGTCTCGCATTCCGCACGCGTCAGCGCACGAAAGCGCACCACGTTGCGGTTGAGCTTGGAAGTCAGTACGCCGCGCTGCGCCAGCGCCACGGCGGAGATGACTTCATGTTCCTGCCCCGACAGACGCGCGAGCATCCCGAGCGCGTCCTCGCGATCGCGCGGCTTGCCGAGCATGCTGCCCTCGATCGACACCACGGTATCGGCGCCGAGCACCGGCAGCGGCTCGGCGGGCCCGCGGGCATCGCTCTGCTGTCGCGAATAGACCTTCAGCGCCTTCTGCTCGGCCAATCGCCGCACGCAATCCTCGATCGCTTCACCATCCAGCCGCCGCTCCGCGATACGCGCCGGCACCACGTGATGGCGCACGCCGATCTGCGCCAGCAGCGCGCTGCGGCGCGGGGAGGCGGAGGCGAGAATCAGCAGCGGCGCGACCGATGCGGGTGGAATGGGCTCAGGCATGATGTCAGGCTCGATGTCGGCCACGATGTCAGGCTCGATGATAGGGATGGCCCGCCAGTACCGTAGCGGCGCGATAAATCTGCTCGGCAAGCACGACGCGCACCAGGGCGTGAGGCAGCGTCAGCCGCGACAGCGACCAGAGCCGGCGGCCGCGGGACAGGATTTCCGGCGCCAGGCCGTCGGGGCCGCCGACGATGAATACGATGGGCTGTCCGACGCCGCGCTGCTGCTCGAGCCAGCGCGCGAGTTCGACCGTGCTGAATTGTTCGCCGCGCTCATCCAGTGGCACCGGCCAGTCCCGTGGCGACAACAGCGCCAGGATGCGCTTGGCTTCCAGTGCCTTGGCGGCATCGGCGTTGTCGCCTGCCTCGCGGCGGTTGGCGGGCGATACCACCTTCAGTTCCAGTTTCCAGCTGCCGCTCAGGCGACGCGAATAATCCTCGAACGCGGTGTCGACCCAGTCGGGCATGCGCGATCCGACCGCAATCACGCGCAAATGCACGCCGCGGCCGCTCCGTGCGCACTCAGGACGCCGCGGCCCGCTGACTGGGCCCGCGCCGCCGGCGCGTCGCGGTGCCCCCGCCGGCCGCACGAGTGACCGCCGCGGTAGGCTCCCACAGCTGCTCGATGGCGTAGAACTCGCGCACTCGCGGCAGCATCACGTGCAGCAGCACGTCCTGCAGATCCACCAGGACCCATTCATTGTCGCGGGTGCCCTCGATGCCGAGCGGCCGCCGCCCGGCGGCGCGCGCCTTCTCAATGACGCGTTCGGCGATCGAGCGCACGTGGCGATCGGAAGTGCCCGAGGCCACGATCATGGCGTCGGTAATATCGGTCAATCCGCGGACGTCGAGCAGTTTGACATTAACTGCCTTCATATCCTCCAGCGCCGCGAGTACCAGTTTTTCCAGGGCGGAATTGCGTCGCGGTGCGCGGCGCGGGCGAGCAGTCGTTGCCATGCGGGTCGATTCATCCTCCTCAGGGCCTTAGCGGCCTGTCGGAGCATAGCACCCGGTGCGGACAATGAGATCGCGCACCGCATCCGGGACCAGGTAGCGCAGATCGCGCCCCGAAAGGATCAGCGCCCGCAGGTCGGTCGAGGCGATTTCGAGCTGTGTGACCGCGTGCACATGGATGCGGCCCGCGATCGAGCTGTGCAGGTCCCGAACGCTGCCGGTCCCGCGGTCGACCATTTCCTCCCCCAGGGGTCCGGTGATGGGGGCCTTCCACCCCGGCCGGTGCGCCACCACGACGTGCGCGAGCTCGAATATCTCGCGCCATCGATGCCAGGTCGGCATCCCCAGGAAGGCATCCATTCCGAGCAGCAGGCATAGCGAGCGCTGCGGATGCTCGCGGCGCAGATCGGTCAGCGTATCGACCGAATAGGACACGCCGCTGCGACGGATTTCCCGGTCATCGACCGCGAACCCAGGCTGGCCGGCGACCGCCGCGCGAACCATCTCCAGCCGCAGCTCGCTCGAGGCCAGCGGCGCTTCGCGGTGTGGAGGATTGCCCGTGGGCAGAAACCGGACCTGCGCGAGCTTGAGCAGCTGCCACAGCTCAAAGGCCGTGCGCAGGTGCCCGTAATGAATCGGATCGAAAGTGCCGCCAAAAAGCCCGATGGGTTCCGCCATGACGCGCCTCCTAGCCCGCTTTCGACAGCGGCAGCGTACGCACGCCGCACATTTCGACCGCGAGCAGCGCCAGCTCATCCCAGGCATCCCCGCGCAGCTGCCCCTTGGACATGCGATCGGCGCGTGCCGCGCGTGCGATCAGGCGCGCAATGGGCACCCGCGGCGCCTGCAGCGAGCGCAGCTCACGCAGCAGCGCCCAGAGCACCAGCGGAGGGCCGGCGTCCTCGGACTGAAGGCCGCCCAGGATGCGCAGCGCGCGCGCGCAGTCCGCGGCGCGCACCGCTTCGGCAAGCTGAAAGACATCGAAACGCGCACCGTCGACGCTGCTGGCCGCAACCTCGGCGGTTCCCACGGTGACGCCACTGGTCGCCAGCAAGGCAAGTTTCTCGATCTCCTGCTGTGCGGCCAGCAGATTGCCTTCACAGCGCTCAGCGAGCATGGCGGCGGCAGCCTCGCTCAACGTGATCTTCGCCGCGCGTGCGCGGGCGTGCAGCCACTGCGGCAACCGGCCGATTTCGACCGGCCACACGGGCAGCCAGACGCCGCTTTCCTGCAGTGTCCGCACCCAGGCCGCGTTCTGGGTATCGCGATCGAGCCTGCCGGTGACGATGAGCAACAGCAGGTCATTGCCCGCGACAGCAATCAAGCGCTGCAGCACGGCGCTGCCGGCGACGCCGGCCTTGCCGGTCGGCAGCCGCACCTCGATCAGGCGCCGCGGCGCGAACAGCGACAGGGATTGCGCGGCCTGCTCGATCTGTTCCCAGATGGAACCAGCGCGCTCGACGAAGAAGACTTCGCGCTCGGCGAATCCTGCCGTGCGTGCACGCGCGCGGATCTGGTCGGTGGCCTCGCCGACTCGCAGGGGCTCATCGCCCGACACCAGCCAGGCGCCGCCCACACCGCGTTCCAGCTGCGCAGACAGGTTCTCGAGCGTCAATTTCAACGGTTGTGCTCCATCACGGCGATATCTTAAGCTGATCCGCACGACTACAACGATGGGGAGGCGGTCAATGCCGACACTCTTCGAGCGCATCCTCCAGGGCGAGCTGCCGGCAGATTTCGTCTATCGGGACGAACGGGTGGCTGCGATCCGGGACATCCATCCGCGCGCGCCCACCCATATCCTGATCGTGCCGATCAAGCCGATCCCCACATCCAACGATGTGACCTCCGCCGATGAAGCTCTGCTCGGGCACATGTTCGTGGTGGCGGCGCAGCTCGCCGCCCGCGAAGGCATCGCCAAAGATGGCTATCGGCTGATCGTCAACTGCAATAGCCATGGCGGGCAGGAGGTTTACCACCTGCACATGCACCTGATCGGCGGCAAGCCCCTCGGGCCCATGGTGTCGGTCTGATCAAAGCACGCAAACGTCCGGCCCGGACGTCCCGCGCGCCGCGGCGCGCGGCGCGGGCCGCCAACGCGCTGTATCCGGCCATTCGTCCCTACCAGAAGGGCTTTCTGCGGGTGTCCCCGCTGCACGAGATCTACTACGAGCAGAGCGGCAATCCGGCGGGCAAGCCGGCGGTGTTTCTGCACGGCGGCCCCGGCGGCGGCACCGATCCGGGAATGCGCCGATTCTTCGACCCGCAGCGCTACCGCATCGTGCTGTTCGATCAGCGCGGCTGCGGCGCCAGCCGCCCGCACGCGGAACTGCGCGACAACACCACCTGGGACCTGGTCAGCGATATCGAGGCGCTGCGTGCCCACCTGGGGTTGGAGCGCTGGCTGGTTTTCGGCGGTTCATGGGGGTCGACGCTGGCGCTCGCCTATGCGCAGCGCCACGCCGAGCGCGTCAGCGAGCTGGTGCTGCGCGGGATCTTCCTGCTGCGACGCTCCGAGCTCGAGTGGTTCTACCAGGACCCGCTTGGCGCGGGCTCGCTGTTCCCGGATCTGTGGGAACAATACGTCGCTCCCATCCCCGTGGCTGAGCGCTCGGACATGATGCAGGCCTACTACCGGCGGCTGACTTCGCCGGACAAGGCGACGCGCGGCGCCGCGGCGCGGGCCTGGTCGATCTGGGAGGGCGCCACCAGCCATCTGCGCACCGATCCCAAATACGTCGCCAAATTCGATGATCCCGACTTTGCCGCGGCCTTTGCGCGCATCGAGGCCCACTACTTCGTCAATCGCGGCTTTCTGGATCCCGACGATCAGCTGTTGCGTCAGGTTGATCGCATACGGCAAATCCCCGCCGTGATCGTGCAGGGACGCTACGATGTGGTCTGCCCCATGCGCAGCGCCTGGGACCTGCACCGTGCCTGGCCCGAGGCACTGCTGCGGGTGGTGCCGGACGCCGGCCACTCGGCTTTCGAACCCGGCGTCACGCGCGAACTCGTGGCCGCAACGAATAGATTCGCGCGGCAGCGAGGAACTCGCGCACGTGGCGGCGGCCGATAGAGCGAGGTTCGTTACAGCCGCGTGGAGCCGGTCAGTTTCGACTCCGCGTCGGTGATGCCGTGCCGTTCGAGCCACAGTCGCGCGTCTTCCGCATCCTGCTCGAACCAGGCCCTGGCCGAGCCGAGCCGAAAGCTGTAGCCCCAGGCATCCATATCCTCGAACAATCGCTCGCGCCCGACACGCTCGAGAGCATCGGCCAGCAGCAGTTGCAGATAGCAGACCGCGCTTTCCTCGATATCGTCACCACCCGCATCGCGGTCCAGGCCCGCGCGACGCTCCGGGCTCATGCAGATGTAGTGCGCTGTCTCGTGCAGGATGGAATGCAGCGGCGTGTCGTGACGCGCGAACAGCGTATTGCCGCGCAGGCCCGCCTCGCTTTCACCCCAATAGGACCCGTCGATTGGCGAACCAGGCGCCACCATGCGGATGTCGAGACCATAAGCTGCCAGCAACCGCACGATCGCCAATCGATCGATGGTTGAGAGCAGCAGCAATCCCGGTGCCTGCCTTACTGCTAAAGGCTCGAGAGGCGACGCATGACGACCGACACCAGATCGTGCGCCAGGGCTTCGCTGAGGATCTTCGTCTCGCGTTCCTTGGCGAGCAGCTCGTTCTCGCTGAAGTTGTAGTCGCGCACCAGGGTGTGGGTCTCGGGCGCAATCAGGTCGCGTCCCTGCGAGGTCACAGAGAATTTCAGCTGGTAGCTGAGCTCGTACTCGGTCGGCACGTTCAGCGCCGACACCGTCAGGATGCGCTGCGTGGTGACATCGTTGAGCACGTGGATGACGGTGGCCGAGTCGTCATGACCGCTCTCATCGATGCGGGTGCCGGCCGCGATCAGGGCCTTGCGCAGCCCGAAGTAGAAATCAGATTCGGTGTCGCTGGTCTCGATACGCACCAGCGCGATCGATCGCGGCAACGCGGTACTGCCCTCGAGATGAAAACCGCAGGCCGTCATCAGTGCGAACGCGCCCAAGGCAGCCAGTGCACGCAGCAGCAGTGCGGCTGGCGCGCTCATACGACGAGGTTGAGCAGCTTATCCGGCACGTGGATGACCTTGCGGACACTCTTGCCGGCGACGAAGCGTTGCACGGCCGGCTCTGCCATGGCCGCCTCGATGGCCAGCTCCTGCGTGGCACCTGCCGGCAGCGCCAGGCGCGCACGCAGTTTGCCGTTGACCTGCACCACCACTTCCACCATCGATTGCCTCAGAGCCGCAGGATCGGGCTCGGGCCAGCGCTCGTCGATCACGGCGCCCGCGTGCCCCAGTGCCTGCCAGAGGCTGTGACACACATGCGGCACGATGGGCGAGAGCATCAGCACCGCCAGCTCCAGCGCCTCTTGCCGGACCGCGCGCGCGACATCGTCGTGCTCCTGGAAGTGTCCGACCGCGTTCAGCAGCTCCATGACCGCGGCAATGGCGGTGTTGAAGGTGCGGCGGCGGCCGATATCGGTCGTGACCTTCGCCAGAGTCTGGTAGGCGGTGCGGCGCAGGTCGCGCCCCGCCTCCGACAGCGTCAGTTCGCCCGCGACCGAACGCAGATCGAGCCGCGGCGCAGGCGACTCACCGACGTGATCGTAGACCGCCTTCCACAGCCGCCGCAGGAAGCGGAACTGGCCCTGCACGCCTTCGTCCGACCACTCCAGCGACTGCTCGGGCGGCGCGGCGAACATGGTGAACAGCCGCGCGGTGTCGGCGCCGTATTTCTCGACCAGGGTTTGAGGGTCGACGCCATTGTTCTTCGACTTCGACATGGTGCCGAGTCCGCCGTACTCGACCGGCCCGTCGTCCTTGAGGGAAATCGCGCCAATGCGCGTACCGGCGGCATCGAACTGCGGCTCGACCTCGGCCGGATTGAGAAACACCCGGCGTCCATCGGCGCCGGCGCGAAAGTAGATCTGGTTCAGGACCATGCCCTGCGTCAGCAGGTTCGCAAAGGGTTCGGAGAGCGGCTGCAGCGACAGATCGCGCATGACCCGCGTCCAGAAGCGCGAGTACAGCAGATGCAGGATGGCATGCTCGATGCCGCCGATGTACTGATCGACCGGCATCCAGTAGCGCGCACGCTCGTCGATCGCGGCAGCGTGCTGATCGGCGCAGGTATAGCGCAGGAAATACCAGGATGAATCCACGAAGGTGTCCATGGTGTCGGTCTCGCGCCGCGCCGGCCCCCCGCAGCGCGGGCAGCTGCACTCGACGAACTCCGCGAGCTTTGCGAGCGGATTGCCGCTGCCATCGGGCACCAGGTTCTCGGGCAGCACGATCGGCAGTTCGCTGTCCGGCACCGGCACGTCACCGCAGCCCGGACAATGAACCAGCGGAATGGGGCAACCCCAGTAACGCTGGCGAGAGATGCCCCAATCGCGCAGCCGCCACTGCACCCGCTTGCGTCCCAACCCTTTGGCCTCGAGCGCGGCCGCGATGGCATCGATGGCGGCTGCCGAAGTCAGCCCGCTGAATTCTCCCGAGCCGATCAACTGTCCGTATTCAGCGTACTCGGGCTGCCACTCCGGGCCGACGTGGCTGTAGGCGCCGCTGGCAGATGTCACCACGGTGGGTATCGGCAGCCCATAGCGCCGCGCGAACGCGAAGTCGCGCTCATCGTGCGCGGGCACTCCCATGACAGCGCCCTCGCCGTAGGCCATCAGCACGTAGTTGGCTACCCAGATGGCGATATCCTCGCCCGTGAGCGGATGGCGCACGTGCAGCCCGGTGGCCATGCCGCGCTTCTCCGCGGTCGCGATATCGACCTCCATGGTCGAGCCGCGCCGGCATTCCTCGACGAACTCGGCCAGCGGGGCGTTGCCGGCCGCCGCCGCGGTCGCCAGCGGATGCTCGGCGGAAATCGCAACGAAGCTGACGCCATAGAGCGTGTCGGCGCGTGTCGTGAAGACCTTGAGTGCACCATCGCTCTGAAGCAATGCGCGCGTGTCATCGGCGTATGGAAAGCCCAGCTCGACACCTTCGCTGCGACCGAGCCAGTTGGCCTGCATCACGCGTACACGCTCGGGCCAGCCCGGCAGCTCATCGAGCGCTGCCAGCAGCTCCTCGGCGTAAGCCGTGATGCGCAGGTAGTACATCGGGATCTCGCGCTTCTCCACCGGCGCGCCGGTGCGCCAGCCGCGGCCGTCGATGACCTGCTCGTTCGCGAGCACGGTCTGATCCACCGGGTCCCAGTTCACGATGCCGGTTTTCTTGTAGGCGATGCCGCGTTCGAGCATGCGCAGGAACAGCCACTGATTCCAGCGGTAATAGCTAGGATCGCAGGTCGCGAGCTCGCGCTTCCAGTCGATGGCGAAACCCAGCGAGCGCAGCTGGCGGCGCATGTAGGCGATATTGTCGCGGGTCCAGGCCGCGGGCGGCACGCGATTGGCGATGGCCGCATTCTCGGCGGGCAGCCCGAAGGCGTCCCAACCCATCGGCTGCAGCACGTTGTAGCCCTGCATGCGCATGAAGCGCGCCAGCACATCGCCGATGGTGTAGTTGCGCACGTGTCCCATGTGCAGCCGCCCCGAGGGGTACGGAAACATGCACAGGCAGTAGTACTTCGCGCGTCCCTCGGTCTCGAGGGCCTCAAAACTCGCGTGGGAGTCCCAATATTCCTGGGCCGCGCGCTCCACCGCAGCGGCCTCGTATCGTTCCTGCATGGGCGCAAGAATACACGAAGCGCGCCGGCCGGCCGGGACTCAGGGCGGGCGTGGCGTACCTGACCGCCCCGCCCGCCCCTGAGAAGTTACTGCAGCGTGATCGTGACGATGGCCTGCTGCCCGTCGTGCGACACCAGCAGCGTGGCCGAGTGACCCGCAGCCTTCACGGCGGTCTGGAACTGGTCCACCGTCGTGATTGGCTCACGATTGATGCTGAGGATGACATCGCCCTCGCGGATACCAGCCTCGGCCGCCGGACCATTGGCCTCCACGACCACGATGCTGCCGCGCGTCTTGAGCTGGCCCTTCTCGGCCGCGGTCAGCGGACGCACCGACAGACCGATGCGATTGACCACGGCGGTCTCGCCCTTGTCGGCGCCGCCACCGCGACCTTTATTCGCCACCGAGGTCTTTTCCTTGAGTTCCTCGACCGTGACGCTGATGTGCTTGATGGCCTTATCGCGCCATACTTCCAGCTGTGCCGCCTGCCCCGGCTTGATCTCGGCGATCAGGGGCGGCAATTCATCAGACAGATCCACCGCCTTGCCATTGACGCTCAGGATGATGTCGAGCGGTTCGATTCCCGCCTTGTCCGCGGGACCACCGGATTCCACCGAAGAGACGGCCGCGCCGCGCGGGCGATCCAGGCCGAAGTTCTCGGCCGTGGCCGCCGACACCGCCTGTATCGTCACGCCGATGCGGCCGCGACTGACATGACCGCTCTTGATCAGCTGCTCGGCAACATTGTTGGCGACGGCGATCGGTATGGCGAAGGAGATGCCCTCGTAGCCGCCGCTGCGGCTGTAGATCTGGGAGTTGATGCCCACGACCTCGCCATCGAGATTGAACAGCGGCCCCCCGGAATTGCCGGGATTCACCGCCACATCGGATTGAATGAAGGGCACATAACCGTTGCCGCCCTCTCCGACGTTGCTGCGCGCCGTGGCACTGACCACGCCGGCGGTGACGCTATTCTCGAAGCCGAAAGGCGAGCCGATTGCCAGCACCCACTGGCCCGGACGCAGTTTGCTCGAATCTCCCAGGCGCACCACCGGCAGATTGCCCTTGGCGCCAATCTTGATGACGGCGACGTCGGTGCGTTCATCGACACCGATGACCTTGCCCTCGAATTCACGCCGGTCGGTGAGCTTGACCGTGATCTTGGAAGCGTTATTGACGACGTGCGCGTTGGTGAGGATGTAGCCGTCGGCGCTGATGATGAAGCCCGAGCCGATGCCGCGCACCGGCGCGAAGTTGCGCGGTTGCTGCGGAATGGCGCCGCGCGGAATACCGAAGTGGCGGAAGAAGTCGCCGAACGGATCGTCCTGCTCGTCTTCGCTGTTGTCGGAATCGGCGTTGCCGCTGCCTGCCGGCCGTTCAACGACCTGCACATTGACGACCGCGGGCCCGACCTGCGCCACGAGATCGGCGAAGTCCGGCAATCCGCGCACCGACACATTGGGGGTCGTGGAGGGCGCAGGCGCCGCCGCCACCCGCTGCGGGGCCGGCTGCGCGGAATCGCCCGTGGCCGCCGCGGTCGAGGACTGCGGCGAGCAGGCCGCGAACAGGGTCACTAGCGCAATGGCACCCAATACCCGGGGGCCCACATCCTGATGCGACATATCTGATCTACTCCGATCCATTGGATAACAGCTGCATGATAGACCCGGATTTCATGGAGCGGTTCCGGTCATTCGCCTACGTTACTGTCGGCGGACACGAATATGTCGTGCGGCCAGCAGCCCGAATCCGGCCAGGGCCAGCAGCACCACCGGAATGTTACCGAAACGCGCAAAAGGCGGCAGGCCGGCGCGCGGCTGTACGCTCCCGCGCAGCACCGTGCGCTGGAACTCCGGGGCCCGGGCCAGTACCTCGCCGCGCGCGCCCACCAGCGCCGAAATGCCATCGTTGGCCGCCCGCACCAGCGGACGCTGCGCCTCCATGGCGCGCATGCGCGAGATCTGGAAATGCTGGTAGCGTGCCCAGGAACGGCCAAACCAGGCATCGTTGGTGACGTTGACCAGCAGCCGTGCCTGCTCCAGCGCCGCGAGGTTCAGGCTGCCATAGGCATCTTCGTAGCAGATGCTCAACGACAGCACGGTGCCGGCGGCGGCGACCGCGGGCTGATTGGCGGCGCCGGCGGTGAAATCCGAGTACGGCAGACTCATGAGCCGCAGCCAGGAGCGGACGAAAGCAGGCACCGGAAAGAACTCCGCAAACGGCACCAGATGGTGCTTGTCGTAGAAGGTGACGTGCTGATTACGGGCCATCGTCATGATGGAGTTGTAGTAGTTGTCGCCGTCATCGGCGCGGATGATCCCCATGACGATATCCGAGCCGCGCGCGTTGGCCTGGGAATACAGCTGCCCAAGGTACTGCGGCACTTCATTGGCCAGCTGCGGCAGCGCCGACTCCGGCCAGACGATCAACTGGGCGCCGAGCGCCTGTTGGTCGAGATCGGTATAGAGATCGCGGGTCGGCTCGACATTGTCGGCCTGCCACTTCTGATCCTGGGGGATAGCGCCCTGCAGCACTGCCACTGTCACCGGCGGCCCCGCCGCTCGCGTCCAATCAATCAAGCCCAGCGCCCAACCCAGCGGCCAGGGCAGCAGCAGCAGCGCCAGTGCCGGTAGCCACAGCGCCCTGGGGCTACGCAGCAGCGCCAGCAACGAGCCGCTCGCGAGCAGCAGCAGCAGCGAGATGCCGTAGGCGCCCGTGATCGGCGCGAAGCCTCCGAGCCAGGTATCGGTTTGAGAGCTGCCGAGTGTCAGCCAGGGAAAGCCGGAGAGGAACCAGCCGCGGCACCACTCGATGAGCAGCCACAACGCCGGCAGGCCGATGAAGTATCGCATCGCGCCTGTGGCCGGCAGGTAGCGCACCGCCAGGAAGCCCATGAGCGCGTGATAGGCGCCCATGATGGCCACCAGGCCCATCACGATCACCAGCGTCAGCCAGATCGGCGCGCCGCCGAAACCGTGCACGCTCACATACAGCCACCAGGTGCCCAGGCCGAAAGTGCCGCTTCCAAACAGCATGCCGTTCCAGGCTGCCCGTCGCGGCGTGCTGCCCTCCCAGAGCCACATCAGCAAGGCCGGGCTGATAATGGCCATCCACCAGGCATTCAGCGGCGCAAAGGCGCAGGCCAGCGCCGCGCCCGCGGCGAGCGCGATCGCATGACTGATCACGGGCGAGGTCGGGGGAGTCACTCCGCGGGCTTGGTCGAGTGAAACTGCGGCGGGATGGTCACGCGCAAGCTGTCGATCCGGCGCCGGTCACTGCGCATGACGCGAAACTCGAATTCGCCGAGCATGACGCTTTCGCCCCGACGCGGCATGCGCCCGAGCTGCTTCATGACCAGGCCCGCGACCGTGTCGAATTCGCCGGTCGGCAGCTCGGCGTGAAAAAACTGGTTGAACTCATCGATGCGCGTGGCGCCGCGCACGCTGAACTGCCGCTCGCCTTCGCGCCGGATGTTCTGATCGTCCTCGACGTCGAATTCGTCGTGGATGTCGCCGACGATCTGTTCGATGACGTCCTCGATGGTCACCAGGCCCGCGACACCGCCGTACTCATCGACCACGATGGCCATGTGGTTGCGGCTGTCGCGGAATTCCCGCAGCAGCACATTCAGGCGCTTCGCCTCGGGCACGAACACCGCGGGGCGCAGATATTCGCGCATGTCGAAACTGGCCTGCTCGCCGCCGGCGAACAACCGCAGCAGGTCCTTGGCCAGCAGGATGCCGGCGACATCGTCGTGCCCGCTGCCGAGCACCGGGAAGCGCGAATGGCGCGACTCGACCACGTCCGCGAGAATGCGTGCGATCGGATCCTCGCGCCGCACGCACACCATCTGCGTGCGCGGCACCATGATGTCGCGCACCTGCAGATCCGCCACCGCCAGCGCGCCCTCGAGCATCGCGAACAGCTCAGCGTCGAGCACGCCGCGCTGCTGCGACTCGGCCAGCATCTCAACCAGCTGGGCGCGATCCTTGACTCCGGCGGCCAGCGTGCGCGTGAAACGCGAGCGCCAGCGGCCACTCGCCCCCGTGGCGCCCGATTTATCAGCCGGACCCTTGGCCATGCGTCTCAGCGCTCCATGCGGTAGGGGTTGGCTATACCTAAGCGGCGCAGCGTGCGGATCTCGCGTCGCTCCATGCGCCGTGCCTGCTCGGGAATTTCGTGATCGTAGCCCACCAGGTGCAGTACACCGTGCACCACCATGTGAGCCCAGTGCGCGCGCGCACTCTTGTGCTGGGCGCGCGCTTCATCGCGCAGTACCGCGGGACATATCACCAGCTCGCCGAGCAGTCCCGCCTGCGTCACGGCGCTCGGCATGGCCGGAAATGACAGCACATTGGTGGCCCAGTCGCGGCCGCGATAGCGCGCATTGAGCGCACGGCTGCGTGCGCGTCCGGCCAGCAGTACTGACAGCTCAAGGTCACCAGCGCGGCGCCCCAGCGCCGCCGCGGCCCAGCTGCGCAGTTCCCGCGCCGGCGGCAACCAGCCCGCGCGCACGCTGCGCGTGACGCTGAGCTTCATGGCTGATTGGCGCGCTCGTGCGACTCGTAGGCCTGCACGATGCGCTGGACCAGCGGGTGGCGCACCACATCGCCGGCATCGAAGAAGGTGAAGGCGACGCCGGCGACGCCGCGCAGGATCAGCTGCGCGTGCTGCAGGCCCGACATGCGACCGCTGGGCAGATCGGTTTGCGTCAGGTCGCCCGTGACCACCGCCCGCGATCCGAAGCCGATGCGGGTCAGGAACATCTTCATCTGCTCGATGGTGGTGTTCTGTGCTTCATCGAGAATGATGAAGGACTCGTTGAGCGAACGGCCGCGCATGAAGGCCAATGGGGCTACCTCGATGGCGTTGCGTTCGATGAAGCGTGCGACGCGATCGAAGCCCATCAGTTCATAGAGTGCGTCGTACATCGGCCGCAGGTACGGATCGACCTTCTGCGCCATGTCGCCGGGCAGAAATCCCAGCCGCTCACCGGCCTCGACCGCCGGCCGCACCAGCACGATGCGGCGCACGCGTTCCGACAGCAGCGCTTCGACCGCGCAGGCCACGGCGAGATAGGTTTTGCCGGTCCCGGCCGGGCCGACACCGAAGCTCAGGTCATGATTGCGAATGTGAGCCAGGTAGTCGCGCTGGTGCGCACCGCGTGCGCGCACGCTCTCGCGGCGCCCGGCACCGCCGCGCTCGGCATCACCCGCGGCGACAATCACGCTATCGGCAGCCTCACCCTGGCCGCCGCTGGCGTGCTCGACCAGGCACAGATGCACCTGTTCGGCGGATAGATCGCGGTTGCGCGCCTGCGCGTACAGATCCTTGAGCACGTCCTCGGCGGCCTCGACGGTCTCGGCTTGTTCACCCTGGACGCGGAAGGACTGCCCGCGACGGCGGATCTTGACGCCCAATCGCGACTCGATCAGCCGCAGGTTCTCATCCAGCGGCCCGCACAGACTCGCCAGGCGCGCGTTGTCGGCTGGCTCGAGCGCAAACTCGTGAGTTGCGGCGGCGCTTGCGCTCACGCGGCTTCGGCCAGCCTGCCGCGCAGCGAGTGCGGGCGCGCCTCGGTGACGATCACATCCACGAACTGCTGCAGCAGCGATCCGGGCCCGGGGAAATTGACCCAGCGATTGTTCTCGGTGCGTCCGGCCAGATCGGTCGCGCCTTTCTTGGCGGCACGTTCCACCAGCACCCGCTGCCGGCTGCCGATCATGCCGCGGCTGATCTCGAGCGCCTGCGCATCGAGCAGCGCCTGCAGCTGCCGCAGCCGTTGCTGCTTGATCTGCAGCGGCACTTCATCCGGCAGCGAGGCCGCGGGCGTGCCGGGACGGCGGCTATAGAGAAAGCAGAAGGACTGATCGAAACCCAGATCGGCCACCAGCCGCATCGTGGCCTCGAAATCGCGCTCGGTCTCGCCCGGGAAACCGACGATGATGTCGCTGGAGACCGCGATGTCCGGCCGCACGGCGCGCAGCGCGCGCACGCGCTGCTTGTACTCGAGAACGGTGTAGCCGCGCTTCATGAGGGCGAGGATGCGATCCGAGCCGCTCTGCACCGGCAGATGCAGATGATTGGCGAGCTGCGGCAGATTCGCGTAGGCCTCGATCAGGCTGTCGCTGAATTCCAGCGGATGCGAGGTCGTGAAGCGAATGCGTTCGATGCCGGGAATCGCGGCGACGTGATGCATGAGCGTCGAGAGGTCGACGATGGCGCCATCGGCCATCGCACCGGCATAGGCATTGACGTTCTGCCCGAGCAGTACGATCTCGCGCACGCCCTGGGACGCCAGCGAGCCGATCTCCTGCAGCACCGAATCAAAACCGCGGCTGACTTCATCCCCGCGCGTATAGGGAACCACGCAGAAGCTGCAGTACTTGCTGCAGCCCTCCATCACCGACACATAGGCGCGAGCGCCCGCGGCACGCGGCTCAGGCAGCGCGTCGAATTTCTCGATGGCCGGAAAGCTCAGGTCAATCACCGCGCGCCCATGACGGCGCAGCTCGGCGATCATCTGCGGCAGTCGATGCAGCGTCTGCGGGCCGAATACCAGGTCCACGTACGGCGCGCGCGCCGTGATCGCCTCACCCTCCTGGCTGGCAACACAGCCGCCGACACCGATGATGAGCTCCGGGCGCTGCTGCTTGAGTCCCCGCCACTCACCGAGCAGCGAATACACCTTGTCCTGCGCCTTCTCTCGCACCGAGCAGGTGTTCATGAGCAGCACATCGGCTTGCGCCGGATCCGCGGTGGCCGAAAGGCCAAGCCCCGCGTGCAGCACGTCCGCCATGCGAGCGGAGTCGTACTCGTTCATCTGACAACCGAAGGTTTTGATGTGGTAGCGGCCAGCCATGCGGACAAAGAGCGTAGCGGTTTTGCGCAGCCCGTGCCCGCTCGGCTACATACCTAGAAATATCAAAGACTTGCGGATGACGGCCTAGAACGGAATATCGTCGTCGAACTCCTGGTGCGAGGCACCGGCGCCCGCCCCGGCCGAAACGTTCTCGGCGGGGTCGGAGCGCGGACCAGACTCGGCATAGCCGCCCGCGTATCCACCCGGGGCCGCGCCCGCAGCCGCTCCAGCAGCACCACCACCACGCCCGCCGAGCATCTGCATTTCATTGCCGACGATCTCGGTGGTATAGCGATCGCGGCCTTCCTTGTCCTGCCACTTACGAGTGCGCAGCCGGCCCTCGATATAGACCTGTGAGCCTTTGCGCAGGTATTCGGCGGCAATCTCGCCCAGCCGGCCGAACAGCGCGACGCTGTGCCATTCCGTGCGCTCCTGCTGTTCCCCGGACTGCTTGTCCTTCCAGCTCTCCGTGGTCGCCAATCGAAGGTTGGCCACCGTCATCCCGGAGGGCATGGCCCTGGACTCCGGATCCGCGCCCAGATGACCGATGAGGATGACTTTATTAATGCCCCGCGCCATGTTCCGCCTCGCCAACAAATTAGGGGCGGGATCTTAACTCAATGCCCCCGCCTTTAGTCCGGGTGCGTAACTGCCGCAATGAGCCAGTTAGTCGAAGCGGCGAGCCCGGGACGGAACATTGCACAGCAGCAAAACATTATTTGCCCATATAAGGATGTTATTCGGTCATATAGTTGAGGCAGAATGAGCACTTAGCTGCTGCAAGACAGGGGTCTCGATGGCAATCGACAGGGGATCTGCCCGCGCGGCGAGGCACATGCGTGGGCTTGAGGGGAGCGGACGCCGGCATTCTCAGGTGGGGCTGGCGGTCGCGGTGGCGCTTTACGGCGCAGCGTCGCTGGGCGTGACGGCCCGAGCCGACGATGACACCTCCATGAGCGCGACCTTGCAGGAAGTCGTGATCACGGCACGCAAGCGGACCGAGAATCTGCAGGATGTTCCGGAGAGCATCGACGTGTTCACGTCGAAGGATCTGGCGAATCTGTCGATCTCGCAGTTCGAGGATTACGCCACCAAGACCCCCTCGGTCACTTTCGTCAGCATCGGGCCGGGGCAGACGCAATTCTTCATGCGCGGCGTTTCCGACGGCAGCAGTCCCAACGCACAGAACCTGTCCACGACCGGGTTTTTCGTCGACGACATGTCGATGAGCTACTACGGTGTGATGCCGGACCTGCACAGCTACGACATCGAGCGCATCGAAGTGCTCAACGGCCCGCAGGGCACCCTGTTCGGCGCCGGGTCGATGTCGGGCGCGGTCCGCATCATCAGCAAAAAGCCCGACCTGGATGCGTTCAGCGCGGGCATGGATCTCGATGGCGGGAAGATCCAGCGCGGCACCGACAACACCACCTATGAGGGTTTCGTCAATCTGCCTCTCATCGATGGCCGCACGGCGTTACGACTGTCCGCCTTTTCGGTGCACGACGGCGGCTTCATCGACAACCTGCTGACGACCCGCCAGTGGGTCAACGGCGTGGTGTCGAACAATGCAGCCTGGGCGCGTTCCGACTACAACACGCAAAGTGTCGCGGGCGGCCGGGCGGCCATCCGGCAGGTAATCGCCGAAGGCTGGGAAGCCAACCTGACCTACTACTTCCAGCGCCAACTGCACAACGGCGCCTGGGACCAGGATCCGAACTACGGAGACGATAAGGTCTCGCGCTTCGCGCCCGAGAACGGCAACAACTACCTGCGCTCGGTCGATCTGCACCTCGACGGCGACGCCGGTATCGGCGACTTGGTGTTTGCTGGGACGTATTGGTCACAGAGCCAGCACATCATCGACGAATATTCGAATTACGTGCAGTACTCGACCGTCTCACCATTCACGGCGGCGAACATCCAGAGTTTTGCCTGCGCGACCGGGCCCACGATTGCTAACACCTACCAGGGCCTGCCCCAGGACGCGTACAGCGGCTGTCACGTGCCGACCATGTTCTACCGCTACAACGCGGCAACGCAGCGTTGGTCGAACGAGCTGCGATTGCAATCCAAGGCCGGTGGACGTTTTCACTGGCTGGGCGGCCTCTACCTGGAAAAGACCGAGGAGCAGTATTCGTCCTTCTACGAAATGCCGAACATACAGCAGGGCGGTGAGGCGTTTCAGAGCCAGATCTCCTACTACAACGTCTACGCCAACGAGTCGGCCACGCCGCTGCCGCACGAGTGGTACAGCTCCGTCAATGAACTGCAGTACCTGCAGTACACCGAATTTGCCGATGTGAGCTTTGATTTCACGCCGCGCTGGAATATCGAGGGCGGCGTGCAGCACTTCCAGTCCAAGTTCAATGGCGGCAGCGAATGGGCCAGCTACTTCTGGACACCCAAGGAGCCGAGCGAATCCTCCGGTGGCTCGCACAAGTTCAATTTCAAGGCCGGCACGAACTACAAACTGACCGACAAGGTGATGCTCTATGGCATCTTCAGCCAGGGCTTCCGCGACGGCGGCGTCAATGGCGGCCTCGCCCCGTCCTGCGTGGCGAACGGTGCGCCGAACGAATTCAAGCCCGACACGCTCAACAATTTCGAGGTCGGCTGGAAGTCGACGCTGCTCGATGGTCGCATGACCTGGAACGGCGCGCTCTATTACATGCCCTGGAAAGATTACCAGGTACCGGTATACGACCTGGCCATTTGCCCAAGCACTTTCAACGCCAATATCGGCGACGCCCGTGTCTATGGCGCGGAATCGAACGTCGACTACCGGATCACCGAGGGCCTGACTGTCGAGGCGTCAATGAGCTACGACGACTCCAAGATCACATCGAACAAATTCCAGAATCCGAACTACGTCGTGTTCCCCGGCGAGCGGCTGCCGTTCGTGGCCTATTTCAATGGCAGTGCCAACGCCCGCTATGAGTTTCCGCTCAGCCCGGCGCTGCGCGGCTACGCGCAGTACGACATTGCCTACAAAGGCGACACCTGGAGCGATCTGCGCGCCACCAACCCGAACGGGTTTGGACGCGTCTTGCAGCCGGCCTACGAGATCTCGAATCTGCGTCTCGGCGTCGAAGCCCCCGGGGGGCGCTGGACCGGTGAGTTCTACGTCAGCAATCTGTTCGACACCAATGCCGTCATCTTCTCGAATACCGGCAATTACGATCGCCGGCAAACCACGAATCTGCCGCGCGTCATCGGCCTGCGCGCCAGCTACCGCTGGGGGAAGAAGACGGCTGAATGAGCCGGGCGCTAGCGCTGGCCGCCGCCGAGCACATCCGCTATCGGGGCGGCCGCGGCCGGTTCTGCCTTGGGATAGTCCTTGCCGATGAACCCGGCCAGCGTGGCCGCGATCTGCGACTGCGTTACCCGACCGATCTGCGCCCGCTCTCCGAGCGCGGGCGTATCCGGTCCCATGACCGCGATCCATACGTTCTCGGATCCCGGCTCTTCGATACCGTGCTCCTTCCACTGCTCCGTCCCGCTGCCGCGGCCGTGATCGCAGGTGATGATGAACGTGGTCTTGTCGCGATATTCCGGCAGGGCCTGCAGCGTGTTCCAGAGCTCCTTCACGAAGCCGTCGAAGTCGTGCGCTGCATGCAGCACCAGATCATAGCGGCCCTGGTGCGCCCAATTGTCGGTCTCGCCATAGCCTACGAACAGCACCCGCGGATGCTGCGTGCGCAAGGAATCCAGCAGCGATACCTGCATGAAGGAGTCGTAGACATCCTCGTCATCGAACTGCGTGGTGGTGCGGTACAGGCGGTTCATGAGTTCTTCTCGCGGGTTCAGCTTGCCGGTGTACGGCACGTCCCAGCCGACATGCATCGGCAGGTGACTGCGCGCCACGTTGAAGATGTCCTTGAAGGTGTTCCAGGTCGCGAAGGCGCTGACCTGTCCGTGCAGATCGGGCAGGCCATTGAGCCATTCGAACACGGTCAGGTTGGGATTGGGGCCATACTCGTTGGAGTCGATGCGCGGGTCCGGGTGCCCGCTGAGCATTTCGTTGTAACCGGGGTACGAGAAGGCCAGGCCGTTGGTAACCTGCGCAATGCTGCCCTTGGTCTGGTTGCCAAAGATCTGGCCATGCACCGCCACCGTACCCCAGAGAAACGGAAACAGCGCCTGCCGGCGCGCCTCAGGAGTGTCGCGCCAGAAATCGCGCCGCAGATCCGCCTCCTTGTCCCAGATGCCGCCGCTTTCTTCGTTGAGCAGCAGCGGGTCGGCGCCAGTGAAGATCTCCTGCCAGCGCAGGCCGTCACTGACGATCAGCACGACGTTGCGCGTCTTCGGCGCCGCGGGTGGCTGCGACTGGGCAGGCGACTCGAAGGCGAGCAGTGCCAGCACCGCACAGCCGCCAATCATCCATTCCCGAAGAAACATGACGTGATTCACTCCCCGTTTTCGGTGCGCATGCTCGCACAGTTCCTGCGGCGCCGTCTGCTGCCATGGCTCGCGGCGGCCGCGGCCTGCATCGCGACCGCGGCAACCGCGACTGCCTGCGAGACGGCAGCCCGCTGCGGCTATCTGAACCGGCCGCTGGATCCTTCAGGGTCCGTCGCCGGAACATTGGCCATCTACTATGAGTTCTACCCGCATTCAGGGGCAGGTGCGGCGGCGGGCACGCTGGTGGCGGCCGAGGGTGGCCCCGGTTATCCAACGACCGAGTCGCGCACGGATTACCTGGCGCTGTTCAAGCCGCTGCGCCAGACGCATGACGTGCTGCTGATGGACAACCGCGGCACCGGCCGCTCGGGCGCCATCGATTGCGAGCCGCTGCAGCGCTCGCCGACGCTGACCCGAGAGGACATCGGGGCCTGCGGCCGATCGCTGGGCACGAGCGCGCCGTTCTACAGCACCACGCTGGCGGCGGACGATCTGGCCGCGGTGCTCGATGCGCTCAAGGTGGCGCGAATCGATCTCTATGGGGACTCTTACGGCACCTACTTCTCGCAGGTGTTCGCTCAGCGCCATGCCGACCGGCTGCGTTCGCTGATACTGGACGGCGCCTATGCCCTCGAGGGGCCCGACTATGCGTGGTATCCCCACTACCCGGCGGCCATGCGGGCGAAGTTCGATCGCGCCTGCGAGCGCGCGCCAGACTGCCGCGCGCTACCGGGCAGTTCCATCGAGCACATCCTGCCGGCGCTCGAGCAACTGCGCGCCCACCCGTTCGACATCACGGTCAGCGACGATGCCGGCCGGCCGGTACCGTTGCGCGCCGATCCAAGCGCACTGGCCATCGTCATGTTCGGTGCCTCGCCCGCCTACGCGACCGTGCGGGAAACCGACGCGGCCGCGCGTGCTTTCAGCGCCGGCGATCGCGCGCCGCTATTGCGGCTGATGGCGGAATCGCAAATGGGCGTCGATTCACGCGATGAGAGTCGCTCGCCCGCCGCCTACTCTGCCGGGCTCGCCGCCGCTGTGTTCTGCCAGGACCCGCCACAGGTTTTCGACCTGGCGCTCGATACTGCGCAGCGCCCGGCGGCGCTCGAAAGCGAATTCATCCGGCTGCAGCATTCGCTGCCGGACCTCTATGCACCCTTCACGCTCGATGAGTATCGCGGCATGCCGCCCGACTACGTCTTCATCGACGAGTGCCTGCAGTGGCCGGGGCCGACGGCCGGCGCGCCAGCCCCGCCGCTGGTAGTGCCTCGGGCGCCTTATGCGGAGGTGCCGGTGCTCGTGATATCGGGCGAGCTCGACAACATGACCAGTAGCGCGGACGGCGAGGCCGCGGCCAGTCACTACCCGCACGCCCTCCATGTCGTGATCGCCAACAGCTTCCACGTCAATGCATTGCCGCGGGCGCGCAGCGACTGCGGTGCGCGGTTGGCGCGTTACTTCATCGCTCACCTGGTGATTGCCAATGAGGAATGCGCGGCGCGCGTACCGCCAGTGCCAGTTCTCGCCCGCTTCGCACGCACTTCAGAGGAGTTGAATCTGGCGCAAGCGCTGCCGGGCAACCAGGCAGACGACCGGATGCTGCGGGAGATCGTGGCGGCCTTGCAGGCCAGCACCGATTCGCTGGTGCGGGCGCAGATGAACGGTGTGGGACAATTCGTGGGGCTGCGAGGCGGCTCATTCGGCGTCGAGGCCCGCGGGGCGGGCTATCGACTGAGCTTGCGCGAGGTACGATGGAGCGAGGATGTCACGGTGTCGGGGCACATTGATTGGCGCGGGGCGCGGGAAACGGTGCGCGCAGACATTAAGCTGCAGGACGCCACCGGCCGGCATGGCACGCTGTCGCTGCGCTGGCAGGCGGACAATGCACAGGCCATCGCAAAGATCAGCGGCCGCATCGATGGCCGGGTCGTTCGGGCGACGGCGCCGCTTTATTAGAAACGGGAAGAATTATGCGGAAGCAGTGTCGGTTGCGCGCCCTATGCCTGGCGGCTCTCGGACTGGTGTTCGGCGGCGCAGTGATAGCGCAGAGCGTTGATACGCCCGAGCCCGGCTCAGCTGCGGAAATCGCCAGCGCCACCACCGAGCCGCGCTTTTTGTCACCGTGGGTGGCATCGCTGCCCGCTTCGCAAAGCGTGGTGTCACCACGTGCCTTCCTCAAGAGAATCCCGGGAGCGGCTGGCGCGCTCGCAGACACCCGCACGGCCTATGGCTATTGCCGCGCACTGGCGCAGTCCTCGCCGCGCGTCAAACTTTTCACGATCGGGCGCTCCGAAGAGGGGCGCGACATCGTGCTGCTCGCGATCGCGGACGAACGCGGTATCGCCGAGCTTGATCA
>CAWFVL010000009.1:0-32342 GCA_963819195.1 uncultured Gammaproteobacteria bacterium
CAGGCGCGTGCGGATCATGTCGACGCAGCGCATGAAATTCGCGCCGGCGCGATCCATCTTGTTGACGAAGGCGATGCGCGGCACGCCGTAGCGATTCATCTGCCGCCAGACAGTCTCTGATTGGGGCTGCACACCGGCCACCGAGTCGAACAGCGCCACCGCACTGTCGAGCACGCGCAGCGAGCGTTCGACTTCGATGGTGAAATCGACGTGGCCCGGCGTGTCGATGATATTGATCCGGTGCTCGGGAAAGCTCTTGTCCATCCCGCTCCAGAAACAGGTGGTGGCAGCCGAGGTGATCGTGATGCCGCGCTCCTGCTCCTGTTCCATGTAGTCCATGACGGCCGCGCCGTCGTGAACCTCGCCGATCTTGTGCGAGACGCCGGTGTAAAACAGGATGCGCTCGGTGGTCGTGGTCTTGCCCGCATCGATATGCGCCGAAATACCGATATTCCGGTAGCGCTCAATGGGGGTAACGCGTGCCACGACCTGCTCCTGCTCCTCTTACAGCCAGTTACCAGCGATAGTGCGCGAAGGCCTTGTTGGCCTCGGCCATGCGGTGCGTGTCCTCGCGTTTGCGTACGGCGGCACCGCGATTCTCGGCCGCGTCGAGCAGCTCGTGCGCCAGGCGGAACGCCATCGACTTCTCGCTGCGATCGCGCGCGGCCTCGATGACCCAGCGCATGGCCAGTGTCTGGCGGCGGCTGGCGCGAACTTCAACCGGTACCTGGTAGGTCGCACCGCCGACGCGGCGTGACTTCACTTCGACCACCGGCTTGACGTTGTCGAGTGCCTGCGAAAGCAGCTCGAGCGCCTCGCCGGCCTGGCGGCCGGTCTTCTCGGTGATGCGCTCGATGGCACCATAGAGAATGTGCTCGGCAGCGGACTTCTTGCCGCTGTGCATGACGACGTTCATGAACTTCGCCAGCATGTCGCTGTTGAACTTCGGGTCCGGCAGGATGGTGCGGCTGGGTGCCGCTGCGCGACGGGACATTCGTGAATACCTCTGTTATTTCTTCGGCCGCTTGGCGCCGTATTTCGAACGGCCCTGCTTGCGGTTGCCGACGCCGGCACAATCGAGCGTGCCGCGGACGGTGTGATAGCGCACGCCGGGCAGGTCCTTGACGCGGCCGCCGCGGATCAGCACCACCGAGTGCTCCTGCAGGTTATGGCCCTCGCCACCGATGTAGCTCGAGACCTCATAACCATTGGTGAGCCGCACGCGCGCCACCTTGCGCAGCGCCGAATTCGGCTTCTTGGGTGTAGTGGTGTAGACGCGCGTGCACACGCCGCGCTTCTGCGGCGAAGCACCCAGTGCCGGCACCTTGGTCTTCTCGGCGCGCACCTGTCGCGGTTGACGGATCAGCTGACCTGTAGTGGCCATTCGCTCTCCAGCATTCCTATCTAATAATGTGTCGGCTCATGAGAAGCGCCGGGCCGTCCTTTGACGGGACGGCCCGGCGCTTCAGATCTCGGTTTTTGGGGCCGGCAGCTAATAGGCCGGACCGACAAAGGCCGGCGATTCTAGGTAGCAATCGCTATCAAGTCAAACGGTTGTTGCGCTGCCGCATCACCTCAGGTCTTGCCTGCAGGCTTCGCCGCTCCCTTTGTAGCGGCCGCGGGTGCGGCTTTGGGCGAGGCGATCAACGTCTCGCGGGCACTGGCATCTATCAGTTCTCTACCCATGGCGGCGCTGACCGAGAAAAACCAGGGCTGCGAGGAGCTCTTGAGCACGTAGAAATCGCCCTCCCGGGGCCTGGACAGCGTCCAGTCGACCTCCCGGGACTTCTCATCCTTGAGTGCCAGCGCCAGCTGGGGGTGATCCTGCTGCCACTCAGGCTTAGGCGAAGTGCCCAGCACCGCATCCACATGCAGCTGCCCGAGCTGCTGCGCCAGGGACTCGGCACGAGCGGGATCGAGGCGCTGCTCGCCCGTCAGGGCCGGGTCCGTCCAGGAATCCGGCTGCTTGTCGGTACCGCGGACGCGCACCAGCTGCATCCGCCCGCTCACCAGCCCCGTCGCGGCCCCATTGGCAATGTCGATTTCGGCCAGTTTGGCCGTATCGTCCCGCAGCAGGGCGCCGCTGAGCCAGGCACCGCTGTCGGTTGGCAGCTCGTAGGTCGGCAGATCGACGGTATACACGGCTTTATCCGTACCGAAGCGGGCGTCCGATTTGCGCAGACCCGGGGATGAGCCGAAATAAACCGTTGCCAGCGCCTTCCCGTTCGCACTGAGCACCAGCCGGCGCTCGAAATCCTCGTCCACGACCTTGAAGCGCTTCAAGGCCGCCTCGCTGGTGGCAATCGGGAGGCCGCGTTTCAGAGCGGAGAGCCGATCCAGCAGCGCGCTGACCCTGGCACCGTCGGCCGGCGCATCGAACGAGCTCGGCATCACCCAGGCACCGTTCTTTTTAGCCAGCTCGATCCGCGTGCTGTCGCCGGGAGCGCCATTGGCGGCAGCCGCGGCCGCGCCCTTCGCCTCTATCACCAGGTGGTCCGCATTCCTGACCGCATCGGCCGGGATCAGCATTGTCACGCTCGTGACGCCGGCCAGCGGATCGCGGCGTATGAAGAGGAGCAGAGCCAGCGCCAGTTGCAGCACCAGAACCACGGCCAGGATAGTCATTCCGCGTCGCATGGCCTTCAGACCTGCTCGAGAAGTTTCAGATGGCGCGCCCCGGCACGCCGCCGCCGGCGCCGGTTCAGCGCCCAGACCAGCGCCAGTCCGCCCAGGGCCGCGCCGTAGTTCAGGTACTCCCAGGTTGCCTGGGCCCGGCGGCTCAGCGGCGCGAGCGTGCGCGCAAAATGCTCGCGACCGCGGATGCTCAGCAGACCCTGGTCCTCCAGCGACCACTCCACCACGTTCTGCACGAACTCGGTCGGCTTGGTATAGCTGGTACCAAAGGTCTCGCCGATCAGGCGGATCGCCTGGTCGCTGAGCATGGCACTGGAGCCCAGCAGGATCAGGCGCGCCGAGTCCGGCGAATGGTCGATCACCCGGTCCAGCCTGGGCTTGGCCGGCGGCGTGGCTGGCGGCGGAGCGTCCGGCGCGCCAGCCTTGCCGGCCTTGGCTGGCGGTGGTGCCGGTGGTGCCGGCGGCGGCAGCAGCGGCGAGGGCTTGCCGGCGAACGCCGAATCGAATTGCCCCTCGACCATCACCGCGAGGCGCTGAGGGCCGTCGGGCTTGTGCACGGCGAAGCCTTCATCGGGAAACTGATCGTAGTCGGGCATCAGATTGGTGGAGTCCGACAGCCAGCTGCGCGCCGATGAGCGCAGCAGGTCGGTCGTGCGGCGTCCCTGGGTGCGTGCGGCATCCACTTCCAGCGGCGCCGCCCAGGGCACATCGATCTGGCTCAAGCTGTCGGTGATGGGGCTGGTCGCATTGAGTCCGCCGCCTCGCACATCGACGATATAAGGGTATTGGGCCAGCTCGACCTCATCAACCGAATAGCCGCCCACATCGCGCTGCACGGGAATCGGCAGGCCACCGCTTTGCTGATCGAGCACCAGGCCTTTGCCATACGAGAGCCCGTAACGCCCCAGCCAGCCCTCGAGGCCGGAAACCACCGGCCGCGCGGTGATGCTTTGACCGACCTGCACATCGATGGGTGCGGCCGCGACCACCACGGTGCCGCCCTGCATGAGGAATTGATCGACCGCGAACACCTGTTGGGTATCGAGGTTCACGGGATCGAGCAGCATCAGCAGATCCGCCTCGGCGGGAACCTGACCGCTCTTCAGATCCGTATCCAGCCATCGGGCCGAATCGGCCAACGAGCGGCGCAGCGTGGAAAATGTACGTCCGGCGCCCCCGGGCGGCATACCCATGGACGGATCGGGACCCGGTGGCGTCACGACCGCCACGGTCTTGAGGAAACCCGGCGTCAGACGTCGAACGGCGGACTCGATCGCCGCCTTGAATCCGGCCTTGTCGAGATTCGCCGGCAGCGGCACCTGCTCATTGCCGCGCTCATCGCCAATCGTCATGTAGAACCAGAACGGCTTGGGATCCGCGAGGCTGATCGCAATCGGACGGAAGCCGTAGTCTTTCGGCAGGCGCGCGGCCAGCGCCGGATCGGCATCCGGATCCTTGACCACGACTTTGAATTTGCCGCCCGAGTCACTGCTGACCTCGGCCAGCGCGCCATCGAGGGCGGTGCGCGCTTCCTGCAACTGCGCCGGCAGATTGGCCGCGGCTGACAGATACCCCGTGAAGGTCACGGGTTGCCGCAAGGTATCGAACACGCCGCCGCTGCCCTGGTAGCTCAGCAGCACTTTGCGGATGGCGCTCGTGGTCGCATATTCCGGGTTCTTGAGTTCGACGTTGATATCGGTCTCGGAGCGCTCCTTGACGTCGATCAGGTCGCGGAAATTCAGCACCTGATACTGATCGCCATAGGCAATGAGGATGTCGAAGTAGGAATTGACCACCGAGGCCTGGTACTTGCCCGAGACCTGGAACGGCACGGGACGAATGTTGTAGCGGCTGTTAGCCTCGGACTCGATCGCTGGATCATCGTGCGGATCGACGAATTCCACGTGCACGCGATTACCGCCGGCAACCGCGTACTCGCGCAGCAGATCGCGCAGCTGCGGCACCAGCGGCGCCAGCAGCGGATGAGTCGCGGCACTGAAGTAGCCGCGGATCAGCAGCGGCTCCTGCAACTGCGAGAGGTAATTGCGCGTGGCGTCCGAGAGCGTGTAGAGCTTGCCCTGGGTCAGATCCACGCGTGCCCAGCCGATCTGGTCGAGCCAGAGATTCGCGGCCAGCGCATTCAGCGACAGCAGCGCCGCAACCCCGTACCAGCGACGGTGTGCCGGGGTCGACGGATTGCCCGCCCAGCGCAGGCTCTCGAGCGAGAGGCGGTTGAACACCAGGAAGGCCGCGGTGATGGAGAGGTAGTAGTACAGATCCCGCAGATCCAGCACCCCTCGCGTGATCGACGCGAAGCGCGATCCGGCGCCGATAGCATGCAGCCACTCCGCCGCACGGTATCCCACCAGCGAGGTCAGTGCTTCCGAGCCGATGAGGTACAGCGCGCCGGTGGCCACCACCGTCAGGATCAGGCTGACGATCTGATTGTCCGTGCGGCACGATACCCACAGTCCAATGGCGATGTAGGCCGCGGCCAGCGTGATCGCTGCGGCGTAGCCGCCAATCACCGGGCCCCAGTCGAGCGCGCCTAAGCAGGCCACCGTGATGGGCAGCGGCAACGTGAGGATCAACGCCAGCAGCACCAGTCCCAGGCAGCCGAGAAACTTGCCGAACACCAATTCGGTGGGCGCGGTCGGCGAGGTCAGCAGCAGCTCCAGCGTGCCCGCGCGCCGCTCCTCGGCCCAGGATCGCATCGTCAGTGCCGACACCAGGAAGATCAAGAGAATCGGCATCCACTGAAACAGCGGACGCACATCGGCCAGATTGCGCTCGAAGAAAGTGGCGACCCAGAAGAAGATAAAGAGTGTCGCGCCCAGGAAGGCAGCCAGGAACAGGAACGCCGCCGGGGAGGCAAAGAAACCCGTCAGCTCCTTGCCCGCAATCTTCAGGATCTTACGCAGCATCGCGGCTCTCCACGGCGCGACCGTCCGAGGCTGGCGCGACCGCGTTGACCTCGGCGAACACGGTCTCGAGGGTGCGCTGCTCGCGCGTCAACTCATGGAGCGCAAACCCCGCCCGCAGCGCCGCGGCGGCCACCGCCGGGGCTGCGGCATCCCCCGCCTGCAAGGCATAGCGGTAGCGGCCCGCGGCATCGGCCGCCCCCGCGGCGGCGTCCAGCAGGGTCACTGACCTGACGCCATCGACAGCGCCCAGCACCGGGCGCACGGCCTCGAGATCCCGGTCCAGCGTGATCAGCAGGCGCGTATCGCGCTGCAGTTCATCGAGGCGCGCATCCACGGCCTTGCGGCCGGCGCGCAGGATCAGCACGCGTTCGCACACCGCCTGCACCTCCTGCAGGATATGCGTCGATACGATCACCGTGGCCGATTGGGACAGCTCGCGGATCAGCGCGCGCATGTGCAGGATCTGCGTGGGATCCAGGCCATTGGTCGGCTCGTCAAGGATCACGATATCGGGGTTATGCAGGATGGCCTGCGCCACACCGACGCGCTGACGGTAGCCGCGCGACAGGGTTTGGAGCGGCTGCGTGGCTTTGTCGCGCAGATCCGTACGGCGAATCGCGGTGGCGACCGCCTGCGCACGCTGCGCCGGCGGCGTGTCGTGCAGCACGGCCTGGTATTCCAGAAATTCGATGACGGTCATTTCCGGCCAACCCGGGCAGTTCTCGGGCAGATAGCCGATGCGCCGCTGGATGGCCGCCGTGTCGGGGCCGATGCGAAGCTCGCCGACCCGGATCGAACCGCTGGTGGGCTCGAGAAAACCGGTCAGCATTTTCATGATGGTGGTCTTGCCGGCGCCATTGGGGCCCAGCAGACCCACGACCTCACCACGCGGTATCGTGAAGCTGACGTCATCGACTGCCACAAAGTCCCCGTAGCGACGCGTCAGGTTCGAGATCGTGATCATTCAAGGGTCCCGTGCTTTTTGGGGCGCAAATCTAATCCAATGACGGCCATGATTGTCAACCGCGGCAGGCCTTCCGCCGCAGCCGGATTCGACCGCCGCGCGCGCCTTTGGTTTCACGGCGGCGCCGATTGTATCGTCCGGCGATGCTCCGAGTGCTACCGTAGCAAGCGCGCCCTCTCACATAGCCTCTCACACGGATAGCTGCATCGATGTCCGGCGGTGAACCAAACGCTCTTTTGAGCCTGGCTGGCGGCGTGCTCGATCCCCAGGGACCGATCGCCGGCGCCGAGCGCCTGATCCTGATCAACGCCACCGCCATCATGCTGGTCGTGGCCGTGCCGGTCATCGTCATGACGCTGCTATTCGCCTGGTGGTTCCGCGCGGGCAACGGCCGCGCGGTCTACCGCCCGGGATGGTCGTATTCGGGGCAAATCGAACTGGTGGTGTGGGCGATCCCGGCCATGGTGGTGATACTGCTCGCGGCCGTGGGCTGGACCGGATCGCATCTGCTCGATCCGGCGCGCCGCCTGTCATCTGCGGCGCGCCCGCTGTCGATACAAGTGGTATCGCTGGACTGGAAGTGGCTCTTTATATATCCCGGGCAGCGCGTCGCGACCGTCAATCAGCTGTTCGTGCCCGTGGGCACACCGCTGGAATTCGAGCTCACCTCCGCAACGGTCATGAATGACTTCTTCATTCCGCAGCTCGGGAGCCAGATCTACACCATGCCGGGCATGACCACGCACCTGAATCTGATGGCCGACCGCGCCGGGGATTACCCGGGATTCTCGGCGCATTTCAGCGGCGACGGATTCTCGGATATGCGCTTCACCGTGCACGCGCTCTCGCCGGTCGATTACGAAGCGTGGCTGGCGAAGGCGCAGCAGGACGGGCGCGTGCTGGATGCAGCGGCGCGCCGCGAAGTGGAAAGCACGGGCGCGCGGGCGCCGGCGGAGACTTTCCGCGGCGTCGAGCCCGCGCTGTACACACAAATACTGCAGCGAGTGCGTGCACCCTGATGTTCGGCAAGCTTACCTGGGCCGCGATTCCCTTCGACCAACCCATACCCATGGCCGCGTCGCTCTTCATCACCGTGGGCGTGTTCGCGGTGCTAGGCCTGGTCAGCTTCAAAGGATGGTGGCCCTATCTCTGGCGGGAATGGCTCACCAGCGTCGATCACAAACGCATCGGCGTCATGTACGTGATCCTGGCGCTGGTGCTGCTGCTGCGCGGCTTCATCGACGCCATCATGATGCGCACCCAACTGGCGCTGGCCGCCGGCGGAGCCCCGGGTTACCTGCCACCCGAACACTACGATCAGATCTTCTCCGCACACGGCACCATCATGATCTTCTTCATGGCCATGCCGATCATGGTCGGGCTCATGAACTTCGCCGTGCCGCTGCAGCTGGGCGTGCGCGACGTGGCCTTCCCGGTGCTCAACGCCATCAGCTTCTGGCTCACTGCCTCCGGCGCCCTGCTGGTGAACGTGTCGCTGGTGGTCGGCGAGTTCGCGCGCACCGGCTGGCTCGCCTATCCGCCGTTGTCCGAGCTGCAGTTCTCCCCCGGCGTGGGCGTCGACTACTATCTCTGGGCGCTGGAGATTTCCGGCATCGGCACCTTGCTGGCTGGCATCAACCTGGTGACCACCATCCTCAAAATGCGTGCGCCCGGCATGAGCTACATGCGCATGCCTGTATTCTGCTGGACCGCGCTGGCCTCGAATCTGCTCATCGTCGCCGCCTTTCCGATCCTGACCGCCACCTTCGGCATGCTGCTGCTGGATCGCTACGCCGGCATGCACTTCTTCACGAATGATGGCGGCGGCAACGCCATGCTCTATTTCAATCTCATCTGGGCCTGGGGCCATCCCGAGGTCTACATATTGATCCTGCCCGCCTTCGGCGTTTTCTCCGAAGTGATCGCGACCTTCTCCGGCAAAACCCTGTTCGGCTATCGCTCCATGGTGCTGGCAACGCTGGCTATCTGCCTGCTGTCATTCACCGTCTGGCTGCATCACTTCTTTACGATGGGCGCCGGCGCGGACGTCAATGCCTTCTTTGGCATAATGTCAATGATCATCGCCGTCCCCACGGGCGTGAAGATCTTCAACTGGCTGTTCACGCTCTATGGGGGACGAATCCGCTACGAAGTGCCAGTTCTGTGGGCCATTGGCTTCATGGTGACCTTTGTGATCGGCGGCGTCACCGGCGTGCTCATGGCCGTGCCGCCGGCCGACTTCGTGCTGCACAACAGCCTCTTCCTGGTGGCGCACTTCCACAACGTGATCATCGGCGGAGTTCTGTTCGGCGCGATGGCTGGCTACAACTACTGGTTTCCCAAGGCTTTCGGCTTCACCCTCGACAAACGCCTCGGTGCCATCAGTTTCTGGTGTTGGCTGGTAGGGTTTTATCTTGCCTTCATGCCGCTGTATCTGCTGGGGCTGCGCGGCATGACGCGACGCATGCAGCACTACGCCGATAAAAGCTGGCAGCCCATGCTGATCGTCGCGGAAGTCGGCGCGGTCGTCATCCTGTGCGGCATCCTCGCCACGATTGCGCAATTGGTCCACTCGATCCGCACCCGCGAACGCAGGCGCGATCTCACCGGCGACCCATGGCAGGGCCGCACGCTCGAGTGGTCAACCGCCTCGCCGCCGCCGGCCTACAACTTCGCCGTCTTGCCGCGCGTCATCGGCCTCGACGCCTTCTGGCAAATCAAACACCCCGCAGGCGATCAGCAGGCAAGCGGCGCCCCGCAACTGCCGGCGCCCCCGGCGCCGCCGCTGCGGCCCATCGAAATGCCCGCCAATAGCGCTAACGGCTTCATCACCGCCTTCTTCGCCGTGCTCACCGGCTTCGCACTGATCTGGCACATCTGGTGGCTGGCGCTGCTCGGCATCGTGGCTGCGCTCGCAACCCTGTTCGGATTTGGGTGGATCGAACGCCACGGTGTCGAAGTCAGCATCGAAGAACTGGCCGCCGATGAACGATTGCGTCGATCGGTGAACAGCGCTGCGGTCATCGCACCGGGCGCTCCAGGCATCGCCCCATGAACGCCGCCGCCGCCACTGCCCCGCTGGGCGCTGACGAGGAGGGTCCCCAGTACCGCTCCGATGACGGCCCGGCGCCGGTGCAGATCGTGGTCGCATTCGGCTTCTGGATCTTCCTGCTCAGCGACATCATCATGTTCTCGGCGCTGTTCGCCACCTATGCGGTGCTGGTCGGCGAAACCGCATCGGGCCCTTCGCCGCGCGAACTATTTGACCTGCATCGCGCCGGCATCGAGACGCTGTGCCTGCTGTTTTCCAGTTACACCTGCGGACTGGGATTACTGGCCGCGCAGCGCCGCCTGCTGACACTCTCCTATGCGGCCTTTGCTGCGACCTTCATTCTCGGTGCGATTTTCCTGATCCTCGAAATCACCGAATTCACCGGCCTCATCGCGCGCGGTGCCGGGCCTTCGCGCAGCGCATTCCTGTCCGCTTTCTTCAGCCTGGTGGGTCTGCACGGTGCGCATGTGACCGCGGGCCTGATCTGGCTGGTGTTCATGCTGGCCCAGCTGGCGGCGCGCGGCCCGAAGGATTTTGTACTGCGAAGGCTGCGCTGCTTCAGCCTCTTCTGGCACGCGCTCGACATCATCTGGGTCGGGTTGCTGAGTCTTGTCTATCTGATGGGAGCGCGATGATGACTGCAGCCTCTGAGTCCACAGCCAACCCTGCAGACAAGGCACCGGGAGCGGATGACGCCACCGGCAGCATTCTTTCCTATACCGTGGGCCTCGGCCTCGCGCTGCTGCTGACCGCCGGGTCATTCATCGTGTCGCAAACGCACCTGCTCTGGGCACCCGGGGTCCCTGCGGGACTCGCCGTGCTGGCGATCGCGCAAATGGGAGTGCACCTGGTGTTCTTCCTGCACATCAGCACCGGGCCGGACAACACCAACAACGTGCTGGCGCTGGCCTTCGGCCTGTTGGTCGTCACGCTGATCGTCAGCGGCACCCTCTGGATCATGGCGCACCTGAACGCCAACATGATCCCGGTCAGGGCAATCATGGAGATGAGTCGCTGACGGTCTGCGCTTCCATTTGCGCTTCGAGTTCGGTGCTGAATTTCATCCAGGCCGATTCCGCCGCCGCGATCGACTTCACGACCCGCGCCTGATCCCTGACCAGTATCGCGACCCGCGCCGAATCGGCTGCCTCGCTGGCCGCCAGCAGTTCCCGTTCAAGTTTGGCCCGTTCGGTGCCAAGACTCTCCAGCTTTCGCTCCTGCTCGGCCACGGCCGCGCGCAGCGGGCCGAGCGCCGCGCGACGCTCCGCCTCGGCGCGCTTGCGCTGCTTGCGCACATCCGCGGTTTCGGTCACTGGCCCGGCAGCCTTCGGTGCGGCCGCCATCGCCGCAGGCGCCGCCGCACCTGCAGTCACCGCCGGCTCATCGGCCAGCCATTGCGCGTAATCTTCCAGGTCCCCATCGAAGGGTTCCGCGCGACCCGCCGACACCAGCCGGAATTCATCGGCAACCGTGCGCAGCAGGTGACGGTCGTGCGAGACCAGCACCACCGCGCCCTCATAGTCCTGCAACGCCACCGCCAGTGCCTGGCGCATCTCCAGGTCCAGATGATTCGTCGGCTCATCGAGCAGCAGCAGGTTCGGACGGCGATAGACCACGAGCGCGAGCACCAGCCGCGCTTTCTCGCCGCCGGAGAATGGCCCCACGGGCTCGAATACCCGGTCGCCGCGAAACCCGAATCCACCCAGAAAGTCCCGCAGCTCCTGTTCCGGGGCGCGCCCGACACCGCCGCGCATTGATTCATCGAGTTCCTGCAGCTGCTGCAGCGGCGATTGTTTGATCGCGAGCTGTTCGAGCTGGTGCTGCGCGAAGTAGCCGAGCTTCATGTCGCGCGCCTCGGTGCGCACGCCGCCCATCGGCGGCAATTCTCCCGCCAGCAGTTTCATGACCGTCGACTTGCCGGCCCCATTGCGTCCCAGTAGCGCCAGGCGATCGCCTGGCGCGATGCTCAGATTCAACCCTCCAATAATCTGCCGCCCGTCGTACCCGGCTGACTGGTCCTCGAGGGCCAGCAATGGGCGCGGTAGTTTTGCCGGCACGGCGAATGAAAACTCGAACGGCGAGTCCACGTGCGCCGGCGCGATGCGCTGCATGCGTTCCAGTGCCTTCAGGCGGCTCTGGGCCTGGCGTGCCTTGCTGGCCTTGGCGCGAAAGCGTTCGACGAAGGACTCCATGTGTCGGATCTCGCGCTGCTGGCGCACGTACAGCGCGGACTGCTCGGCGAGTTCGCTGGCGCGCTGTATCTCGAAGGCGGAGTAATTGCCGCGGTAGGCGCGGGCCCGGCCATGCTCGATGTTGACGATGCGGTTGGTGACGCGATCGAGAAACTCGCGGTCATGCGCGATCAGCAGCAGCGTGCCCGGATACTCGCGCAGCCAGCCCTCCAGCCAGATGATGGCGTCGAGGTCCAGGTGGTTGGTGGGCTCATCGAGCAGCAGCAGATCCGAGCGGCACATCAGCGCCTGGGCCACATTGAGCCGCACCCGCCAGCCTCCCGAGAACATCCGCACCGTGCGGGTCTCATCCTCGCTCGAGAAACCCAGTCCGTGCAGCAGCTGCGCCGCCCGCGCACGCGCATCATAGCCGCCGATGGCCGCATAGCTCGCGTGCAGATCACCGAGCTTCAGCCCGTCATCGGCCGCCTCCGCCGCCGCCAGCAACCCCTCGACCCTGCGCAGTTCGGTATCCCCATCGAGCACGAACTCGACGGCGGGTTGATCGCTGGCGGCCAGTTCCTGCGCCACCGAGGCGATCTCGAGCTGCGAAGGCATGTCGAAGCTGCCTGCATCCGGCGTGATCTCTCCGCGAACCAGCGACAGCAGGCTGGACTTGCCGCTGCCGTTCTCGCCCGTGATGCCTACCTTTTCCCCGCGGAACAGGCTGAAGGTGGCATTGCTGAACAGCACGCGCTTGCCGCGGCGCAGACTTACGTTGGAAAAATTAAGCATCTCTCATACCGTCGGAAATGAGCCTCGAAAATATCGTCAAAACGAACTTCAAAAACTATTATGAAGACGCGGCTTAAGGATTGCCGACCCTGGTCGGCGACTCGACCCCCGGGGACCGAGCGCCAAGGGCAAAGGCCCGATGGCCGTCAGACCGAAAAATCGGCAGGACTCGAGACCGCGCCAGCACCCTTGCGCAACACATGGGTGTAGATCTGGGTAGTGGACACATCGGCGTGCCCCATGAGTTCCTGAACCGTACGGATATCGTAACCGCGCTCGAGCAGATGTGTGGCAAAACAGTGTCTAAGCGTGTGGCAGGAGGCCCGCCGGTCGATCCCGGCACGCAGCATTGCCTTCTTCATCTGCCGCTGCACCGAATCCTCATAGATGTGGTGCCGACGCTTGACCCCGGAGCGCGGATCCACGCTTAGACTCGTCGCCGGGAACACGTACTGCCACGGCCACTCAAGAGTCGCGCCGGGATACTTCCGCTCCACTGCCTCCGGCAGCTCAACACCGCCATAACTGGCTGCCAGCGCCCGCCGATGCCGCTCCTTTACCACCTCAAGATGGGCTTTCAGATGCGGAATCACGACCCGCGGCAGCATCGTGGCCCGATCCTTACCGCCCTTGCCATGGCGTACCAGGATCTGCAGGTACTCGAAGTCCAGATCCTGGATCCGCAGCCGCAGGCACTCCATCAGTCGCAGGCCGCTGCCATATAAGAGGTTGCCTATCAGCCAGTAGACACCATCCAGCTGTGCGAGCACCGCACGAGTCTCCGATTGAGACAGCACCAAAGGCAACCGCTGTGGTCGCTTCGCCCGTTCAATATCGTCGAGCCATGGCAGCTCCTGCTGCAGCACGTACTTGTATAGGAACAGTAACGCCGCCAGCGCCTGATTCTGCGTGGCAGCCGATACATTGCGGGCTACCGTAAGATCGTTGAGGAACGCCCTGACGTCATCGGCGCCCATATCCTTGGGGTGGCGCTTGTTATGGAAAAGTATGTAGCGGCGAATCCAGTGCAGGTATTGTTGCTCGGTGCGATAGCTATAGTGCTTCAGCCGCAGGCACTCGCGAATCCGATCGAACAGTCGGGGCGGCTGAACCGGAAGCATGCGTAACTAATCGGTGTGCCGATTGCAACATAACAAACTCATTGGACAATAGAACCAACGAGATGCGTGAAAAGCAACGTGCTTATATTGCACAATTACGGTATTTAATAACCGTAGTTTTGATCCCTAGATATAGTTAGGTGCGAGAGGGTCTCCGTTTAATGTCTCAGCAAGTGCTAAGCGTTGTAATAATCTCCATGGTTCTTCTCTTGGAGCTCGTTGCTTCATTGGTGGTGGCACTTTGCTCATCCTTCTCGCGCGCGGGCAAGCTGATTCGAGTGCTGATGATTGTCGCCATCCCGGTGATTGGATCGATCATCGCGCTAATAATGGTAGCGCGAGCTTCAGGGGTGGCAGCGCCTCCGCGTAGAGAACCATTTGATGTTTTGGCGAACGCGGCATTCGAAGCTGCCGTCTCAGCTGCAAGCCGAATAGTTGCAAACCCGCATGACGAGTAGCACAACTAGCTTCGCACCTAACATTCGTTGGAGCGGACCGTGAGGGATAAAGTGCCGAGCGCGCGAGTTCGTCGAGTGAGTAGTCTGAACCATCTAACCGCGCGGGCTGATGGGTCGTCAGCCGGCCGCTCAACGTGAACGTTAGAGCGCAAATTGTGACGTCGGCGCTAGAGATCTATGTCGCGTTGGTTGATGAGGGCACCAAGACTTGGCGGCCTGCTCAGGCTCGGGCAGTGGCTGCAAACGAATTCGAGATCTTAGGCGTTGTGCCGGAGGGTGAGGTCTGGGAGTTTCCTCCTGGCACGCGCGTTCGTTGCAAGGAGCAGCAATTTGCCAGTGGCGAGACTGCCCTCGTGGCGTTTGCGAGGGCTGCGCCCTAACATTCGTTGGAGCGGACCGTGAGGGATAAAGTGCCATGCGCGCGAGCTCATCGAGTGAGTAATCTGAACCATACGCCGCGCGAGCTAATGACTCGGCGGCCGGCCGCTCAACGTGGACGTTAGAAAGCCACCGTGGGTCTAGACACCGTTGAGCTTGTGTTTGCCGTCGAAGAGCACTTTGGAGTAGAGATTCCTGATGCCGACGCGTCAAAGCTTGAGACGGTCGGGATGCTGCGGGACGTGGCTTGTGAACGAGTTGTCGCAGCGCGGGGCGCACGCCGGTGAACCCCGAGCGCACATTCGCGGAGTTGCGGGACCTGATATGTCGTCAGACAGGGGTCGAATACCCGAACGAGTAGTTCCGGAGGCCCGGTTTGTTCAGGACCTTCGCATGGACGTACGCGTGAGTGTGGGACGCGGCTTTCTAACCTTCGTTGGAGCGGACCGTGAGGGATAAAGTGCCAACCGCGCGAGTTCGTCGAATGAGTAGTCTGAACCATCGGCCGCGCGGGCTGAGATGCTGGCAGCCGGCCGCTCAACGTGAACGTTAGAAAGCCACCGTGGGTCTAGACACCGTTGAGCTTGTGTTTGCCGTCGAAGAGCACTTTGGAGTAGAGATTCCTGATGCCGACGCGTCAAAGCTTGAGACGGTCGGGATGCTGCAGGCGTGGCTTGTGAACGAGTTGTCGCAGCGGGGGCGCACGCCGGTGAACCCCGAGCGCACATTCGCGGAGTTGCGGGACCTGATATGTCGTCAGACAGGGGTGAATCCCGAACGAGTAGTTCCGGAGGCCCGGTTTGTTCAGGACCTTCGCATGGACTAGGGTGAGTGTGGGACGCGGCTTTCTAACCTTCGTTGGAGCGGACCGTGAGGGATAAAGTGCCAACCGCGCGAGTTCGTCGAATGAGTAGTCTGAACCATCGGCCGCGCGAGCTGAGATGCTGGCAGCCGGCCGCTCAACGTGAACGTTAGACCATGCTTGACACCTACGCGCACTGGGCTGGCCGTCTCTACCCGCGGCGGTGGCAATTCGCGGTTGCGACCTTGCTGGTCTTTTTGGCACTGCTTCTACTTATGTCGACGCGGATGCCCTCCGCCGTTTACATCGGCGTGCTGCTCGCCGGTCCGCTGATCGCCATTTCCTGGGGTCTCGTCTGCCTATGTGTGTGGTTTGAGCCTACGCGGGGAAAGCTTCAGACGGGTTGGGTCATCACGCATTTGCCAAAGCCGGTACGCTCAATCTTGCGCTGGTACTTCGCCATATTTCTGCTGCTGTGGTTCGTTCTTGGCGTTGGCGCTTGGCCGCTGCTTGCCATTTGGGACAACGCCTGGTCTAACATTCGTTGGAGCGGACCGTGAGGGATAAAGTGCCGAGCGCACGTTTGCACTGTCTTCGGTTGGTCATCGGTAAGCCGTGCGAGATGACGGATCCTCAGCCGGCCGCTCAACGTGAACGTTAGATGTCACTCCGCAACGTCACTAAAGTTCGCCTAATTGCTACGGTTAGTGGCTGCCTACTCGTAACGGCGGCAGGACGAGTTTGGGCCGCTGGAGGATTTGTTGAGGGACTTGGTCTAATTAAATTGATCAGCTTCCCGCTGGGCATTACTGCCGCTTCGGGTGCCGTTGCATACAAGCTGGTGTGGGCTGATCGTCCAGATATCGTTGGCGGGTGGTCCGGATTAGCCTTTATTGTTGGGATAGTCGCGGTGGACTTCTGTCTTCTAGCAACCTCTCTACTTGGCGTCCCGTTCGTATCCTATATGTTGCGAGATCGATGACATCTAACATTCGTTGGAGCGGACCGTGAGGGATAAAGTGCCAGGCGCACGTTTCAGTCATGTTCAGTTGGTCACCGGTAAGCCGCGCGGCCTGATGGGTCGGCGGCCGGCCGCTCAACGTGAACGTTAGGAGTCACCGCGTGAAAGTGGCAATCGTTTTGGGCGCCGTACTGATCATTGTGCTCCTCGACGTCATCGCATCAGCCCGCATTGCTCGCTCCGACGTCATGTCACGGTCACAAAAGGCGGCGTGGCTATTGCTTTTATGGTTGGTACCCTTGGTGGGCGCCATGTGGGCCGTTCAGGTATCTCGGGAGGCGAATGCTCCAGCCCCAGTGCCGGGTTCGCTTGAGGGAGGACCTGCGCCATCACTGGGCCTTCCGGGCGGCGGAACTATTGGCACCGCCGGTGGCGTTGGCGGATGTGGGCCTGGCCCGGGCGGTTCTTGTAGCAGCGGTGGCTCCTAACCTTCGTTGGAGCGGACCGTGAGGGATAAAGTGCTAAGCGCGCTAGTTCGTCGAGTGAGTAGTCTGACCCATGCACCGCGCGAGCTAATGGATGGGCGGTCGGCCGCTCAACGTGAACGTTAGGCGTCATGCGCACCGTCTTAAGGTCCTACGAGCCGGCATTTGGCGGCATCGTTGCTACTCTGGGAACCGCGTTTATTTGCTTCGCGTTGTTCACACGATCTCAGCAGCGTTTGGACAGCTCTACGCTGCGCTTAATGGGCTACAGCGGAGCCGGAATTGTTTGGGGCTTGTTACAGATCGTCGGCTATCGCCGCGCCAGACGAGAGCACATCGCGATGACAGAACCCGTGCTAGATCTGCCACTCGCCTGCGTCCTGATTGGCCTAGTCTTGGCGCTAGTGACTGCGTGCTGCTACGAATTCACGCGTAACAGATTATACGTTTTCGCGCTAGGCTCGGTGACGACCGTACTATTGAGTGTCGGCGCGATAGTCGGTATCCGTCGAGGAACTTGGAAGTGACGCCTAACATTCGTTGGAGCGGACCGTGAGGGATAAAGTGCCGAGCGCACGAGTTCGTCAAGTGAGTAGTCTGAACCATCCGCCGCGCGAGCTGATGGCTCAGCGGCCGGCCGCTCAACGTGAACGTTAGGCAGGCTCTCTAGCTGAGATCACCGCGACTCCCGGCCGTGGTAGCCTGCCTAGATGAAGGTCTCAGAGATGCTTCGCGTTCTTCACCAAGACGGTTGGTATCTGGCGGCAACGCGTGGAAGTCATCGGCAGTTCAAGCACCTCAGCAAGCCGGGACGTGTAACTGTCGCGGGGAGACCAAGCGACGATTTGGCGCCTGGGACACTCAGCAGTATCCTGAAGCAGGCCGGCCTCAAGAAGTAGGTTAGATTATGAAATACGCTGTCGTCATCGAGAACTGCGGAACGAACTACTCCGCCTATGTACCCGACTTGCCCGGCTGCGTTGCCACTGGAGCGACAGTGGAAGAAACCGAGAAGCACATTCGCGAGGCTATTGAATTCCATCTAGACGGAATGCGGGAAGACGGTACTCCCGTGCCTCCTCCATCGAGCCGCGTCGACTATATCGAGGTAGCTGCCTAACCTTCGTTGGAGCGGACCGTGAGGGATAAACTACCGAGCGCGCGTCCACATTCCCGGCGAGTGGTCGCCATCCTGCCGCGCAAGCTGATGGCTCCGCAACCGGCCGATCAACGTGAACGTTAGACAGCGAGCCCCATGGCTTCGCGCGTCGTTTGACGCCAGCATTAACTGTAGCTACAATTAATGCATGCGCATTACTTGCGACCCCCGGAAGCGGCAGCACACGCTGCTGGCTCGGGGCTCGACATGCGCCGAGCCAAGGAAGTCTTTGCGGGACTTCACCTCACCCGCATTGATGATCGGTTTGATTATGGAGAGCCACGATACGTCACTGTGGGCTGGCTTGACTCGAGGTTAGTTGTAATTGTCTGGACACCGCGTGGGTCCGCCCGGCGGATCATTAGTATGAGGCACTGTCATGAGCGCGAAGCGAAAAGGCTCCGTGCGTACCTCCCCGAGTAAGGATGAGGCGCCGGAGATCACAGAGTCCTGGATCACAGAGGCGGACTTGCGTCGGGGTCGCAAGCTTGTGCGTAGGGGCCGACCCAAGTTAGATAACCCCAAGCGACTTCTGTCTCTTCGGTTGCGTCCAGAGGTTATCGCGACATGGCGTGCAACCGGCCCTGGCTGGCAGACGCGAATGGCCGAAGTGCTAGAAAGGCATCCGCCCAAAACCCGGTAGCACGCTGTCTGACATTCGTTGGAGCGGACCGTGAGAGAAAAAGTGCCAAGCTCGCGAGTTCGCCGAGCGAATAGCCTGAACCATCCGCCGCGCGAGCTGATATGTAGTCAGTTTGCAGCTAAACGTGAACGTTAGACGACAGGCGCTCCTGGCAGTATCTGGTAGCACTGACTAAGGGAGAATTCGTATGGAGCATTCGGGATTTGGGCTGGTTTGGTTGCTTGCTGTGCTCATCGGAATTGTGCCTTTCTGGCGCATCTGCGGCAGAGTTGGCCATTCACCTTGGCTCAGTCTGCTGATCCTCGTGCCACTGATTAACCTCATCTTTATCTATTGGCTGGCGTTCGCCGAATGGCCCGCCGATAAGTAGCACCACCGCCTCGGGTACGCCGTCTAGCCCACGTTCGGGCGGTCCGTGATAGCTACAGTGGAAGGCTCGGCAGGCGCAGTCAGGATTTTGCGCCCACCTCGCTGGCAGGGCTCCGAGGTCGGCCGCTCGACTTGGCACTAGACGACGCATTGGGTGCCTGCGTAACGCCAAATCCACCGCAAGGCGCCAGGTAGCTGCCACCTGACCACCACAGGTCTTCAGTGGGACCGAGGGTGTCTGGAGAGGCTGCGGGGCGCAATGACTCAAGCAGAAATTGACGCGTTGCATTCTCGTGGGGAGACCCAATTGAACTCTTTGACGCTTGACGAAGTCGGGATACTCTATTCTTCTGGCGCGCCAGCGCATTGGGTCGATTGAGGCGCAGCAGCGTGGCGTCGACTAGAAGTGCCACGGTATGCGTGTTGCGCCGCCTAACATTCGCTGGAGCGGGCGGTGAGGGAAAAGTGCCGAATGTACGTTTTGGCTATTTTTGTTTGTCATCGGTAAGCCGCGCAGCCTGACAAATCTGCGGTCGGCCGCGCAACAAGAGCGATGGACCAATACAGTTCCCATGACCCAGGCTGAGTGGAAAATCATTGCAACGCTGCCGGACACCATGTCGGCGCAGGCGCTACTCACTTACCTCCAAGCAGAGGGCGTACCGTCCAGGGTTGAGTCTGACACGTCACTGTTGGGAGAGGCCCGCCGTTGCGACATCCTGGTGCCGCCGGAGCTTAGCCATCGTGCCCGGTGGCTCCTGGATCAAGGTAGCTTCTCTGATGCAGAATTGACCTTCCTTGCGACTGGGGAAGTTGACTCAGGTGCAGAGCCACGGAAGTAGGTGCGTTCGTCTGACAGTCATTGGAGCGGACCGTGAGAAATAAGGCGCCTGGAGCGCGCTCCCACTCCGCGCGAGTTCAAGGCTGCGCCTCCGGCCGCCCGACGTTAACATTGGACAGATAACAGGGGAGGGACTATGAATTTACACAGCGCCGTGTACGCGCTTACTGTCCTTTTGTCGTTGTCGCTGGTATCGGGATGTATTCCCATTACATTGGACAATCCTGGTACGCAGACGCACTACCAGATTCTGACTTCAGGACACACTGGATGCGAACCGAAGGACAACCAACTCTCAAATCTTCGCATTCAAGGCGACGGAGACGGCACCTGGAACGCCACGTGCAAAGGTACCGCATACCTATGCTCTGTAACTGGGCAGAAAACTGAGTCTGTAAGTTGTGCACCCGTCGCGCGATAGCACAGGTCTAACCTGCGCTGGAGCAGGCATGCATCGTCGTCGTCGTTGTTCGTCGGGGAGACTTGATGCATAGGGTTAACGTCCTTCTGGACGTGGTAGCTTGTCGCGCTGATCGCCGCAGCGCTGCTCGATGCTCGGGCCTTGCCGAAGTTGGACGCCTTGGTAGGCGAGCCTGCATTCGCTCTCACTTCGGAGTTCGCGGCGGCCCCATATCTGATATTTAGCCCTGGCAACGGATCGCCCACCGCGATCCGGAACAAGCTCAGCCTGCCCTGCCGTAGGCGCGAGCGCCTGGAGCGGGGCCTATCCCTCGCCGCAGCGGGTCGTGAGGGATAAACTGCGGCGACGCGCCGATTTGGCGCCCGCCGACAGGAACCCCATCATGCCATCGGCGCTACTTCCCGAGTGCAGTATCTGAAAGCCGATATCTGGCGGCGCGATCTGCTGGTCTCCATCGAGGCGGTGAGCAATTGATGACAGTAACGCGCACCGCACTGCGGACGACACTCCTGACCATCCTCGGCGCCGTAGCTCTGCCGGTGCATGGTGAACCCCTGCCATTGTGGGAATTCGGTTTCGGCGTGGGCGGATTATTCTTCAATGACTATCGCGGTGCCAATACGAGTCATGTCTATCCGGCGCCAGTGCCGTATTTCATTTATCGCGGCACATTCCTGCGTGCAGACCGCGACGGGCTGCACGGGCGTCTGTTCAACCGCCGCTACCTGGAGCTCGAGATCAGCGCCAATGCCACAGCGCCGGTATTCAGCCGCAACAGCGCTATCCGAGCGGGCATGCCCAATCTCGAACCGACGATCGAACTCGGGCCGGCATTGCTTTGGCACTTGTGGCGGCGTGGTGACGAGCGCCTGAGGCTCGATGTCCACCTGCCATTGCGTGAAGCCTTTACGGTGACCGGCCACCCAACCTCCATAGGCGCGGTGTTCGCCCCGAGCCTGAATCTGGACTATCTGGGCGCCGGGCCCTTAAGCGGTTGGAATTTCGGCGTGATGGCCGGGCCGCTCTTTGCGCAGCGGCGCTATCACGAATACTTCTATGGAGTGGCGCCTGCGTTCGCCACTGTCACACGGCCGGCCTATGACGCTTCGGGCGGCTATGCCGGCAGCCAGCTGCTGTTTGCGACCAGCAGGCGATTTGCCAATTATTGGATCGGCGCCTATGTGCGCCATGATTGGCTGGCAGGTGCTGTGTTTGACGCCAGCCCGCTGGTACAGCAGCGCAGCTACTGGGCCGGCGGCGTCGGCTTCGTGTGGATGATCCGTGCCTCGTCGACCATGGTGGACGGCCACGACTGAATCGCAGCCGGCGGCCGACGATACGCCCCGCGCGCCGGTTACCTCAGCCACGATCAGCCTCACGAGAGTTGTCAGATCCGCGGTGACGACTTCGTCAACGGTCGCGTAGGTACTATCCCCTATTGTCACATCGCTCTGCGCGGGTAGCTTTGCATTGTAAAGTGACAAGCGATGTGGGCCTCATGAAACGCAAGAAATGGCTGTCAAGCGTATCCAAACTGGTGATTCTTGTTGGCATAGGAGTTAACGCGCCGCTCGCGCATGCAGTGCCAAGTTTCGCGCGCCAGACCGGTATGGCCTGCGAAGCGTGCCACACGGTCTTCCCTGAGCTCACTCATTTTGGCCGGATGTTCAAGGCCAATGGCTATACGCTCGATAACTTGAAGCAGGTGCGAGATATTGATACGGCGAAGCAGGACATGCTGTCGCTAGCCAGTCTCCCGCCGCTCTCTGCCATGATCCAGATCTCGGAGACCTGGCTCAACTCACCGCTGCCGGATGGCACCGGCAGTGGCCATTCGCAGACCAGTACCGTGGGCTTTCCGCAGCAGCTCAGTCTCTTTTACGCTGGCAAGGTGGCGCCCCATGTCGGTGCCTTCGTGCAGCTCACGTATGCGAATGATGCCGGAACGATCGGCATCGACAACACCGATATTCGCTATGCCAACAGCTTTCAGCTCGATCACGCCAACAGCCTGATCTACGGCGTCACCGTCAACAATAACCCGTCGGTGCAGGATCTTTGGAACAGTACGCCTGCCTGGGGTTTCCCGTACGCGGGGACCAACGCGGGCGTCTCACCCTTGGCTGCCACGCAGATCGATGGCGCCCTGGCCCAGGATGTTGCCGGCCTCAGTGTCTATGCCATGTGGAATGAGGCACTGTATGCCGAGGTCGGCGCGTATCGATCAGCCAAACAGGGGGTGACCAATCCTCTGACCGGGGCCGCCGGCCCTTTGGATGGAACGGTCTCCAACGTAATCAATGGCGCGGCCCCTTACGGGCGCGTGGCATATGAGTACCAGTGGCAGCGTCACGATCTCGAGATCGGGATCTATGGCGCAAACTTCAAACTCTATCCGGGCGGGGGCGCCCCCTTAAGCGGGCCGGTCAACGAATTTCGGGATCTTGCAGAGGACTTTCAATACCAGTTCGTCGGCGATCAGCACCTGTTCTCCCTGAACGGCACGCGCATCCACGAAACGATGAAGATGGCCGCAAGTTTCGCCACGGCCGCTGCCAGCAATCCGGATGACGACCTGACAACGACCCGCTTCACCGGGACCTACTATTACCGCCGCAAGTACGGCGGATCCATCAGCCACTTTGCGACCACTGGCAGCATCGATACCCTCCTCTACCCGAATGGACCGGCTCCCGGCGTCATCACCAGCGCGAACGGCAGCCCGAACACCCGAGGCTGGATCCTGGAGGCGAACTACCTGCCGTGGCTTAACACCAAACTCACGCTGCAATACACGGCCTATACCCAGTTTAACGGCGGCAGCGGCAACTACGACGGCTTCGGCCGCAGCGCCTCCTCGAATGGCTCCACCTACCTCCTGTTCTGGCTGAACTTCTGAGTCGCGAGCAATGAAATCCAATCTGACGATTTACCTCGGCTGCATCCTCGCACTGGCATTGCAGACCGCGAGAGCCCAGGAAGTCGATGACAGCGCTGCCCGCGCAGCCCTGGCCGAACGCATCGCAGTCGGCACCTGCACCGCCTGTCACGGGCCGCAGGGACACAGCTATTCGCCGAAATTTCCGGTCCTTGCCGGCCAGCATGCGAGCTACCTGGTGGCGCAGCTGCAGGCCTTCAGGGCGCAGACCCGTGGCGATGCGGATGCGTTGGGCTATATGTGGGGCATGGCGGCCCCGCTCGATGACAGCATGATCGCAGGCCTGGCTGACTATTACGCCGCCCAGGCACCGCGACATGGCCCAGCAGGCAATCCAGCATTGATGGCGCGCGGCAAGAGCATTTACGAGAACGGAGATGCCGCGCAAGGCGTACCGCCATGCGTAGCCTGTCATGGTGCCAACGCCGCCGGTACCGACAGCTATCCCCGGCTGGCAGGCCAGCATGTGCAATATCTGGTCAAGCAGCTGCGTTCCTTCCAAAACAACATGCGCAATATCGCCGTCATGCACGGGGTCGCGCGCGGCCTTCAAGTCGCCGATGTTGAGGCAGTGGCCACCTACCTGCAGTCCCTGGGACCATGAGCGCGTAATATCGCGCGTCGACGCGTGGCATTGTGACCTCCGCGCCAAGTAGGCGATGCGCCCGGACATCGGTAAGTAATCGGTTGGTTTCAATTATCGGGCGCACGATGGATCATTGCGCTGCCGCCCAGGTTCGGCGTTGGATGCGGATCTCGATACCACGCAGCGCCTCCGGCGCCGGAGAACTTCCCAACCACTACGGGACTCAAGCCATGACTGACGCTACAGCGATCCGAACATTGACCAGGGACATCGCTCGATCGGTGGTCTTATTGGGGCTGACGCTCGCGGCCACAACGGCGTGCGTGACGGATAAACTGAAGACCGCCAGCGCGGGGCACACCGGCTGCACTCCCGATCAACTGACGATCTCGAATCATCAGATCAGCTTGACGGGAGAGACCTGGAATGCCACCTGCAACGACAAGGTCTATCTGTGTTCCGGAGTAGTGACTGGCAATTCGTCGGAGGATTTCAGTTGTGCGCCGGTTGCGAAGTAAGTCGGCCACCGCCCGGCCCGCGCGGTAATTGACTTTCCATTGGCGCTGCCGGGCGTGACAGGCGTGTGAGCCGCGACGACTCCTGATCACCTGGCATCGACTCGTGTCGCGCAGAAATCGGAGATGTGAATAGCTTACTGATGCATGAGGATTGGAACCAGGATGGCCCCAGTGTCCCTCTGGCCCAGAGCGGTCGGCAACTGAGCGTTTGGGGCGCCCCACTTTGTCGTTAGCCGCCAAGGCCATTCCGTTGCGCCGCGTTCGCGCTCTCCGCGCAGGGCTGCTCGCTGCGGCCGCAATAGCCATCCCTGGATTCATAACGGCCGCCAGCGGCGCTGCCGCTGCGACCGCATTCGTTCAGTCGGTACCGCCGTTCAAGGGTTGTGTGAATGATATAGCCGGCGTCTTGACTGCGGCAGAGCAACGGCGCTTGTCGGACCTGTTAACCAGCTACAGCGGCGAGACGCATCACCAACTGGCCCTGCTCATCATTCCGACCCTCTCCGGTGAACCGGTGGAAACGTACTCACTTCGCGTCGCCAATGAGTGGGGTCTGGGCTACAGGGGTCTCGACAACGGAATTCTGGTGCTATTGGCCATTCAGGAGCACAGCGTTCGCATTGAACTCGGGAAAGGCATGCAGCGATATATCAGCAACGATGAGGCCAAAGCGATCATCGAAGAAGCAATGGTTCCCGAGTTTCGAAAGCATGAATTCGCCGCCGGTCTGGAGAATGGCTTCCGGCGACTGATGATCGACGGGCGAAATTACGTCATTAGCCCGAATGCCCTGCCCGGCCCCCGGCCGGGCAGCTGACCTTCGATCTGGGATTTGCGGCGCCGGTGTCCGCGTTTAGCCGCGTCGCCTTTGTCACACCGTGCGACCGCCGTAGCCGCTCGAGTGTGCACGCTCGATGTCCACGTATTCGGCAAATGAAGGTCCCTGCAGAACATCGATTCGGCGAGCCTGCTGGTCCAGACGCCGGATTGCCTCCAGTTCCTCATGCCGGCCGAGTCGGGCATTTGCCACTGCACGCTTGAGCACCGCGATCGTCTCATCGTAGACCTTCAGCGGCACCGGAAAGGGGTGGCCGTCCTTTCCCCCGTGGGCGAGCGAGAATCGCGCCGGGTCGCTGAAGCGACAGGGCGCGCCATGCAGGATTTCCGCGACGAATGCCACCGAGGCGACGGTTCGCGCGCCAATTCCGGGGAGCAGCAGCAGTTCCGTGAAATCCTGCGGCCCGCACTCCGCGGCCGCCGCCAGAGTGGCGTGCAACCGCTTCAGGTCGACGTCCGCGACACGCACATCGTGGTGAGCGGGCATCTCGAGGTGGGGCGCGCAGCGTCGCTCACCCGCAAGCGCATCGTCGCCGAACAGGTCCAGCGTGCCGGAGCGGCGCGCGCCGACATCCTGCAGCACCGAGATCACGGATCGGGGCCCGTCTCGCACCAGGGCGAGTCCCGCGGAGCGATTCACCGCCGCCGCGCTGTCCGCGAGATTGAGTATGCGGCCCATATTGCGCCCCTCGATGGCCGTGTGCGGCGAATCAAGCAAGCCTGCCACCGTGTCCGAGCCCCAGTGATAGCGTCGCGCCTCGCGCTGTTCGGCGTTCATCCCCTGCTGGACCACGCACCAGTCACCATCCGCTGTCGCAAAGAATCCGTGCAGGTAGAGGTCGTAGCCGTCCTGCACCAGCGCGCTGTCAATCTTGGCGACCAGGCGGCTGGTCCGTATCAGGGGCGTGGCGTTTAGACCGGTGCGGTAGCCAATTTCGGCGAGCTCCGCTGGCGTGCGGCGTGAATGCGCGCCCCGGCCCCCACATACAAAGACACCGAGTTCGCCCTGAATGGGCGCCAAGCCGCGTTTCATCGCCCCGATGACGCTGGTCGTGATACCCGAGGAATGCCAATCCATGCCCATCACGGCGCCGAAGGACTGAAACCAGAACGGATTGGCCAGCCGGCGAAGCAGCTCCCGCCGTCCATAGTGACTGACGATCGCCTCGGCGATCACGCGCGCCAGCGCCTGCATCCTTGTGGCGAGCCAGGCGGGCACACGTCCGCCGTGCAGGGGAAGATTCGCGCTGCCGGTACGTGCCGCCATGCGGCTATGATAGCGACAATGGATTTCCGTGCCCGCTCCCTTACACCCGTTGGAGCGTACCGTGAAAGATAATCCTCTTAACTTGGTTGCCGGCTCGACGATGACGATGTCCTGTTCCGGATGTGCGACACGGCCTCGACCATCGCTTGGGTCCACTTGACGTTCCAAAGAGAAAGAAGGCCAGATTGGCCCGCAGTTACGCTGTTCGAGTCGCTTGACGCATGGGTGGAACAAGGGATGATGCCGGATGCAACTCGGCTCAAGCGAATCGTGGGTGGGGACTGACGCTCGTTCGCCGCGCAGTGATTTCCGTTGGGGGCACGTGTCATGATGCCGTCGAATCAACCGTCCTGGGAGCAACTGGCCCAGGGCCAAAATTGTGTTTTCGACGCGCCACGCGCGGCATCGACAGACGCCTGGGAGCATGTGGCATCGTTGCTAGTATCGACACTGTATCTGGCCAGGAACCAGACCTATCGGGGACATTGCATTCTTATCCTTGATATCAAACACGCTACGCGACCCGATCAGTTGTCTGCTGCGGAGTGGGCCAGTTTCTGTGCCGACCTGCACAGGGCGGAGACCGCAGTTGTACGCACCGTGGAGCCGGATCACATCAACATCGCATCATTGGGCAATGTGATGCCGCATCTGCACTGGCATATCATTCCGCGTTATCGAGCCGACCCGCGCTGGGGCGGCCCCATATGGCCGGAGCAGGCCCAGCACAGGCTGACTTTGGCGGAAGAGGATGCGTTGAAAGGCAAGCTGAGAGAGGCGCTTCGAATCACATGAAAATCCTGGTTGTGTTCATGGCTCTGGCGGTTCTGGTTGGCGCTGCACCGCAAAGCTCAGCGACGGACTCGCCCGAGTCAGCGGAAACGGCGGCACTTGCCTGGCTCGCGCTCGTGGATTCGGGAAACTATCCGGAGAGCTGGAGCACGGCGGCAGCCTACTTCAGGAACGCGGTACCACAGCCGCAGTGGGTGTCACAGGTCGGTGCGGTCAGGGGTCCACTGGGGGCCGTGAAATCAAGGCGCGTGACATCTTCGCAATCAACGCACTCTTTGCCCGGCGCGCCGGATGGGGACTACGTCGTCATTCGCTTCACCTCCAGCTTCGAGCACAAGGCCGAGGCGACTGAGACGGTGACGCCCATGAAGGACCCGGACGGCCATTGGCGCGTGTGCGGCTATTACATCCGGTAAGCAGGCGCCTGTGGCCAGGCTCGGCATCATCTCGGACACCCACGGGCTCCTGCGACCGGAGGCGGTGGAGTTCCTGAGGGGATGCGATCATATCGTTCACGGTGGCGATATTGGCAACACCGACGTGCTGATGCGGCTGTCAGCCATCGCACCCGTTACGGCGGTCAGAGGAAACAATGACGACGGTGCCTGGGCGGAGGCCATCCCGGAAACGGAGTTGTTTGAGTTCCGTGGAGCCCACGTCTACGCCATTCACGACCTGTCGCTGCTCGACATTGACCCATCAGCAGCAGGCATTCAGGTGGTGGTATCGGGGCATTCGCATAAATCCGTTATCGAAAATCGTGACGGTATTCTTTTTATAAACCCCGGCAGCGCGGGCCCGCGCCGATTCAAGCTGCCAATTTCCGTTGCGGAAATCCTGATCGAAGGAAGTGCTCTTTCGCCGCGTATCGTCGAGCTCTGAGTCGAGTTCCAAAAAGAAAACCCCGGCGCGCACGACCCCATGGTTCGTGCAGCGCCGGGGCTGATTTCTGACGATGTCAGAGCGGTCGGTTCAACCCGCCGCGCTTTCCTCTTCACTGACCGGTGAGTCTTCCATCTCGCCCACCGCGCCGCCGACATCCATGAAGCTGCGTCGACCGCTTTCGTCGAACTTGCGCCGGCGGTGCGCATGGGCCGCAAAGCCCGTGCCTGCCGGAATCAGCCGACCGACGATGACGTTCTCCTTGAGGCCGCGCAAATCGTCCTTGAGTCCCCGCACCGCGGCTTCGGTCAGCACGCGAGTGGTCTCCTGGAACGAGGCCGCGGATATGAACGACTCGGTTGCCAGCGATGCCTTGGTGATGCCGAGCAGCACCGGCTGCAGGCGCGCCGCCTGCTTGCCATCGGTTTCAACCCTATCGTTGATATCGAGCGCACGCGAGCGATCGATCTGCTCGCCACGCAGCAGCGTGGTCTCGCCGATCGACACCACCTCGGTCTTCCGCAGCATCTGGCGGATGATGACCTCGATGTGCTTGTCGTTGATCTTCACGCCCTGCAGACGATAGACGTCCTGGATCTCGCGGACGAGGTAGTTCGCCAGCGCCGTGACGCCCTGCAGCCGCAGGATGTCGTGCGGATTCGGCTCGCCGTCGGCGATGACTTCGCCGCGCTCCACCGTTTCGCCCTCGAACACGTTGAGCTGGCGCCACTTCGGGATCAGCTCCTCGTACTTGTCCGCATCGTCGCTGGTGATCACCAGACGCCGCTTGCCCTTGGTCTCCTTGCCGAAGCTGACCGTGCCGCTCTTCTCCGCCAGGATGGCCGGATCCTTTGGCTTGCGGGCTTCGAACAGATCCGCCACGCGCGGCAGACCGCCCGTGATGTCGCGGGTCTTGGAGGATTCCTGCGGGATGCGAGCGATGATGTCGCCGATCGACACCTTGGCGCCATCTTCCAGGTTGATCAACGCGCCCGAGGGCAGCGTGTAGACCGCCGGGATCTGCGTATTGGCAAAGGTGACTTCCTTGCCCTTGGCATTGAGCAGCTTGATGGTCGGCTTCAGGTCCTTGCCGCCGCGCTGCTTGGCATCCATGACCACCGTCGAGGACAGTCCCGTGACCTCATCGACCTGGGTGGCCACGGTCATACCGTCGACGAAGTCCTGGAACTTCATGAAGCCCGCAACCTCGGTCACCACCGGATGGGTATGCGGATCCCAGGTGGCAACGATCTGGCCCCCGGCCACAACCGTGCCTTCCTTGGCGGTGATGGTGGCGCCATAAGGAATCTTGTAGCGCTCACGCTCACGACCGAACTCATCGACCACGCCGATCTCGCCCGAGCGCGACACCGCAACCAGGTGTCCCTTTTCGTGCTCGACCGTCTTGATGTGATGGAAACGCAGCGTGCCCTTGTTGCGGATCTCGACACTGCTGGCTGCCGCAGCCCGCGAGGCCGCGCCGCCGATGTGGAAGGTACGCATCGTCAGCTGCGTGCCCGGCTCGCCGATCGACTGTGCCGCGATCACGCCGACCGCTTCACCAATATTGATCAGGCGTCCGCGCGCAAGATCGCGCCCGTAGCACTTGCCGCAGACACCGTAGCGGGTCTTGCAGGTGATCGGGGAGCGCACGTCGATCTGATCGACGCCTTCCTGCTCGAGCAGGCGCACCAGGCCCTCATCGAGCAATGTGCCGGCTTCGACCAGCAGCTCGTCCTTGCCCGGCTTGTGCACGTCGGTGGCCGTCACCCGGCCGAGCACGCGCTCGCCCAGGCCTTCGACCACATCGCCGCCTTCGACCAGTGGCGCCATGACCAGGCCATTGACGGTACCGCAGTCTTCTTCCGTGACAACCAGGTCCTGTGCCACATCGACCAGTCGGCGTGTCAGGTAACCCGAGTTGGCGGTTTTCAGCGCCGTGTCCGCCAGGCCCTTGCGGGCGCCGTGCGTGGAGATGAAGTACTGCAGCACGTTCAGACCCTCACGGAAGTTCGCCGTGATCGGGGTTTCGATGATGGAGCCATCGGGCTTGGCCATCAGGCCGCGCATGCCGGCGAGCTGCCGGATCTGCGCTGCCGAACCGCGCGCGCCCGAATCGGCCATCATGAAGATGGAGTTGAACGACTTCTGCCGCTGCTTGACGCCGCGGCTGTCGATCGCCTCCTCGGTGCCGAGCTTCTCCATCATGGCCTTGGCAACCTGGTCGTTCGCACGTGACCAGATGTCCACCACTTTGTTATAGCGCTCGCCGTTGGTCACGAGGCCCGATGCGTACTGGTCCTGGATTTCCTTGACCTCGTGATCGGCCGCCGCCACCAGCTTGGTCTTCTGCTCCGGGATGACGATGTCGTCGATGCCGAAGGAGACGGCCGAACGGGTCGCATAGTGGAAGCCCATGTACATGAGCTGGTCGGCAAACACCACGGTCTCTTTCAGACCCAGGGCGCGATAGCAGGCATTGATACAGGCCGAAATGGCCTTCTTGGTCATGTCTTGGTTGATGATGTCGAACGACAGCCCGCGCGGCAGGATCTCCGACAGCAGTGCACGACCCACGGTCGTGGCGATCAGGCGGCGGCGGGGCTTCAGCTCCCCGTCCACCTGTACCCATTCACGCAGGCGCACCTTGACCTTGGCCTGCAGATGCACCGTGCGGCTCTCGTAGGCGCGATGCGCTTCCTGCACGTCGCTGAAGAACATGCCTTCGCCGGTCGCACCGACCATCTCACGCGTCAGGTAGTAGAGACCGAGCACCACGTCCTGCGAGGGCACGATGATCGGATCGCCATTGGCGGGCGAGAGGATGTTGTTCGAGGACATCATCAGGGCGCGTGCTTCCAGCTGCGCTTCGAGCGACAGCGGTACGTGCACGGCCATCTGGTCGCCGTCGAAGTCGGCGTTGAACGCCGTGCACACCAGCGGATGCAGCTGGATGGCCTTGCCCTCGATGAGCACCGGCTCGAAGGCCTGGATGCCCAGTCGATGCAGAGTCGGGGCGCGATTGAGCAGTACCGGGTGCTCGCGGATGACTTCCTCGAGAATGTCCCAGACTTCCGGACCTTCCCGCTCCACCAGGCGCTTGGCAGCCTTGATGGTCGAGGCTTCGCCGCGCAACTGCAGCTTGTGGAAGATGAAGGGCTTGAACAGCTCCAACGCCATCTTCTTCGGCAGGCCGCATTGGTGCAGGCGCAGTGTCGGGCCGACCACGATGACCGAGCGGCCGGAGTAATCGACGCGCTTGCCGAGCAGGTTCTGGCGGAACCGGCCCTGCTTGCCCTTGATCATATCGGCCAGCGACTTGAGCGGCCGGCGGTTGGTGCCGGTGATCGCGCGGCCGCGGCGGCCGTTGTCGAGCAGCGCATCGACCGCTTCCTGCAGCATGCGCTTTTCGTTGCGAACGATGATGTCCGGTGCCGAAAGTTCCAGCAGCCGGCGCAGGCGGTTGTTGCGGTTGATGACGCGGCGATACAGATCGTTCAGATCCGAAGTGGCGAAACGGCCGCCATCCAGCGGTACCAGCGGACGCAGGTCCGGCGGCAGCACCGGCAGCACGGTCATGACCATCCACTCGGGCTTGTTGCCCGACTCGATGAACGACTCGCACAGCTTCAGCCGCTTGGCCAGCCGCTTGAGCTTGGTCTCGGAAGCGGTGGCGCCCATGTCCTCGCGCACCTTGATGACCTCCTGCTTGAGATCCATCGTGCGCAGCAGCTCGAACACAGCCTCGGCGCCCATGCGGGCGTCGAACTCATCGCCGTGCTCCTCGATGGCCTCGAGGTACATCTCATCGGTCAGCAGCTGGCCGCGCTGCATTGGCGTCATACCTGGATCGATGACGACGAAGGCTTCGAAGTACAGCACGCGCTCGATCTCGCGCAGCGTCATGTCCAGCATCAGTCCGATGCGCGACGGCAGCGACTTCAGGAACCAGATGTGCGCCACCGGGCTCGCCAGCTCGATGTGGCCCATGCGCTCGCGTCGCACCTTGGACTGCGTGACTTCCACGCCGCATTTCTCGCAGACCACACCGCGATGCTTGAGGCGCTTGTACTTGCCGCACAGGCACTCGTAGTCCTTGACCGGCCCGAAGATCTTGGCGCAGAACAGGCCGTCCCGCTCCGGCTTGAAGGTCCGGTAGTTGATCGTCTCGGGCTTGCGCACTTCGCCATACGACCAGGCGCGCACCATCTCGGGCGATGCCAGGCCGATCTTGATGGAGTCGAAATGCTCCACCGGCGCCTGCTGCTTGAATAGCTTCAGTAGATCTTTCATTGCATTACCTCGGGGCTTGCGCCCTCAATCCTGCTCGAGCTCGATGTTGAT
>CAWFVL010000010.1:0-47818 GCA_963819195.1 uncultured Gammaproteobacteria bacterium
GCGACGATACCCTCGAGCCGTTTGGTGGCTTCCTGCACGCGACCGCGCAGCTCGCCCAGTCCCAGCACACCGAGCGTGTCGCCGATCTTCTTCAGCAGCAGCACCTGGGGACTGAGCTCTTCGGGCTGTCCCCCGCCGCGGCGCACGAAGATATCCAGCACATCCTTGACCTTGGACAAGTCCTCGCGGATGGCCGCGGCCACCGTGTGCATGAGCTTGATCGAGGGCGCGGAGAGATTTTCGCGCTCCTGCTCGATCGATTCGTCGACCGGCAGCAATTCAGCCAGGCGGAAGGAGGCGCGGACCGCCGCCACGCGCGGGCCGCCGCTGGTCGCGCGCGCTACGTAGTATAGGAGGTTGTTCAGCAGTTCCACGGGCGGGCTCTGCGCATAGCGCGCCTCGCCCCACTCGAACAGTCGCTTCATCTCGCGGTCGGCCAGCCCGAGCAGCCGCTTGAGCGAGATGCTGCTTTCGACGCCGTTCTCGCGCATCGCCTCGATCAGCGCACCCACTACCCACCAGAGCTGAAATACCGGCTGCTGCGTGGCGACCTGTTCGAGCCGGGCGGAAACCGCCGCCATGATCTCGAGGTTCTGTTCCTGGCGCTCGCCGCGGATCCAGCCGATCAGGCCGGTCTGAAAGCGTGCGCGCAACCGGCGCGCCCACTGCGAGGCAGTCAGCGGCGGCTCGCCGGGCGCCGGTGCGGCCGGCTGCGCCTGACGATCCGACTTGAGGTTCAACAACAGCAGCGTGCCTTCCGACAGCAGCGCACTGCCGCGCACCGCGCGCAGATCGTTCAGCAGCGGCAGCAGTACCAGCGCCAGGTCGCGCCCGCCGGCCAGCACCCGCTCCAGGTAGCCAGGCAGCTGCACCATGGCGCGCATCAACGCGTCGAGCGCTTCGGCCTGGTTCTTGCGCTCCTGGCCGAGACTGATCAGGTAGCGCGATACCTGCTCCATCTCCTCGGCAAGCAGCGCGGCGCCGTAGATTTCCAGCACGCGCAGCGCACCCTGCACCAGGTGCATCTCGAAGCGAACCCGCTCGAGCATCGCGGTGCTCTGTGGCTGCTCGACGTGCGCCTCGAGCGCCACCCGGCCTTCGCCGAGCGCTACGCTGATTTCGCGCGCTACCGTCTGCAGCGTTTGCGTCGCCAGCTCAGTCATGCGTTAAGAGCCGAGTGCCTTGATCTTGGATCCGGAAAAAGAATTCGTCGCATTGGCACCGCCCGCGGACGGCGATTTCGCCGTCGCAGCAATGCCCGAGGACGCGCCACTGAGGCTGGCGCTGAGCCCGCTGGCAGCGGCGGTCATGCTGCCGGTGCTGCCGACGCGATGCATGCCGGTGGTGTCGGCACTTCCCGGCAGGCGGAAGCCAGTGATGGACTTTCGCAGCGCCGCCGACAGGTCGGCCAGCTTGACGATGGCCTGGGAGGTGGCGCTGGTTGAGTCGGCCGACTGGGCGCTGATCTCGCGCAGCACCTGCATGTTGCGCGCAATGTTCTGCGCCGCGGAGGATTGACCACGGGCGCTGGCCGAGATGTTCTGGACCAGGCTCGCGATCTGGTTGGAGACCTGCTCGATCTCCTGCAGCGCAGCGCCCGCGTTCTCGGCCAGCAGCGCGCCGCCGACCACATCGGTGGTGCTGCGCTCCATGGAGACCACGGCTTCGTTGGTGTCGGTCTGAATCGTGCGCACCAGCACTTCTATCTGCTTGGTGGCATTGGCAGCGCGCTCGGCGAGCCGCTGCACTTCATCCGCCACGACGGCAAAGCCCCGGCCGGCTTCCCCGGCCATCGAGGCCTGAATCGAGGCATTGAGGGCGAGGATGTTGGTCTGTTCGGCGATGTCGCTGATGAGCTCGACGATGTTGCCGATCTCCTGCGAACTCTCGCCCAGCCGTTTGATGCGCTTACTGGTGTCCTGGATGGTCTCGCGAATGGTGTTCATGCCATCAATAGTGCGTCGCACGGCATCGCCGCCCTTATGTGCGACATCGACCGAGTGGCGCGCGACATCGGCGGCGCGTTCGGCGTTGCCCGACACCTCTTCGATCGAGGACGCGACCGCGCCGATCGATTCCGTGGCGGCTCCGACCTGCTTGGACTGGGCGCTGCTGGCACGCGCCAGGTGCGAGGCCAGTGCCTGAGTCTGGCGCGCCGCGCCGTCGAGCTGGATGCCCGACTGGCTGATCGTCGTGACGAGCTTGCGCAGCGCTTCTACCGCGTAATTGACCGAATCGGCGATCGCGCCGGTGATGTCTTCGGTCACCGTCGCCTGCACGGTGAGATCACCCTCGGCCAGGCTCGACATCTCATCGAGCAGCCGCATGATGGCCTGCTGATTGCGATCGGTTTCGAGGCGTTGTGCGTCCGCGCGGCGCTGCGCCTGCGAGGCTGCTTCGGCCGAGCGCCGCAGATGCGAGAACAGCACCGCCAGCGGCGCGAGCGCAATCGCGGCCACGATGGCCGCAGGCCACGCCGGCCGATGTATCAGCGGCAGCCCGATGCAGGCCGCGACTGCGAGCACGATCAGCACCGCCGTGGCGATCGCGAGGGTTTGCGCGCGGCCGCCGCCGCTGTTGCCCGCGGTGCTCATGCGCTCGCCCCGGTGAACAGCGGATCCTCGAGCAGCGAGCGCAGTCCGATCACGGGCCACTGCTCGTTGCCGCGGCGAAACGAGCCAGCGATGTAGCGATCGCAATGCACTATGGTGGATGGCACATCAGCGGTGAATTCTGAATCCGAGAAACGACGAAAACCGAGTACTTCATCGACCAGCAGCCCGGCCGGGATGTCACGGTGATTGACCACAATGATGCGGGTGTTGCGCGAGGCCGGCGTGGGCCCGCTGCCGAGAAAGGCGCGCAGGTCGATGATCGGCAGCAGCTGGCCGCGTACATTCGCCAGGCCGAGAATCCAGCCCTTGGCGCCCGGCACGCGGGTCAGCGGCGAGGGCACGCCGAGCACCTCGCGAGCTTCTTCACGCGCCACCAGGTACAGCTCGCCGGCCATGCGCAGCGCCACCCCGACCCACTCGCCCGCCTGGCTGGCATCCGCAGCGCTGCTGGCGGTGACGGCGCGACCGCGACGTTCGAGTTCCGCCAGGAGCTCAAACGGCCTGTCGCGAAGGGTCTTAAGCGCTACGCTCTCCTGCATGTCAGGCAGCAAGTGTAGCCTGTGCCTTCTCGACCAGCTGGTCGGGCGACACCGGCTTGATCAAATAGTCGACCGCCCCCTGCCGCAGGCCCCAGGCGCGGTCAGCCTCCTGGCCCTTGGAAGTGACCATGACGATGGGGATGGCGCGAGTCTCAGGATCGTTCAGCAGCGTGCGCGTCGCCTGGTAGCCGTTGACGCCGGGCATCACGATGTCCATGAAGATCAGATCCGGGCGCATCTGGCGGGCAAGCTTGATGCCTTCGGCCCCATCGACCGCAACGGCCGTGCGATAGCCGTGACGCTCGAGCGCCTTCTGCATGACATGCACCTCGGTCGGCGAATCGTCGATGATCAGGATCAGCGCCATGGCTTCATCTCCCGACGTGCGACTCGATGGCGCTCAGGAGCTCGTCCTTGGTAAAGGGCTTGGTCAGGTAGTGCTCCGAGCCGACGATGCGTCCGCGCGCGCGATCGAACAGGCCATCCTTGGAGGACAGCATGATGACCGGTATGGAGCGGAACACCTTGTTGTGCTTGATCAGCGCGCAGGTCTGGTAGCCGTCCAGACGCGGCATCATGATGTCGACGAACACGATGTCGGGCTGGTGATCGGCGATCTTCGCCAGCGCGTCGAACCCATCGACGGCCGTGAAGACCTCACAGCCCTCCTTCGCCAGCAGCGTTTCCGCCGTGCGGCGGATCGTCTTACTGTCGTCGATGACCAGGACTTTGAGTCCTTTCAGATTCGGGCCTGCACCCGGCGCAATGGCGCCGCGCTCTTCCGCTGTCGATTCCATGTTGCACAGCCCCAAAGTCAGCAAATTCACTGCGCGTTTTAACATATCGGCACACCCCCTGCTATGCCGCCTCCGTCACGTTTCTGAGAGCTCGCACGCGCGTAAGAACATAATCAGCACGATAAACTGCGTTCTGCGTTGAGGAGAGCCGATGAGAGCCAAGTTGAGACTGGCGGTCGTCATGGACCCTATGGCCAAGATCAAATTTGCCAAGGACACGACACTGGGGATGCTGTTGGCGGCACAGGCGCGCGGCTGGTCGCTGCACTACCTGGAACAGGCCGATTTACGGCTGCGCGACGGCGTGGCTGAGGGCAGCGTCCGTGCGCTGACGGTGCGCGCCGACCCGGCCGACTGGTACACCCTCGGTGAACCTGCGGTTGAGCCCCTGGGTGCGTTCGACGCCATCCTGATGCGCAAGGATCCGCCCTTCGACATGGAATTCATCTATACCACCTACATCCTCGAACGCGCCGAGCTGGCGGGCGCACTGGTCGTGAACCGTCCCCGCGGCCTGCGCGACATGAACGAGAAGGTCTACACGGCCTGGTTCCCGCAATGCTGCGCGCCGACGCTGGTAACACGAGATATCAACGAGATGGAGGCGTTCGCCGGCCAGCACGGCAAGATCGTCTGCAAGCCGCTGCATGGCATGGGCGGCCGCTCGATCTTCGTGCTCGCGCCCGGCGACAAGAACTCGCGCGTGGTGTTCGAGAACCTGACCCAGGACGGGACCCATTTCGCCATCGTGCAGAAGTATCTGCCAGAGATCGTGGAGGGCGGCGATGCGCGGGTGCTGCTGGTGGACGGCGAACCAGTGCCCTATGTGCTGGCGCGCATTCCGAGCGCAACCGACCATCGCGGCAATCTGGCCGCCGGCGCGCAGGGCGTCGGCCGACCGCTCAGTGAGCGCGAACGCTGGCTTTGCCAGCAGATCGGGCCGGCCATGCGTGAGGCCGGCATGCTGTTCGTGGGCCTGGATGTGATCGGCGGCTATGTCACCGAAATCAACGTCACCAGCCCCACCGGGGCGCGCGAGCTCGACAAGCAGTTCCATCTCGACATCGGCGAACTGCTGATGGGCGCGATCGAGCGGGCCCGCGCGGTGCGGGCGCACTGAACCATGCCCACCGCCCCGGAGCTCAAGCGCGGCCGCACGATGCCGCCGCTGCGCGAGGGAGCCGCGCCGGTGCGCGACCGGCTGATGGCGATGCTGCTGTTGACCGCCATGCTGCATGCCATCGTCCTGCTGGGCCTGAGTTTCACCTCGGGCAGCGCGCTCAGTCCCCCTAAGACGCCCGAGCTCGACGTCATGCTGGTGACCGACGAAGTACCCGAAGCCAAATCCAACGATCGCGCCGTCTACCTGGCACAGCGCACCCAGATCGGCGCCGGCAACACCGACCGGCTCCAGCATGTCGGCAGCCCGGCCAGCCGCGGTGCCCGCGACGCATCGGACGTAGCCCGCAACAGCCCGGGGGACAAGCAATATCTGGCCACTACCGGCGAGACGCCTGAGATCCGCTATATCGGCGACATCACGCCGGCCGCCGCCGACCCGCCGCTGCCATTGATCATCGGCGAGACCGAGGGCAATCCGCGCAGTGGCCGGGGCGATGCGGTGGAGCTGCTGCTCAAAGGCAAACCCGATGCACAGCATTGGGTTACGCCGGACACCCGCGCATCCAGGCTGGCGCCTTACCTGGCCGCCTGGAAGCGCAAGGTCGAGCGCGTGGGCACGCTGAATTTCCCGACCGCCGCCCGCAACCGGGGCCTGTCGGGCAGTCCCGTGGTGGAGGTCCAGATTGGTGCCAACGGCAGGCTCATCGATGCTACTGTGCGTCGCAGCAGCGGCTTCGGGTCGCTGGATGAGTCGGCCCTGAGCATCCTGAAGCTGGCCAGCCCGTTCGATCCCTTTCCACCTGACCTTGCCGCGGAGTACTCACAGTTGCGCTTCGCCTACCAATGGGATTTCGTCGCCGGAAGCCTACAAACCGGTGCTGTGACTCTGTCGTCAGATACGGAATCGGGACCTTGAGAGACACAGTGGCTGACCCCATACTCGATCCCATGGGCAATTCCAGTTCACTGGCCAACCAGCTGCTCATTGCGATGCCTTCCCTCGGCGATGGCCATTTCTCCCAGACCGTAGCGCTCGTTTGCGAGCACTCCGATCGCGGCGCGCTTGGCATCGTGCTCAACAAGCCCCTCGGCATGAAGCTGGGCGACGTCATGGCGCAGATGAAGCTCGAGACCGCCGATATCGGCATCAGCGAGCAGCCGGTGCTGCGCGGCGGCCCGGTCCACACCGATCGCGGCTTTGTGCTGCATCGACCGGGTGGCGATTGGGATTCCACGCACCGCATCTCCGATCATGTGCAGGTCACGACCTCGCGCGATGTGCTCGCGGCCATCGCCCGCGGCACCGGTCCGCAGGACGCCTTCGTGGCGCTGGGCTATGCCGGCTGGGAAGCCGGTCAGCTCGAGCGCGAAATGCTCGATAACGCCTGGCTGAGCCTGCCCGTGGATGAGAACATCGTCTTCGGCCTGCCGTTCGAGGATCGCTGGCAGGCGGCCTGGCAGCTGCTGGGAGTGGACAGCTCCCGCGTGAGCTTCATAGCAGGTCATGCCTAGGGCACACGCCCAGGTCATCCTCGCCTTCGATTTTGGACTGCGTCGCATCGGTATCGCCTCTGGCGATACCGTCAGCCGGCGCGCCGCACCCCACAGCGCAGTGACGGTTCCCGTGGCGGGCATCGACTGGACCGCCATCGACCGCGCGATCGATTCCTTCAAGCCGCATCTGCTCGTGGTCGGCAGTCCGCAGAACGCCGACGGCACCGCGGGCTCCTTAAGCGTCGCCGCCGATCATTTTGCCGCCGCGCTCGCCGAGCGTTCCGGCCTGCCGGTGCGACGTGCCGACGAATATGCCTCCTCGCTCGAAGCGGCCGAGGAACTGAAGGCACAGCGCGCCAGCGGCCAGCGCCGCCGCCGCGTGCAACGCGGCGACATCGATAGCGCCGCAGCCGCTATCATTCTCGAACGATGGCTGGACCGGGACGCGGGACGGGGACATGGCGATGAAACCAGGAGCGAGGATTGAGCAGCGGCGCCCAGATGGCTCATTGCGCCATCTGATCACTCTGGAAGACCTGCACCGCTCCGAAATCGAATCACTACTGGAGCGCGCGCAATCCTATGTCGGCGCCATCGGCGACCGGCCCCCGAGCAGCCAGCGCCTGGCTGGCGTCACGATCGCTAATCTCTTCACCGAGCCCTCCACCCGCACGCGCGTCTCCTTCGAACTGGCCGGCCGGCGCCTGGGCGCCGAGGTCGTCAATCTCGAGGTGCAGCTGTCCTCGCGCGTGAAGGGCGAGACCATGCTCGACACCATCTTTACTCTGCAGGCGCTGCACTTCGATGTATTCGTGATCCGCGATGCCGAGCCGGGGGTGCTGGCGCACGTGGCCGCGAATGTTGCCCCGCACGTCTGCGTGCTCTCGGCCGGCGAGGCGCACCTGTCGCACCCAACGCAGGGACTGCTCGATGCGCTGACCATCCGTCAATTCAAGGGCGCGGTGTCCGAACAGTCGATCGCCATCGTCGGCGATATTCGCCACTCGCGCGTGGCACGCTCGGCCTACCAGATCTTCCGCGCACTCGAGGCGCGGGAAGTGCGCATCGTCGCGCCCCCTGCGCTCATGCCCGAGGCCGCCGAATTTGCCGGCGCGTCCCGTTTCGAGACGCTCGAGGAGGGCCTCGCCGGGGTCGATGTGGTCATGATGCTGCGGGTTCAGAAGGAGCGCTTTGCGCAGACCGAAATCCCCGACGGCGATGAATACTTCGCGCGCTATGGCCTGGATGCCGCGCGCCTGCGCCGCGCCTCGCCCAGCGCCATCGTCATGCACCCGCAGCCGATGAACCGCGGCATCGAGATCGCCTCCGATGTCGCCGATGGGCCGCAATCGGTGATCCGCGCCCAGGTCAGCAATGGCGTGGCCGTGCGCATGGCGGTACTCGAGGCCGTGGCGGGCGGGATGGCCGCTTGAGCGCCGCCCCACACCCGGCGAGCGCGCGCAGCAGTGCGCATCGCGGCACCATCCTGCTCGAGGAGGCACGCGTGCTGACGCACTCGCACTTCGAGGGCGACCAGCATGTATTGCGCCTGCAATCCCCGCGCTGCGCCGAGCGCGCCACGCCCGGCAGCTTCGTACATCTTCGCTGTGCCGCCGAGCTGCCGATGCGCCGGCCGCTCTCCATCATGCGCGCACAGCCGCAGGCCGGCTGGATCGACCTGCTCTATAAGGTAACGGGCGCCGGCACGCGCGCGCTGAGCCGCGTACTGCCCGAGAGCACCTTAAGCGTGCTCGGGCCGATCGGTGTCGGCTTCAAACCGCATCCCGACCGCCCGCGCGTGCTCGCGATCGGCGGCGGCGTCGGTATACCGCCGATGGTGTTCCTGGCCGAGCGCCTGGCCCAGGATAACGCGACGGCCTGGAAGCCGCTGGTGCTCATGGGCTCGGAACTGCCCTATCCGTTCCGCGTGCGGCCTTCGACCATACTGGTGCCCGGCATGCCCGATGAGGTCATCGGCGCCATGCCCCTGCTCGATGACATGGGCATACCCTCGCGACTGGCGACGAAGGCGGGCTTCCCGGGTTGCTACGACGGCTTCGTCACCGAGCTGGCGCGCGCCTGGCTTGCGGCACGCTCACCTGTACAGATCGCCGAGACAGAGATTTTCGCCTGCGGACCTACGCCCATGCTTGCTGCCACCGCGCGACTGGCGCGCCAATTTGCCGTTCCCTGCCAGGTGGCCCTCGAGGAATTCATGGCCTGCGCGGTCGGCGGCTGCGCCGGTTGCGCCGTGGCGGTTCGCACCGCCACCGGCACGGCCATGAAGCGGGTCTGCGTGGATGGCCCGGTGTTCGATGCTGCGGCGGTGTTCCCGCCTTAAGAGCAGAGTCAGTGCAGCTGCAGCTTCTGCACCCGCCAGTTGAGCAGTTCAGCCACGTAGAGCTCCGTTTCCGACGGACAGCTCAGGGCATGGATCCATCCAAACTTCTTCGGTGTCCGTCCGGCGCCGCCGAGCCAGCCGAGCACGGTGCCGTCGAGCGCCAACTTATAGATGCGGCCCGGATAGGCATCCGACACGAATAGGTACTGCGTCGGACCCGGCGTGATGCACAGCGCCCAGGGCGCCCCGGGCTGCATCGTCGCGCTCGCTCCGGGACCGCTGCCGGGTTCCTGCGTGGGGCGGTTGCCGATCAGCACCGGGGCATTCGTCGGCGCCGGGACGTCGATCTGCAGCGTCTTCAGCAGCTTTCCTGCGGTATCGAATACCTGGATCCTGCGATTGCCGCGATCGGCAACGTATATACGATTCTGACGGTCGGACACGATCGAATGCGGCGTATTGAACTGGCCGGGTCCTGAACCTGGTCCGCCCCAGGATCCCACCCAGTTGCCGTCGCGGTCGTACTTCGCGATGCGCGAGTTGATGTAGCCGTCGCTGATGTAGGCATTGTCGTCACTGTCCCAGGTGACATCGGTCACCTGCCGGAAAAGGCCGTCCACGGCCGGCAGCGGCGGGCTTGGATGCGCCAGGGGATGCGCGGACTCATCGGCTGCCTCCGCCTTGCGCCCGAACACGCGATCGACGCGTCCGGCCGGATCGAAGCGCACCACCACATCCGAACCCTTGTCGACCACCCAGATATTGTCGTGGCTATCGATGCGCACCGAGTGCGCATAGGACCAGGCGTAGAGGTTGTGACCGATCTCGCGCAGGTACCTTCCCTGGGCGTCGAACTCCAGCAGTTGCGCCGCGGCAGCGCCATAGGCGGGACCGGTGGTGTTGCCGCGCGAGAGCACGAACACGTGCCGTCTGGAATTGACCGCGACGCCTGCCACCTCGCCCAGATAAAGATCTGGCGGCAGCTTGAGGAAGTTCGGTACCGAATCGAAGTCGATCTCCGTCGCGCTGGCCGGCACGGCGACTTGCGCCTTTACCGGCGGCACGCCGCACAACGGCGCGACCGCGCCGAGCAGCAACACCGCTACAGGCCAAGGATTTCTCACGCGCACCCCCTATCAGGCGAGCATGCGCCGCCGGCAGGCCGCGCACAATAAGTGCGCAATGGGTGGCTAGCCGAAGTTGATCTTCGCTTCCAGGTTGCTGCGCGAATCGGCGTTCGTGAGGGCTTCTTCGAGGCCGATGCGGCCGGCCTTGTAAAGCCGATGCAGCGCAGTGTCGAAGCTGCAGACGCTGTTGTCGCCGCTGCGCATGATCGATTCCTTGATGCCGGTGACATCGCCGCGCTTGACCAGTTCGGAGATGTGCGGCGTGTTGAGCATGACTTCCATGGCCGCAACACGTTTGCCATCGGTGCCCATGACCAGCCGCTGCGCCAGAATCGCGCGCAGGTACTGCGACAGATCCAGCGTGACCTGCTTGTGCTGGTCCAGCGGGAACATGTTGATGATGCGGTCAAGGGTTTCGGCGCAATTGTTGGCGTGCAGTGTGGCCAGCACCAGGTGCCCGGTGCCGGACAGGTTGATGGCCGCCTGCATGCTCTCGCGGTCACGAATCTCGCCGATCAGGATCACGTCGGGCGCGGCACGCATGACGCCGCGCAGCGCGCGATCGTAACTCTTGGTATCGAGACCCACCTCGCGCTGATTGATGATGGAGCGCTTGTTGCTGTGCAGGAACTCGATCGGATCCTCGATGGTAACGATGTGATCCGACACCGATTCGTTGCGGTGATTGATCATGGCCGCGAGCGTGGTCGACTTGCCCGAGCCGGTCGAACCGACTACCAGCAGCAGCCCGCGCTTGGCCATGGCCAGGTCAATCAGGGTGTCCGGCAGCCCCAGGCTGTCGAGCCGCGGCATGTCGGCCGTGATGTAGCGCAGCACCATGGCCGGGTAGCCACGCTGCATGAAAATAGCGACGCGGAATCGACCCAGGCCCGGCTCGGAAATCGCGAAGTCGATCTCCAGCTCGCGCTGGAAGTAGACGATCTGCTCCGGCGTCATGAGGCCGAAGCAGATGGTGCGCACGGCTGCCGGCGGCAGCACCTGCTTGTTGATCGGAAAAATCTGGCCCTGGATCTTGATCTTGATGGGCGCGTTGGACGTAAAGAACAGGTCCGAGGCGCCACGATCCACCATCAGCTTGAATAGCGGTTTGGTATTCAGGGACGGCTGCGAGTCCGTGCCGGTGATCTCAAGCGGGTCGGCTGACATGGGGGATCACTTATGAGTCGGATGGCTAGAATGTCTTGCCCTGTTGGGCGTCTTCGGCGATCTGCAGGTCATCCCCGGTCTCGATCGGCTTGTTTTCCCGCTTGCTTTCCAGCTTCACGCGCAGCCGCAGCTCGTTCTTCGAATCGGCGTTTCGCAAGGCATCTTCGTAGGAGATGTGGCCCTGCTCGAACAGATCGAACAGCGCCTGGTCGAAGGTCTTCATGCCGACGCGGGTCGATCGCGCCATGACCTCTTTGATCTTGGCGACCTCGCCGCGGAATATCAGGTCCTGGATCAGGGGTGAGTTGAGCATGATCTCCATGGCCGCGATACGTCCGCTGCCGCTTTCGCGAGGTATCAGCCGTTGCGAAATCAGGCCGCGGATGTTGAGCGAGAGATCCATGAGCAGCTGCTCGCGGCGCTCCTCGGGGAAGAAATTGATCATGCGGTCGAGAGCCTGGTTGGAACTGTTGGCATGCAGCGTCGCCAGCACCAGGTGCCCGGTCTCGGCGAACTGGATGCAATATTCCATGGTCTCGCGGGCCCGGATTTCGCCGATCAGGATGACATCGGGCGCCTGCCGCAGCGTGTTCTTGAGCGCCGCATCCCACGAATCTGTGTCGACACCGACCTCGCGATGGGTCACCACGCAGCCCTTATGCGGGTGCACATATTCGACCGGATCCTCGATCGTGACGATGTGGCCGCGGGTCTTGTCGTTGCGGTAGCCGACCATCGAGGCAAGAGTGGTCGACTTTCCCGAGCCGGTGCCGCCGACGATGATCACCAGGCCGCGCTTGGACAGCACCACCTCTTTGAGGATCGGCGGCAGGTCCAGCTCCTCGAAGGTGGGGATCTTGGCGTTGATGACGCGGATGACGCAGCCCACGTAGCTCTGCTGCACGAAGGCGCTGACGCGAAAGCGGCCGATGCCCGGCGGTGCGATCGCGAAATTGCATTCCTTGGTGGCGTCGAATTCCTTGGTCTGCCGGTCATTCATGATGGCGCGCACCAGGATGGCCGACTGGTCCGGGGTCAGCGCGCGCTCCATCTGGGGGCGGATCTCGCCATCGACCTTGATCGCCGGCGGAAAATTCGCCGTGATGAAAAGATCCGATGCCTGCCGCTCAACCACACGCTTGAGCAGCTCCTGCATCAGCTTGATGCCCTGTTCGCGGTCCATAACTTGCGTCCTGTCCTGCATCCGTGTGCGGCCGCGGCGCTACAGCCGTTACAGGGCGTCCTTGTTCTGCGCCTTGAAGCGCGCTTCTTCCTTGCTGACGATTCCCTTGGAAACCATCTCCGTGAGGCACTGATCGAGCGTCTGCATGCCCGAAGACTGCCCGGTCTGAATGGAAGAGTACATCTGCGCGATCTTGCCCTCGCGGATCAGGTTACGGATGGCCGGTGTGCCGATCATGATTTCGTGGGCGGCCGCGCGGCCGCCGCCGGTGCGCTTGAGCAGGGTCTGCGAGATCACCGCGCGCAGCGATTCGGACAGCATAGAGCGCACCATGTCCTTTTCCTCCCCGGGGAACACATCGACGATGCGGTCGATGGTCTTGGCGGCGGAGCTGGTATGCAGAGTGCCAAACACGAGGTGACCGGTTTCCGCGGCGGTCAGTGCCAGGCGGATGGTTTCCAGGTCGCGCATTTCGCCGACCAGCACGATGTCCGGATCCTCGCGCAGAGCCGAACGCAGCGCCTCGCTGAAGCCGAGCGTGTCGCGTTTGACTTCGCGCTGGTTGATCAGGCAGCGCTTGGATTCGTGCACGAACTCGATCGGGTCCTCGATCGTGATGATGTGATCGGGCCGATTGTCGTTGCAGTAGTCGATCATGCCGGCCAGCGTCGTGGACTTGCCCGAGCCGGTGGGGCCGGTCACCAGCACCAGGCCGCGCGGCAACATGCACAGATCGCGGAAGATCTTCGGCGCCTGCAGATCGTCGAGGCTGAGGATGGCCGAGGGAATGTTGCGGAATACGGCGCCGGCGCCGCGATTCTGGTTGAAGGCATTGACACGGAATCGCGCCAGCTTGGGTATTTCGAACGAAAAGTCGGTCTCGAAGAACTCTTCGTAGGCCTTGCGCTGCTTGTCGTTCATGATGTCGTAGACCATGCCGTGCACTTCCTTGTGGGTCAGTGCGGGCATGTTGATGCGCTTGATGTCGCCATCCACGCGAATCATGGGTGGTACACCCGCCGACAGGTGCAGGTCGGAAGCGTTATTCTTAACGGCGAACGCCAGCAGTTGCGCGATATCGACAGCCATCCGGGGTGCCTTCGAGGTAAGCAGGCAATGGACACGGAGTATAGCGGAGGGCCTTTACCACCAATATGTTAATCGCTCCGCAGAATTCGCCGGTGGCTGCTGCGCTGGCCAAAAATTTATTGGCGTTGCAGCAGGAAATCTCCGCCGCCGCTCACTCGGCCAGCCGGACTGAGGACTGTGTCACGCTCGTTGCCGTCAGCAAGGGCCACCCGGCCGATGCTGTGCGCAGCGCGGCCGGACTTGGGATCCGCAATTTTGGCGAAAGCTATCTGCAGGAGGCGCTGCCCAAGATCGAACAGCTGCGCGACCTGCCATTGACCTGGCATTTCATCGGCCGCGTCCAGGCCAACAAGACCCGGGCGATCGCCGAGCAATTCGACTGGGTGCACGGCATTGAGCGGATGCAGATCGCCGAGCGTCTGTGCGCGCAGCGACCACAGCACGCGCCGCCCCTGCAGGCCTGTCTGCAGGTCAATATAGAGCGCGAAGCGGCCAAGGGTGGTGTCGATCCGGATGCGACCGAGGCGCTGGCGCTGGCCGTCAATGCCCTGCCTCGACTGCGCCTGCGCGGCCTGATGTGCATCCTGCCGGAGGGTCGCGGTACGGAAGCCGACCGCCGCAGCTTCGCCAGGCTGGCTTCCTTGTTACAACGGATCAATGCGCGCGGGCTGGCGCTCGACGTGCTGTCGATGGGCATGAGCGGCGATTTCCGCGCGGCCATCCTGGAGGGCGCCACGCTGGTCCGCATTGGCACGGCGCTATTTGGGCCACGGATCGCAGGGCCGCGCAGCTAGAATGTTGCCATGAACAACGAGGATCCCGCAGCGATCGCGTTCATCGGCGGCGGCCACATGGCGCGTGCGCTGATCGCGGGCCTGCTGCGCCAGGGCGTATCGCCGCAGGCCCTCCGTGTCGGCGAACCGCTGCCGGAGGCGCGCGCCGCGCTCACAGCTGAATTCGCCATTCGCGCCGAGGCCGACAACGCGGTCGCGGTCGGCGGTGCGGGGGTCATCGTATTGGCCGTCAAGCCACAGGCTGCCGCGGCCGTGCTGCAAAGCCTGCCAGCCGCCGCGCTGGCGCACCGCCCTTTGCTGCTATCGATAGCCGCGGGCCTTCGTATCGCCGATCTTGCGCAACTGCTTCCGGTCGCGCTGCCGATCGTCCGCGCGATGCCCAACCGGCCGGCTTTGCTGGGTAAAGGCATCACCGGTCTGTATGCTGCAGCCGCCGTGACCGCGGCGCAACGCTTGATGGCGGAGCAAATAGCCGGTGCCGCAGGACGCTTCGTCTGGTTGCGCGCCGAGCAGGAACTCGATGTCGTGACGGCTTTGTCCGGCAGCGGCCCGGCATATTTTTTTCTACTGGCCGAGCAGCTCGCGCAGGCCGCCATCGAGCTTGGACTTGCTCCTGAGACAGCGCTGTTGCTGGCTACCGAGACGCTGCACGGCAGCGGCGCGCTGGCGCGCGGCGATACCACGCTGGCGCAGGAGCGCGCTGCGGTGACTTCCCGCGGCGGCACCACCGAGGCGGCGCTGCGAACTCTGGACGCAGGCGGCTTCGGGACCCTGGTAGGCAGCGCGCTGCGCGCCGCCGCCGCGCGCAGCGCCGAGCTTGCCGATTCCCTGTCGCGCAGAGAATAAGCTCATGGCAGCCCTGATTTTTATAGTCGAAACACTGCTCTCGCTGTGCATGCTGGCCGTGCTGTTGCGGCTGCTGCTGCAATGGTCGCGGGCCGACTTCCGCAATCCCCTGGCGCGTTCGATCGTGCACGTGACCAACCCGGTGATCGTGCCGCTGCGGCGCCTGTTGCCCGCCATCGGCAGAGTCGATACCGCCTCCTGCGTCGCGGTCATCGTGTTTGCATTCATCGAGGTATCGGTTGCGTCGCTGCTGAACGGCTTTGGGCCGCCGCCGCCAGTCATCTGGCTGCGCCTGACCGCCATCGAGATTATCGACACCGTCCTCAAGACCTATCTGTTCGCCATCTTCCTCTATGCGTTGCTTTCGATGATCGCGCCCGGCGTCTACTCACCCGCGCAGAACCTGCTGGTATCGCTTTGCGAGCCAATTCTGCGGCCGATCCGGCGCGTCATACCGCCGCTCGGCGGCCTCGATCTGTCACCCATGTGGGCCGGAATCCTCATCTATGCGCTGCTGATTCTGCTGCGCGGATCCCTGTAAACAAGCCGCGCAGCGACCGCCCCGAAAGTGCCTGCGCGCGCGGGCCTATAAAAGTAGGCATTTGCTCACCGTCGGAAACGGAAAAACCATTTGCGCTAGCTGCGCGGTGTGTTATGTTGCGCGCCGTTTACAGATGGTTTTATTCGTCACGCGCCGATGCAATCGGCGTGGACACACACTCGAGGAGATTCAGCAATGGCAAAAAAAGGTGGGGCACCGACCAAATCGGAGATTCTGGCCCAGGTATCGAAGGACACGGAACTCTCCCGCAAACAGGTCAGTGAAGTGTTTGAGTCCCTCAACGGCATTATCAAGAAGAGCCTGCGGGGCAATGGTTTATTTACACTTCCTGGTCTTCTGAAGCTCAAAGTCGTCAAGCGTCCGGCGACCAAGGCGCGCGAAGGCGTCAATCCCTTCACGGGAGAGAAGATGACTTTCAAGGCGAAGCCCGCCAGCAAGAAGGTCCGTGCGCTGCCGTTGAAGAATTTGAAGTCGTTCGTAAACTGACCGCCGCTTCATCCGCACAGCATTTCGCACAAACAGGCCCGGCACGGTCTCTCCTGCCGGGCTTGTTGCTTTCCAGGCTGCCGCTGCGCGCGGCGCAACAATGAGGCGGCGCTAGCGCTGCAGTAGCGCTTCGCGCAGTTCGGGCAGCCGGCCGTTGAAGAAATGATCGATGCCCGGTAGCAGGCGCAGCACCGGCGGCGGTTCGAAGCGGGCCGCGAACGCCTCCACCTGGGCGTAATCCACCACCTCGTCCGCCATTCCCTGGACAATCAGCCACGGGCAAGCCGGTCGATCGATGGCCGAGAACTGCGCATTCGAAACCGCCGGCGCCACGGTGATCAGTTCCGCCGGCTGTGCCGCCGGCGTCGCAAGCAGTGCCACCATCGAACCGAACGAAAAGCCGGCCAGCGTCAGTGGCGCGCCGGGCCAACGTTCGCGGCCCCAGGCTACCACCGCCAATGCGTCGGCAGTTTCCCCCCGGCCCTCATCGTAGTGGCCGGCACTCTTGCCCACGCCGCGATAGTTGAAGCGCACGGTGGGCATCCCCTGCTCCTGCAACGCACGCGCCACGGTGTGCACCACCTTATTTGTCATGGTGCCCCCATAGAGCGGATGCGGGTGGCACACCACGCCGAATCCGGTCCTGGGATCCGCCTGCGGATCCTCGAGCAAAGCTTCGATCGGGCCGGCGGGTCCGGCGATGAAGAGCGGTTCCGCGCGCGGCGGCCGAAAACTCAAGGGCGCGGCTCGACCAGCCGTACCAGCAGCTTATTGAGCCGGCGCGCGAAGTCCGCACCGTTGGCGATCTGGCCCTCGTCGGCCAGGCTTGCCTGGTCGAACATCAGCGAGGCGAGCTCGTTGAAGGGCTCGGCCTCCTTGAGTCCATCCATATAGCGAACCAGGGGATGGCCGACATTGAGCTCGAGCGCCGGCGCGCTGGCCGGAATCGTCTGGCCATTCGCCGCCAGCACGCGACGCATGGCCGCCGACAGCTCGGCTTCGCCGCGCACCAGCACAGCGGGTGAATCGAGCAGCCGCTCGCTGACACGCACTTCGTAAACCTTATCGCCCAGCGCATCCTTGAAACGCTTGAGCAGGCCCTTGTGCTCGCGCTTGTCCTCCTCGACACGTGCCTTGTCGGCCGCCTCGGCCAGGCCGCCCAGCTCGAGTTCGCCACGCGCCACATCCTTGAAGCGCTTGCCCTCGTACTCGCTGACACGGCCCATGACCCATTCATCGACCCGGTCACCCAGCAGCAGGACCTCAACGCCCTTCTGGCGCAGCAACTCCAGGTGCGGGCTGGCCCGTGCAGCCTCGATGCTCTCGGCGACGATGTAGTAGATGCGCTCCTGGCCGGGGCGCAGGCGCGAAATGTAGTCCGCCAGACTGACGCGCTCCTCGTTGTCGGTACTCTCCGTACTGGCAAAGCGCAGCAGCGGCAGCAGCCGTTCGCGATTGCCGGGATCCTCGCCCAGGCCTTCCTTGAAGGCGCGCCCGAACTCGCGCCAGAACTGCTGGTACTTGTCCGGCTCGTCCTTGGCGAGCTTGGAGAGCATCTCCAGCACGCGGCGCGTGAGCGCGCTGCGCATGGCCTCGACTTCCTGATCCTGCTGCAGCAGCTCGCGCGAGACATTCAGCGGCAGGTCGCTCGAGTCGATCACGCCCTTGATGAAGCGCAGGTAGAGGGGCAGAAACTGCTCGGCGTCGTCCATGATGAACACGCGCCGGACGTAGAGCTTGAGCCCCCGAGCGGCCTCGCGCTGCCATAGGTCGAAAGGCGCGCGTGCCGGCAGGTACATGAGGCTCGTGTACTCGCGTTTGCCTTCGACGCGATTGTGGCTCCAGCTGAGCGGATCGGTATCGTCGTGGGCGATATAGCGGTAGAAATCACGATACTCCTGCTCCGTGATCTCAGAGCGCGGCCGTGTCCACAGCGCCTGCGCCTGGTTGACGTCCTCGTACTCGAGGGAGGCGGCTCCTTCCTTGCGCATCCGGACCGGGAAGCCGATATGGTCGGAATAGCGGCGCACCAGGCTGCGCAGGCGGTAGGGCTCCGCGAACTCCTTTGCATCCTCCTTCAGGTGCAGCACCACGCTGGTGCCGCGCTCGGCGCGCGTGATGGTCTCGACCGTGAACTGCCCGTCGGCGCTCGATTCCCAGCGCACCCCGGCGGCAGGATCCGCGTCCGCGCGGCGCGTCAGCACTTCGACCCGGTCGGAGACGATGAAGGCCGAATAAAAGCCGACGCCAAACTGCCCGATCAGTGCCGCGTCCTTCTGCTGATCGCCCGTGAGGCGCTTGAAGAACTCGGCAGTGCCGGATTTGGCGATAGTCCCGAGGTGCGAGATCGCCTCCTCGCGGCTCATGCCGATGCCGTTGTCGCGGATCGTGAGTGTCCCGGCGGCCGGATCGGCGTCGATCCAGATGGCCAGTTCGCCCTCCTTGCCCAGCAGCGACGGATCCGACAGCGACAGAAAGCGCAGCTTGTCGTTGGCGTCCGAAGCGTTGGAAATGAGTTCCCGAAGGAAGATCTCCCTGTGGCTATACAGGGAATGGATCATCAGTTGAAGAAGCTCCCGGACCTCGGCCTGGAAGCTTAGGCTCTCGCGCTCACTCGACATGTCATCACCCGCCGGTTTGGGTCCGTCCGCGGACCAAACGGCGGTATGGGGCCGACGCCCTATGCTTTCAAGCCAGCCCTCGCAGCCAATGCTTGGCCGCGCCGACCCAGTCGTCCAAGTCGTCCCAGAGCAGGAGGAATACTTCCATGAGAAAGCTGCCGCGATTGAAGGTGAGGCGATCCTAGGGAGCGCCTCCCGGAGCGGGCGTGCCGGAACTCACAGCCGCGGATGTATCAACAGAGCGACATTGCGGCTTGCGGGCTGTGTCGCGCATGCGTAGGCTGCGCGAGGACATAATCCTAAGGCACCGGGTTTTTTATGCAGCGTATCGTCGTGCTGAACCCGAAAGGCGGATCGGGCAAGACGACCATCGCCATCAACGTCGCCAGCTACTATGCCCAGCGGGGCGAGCGGATCGTGCTGATGGACTACGACCCGCAGGGCTCCTCGGCGCATTGGCTCAGCAAGCGCCAGGACACGCAGCCCCACATTGCGCTGATCGCGGCCTTCGAACGCCAGCCGGGCGTCACGCGCAGCTTTCAGCTGCGGGTCCCCCAGGGCACCGACCGGGTCGTGGTCGATACTCCCGCCGCGCTCGAAGCCAACGAGATTCCAGACCTGATCCGCGGCGCCGACAAGATCCTGGTGCCCGTACTGCCCTCGGATATCGACATCCATGCCTGCTCGCGCTGCGTGCAGAACCTGTTGCTGGTGGCAAAGATCAAGCGCGATGAGAACCGCCTCGGCATCATCGCCAACCGGGTTCGGCGCAGCACGCTGATCTATCAATCGCTGACGCGCTTTCTGGGGACGCTGAATATTCCGATCGTGGCGACGCTGCGCGATTCGCAGAGCTACGTGCGATCGGCCGAAACCGGTTATGGACTGGCGGAGATGAAGGCCAATCTGGTGGCCGAGGATTGGGCCGATTGGCTGACGATGTTCGAATGGCTGGAATCGCCCACCTACCACCGCGCCCAGGGCAGCGGCCTTGCCTCATCGGCTCGACGCTAGGGCTCGAACTCAGGGCTTGCCGTCGTCCTTCCAGTCGATCCGCATCTTGTCCGCCCAGGTCTTGTAGTTCGACCAGGTGTAGAGATTGCGCGTGATGGCGGCGTGGCGCGTGCGCGAGCGCTGCATATGCTCCAGCCAGCGCGCATAGGCCTCGGCCCCACTCTGCGGCGAGCGCCTGGAGCCCGTCGTTTCGGTCGAAGGGTCGTCAGTGGGAAGTTCGGGTTTGCTCATGTGGGTTCAGAATCCTCCGTAGCATTGAGCCTAGGGCGGCGCTGCGGGGGTATACAGGAACTGGATCACAGCGATGCGGCCGTCATCGGGCGGCGTCGCGCGCTCCGCGAGATGCTGATAAAAACGAGAGCCACGACGCGCAATAATGCAGTGCGCGGCTCGGCTGCACTTGCGATTCAGCTCACAAGACGGTAGCAGGGCCGGTAGACACTTCCCGGCAATTTCATGCGCCGCTGCGCGACGAATCCAGTCAGCAGTTCATCGAGCAACGGCATGATCTCGGGATCGGCCGCGATCTCGTAGGGCCCATTGCGCTCGATCGCCGCCACACCGGCTTCCTTGACGTTGCCGGTGACGATGCCGGAGAAGGCGCGCCGCAGATTGGCCGCCAGCCGATGCACCGGTTGACGGCGATGCAGCTGCAACGCGCGCATCGAAGCGTGCGTGACTTCGAAGGGCTGCTGCAGGTTGTAGGGCACATGCAGCAGCCAGTTGAAGTTGAAGGAGTCGCTCTGGCGGCGGCGGAATTCGCGCACCTGCTCGAATGAAGTGACCATGTGCCGTGCGACCGCCGCCTCATCGCCGATGATGATCTTCAGGCGTGTCAGCGCCTGCGCGCCCAGCGTGCCCTCGATGAAGCGCACGATCTGCTCGAAGTAGGCGGCACTGTTGGCAGGTCCCGTCAGCACCACCGGCAGCGGCTGTGCGGCATTGGCCGGATCGAGCAGCAGGCCCAGCAGATACAGGATCTCTTCTGCGGTACCCGCACCGCCGGGCAGCACGACGATGCCGTGCGCGAGCCGCACGAAGGCCTCCAGCCGTTTCTCGATATCCGGCATGATGACCAGCTGATTGACGATGGCGTTGGGCGGTTCGGCGGCGATGATGCCGGGCTCGGTGAGCCCGATGAACCGTCCGCGTGAGATTCGCTGCTTGGCATGCCCCACGCCGGCGCCCTTCATCGGCGCCTTCATGGCGCCCGGCCCGCAACCGGTGCAGACATCGAGCCCCCGCAGGCCCAGCTCATAGCCGATGCGCTTGGCGTACTGGTACTCGGCATCGCCGATCGAGTGTCCGCCCCAGCAGACCACGAGGTTTGGGCGCGACTTGTGTTCCAGTACCCGCGCGTTGCGCAGGATGTTGAAGACCGCGTTGGTGATCGATGCGGTGTCCTGCGAGTCGAGACGGCCGACGCCGATGATCTCGTTGGCGGTATAGATGATGTCGCGCAGCACCGCGAACAGGTGCTCCTTGATGCCGTGAATCATCTGCCCGTCGACGAATGCGGCCGGGGGTGCGTTCTTGATCTCGAGCTTGATGCCCCAGGCGTGGCGCACGATCTGCACGTCGAAGTTGCGATAGCGCTCGAAGATTTCCTTGGGATTGTCGTTGTCGCTGCCGGAGTTGAGCACCGCGAGTGCGCAGTTGCGGAACAGCGTATATAAGCCGGTCTGGCTGGTATCCAGCAGCTTGTCGATTTCGGCCTGCGAGAGATTCTCCAGGCTGCCGCGCGGCGCCACACGCGCATCGACCGACTCGGCCACCACCACGGCAGCGTCGGCTACCGGCGCACCCTCCCGAGCTTTGACCGTCGTCAAGGCTGGATATCGATCGGGGTGTTGTCCTGCGTCATCATCCACAGCTCCACCATATCCGAGTCCGACATCGCAATGCAGCCGTCGGTCCAGTCCGCACTCGCGTAATACTCGGGCGGGTGCCGCAGATTGTTCGGCAGTCCGTGCAACATGATGGACCCGCCCGGATCGACGTGCTGATGGCGCGCGCGGCGCACATCCTCATCATTCGGGTAGGAGACCTGGATCGAGAGGAAGTAGTCGCTGCGGGCGTTGCGGCGCGTCAGCAGATAGCGGCCCTCAGGCGTGCGGAAGTCCCCGGCACGTTCCTTCGGTCCGGCCGGCTGCAACCCGAGCGCGACCCGGTAGGAGCGCAGCACTTCCCCCCGCCGCATCAGGTACAGGCGCCGCTCGGACTTGCGCACCACGATGCGATCGGCGATCGGTATGGTGCCCGACCAGGCGGGACCCGGCGCCTCGACACCGGCGCCCGTGGCCGCGCCCGCGGTGGGCATGGCCATGGCGACTATCGGCACCACCGGCGCCGGCGCCACCGGCGGGTCCGCCGCCGCAGGCGCAGCATGGGCCGAGTCGTCGATGGTCGTGGTTCCGATGTCGCACCAGCCGAGGCCGGGCAACACCAGAAACAATGAAAGCAAATTCGTCGCTATACGTCGCATCGGGTTGAATTATAGGCATACGGCCGCCGCTGGGCGAGCGTGCCTCGTTCACAGGCCGGCGACATCCTCCACTTTCGGCAGGGAAATCTGCGTGCCGGGACGCAGGTCGCTGAAGTCCTGGTCCGGGTTGTACTGCTGCAACAGCCAGATGGGTACCTGCACATTGCGCTGCGTAATGCTCCAAAGAGAGTCGCCCTTGCGCGCGATATAGACCTCGGTGCCGGCGATCCGGTGCGATGCAAAGTAGGCAGCCTGGATTTGCGCGTGGTAGGCGCGACGCCGCTGTTCGAACTGGGCCGGCGTGACCCGATCGAATTCGAGCTTGAACAGATGGCCCATGACCACCGGCTTGCGGCCGCGCAGCTTGTTGAGCGTGCGCAGGCGCGACGCGGACGTGCCCAGCCAGTCGGCATAGTGACCGAGGGTCTCGGCCGCGACGACGTGGATGGTGCCGTCTGCGGCAACGGAATAGTCGACCGGATCGGCCGTGTCCTGGCCGGTCACGCCCGGCGCGAGCTGCGGACCTTCGGCCTGCGCCTGCGCGGCGGAGACCGGCTCGGTCTCGGCAGCCGATTTATCGGCGGCCGCAACGGCTTGATCCTCCTCCTCGCTCTCCTTCACGGCCTCCTTGGCCGAAGCCAGCGTCGCGGAGGTGGTGTCCGTTTCAGGTTCCGGCGCCGCTGCCACCAGCCGCAGCCTCTGGCCGCCATATAGATAGTCCGGGTCCGGAATCGAATTGAGCTCCATGAGCTTGTTGACCGTGACCCCGGTGCGCGCCGCAATGCTCTGCACGGTGTCATCGTTCTGCACCAGGTAGTACTCGGACGCCGTCGTCTCGGCCGAAGGCGGCATAGCAGTGGCCGGTGCCGTGGCCGCCGAAGCGACGACCGCGGCGGGAGTCACGGGCGCGGTGGCTGGCACGGCCGGCGCTGCGGTAGCGGCAGCCTTGGTGGCAGCCGCAGCCGGCGGCAGTACATTGGCGGGCGGCGTCACGGAGGCGACCACCACGGGTTTCACCTCGCCCAGCCGCGCCGCTAGCAGATCGGAGGTCCACTTCGAGGAGGATCCGGGCAGCCGCACGACATAGCCCGCCGGCACCGCACGCTGGCCAGACCAGACCACGGGACGCAATGCCGGGTTGAGCGAGCGCAGCGTGTCGCGATCGACACCGAGAGTCTTCACCAGCGCGGCGCTGGAGGCGCTGGAGCTGAGCTTAACCTCGACGAATTGCGGCTCAGAGCCGCGGTGCAGCGGCCCGAAGTACTTGTCCGGATCCTGGGCAATCGTCAGGGCGGCCAGGAAGCACAGATAGAAGTTGCGCGAAGCAAAGCCAAATGTCGGGCTTCGATAATCGTGCAGGATGCGAACGATATCGGTGGTCCCGAGCTGTTCGCGCGCGCGCAGCATGCCCTCGGCGCCGTGGTTGTAGGCCGTGATCGCGAGCGGCCAGGTGCCGAGCAGGCGGTAGTTGTAGTTCAGCAGCTGCGCGGCTGCCTCGGTGGCCCGGAACGGGTCCATGCGCTCATCGACCGCGGGATCGATGCGCATGAAACGGCGCCCGGTCGATCGCATGAACTGCCACAGACCCGCCGCACCGACCTTGGAGTAGGCGCCCGGATCGAACGACGACTCGACGTGCGGGAGCGCTGCGATCTGGGCGGGCAGCCCCAGGTTGGCGAGCACTTCGCCGATATGGGCCTCCCAGGTGCCGGCACGCATGAGGCCGGCACGGAAGCGATCGGCCTGGCCAAGCTGGAAGCGCACATCGTCCACTGCCTCGGCGAATCGCTCCGGCGCGGTGTTCTCACCCCACAGATCCCGCACCTTTTGCTCGTCGGCGTTCTGTGGCGCCGCGCCGCTGCCCAGATGCCGCAGGATCTCCTGGATACGCGTCCGCTGCGCCTCGACGCGGGCCTTGCGTTCGTGAACGGGCGTATCGGCATCGAAATGCAGCGTCTCGTAGATGACCGAGAGCCGGTGCTGATCGTGCAGGTAGCCCTCGTTAGTGGTGACTTTGGTGTAGACCTTGATCCAGAACTGAATATCCGGTTCGAGTTCAGGCGGCCGCGGCAGCAGATCCTCGGCCACCGACACCAGGGGCGCCAGCAAGCACAGGCATAAGAACAGTGGCAGGCGAAATTTCATGGACGAAAATTAGCATGGCCATCGTTGCCGTGCGCGGACGGGCCCGGAGCAAAGCCATTCAAAATTTCATCGCAATGGCCAAGACACGAGCAGTGCGCGGCGTTAGGCTTGGGGGTGTCGCGGCGAGCGAGCACCATGAACGCGTGCCGCGCGGCTCTCGATCATTGGAGCAACTGCCATGCCGAAGAAACCGGGCCTTGATCGCCGCCACTTCCTGCTTGGCGGGGTTGCGGCCGGAGTGACTGGAGCCGCAGCGGCAGCGGCTGTGCACGACGGTGAACTGGGCGCGCCCCCGCAGACGTTCCGCGGCTCGGTACCGTGGCAGGAGGGGACCGCCGATGCCCCGCCCGAAGCATCCGGCTCCGGATACGTCTTCTTTACGCCTGAAGAAGTAGCGTTCATCGAAGCGGCGGTCGAGCGGCTGATTCCCAACGATGAGGTCGGGCCCGGCGCGATCGAGGCCAACGTACCCTTTTTTCTGGATCGGCAGCTCGCCGGGCCATTCGGGCGCGGTGATCACTATTATCTTGGCGGCCCCTGGCCGAAGGGCACCCCGGAGCAGGGCTATCAAAGCCGATTCAGTCCAGCGCAGTTCTACCGCGCAGCGATGGTGGCCATCGATGCCTATGTGAGAGCGAATCTGGGTGCGGCTTCGTTCTCGAAGCTCGCGGTTGCGGACCAGGACAAGGCATTGAAGGGCCTGGAGAGCGGGGCCATCACACTCGACGGCGGTGTCGACAGCAAATCCTTCTTCGCCATGCTGCTGCAGAACACCAAGGAAGGTTACTTCTCCGATCCCATCTACGGCGGCAACAAAGACATGGCCGCGTGGAAAATGATCGGCTTCCCGGGCGCGCACTACGACTATAAGGAGTGGGTCTCGCGTCACGGAGAGCGCGTTCCCTATCCGACGGTCGGATTCAAAGGCCGGCCCGGCTGGCGCAAGGTCTGATCATGACCACGACACTCAAACCGGTCGATGCGGTGCTGGTGGGCTTCGGGTGGACCGGCGCCATCATGGGACAGCAGCTTTGCGATGCCGGCCTCGAAGTGGTGGCGCTGGAGCGTGGCCCCTGGCGTGACACCGCCACGGATTTCGCCACCGGCTTCGCCCAGGACGAGCTGCGCTACATGTGGCGGCATCACCTGTTTCAGAACGTTTCGGACGACACGCTGACCGTCCGCAACAACGTCAACCAGGAAGCGTTGCCGATGCGGCACCTCGGATCCTTCCTGCTGGGCACGGGAGTCGGTAGTGGCGGCGTGCACTGGAACGGACAGATCTGGCGCTTCCTGCCGACGGACTTCCTGACGAAAAGCCACAATCAGCAGCGCTACGGCAAGAAAGCCGTCAGCGACTACGACATGACGGTGCAGGACTGGGGGGTCACCTACGGTGAACTCGAGCCCTTCTACGATCAGTTCGACAAGGTATGCGGGACCAGCGGCAAAGCCGGCAACCTGCGCGGACAGATCCAGGCCGGCGGCAATCCCTTCGAGGGCCCGCGTGCCAACGAGTATCCGACGCCGCCGATGCTGCAAACCTACGGGCCGACCCTGTTCGGCAAGGCCGCCGCTGAACTCGGGCGGCATCCCTTCCCGCACCCGACGGGCAATCTCTCCGAAGCCTATATCAACCCACTGGGCGCGCAGCTCGGCGCCTGCACGTACTGCGGCTTCTGTGAAAAGTTTGGCTGTGGCAACTATTCCAAGGCCAGTCCGCAGACCACCATCCTGCCTTACCTGATGCGCAAGCCGAACTTCACGCTCAAGACCGAGTGCGAAGTGCTGCGCGTGGAACTCACGCCCGACCGCAAGCGCGCCACCGGCGTCACCTACGTGAACAGTGCCGGTGAGGAGTTTTTCCAGCCGGCGGAGATGGTGATCCTGTCCGCCTATATCCTGCAGAACGTGCGCCTGCTGCTGCTGTCGGGCATCGGCAAACCCTACGATCCCAAGAGCGGCGAAGGCGTGGTCGGCAAGAATTACGCCTATCAGACCATGTCGTCGGTGAATGTGTTCTTCGACGACAAGATCATCAATCCATTCATCGGCGCCGGCGCACTTGCCACCGTCATCGACGATTTCAACGGCGACAATTTCGACCACTCGGGTTTGGGTTTCATCGGCGGCGCCTATATCGCCGGCATGGTCACCGGCGGTCGGCCGATCGAAATGATTTACACCCCGCAGGGAACACCTGCGTGGGGAATGGAGTGGAAGCACGCCGCCGCCAAGAACTACCTGCGCTCCTTCTCACTGAGCGTCCACGGCTCCTGCATGAGCGCCCGCGGTAACTACCTGGATCTCGATCCCACTTATCGCGACATCCATGGCCGGCCGATGCTGCGCATGACGTTCGATTTCACCGGCAACGATCACAAGATGTCGGATTACCTGACCGATCGCGCGGCCGAAGTCGCACGCGCCATGAACCCTCGGGAAATCAAGCTCAACCGCCGCACCGGACCCTGGAGCGTGGTGCCCTACCAGACCACCCACAATACCGGCGGCGCGATCATGGGCGACAACCCCCGGAACAGTGTCGTCAACAAATATCTGCAAACCTGGGACGTGCCCAATGTTTTCTCGATGGGCGCGGGTGCCTTTCCGCAGAATGCCGGCTACAACCCAACTGCGACGCTGGCGGCTCTGGCCTATATGTCGGCCGATGCCATCAAGTCGCAGTACCTGAAGGCTCCCGGCCCGTTGGTGCGAGGCTGATCTCATGCGGCGCCTCATACTGCTGAGCTCGGCCCTGCTGATCGGGATAGCCGGCGTTGCGATCAGCCAGTTGCCGGCGCTGCCCGCCCTGCCCGTTCACGCAGGCGGCGGGGCCAAGCTGCCGACCGAGCTTCTGACCCGTGCCGTCGACAGCGCAACAGCCAATGCTGCGCAGATCTCGCGCGGACAGTACCTGGTGGTGGCGGGCGACTGCATGTCCTGTCACCTGCGCGACGGCGGTGAGCCGTTTGCCGGCGGGCTGGGATTGAACACGCCGTTCGGCGTGATCTATACCTCCAATATCACTTCGGACTCGCAGACCGGGATCGGTGCCTGGACGAGCGAGCAGTTCTACCAGGCCATGCACGACGGCAAAGGTGTGCATGGCGAGAATCTCTACCCGGCATTTCCGTATCCGTCGTTCAGACATGCCAGCCGCGCCGACGATGATGCGATCTTAAGCTTTCTGAAGACAACGCCGGCAGTCAATTACACGCCGCCGAAGAATCAGCTGCCCTTCCCGCTCAATATCCGCTCGGCCGTCGGCGGCTGGAATTTGATGTTCCTGGACTCGCATGAGTTTGAGAACGACTCCAGTCAATCAGCCGAGTGGAATCGGGGCGCGTATCTCGTCACCGGTCTCGGTCACTGCGGCGCCTGCCACACACCGAAGAACGCACTCGGGGCCGACCGATCGGCGCAGCTGCTGCGCGGTGGCAATCTGGAAACCTGGGTGGCTCCCGATCTGACCGCCAATCCCCGCGCCGGGCTGGGCGATTGGAATATCGATGACATCACCGAGTACCTGCGTACCGGCCGCAATGCTCACGCTGCTGCCGGCGGGCCCATGGCCGATGTCATCACGTACTCCACATCGCTCATGAACGATGACGACCGGCATGCGATTGCCACCTATCTTAAGAGCCGGCCCGCGAGCCCGGCGGTGGGCGCGTCCACGCCGGATCCGCAGGCAATGCGCCGGGGCGCTGAGATCTACTCCGACGCCTGTACTTCCTGCCACCTGGAAGATGGCGTCGGGCAATCGCGCCTGTTCCCGCCGCTCAAGGCCGATGCGATGTTGCAGCAGGCGGATCCGGCAGGGGTTCTGCACCTGATCCTGGCGGGCACGCGCATCGGTACCAGCGCGTCGCGCCCTTCGCCCCTGAGCATGCCGAGCTTTGCCTGGAAGTTGTCGGACCAGGAGATCACGGACGTCTCGACGTTTATCCGCAATAGCTGGGGCAACCAGGCGGCGCCTATCTCCGACTCGGCTGTCAGCGAGGCGCGGAAAAAGCTGAATCTGGAAACCGTACACCTGACCGAGAATTCGGGCGATCGGAACTAGCGGACCGCAGCTCCAAACCTTGTCCTAGCCAGATCGCACACAGCGGACCAGCGAACCCTGTGTCTTGCTGAGATCTTCGTGGTAACCATCGTTGAAGCGCTGCCCCCAGGCAGAGGCATCACCGACTTCCAGCGAACTCCAGTAATAGCCAGGAGCGCTGTTTACATAGCCGGTTTCGTTGAACCTGCCGATCGATGCGCGATTGGCGAACAGCACAGCGAGCTCTCCCAGGCTCGGTACATGCCAGTCGTGTTGGCGAGAGGCAGACAGCGCACGGCAATATTTCTGAGCCCTGGGCCAGGATAAAACCGTGGGCGCGTCCTGCGGAGTGGTGTAAAAAGCTTTGTCGGAGTCCGGCGAAATTCCGGCGTAAATGGTGCCGTCAGGCATCCTGCGTCCGGGGGCCGGAACGAACAGTGGCTTGCCCGTATCCATCGACAGTCCGGCATACACCGTCCCGTCGGGCATTGCAGCGCCAATCTCAGGCAAGGGATCGGCCGCCTGTACCGAAAAGGATGCGACCACGATCAAGAGAGCCGAGGTGGCGCGAACAAATATCGCCCGTGTACCCATGCACAAAGACTGCCTCGATAACGCGCCAGTGACGGATTCGCAAGCTGCGATTTTCCGCCGACATTTACGCATAAGCCCGCGCCGTTTCACAAGCAGCCTCGCTGTCATCAGTGTTTGTCTGAAGTGGGCGTACGTTCACGCTCTTGGGTATCCATCGGCTCATCCGAGTCACATCAACGGCGGCGGCTTGTCTCTATGATGGTTTGTTTCGATTTAAGCCAGATTCCGGCCGCCTTCCCTCCTGAGGTTCCCATATGCTCGGATCCCGCACCCGACGCATGTTGGGGCTCGCATTGCCGCTGGTCGGACAACTGCTCGCGCTGACCGGATGCTGGGACGGGATGAGTGCTGTTCAAAGTGCTGCAACGGTTCAGCAGCTCGCGTCAATTTCCCTGAGTCCGCCCGATTCCAGCCTCGCTGCGGGTGTGGCGCAGCAAATGACCGCCACTGGCATCTATGGCGATGGTTCCAAACAAGACATCTCAGCGCGGGTAGCCTGGACTTCGTCGCGGACCGCCATCGCCGCAATCAGTGCGGGCGGCACAGCCATCGGCGTATCGCCGGGATCTGCCGCCATCACCGCGACGGCCAACGGCATCGCGGGCACGACGACTTTGACCGTCACGGGCGCTCAATTAGTGTCGATCGGGGTCACGCCCGCCGCGCCGAGTATTGCGCTCGGCACAAGCCTGACTCTCATGGCTACCGGCGTTTATTCCGATCAGTCGATTCATGACGTGACCAACGCGGTGTCGTGGCAGTCCGGCACTCCCACGGTCGCGGCTGTGAGCAGCACGGGAAAAGTCACGGGGGCGCGGGTTGGAATGACTGTGGTTACCGCGACGTTGGGCGGTGTGACCTCTATCGGCGTCGCCCTGAAAGTGTCCGGGGCAACGCTGGTCTCGATTGCCTTGACACCGGCTATTGTGTCGCTCGCCAATGGGACTCAACAGCAGTTCACCGCGACCGGCACCTACAGCGATCGGTCGACGCAGGACCTGAGCAGCATTGCCGCATGGAATTCCTCGGCTCCGGCAGAAGCGACAATCGGCTCAAATGGATTGGCGATGGCGACAGGCGTGGGCACCACCTCGATCACGGCTACGCTCGGCGGCATTTCCTCAACCGCCGTGACACTGAACGTCAGTGGCGCGACTCTGGTCTCGATAGCCGTCACCTCCGCCGTACCGTCTCTGGTCTTGGGTCTCAACGAGCAGCTCACGGCGACCGGGACCTTCACGAACCATTCCACCCAGGATTTGACGACTGCCGTGACATGGACATCGAGCGCGACGACGGTCGCGGACATCAGCAGTGGCATCACCACGTCCGGGCTGGTCACGAGTCACGCAGCGGGTTCAACCAACATCACGGCAACTCTCGGCCCGGTCAGTTCCGCGCCCGTAGGGCTGAGCGTGACCGCGGCCACGTTGGTCTCCATAGGCATAACTCCCGGCGCGGCGAGTATTGCACTCGGCACGGGCGAGCAACTGACTGCAACCGGCGTCTATACGGATAACTCGACCCAGGATCTCACCGCGGCGGCGACCTGGGCTTCCTCATCCGCCGCGGTGGTATCGGTCAGCAATGCAACCGGATCGAGCGGATTGGCCACCGCTCTCACCGTCGGCAGCACAACGATCACGGCTGTGTCGGGTGCCATCACGTCGAATCCGGTCACCCTGACCGTGCCGGCGGCCACACTGGTCTCCATAGCGATCACTCCGGCCGCGCCCAGCATCGTGTCGGGCAGCACGCAGCAGTTCGCGGCGATTGGAAGCTATAGCGATGGCTCAACCCAGGATCTGAGCAACCAGGTCGCGTGGGCCTCGGACAATGCCGCGGTGGCACCTATCAGCAATGCCTCCGGTTCGAGCGGGCTGGCCACCGCTCTCACCGTCGGCAGCGCAACGATTACGGCGTCCTCGGGCGCGATCACATCGAATCCGGTCACCCTGACCGTGCCGGCAGCCACATTGGTCTCCATAGCAATCACGCCGGCCGCGCCAAGCATCGCGTTGGGCAGCACGCAGCAATTCGCGGCGACGGGGACCTATAGCGATAGCTCAACTCAGGATGTGACCACCCAGGTTGCGTGGGCCTCGGACAATGCCGCGGTGGCCGCTATCAGCAATGTCCCGGGCACTCAAGGCCTGGCATCGGGCGCGTCAGCCGGCACCGCGGACATAAGCGCGACGTTGGGCTCTGTCGGCTCTGCGTCGATCACAGTCACGGTGACTTCAGCCAACCTGGTCTCGATTCTGTTTATCCACCCGCCTCTGACGTGGCGTCTTGGAGATGCCTTCCCTCCGCAATTTCAAGTGATCGGGACTTATTCGGATGGCTCGCAGAATTCCGCGATGACTTCGGTCACCTGGACTTCCTCCGACACGACGGTGGCGACCATCGGCAACGCGGGAGACTATCTCGGCGTACTCACGGTGCTGACGGCGGGAACTGTTCAGATCACTGCGGCCGTCGGCAACATAACGGCAACCACCGGTCTAACTATATTGCCTGCAATAGATGACCAATAGAGCATAACCCCCGAACTTCGGGGCAGCGCTGGGACTACCTCAACCGCATTTAGAATCGCCGCAATTCAGGCAGGTCATGCAGTTATCCATCATGACCACCGCCGCGGTGCTGCACTTACTGCAGAGCGCGGCGCCATCAGGGAAATGTGACTTCGCAAACGCGTCCTGCTGCTTGGCGCGGGCGTCGAATTCCGCGCGCTTCTCCTCGACCATCTTCTTCTGATGCTCATCGAGTTCGACCTTGCGCATCATGCCGATGGTCTGCAGGTGCTTTTCTATCACATAGCCTAGTTCGGCGATGATCGAGGGCATGAACTTGCCGCCCGGCTGCCAGTAGCCGCCGCGCGGATCGAACACGGCCTTGAGCTCATCGACCAGGAACGCGACATCGCCGCCCTTGCGGAACACGGCCGAGATGATGCGCGTCAGCGCCACGATCCACTGGAAGTGATCGAGGTTCTTCGAATTGATGAACACCTCGAACGGCCGGCGCTGCTCGTACTCGGTGCCTTCGTTGAGCACGATGTCGTTGATGGTCACGTACATGGCGTGATCCGACACCGGAGTCTTGATCTTGTAGGTCGAGCCGATCAGCACCTCGGGGCGCTGGATCTCCTCGTGCATGCGGATCACTTTGGCCGTGCGGCCATCGCGACTGTGCGCAAGCTCCTCCACGGGAGCCGCCGGCGCCGGCTGGGGCTCCTCGGGCTTTTGCACGTGGAATTTGACGATACGTTTTTCGATTTTGGTAGCCATGTTCAGAATTTCCCGTAGTAGCCTTCTTTCAAGGCATCGAACAGATTGGCGGCGCTGTGTTTCTCACCGTCGTAGTCAACTTCCTCATCCCCGGTCACCTTGAGCTCGGTGCCGTCCTCCAGCGTAAACACATAGGTAGTGTTCTTGAGGTCCGCTTCCTTGACCAGCACGCCCTGGAACGCCTCCGGATTGAAGCGGAAGGTGGTGCAGCCCTTCAGGCCCTGCTCGTGCGCGTACCGGTAGATGCCCTTGAAGTCCTCATAAGGATAATTTGTGGGCACATTGGCCGTTTTCGAGATCGAGGAGTCGATCCATTTCTGCGATGCGGCCTGGATATCCACGTGCTGGGTCGGGTTGACCTCATCGGCCGCCGTAAAGTACGCCGGCAGCGCTTCAGCCTCTTCGGTCGAACCGGGCATTGCGCGCGGATTGACCAGCTCCCGGTAGGCCAGCAGCTCGAAGGAAAAGACATCGATCTTCTCCTTGGTCTTGCGCCCTGGCCGGATCACATTGCGGAAGTAATGGTGCGCAAACGAGGGCTCGATGCCATTGCTGGCATTGTTCGCCAGCGACAGCGAAATCGTTCCGGTCGGCGCAATCGAAGTGTGGTGAGTAAAGCGCGCCCCGACCTGGGCGAGCTGCTCGACCAGCTGCGGCGCGGCCTCGGCGACGCGTTGCATATAACGGCTATAGCGCGCGTGCAGCACGCGCCCTGCGATCCGGTCACCCGGCTTCCAGCCATCGCCCACCATCTCGGGACGCTTGCGCAGCATCTCCTTGGTGACCGTGAACTCCTCGTTCATGATCGGCGCCGGGCCTTTCTCCTTGGCCAGCTCGAGGGCCGCTTCCCAACCTGCGAGCGCCATCTCGCGCGACACATCCTCTGTGAACTGCACCGACTCGCTCGAGCCGTACTTCATGCCAAGCAATGTCATGGTCGAGCCCAAGCCTAAGAAGCCCATGCCGTGACGGCGCTTGCGCGTGATTTCATCGCGCTGATAGCTCAGCGGTAGCCCATTGATCTCGACCACGTTGTCGAGCATGCGCGTGAACACACGCACCACTTCACGATATTCATCCCAATCAAAACGTGCTTGTGACGTGAAGGGTTCGCGCACAAAACGAGTGAGATTCACCGAACCTAACAAGCAGGAACCGTAGGGCGGTAATGGTTGCTCACCACATTGTCCAGTAATAATACCGTTAAAAATCACAGTGTTATGATCAGATTGGGTCGTATCATAAACTGTTGCATATCCGACGTGTTCGATTGAGGCGATCGGGCTGCGGAAATTCTGCGATTGCCGCAATGCCTTGCCTTCAGCCCACGCGCGATATTTGGAATTCTTTGTGTCCGACAGGAACCCGATCTCGCTCATGAATCGTTCGCGCGACTCGCCGCAAATTATTAACTCGTAGTCCGCCTTGCAGGCGTATTCGCGCTTGCCGCCACGTCCGTCAGGCAACAGTCTGTTTCCGGCTGGACGGCGCCTATAGATTCGAGCGAAGACCCCGAAGTTAGCGAGCAGCTGCTGAACATCCTTCAGCAGTGACGGCTTGCTGGATGCCAGACGCGCTGAGCTGCTCCCGCTGCGGCCCGATATATTGAAGGTCCCATCCGTCTGAAACAGCGCCCGCAGATAAGCTTTGACGCAAGCCTCGCTGCCGCGCCAGACGACTTCCGGCACTTCCAATTTGGACTTTGCAGAAAAGCCATAATGCTCCAGCACACGAGCCAGAATCACTGAACGAATCATGATCAGGTTGCGCTGAGGCACGGCGACCGCGCTGACGGCGTATTCGCGCGCGTTATCAGAGAGGCCGGCAATCAGTGCATTAACGTAACCGACCACAGTCTCCGCAAAGTCCCGATCCAATCCCCAAAGATTGATGACCGCCGCGTCCTCGCCCTTGCCGCGATTGGTGAAATGCCCATCGCCAGTGAGCAAGCCCAGCAGCGTGCCGAGCTCCGGCGATCCATCCGTGCCGAACTGACCCTTGCCGGACTGGATGAAAAGCTCATCGCCAGGCCTCAAATCCCGCAGCTTGATCTTGCCGCGATTGGTATAGAAGTCATGCCACTCGGTGGCCTTGATCTCGTAACCGGCCTCCGTGACAACTCGATAAACATCGGCGCATTCGGAGGTCATGAACGCGGGCACGGCGGGACGCGTTTCGACGCCCATGCCCTTACCCAGCGCGCGGCCGTCGACGGTCACCTGCAGATCCGCGCCGCTGGCATATAGATCGCCGATGCGAACCATGCCGAACTGCGTCGCCAGGCGCGTATCGCCGGTAACGCAAGGGTTGGTGGCGCGAATGTTCTCGCACCACCAGTTGTTGTTCATCTCGTTGACGCGGTCGATCAGGATGAATCCGGGTTCCGCGAAATCGTAAGTCGAGGACATGATGACGTCCCACATCCGCCGGGCGGGCAGCGTCTTGTAGATCCGGCAGGCGACCAGCCCTTCCTCGTTGTAGACGTAACCCTCGTGCACGGGCCATTCCCGCCACACGAATTTCTGCGCATCGTTCAGATCGACCGGCTCGGCCTCGAATTCGCGCCGCGTGATCGGGAAGGCCAGCTTCCAGTCGGCCTCTTCGCGGACCGCGCGCATGAACTCATCGCTGATGAGCAGCGAGAGATTGAATTGCCGCAACCGCCCGTTCTCGCGCTTGGCGCGAATGAAATCCATGGCATCGGGATGGCCGATGTCGAAGGTACCCATCTGGGCGCCGCGGCGGCCGCCGGCCGAGGACACCGTGAAGCACATCTTGTCGTAGATATCCATGAACGACAGAGGACCCGAGGTGTACGCGCCGGCGCCGGACACGTAGGCGCCGCGCGGCCGCAGCGTCGAGAACTCGTAGCCGATGCCGCAGCCGGCCTTGAGCGTCAAGCCCGCCTCATGGACCTTGCCGAGGATGTCATCCATCGAATCGCGGATCGTGCCCGAGACCGTGCAATTGATGGTCGAGGTAGCCGGCTTGTGCTCCCAGGCGCCGGCATTTGAAGTGACGCGTCCGGCCGGAATGGCACCCTGGCGCAGCGCCCACAGAAAACGCTCGTAGCAGCTCTCGCGCAGGTCCTCCCGCTCGACGTCCGACAAGGCGCGCGCGACACGTTTATAGGTGTCGTCCATGGTCGCATCCAGCGCCTGGCCGTCCTTGGAGCTGAGGCGATACTTCTTATCCCATATGTCCAGGGAGGCTTCCTGGAAGGGAATGGAATCCACGTCTCGCGGCACGAGTTTCATCACAGAATTCATAGTAAAAGAGGCTCCCCTGTCTCCCCGAAGATCGCGCAGAATCCCCATCGGCGCAACACAAGATCTTGTTGTGCGAGGCCGGGAGGTTAATCAAGCGGAATGGTCATCGTCAAGATTATGAAATATGTTTTTCCAGAATTTTTAACTAACAATTTCAATAAGTTATAAACTTATTCGCAGCAACAGCGCGATAAAAAAGTTTCCGCCAAAATTGGATTAGGTGCGCTAGCGCACCCCTACATCTTGTGTTCACCGGATTGTCCCCGGCAGCCCACAGGCAATGCACAGCCTGTCCACAGGTCACGGGTCCCTGATTCGCCGCCGCAGCTCTTGAAAGCGCCCGACGCACCCACAGATCTATGCGCAACGACAGGGGCGACGCGCTCCTGTGGATTGACCAAAACGTCGATTCAAACCCGAAATTGGAGGACTACAACCATGACATTGATTCGTTACCAGCCCTGGCACGCGGGGCTGCAGCGCCAGATCGAGCAGATCTTCGGCGACAGCTTTGCGGCGCCTGCGGCCAACAGCGAGAACTCGATCGCCTGGGTGCCGACCGTGGACATTCACGAGGAGCAGGATAAGTTCGTCGTACGCGCCGATCTGCCGGGCGTCGAGCCCAAGGACATCAGCATCACGGCCGAGAACCGCGTGCTGACCCTGCGCGGCCAGCGGCAGTTTGAGCGTTCGGAGAACCAGAAAGGCTTTGAGCGCCTCGAGCGCGTCGAAGGCTCCTTCCTGCGCCGTTTCACGCTTCCGAACAACGTTCAGGATGATCAGATCAAGGCGCGCCATGTGAATGGCGTGCTCGAGGTCACCATCCCGAAGACCCCGACGCCGGAGCCGCGCAAGGTCAGCGTCGAGACGCACTAAGCTTAAGTCTTAAGGCAGGACTCTCGCGGCAGCAATTGACCGCTGCTGCGACCGACACGAAGCCGATGTCTCTCCACGACATCGGCTTCGGCCGTTTCAGCGCGAGTGCGCCACCGCACACAACGCCCGCCGTCCGGCAGGATCACGCTTCAGCCTGCGCACCGCGGTGTAGAACCTGGACAGGTCATCGCCCTGTTGCGCCAGCAGCTGCTGGAACCCCGGCACGCAATCCGAGTAGGTCGCAATCGACGCCAGGTGGGCATTGTTGAGCCCGGCATCGATCCAGCCGTCATAGCCGCTGTGCAGATCATGCTCATGCTCGATCGCCTTTACATTCTCGCCAAGCGTCGTGAGAGCTTCATGCTTGCGCGCGCGCATGTCCTCGGCTCCCAGCGGCTCGTGATACAGCCGGTCGAGATCAGCGCGGCCGGCGCTGAGCGTGCTTACGATCGAATCAAAGGCCGCGCGCCGCGCGAGGAACTCCTGCAGCTCCGGTCCGCGCCCCCGCGCCTCGAGCCAGCGGCGCAACCCCTCCTCTTCCACCGTTACGGCAAACGACTCGTTGAATACGGTGTCGTCCTTGAAATAGATCAGCTGGTGCGCGAGCTCGTGAAACAGCATCGAAACCAGCTCCAGGTCGCCATAGCGCATCATCGTGCTGAGCACCGGATCGGCAAAATGCCCGAGCGTCGAATAGGCCGCGACGCCGGCGACCAGGGTGTCATTGCCCTTCGCTGCCAGCGCGGCCGCCATCGCGCGGGCATTGCTCTCCTTGAAATAGCCGCGATAACTCAGGCAGCCGACGAACGGGAAACACCAGCGCAGCGGGTGAATCGAGAATTCGGGCGCCGCAACCACATTCCAGACCACGTACGGGCGCTTCAGATCGCTGTAGCTTCGATAACTGCGATTGTCCGGTAGCCCCAGATCGCTGGACGCAAACGCACGCGCATCGCGCACCAGTTCCAGCCGCGCCTTGAGCTCCACGCTCGAGGCCGGGTCGGCCAGCACCTGATCGATGGGGCGGCGCGCCCGCATCAAGCGCCACTGACCCTGCGTGGCCTGCGCCAGGTAGGAAATACCGCAGCCCGAGAGAGCGCCGCACAGCAGCAGCGATAGCAGCAACCGTGTGAAGGATGAAATGCGGCTCTCGGTTAACATGCGCTCCATGCAAGTCTATCTGGTTGGCGGCGCTGTCCGGGACGAGTTGCTCGGCCTTCCCGTTGGTGAGCGCGACTGGGTGGTCGTGGGCGCAACGCCACAGCAGATGGAACAGCTCGGTTATCGCGCCGTTGGCCGCGAATTCCCGGTATTCCTGCATCCGCGGACCCATGAGGAACACGCGCTGGCGCGGCTCGAGCGCAAGACCGCGCCCGGCTACCGCGGCTTCGTCACCGAGTTCTCGCCCGAGGTCACGCTCGAGCAGGACCTGCAGCGCCGGGACCTTACGATCAACGCGATGGCGCGCATCGAGACACCCGCTGGCGGTGCCGATGGCGCTGATGTCGTGATCGATCCCTACGGCGGCCGCGCCGATCTGGATCGACGACTGCTGCGGCATGTTTCGCCCGCCTTTGCCGAGGACCCGGTGCGCGTGCTGCGCGTCGCGCGTTTCGCAGCACGCTTTGCATCGCTGGGCTTCGAGGTGGCAGCGGAGACGCGCGCGCTGATGCGGACGATGGCGGACAACGGCGAGATCGGCGCACTGGTCCCCGAACGCGTATGGCGCGAAATGGAACGCGCCATGGGCGAGCGCACACCCGAGGCCTTTGTCGACACGCTTGCTGATTGCGGCGCCCTGGCGATCGTACTGCCCGAGCTGCGTTGGGAGAACGAGGACCGCGACGCGCTGCGCGCGGCCGCACGCCTCACCGACGATGGCAGCGTCCGATTTGCAGCCCTGGTGGCCGGGAGCGGCATCGCGGACATCGAATCGTTGTGCAAACGCCTGCGTACGCCGGCCCGCTTCAGCGAACTGGCGCTGCTGTGTGCGCGGCTGCGGCAGCGCCTGGCAGGCGCGTCGGCACTGGATGCCACCGATCTGCTCGATTTGCTCGATGAAGCCGATGCCCTGCGCCGGCCAGAGCGCTTCGAACGGCTGCTGCTGAGCGCGGCGGCCAGAGTACCCGCAGTGCCGCGGACTGCGACCCACACGGCGAATGCCTTCGATCGCCTGCGGTCAGCGGTAGCAGCAGCCGCGGCCGTCACGCTGGCTCCCGAGCGCATGCGGGCGCTGGCGGGACCCGAGATCGCGGCCGCGCTGCGCGCGGCCCGCATCGAAGCCCTGGCGCCCATCTAGGCTGGCCGCCATTTAGAGGGTCCGCCGCAGGTCCTGCAGCGCGAAGCCGCTCATGGGTTCGTCGAAGTCGCGCGTCAGCGCCATGACCTTAAAGCGCTCTCCCATCTCTCCCGGCAGCAGCAATGACTGCGCCTGCGAAGACAGCCGTGCCCGCTCGAGCTCGTCGCGCGCGGCGGCCACCTCGGCTTCGATGCCATTGGCCAGCAGGAACGCCGCCTGCGTGCAGTAGCCCGCGACCTCGAGCCGCGCGTCGACGCCGGCCTCGGCGACGCGAGTGAAATCGACCCAGGCGGTGATGTCCTGCAAGCCCGGATAAATCAGCGGGTCATCGTGGGCGCGATGGCGGAAATGGCAACGCAGCGTGCCGCGATCGCGCTGCGGGTGGTAATACTCGTGACGCGGCAGGCCATAGTCGATCAGCAGCAGCACCCCGCGCGCGAGTGACTGCGTGATGCTGTCGATCCAGGGCTCGACCATCGGGCAGAGCTCGGACACGTAGTGAGGCGGCCAACCCACAGGTGCCAGCCGCGCCAGCTCGGCACGCAATTCACCCCCTGCCGGCCGGTCGGCATCCATCAGTGCTCCCTCGGCCGACAGGCCAACGCCACGCTCCAGGCGCAACGCATCCTCGATCACAAAGCGACGGAACGGCAGTGCGTCGAGCACCTCGTTGGCGAGTATCACGCCCGCCATCGGCGTCTCAGGTAGCGCATCGAGCCATTGCACGCGCGACTTAAGCTCCCCGGGCAGCGTCTGCAGCATCGCTGCCTGGCGCGCGCGCAGGTCGGCGCTGGGTTCGAGGATGCCGTAGCGTTTCGGCACTTCGCCGAGTTCCGCCAGCCGCGTCAGCAGCCCGGCGGCCATCCGGCCCGTGCCGGCGCCTAATTCGAGAATTTCCCCGCCGACCGATCTGAGCAGCGGCGCGCATTGGTTGGCAAGACAACGCGCAAACAACCCGGACAGTTCCGGTGCCGTCACGAAATCTCCGGAGGGCCCGAATTTGACGCTGCCGGCCGAGTAGTAGCCAATGCCCGGCGCATACAGCACCAGACGCAGGTAGTCGTCGAATGGCAGCCAGCCGCCCTGGGCCCCGATGCTGGCGCGCACGGCTTCGGCGACCCGCGCCGAATGCTCGGCCTGATCGGGCGTCAGCGCCGGCAGCATTGAGGAAATCTCGCCGGACATCTTAAGCTGCGCCCATGGACACCGGATCCCAGCTGGCAGGACAGACCGCGCTCATCACGGGCGCGGCGCGCCGCGTGGGCGCGCAGCTGGTACGGGCGCTGCACGCCGAGGGCGCCAATGTTGCGATCCATTGCCATCGCTCGCTCGAAGAGGCGCAGCACCTGTCGGCCGAACTCAATGCCCTGCGCCCGGCCAGCGCCCAGGTGTTCAGCGCCGATCTGCGCGATGCAGCACAGCCTGCGCGTCTGGTGGCGCAGACCTGCGAGCGATTTGGCGGACTGAATCTGCTCATCAATAACGCCTCAAGTTTCTATCCGACCCCACTCGGCACCATCACGCTGGCGCAGTGGCAGGACCTGATGGGCACCAATCTGCAGGCACCGCTGTTCCTGGCGCAGGCCGCGGCGCCGTCACTGAAAGCCAGCCGCGGCGCCATCGTCAATATCGTCGACATTCACGGACTGCGGCCGCTGCGCGATCACACGGTCTACAGCGCCGCGAAGGCCGGCCTCATCATGCTGACCCGCGCGCTGGCGCGCGAGCTCGCACCGGAGGTGCGCGTCAATGCGGTGGCGCCCGGCGCGGTACTGTGGCCGGAAGCCGGCATGGATGAAGAGCGCAAGGAGAAGATCCTCGAGCAGACGCCGCTGCACCGGCCGGGCACACCGGCGGACATTGCGCGCGCGGTACTGTTCTTTGCCGCCGAATCGCCATTCGTCACCGGCCAGATACTGGCCGTCGATGGCGGGCGCAGCGTCGGCTGGTGAGCTCAAGGGGCATTCAGATCCGGCGCCGTTGGAATCATCAAATGCTCGCCCTGCGGGAAGGCGCGCCATAGCGCGCCGATGGTTTCATGCTCCACCGGATGCGGCACGGCGGGCGCCAGCTCCGCCAGCGGGCCCAGCATGTAGGCACGCCGCAGCATGTCGCGACGGGGCAGCACGTAGCCTGGCCCCTCGCCCACCTGATCTCCGTAGAGCAGCAGATCCAGGTCCATGGCGCGCGGTCCCCATTTGGAGTCAGCGCGGCTGCGCCCGCATTGCTCTTCGATCGCGTGCAGTACCCGCAATAGATCCGTCACCGGCAGATCGGTCGAGAAGCCAACCACGGCGTTGACGAAATCATCGCCCTCGAATCCGACCGCGGCATTGCGATAACAGGTCGAGAACTTCGCGTCGGGGAAATGCGATTTGAGCAGGCGCGCCGCGTTTCGCAATCGCGCGTCCGGATCGATATTGCTGCCGAGCGCGACGAAGACCTCGCTCATTCGCCGCGCGGCGCCAGATCCGCACGCCGACGCTCGATCGAGACGCCAACATCGCGCGAATCGCGGATCGCGCCGGGCTTATTGATGCTGACCCGGATCCAGTCGATCGGGAATTCCGACAGCAGCAGCAGCGCCAGGTTCTGCGCCAGCGTCTCGACCAGCTGGTACTGCGTGGTCGGGAGCCAGCCGAGTACCCGCTTGGCGACGCGCTTGTAGTCGATGGTGTCCTCGACACTGTCGCTGCGGGCCGCGCGCGTGCAATCACACGGAATTTCCAGGTCCACGAGCAGCGTCTGCGGCGTGCGCCGTTCCCAATCGATAAAGCCGATGATGCACTGTGCGCTCAGCCCGCGCAGGAAGATGCGGTCAGGTTCGTTCATGGGCGAAGTCTAGGGTAACTGCGAGCCTGCGCCCACCGCCGCTCGTCCGGGCGGCGCCAGCTCCGACAGCGGCCAGCGCGCGCGCACCGCGATGGCATTGCCGGCGCGTTCGCCGGCGCGCAGTCGATGCAGTCCCGCCACCGCGATCATGGCGGCATTGTCGGTGCAGAACTGCGGGCGCGGGTAGTAAACGCGTGCGCCCTGGGCCTCGGCCTCGCGCGCCAGGCGGCTGCGCAGTTCGCGATTCGCACCTACGCCCCCAGCCACCACCAGCGCGCGATGACCGGTGAACTTCAGCGCCTGCAGTGCGCGCGTGCATAGCGTGCTGACGATGGCCTCCTGCACAGCGTGCGCGACATCGGCGCGCCCCTGCTGATCGAGCGGCGCGGCACGCACCGCCTGCATCACTGCGGTCTTGAGCCCGGAGAAGCTGAACTCGAATCCCGGCCGATCGATCATCGGTCGCGGAAACAGATAGATGCCGGGCCGGCCGGCGGTCGCGAGCTGCGCCAGCTCCGGTCCGCCGGGATACGGCAGACCGAGCAGCTTTGCGGTCTTGTCGAACGCCTCGCCGGCGGCATCGTCGCGCGTTTGTCCCAGGATCCGGTAATCGCCGATGCCACTCACTTCGATCAGCATGGTGTGGCCGCCCGAAACCAGCAGCGCCACGTGCGGAAACGGCGGCGCCTCCGATTCGAGCATGGGAGCCAGCAGATGCCCTTCCAGGTGATGCACGGCAATCGCCGGCACGCCCCAGCCAAAGCTCAGCGAATGCGCCAATGCTGCGCCGGTCAGGAGCGCACCGACCAGGCCGGGTCCCGCGGTGTAGGCGACGCCGTCAATCTCCGTGGCAACCGTGGCGGCCTCGGCAAGCGCCGTGCGCAGCAGCGGCAGCAGCCGCCGCAGGTGATCGCGCGAAGCGAGCTCCGGCACCACGCCGCCGAAAGCACGATGCAGCTCGACCTGGCTCCAGAGCTGGTGCGCCAGCAGGCCGCGGTGCTCATCGAGCACGGCCACGGCGCTCTCATCGCAGGAAGTCTCTATGGCTAGTACGCGCATTCCGTATCCTTATATAGGAGGCAGCCCGGCTGCGGCTGCCGCCCAAAATGCTGCCGGCACGCGCGCATTTTGCGTTTTCCCTCGAGTCTAATTAGAATCGCGGCCCGAAGCCGTGCGCCCTCTGGGCAAAAGCACTTCATAATCAAGAGGTTGGGTTTTCGATGCCGAGTGTGCGTGTACGCGAGAATGAGTATTTCGATGCCGCCCTGCGGCGCTTCAAGCGGGCGTGCGAGAAGGCGGGCGTGCTCGCCGAGCTTCGCCGGCGCGAATTCTACGAAAAGCCGACGCAGGAACGTAAAAGAAAGAAGGCTGCCGCGGTAAAGCGACATATGAAGCGCGTGTCACGCGACTTCGTGCGCCCAGCCCGCTGAAGTAGCATCATCGCCTGATTGCCTGACGATGGCGCCGCAAGCCCGCGGCGCGCGTTCTATTGGCCGCATTGCCTATCGCCATGACTCTCAAAGAGCGCATCCAGGACGACATGAAGAATGCGATGCGCGCCGCCGAGAAGGAGCGCCTTGCGACCGTGCGCCTGATTCTTGCCGCCATCAAGCAGCGCGAGGTCGATGAACGCATCGTGCTGGACGACACGCAGGTGCTCACGGTGCTCGACAAGATGGTCAAGCAGCGCCGCGAATCCATCACGCAGTTCGAAGCCGGCAAGCGTGCGGATCTGGCAGCCAAGGAAAATGCCGAGCTGGCCGTCATCAGTGCCTATCTGCCCACGCAGCTCGACGCCGCCGAACTCGATGCCCTGATCCAGGCTGCCATCGCCGAGACCGGCGCTGCCAGCATCAAGGACATGGGCAAGGTGATGGGGATCATCAAGACCCGTGCCCAGGGCCGCGCCGACATGGCCGTGGTTGGCGCTCGCATCAAGGCGCGTCTGTCGGGGCCTTAAGCGGGAGAGCGCCCGATGCCCGGACGCATCCCTCAAAACTTCATCGATGAGCTGATCGCGCGCGCGGACATCGTCGAGGTCATCGGCAGCCGCGTCGCGCTCAAGAAGGCCGGGCGCGAATACAAAGCCTGCTGCCCGTTCCACAACGAGAAAACCGCCTCATTCTGGGTCAGTCCGGACAAACAGTTCTATCACTGCTTCGGCTGCGGCGCGCACGGCACGGCGCTCGGCTTTCTGATGCAGTACGACCAGCTGCCATTCCCGGAAGCCGTCGAGGACCTGGCTGGCCGCCTCGGCCTGACGGTGCCGCACGAAGGCGCACCGGTGCGCGCGCCCGTCGATGATCTGGCCCCGCTGTACGCGCTGCTGGAACGGGTAGCGGCCTTTTACGCCGCAACGCTGAAAGCCAGCGCGCGCGGACGCGGCTACGCCGAGTCGCGCGGACTCGAGCCCGAAATCATCGAGCGCTTCCAGATCGGTTACGCGCCCGATGCCTGGGACGAACTCATGCGGCAGTTCGGTGGCAACGCCGAGCAAAGGCGCCAGCTTGCCACGGCGGGCCTGATCATTGAGCGCAGCAGCGGCAGTGAAGGTTTCTACGACCGCTTCCGCGATCGGCTCATGTTCCCGATCCGGGATTCACGCGGACGCGTGATCGCCTTCGGCGGCCGCATTCTCGATCAGGGCGAGCCTAAGTACCTGAACTCACCTGAGACGGCACTGTTTCATAAGGGCAAGGAACTGTACGGGCTGTACGAGTGGCGGCGCTCGCGCCAAAGTTCCAAGCGGCTGCTCATCGTCGAGGGCTACATGGACACGGTGCGCCTGCACCAGGCGGGAATCAGCTACGCCGTCGCGACGCTGGGCACGGCCACCACGCCGGATCATCTGCGGCGCGCGTTTCGTCTCGTCAGCGAACTGGTGTTCTGCTTCGACGGCGATCGCGCCGGCCGGGCCGCAGCCTGGCGGGCCCTGCAGAACGTGCTGCCCCAGGTGCGCGAGGGACGCGAGATCCGCTTTCTATTTCTGCCCGATGGCGAGGATCCGGATTCGCTGGTGGGCGCGGAAGGCCGCGAAGCGTTTGAAGCCCGCCTGCGCGATGCCCTGCCGCTGTCGGAATACCTGATCGCACAGCTCAGTGCGGAAACCGACCTGACCCATGCCGACGGCAAGGCGCACTTCGTAGCGCTGGCGCGACCGCTGATCGAGAAGATCGCACCCGGCGTCTACCACGAGCTGTTGCTGGAGCGGGTAGGACAGGCCGTGGGCATTTCGAGCGCGCGTCTGGCGCAGTGGCTTGCGACGCCCGTGGGCGGTGCACCACCTTCGCAGACGGCACGAAACACCGAGTCCCGGCACGATTCGCGCGCACCCGGCGTCTCACGGGCGCCGATGGAACGCGGTGGCCGCGGCAGCCTGCTGACCCAGGCGATCGCGCTGGTGCTGCATGCGCCCTCCGCCGCCGCGGCCGTGCCGCTCGAGCAACGCCAGGCCCTCGGCGGACTCACGACTCCCGGCGTGGCGGTGCTGCGCGAACTGCTGGAAGAGCAACTGGCCCGCCCCGCCAGCAGCATGGCGCAGACCCTCGAGCGCTGGCGGGACCGAGCTGAATATCGGCGCCTGTGCGAGCTGGCTGCCAGCGAACCGCTGGTTGCCGAGGGTGCCGGGGCGGCGCGCGAGCTGACGCAGGCCATAGAGCGGCTGCTGGATGCCCAGCTGCGCGGGCGCGTCGGCGAGCTGATTGCCAAGGCCCGTGAGGCTTCCCTGACTGCGCAGGAAAAGCAGGAACTTCAGGCACTTACAACAAGTCAAAACAAACCGGGCCCCGCATGAGGGGCCGCTGGAGGCAGCGCAAATCAGGTCCTGTGCCCCTTAAGTTAAGCAACTCCGACGCCGTTACGTCCTGACGGGTCTTGAAATTCGGCCTCCGCGCAACGAAATTTAGGTACAATTGTCAACTTTCCCATGAGCGAGCACCTTCCCCACCTTTCGTCGCAAGCGATGAGGACGGGCGGGTTTGTCGTCTTAAGTTGACCCCGCAACCTCTCTGAGACGCCATGACACGAAAACACAAACCAGCTCCTGCCCCCCGCAAGCCCGTCGCACGTGCGGCCGCAGCGCCTACGCATCGCAAGAGCGCTGCGGTGGTTCCGGTCGCGCGTCCGCTGCAAACCGCGCTCAAGGCCGCCGAGCCGCATCATAAGAGCGAGCCTCACAAGGAGCCGCACAAGAAGGTCGCCGCGGGCAAAACCGCCGCGCCGGCACCGGCACCCGCGTCCAAGTCGCATGGTGGCGGCACCGCCGCTGCCGTGAACAAGGGCACGGCCCCGTTTTCGGCCTCGAGCATCAGCGCCGACCTGCGGCGCGGCCATGGCCTGCCGGAGGATCGCCAGTCGCAGCTCAAACTGCTGATTGCGCGCGGCAAGGAGCAGGGCTACCTGACGTACGCGCAGGTCAATGATCACCTGCCGGCCGAGATCGTCGATCCCGAACAGATCGAAGGCATCGTCAACACGATCAACGATATGGGCATTCCGGTGTACGAGAAGGCACCGGACACGGAATCACTGCTGGCCAGCGAACCGGCTCCGGCCGACGACGAGGCAATCGAGGAAGCCGCGGCGGCGCTGGCTGCGCTCGATGCCGAACTCGGGCGTACTACCGACCCGGTGCGCATGTACATGCGCGAGATGGGCACGGTGGAACTGCTCACGCGCGAGGGCGAGATCCGCATCGCCAAGCGCATCGAAGAAGGCCTGGATGCCGTGCGCACCGCGCTCGGCAAGTATCCGGCCACATTCGAGCACCTGCTGCGCACCTACGAACTGGTCAAGGTTGGCCAGGCACGTCTGATCGATCTGTTGGTCGGGTTCATCGATCCGAACGCACCCGATGTGATCGCACAGCCGCAGAATCCGACCAAGATCGACCTCGAAGCGGCGGATGCCGAGTCCAAGGAAGAGGACGCCGAGGATGGCGATGAGGCCGAAGAAGAGGTCATCGACACCGGCCCGGATCCGGAGGAAGTCGCGCGCCGCATGGGCTCGCTCGCCAAGCTGCTGCAGCAGGCGCTGGCGGGTATCGCCAAGCAGGGCGTCGAGGATCCGAAGACCCAGAAGATCCGCAAGAAGCTCGCCGCCGAGTTCATGGAACTCAAGCTCTCGCCGCGCATGTTCGATGCGCTGACCGATCAGCTGCGCACGCACATCAGTGAGATCCGGCAGATCGAGAAGGAGATCATGATCATCGCCGTGCGCGATGCCGGCATGCCGCGCAAGGATTTCATCGCCACTTTCCCGAAAAATGAGACCAGCCCGCGCTGGATCCTCAAGCACGTGAAGGCCGGCAAGAAGTACTCCGCACCGCTGGCCAAGCTCAAGGATGAAATCGAACGCCGCCAGAAGAAGCTGACGGGGCTCGAGGAGCTCTATCACCTGTCGGTCAACGAGATCAAAGAGATCAACCGCGAGGTGTCGATCGGCGAGGCCAAGGCACGCCGCGCGAAGAAAGAGATGGTGGAGGCGAACCTGCGCCTGGTGATCTCGATTGCCAAGAAGTACACCAACCGCGGCCTGCAGTTCCTGGACCTGATCCAGGAGGGCAACATCGGCCTGATGAAAGCGGTGGACAAGTTCGAATACCGCCGCGGCTACAAGTTCTCAACCTATGCGACGTGGTGGATCCGCCAGGCCATCACGCGCTCGATCGCCGACCAGGCACGCACGATCCGCATCCCGGTGCACATGATCGAGACCATCAACAAGCTCAACCGCATCTCGCGGCAGATGCTGCAGGAGATGGGACGCGAGCCGACGCCGGAAGAGCTGGCCGTGCGCATGGAGATGCCGGAAGACAAGGTGCGCAAGGTGCTCAAGATCGCCAAGGAGCCGATCTCGATGGAGACGCCCATCGGCGATGACGAGGATTCGCACCTTGGGGACTTCATCGAGGATCAGTCGGTGGCCTCACCGATCGACCAGGCCACCATGGAATCGCTGCGCGAGACCACCCACTCGGTGCTGGCGCAGCTGACGCCGCGCGAGGCCAAGGTACTGCGCATGCGCTTCGGCATCGACATGAACACCGACCATACGCTCGAGGAAGTCGGCAAGCAGTTCGACGTCACGCGCGAGCGCATCCGCCAGATCGAAGCCAAGGCACTGCGCAAACTGCGGCACCCGAGCCGCAGCGAGCAGCTGCGCAGCTTCCTGATGGATGAC